>DASVUD010000001.1:0-72802 GCA_036387235.1 Pyrinomonadaceae bacterium
CCCCCCCCGCGCCCCTTCGTTCCCAATCCGGCGTGAGTAAATTTTTCCCGGCAAGACTTTTTTTCAGTCAGACTTTTTTAGCGAGTCTCTTTGTTCAACGAGTCTTGGATTCGGACACGGCCGCCCGTCGCCCGTGCTCAATCACTTTCCGCGCGCCGCTCGTCTCGGACGACTTCATACAATTCGGCGGCCTGCTGCTTGGAAGTCTGACGCAACGCCGGGACGGCCAGCACGCGCACGGTCAACCAGCGATCACGACGCCGGATCGTGATCTCGTCGCCGGCGCGCACCGCGCGCGACGAACGCGCCGCCGCGCCGCCCACCAAGACCGCCCCGGCCTCGCACAATTCCTGCGCCACCGTCCGCCGCAACACCAGACGGCTCGCACGTAAAAACTGATCCAGACGCATAAAAAAAGTGACGAGTGACAAGTGACGAGTGACAAGTTGGAAAACCGTCAATCGTGAATCGTGAATCGTGAATAGAAGAAAACAGTTTTTCTCGATTCACGATTCACGATTCACTTGTCTTCTCTCGTCACTCGTCACTTGTCACTCGTCACTGAATTCTTACTGTTTCTTGAAGCCGTTCGCTTCAGGTTTCTTCTTGTCGTCTTTTTTGGGCGCGGCGGCCGGGGTAGTGTTGGCGGCGGGCTTCTGCGTCTCGGCTTTCAAGAGCGGCAGCACGCCGGCCTGATAGTCCTTGGCGATTTCGATGTAGGCGTCGCGCCGCAAGTTTTCGAGATAGGTTTTGCGCTCTTTGTCCATGCGCGCGACGGTGATGGCCTCGCGCACCTTGTTGTCGTCGAACGTGGCCTCGCCCGCGGCCGTGCGCTCGTCCACGCGCAGGATGATGATGCCGCCTTCGGTCTCAATCGGGCTGGTCACGCCACCCACTTGCACGCCCTTGAGCGCCCGCGCCACCTCTTCCTTCGAGATGTCGCTCGTGGCGTAAGTGCCGAGTTTGCCTTTCGACTCCGGCGCGGTGCGCTTGCCTTCGACTTCGCGCTCCGATTGCACCATCGCCGTCGCCCCGAAGTCCGCTCCGGCGCGCAACTGCGCCACCAGTTTGTCGGCGCGCTCGCGCACTTCCTTCGGGTCTTTCCCCACCGTGCTCAGGAAGATTTCCGAGAGCGTGACGGTTTCGGGCTTGCGAAACTTCTCTTTGTTCGCTTCATAGTAAGAGCGCACTTCCGTGTCGGTCAGACCGTAAAAGATTTTCTGATCGACTTCGCGGCCGAGCACCCACGTCTTCATGATCTCGGTGCGCATCGTGGCGCGCACCGACGCGGGGTTGATCCCGCTCGCCAGCATCGCCCTTTCGAGTTCGGGGAGCGTCTTGAAGTTTTCGCGCCGCGCCACTTCCAGCATGCGGCGGTTGACTTCGGCCTCAACGTCCGTGTCCAAGCCCATCTCCTTGCCTTTCTGGAGCAGGAGTTGTTCGTTGATGAGCGTGGCGATGATCTCGTTGCGCCGTTTGTTGATCTCTTCGGTGGCCTGCGGTTCGGGCATGTTGCGCTGTTGGCGCAGCGCCTCGACGGCCTCGGCCATGTCTCGCTTCAACATCGAGAGCGTGATCACGTCGGAGTTGACTTGCGCGATCACTTCATCGATGACGCGCGGCACGCCCTCTTCTTGCGCCCACACGCGGACGGCGGCCGACGGCGCGAAGAACGCGCCCGCGAGCAAGACGGCCGACACGACGCGGCGGAGACTCTTTAAAAATTTTGATTTCACAGATTTTTACTCCTTAACCAACTTCCGTTCGCGCGTCCTCCGGCTTCTCTACGGCGACGCTCGGCGCGAACGGCCTTCCTCTCTTGTCGAATCGAGTTCCTCTGATTTTGCCTTAAATCCGCAAGCGGGATGAGACAGGCTTTGAAAACGGTCGGGTGAAAATTCGGGTTTCAAGTTTCAGGTCGCAGGTTTCAATTTAAAGACGAACAACCTCAAACTCCCGGTCGCGGCTGTCAAGTTCAAGACCCGCAAACTTCAGACTTGAAACTTGAGAACCCGCGACTTGAAACCCATTCTATTCCCCACTGCTGATTTGCAGCAACAGGCCGTGAGCGGTTTCGATCACGTTGTCCGTCTCCGCCTCGTCGAGGTCGACGCGCAGCACGCCGTTCGGCGTGAAAGTCGTCCCCTTCCTCTGGCCGACGAGCGCGAGCAATTTTTCCGGCGCGACGCGCGCCCGCTCGCTCAGTTTGATCGCGATGCCGGTGGGCGTCCGGTCGAGCGACAGCACGCCGACCTCTTCGGCCGTGCGGCGCAGGCGCGCGTAACTCAGCAGGCGTTCGACCGATTCGGGGATGCGGCCGTAGCGGTCTTCCGTCTCGGCGCGAATCTGTTTGAGCGTCTCGTCGTCGCGCGCCGAGGCGATGCGCTTGTAGGTGCGAAGCCGTTGCCCCATGTCCGAGATGTAATCCTCGGAGATCGCCACGTCCACTCCCAGATTGAGCGAGACGGAGGTTTCGTCCTGCACGTCCTCGCCGCGCAACTCGGCGACGGTGCGTTCGAGCATCTGCGTGTAAAGATCGAAGCCGAGCGCGTCCATGTGGCCTGACTGCTGGCCGCCTAAGAGATTTCCCGCGCCGCGCAGTTCGAGGTCTAACGCGGCGACGCGAAAGCCCGCGCCGAGGTCGGAAAATTCGCGGATGGCCGCCAGTCTGCGGCGCGCAATCGGCGTCAGTTCTTGTTCCGACGGAATCAACAGATAGGCGTAAGCGCGTCGGTTCGAGCGCCCGACGCGACCGCGCAGTTGATACAGTTGCGCCAGCCCGTAGTGATCGGCACGGTTTATGATGATGGTGTTGGCGCGCGGGATGTCTATGCCGTTCTCGATGATGGTGGTGGCGACCAAAACGTCGTATTTATAGGCCATAAAATCGAGCATCACCGCTTCCATCTCTTTCTCGTTCATCTGCCCGTGCGCGACGCAGACGCGCGCCTGCGGCACGAGACGTTGGACGAGCGCGGCGATGGTGTCGATGGTCTCCACGCGGTTGTGGATGAAGAAGACTTGGCCGCCGCGCCCCAGTTCCAACTCGATGGCCGACTTGATGACCGACTCGCCGAACTGCACCACCTGCGTCTGAATGGCGAGACGGTCGCGCGGCGGCGTCTCGATGACGGACATGTCGCGCAAGCCCATCAGAGACATGTTGAGCGTGCGCGGGATGGGCGTGGCCGACAGCGTCAGCACGTCAACTCGCTTCTTCAACTGCTTGAGCCGCTCCTTGTGCGCCACGCCGAAACGCTGCTCCTCGTCCACGATGACCAGACCGAGATCGCGAAACTGCAAATCCTTCGACAGTATCCGGTGCGTGCCGACGAGGATGTCAACTTCGCCCGCCTCGACTTTTCGCACCACTTCCTTTTGCTCCTTCGGCGTGCGGAATCTGGAGAGCAGTTCGACGCGCACGGGAAAGGCCGCGTAGCGCGCCGTGAACGTCTCGTAGTGCTGGTAGGCCAAGACGGTCGTCGGCGTCAAGACGGCCACCTGCTTCGATTCCATCACGGCCTTGAAGGCCGCGCGCATCGCCACCTCGGTCTTGCCGTAGCCCACGTCGCCGCACAAGAGCCTGTCCATCGGCGTCGCGGCTTCCATGTCGGCCTTCACGTCTTCGATGGCCGTCTCTTGATCGGGCGTGGGCACGTACTCGAAGCCGTCCTCGAACTCGCGCTGCCAAGGCGAGTCAGCCGCGTAGGCGTAGCCGCCGACGAGCTTGCGTTCGGCGTAGAGGCGCAACAGTTCGTCGGCCATGTCGCGCATGGCGCGTTTGGCTTTGGCCTTCGTCTTTTGCCAGCCGAGTCCGCCGAGACGGTCGAGCACGGGCTCGTGCCCCTCCGCGCTTGAATAACGCTGCACGAGATCGAGGCGTTCGACGGGCACGTACAACTTCGCCTCGTCGGCGTAGTAGAGCAACATGAACTCGCCGCGACGCCCCGCGCCGAGGTCGAGCGTCTGCAAACCGCCGAAGCGCGCGATGCCGTGATCGATGTGGACGACGTAGTCGCCGATCTTCAGATCGCGGAAGTCGGAGAGGAAGGCCGCCGTCTTCGACTTCTTGCGCGGGCGTTTCGCCGAGGTGGAAGCCTGCCCCGTGCCCGGCGCGCGATGCTCCACGGTCGCGCCGTCGTGCGCCTCGTCAAACAGATCGTTTTCGACGTGGACGACCAACCCGGCCGCAGGCAACTCGAAGCCGCCCGACAGGCGACCGACCGTGATGATCGCCTGCCCCTCTTCCGCCGCGCCGCCCTCGCCGCCCACAACGACGCGCGCCGCGACGTTGTACTCCGAGAGCATCTCGCCGACGCGCTCGGCCACGCCCGCGCTCGGCATGGCGAACAGGACGCGCGCGCGCTGCTCGGCCTGCGCGCGGCGCACGTCCGCGGCCAACTCCGCGATGCGCCCGTGATAGCGACGCGCGGCGCGCGCGTTCCATTCGATTTCGGGCGCGCGCTCGACGGCCGGGAAGAGAAAGAGCGGCGCATGAGTCGTCGTGCGTGCGCGGCCGATGGTCACAGCCGTTGTAGCTTCCGCTTCGCCCGCGAAGCGTTCGTCGGTGGCGGCGGCCGCGCGGCCGAGCGTGCGCAGCTCGACGCGCGCCGTCGCCGCGACACGCGCGCGCAACTCTTCGGCCGTCAGGTAAAGTTCGTCGGGGCGCAAGGCAATCTCGTCGGCCGCTTCCATCTCCGCGTAACGCGTCTGCAAAGTCTCGTAGGTGTTTCCGAGAAACGTCTCCAGGGCGGCGGGTTCATCGATGACGAACAGAGTCTCTTCGCGCAGGTAATCGAACGCGGTGGCGGGTGTGGCATGGACGAGCGAGACGAGCCATTCCCAACCCGCGAAGGTCTCGCCTTCTTCGGCGTGCACGGTGCGGTCGCGCAGAGCGCGCGCGTAGCGTTCCTCGGCAAAGCGCTCCGCGGCCAGTTCAGCCCACAAACGAAAATCATCACGGCCGACCGCATACTCGCGCATCGGCACGATCTCTATCTCCTGCAATTGCGCGACGGACAACTGCGTCTCCGGATCGAACGCGCGGATGGAATCGACCGTATCGCCGAAGAACTCGACGCGCACGGGGCGTTCGTGTCCCGGCGACCACACATCCAAGATGCCGCCGCGCAGGGAGAACTCGCCGACCGCGCCGATGGGGTCTTCGCGCACGTAACCGGAAGCGAGCAACAGTTCGATCAACTCTTCCGGCGCGTGGTCTTCGTCGCGCCTGAGGCGCGCGCCCGTCGCGCGGAGTTGTTCCGGCGTAACGGTGCGACGCGCCAGCGCACGCGCCGTCAACAAGACGAAACTCCCGCGCCCCTCGGCCAGATGCCACAGCGTCAACGCGCGCCGCTCCAACGTCTCCGCGTGCGGCGACGATCCGGCATACGGGTCGCTTTCAGACGCGGGCAGCGTCAGCACCAAAGCACGCGCCCCCGCCGTCTCTTCCGTTTCACCGTCCGACCCGCGCCGCCTGAGCGCCTCGCTCCAAAAACAGAGATCGCGATCCCACTGTTCGAGGTCGCGGCTCGCCTGCACGACGACCGCCAGACGCATCTTCGTCTCGCGCTGCAAAGCGGCCAGCACCAGCGCGCGCGCCGCCCCCGAAGTCAGGCCGCTGACGGACACCACGCGCGCCCCGCCGCGCACCTCCGCCAACAGACGCCGCAACTCCTCGCCCGCCAGCACGCCCCTCAGCGCGCCCTCCACCGCCGACCCCTTTTGCACCGCACTACTCATAACTTTTTGGTGAATGGTAAATGGTCAATGGTGAATGGATGAAACCCGCTTTCTTTCCATTCACCATTGACCATTGACCATTTACTTCTTCTTGATTCTTTCGATGATGTCGGTCGTCGAAGCGCCTTCGACGAAGGGCAGCGCGAGCACGCGGCCGCCCGCCGCTTCGACCTCTTCGCGGCCGTGGATTTCGTCCAAGCCGTAGTCGCCGCCTTTGACGAGCACGTCCGGCAACAAGTCCGCGATGAGCGTGCGCGGCGAGAGCGCGTCGAAGACCGTGACATAACTGACCGAGGCAAGCGCGGCCAGCATTTCGGCGCGTTCCTCTTGATTCAAGATGGGGCGCGCATCGCCTTTGAGCGCGCGCACGGCCGCGTCAGAATTGATGGCAACGAGCAGCGCGTCGCCAAGCGCGCGCGCCGCCTGCAAATAGCGCACGTGGCCGACGTGCAGGATGTCGAAGCAACCGTTCGTGAACACGAGCCGCTGCCCCTCCGCGCGCAAACGCCCGCGCACCGCACGCGCCTCCTCCGGCGTAAGAATCTTCTCGTTCATATGCTGCGATGAGTTGATGCTAGCACGAGCGATTAGCGATTAGCTATTGGACGAAGCTGTGAGCCATTAGCTGTTAGCTGTTAGCTTCAAACAAAAGCGCGCAAATCATCGTCGTGCGTTTAATCGTCCGCGGCAAGCGTACTCCGTTCAATCATCACACGCTCTCTTCCGCCTGAAAGCTAACAGCTAATCGCTAATCGCTAATAGCTGATCTATAATTCCCTTTTCGCCCGGAGCAAGGATTGATGACAGAGAACAACACGACGCCCTTCATCGAAGACAACGACCAGACGCGAGCGCGCCGCGAGCACTTAGAGCGGATTCAACAACTCACCGGCAACGCCTACCCGAACAAGTTTCGCCGCACGAACCTGACCGCGAGCGCCGAGGGCGAAGACACGATCACGTCCGTCGTCGCCCGTTTCAAATCATACGAACCGCCGCGCGACGCGGGCGCGAAGCCCGCGCCCGAACAACTCGAAGCGGCGAACACAAGTTTGCGCGACGTTGGCGACGTGCGCCTCAGCGGTCGCCTTGCCGTACCGCCGCGCGTGATGGGCAAGGCCGCGTTCGTGCATCTCTCCGACGGGCGCGAGCGCTTGCAGATTTACGTGCGCCGCGACGACGTGCGGCCGATGCAGCATCGCGGGCGCGAACTGGACGGCTGGGAACTTTTCGCCCTGCTCGACCACGGCGACTTCATCGGCGTCGAAGGCTTCCTCTTCGTCACCAAGACGGGCGAACTCTCCGTCCACGTCCGCGCCTTCGAGTTTCTCGCGAAGGCGCTCCTGCCGATGCCCGACAAGCTGCACGGCATCAGCGATCCCGAAATTCGTCAACGCCAACGCTACGCAGACCTCATCGCCGGAAGCCTCAAGATCGACAAGGACGAAGACGACGGCGAAGGCAGAGCGCGCGAACTGACGCCCCGCGAAGTCTTCGAGCGCCGCTCGAAGATCATACGCGAGATGCGCACCTTCCTCGATGCGCGCGGCTACATCGAAGTCGAGACGCCGATGCTCTCGCCCATCGCTTCGGGCGCGGCCGCGCGTCCCTTCAAGACGCACCACAACGCGCTCGGCATCGACCTCTACGCCCGCATCGCGCCCGAACTCTATCTCAAGCGCCTCGTCGTCGGCGGCTTCGAGCGCGTCTACGAACTCAACCGCAACTTTCGCAACGAAGGCATCGACCGCACCCACAACCCCGAATTCACCATGCTCGAATTCTACTGCGCCTACATGGACGTAAACGGCATGATGGATTTTTGTGAGGAGATGATTCGACAAAGCGTCATCGCCGCGAACGGAGAAACGATTATTCGCTATGGAGAGGAAGAGATTGATTTCGGAAAATTTGAGCGGCTAACAATGAAAGAGGCGATCAGTAAATATTGGTCTCCCCAGTTAAGAGAACAGATTGGTGTGGACTTCAACATTGACTGGCTCAATGATCCTGATCGGATTAACTTCCTCTACGCATGGTTTAGCAGTTGGTCTCTTTATTACTTTGGCTATGCGGGTATGCCGGGATATGATCCTTTAGATGTAAGAGATTCAACTCAATTTATAAATCAAAACATAGAGCATCTCGCCAACGATTTCCGGGAGAAAGCATTACAATTTAACGAGTCAGATGGGCAAAGCGAAATAAAGCCAGATGACTTTCGCACAGCGAAATCAATAGTTGAGCTTTTTGAAAAGATAGTAGAACCTGAATTAATTCAACCAACATTCATCACTGGCTACCCGAAACCTATCTCCCCACTCTCGAAAGCGTCGCCGGATGATCCGTCGGTGGCGGAGCGGTTCGAGTTGTTCATCAATGGGATGGAGTGTGCGAACGGGTTTTCGGAGTTGAATGATCCGGTCGAGCAGTATGAGCGTTTCAAGGAGCAGGCGGGGGCGCGTGAGCGTGGGGATGAAGAGGCGATGCAGATGGACACGGATTACGTGCGCGCGCTCGCTTACGGGATGCCTCCGGCGGCGGGCATCGGCATCGGCATCGACCGCATCGTAATGCTCTTGACTAATCGTCGCTCCATCCGCGACGTGATTCTCTTCCCGCACATGCGCCCCCACGCGCCGAAGGCGGAAGACGCAGACGCGCAAGCAGCGAAATCAAATGATGAATCGGCGGACGGCGCGGAAGCGTGAACCGTTGCGCCTGAACTTTTAATCCTTAATCCCCTAACAGCTTCGCGCGTCGAGCGCGGGCGTGAAAGAGAGTTGAATTGAGATGACCCGAAAAATTTTTGCAGTTTCCCTGATGTTGGTGATGACCGCCATGCTCGCGTTCGCGCAAGGTCAGGCGGTAGAGCCGGTGAAGTTGACCGGCTATCTGATCGACGGCATGTGCGCGGCCGAGGGCGACGGTGAAGCCGTGGCCGAGACGGCGCACGGTCACCCGACGGCGTGTTCGCTGATGCCGAGTTGCTCGGCGAAAGGTTTCGCGCTCGTCGTGGACAAGAAGGTTTATAAACTGGACGAGGCGGGCAACAAGGCCGCGCACGCCGTCTTGAAGGCGACGAAGGCGGTCAAGGGTTTGCGCGTCGAAGTCGAAGGCACGCTCGACGGCCAGACGCTTCGCGCGACGAAGGTATCGGAAGTCAAAGCGGCGGAGTAAGAACACCGAGCGAAAACGTGAAACCACGAACACACACGAAATAACACGAAACGAAAGAGCACTAAACTCTGCTTCGTGTTGCTTCGTGTGTGTTCGTGGTTTCGCTCTTTGTTCAGATTGTCGGCGAAAAAATAGGCGCGGCTGAGTGAGTTAATAACTCCATCAGTCGCGCCTATTTGTTTGCGGACGAGTTTCGGCGAATGCCGCGTCGGGTTACGGCTTCGTCTGTGGGGAAGGGTTCGGCGCGGCGGCGGCAGACGCGGCGGCGGCCTTTTGTCTGAGTTTCGCTTGTCGTTCGGAGACCCACGCGGGAACTGTCCCTTGTCGCCCCACGGCGGCGGCGTAGTCGTTCATCGCGGCGAGCGCCCCCGCGTGGTCTGACGCCTTTTCGCGTACGCGGCTGAGGTCAAGGAGCACTTGTGGGTTGGCGTCGCCGTACAGTTCGGCGGCGCGCGCGAAATGATCCGCGGCACGTGCGAGGTGTCCTTGACGCTCGAAGAGGCGGCCGAGGTGATAATGCGCGATGGGGTAGCGCGCGGCCTCTTTTTGCACGACGGGCGTGAGCACCGCGATGGCTTCTTCGTCGCGTTTGAGATTGATGAGGGCGACGGCGAGTTCGAGATTGGCGGGCGGGAAATAACCGCCGGGACTGCGCGCGAGCACGCCGCGATAATCTTTCAAAGCGGCTTCCGGGTTTCCGTTCTCGCGCGCGGCGCGGGCGGAGCGCAAGAGTTCGTAAGTGGCGCGGTCGAGTTCGCGCGGGCGAAGGCTCGCGCCCGCGCGCGTGGAGCGCGAGTCGCGGCCGCCGTTCATCGAGTTTGCATCGGGGGCATCTTCCCGTGCGAGATTCCCGGAGACGATCTCGCGGCGCGCGTCGGTAATCTCGCGCGGGATACCAGAGCCGGTACGCACAGAGCGCGCGGCGAAGTTGTCGAGCACGAGGAGAGCGCGCTGGGCGTCGCCGTCTTCCGTATAGGCGCGTGCGAGGGCGACGGCCGCCTCCGTGTGCCCCGCGTCGAGACGCAAGGTGCGCAGCCATTCGCGCATCGCGAGGTCGGCCTCGCCGCGCAAGAGATGCAGGCGTCCGAGGTTGTAACTGGCCTCCGCGTAGGCGTAGTTCTCCTGCAAGAGCGCGGCCTTGAGCGACGCTTCCGCCTCCTCCCAGTGGCCTTGCCGGATGAGTATGACGCCGAGATTGTTGAGCGCGCGCGAGTAGTTGCCGCGACGCTGCGAGATGGCTTTGCGATAAGCGTCTTCGGCCGCCGTCGCGTCGCCGAGACGTGCCAGTGCATTGCCGGTGTTGAAGAAGAAGGGCGGGTCGAAGCGGTCTTCGTGAATCATCAGGCGCAAGGCATCGAGCGCCTCCGGCTCGCGCTTCAAGGCGACGAGACGTTCGATGAGCGCGCGTTGCAGGCGCGCGCGTTCCGCGCCCGGCTTCGCGTCTTTGATCTCGGCGCGGAGTCGTTCCAGTTCGCCTTCCGCATCGAGGGACTTCAACGCATCATGCTTCGACGCGGAAGCGACCGTCGCATCAACCGACGGCGCGGCGACGGCTGCGGACGCGGCCGAAGGCACGGCGGAAGAAGCAGCGGAAGGCGCGGCGGTGGGGGCGTTCGTCGGCTTGGGCGCGGGAGTTGCGGAAGATGCGGGAGCAGCGTTTGCGGAAGACGCGGGCGCGGACTTGGCCGAAGGCTTGACGGAAGGTGCGACCGCCGCGCGGCGCGCGCGCGTGATCTCGGAGGCAGGAGGCCGGGGCGCGGGCGTCTGCTCGCGTGCGGCGGCGGGCTTGGCTGCTCCCTGCGCCCGGGCGTCACGGCGAGACTTCGACGCGTTTTGCGCGAAGCTCTCAGGCACAGGCCACGCCGCGAAGAAGAAGACGACCGCCGTCGCCGTCATGGCTACAGACGACAACGACGACGCGCGGCGTCGGCGACTGTGCGCGCGGCCATGGCGTGCGCGTGTTTGATTCGAGTTCGAGAGTTGTTCCGGCATCTTTAATTCTCCGTCGGAGTTTCGGCTAAGAGCCTCTTGCCAAGCAAAACGTTGAACCACGAGCGCGACACGCGGAGAACACTAAACTTCTTCTTCGCGTCGTGCGCGCATGAGGCGCGTGGTTTCATCTTTTTCTAATCAGCGCGTGGCCGTTTTTGGATTGACGCGGCGCGGGCGTTCTTGCGGTTGCTCCGCGCCGGGAGATTTCAACTGCGGAGGTGCGGGCGCGGGCCTGCTGCCCGCGTAACTCACAATCGTGCCGCCGAAGCCGACCGCCCAGGCGCGCGCGCCGGGGACGACCGAGAGACGTTCGAGCGCGTGGCGCGTGGTGCTTGTTTCGCGTCGCCAAGTCGCGCCGCCGTCGGTCGTGTGAATGATCGTGCCCTCCGCGCCGACCGCCCAACCCTCGCGGGCGTCGATGAACTTCACGTCCGACAGATCGACTTCGACGTTCGATTCCTGTCTCAACCAAGCGCGCCCGCCGTTCGTGGTCGTGAGCACGAGACCGCGTTCGCCGACCGCCCAGCCGCGTTTCGGTTCGACGAAGGAGACGGCGCTCAGACGCGTCGCCGCGCTCAAGGGCAGAGCGCCAGCGCGCCACTGTGCACCGTCCGGGTTATACAAGAAGGTGCTGCCCGCGCCGACGAGCCACCCTTGACCGGCGAGAAACGCGCCGCCGAGCAAGAGGTGTTTCGTCGGCAGCGTCCGTCGTTCCCAACTCGCGCCGCCGTCCGTCGTCGCATAGAGCGCGCCCATCTCGCCGAAAGCCCAACCGCGCGAGTCGTCCGCGAAGGCGACGCGCGTGAGCAACACGTCCGTCTCCGCGCCCGTCACCAAAACGCGCGTCCAACTCTCGCCGCCGTCAGTTGTTTTGAGCAAGTAAGAGCGCGCCTCTTCTTTCGTCTTGAGGAGGTAGATGCTGCGTTCGCAGACGAGCCAACCGGTGCGCTCGTCCGTGAAGTAAACGTCGCGCAAAGTGTCTTCCACGGGCGCGCGGCGCAAGCCCCAAGTGCGCCCGCCGTCCGCCGTCCAGAGCAGAGCGCCCTTGCTGCCCACCGCCCAACCGCGCGTCTCGTCCACGAAATAGACCGCGCGCAGCCACGCGAGCGTTCCGGAAGTTTGCTGCCGCCACTCGCCCGCGAGCGCCGTGGGCGCGAGAAGCAAAAGCGCGATGACGAAACGATGAACGATGAACGATGAACGATGAACGGAAGCCGCCGAAGGCAAAACGCGCAGCGCCGAACCCGCAACACGAAGCGCCGGGCGTAGTGCGCCTGCTCGAAGCGCCCGCGGCTGTGCTGCGTTGTTCAACGTTCCGCATTCATCCTTCATCGTTTCTTAAAATCCTCCCGTGAAGATGCGGAAGAAGCTGACGACGGGCAGCAACTTGACGATGCGGTCGAAGGTCTTCAACTTGTTGCCGGGAACGATGATCTGATCGCCGGGATTGAGAAAGTAGTTGTCGGGCATGCGTCCCTTCTCAATCGCCGCGACATCGACGATGAGCGGTTGCAAAAAGCCGTCCGCACGGCGGCGCATGACCATCACCTTTTTCTTGTTGCCGGTCTCCAACACGCCGCCCGACAGAGCGAGCGCCTCGGTGACGGACAGGCGGCGCGTCATCGGGCGAATGCCCGGCTGCGCCACGTCGCCCACGACCCAGAAGACCGCCGACTGCGCCTTGTCGAGCGAGACGGTCACTTTCGGGTCGATGACGTACTCGTCCAGTTTCTTCGTGATCTCGTCGGCGACCTGCCGGGTGGTCTTCCCGCCGACGAAGACTCCTTCGGGAATGAGCGGGTGGGAGACGATGGCGTCGGGCGGGATGACGATGCCGGACTTCGAGTAGCGTTCGAGGTTGAAGACCGTGATCGAGATCACGTCTTCGGGGCCGAGCCGGTAGCTCGCCATGAAGTTGTTGTAGTAAGGCACGACGGCCGCTTCCTCTTCCGACAGAGTCTCGCGCCGGTTCGCCTGAATTTCGGCCGACACGTCTGAACGCGGCGGCGCGCTCGTGTCGTCCGGCTCCAAACGCTCGCCCGCACGTTTCGCCGCATCCGACGCCCCGGTGTTCCCCGTCGTGCGCGGCCGCGTCTTCCGCTCGGACTTCTGCTTGTCCTTCTCTTGCGCGACGACCGCGCCGATGGGCGCGAGGCCGCCCGCCAGCAACAGCCCCGCGAGCGCGAGCGTCTTCAACTTCATTGCCTGGATTTTCATTTCGTGTACCTCTCTGAAACTCTTACGGCGTGCGGCGCATCCCGCTTGCGTGCGCCGTCGTTAATGCGCGTTCTTTTGCTTGGAAACTTTTTCCCTCACCCAAGCATTGATCAGCGACTCGGACGAAGTGCGCTGCGCCTTGGCAATTTCAGCAACTTGAGTAGCCAACTCTTCCTCGATGGCGACGAGGTGTGTCCGCCGCTTGATGTTCACGTCAAAATGCGCTGCCGGGAGTTCTTCCCAAAGCTCGCCCATATCCTCGGTCTCGAAAAATTCGACGAGTTCGTCAAGCGATTTCCCCGCCGCCGGCCTTTTTGCTTTACTTCTTTCCATATTGCTTTCTCTCTTTGTTCGCCATATCTCGCGCACTCAAGACGAGAGCCTCTTTTGTCTTCCTTATAGATGAAAAGGACAGCCAAATATCTGCCCGCTTGCGTCCGCCCTAAAGCCATGTAAACATTCTCACCTGCTCGCTCTCCCTTTTCCACAAATCGAAATTTTGGTTGACTGCTCAAGACATCTTCAACTTCATCTATCTCCACATGATGTTTGACGGCAAGTTTGTCAACAATATTCCTGATCCAGATGATGCCTTCGATCTTCATCTTGTGTCGTTTAACGCGCGCCGCGGCCGAAGAGGATCGTCTTGACCGTCTCGAACAGGATCACCGCGTCGAGCACGAGGCTCTGGTTCTTGATGTAGTAGAGATCGTATTGCAGTTTCTGGCGCGCGTCTTCGATGGACGAACCATATGGATATTTGATCTGCGCCCAGCCCGTCAGCCCCGGCGGGATCAAGTGGCGCTGTTCGTAGAAGGGAATCTCTTCGGCGAGTTGCGCGACGAAGTGCGGGCGTTCCGGACGCGGCCCGACAAAGTTCATCTCGCCTTTGAGGATGTTCCAGAACTGCGGAATCTCGTCCACGCGAATTTTGCGGATCACGCGCCCGACGCGTGTGACGCGCGCGTCGCCGTCGCGCGCCCAGACGGGGCCGTCGCGCTCGGCGTCCGAACGCATCGAACGAAACTTCATGATCGTGAACGGCCGCCCGTTCTTGCCGACGCGCTCCTGCGTGTAGAGCACGGGGCCGGGCGATTCGAGTTTGATCAACAGGGCGGCCAAGAGCGCGATGGGCAGAGAGACTAGCGCGCCGAAAAGCGCCACGCCCCTATGCAAGAGCGTGCGCGCCACGCCTGAGAGACGCGCTTGCCGGCCGCGTCCGGAAAAGATGAGCCAAGACGGCCGCATCATGTTCAGATGGACGCGCCCCGTCGTGCGTTCGTAAAAGGACGCGCCCTCTTCGATGGCGACGCTGCCGCCGAGACTCAGATCGAGGAGTTGCTGCGTCGGAAACTGCCCGCGCCGCTCGCCTTGCGCGACGATGATGCGGTCGATGTTTTCGCGCCGGACGATTTCGGCCATGTCCGTCGTCACGCCGATCACGCGCGGGTTGATGATGCTCTTGCCGACGAGCGACGGGTCGTTATCGACGAACCCGACGATACGATAGCCCGCGTCTCTACGATCCAAAACTTCGCGCGCGATCTCGACGGCGGCCGTGCCCGAACCGACGATCAAGATGCGTTCGCCGACCAAAGGGTGGCCGAGCAGCCAGTGGATCGAGACGCGCCAGCCCACCATCAACGTGAGCGCGAGCGGAAGCGCGATGAGCGAGATGCCGCGTCCGAGCATCAGTTGCGGCAGCAGGTAGAAGACTATCGCCAGCGCGATCCAGGCGAGGCCGAGCGCCTGGATGAGACGCAGGACGAGTTCGCGCCGGTCGTGCATGACGACGAAATCGTAGAGGTCGTAGAGATAAAACGCGCCGAGGCAGAAGGCCGTGGCGAGCGCGGCCTTGTAAAAGCCGTTGCGCGCGACGAGTTCGTAGAAGGCGTCGTTTGCGCCGAGCCGAATCTCCGCAGCCGCCACCATCCCGCCGAAGATGAGCAAGGCTTCGGCGAGTATCAAGAGCAGCGTGCGCGTGTTGAAACGGCGCGTGGAACTCACATAAACTCCTTTTAAGCGACGAGTGACAAGCAGACAGTGACGAGTGACGAGTGACGAGTGACGAGTTTAAAAACCGCTGTCTGGTCGGTGCTCATCATTCGTTATCCATCAATCCTTTTTAGCGGTTAGTGAAAACCCGGTGACTTGTCCTTCGCTCGTCACTTGTCACTTGTCACTGCTTCTCTGCGATAGTAGCGGCGCTGGTAGTAGTTGCTGCTGTCGTCGGCCAGATCGTCCGCGCCGTTCAGGATGATGCCGAGGATGCGTTCGCGCGGGAGCGGTTCGAGCACGCGGTCGAGCGCACTGTAGCGCGTCTTGCCGGAGCGCACGACCATCAGTGCGCCGTCGGCGCGGCCGATCAAAACGGTGGCGTCCGTGAAGATGCCGAGCGGCGGCGCGTCGATGATGATGTAGTCGAACTGTCGGCGCAGTTCGGCGAGCAGCGAACTGAACTTGGGGCCTGAGAGTATCTCGGCCACGTTGTCACGCACGGTTCCGCCGGGCAGCAGATAGAGTCCGGCCGGTTCGAGTTTAACGATGGCTTCTTGCAGCGTCGCCTCTCCGGCGAGCACTTCGGAGAGACCCTTCGCGATGTCGATGCCGAGATAGTCGGCGGCGCAAGGGTTGCGCAAGTCGCCGTCGATCAAGAGCGCGCGCACGCCGTCGGTCTGCGCGAGCAGCCACGCGAGGTTCAAGGCCGTCACGGTCTTGCCTTCCATCACGCCCGCACTGGAGACGACGATAGCCTGCACGTTGCGCCGCTCGCCCGCGTGCAGGACACGCGTGCGCAGCGCGCGATACTGCTCGGCGTGCGGCGAGCGCGGGTCGGTGATGGCGACGAGATGTGGTTCGACGCGCGCCGGGGAAATTTCCTGTGCGGAGAATTCCCCGGCGCGCATCGAACTGACAGCGTCCGCCGTTGCCCCAGCAACACGCGAAGCCTGCCCGCCGGGGAGTGCCGACCCGGCCATGGCTGCATCGATGTGCTCAGCGGACGCTGAAACGTGCGCCTTCGATTCAGGCGCGTTGAAGTATGCGGACGTGCGACGCGTGAACACTTCCGGCGCGGCGTGGCTACCACCGCTGCCGCCGTTCGTGCGTTCGCCGTGCGCGTGGCCATTGCCGCCGACGACGACGGCGGACGCGGCTTCGGTGACGAGCGTCACCTCTTCATCGTCGCCCCCGCGCGCATCGGCCGCGTTCGCCACAGCTTGTTCGGCGCGGCGCGTGCCCATTGCAGCTGCGTCGTCCCGGTTCTGCGAGTTCGCGCCGTTATCGGCGGCGCGCTTCAATGCTTCGTAAACTCTGCCCATCACCTATCTCCCATCACGTCCCAACGCCGGAAGGCCGCGCCGATGTCGTTGACATCGGGCGCAGGTGTTGTCGCCGTCGCTGCGGTGTGTGTTCCTTCCAACTCGTCTTCGCGGTGCGGCGTGTGCTCCGCGAGATGTTCCGTTGCCGACTGCGGCCGCGCCGTCGCTTCATCCAACGCGGTCGCCTGCGCGCTGCTGCCCGCCGACCACAACTCCGCGCGCCCCTGCGCGTTGAAGATGCGCGCGGGCGCTTCCTGTTCTTCGATTGACGACAGGCGGCTCGTGCGCGCGTCGGGCAGCATGTCGAACGTGTCCGCGACCTCTTCGATACAGGCGCGCGGGATGGTATGCAGCCCGGAGGCGTAGCCCGTCAAGAGCGCGTTGTCGCAGAGGTTGTTGATCTGCCTTGGTATCCCTGCGGCGCAGCGGAAGATGTAGTCAATCGCGCCGGGCGAGAAGATGTCCGTGCGCGCCGCGCCCGCCACCAGCAGGCGCGCTTTGATGTAACGCTCCGTCTCTTCGATGTTCGGCAGCGGCTTGATCTCGCAGCGCAGCGCGACGCGCTGTTTCAACTGGCGCAAGTCCGGATTGTTCAGCACCTCGCGCAGTTCCGGTTGTCCGGTCAAGACGATCTGCAACTGCTTGGCGGCGTCCGACTCGAAATTCGAGAGCAGCCTGATCTCTTCGAGCACGGAAGTGGAGAGACCGTGCGCCTCGTCGATGATGAGCACGGTGCGCAGGCCGCGCGCGTGGCGCGCTTCGAGAGTTTGGCCGAGCGCGAAGAGGAGTTCCGACTTGTTCTCCCACTCCTGCACGTCGAACAGGCGCGCGACGTGTTGATAGAATTCGGGGACGGTCAGGCGCGGGTTGAAGATGTAGCCGACGAGCACGGTGCGGTCGAGTCTTTGCATCATCCAGCGCAGGATGGTCGTCTTGCCCGTGCCCACTTCACCCGTCACGACGATCAAGCCCTTGCCGCTCTCGATGCCGTAATGCAGGTTCGCCATCGCCTCCGTGTGCGAGGGCGTGAAGTAGATGAAGCGCGGGTCGGGCGTCAGCGCGAACGGCAACTCTTTGAGACCGTAGAACTCTTTGTACAACGCTCAACCTCCACGAAGGGATGAGGGATAAGAGATGAAGGATGAAAGGAACGCTTAACTTGCTTGGGTTGTTTCTTTATTCATCCCTCATCCCTTATCCCTCATCCTTCTATGACACGAACAGGTCGAAGACGCGCGAGAATCTGAGCGCGAGGGCAAGCGCCGGGATGCTCAAGACGGTGATGGCGAGACCGGCGAAGGCCGTCGCGTAGCGACGCACGCGCGCGCGTCGTTGTTCTTTCGGCGTCAGCAGTTCGGGCACGGAGATGAGCACGGGCAGCCCCGTGTAGTGGCGCGCGTCTTCGACGGTTTGAATCGTTAAGAGGCGCGGCACTTCAAAGGCGGCGGCGAAGGCGAGGCCGACGGCGAGGCCGAGCGCGAGGCCGAGCGCAATCAACAGCGGGCGCTTCGGCGCGACCGGACGCACGGGCAAACTCGCCGGGTCGATCACTTGAATCGTTTCGCCCTGCGCCGAGTTGGTCGCGGCGACGTTCAAGTCCGACTTCTGTTTCTTCACGAGCAGTTCGTCATAGGCGGCCTTCTTCGTCTGGTATTCGCGTTCGATACGGCCGAGGTCGATTTCGGCTCCGGGCACGCGGCTCAGTTGCCCTTGCACCTGTGCGATCTGCGCCGTGGTCTGCGCGAGCAGTTTTTCCTGCCGCGCGACCTCGCCGTCGATGCCTTGCAAATTGGCCTTGATGGTGAAAGCGCGCGGATCGACGCGTCGCTCGACGCGCTTGGTCTTCTCGGCGATACGATTCTTCCAGTCGTCGATCAACTCCTGCTTGCTGCGCTGGACGGCGGCGAGTTCCTTCTGTTTAGCCTTCACGTCCGGGTTCGCCGGTTTCAAGACGGCGAGCATATTTTGCAACTCGGAGTCGATTTGCGATTCGCGCTTGGAGAGTTCAGCCCACGCGGGTGTGGTCTTCGGGTCGGTCAGCGTCTCGACCACGTCCTCCTTGTCGATCTGAAACTGCTTCTCGATGTCGCCGAGTTGCGTGGTGAGCATCGTCTTTTGGTCGCGCAGGCGGCCGATGTCGTTGAGATAGGTTTTCTGCTGTTCGTAGAGGCCGCTCAGATTGGTGACGATGGAGGTGGCCTGCGTCGGCAGGTTGTTGATGTTCCGCTCCAAAACTTGCCGGCGCTGGTCTTCGATGGCCTTCAGTTCGGCCTGCGCCAGATCGAGTTGCTCTTGCAGAAACTTCGCCGTCTCGCCCGCGCCTTGCGTCTGCTGCTTGAGTTGCGCGTTGACGTACTTGCCGGCGAGTTCGCCCGCCACCTTTTGCGCGACGTAAGGGTCGGGCGCTTTGAAGGTGAGGGTGAAGCCGTTGGTGATGTCGTTGCGCGACTTGTTGACCTCGATCTGCGTGTCCTTCTTGACCATCCGCTCAACGAGGAGTTCCATCGGCTCGCCGCGCTGCCGCTCGACCGGGTACAGGCCATAGGCTTTGATCAAAGGTTCGAGCGACGTGCGGCTGAAGACCTCTTGGCCGATGTTGTTGATGCGGATGGTGAGATCGTCGTCGGACATCTGCGGCACGATGCCCTGCATGATGTTCGAGGGGCGCACCGTCAAGAGCGTGCTCGACTGGTAGACGTTCGGCAGACGCCACACGACGATGGCCACGGCCGTCGCCACCACGATGGTCGGGAGCACGATGAGCCACTTGCGCTTCCACAGGATGCGCCCATACTCGCCCGGTTTCCGCTGACGAAATTCGACACTCATAATTCAACCCTCTTTCAAAACAGGCGGATGCCTTCTCGCGCGCGCTTTACAGAGAGGCGAGCGCCTTGCGCGCTTCCTGCTCGTATTCGGGCGAGAGCTTCGTGCCTTTGGTCATGTTCAAAGCCTGCTGCAACTGCTGGCGCGCTTCCGATTTGCGTCCGGCGGCGGCCAACGCAAGGCCGAGGTGATAGCGATACATGGCGCTGTCGGCTCCGCGCGCCTGCGTCTGCCGGACGGCCTTTTGCAGTTGTTCGACGGCGGCGGCGTGCAAGCCCTTTTTGTAATAGACCCAGCCGAGCGTGTCGGCGTAGCCCGGCTCGTCGGGAAACTTCTGCACAACGCCCTGTGCGAGACGGACGGCTTCGTCCAAGTTGCCCTTGCCGTATTCGGCGTAGTTCCAAGCAAGGTTGTTGGCGGCGAACGAGTTCTCGGCGTTGATCGTCAGAGCTTGCTTGTAGGCTTCGGTCGCGGCGTCGAAATTCTTACGCCGGTCTTCGACCATGCCGATGCGCACGTAGGGCGTCGGGTCGTCCGGCTGCCGCTCGCTGATGCGTCGATACTCGGCGATGGCTTGGTCGAGCCGGTTCGTGTTGACGTAGAGATTGCCGAGCGAGTTGAGCGCGGGGACGAAGCCGGGGTCGAGTTCGAGCGAGCGGCGCAAGGCCGTCTCGGCCTGCTGCGCGTCCTGCTGTTCGCCGTAGATGACCGACTTGAGGAAATAGAGACTGGCCGTATTCGGGCGCGCGGCGATGGCTTGATCCACGCGCGCGTGCGCTTGATCGAAGCGGCCTTGCGCCACGTAGAGATTGACGAGACCGCTGAGCGCGTCGAAGCTCGCCGCATCAATCGAGAGCGCGCGTTCGTAGTGGCCGACGGCCTCGTCCGCTTTGCGCTCGGCCAGAGAGACGGCCGCGAGATTGACGTAGGACGAAGGCGCGTTCGGCATCAGGTCGCGCGCCGCCGTGAAATCCGCGCGGGCGGAGGCAAGCGCGGCGGGCGTGGCCTGCCCGGCGGGCGCGATGGGTTGCAGGTAAGTGGTGGCGCGCGCCGTCAGGGTCTTGGCGCGCAGTTCGTTCAGAAGTTGCGGCGAGTTGCGCGCGTCGGGCGCGGCGCGTTCGAGGCGTGTGAGCAGGTCGGTGGCGAGCCGCTGCGCCCCTTGCGCGTCGCCGGAAGCGAGATTGATCTGCACCTGCATCAATTTGCCCGGCAGGTATTCGGGATAAAACTTTTCGAGGTCGCCCGAATAAATGCGCGACTGCTCCATCTGCCCGGCGCGAAACGTGGCCTCGGACATGAAGTAGAGTCCGGCCTGATCGCGCGGCTCGATCTTCAAGACCTGCTTCAAGTCCTCAATGGCCTCTTTCGGCTTATCCTGATTGAGCCGGAGACGCGCGCGCAAGATCAAACCTTCGCGGTCGTTGGCGTTGCGCTTGAGCGCCTCGTCGATCTGCGCCGACGCGCCCGCCTGATCGCCGCGCTGCAACATCAACTCGGCGAGACGATGGCGCGCGCGCGCATAGTCGGGCGAGGCGGAGACGATCTGTTGATAGAGGTTGGCGGCTTCGTCGAAGCGTCCGACCGAGGCGTAGAAATCGGCGAGCACGGCGCGGCCTTCGGGGCGTCCGCCGTCGAGTTCGGCGAGCGCCTTGAAGGATTCCTCGGCGCGGTCAAACTGTTTGTTGACGAGATAGAAGCTGGCGAGCGTGCGGCGCGCGTCGCGGTTCTGCGGCTCGACCTCGACGGCGCGGCGAAACTCCGCTTCGGCCAAGTCCATGCGGTTCTGCCCGACATGGAACTTGGCGTATTCGAGATGCGCGAGCGCCGAGCGGTCGTTGATGGAGAGGGCGCGGCGGTAAAGTTCCTCGGCCTTCGACGGCTCGTTCACCTGTCGATGATAGAGCGCGAGACTCATCAACGACTCGATGCGCTGCGGGTTGAGTTCGACGGCGCGCGTGATGGCGGCGAAAGCCTCTTCGCGTTTGCCCGTGCTGAACAGATAGCTGCCCTTGAGAATGTGACCTTCGATGTGGTTCGGGTCTTTCTCCAAAACCTGTTTGATGAGTTGCTCGACACGCGCGCGGTATTCGTTACGAGATTTCTCGTCGCCGACCTGCTGTGCGGCGGCGATGAAATAGTTGCCGAGACGCACGCGCGCATCCAGGTTGTTCCCGTCGAGTTCGACGACGCGCATCAGTTCCGCGATCACTTGAGTGACAAGCGGCGGCTCGTCGCCGAGCATGCCTTCGTAAGCGCGCGCCAAGCCCCAGTGCGCCTGCGCCAGACGGTCGTCGATCTGGACGGCGTTGCGGAATTCGAGCGACGCTTCCTGAAACTTCTTCTCCGTCAGGTAGGCTTCGCCGCGCTGGACGTGTTCGGCCTTGGCTTTTTCGGGATTGGAACAGGAGACTGCGGCGAGCGCGCAGAGGGTGACGACGAAGGCGAGCAAAACAGACGACAAACTCCGGCCATTGCCGGAGCGCGGGCACTCTTTGTAATTCATCTCGGTCTTTCAGACTCCTTCGCGGCTCTTCGCGCCTCGCTCGGCGACCGGGGCAACGGTCTGTTGAGCGGCTGGCCGCGTCTCTCTTTAGTTAAACCGATGAAACCCGTTTGACCGCTTGCGGGTGAGGCACACCCCGAACGGCCTTGAGGCTTCAACAGGACTGAAACTGGTAATCGACTTTCTCTTCCGACTTTCTCTTCCCAAAACGGCCGTGCTCAAATTTCCCCAAGAGCCGACGCCGTTTTTATGTTACCACTAACGCGCCCGCGTGCGTGCAACTTTCACACGCGCCTCAGTTCGGAACGAAGCCCGGAAGCGCGGGCGCGCTCTGCGCCGCCAGATCGACGGCGAGCGCCAGAGCGTCCGCTTCCGACTTCTGAATCGGCACGATGACGCGCACCATCGCGCCGTCGCTCCGACGCCGTTTGACGCTATCGACCACGGTGTAAATCTTCCCCCAGTATTCGCTCGCCACGGCGCGCCCGCGCCCCTGATACCAATAGACGAGCAACTGCCGCGCGTCGCCGTTCTGGATGATGTAGCGGTTGGCCTCGAAGGGCGCGCCGCCGCCCGCGGGCGTAATTTGGATGGTGGCCGGTTCGGTCAAAGTCCAGCCGGCGCCGGGCAGGCAATTGAGCGGGCTGTGATAGGTCGCGCCGTTGCGTTGCGTGGCGTAGTAGCCGACGTAGAAGTTGGCCGCGCGTCCGTCGGGCAGAGAGTAATCGCGCGCCAGATAATCGTCGGCGCGGAGCACGCTCTCGGTCTGCGCATCGAAACGCGCGTCCGCGCCGCGCTGTTGCCAGGGGCCGAGCACGGTCGGAAACTCTCTCAACTCGCGTCGCACCACGCTCGCCTCGCCGATGTGCTCCCACAAATTCACCACCGACCCGCCCGCCAGCAGGAACAACAGCAACGCCCAAAAATGCCACTTCTTCGATTTCATGTCTTTAAGCTGTTAGCTGTCAGCTATCAGCCCTCAGCTTTCAGCAGTCTGTTTTCGTATCGGTCAAGTTCAACGAGCGTTTTGCGTCTTAAGCTAAGAGCTAAGAGCTAACAGCTAATAGCTCCCCTAGCTGACGGCTGACGGCTGATGGCTGACGGCTTCTTCCGGTTCGGCCGTCTCTTTCGTCGCGGGGGTCGTGCGCGACGATTTCTTGTTGCGGCCGCCGAACTTGTCGAGCACCCAGCCGAGCGCGAAGAGGAGCATGAAGGCCACGATGTAGACGACCCAACCGGAGAATTCGTGGAAGAAGCCGTCGGCCACTTCCGTCCCGTAGTAACGCGCAAGGATGCCTGTGCCGCTGACGCGCCCCGCGTTCGTGATGATCGCAATCGGCACGGCCGACAAGACGAGAATGGCCGAACGCCAAGTGCCGTAACGCTTCAGACTCGCCCGGAGACCGCCGCCCTGTTGCCCGCGCGGGTGCGTGAAGTAAGCGAAGACGACCGCGAGCGTCAATAGCGTCATCAACGAGCGGATGCCGCTACAGGCTTCGACCACTTCGAGTTTTTTCGTCACCGTCGAATTCAGCGGCATCAACTCGATGACGTTTCCTTGCCGGAGCACCGGAATGTCGAAGGCGCGCATTGCCCAGACCGCGCAGCGCGAGGCAAACAACTGCAACGGAAAAGCGATCTGGTTGAAGATGATCGCGGGGATCGGGATCGCCAAAGCCAAGAGCAGCAGCGGGACGAGCGCGAGCCGCAGGATGTGCCAGCCCCAGAAATAGATCGTGATCCCAGCCAGCATCACGACGAGCGAAGTGCGCTGCATGAACAGTTCCGCGCCCGCCGTCCCGGCCCACAACATCAAGAGCGCGCCCGTGACCAGCACGCCGCCCCAGACGAGCGACGGCCGCCGCGTCGCCGATTCCAGACGTGCCCGCTCGCTCCACACGATGTAGCCGATGATGAACGGAATCAACAGCCCGTGCGAGTAGTTTTCATCCACCCACCACTGACCGCCGAGTTTGACGAGCACCGTCGCATAGACGAACAGCACGGCAGCGACCACCGCCACGGGCTTCCAGAGTTGAGGGACTGTTAAAACTGTCATCGATTAATTGACTACAGGAAAACTCTCACGTTGACGGAGGCAGGCGGCGCACAAGCGCCGGAAACACGCGCTCGCGCCGTTTAAGAGAGTAACAAAAGGCTGCGCGGACGGGCAACAGAAAACGGGGCGGGAAAGGAGAAGGGACAGAGGAATGGGGAAAAGGGAAAAGGGGGAAGGGGGAAAGGTTAAAAGCGAGAACTGCTGCGTCCGCTTATGTTCGCTCACGTTCGCTCGCGTTTGCTCACGTTCGCTCAGGTTCGCTGCATCCGCTTCTTACCTTTACCCTTTCCCCCTTCCCCTTTTCCCTTAACTTGATATTCCCCTACTTGATATTGATCGTCGCGGTGTTGCTGCGCCGGTCGCCGACGACGATGGTCAGATCGACCAACCCGGCGGCGCGCATTTCAGGGTGGATCAGGACGACGACTTGATCGAGACCGGGCATGCGCGCGTCGGGCGCGCCCGCGAATTCCACGGGCAGATGATAGAGCCGCCCGTCGCGCGTGCGCGCTTCGACCGTCAACGCCTCCGCCACGTTCAAGATGATCTGGCCGTTGTCGAGACGCACGTCGTTGGCCGGGTAGATGTTCGTCGCGCCCGCGCTGATGCCGGTCGCAAACAAGGTGACGCGCGTGCGCTTGTCCGAGCCGAGCGCGTGCGGCGAGTTTACGTCGTAAGCGGCGTTGGTCGCTTCGCTGCCGTTAAAGGCGAGCGCCGCGCCCGTGCCGCTGCCGTCGGCCGTAAACACGGCGGGCGCGACCGCGTTGACCATGACCGCGCCGCGCGAGACGTAGCCGTCCTGCGAAGTGACGAGCACTTCCAGTTCACCCTGCGGCAAGCCCTGCGGCACGACGAACGACACGCGAGAGGGCGAGACGTAGAGAAGCACCGCCGCGCGCCCGCCCACGGAGACGCTCGCGCCCGCCAGTTCGTAAGGCAGAGGCCGGTTGCCGCTGCGATCCGCCACGGCGCTCGCGCGAGCCAGCGGACTCTGTGCCGCGTCGCCCATGATCGTGCCGAGACTAGCAGGGGCAAGCACGGGCGAGATGCTCGCGCTCGAAAAAGTGTTGGCCGCGCCGATGACGGCCGGACTGGTTGCCGCCGCGAGCGGCGCGTGCGCGAATTCGGCGGACGTGCCTGTCCCGCTCGCCGACATCAGGTCGCTCACCTGCGCCAGACGCGAGGCGGTGATTTGCAAACGATTCTGCACGCCGGACGAGGAGCTTGTGCCCGTCGCCGCCAGCGCTTCCGAGGCGCGCGTGAAGTAGAGCGAGACGCGCAGGCTGCCGTCAATCAGCGGAGACGAGGAGAACCGGCTCGCTTCTCTGGCATAGGCCGCGTAAGCCGCTTCGATCTTCGACTCCAAGAGACTGATCTCCGCGGCGGAGACTGAAGGCGCGGCGGCGAGCGTCGAGGCCACGGAGCGCGCGGCGGCGACGAGCGCGGGCGCGTCGAGCGGAACGGGCGTGGGAGTCGGAGTCGGCGTGGGCGTCGCCGTCGGGCTGGGAGTCGGCGTGGCCGTCGGCGTGGGCGTCGGCGTCGCGGAGCTGGACGGCGCGGGGTCGATGCGCGCGATGAACATATCGTGGCGACCGCCCGCCACACCCCAGTTTGAACTGAACGCGACGAAGCGACCGTCGCGCGAGATGTTCGCGCGCGGGCTGTCGTAATAGCCCGCCACGATGGCCTGATGATGGAACAGACGACGGACGCGCCCAGAATTATCGGTCGCCACCTGCACGACCTCGCCCTGCATCACGCCGTTCAAGTGCGGCGTGTAGAAACTGACGAGCGCCCACTCTTCGTTGTCCGCCAGCATCGAGAGATGAAAGCCGCCGTAGTTGCCTTGCGCCGAGAGGTCTAGGATTTTGTCGAAGCTGCGCGGCGTGGCGAGTTTGCGCGCGGAGATGCCGACGAGATAGTTGCCGTTGCCGACGGCCATCCCCGTGCCCACGTCGTAGTGCGAAGGCGCGTGATCGGGCGCGTCGTCCCTCAAGCCGGTGATCTGTCCCGTCACGAGATCGATGATCTGCACTTCGATTTTGCCGACGCCCTGATCGTTCGTGTTGACGAACAAATAGCGGCCTGACTTGTCGATTCTGACTTCGTTGTGATCGTCCGTGGAGCGGTAGATGATCGTATCGGTCGAGCGGCGATAGGCGAGGTATCCGACCACAGCCCACGTGCCGGATTGCTGCAGGGTGCAGGCGAACACGTCGTCGTCGGCACTGAGACTTCCTTGCGCGAAATAGTAACCGGCGGGCAGGCGCGCAGAGAGGTCGAAGGCGAGCGTGTAGGCGCGCGTGCGCGCGTTGTAACGCCAGAGCGATGCGCCCATGTGGCCGTAGAGGATGTCCGGCTCGTTGTGGCTCCAAGTGAGGTCGTAGGTGAAAGGATAACCGCCGTTCAGGAGCGGAAGTTGTTGCTTCGCGCCGAGGCGAAAATTGGCGGGGTCGAAATCATAAAGCGCGACTCCGGCTTCGCCGCCCGCGCCCATCACAAGGAGGCGCGTGTTGTCGGCGTTGAAAGTCGGCCAGTAGGAATAGGACGTGCCCGCGCCGTTCGCGCCGTCGCGCCCGTCCGTCACGCGCATGATCTCTGTCCCGAAGACCGGGTCGAACAATTTGCCGCCGGCCGCGGGCAGCGCGGGTACGGCCGTCGGCAAGTGCAGGTCTAAGTCCGTCTTGATGCCGCCGCCCGGCGTCGCTTGCGCGTAAGCCGATGTGGCGACGCCGCTCGCCACGAGCAGCGCGAGCAGCAGCAGGAATTTGAAGATGAGAAAAAAGGGACGGACGGATTGTTGTGTGAACACCCGGGGGTTATTCATCTTGAGCCTCACTTCGGCAACCGGACAATCTCGCTGGCTGAACATCAGCCTCGGACGAGACTCCTGGCTTTGCGAACCCGCATCACTACGGGGGTGCCTTTAATTCGGTGATTGCTATGTCGGAACGGAGAGGAAGAGGCGACCGGCCGCGCATGCGGCGGCGGCGAAGCGACACGACCGGCCGCGTGCAGTCGAAAAAAGTCTACGTCTCAAACGGGGACGCCGAAGACTCGTCTGCTGCTTGCGACTCGACAGTTAAGAGCGTGTAAGGACACGTGAAGGTCTGGAAGTTGAAGGATTTTAAAGCGGACTGAAGAAAGGAATTATGAAACGACGGGAACTGCACTTTGGATAATTCCGCCGCGACTTTCGCAAACGTTCGGCGAGAGAACTCAAGCCCTCTCCCTTTGGACGGAGAGTTTCTGTGGAAACAAGTTCCGCCGAACGCATGAACCTCCGCTGCGGGAAGCGTCGGTTCACGGGAAATACGAAGTCACGTCTTTCTTCGGATCGCCTTCGGCAACCAGACAATCTCCCCTCACGGCCGATGCGTTACGCGCGGAAAATTCCACGCCGGAAAGCGTCTGCCTTCGGAGAGATTCACGGCTTTGCGCCCTCGCCTCGCGACAAGTTTGCCATTATCGTGTGCAATCTCTAACTGAAAGAACAATGTTGCTCAAACCCGCTTTGCGGGCACGCGCAACAGACAATTCATTAAACAGAATTTGGCAACCCTTGTCAACGCTTTTTATCGTTGGCCTTTTTGCCTCTTTCCAGTGGAAACCCGATTCACTGCGAGGGCTCGCGAAGAGTGAAAATTTTCGCCAAAACGCGCTTGAGTTGAGTTGCTCCCGACGAAGTTGTGTGTATTGTGAATCCTGATCTTCGATGTGCCTGATCGAGCGGATGGTCTTCGCGCCCGTGTTGCCGGTCGTCGTACTGCTCAAGAGACGCTTCGGCGGGAAGTGATGTCAGGGCGTGAACGATTGAGCGTTGCCGCGCGAGGCCACGGCGCGTCTCGGTCTGGATGCGGGCGGCGCGGGTGTCGGTTTAACTACGACGAACGGCGCGGGGTCAATGCGCGCGACGAACATATCGTGGCGACCGCCCGCCACGCCCCAGTTCGAACTGAACGCGACGAAGCGGCCGTCGCGCGAGATGTTCGCGCGCGGGCTGTCGTAATAGTCCGTGCCGACGGCTCGATGATGGAAAAGGCGGCGGACGCGCCCGGAACTATCCGTCGCCACCTGCACGACTTCGCCCTCCATGACGCCGTTCGGATGCGGCGTGTAGAAACTGACCAAGACCCAACCCTCGTTGTCGGCCAGCATCGAGAGGTGAAAGCCGCCGTAGTTCTTCTCCTCGGAGAGATCGAAGATTTTCGCGAACTTGTGCGGCGTGGCGAGATGGCGCGCGGAGATGCCGACGAGGTAGTTGCCGTTGCCGACCACAGTGCCCGTGCCCACGTCGTAATGCGAAGGCGCGTGATCGGGCGCGTCGTCCGTCAGATCGGTCACACGCCCCGTCTCCGTGTCAACCACGCGTCCCTCCATCTTCCCCGCGCCGGTCTCGTTGGTGTTCACGTAGAGGTAGCGACCGGACTTGTCGATGCGCACTTCGTTGATCACCTCGGAGTGTTGGAAGCGAATCGAATTCGTCGAAGCACGATAGACGGCGTAGCCGAGCTGTTTGTAAGCGGGCGCGCCGCCGCGTTTGGTGAAGGAGAACGTGTCGTTGTCGGACGCCATGCCCATCTGCTGTATGAACTGCCCGCGCGGCAGCACGCGCGCCACGTCGCCGACGAGGGCGAACGTCTGCCGCGAGACTTGATACTTGTAAATCTTCGTGCCGAGGTCTTGATGGACGTAGAGCGCGTCGGGGTCGGCGGTAGACCAGCAGGCGTCGTCGAAACGGACGGGGATGTTGCCGGGCGGCGAGTAAGGCAGGGGCGAGAGACGAGCGCCGAGCGTGAAGGTCGCGGGGTCGAAGTTGTAGATCGTCGCGCTCTGCTGCGCGGCGGCGTCCATGACGAGCAGCTTCGTGTTGTCGGCATTGAAGCTCGCCCAATAACTGTAGTTCGTGCCCGCGCCTTTCGGTGCGGTCGCGGCGTCGGTCACGCGCATGATCTCCGTGCCGAAGACCGGGTCGAAGAACTTGCCCCCGGCGCGCGGCAACGTCGGTAACTCGCGCGGCGCATGACGCCCGCGATCCGTTTTGATCGAAGCGGCGGGCGGCGAACGTCGCGCGCCCTGCGGCCCTCCCCGCGTCGTCCTCGCGCAGCCCGCCAGAGCGTGCAGCGCGAGCGCGCAGCACAACGCGAGGACGCACTTCGAGAAGATCACGCCCCACCCGCCTCCGGCAATCTTTCGCGTCCGCATAAAACTTCACTCACGAATCCGACAGTGACACATTCAACGTCGCGCGTTCAACTTTCGCCCTTTCAACTCGCGCGCCGCTGTTCAACGATAGTGCAGCCCGTAATAGACGAGCTTGGGATACTCCGGCGCGACGCTTCGCCACCCGCGCGCCGTCAACCACCAACTGTAAGCGGGCGGCGTCTGTCCCGCGCCCGTGACGACCGGCGCGACGGCGACATGCACGCCGCTCTCTCGAAACATGCGCCTGAACGTCCAACGCGCGCGCCGCGAATGATAAGCCGAGGTGACGACGACGATGGAACTCAGTCTGTGCTCCGCGACATACGCACGCACGCGCACGGCCTCATCATAAGTGCTCGCCACAGGTTCGGGCAAAGCCTCTACCTGCGCGTCGGGCACGCCCGCGCGCCGCAGTTCCGTCGCCTCGCGTTCGACGAAGTACAGGTTGCGCTGCTGCCCGCTATCCCAACCGCCGCGCAGATCGTCGTTCGTCAAGACGATCCGCGGCGCGACGCCCTGCCGCCACAACTCGGCCGCGTAACGCGTGCGCTCAAGGTAATCGCTCGCGCCGCTCAAGACGACGATCACGTCCGCGCGCGCCGTCTCGTCATGCACCACGAGCGCACGCGCCGCGACCCACGCCACAACCGGCCACGCGACGACAAACGCCACGCCTACGCGCAGCAAACGCCCTACACGGCTTTTACCTTTGCGCCTTTGGCCTCCAGCGTGAGTTATTTCTTCGGAAAGCATAAACCTCTCGCTGGAGGCGCTGGAGACGCAAAGTTAAAACGATTGGTCGTTTTGAAACACGCTCTTAATAACTGGCCTTGCGCCTCTACCAGCAGATGCCTTGATACGAGGCGTCGCTCGTGCGGTTTTCAAAGAGACGGACGAGGTCGATGACGGTCTGCCCTTCGCGCAACTGCCCTTCGATTTGACGAAACTCTTCCGCCTTGTTGCCGATGACGAGCACGTCCGACGCTTCCAGTACTTCTTCGATCCGTTCGCGCATGAGTTGTGAGATATGCGGTATTTCGCGCTCGATGTATTCCTTGTTCGCGCCGAAGAGACGCGCGAGCGACACGTCGCGGTCGTAGATGGCGAGTTGCATCCCCTTCCCGATGAGCGACTCGATGAGCGTCACCATCGGCGACTCGCGCAGGTCATCCGTTCCCGCCTTGAACGAAAAACCGAGCACGCCGATGCGCTTTCTGCCGGTCGCCAAAACCATCTCCAAAGCGTGCTCGATCTGTCGCCGGTTGCTTGCAAGCACCGACCCGAGCACCGGCACGTCCACGTCCAACTCTTTCGCCTTGTAAGTGATTGCCCGCAGGTCTTTCGGCAAGCACGAGCCGCCGAAGGCGAAGCCGGGTTTCAGATAGTAAGGCGACAAATTCAGCTTCGTGTCTTCGCAGAAGACGCGCATCACTTCGTGGCTGTCGATGTCAAGTTCCTTGCAGATGTTCCCGACCTCGTTGGCGAAGCTGACCTTGAGCGCGTGGAAACAGTTGCAGGTGTACTTGACCATCTCGGCGGCGCGCACGCCGATGGTGTGGAGCGGCGCGTCGATGCGTTCGTAGAGAGCGGCGACCGTCGCGGCCACTTCCGGTTCGTCCGCGCCGATCAAGGTGAAGGGCGGCGCGTAAAAATCTTTGAGCGAAGTGCCCTCGCGCAAAAATTCCGGGTTGATGCAGACGCCGAAATCGCGTCCCGCGCGTTTGCCCGAATGTTCTTCGAGCGCGGGGATCACGACCGTCTCAATCGTGCCCGGCAGCATCGTCGAGCGGACGACGACCGTGTGCCGCGCGTCCTTCCCTTTCAACTCGCGCCCGATCTCTTCGCAGACGCGGCGGACGTACTTGAGATCGAGACTGCCGTTCTGATTGCTCGGCGTGCCGACGCAAACGAGCGACACGTCGGAGTGGCGAATCGCTTCGCCTGTGTCCGTCGTCGCGCGCAGACGCCCTTGTGCGACCATCTCCGCGATCAACTCGCCGATGCCCGCTTCGACAATCGGGCTGCGCCCCGCGTTGATGATCTCAACCTTCGTCCGGTTCACATCGACGCCTATTACCTCGTGCCCCTCGCGCGCAAAACACGCCGCCGACACGCACCCCACGTAGCCCAATCCGAACACGCTCAGTTTCATATTGATTACCGCCGCTCGACCTTGAAGTTTATTCGCTTGTCGCTTGTTTGATTCGTCGCCGCTTGAAGAAAGGAACGCCCGCTTGAATGAGTTTCCCCATCCGACTTTATCTAACTCGCCGCCGTGCTGTCATGCGTTTCGTCGTGCTTCTTATCATCCATCCCGTCGGGCGCGGCGAATTGACTTAAGAACTTTTCGTTCGACGGCGTGCGCGGCAGCACGACGAAGCCGTCCTCGCCGCCGACTGCCCGCCCCGTTTCGAGCCCGGCGAAGAACTCATGGACTTCTGCCCAACGGACGCGCGGGTCTGCGCCTTCGACCCACTCCCACTCGGCGCGCGGCCTCTCGGCGAACACGCGCCGCGAGACGAACACGTCGCCGCCCTCGCCCCACGCGCGAAACACGCGCCGCGCCACGTCCGCGCGCCACTCGGTCAGTTGCGGCATGCCGAGCGGCAGAAACGAGTGGACGCGCAGGTCGTTGTGATGGTTGACGGGGTTGAAGGGAAAATCGCGGACGAAGTTTTCCAGTTCATCCTTGCCGACGAGCACGATGCTCTCAGGGCGAACTATCGGCTGCAACTCGCTGACGCGCACCGTGGCCGCTTCTTCGCGGCGGTCGAGCGCGGGCTTCCACGTCGCCGCGAAATTCGTCAAGGCCATCGCCGACATGAAGACCAACACGACCGCTTTCGCCGCGCGAAACGCGTGCCGCTCCGCGAGCGAATGCGCGACGGCGAGAAAGAGGAAGGGAAACCAAGGGAGGTATCGCTCCATCACAGTTCCCTGCCACGCCAGCGCGAAGCCGAGCACGGGCAGCCCGCTCAAAGTTAAAAGGACGATGAGACGCCGTCCGAAAGGAGAGCGCCAGAGATTCAACCCGACCGCCGCGAGGAACAGATAAAAGAGCGCGAGCTTCCACAGGCTCAGGCGGAAGAGGTCTGCGAGCGAGACGGGGCTGAAGGGATCGTGCAGGAGATAACGTTTGAAGGCGACGTTGTCGCTGCCCATGCTGATGAAGGAGCGCGCGAGTCCGAACACGACTTGCGGCAACCCACGGTTCTGCACGAGGTGATGCGAAGAGGCGACGACCCATTCCCTGAATCCGCCCACCGTGTAAATCCCCATCCAGACGGCCACGCCGATAAAGAGCACGCCCGTCAACAACCCGAAGGCGAGCGCGGCGTAGATCGACAGACGCCAATTGCGCGGCCGGCGCCAACCGTAGAGCGCGAGCGGCGCGCACACCGCCGCCGGCACAGCCCACAGATACGGAACCCACAAGCCGACCGAGAGCGCAAAGGCGAGTCCCGCGAGCGCCGCCGTCCGCACGGCGCGCGCGATGTGTTCGTCTTCGCCGTCCGCTTCGCTGACGAGCAAGTAGAATCCGAGCAGCAAGAGAGCCAGCCCCGGAACGTAGGAGCAGCCCGTCTGCGTGTAATTCAAAAACGCCTGCGTGAAGATGAAGCCGACGGTCGTTGCGCGCACGACCCACTCTTTTTCAGACACGCGCCGCACGAGCTGGTACATCAGGACGACGCACGCGAGCCCCGCGAGCCAGTTGAGCGCGACCATCGCGTAGACGGCCGCCGGGTTCAAGTCTGAGCCGACCGACGCGCGCGCGAGCGGCCTGAGCAGCGGAAACGCGACGACGCCGAGCGGCCGCCACAAGAGATGCCCGAACTCCCACAGCGAATAGTTGCCGGTCGCCTCCCACAATTGATAATCGCGCCCGCCCGCGACGTTCGCCACCATCGCGCCGTAGAAAGACGTGTCGCCCATGTAAAAAGCGTCGGTCAACCACGTCGCCAACACGTAGACGGCGACGGGCAGCAGGACGTGCCGCCAAGACAACGCGCTCCTCGTCGCGCCGCGCCCTGCGTGCGACTCCGCACGCGCCGCCTCATCGCGTCTCACAGTTCCGGCTTCGATGTTCCGTGCTCCCATCAAACTGCTCATGCCCTCTTAACTTTTGCGCCCGATGGCGATGAGCGAGAGGCCGAAGGGGGGCGGCAGGGTGCGTTCGACGCGTTCAGCCCACGGCGCGATGAACTTGTCGAAAATTTTGATCTGCGCCGCGTTCTCTTCCTTGATCTTGCGCACGCGGTTGTTCCAGAACCAACCGGCCATGCCGATCACGTTCATGTAAAAGGCCGTCTCCACCTCGAACCCGGCCTCGCGCATGCGCGGCAGCAAATCTTTTTTGGTGTAACGCCGGTAGTGCTCGATGGAGCGGTCAATCGTGCCGTAGAGAAACTGGAAGGCCGGGACGAGCAGGATCGTGCGCCCGCCCGGCACGAGCACCGTATGCATGAAGCGCAGCGCTTTCGCATCGTCTTCCACGTGTTCGAGCACGTTGATGCAGATCACCGTGTCGAAATTGTAAGCGCGCAACTCGCCGACGGGCGGCGCGGCCAAATCCATCTGCACGGGCGCGGCCGCAAGTTGCGCGCCGAGGCGCTGCTGCAAGTAATCGACGCACATCTGATACTTGTCCGACGCGACGACGAGTTCGCGATCCAAGAGCAACTCCGTGAAGTTGCCGATCCCCGCGCCGACTTCAAGTATGCGCCGGCCGATGTACGGCTCCATGCGTTTGTACATCCAGTTGCGATAGTTGTTCGCCTCGGCCATCACTTCGAGGTCGGCCACCATCACGCCGTCGCTGCCGAGCGACGGCCCGCCGCCGTTGCCGAGAGTTGGTTCGTTTCCGTTCGTCATCAAGGCTCTGCCCCCTCGCCCCTATCCTTCCGCAACTGCGTGCGCAACTCGTCGAGCATCGTGCGCAACTGGTGGTCGAATTCCTGCGAACGCCGCACGATGGTGTGCAGCACGAGTCCAATCGTGATCGACAGCATTCCCGCGAGCGCGAGGCCGACCGCGAGCACGGCCGACGGCAGACGCAGCACCAAGCCCGTCTCGAAAAATTCGACGACGACGACGAGGCCGGGCACGAGGCTGAGCGCGACGAGAAACAATCCAATCGCGCCGAAGAACGTGAGCGGCTTGTAGTCGCGAAAGAGCGCGAGGATGGTGTTCATGATCCGCAGGCCGTCGTGGACGATGCGAATCTTCGAGAAGCTGCCTTCGGGGCGCGTCGTCAAATCCACCGGCACTTCGACGACGCGATAGCCGCGCTCCAGCGCCTTGATCGTCAACTCCGTCTCCGTCTCGAAGCCGCCGCCAAAGAGCGGCACGCCTTTGACGAAGCGGCGGCTGAACACTCGATAGCCTGACAGCATGTCCGTGATCTTCACCTTGAAGACCGAGTTCAAGACCGACAAGAATAACTTGTTGCCCGCGCGATTCAGCGACTTGAACTGACTCGAAGATTCGTCGTGCAAACGCGAGCCGACGACCATGTCGGCCTCGTCTCTGAGCATCGGCTCGATGAGGCGGTGCACGTCCGCGGCCGGGTATGTGCCGTCGCCGTCAACCATGATGTAGATGTCGGCATCCACCTGTCTGAACATCGACTGCACGACGTAGCCTTTGCCCTGTCGCCGCTCGTAAAAAACTTGCGCGCCCGCCGCGCGCGCCCGCTCCACCGTGCCGTCCGTCGAGTTGTTGTCGAAGACGTAGATGTCCGCTTCCGGCAACTGCGCGCGAAACTCCGCGACGACCGACGCGACGGTCAACTCCTCGTTGTAGCAGGGAATGAGCACGGCCACGACCGGCCGCCGCGCCCCGTCGCGCTGCCGACTTTGCACGGTCGTCGCCGCCGCATAATCTTTCACCGCCGCCATGTCTCGCATCTTTAAGTCAACCTCTCTTTCACACGCGCCCCGCGCACGCCCCCGTCCCCGCGCGCCAACAAAATTTCGCGCCCGCTCATTTACAACACCCGCGCGCGCCGCGCCGGAAGTAGATTTGATAAAAGTTTTCGTCGTAGACCAACTCGTATTCGCGCGTCAGCAGATCGTTCATGTGGCGCGCGAGTTCCGCGCCCTCGCCGCCCGCGCGGTAATGATTGACGGCATCGACGTACACGTCGTTGATGACGAGGTAGTCGGCGCGTTTGCCGGTATTGAAACCGAAGCGCACGTCGTCGATGACGCGCTCGTAGCCGAACTCGAAACCGAGCACGGCGCTGCCCATCACGCGCGTGTCGGCGGTTGAGTTCGCACGCAGAAAGTTGACGGCCGAGAGGTAACTCCGGTGATACGCGTCCGCCCTGATGCGATAGAAGATGCCGCCCGCCTGAATCGCAAGCAGGCCGCCCAAGCACAGGGCGAGCGTCCACGCGGGGACGAAGCGCGTCGTGTAACACCAGTACACGAAGGCGGCCAGAAGCGCCGTGTAGAGCGGCACGATGTGGACGAGATAAAAGGAGAGCTTCTGCCCGTCGAAGAACGTCAGCACGACGAAAAAGATTCCCGTCAAAATCAGCAGCGCGCGCGAGCCTTTGTGCGCGCGTATCTGGCGGACGCTCAGGCAGCCCGCGAGCCCGACGACGTAAGCGAGCAGCACGAAACTCTTGAGCCACACCGGCCCCGTCGTTCCCGGCGAGTGCTGTCCGAGGCCGTAAGCCGTCAAATATCTCAGAACGATCTCGTTCTTGATGGCGGAGATGGGCGAAGTCAGCCCGCTCATGCGTCCGCCCGTCGAAGCGTTGGCGGTAAACTGCGCGACGAAATCCGACGGCGCTTGCAAGATGTACGCGCCCCAACAGAGCGCGCCCACCATGTAAGGGACGGCGGCGAGCGCGAGATGCTGCGGGCGCAGGCGCGCGCGGTCGAAGTAGACGGTGAGAAAGACGAGGCCGGAGAGAAACGCCACACCGCCGTTCGGGTGCGTCAAGCCACAGGCCGCGACGAGCGTCTGACTAAAGAGAACGGCGCGAGAAAGATTGTGTTCGCGCAAAGAGACGTAGACGGCTAACGCCATCGCGCCGAGCGCCATGCTCATCATGTCGCCGCGCCCGAACGAGCCGCCCATGACGAAGACGTAGTCGCAGGCGAGCAGCACGAAAGTCAACAGCGCGACCTCTTTGTTGCCCGTCAAACTCCGCACGACCGTGTACCAAGCGAGCAACGCGAGCAGGCCGAACAAGGCCGAGAGCAGACGCATCGAGAAGAGGCTGAAGCCGAACAATTTGTACCAGCCCGCCTGCGTCACCAGATGCAAGGGCATGACCCAGTAGGTGTGGCGTTCGAGACCTTTGAAGTTCGTGCCCGTCGTTTCCAGCACGGGCGTCGTCATCTCGCCGCGCGTGGCGAGGTTCAGACCGGCCTGCGCGAACCAGGCCTCGTCGCTCCAAGGGCTTTTGGTCACAGCGCTCCCGACAGCGAGCGCCAGATACGCGCACGCCGCGACGACGAGCAACAGCAAGGTCTGCCGCTTGGTCAGCGAAAATCCGGTCAACGAAAATCTCTCGCTCGCCACTTCAGCCGCGCCCTCCGACGTAATTTTCCAAACGCCGCTCGGCCGCCGCCGCTTCGGCCGCCAGCGTTCCGCGTCGCGCCGCGACCGCGCGCTCGCAGGCCAGAGCGAAGGCCTCGCTCACCTTGTCCCAACTGAAACGCTCGCGCACGACCCGCGCCGCCCGCTCGCCGAGCGCGCGCGCCGCCACGTCATCCGTCAAGACGCGCACCGTCGCGCCCGCGAAAGCCTCGGCCGTGTCGGCCAGCAGCAACTCGTCGCCGTCGCGGACGGGCAGACCTTCCGCGCCGATGGTGGTGGAGATGATCGGTTTTTCCATCGCCATCGCTTCGTAAATTTTCAGGCGCGTGCCGCCGCCCACGCGGATCGGCACGATGTAGGCGGCGGCGCGCTCCATGTAAGGCCGCACGTCTTCGACGCGCCCCGTCACGATGATCGAAGGATCGCGCTTGCCGAGTTCGACGAGGCTCGCGTAAGGGTTGCGCCCCACTACGGTCAGAGTCACGCCGGGCACGCGCTCGCGTATGCGCGGCATGATCTCTCTGGTGAAAAACTGGATGGCGTCCTCGTTCGGCAGCCAGTCCATCGAACCGGTGAAGACGAGATTGTGCGGCTCTCTCCGTTCGGTTCCGCGCGGGCGAAAGAACTCCGTGTCCACGCCCGTCGGCACGTCGCTCACGGACTGCAAATCGTAAGCGCGCTCCATCGTCTCGCGGTCTTCCGCCGAGACGGCGACAACGTGGTCGAAACGACGACAGGCCGCGCCTTCATACGCGTGCGCTTTTCGCCACTGGCCGTAGAGGTAACTTTTCTTGACGGGGTTGGTTTGCACTTCGTAGTGCCGCTTCCAGATCATCGCCTCGACGTTGTGCTGAAAGAGCACGGTGGCGACTGGCAGACGCGCGGGGACGTTCACGCTCGGCTGCAAAAAGTCGCAGACGAGCACGTCGAAACACCCTTGCCCGACGAGTCGCTCGATCTCGCGGCGCATCCCCGCCGAGCGATACTTGCGCATGAAGTAAGGCAGCGGCGACAGGAGATTCGCGGCGAGCTCGGCGTAGAAGCCGGCGGAGAATTTCGCGCGCGTGCGATGCTCGACGCGCACGAGTTCGTGGCAGTATTCGGAGGCGCGCTCGGCGGCATCGGGCGCACCCGTCCCGTCGTCCAAGGTCAGATACGTCACGTGATGCTCGCGCTTCAACTCACGGAGCATCTGAAACGTGCGAATCTTCCCGCCCTTATCCACGGGATGCAGCAATTCGGTTTTGAGCCAGAGAATACGCAAAGGTGTCTTCAACTTTCGGCGTGTGAGTTCGACTTCTGAGTTCGATTTCCGTGATGTGAGTTGGCGGTTAGCCGCGACTCCGAAATTAAGAATCAGGCGACGGCCGAAACCACTTCGCCGCGCACGTCGGCCGGTTCGTGCGCGGCGGCCTCGCCGTCCATGAACTGCCGCAGCCAGATTTCCACGTTGACGAGCGCCCACAGACGCTCCGTGTGGTTCTCGCCCGCTTGATGCCGCGCGACGAGCCCGCGCACGTAAGCCGCATCGAACAGGCCGCGCGCGCGCGCTCGTTCGCCGAGGACGTACTCTTCGAGGATGCCGCGATACGCCCCGCGAAACCACGCGCCCACGGGCACGGGGAAGCCCATCTTTTTGCGCGACAGGATGGGCGCGGGCAGCACGTTTTTCATGCTCTCGCGCAGGATGTATTTCGTCGTCCAGCCGCGTCGCAGTTTGAGACGACGTGGCAGGCGCGCGGTAAACTCCACGAGCTTGTGATCGAGAAACGGCACGCGGCTCTCAATCGATGCGGCCATGCTCATCTGATCCTGCTTCATTAAAAGTTCGTGCAGGTAAGTTTTCGTGTCGGCGTAAAGCATACGGTTGAGCAGCGAACGGCGCGCCCCGCCCGCCTCGAAGTAGCGCCGCATGTCGCGGTAGGGATCGATCTCTCCGGCGCGCTCACGCGTCTCCGGCGCAAGCAGTTCGCCCTGCATCTCGCGCGTGAAGACGGCGAAGTTGTCGAAGTATAAACTTTCGATGTCGGGCGCGAGACACAGGAATGTGCGGCGCAGTTTGTGGCGCACGCGTGAATCGAGCGGCAGATTTTCGATGCGACGGGCGAGCGCGCCGCGCACGCCCTCGGTCGTCAAGGTTCGATACGCGGGCGCGAGCGCGAGGTTGTAGATCGTCTTGTAGTAGCGCTCGTAACCGCCGAGCATCTCGTCGCTGCCCTCGCCCGTCAAGACCACTTTGACGTGTTGCGCGGCGAGGCGCGAGACGAAATAGAGCGCCACGCTCGAAGGATGCGCGAGCGGTTCGTCTTCGTGCCAGACGAGGCGCGGCAAAGCGTCGAAGAAATCTTCCGGCGTCACGATGGTCTCGTGATGATCCGTCTTGAACTTGTCGGCGACGAGGCGCGCGTAATGAAGCTCGTTGGCTTCGCGTTCGGCGAAGGCGACGGAGAAAGTCTTGATCGGATCACTCACCATCCCGCTCATCACGGCGGCGATGGCCGAGGAGTCGATGCCGCCGGAGAGAAACATGCCGAGCGGCACGTCGGCCATCAGGCGCAACTCGACCGACTTGCGAAACAATTGAGACCACTCTTCGATGTAGTCCGCGTCCGTGCGTTGCCGGTCGGACGATCCGGCCGCCTCCATTTCGTCTTCCGCGAAATGTATGTCCCAGTACGGCTCGATCTTCAACGTGCCGTCGGCGCGCCAGAGCAGTGTGTGGCCGGGCGAGAGGCGCTTGACTCCGGCGAACAGAGTCGCTTCGCCCGACGTGCCGTGATTGGCGAGATAGTCGGGAAGCGCACGGTAGTTGATCTCCGGGCGCGGGACGCCGCGCGCCGCCAGAAGCGATTTGATCTCCGAGGCGAAGAAGAGCGAGCCGTCCGCGCGGTGCACGTAGTAGAGCGGTTTGACGCCGAGGCGGTCGCGCGCGATGAACAACTCGCGCCGTCGCATGTCCCAGATGGCGAAGGCGAACATGCCGCGCAGGTGTTCGACGCACCGCGCGCCGTGTTCTTCGTAGAGATGGAGGATCGTCTCCGTGTCGCAATGCGTGCGGTAGCGATGGCCGCGCGCTTCGAGCACGGGACGGTGTTCGGCGTGATTGTAGACCTCGCCGTTGTAGACGATGTGGAGCGAGTCGTCCTCGTTCGTCATCGGCTGATGACCGGAGGACAAATCGACGATTGACAGGCGACGATGACCGAGGCCGACCGCGCCGTCCAACATCAGGCCGCTATCGTCCGGCCCGCGATGCGTAATCACATCGCGCATCCTGACGAGGTCGGCCGCCTCGACGCGCCCTTCGCGCGCCCGCTCCGAAAATGCGATTCCGTTAATGCCGCACATATCTTTTTAGTGACGAGTGACAAGTGACGAGTGACGAGTTAAAGCAAGAAGAAGTTTTTGGTTTCAACTTGTCACTCGTCACTTGTCACTCGTCACCGGTTGCTGAATTCCCTTCCGTTCTTCGTCTCGCCGCGGGTCGGAGAGCGTGTGGAAGAGTTCTTCCGTTCGGCCGTCGCCCGCGCCCGTGTCGACGATGTATCGGTCGCCCGCGCGCCGCGCGACGACGTATTCGAGGCGCGCTTCAGGAGCACGCAAAATTTCCCGCCCGTCGAGTTGCAAGCGCCCGCCGTCGACGGCGATCAACTCTTGCGGTTCACGCTCGTCGCCTTGAAAGCGCAGCCACGTCCAAGCGAAATCCGAAACGACGCGCGCCGTCTCGACCGTGCGCGCATGGTCGCCGCCACCACCGTTGCCGCCGCCACTACTACTATCGCACACGAGCAAGAGATCGTGCTGGCGCGCGCCTTCACCGGTGAACTCGAAGGCGCGCCCGCCGACGGCCTCCAACTCGCGTGCGCAGATGTGCGACGTGTGCGCCCCGGCGCGCGGGACGAGCAGGGTGAACGCCTCTGCTTCCGGCGCGTCGCCCGCAAATTCGAACGTGCAGACGGGCGCTTCCGTGGCCGCGCCGTAGCGCGCCGAGTGTAACGCTTCCGCTTTGCGCCACGCGCCGCCGCCGGGCGCAAACGTGAAGAGGTCGAGACCCGCCGCCGCGTCCGGCGCGGCGACGCGGATCGACTCCGCGCCGCCCGTCGCGTCGATTGACGCGTCGGCGCGCGCGTCGAAGTGAAAGTTCAACTCGTAAGCGTGAGCGGCCGTGGTCTCCACGCGGTCACGCACGATCCAGTAGTCGCCTTTGACGAAGAGCACGCTACGGAGGTGGCGCGCGGGCGCTGCCAGACGCAGGTAGCCGTCGTGTTCGCCTTTGAAGAAGTCGAAGCGCGCGTGTGTGAGCCAGCGGCGACAATCGGCGCGCGCTTGTGTGCGCCAGCGAAACGCTCCGTCGGGGACGGAGGAAGATTCGCCGTCGATGGTGAGCGTGTTGTGCGCCGGGGTCGAGCGGAAGCGGTCGCGCAGGGCGCTCGATCCGGTGTAGGTGTAAGTGCCGGAATCGACGAGCAGGTGACGGCCGCGCGCGGCGAGGGCGAGAATGGCGAGCGCGTCGGCGTGCGCGTGCGCGCCGTTCAGAGAACCGTGCGGGCCGCAGTCGAGCAAGAGATAGTTGCTCTCCGCCGTCCAGCCGTCGCGCATGACGTAGTAGCCGCCGGCGGGGAAGGCGCGCGAATCGTACGCGGGGGCGCGGGCGTCGAGCGCGTCGAAGTCTGCGAGCGCGCTTGCCGAGGCGAGCCAGAGCGTCTCTTCGGTCGCCTCGCGCGCGACGTATTTGTAATCGCCGCGCCGGAGCAGCGCCGCGCCCGTGGCGAGCGTGGAGCGAAAATCGTTGTGCGGCCGTTCATCGAACCAAGCGAGGCGGCCGCCGTCTTCGTCTCCGAACAGAGGCGTCGTGCCGCCGGGCAGCGTCAGGTACATCAAGTGGTCGAGCAACAACTGCAACTTCTCTTCGAGCACGTCGGCGCGCAACTCCGGCGCGGACAACTCTTCGCGCGCTCGTCGTGCGCCCGACTGTTCGCGCATAACGTGTTCGTCGCGCGCGCCGGCGTCATCGTCTCTCCCAGCTCTGACGAGCGCGAGGAAGTGCAGGTAGAAATCGGTGGTGTAGCGATGGTAATAGCTGGTCTGTTCAAAGTAGACGCCGTCGGGGCGAATTTGTCTTTCGAGTTCTTGGAAAAGGATGCGCGCGCCGGTCGTGCGCCAGCGGCGCGCGGCGCGAAATTCGGGCAGCAGCGTGCCGAGATAGACCAGCCCCAGAGCCTCGCCCGTCAGATGCGTGTTCGGGCTGAAGTAGGTTGAGAGATTCGTTTCGAGATGGCGCGCGTGCAGGTAGAGGAATTTGAGGGCGCGCGCGTAGAGCGCCGGAGTCAGGTGCATCGAATGTTTGAAGAACTGGAGCGCCCACAACCAAGAGGTGGCGCGGAAGGCGACCTCCAAACTGCTTGCCCAGTTGATACCGAGCTTCGGCGGGTTCTGTTCCATCCACGCGTCGAGGTGGCGCGCGAAAGTTTCGGCGTAGCGTTCGTCGCCGGTGCGCCAGTAGGCGCGGCCAAGCACGTTGAAATACTGTTGACGGTTCAACTCCCAAGTGATCTTTTTATCGCCCGCCGTCGCCGGGTCTAGATAATCGATGCGACTCCAATGCGCGAGCGGCGTGCGCTTGCTTGACACGGGTTCGAGATGCCAATCCGGGGAAGCGCCGAAGTTCAAATGCTTGAAACCGAGCAGGTCGAACCGTCCGGCGACGATGCGCTCGGCGCGTTCGAGAAGTTGCGCGCGGGCATGCCCGCCGAAACGTTGTTCGAGTGTGGCGCGCGTCTCCGGCGCGTGGTTGAAGGCCGCGAAGAAGGGATGCGACGGCGCGGCGCGAAAACGCGCGAGAAGCGCGTCCGTCCGGAAAGGCGCGCCCGCGTCGAACTGCGCGGGGTCGAGCAGGCGAAAGAAAGCGGCCGTCTCCGGCACGCGCGCATCGGCCGACAGCCCCGCGCGCTCCAGCAGGCTCGCGGCCGCCTGCACGCCGCGCACGCGCAACTCCGTGCCGCTTCGTCCCTTCAATTTTCGCAGAACTTTAATCATCCAATCGCTTCCCAATTTTCGCCGCGCGTCGAACATTCAAACGCTTCCCGACACGCGCGCCGCACTCACATCATCCCGCTCTCAAGCGTTCGTGTTGCTCTCCACGCGCGACGGCAACACTGACGCTTGCCGAGCCGCCTCTGTATCCGCCAACTCGAAATAGAGTTTCAGCCATTCGTCGCGCACGGCCGCCCAGCTGTAACGACGACAGGCGGCGAGCGCGTTCCCGGTCAGTCTCCCGGAGAGCGTTTCGTCTTCCAGCAGGCGGATGGCGGCCGCAGCCATCGCCTCGTGGTCGCCGCGCCGCACCATCAAGCCCGTCTCACCGTCCGTGAGGATGTAAGGGATGCCGCCCGCGTCCGTCGTCACGACGGGGAGACCCGCCGCGTAAGCCTCGATGATCGAGCCGGGCATGTTGTCGATGTTGGAACTGTTCAGGTAGATGTCGGCGCGCTCGCACAGTTCGTGCATCCGCGATTGTTCGACGCGCCCGACGAACACGGTGTGGCGCAAGTCGAGCGCGCGCGCGAGTCGTTCGAGTTCGGCGCGTTCGCGGCCGTCGCCCGCGACGGTCAGAGTCGCTTCGGGGAAACGCTCTTGAATGATCCGGAAGGCGCGCAGGATGCAACCGACATTGTAGAGCGGTTCGAGGTTGCGATTCGAGAGGAAGACGGGGCGCAAGGGGCGACGCGTGCGGAAACGAAAACGTTCCGTCTCGACGAAGTTGTAGATGGAGCGCGCGCCGAGGCCGAAGCGCGCGAACACGTCCACGAGATAACCGGAGGGCACGGCGATTTCGTCCACGAGGCGAATGGTCGGCAGCGCCGTGCGCCGCCAGCGCGTCAGGTGGTCTTCGGCCTCGCCGCTGCGATAATTGAGGACGATCTTTTTGCCGTAGAGTTTGGCGACGAGGATGGCGGGCGTCGGCGCGATGACGAACGAAGTGTAAGACGCGGAGAAGACGTGAATCACGTCGTAAGACCTGACGCGCGCAAGGAGCGACGCGACGTAAGCGATGGAAGTCAGCACCGTACGGACGTACTTGATGTTCTGCAAACGGCCGAGCAGGCCGGGCAGGCGCGGGTTGACGGGCAGGAACCCGACTTCGAGCGAAGGCTCCGTTTGAAAACGCGCGAGCAGGCGCGCGGCCTGCACCGCCTGACCGCCCAGTATGCCGAGCGACGGCGCGACGATGAGCACGCGCACGCGTCGCTCCTCTCGCAGCCCCGCGCGCGTCGCGCTATCCGCGCCCGCGCGTGCGTGCGTGTGCGGCGGCGGCGCGGCGGCGTTCGCGCTCGTCGTCTCGACGGTCGTCTTGTTCGCTCGTTTGGTCATACGCGGTTCGTCTCTATCAATCTATCGATCAGCGCGCGCTCGCTCGTGTTGCGCGCCCGGTTCGACGCCGGCGGCTGCCCTGCCGGCGCGCCTCCTCGTCAAGAGCTGCTCGTACAAATTTTCGACGCTCTCGACCTGCGCCGCGCACGAGAATTTTTCTTTGACGACCTCCAAGCCGCGTTCGCCCATCCGCCGCGCGCGCTCCGGGTCTGTGAGTAAAGAGACGATGCGTGCGGCCAACTGCTCGTCGTCGCCCGGACGCACAACGTAACCCGTCTCGCCTTCGACGATGGCTTCGCGCGCGCCGCCGATGTCTGTCGCCACCACGGGACGCGCGGCGGCCATGTACTCGATGATCGAATTCGAGAAACCTTCCGTCCCGCTCGAACTGAGCGCGCACACTTCGGAGACGGCGAGCAGTTCCGGCACATGGGCGCAGCGCCCCGTGAAGAAAGCGCGCTCCGAGAGGCCGAGTTCCGCCGCCAGACGGATGAGCGATTCGCGCAACTCGCCCTCGCCCGCGAGCGCGAACGCCGCTTCGGGCACAGCCTCGGCGATGCGCCGCGCCGCGCGCAGGAAAGTCGCCTGATCCTTTTTGGCGTGGCGCATGTTGGCGACGATGGTGACGTAGCGGCGTGGCGGCGAAGCGCCGTCCGCTTCCGGCGGCAGACCGACGAGGGCGAGCGCGTCCGCGCGTTTGAGGTTCGGGCGCGGCGCGACGCGTGCCGTGTCCATGCCGTTATAGATCGTGCGGATTTTGGCGGCGGGCACGCCGTCGCGGATCAACTCCTGACGCACCGCTTCGGCGTTGGCGACGACGGCGTGCGCGAGCGAGAAGGCGCGCTCTTGCACCCACTTCTGTTTGCGCGTCTTCGTGCCGTCGGTTTCGCGTCGCGAGGCGATGCGCACGCGCGGGCGGCGCGCCAGCGTGGCGGCCGTCATACCGAAGATGTTCGTGTAAAAATCGTGCGTCTCGACGATGTCGATCTCACGTTCGCGCAAGAAGGCGGCGCAGCGACGCAGTTGGACGAGCATGTTGCGGTCGTAGAAAGAGGTGAGCGGAAATTCGGGAATGTCCTTGAAACCCAGACGCTCCGCTTCCGCGCGCAGCACGCCCTCGCCGCTCAAGGCAGCGAGGTGAATCCGGTAGCGCCCGCTTTCGCCGAGCAGGCGCGCCAACTGCACCACCTGCCGCTCGGTTCCGCCCTGCGCGAAGCTGTCTATGAATAAGAGGACGTTCGGTTTCATCTCACAAAATCAGAGGACGTTCAATGTCAACTCACCAGCTCTCCCGCTGCCCGTCGCGTCGCTTAACTTCACGCCACGCGTCAAGCCGCGTGACTGTCTTCGACCAACACCTGCGCCTCATCGTCTTCCGCGAACGCTTGCGCCTCGTTGTTTTCCGACAACGCTTGCGCGTGGCCGTCTACGACCGACGCGTGCGCCTCATCGTCTTCCAATGACACTTTTGCAGCCGCGTCGATTTCGTCGGGCTTCGTCTCGGTCGCGGCGTTCGCGCGCGCCTTGAGCGCGGCTATCGTCAGTCGCTCCACGTTGTCCGCCGTCGGCTCGAAGACCTGCGCCGTGCGCTCGTGCCGCATCCACGTTTCGAGGACGAAGAGATACCAAGTCTGCAGAGAGGCTTCGCCCCGTTCGACTTCGCGCGCAAACTTCTTGAGCGCCGCCCCCGCGTCGATCCAACCTTCGCGCCCAAGGACGGAATCGCGCAAAGTCTCTTCCACGCGCGCGCGCCAACGCCCGGCCAGCCAACGACCGGCCGGGATGCCGAAGCCGCGCTTGCGCCCGCCCGCCACGCGCTCGCCGATCCGACGCCGCGCCACCTCTCTCAAGATCGCTTTCAACGTGCCGCCGTGCAGACGCAAATCCAGCGGCAGCGCCGACGCATACTCCCACAACTTCTGATCCAGAAACGGCGAGCGCGCTTCCAGCGCATAGTGCATCGTCGCGCCGTCAACCTTCGGCAAATACTCGCCCGTGAAGCGCGTGTGCCGGTCGTACTCCAAAAATTCCGCGAGCACATTCTTGGCCGACTCGCGCGAACGCGGGATGTCGCGCTGCGCGAGCCGCACGTCCAGCAGACGCTCGCCGAGAATCCCTTCGCGTTGATAGACGGGCAAACCGTCGCGCGCGTTCGTGACCGCGCCGAGGCCACCCGTGGCGTAGTCGAGAAACGAAGCGGCGCGACGCGCCAGCCCGCGACGCGGAAAGCGCGCGCGCAGGATGTCCGACCAGACGTTCGCGGCGAGCGCGGGCGTGTGCCGTGCGAGGCGCGCGGCGAACCAGAGGTAGCGGTGTTCGGGGTAGCCTAGAAAAACGTCGTCGCCGCCGTCGCCCGTCAACAAGACTGTGGCCGAAGGCGCGACGGCGCGCGAGACGCGCAGCATGCCGAGCGCCGACGAGCAGGCGAACGGTTCGGCGTAAGCGGCGGCCAACTCCGACGCGTCCGGCGCGTCCGTCGCCGAAAGATTAAGGACGCGATGCGAGATGCCGAGAGCTTGCGCGGTGGCGCGCGCGTCGGCCGTCTCGTCGAGCGGATCGTTCGGCGTGCCGATGGTGTAAGCCGTCACGTCGCCGCCGAGTTTGGCAATCGCCCAACAGACGAGACTCGAATCAACGCCGCCCGACAGCAAAGCGCCCACGGGCACGTCCGCGAACAAGCGCATCTCGACGGCGCGCAGGAATAACTTCTCCACCTCTTCGACCGCTTCATTAAAATCCGGCGCGCTCGCGTTGCCTTCAGGCGTCGCGACGGGCGGCGACCAGTAAGTCCGCGCCCGCGTCGTGCCGTCCGCGGCAGACCATTCGAGGATCGTCGCGGCGGCGACCTTCGACGCGCCCGCGTAGATGGAGCGCGCGTCCGTGACGAAACCGAATTCCAGATATTCGACGAGCGCCCCGGCGTCGATCTCATCCGCGACGACGCCTCCGGCGGCGGCTCTCAGCGCGCGCACGTTCGAGGCGAAGGCGAGGCGTCCGTCGCGCGTCGCGGCATAGACGAGCGGCTTGACGCCGAGGCGGTCGCGCACGAGGAAAAGTTTCTGCGAGGCGTCGTCCCACAGGCCGAAGGCGAACATGCCGTGCAGGCGTTCGACCAGCGCGTCGATGCCCCACGCGCGATAACCTTCGACGAGCACTTCCGTATCGGTCTGCGTGTGAAACTCGCGCCCGCCGGCTTCGAGTTCCGCGCGCAGCTCGCGCCAGTTGTAGATCGCGCCGTTGAAGACGACGCCCACTTGGCCGTCGGCGGAGAGCATCGGCTGGCGTCCGGCTTCGCTCAGGTCGAAGATGGCGAGACGCCTGTGGCCGAGCGCGGCGTGCGGCCAACGCTCAAGCCCCGTGCCGTCAGGCCCGCGCCGCGCGAGCGCGCGGATCATCCGCTCGACCGCGCCGTCAGTCTCGGCGCGACTCTTTTGAGCTATTACTAATCCGGCAATTCCGCACATCTCTGGTTTTCTACGAGTAACGTTCCAGTGTTATCAGCTTAACTCTCCGCGTCCTCCGCGTATCCTCTGTGTTCTCTGCGTGAAATGTTGATGCGTCGTCATTTCACGCAGAGGACGCGGAGATCACGCGGAGGAAGCGGAGAGTTGAAATTAATTGAGGGCATCGACCTTCTCCCCTCGCCCGTCGTGCCGGGCAGCGGCATCGCGCCAGCCCACCGGGTGCTTCACTTGAAAGAGCGGTGCATCAAGCGCGCCGAACAGTTCGTCGGCCGAGCCGCACCTTAAGTCGCCGCACAACTGCACCTCTTCGTGGCCGAACGCGGCGAGCGGCCAGCGAAACTGTGCGAACGCTTCGCGCGCAATCGAGACGCGCGCCGGGTCGTAGCCGAGCAGGTGCGCGCCCGCCCAATCCATCGCCGCCGCGTTCCAAGCGCCGACGACGAGACCGAGCGGCAACGCTTCGGGCGCGAGCGGCCCGTCGCCCTGCCCCGCCACCACCGCGTCCGCGATGTGGACGACCGTGCGCGCCGGACTCTCGGCGAAACTCGCGTCCGCGCGTCCGTACAAGATGACGCGGTTGAGATCGAGCGCCGTGCGCCAGACCGTGTCGTTGCCCGACCAAGAGCCTTCGACGCCGAGACTATCGCCCGCGAGCCGCGCCGCGCGTTCGAGTTGCACGCCGAGGCCGTGCCACATCCGGCCGACCGCGGGGCGCGCCGTCCGGTTCTGCCGGTCGAGCACGAATTCGAGCGAACGCTTCAAGGGATTCGCGCCGGGATAACAGTCGCCGCCCGTCGAAGCGCCGCCGATCCGATGATGCGGCAGAAACTCCTTGTTGCCGTTGATGCCGATCAGGTTCTTGAGCGCGCAGGTGATGCCCGCCTTTTTGTGCGTCTTCAACTTCGGCAAGTTGATCACGACATCGGCTTCGAGGACGGCGCGCGCGACGAGGTATTGATGACGACCGGGCGCGTGCGTGCGTCGCATCAGGCGCGGGTCGTAGCAGGTGACGCGAAACGCGCCGCTCGCGTCCGTGATCGGTTCGAGCAGGCTCTCGCCTCCGAGATCGAAAAGGACGAACTCCGTCTCGGCTTGCAAGTTTTCCGACGCGCGCCGCACGCCGTCCTCGAAGACCGCGACCGTGCGCCGGAAATCGCGTATGCCGCGAAAGCGACTGTCGCGCCGCATGAGCGCGGCCGACCATTCGCCGAGTTTCGTCTCACTGAGGAGCGCCGCGAAGTCGCAGCCTTGCACCGGCGCGTCGCCGACCGTGACCGACGCCGCCTCCGTCCGCAACAACTCCGCGACGACCGCGCGCACGAGCGACGGGTGCGTCACCAGAGGCTCGATGCCGCCCGCGCCTTGATTCGCGTGCGTGACGAAGTTCGGCTTGACGAGCACGCGCGCGCCGGGGCGAATCAGCTTCCCGAACGCCCCTGCGGCATCGTCATCGCCGCCGCTCCAACCGAGTTCGCGTGCGAGCGTGCGGAGCGCGCGCGAGATGTCGTCGGTTGCGCGCTCGACCGGTGTACCCGACGACGCCTGCTCGTCGGCGGACGGGTAACGCGGCGCGGCGGTGCGCGCCACGGCGACGCGCGCGTCGGCGAGCGTCTTAAGTCGCACAGTGTCGCTCATCGCGCGTCTCCTTTTGTTCGTTCACTTCGCTGGCCGTTCGTTTCACTTCGCTGACGACGGGTCTGAGTTTGTTGGCCTTCGTGCGCGGGATCGTCTGGACGAGTGCGAGGCTGACGCGCAGGCCGGGCAAGTTCGCCTCGACCGTCTCTAAGATAGCGCGCCGCGCCTCTTCGCCGAAATTGTTTTGCGGAATCACTTGCAGCTCGACCGAATAATCCGGCCGCTGCAAAAACATGAACTCGCGCACCGGGTAATCTTTCAGCATGTGCGGCATTTGCAGACCCGTGATCCAGCGGCCGTCGGGCAGCCAGATGCGGTCGGCCTCGCGCCCCAAGATTTCGTGCAACATAAAGGCCGGATGCCCCGGAAGACTTCCTTGCGGAAAGTTCCCCACGTCGCCCACGCGGTAACGCAACATTGGCATCCCGTCGGCGTGCAGCTTCGTGATGAGAATGGACGAGTGCCGCTCGCGCGTCTCCGGCTCGACCAAAACGTTCTGCCAGTCAACCTCGAAATCGTGCGTGCGGTGCGGTTCGATCTGAAAGCCCATGATCCCTACGTCGCGGCTGCCGTAGCGTTCGTGCAGTCGGCGACCGGGGAAGGCGCGTTCAATCGCGGTGCGTTGGGCGGGCAACAGTTTCTCCGCGCCCGTGACGAAACAACGGGTCGGATAGTCGGGTCGCAAATTTTCGGAGATGACGAACTCGGCGAGCGCCGCGAGCGCGCTCGCGTAGGCAATGATGCAGCGCGGACGCCAGCGCGCGAACTCCGCGTGATACAGCGCGAGCACGTCCGCCGAGAGTCGGAAGCAATCGAACCAGCGGACGTTCGCTTCGAGGTCGTGGAAGCGTTCGCGCCAAGTGGAGCGCGCCACCGGGTCGAGATGATGCCCCCAGAGATAGCCGGTCGGCGTGCCCGTCGGCGCGCCGATCCTTTGCATCGGAAATTCGAGCGCGCTCTCGCGCCAGCCCAACTCTTCCGGCCCCAGCCACACGTGCGTCGGCTCGCCGGTCGAACCGCCCGTAGAATCCTTACGCAAGAGATGCGCGGGCACGGCGTTTGAAACGAGCGCGCACCCCGCCTCGCGCACGTCTTCGCGTTCGAGGACGGGGAGGCGTGCGAAGTCTGCGAAACTGAAATCGGCGTGCGGGTCGAAATGTTCGCGCCGGAAAAGTTCACGATAGAACACGGTCTCCGTCGCCGCACGACGCGCGACGCGGCGCAATCTCTCAAGCATCCACTCGCGCCGCCGCTCCGCGTCCCACGCGGCGGTCTCTCGGCGAAAGCGCATGCCTTCATAGAAGGCACGCATCGCCGGGCGACGCGAGGCGCGCGCCAGACGTTGCGCCCGCGTGAGCGGCAGCAGCACCTTGCGCGACAGCAATTCGTGGATGTTTGATCCGGCCAACTTCTCAGTCTCCCTTTCTCAAACGTCTCTCAAACTTCTTCCTTCGCTCAGCCGACCACGTCGCCCTCCGCGCGTCGCCAGTGAGTGGTGCGTCGTTGCAGCGTGCGTAGCGCGCGCGTGGCAAGCGTGCGCTCGTCTGCGGACAAAATCCTGAGCAGCCAGATGCACAAGAGATAAACGGACGCGAAGACCGCGCCGCCGACGGCGAGCACGAAGAGAGGCCGCGTCGTGCCCAACATGAGCGCGCGCACGAGCGCCGTCGTCACCGCGGCACACGCGGCCGCGCACGCCAGTTTCCCCACGTCCTTGAACAACCCCAACTCGTTCCAAGTGACGCCGAGCGCCTTCCCGCAGCGTACGGCCACCACCACGCGCTCCAACAAGTTCGTCAACACGACGAGCGAGATGACGCCGACCAGACCGATGCGCCGCGTGCCGAACCAGAGCGCCACGAACAGCGCGCCGAGCAACACCGCCCGCGCCCTGAGCAGAAAGAAACGATGCTCCGGGTAAGCGCGCATCACCGGGTCGTAGGCCGACGTGATAATGCCGAGCGGAATCATCGCCAGATTGACGACGAAGATCGGCCAGCTCGCCAGATATTGTTCCCGAAACAAGACGACGATGAACTCCTGTCCCATGACAACCAGAAACGCGTAGAGCGCGAAATAGGCGGCCGCCAGTTTTCGCATCATCCTTGAGATGAGGACGACGATCTCGCGCCTGCGCCCCTGCTTTTCCAGTTCGGCCACGCGCGGGATCATCACCGAGCCGACCGAATCGCTGAGGATGTGGATGAGCGGCAAGTTGAAACAGCCGATGGAATAGACGGCGAAGGTCGCGGCGTCGAAGCGGTTGGACACGAAATAGTTGTGCATGTCCATCTGCATCGAGTAGAGAAAGCCCGCCACGCCGAGCGGCAGCGCGTAACTGAGTTGCGTGCCGAGCAGGCGCAGGTCGAACCGGCGGCCGAAATTCTCGAAACGCGTGTAGAGATAAATGAACAGCACGACGGTCTGTAAAGCGCCCTGGATGATCGCCGCGTAGATGAGCGCTTCGACGGTGGCGAACCAGACGCCCGCCGCAAGCAGCAGCAGCGTCCGCGCCAGATTCATCGAGACGATGAAGACCGTGGCCGTCTTCGTCTCCTGATTCGCCATCGCAATCGCTTCGAGAAACGAAGAGACGACCCACAGCAAAAGCACGAGGCCGAGCGCGGGCGCGTAGGCGACGAGTTCGTGCGAGCCGGGAAACAGCGCGCCGAGCAGACCGGGACGCACGACGAAGGCGAGGCACGCGAGACCGGCGACGACGAGGTGAAAGAGCAGTATGTTGAAGACCACTTCGCCGCGCCGCGCTTGTTCGCGCGGCAGGAAGTAGAAGGCGCTCATGTGAAAGCCGAGCGGCAGGACGTTCGTAGCCGTGCCGACGACGAGAAAGACCTGTTTGTAGAGACCGAAAGAGGTCTGGTCGAGACGACGCACGAGCAAAAGCGGCAACGCGAAACTCAAGACGAAGGCCACCGTGCGCGCGGACATGATCCACGCTGCACGCACCGTCAACGAACTCTCTCTCGGCTTCTCGTCAACCAAAGCTCTTAACTTCTCCCTTCGCCACCCGACATCATATCAACTTCCGGCTGCTTGGCGGGCGCGAACGTCGCCAACACGTTCAGACTCCTGACGGCCAACTGCTCTGCGGGGACGTGTTGAAATTCCGCGTGCAGCGGAAAGCCGTTTTTGAGCGCGCGCAGCGATGGCTCGTCAATCGTCTGTTTCTGTTCGATGATGCGCACGCCCGCGCGCGCGAACAATTCCAGATACTCGAAGGCGCGCAGGCGGTTGTGATACATGAATTGATTGCCCGCCAGTCGTTCCCATTCCCGTGCGCCGAACTGCAAGAAATTGACCGCCGTGATCGACCCGTCGTCGTGCGAGAAATGATCCGAAGGATCGATGATGTGAACTAAGAGACCGTCGTCGGCGAGCACGCGCCGCGCCTCGGCGAGTATGCGTTCGAGGTCGGGCGCGGGGATGTGCTCGAAGACGGCGAAGGAGACGTGCGCGTCGATGCTCGCGTCCGCGAGCGGCAGGCGCGCAGCGTCTGCGCGCGGCAGGTAGCGCACGTTCATCAGGCCGAGGAGCGCCGCGAGGTCGCCCTTGAAGGTCAAGAGACGGTCGAGGCGTTCGCGAAATTGCGGGCGCTCCGCTTCCGCGCCGAACGCTTCCAGAACTTCCCCTTCGTTTCGGCGCACGTACTCGTTCGACTCGAAGACGAGCGCGCTCGACAGGTAAGGATTCAAATCCACGGTCGTCACCGACGCCGCGCCGCAGAGCCAGAGGGCGGTCGGCAAGTTGACGTTGCGCCCCGTGCCCACTTCGAGAAAGCGCATGCCTTCCACGTCGCGCCCCACGGAGCGAATCCATGCGACGGCGCGCCGCGCCGCCTCGAAATATTCGACCGGGTTCGTCCGACCGGCGCGCAGACTTCCCATGCTCCGCTGCATCGCGTAGTAGAGCGCGTTCGAGAGCGGGAGGCGCGCGATCAAGTTCTGGATTCGTGCTTTGCGTTGCCAGTTCATCCGTTCGATGTCTCTGTAAATCAAGTGCGACCGGACGTGCGACCGGGAGCGCGCACGAGGCCGAGCCAAAAACTGCTGCCCCAAGCGACGTGCAGCACGGGGAAGACTGCAGCAATCAACGGCAGCAAACTCATGTCGCCCGCGCGGCGCGCGAGTTGGAAGGCGCAGGCAACGGAGAGCAACGCGTAAGGCAGGACGCCTGCGAGCAGCAAGAGCCAGAAGGGACGCCAGAGGAAACCCGCGAGCGCCGTCGCAAGGAGACCGGCGACGAAGGCCGGGGCGACCAAGTGTCGCCAGCGCAGAGAGCGCGGGTGCAGTCTGACCATCCGCGCTTTCCAAGTGCCGTAGCGAACATACTGGCGCGCGAGTTCACGGATGGTCGGGCGCGCGAAATAGAGCGAGTGGCCTGCGGTGTCGAGCAGGATGCGCCCGCCGCGCTCTCTGATGCGATAGTGGAAATCGTAGTCTTCGTTCGCTAGAAGCGCCTCGTTGAAGCCGCCCACTTCCTGCCACAGACTTTTGCGAAAGACTCCGAACGGCACGGTATCGACGAACTCGGTGGCGGCCGTGTCGGGCAGACGATACTTCGCGTCGCCGATGCCGAACGGGTGCGCGACCGCGAGCGCGATGGCGCGCGCCGCGCGCGTCTCCGCGCCGGGGCGGATGCGCCACGGCATCCCGACCACCGACACGTCTGCCACCGTGTCGAGTTGTTCGACGCAGCGACGCACGTAGTTGGCCGAAGGGATGGAATGCGCGTCCATGCGGACGATCACGTCGCCGCGCGCCGCTTCGATGCCGAGGTTGACGCCCGCCGGAATGTTGCGCGCCGGGTTATCGACGAGCCGCACGGGCAAGCTCGAATAGGCGCGTTTGAAGTCGGCCACGCGCGTGCGCGTCTCGTCGGTCGAACGCCCATCGACGACGATGATCTCGAAGCGGCCGGACGGGTATTGCCCGGCGAGATTTTCGAGCACCTTGTAGATATAGCGTTCCTCGTTGAAGCAGGGGATGACGATGGAGACGAAAGGCTGCTCGCCCGCCCCGCCGCCCGCGCGCTCCGTGAGTTCGGCCACACTCGCGCGCTGTGGCGAGCGTGGCGGCGCACTGGTGGTTGCGCGCGCGCCGTTCGGATTCGTCTTTGGTTGATTTTCGAGCATGAATGTTCGTTCGGGGAAAGCGCTCGGCGGATGTCCGAGCGAGCGCGCCCGGTCGGGTCGCCCCTCTCAAGTTCTCGACGCGGCCGGGGCAGTGGCGGCGCGGTTGGGTGCGGGAAAGTCCATCGCGGCATCGGTGTCGCGCGCCGTGTCTTCAGGCATCGCCGTCGCGGCGGCGCGACGCAGGGCGCGTCTCTGTTTTCTCGACAGCGGGACGACCTCCGTGCCCGTCTGCGCCTCGTAGATGCGGCGCAGCGCGACGGCATAGCCGACGAGGTAATAGACCGAAAATTGATAGGCCACCGAGCCGAAGAAACTGCTGATCATGAAAGCGATCAAACTCGCCTGCAACGCGACCGACAGGTAATAGATGCGCGAGCCGCGCCGCACCGGATAAGTCGCGTGCTCGATCAAACGGAGCCTCCGGATGGGGGCGACGATGAAGGCGACGTAGATGACGGCGGCCAAGATGCCCATCTCGGCGGCTACCTGCGTGTAGGCGTTGTGGCTGACGAGTTCGTGTATCGAGACGATGTGGAAGTTGCCGATGCCGACGCCGAACACGGGATTGTGAATGGCGACGATGATGGAGCGGACGAGCAGGTCGCGGCGCGACGAACTGGATGCGTCGCGATTGACCGAGCCGATGGTGCTCAGTCGATTCGTGTACTCGCCCGGCGCGAGCGCGACGAGCGCGACGACGAAGACGCCGACCAGTACGATCATCACCAAGCGATTGCGCCGTCCGAGTTTCCAAGCGAGCACCATCGACGCGCCGAGCAGCCCCAAAAATGCGCCGCGCGAAAACGAAGCGATAATGCCGCCGACCATCAACAAGGCGCTCGCGGCGTAGAGCGGTTTGGCGAGCAGGTTGCGCGTGCTCAAGAGCAGCCCGATGGCGAGCGGGATCATCACGACGAGGTGCATCGCCAAGTCGTTCGGGTTGCCGAACATCCCGCCGATCACGCCCGCCACGCGTTCACCTTCGGCGACCGCCACGCGTCCCAAACGGAAGTCGTTGATCGCGCCCGCGCTGAGAACGATGCCGATGGCGAGCGCGAGAAACATCAGTCCCTTGAGGCGCAGCGGCGTGCGCACCACGTTGACGATCACGATGAACATGGCGACGGCGCGAATAAAAGGATAGTTGAACGCCGTCCACGCCTCGCCGGGATCGAGGGCGAGCGGAATCGAGATGAGCGCGCACAGGCACAGCAGCAGAACCAGATTCACTTCGCGCGGCCGTGCGGTAAGGTTGCCTTCGAGGGCGAATTGCGTCGGGACGAAAATGGCGAGCGTCAGGATCGCCAGCCAGTAGGCCATCGAAGTCAGACCGGAGAGAGCCGGGAACAGTTCGTAAGGGCGAAAGTAGAGAACGAAGGTGAAAAGAAACAGGCCGATGTAAGATAGAAGATGGCCGCGCTTGAGTCCGCCCTTGAGTCCGCCCTTGAATCCGTCGGACGGCGCGGCCGGGAGGTTGTTCGCCGGGAGATCGTCTGCCGCCGACGCGCCGGCGCTCGACCACCCGTCCGCCGCTTCGCGCTCCGCGCCGTGCGCCTTCGCGCCCTCGGCCGGCCACGCTTCCTCCGGCGCGCGCGCGGTTGAGCGCGCCCGCGCGGAAGCAGAGGGCGTCACGGAGTCGTAATCGATTGGCGTGCGCTTATTCAACATTGCCACGCGGGGACGAACAACATCCTCGAAGTCCAAAGCCTGCGACTGACGAGTGTAGACGGCCGAACTGACGGCGTGTTCGCCGATGCTTCCCTAAACCTCCTTGATGCCGATAAAAATCAGAGACGGGCTGAACCACCTGTGCTCCACGGGCCGATCCTTGAACATCAGGTGGAAGGCGGCGTTCAATATCAACTGCGCGTGAAAGCCGGCCTTGAGCGCGTGTCGCATGGGCGAATGCTCTTTGGTATTGAAGAGATAAAAACTGAACACGCCGTTGTAGTCACAGAAGAGAGGCCGCAAGCGCTTGTTCTCGAACAAGCGTGCAAACACGTCTTTACGCATGATTTCGAGGTTATGAATCGCGATCACCTCTTTATGGAAGAACATCCCCAAGACATAATTCAACCCTCGTAGATTGGGAATGATGACGACGAGCCGCCCGCCCTTGGCTAGTAAATTAAGGTGTTTGCGGATGGTGTCTTCAACGTCCGTGAAATGTTCGATGAACCCCCTCGAAATAACGAGATCAAAACTCTCTCGATATTGCTCTTGAAACTCGTCGGAGAAAAAATCCGCGTGGATCACGTTGCCGGGGTCGAGGTTGTGCGCGCGGAAAATCTCCTTGTTCAATTTGACGCCGCTCTCCGAGTAGTCGACGCCGTAAGGTTCAAGGCCGAACTTTTGGCTGAGTTGCACCAGATGCTCGCCCGGCGCGCTTCCCACCTCCAGCACCTTCGCCCCCGGCTCCGCAGCGAGATACTTTTCGTAAACCACGTTCCAGATCAGGTGGTCTTCGTAGCCCGCCATTAAATTTGTCGCCCTGTCGCCGAGCAGCGCTTTCATCCGCTCTTTGAGACGCTTGAGCGCGGAGGGCGGCGCAAGCCCCCGATCTTTCGGCTGCTTTGTTTCCCAGCCCTCTTTCTCCTGGACGTGGACGGAATCCCAATACTCTTTTTCACTCAGCCGTCTCATACGCTCCTCCTTCTTCTGAGAGCGTCTTAAATTTTCACCGGCATCGCCCGTGGAATAAATTTCGAGGGAGACCTCGATTTAAGTTCAACGCAATGCGGTTCGGTTTCCTTTGACAAAAGTTAATGCCGGCGCATCCGGCGAAAGCACAAAAAATTTCCGGCCGTCGCCGTCACGGAAAATGTCAACGCCGCCCGCGATGCGTTCCGCCGCCGCCTGCGATGCGCGACGCTGCTTCGAGCCGGGGTAAACTTTCACCTGCTATGAAACGAAGCGGCGCACGATAGAACACGTGACACCGCTTTTCTTTTCGCCGCGTGAGATTTTTCGGCCGCCTCACCGCACGGGGCGGCGGCGCGTCTTAAACCGCCACGCTCTCTTCCGCGCCCGCCAGCACGAGCGCGCGCACGCGTTCGCGCAAACTGGTCTCGAAGCGACGCGCCTGCTCGATTTCTCCGAAGGCCAGAGCGCGCAGTTCGTGCTCGATGCGGCGTCGATAGTCCGACACGAGCGAATCGGAGACGCCGAGACGCGCGGCGGCTTCGAGTTGCGTCACGTGGTCGGGGCTTAAATAACAATGCCAGAGCACGCCGAGCATGCGGTCGTACTGTTTGGTCTTGCCGCGCACGCTCTGGTGCAACGCGCGCAGGAAGTGGTCGACGTAGCCGACAGCTTCTTCCTCCGACTCGCGGCGAAGCAAGCCCTGCTCCGGATTCTCGCGGCCGTCAACCGGTTCGAAGATGCGCCCGCCCTCTTCGTCGTCCGTGCCTCCGAGCGGGACGAGATAAATGTCCATCACGGGCAGGCGCGACATGACGAGGCTGCGCAAACTGCGCACGTCGACGGGCGCGTCGGCCGCTTCGAGGATGGAGATGATCAGGTCTTCGAGGTCTGAGTTGCTGATGATGATCTGCGAATCGCCCGTGCAGCCGACCATGCGCGTGTCGCGCTGGTGGACGGGGATCATCTGAATGCGCTGCTCCAAATCCTGAGAGTTGCGGCGCGGCTTCGCGGCTGGCCATTCGCTGAGGCCGTAGACGCGGTCGGCCAGCCGCCGGTGCGGTTCGTCTTCGACGTGTCCGGCGCCGCCGTCGAAGCGCCGGAAGTTGGCGCTCGACTGGATGATGGTCGAGATGCGGCGCGCGAGGCGATAGGATTCCGGATGACGTTTGCGCAGTTCGGCCGTCAACAAATTGGTCAGTTCGATCTGGCTGATTTCACATTCGATCTCGGCGTCGGTCATCGCCGTTTCGAGGTAGTGCTGGAAGCGTGCTTTGCTGAGCAGCGTGACGAAAAGCTCTTGCGTCAGATCGACGTAAGCGTTGCCGCGTTCCGCGCCTTCGACGAGGAGCCCGGCGCTGTGCGAAGCGCGCACGAGCGGATGGCTGCAGACGATGCGGTGAAGTTCAGTCCAGAGGCGTGTCACGTCCGAGCGACGCAGGGAGTCGACCCACTGCGCGTTCGTGCCGCGCGCCGGGCGTTCGGCGACGACAGACGAAGTTTGCGGCTCCGGCGCGTGCAGTTCTTCTTCGGTGGCGCTGGTCATGGAATTATCGAATGGGTGATTATGATCGGCAGATGTTGCAGCCATGTTATTAAGTAGTTTCGATCAGGCTCGGTCGTCGGGCGGGCACTGTGAGGCAATCGCTTCAGGCAAGTTTTCCTTTGAGAAGGCTGGACGTGCGGCTGGTAGCTCCTCTCCGCTCGATTGCGCGCGTGCCTGAAGGTCTGTTGCAAGGATGCGCGCGGGCTCTGTTAAGCGAACGCCTGAACGGGCCTCGCGCCTCCTCTCACCTATTCGCCTGCGCCTCGGACGCGTCACGAAGACGCGCCGGGCGGGCAAAAACCCAAACTGTCAAAGCTTCATCTGCTCCGTTCTCTGGTTCACCCTTAATCGAATTGTCGCTCATTATCTATGGGAGGAGCGTGAAACGCAATAAGCAACTTTCCGGTCTGAGACCAAAGATGCGTCGGAATCGCCTCTGCGGATGCGACCCTTTGAGCGGACACGCGCCGTGAATCTGCGTGCGTCGCAGGGAGCGCGCTTCATGGTTTTCGGGGAGAGACCGAAAAGTGTAGCAGACCGCATGCTTGTTGGGTAGTGCTTGATCTGGGTAGACCGTGCCAGATGACCGCAAAGGGGAAAAGGCGCGGTCAGCCACGAAGGGGAGTCGGGAAACTTTTCATGTCTCCCAACCACAAAATCATACTAGCAGTTAGCCGTCCAATGAGCAACATCTTTTTACACCGGCCTCAAGACGTTGAAAAAAAGGGAGAAGAGGGCTTCGCGGGCTCTGCCAGTTGTGGAACTTCGCCGCTATTGGCGATTTCTCTTTAGAGACCAAGCGAAGCGCCCATTGAGAAGGGTTTTTCGACGGCTGTAGCAGCAATCCGCCTCACCTCGCTAAATTGCCCTCGGCCTATTCGTGCTGTGCCTTACTGAGACGTGCGGCGCGCTTCGACAAGAGTTGGCGTCCAAACTGAGTCGAATTTCGTGATTCGACGGGCGGGCTCGGTCGGCGATGTGAGAAGGAGAAGAACATGGGTTCTGTCAGCACAGCCAAATTCTACAAACACAAAACGTGCCCTTCGTCCGAGATGCTGCTCGGCTACACGCACGCCGGGACGCTCTCCGGCGACGCGCGCAAGCAATTGACGGCGCACCTGGCGACCTGCGACTTTTGCGACGCGGAACTCTATCTGCTCTCCAAGTTTCCGCCCACGGGCGCGCCCTTCTGCCCGCGCGTCAAGATGCCTTTCGCCCTCTATCGCCTCGCCAAAGATTTGCTCTGCGTTTCGACGAGCGCCGCCGGACGCGCCGTCGAGATTCTCTACGAACGCGAGCGCCTGTCTTTGACCGACGCTTAAAATTTTCGCCGCCCGCGACCGTCGAGTTCTCTCTTAGAACGACCAACAGAAGCTAAGACTGAAACCACGCGCTTCACACGAAGCCACACGAACCTTCTTCTTCTTCGTGTTGTGCGCGTGTCGTGCGCGTGGTTTCGTTCTTTACTCGTCTTTCGCCGCCGCGCCGCCATCGTAAATTTCGTCAATCAACGCGCCGAACTTTTCGTCGATCACGCGGCGTTTGACTTTAAGCGTGGGCGTCAGTTCGCCGCCGTCAATCGAAAACTCTTCGGCGAGCAGGGCGACGCGGCGCACGCGTTCGTAGTCGTGCAAGGGCGCGGTCAGCGTCGCCACCTCGCGCTGCACGAGACGGACGGCCGCCGGGTCGCGGCTGAGCGCGGCGTGGTCGCTCTTCCGGCCGGTCTTCTTTTCTTCATCCGTCGCTTGCGTGTTGCCCCTCTCCGAGAGCGCCGCGCGCAGGGCTTCCCAATCGGGCACGACGAGCGCGGCCGGAGCTTTGCGTCCTGCCCCGACGACGACCACTTGATTGACGAGCGCGCTCTGCTTGATCAAACTCTCGACCTGCTGCGGCGCGACGTATTTGCCGTTCGACAATTTGAACAGCTCTTTCTTTCTGTCCGTGATGAAGAAGTGGCCGTGCTCGTCGCGGTAACCCACGTCGCCCGTCTTGAACCAGCCTTCCGCGTCCAACACTTCGGCCGTCTCGCGCGGACGTTCATAGTAGCCGCGCATCACGTTCGGGCCGCGCACCAAAATCTCGCCCGACTCGTCCAACTTCATCTCGATGCCGGGAAAGGGCAAGCCGATTGAACCGACCTTGTTGTCTTCGGGGCGGTTGGCCGAAGTGATGCAGGTCTCGGTCATGCCGTAGCCTTGCAGGATGGGAATCCCGGCGGCGAGAAAGGCGTAGGAGAGCACGGGCGACAGGGGCGCGCCGCCCGACACGAAAAAACGCAGGCGGCCGCCCACGCCCTCGCGCCATTTCGAGAAGACCAGACGACCGGCGATTGATTGCTGCAACTCAAGCAAGGGCGGCATGACTGCTTCGCGCCGATCAACGAGCGCCGCGTAACGCTTCCCCGTTTCCAAAGCCCAAGTGAACAATTTGCGCCGCCACCCTTCCCCGGACGTGCCCTTCTTCACGATGCGGTGATAGACCTTCTCGAACAGGCGCGGCACGGCCGTCATGATCGTCGGTCGCACTTCGCGCAGATACTCGCCGAGTTGATCGACCGAGGGCGCGTAGTAGACTGCGACGCCGTTCCAGCAAAAGACGTAGAAGACCGTGCGCTCGAAGATGTGCGAGAGCGGAAGGACGGAGAGCGAGACGTCGTCGGAGCGGATGGGGAGCGCGCTCGTGATGGCATGGACGTTCGAGACGAAGGCCGCGTGCGTGAGCATGACGCCTTTCGGCTCGCCCGTCGTCCCCGAAGTGTAGATGACGGTGGCGAGGTCTTCGGGTCGGATCGCGCCGAGCGTGCGTTCAAATTCCGCAGGGTCTTGTTGGTCGCGCTCCGCGCCCGCGCGCTCCAAGTCTTCGAGCGTCTGCGCGCCCGCGTGCGCGGCGGCGTCTTCGGCGTCGAAGAAGATAGTCTTTTCGATACGGCCGTAAGCGTCGATGCCTGCGCGGGCGTGGCGATAAACTTTCTTGCCGGAGACGAAGAGGACGCGTGCCTGTGAATCCGACAGGATGTAGCCGACCTGTTCGACGGCCTGCGTCGTGTAGATGGGCACGTTGACCGCGCCGAGGCTGAGGATGGCGAGGTCTGTGATCGACCATTCGGAACGATTCTCCGACAGGAGCGCGACGCGGTCGCCCGCGCCGATCCCTGCCGCCGCGAGTCCGAGCGCGACGCGGCGCACGCGCGCAGCCACGTCCCGTCCGGCGATGTGCTGCCAGACGCCTTCGCGCTTTTGGTTCAACGCGTCGGGCTTCGCGTGCCGCCGCAAAGCGTCCAGACAAATTCCCGGCAGCGTCGCCGACTCCGGCGCGGCGTCAGAGACGTAAGATGTGTCAGTCATATCTTGAGAGCGCGTGTGAAAACTCGCCGATGCTTCCTTTGCGCCTTTGCGCCTTTGCGTGAGTTATGTCTTTGGCAACGATAAATCTCACGCAAAGGCGCAAAGAAGAGACGCTTTATAGTTTCGACGCCAGCCGCCGGGCGGCCTGTTCCTTCACGCCGCGCGTGCCGATACGTCGCTGGCATCCGAACCGTTGTGCCTGCGACGGCGACGGCGCGAGCGGCGTTTGGTGTCGGGCGTTTCGACGCGTCCGTTCAGCGTGGCGAGGGCGGCCAGCACGAGAAACAGGAGCGCGTTCGAGGTCATGTGCAGCGAGAACTCGAAGAAGCTGTGGACGAGCACGGCGAAGCAACCGGCGAGCGCGCCCGCCGCCACGCCGCGCCGGAACTTGTCCCCGGAATCGAAGCGCGAGAAGCCGTAGCGAAACAGCAGCACGATGAAGCACAGGCCGAGCACAGCGCCGACGATTCCGGCGTCGGAAAGAATCTGCAAGTAATCGTTGTGCGCTTGTTCCAGACGCGTCGCGCCGTTCAAAACATCGTGCTGCGTGTAGGCGACGCCGAACGCGCCGAGGCCCGCGCCGAGCACCGGATACTGTTTGATCACGCCCCACGTCCCTTGCCAGAACTGGACGCGCCCCGATGTCGGATCGTCGGCGCTGACCGTGCCGAACAGGCGCGCGAGCGATTCCTCGCCGCCGAGCCACACCGCGCCCGCCAAGAGCGCCGCGATGAGCGCGAAACCAAGCCCGACGCGCAGCAAGGCCGAGCGCACGCGCGACTCTGCCGCCGGGCTCTCCTCCGTCTCGCCCCGATCCTTACGCTGCCTGACCAGCCCGGCAATCGCCGCGACGAACAACACCTCCGCGCCGAGACTGATGATGCCGCCGCGCGACCCCGTCAGCACGAGCGCCGCGCTCATGATCAAGACGGCGAAGACGTAGAGCAGTCGCCGCTCGACCGAGATCGCGCCGGAGACGAGCAGGCCGAGCGGCAAGGCCAGAGTCAGTTCCATGTAAGCCGCGAAGTGATGGCGGTTGACGAAGGGGCCGAAGGGGAGCGCGAACTTCGGTTGGCGAAACCAGTAAATCTGCGATGGGTTGGTGAAGTACTGGAACATGCCGAAGAGGGCGAGCAAAAATCCGAAGATGGTCACGACGCGCACCACGAGGCGCAGGCGACCGGGGCTGTCCGTATAGACGAGCGCGGCGGCGAAATAGATGATGAGCGCGCCGAGTTGGAGCAGGACGAAGCGCGTCGCGTAAGGGTCGAGCGTGAGCGTCGCGGCGGGCGCGTGCGCCAGTCCGCCCGTCGCGTTCGCGCCGCCGCCGAGCGGCAACAACTGCACCAAGCCGACGAAGAACAACCCGGCGAGCGGCAACTGCAACAAGTTGCGACTGACGCGCAGGCGGCGCGTGCGCCAAGCATCGACCGCCCAGAGGATGGCGACGAGCGCCGCGCCCGCTTGAAAGAAGCCGAGCGCCCACGATTGCACCGCGCCGAAGGCGAGCGTCGAGAGGATGACCGCCAGACACAGGACGAGGATAATGAAACGGCTCGCCAGCGTGCGCGGGTCGGGCGCGCTCGCCGCGGTGCGACGCGGCGGGCGCTCCGGTCGCGCGGGCGCACCGCCGCCCATGCCGCCGCCGCCGCTGCTGTCGCTGCTGCTGTCGCCGCTGCCGGTCGCGCCGGGCGCGTCAGACGCCTCCGGTCGGCGTGCGTCTGTTGCTGTTGTCTCCGCCGCCGGAGAGGCGTTGGAGGTTGAAGTTGTCATACCAGACTTTCCCGAAAAGCGGACAGGTGGCGTCCGTGCATGGCGGACTAAGGATGCGCAGCGTGACGCCTTGCGCGCCCGGCGCGGTCGTGAAGTCGAGCGCGACGCGTTGCCAATCGGCCGAGCCGATTGAGAGCGGCTGTGAAGCGGCGAGCACGCGTTCGGGCTGCGCCGCGTCCACCACTTGGGTCAAGAGCGTCACGGAGCCTTTCAAGTCTTCCGTCCGCACGTAGTATTCGAGCCGGTAGCGCGCGGCGGGCGCAACCGTCACGAGTTGCGAGATGTTTTTGAAGGCGAGCGTCTCGGACGCGTTGAAGGCGATGCGCAAACTGCGCCCGCCTTCCTGTCTGACGCGCTCGTCCAGAGCCATCTGCGCGCCCGCGACCGGCACGACCTGCCACTCGAAAGGATTTTGACCGGGCGCGCCCACGGCCGACTCGAAACCGCCGTTCGTCAGATGCTCCACTGCTGCCTCGGTCGGTTTGCCCTCCACGGCCGACAGTTCCCTGTGCATCACGAGCACGTCTTGAAAACGTTTCGCTTCGAGGAAACGCAGCAACAACTTCTCGCCCGTCGGGCGCACCGTCTTGCGCGTCTCCGCGTCGAAGCCCGCCCACAAAGCGCGCGCGTCGTCAAAGCGTTTGAGGTTGATCAAATGCTCCATCAACTGCCCGCGCGCGCGCGTCGAATTGCCGACCGCCGCGAGCACGGCCGTCACGTCTCCGTTGTAAAAACGCCAGGCCGCTTCGACGACTTGCGGCAGGAATTTTTCCGGGTTCGTCTCGCCCGCCCGGCGCAACTCCGCGAAAGCCTCTTCGGTGCGTCCTTGCCTCAGCAGCAGATTGCCGAGATACCAACGCGGGTCTGGATAAGTAGGCGCGAGTTCCACCGCGCGCCGTAGCGCCGCCTCGCTCCCGCCGACGTCGCCGACAAGGCCGCGCACGCGTCCCAACTCAAGAAAGAGGCGAAAGTCATGCGGCGACAGACGCGCCGCCTCCTCGTAACGCCGCGCCGCTTCGGGCAACTCTTCCGGTTGAAAACTACGCTCGCGCAGGCGCGCAATCGTGAAATGCGCCTGCGGGTCGTCCGGCGCAAGCCGCGCCGCCGCGTAGGCCGCGTTGATGTCCGGCAGCCACTCGGCCATCGTGTTCCCGATGCACCAACGCATCCCGAACCACGCGCCGAGCACGACCAACACGACCGGCACGACGACCGCGGCGCGCGCCCCCGCGCCCCGCAGCTCGATGCTCTTGATCTCTTCTTTCATGGGAAAGCTGTTAACTATCAGCCGTTAGCTGTTAGCTAAACCAAAGTTTCTTTGCTGACAGCTAATAGCTAATAGCTAATAGCTTCTCAGTTCAATTGATCGATCTGGATGCGCATGCGTTTGAGCGTGACTTGCGCCGACTCGCAGTCTTGCAGGATGGCGGCCAGGCGTTCCTCCGAAATCTGCGTGCTTGAGATCAGGACTTCCGCGATGCGCTGTTCTTCGCAGATGCTCTTGAGCGCGCCGTTGCCGCCGAAGACGCGCAACCCGTGGATGACTTTTCCCTTCTTGAGCGGGTCGTCGTCGACGAAGCCGACAGGCGTCAGTTGCAGTTCGCGGTTGTTGAGTACTTCGCGCAAGAGCAGTTCGCCGCCGTCGCCCGCGCCGTAGATCAAGACGCGGCGCGTGCCGCGCGCTTCCGGGATGGGCAGCGCGTGGCGAAACAGCCGGAAGGCGAAACGGCTGCCCGCGAGCATGAGAAAGAGAATCATCGTGTCGAGCACGAAGACGGCGCGCGACAACCCCTCGAAGCGAAACGCCACGAGGAGCGCCAGCACGCTCCCGACCGCGCCGACGACGACGGCCTTCGCAAACACGACGATGCCGTCCACGCTGATGTAACGCCACAACCCGCGATAGACGCCCGCCGCCAGAAACGCGAACATCTTGACGCAGACGAGCACGGGCACGGTGCGCAAAAAGAGCGTCCACGCGCCCGTCTCCGCAATCGGCCCGAACAGCAAAGTGTAGGCGCTGTAGTACGACAGGATGATGAGCACCATGTCGAGCAACACCTCGAAGATGCGCCGCTTGTACGACAAGTCCACGAAGAAGGCCACGAGCGGCTTTTCGCGCGCGCGCATCACTTCCTCTTCCTCGTAAACTTTGACGCCCGCCAGATACACGCCGAGCAGCGCGAGCACGATGGTGAAGCCGACGATGGCCGCCACGCTCACGTCGAGTTCCGAACGGCTCACCAGCAGCGCGAGGATGCCGGACAGCCCCGCGAACCCGTAGAGCATCCAGACGGCGCGCCGCTCCGTCATCCCCAACGCGACGAGGCGATGCGACGTGTGGTCGCGCCCGCCCTGCGAGGCCGAGCGCCCCGAAAGTTTCCTGAGGATGGTGACGAAAGTGGTGTCGAAGATCGGGATCAGCAGAATCAACACGGGCACGGCCAAGACGACCATGAACGAGCGCGAGCGCGCCCCCGATGCGCTCATCAACGCGGCCGAAGCGAGAAAGAAGCCGATGAACATCGAACCGCAGTCGCCCATGAAGATGGTCGCCGGGTTCGAGTTGTAAGCCAGAAAGCCGACGAGCGCGGCGGCGAAAACGGCCATCATCAGAGCTTCGGCCGGTTGCCCGTTGACGACGAAACTCGCGGACAGAAACCCAGCGGCGATGGCCGCAATTCCTGCGGCCAGCCCGTCCATGTTGTCCAGTAGATTGAGCGCGTTCGTGATGCCGACGAGCCAGAAGATCGTGATCGCCATGTTCAGCGAAGGCGACCCGCTCCACGGCAAAGTCAATCCGTAATAGACGACCAAACTCGCGCCCATCACCTGCCCGATCAACTTCTGGTACGGCTTGACGTGCACGATGTCGTCGATGAGGCCGACGAAGAACAGGAACGCGCTCGCCAGCATCACGACCCACCCGTAAGGCCGGTGCGGCATCTGTCCGAGGAACAGGAGATAGGCGAGCACGACGGTCGCAAACACGGCCAGGCCGCCCATCATCGCCGTCGGCTTATTGTGCCACCGATCCGCCTTCGGCTGCGCCACCATGCCCCAATGCCGCGCCAAGCGCCGCACCACAGGCGTCAGCACCAGCGCCAGCGCAAACGACACGATGACCGGAACGAGATTTAAACTGCCCAAATACATGACCAACTAACTGTAACTGGATTCAACTCGGTAATCGCCTGAAAAGCTATTCGATGTGACGGGAGAAATCAAGTAGCGATTGGCAAATGGTGAATGGTAAATGATGAATGGTAAAAAAACAGTTCTGATCCATTCACCATTTACCATTCACCATTTACCAACTCATCTCCCGCTGTGGTGGGCGATCACTTTTTGGAGGATGCCGTCGAGTTTTTCGGTGGGGCGAAAGCCGGTCAGCGCGCTCACCTTCGAGATGTCGGGGACGCGGCGCGGCATGTCCTCGAAGCCCTCTTCGTAGGCTTCGTCGTAGGGCATGAAGATGATCTCGGAGGTCGAGTTGGTCAACTCTTTGACGCGCTCGGCCACTTCGAGAATCGAAACCTCTTCGTTCGAGCCGATGTTGTAGACCTGCCCGACCGCTTCGGGCGCATCCATCAATTTCATGAGCGCGCCCACTACGTCGCCGACGTAGCCGAAGCAGCGCGTCTGTTTCCCGTTGCCGTAGACGGTGATGGGACGCCCGGCGAGCGCTTGGCGCACGAAGGTCGGGATGACCATCCCGTACTGCCCGGTCTGCCGAGGCCCCACCGTGTTGAAGAGACGCACCACCACGGTCGGCAGTTTTTTCTCGCGCCAGTAGGCGAGAGCTAAGAATTCGTCGATGGCTTTCGAGCAGGCGTAAGACCAGCGCCCTTTGGTCGTCGCGCCCATGACGAGGTTGCCGTCCTCGCGAAAAGGCACTTCGGTCGAGAGACCGTAGACTTCCGAGGTCGAAGCGACGAGCACCTTCTTCTTCTTCTTGTTGGCGAGATTGAGAATGATCTCAGTGCCGCGCACGTTCGTCTCGATGGTTCTGACCGGGCTTTCGACGATCAGTTTGACGCCGACGGCCGCCGCCAGATGAAAGATCACGTCGCACTCGTCAACCAGTTCGGCGCAGACGGGCACGTTGTGCACCGTGTCGATGGTGTAGCGGAAACGCGGGTGCTTCTTCAGATGTGTGATGTTCTCGATGCTGCCGGTCGAGAGATCGTCGATGACGTAAACTTCGTCGCCGCGTTCCAGATAAGCGTCCGAGAGATGTGAGCCGATGAAGCCCGCCCCGCCCGTGATTAATACTCGCAAATGTCAGTCTCCTTTCACGCGCGCAGAAGTGCCGACGGCCTTCTGCACGCCCCCCTGTCCAGACACCACCGCCACGTGCGGCGAAGGCAACAGTTCGCTGTAAAGATTGAGCACGTCTTTCACCAGACGCTCCTTTGAATAATGCTCCGCGACGAACGCCTGCCCGCGCTCGCCCAACTCATGCCGCAACGCTTCGTCCGCGACGAGCAACTGCAAAGCGTCGGCGAAAACTTCGGCCTCGCCCGAAGGCACACGCACGCCGCGCTCGCAGACCGTGTACGAGACGGTGTTTGCAGCCGTGCCGTCTTTCTCCGTTTCCACACTCATCGCGCGCGCGCCCTTGTTTTCAATCGGCTCGCCGACGAGATCGACGACGCCGCCGACGGCCGTGGCGACCACCGCGCGCGCGTTCGCCATCGCTTCGATGAGCGTCAAGGGCGTCCCCTCGTTCAGAGACGTGAGTGCCACGATGTCCAGCGCGGCGTAGAAATTTTCCGGGTCGGAGCGTGTGCCCGCAAACGTCACCTGCTCGGAGATGCCGAGCGCGCGCGCCTGCGCTTCGAGTTCCGCGCGCAAGTGCCCGTCGCCGATGACGACGAAGCGCGCGCGACGCGACGCTGCTGCTGCCGCAACTTCACCCGCGCCGTTTGCATCCGTGCGGCGCGACAAGTAGAGGCGCGCGGCTTCGAGAAACAACTTGTGATTCTTGATCTCGGTCAGACGCCCGACGATGCCGACGAGCAGATCGTTTTCACCCGCGCCCAACTCTCGGCGCGCCGCCGCGCGTCTTGCGCGCCAATCGGCGAACGCTTCCAAGTCGAGTCCGAGCGGGATCACTTTGAACTGCTCTCTGCGTCCCACTTTGAACTGCTCGTGAATCTCTCGAAACTGCTGTTGGCTGATCGCCACGATCCTATCGGTCGCCAGACGCGCGAGCGTGCGTTCGATAGTCAGGAACAGAAGCGTCTTCAGTCGCCCATAGTAACTGTGAAAGATGTGGCCGTGGTACGTGTGGACGAAGCGACACGCGCGCGGCCGCCCGACGAGCGCCGTGGGAGTCAGCCAACGATACAAGAGACCGGCCAGGCGACCGACCGTCCCGGCCTTCGCCGTGTGCGTGTGCACGATGTCGGGCTGCAAGCGCCGGAGCAGGCGGTAAAGTTTCCAGATCGCCAGCGCGTCTTTCGGCGACAACTCGCGGCTCATCTCCGGCAGGATGATGGGTTCGACGCCGAGGCTCGCCGCGAAATAACTCATGTCGTCTTCGCCCGGCGGCACAGTCCCGGCAATCAACTCCGACTCGATGCGGTAGCGGCGCGCGGCGGCCGTCAGCCAAGCCACGTGCTTCGCCGGGCCGCCCACGTTCAAACGCGCAATGATGCGAACAACTTTCATGCGTAGCTGTTAGCTATTAGCTGTGAGCTGTGAGCTAAAACAAAACCCTTCCGGCCGACAGCTAATAGCTCACAGCTAATAGCTAACAGCTAATGACTCTTCAATCTTCCAGCCGGTAGATCGTCGCCGGGTCGTCTTCGTGCCTGATCTCGTCGATTGCCTCTCGTTTGCCCGCGCCCATGTAGAGGCGGTTCGGACAGTTGATGACGATGCCGGACAGGCTGCCGACGTTGCGATAGGCGTGGACGACGCCTTTCGGGACGAGCACGGCCTTCGGGTTGTCCGCGCCGACGTAGAGCGTCATCACGTGATTGAAAGTTTCCGAATTCGCCCGGTTGTCCCACAGTCGCAGTTTGAAATTCGAGGGGCCGAGAAAGACGAAGTAGTCCGCTTGATCCTCGTGCTCGTGCGGCCCGCGCTGCACATTCGGCTCGGTCGAAGAGATGTAGCACATCGCCGGGTAATACTCCGCCTCCATCTCGTCGTGACGAAACAACTCGGCGAGCCAGCCGCGCTCGTCCACGAACTTGCGCACGTCGCGCACCACCACGTCGCGTATCTGCCCGCGCTTGAACTCGGGCGCGGCCTCTTTCTCCACCTTCTTCTCCCGCGGCGCGCGCTCAGGCATGGTTTGCATTGACGGCCTCCATCTTGTTCGCGCCCGTCTCCGCGACGAGCCGCCCGGCGTGGAGCAAGCTCTCGAACGTGCCCGCGTCCGTCCACCAGCCTTGCAGTTCGTTCCAAGTCATCTCGCCGCGCTCGATGTAGGCGTTGTTCACGTCCGTGATCTCTAGTTCGCCGCGCGCCGAAGGCTTCAAGGTCTTGATGATGTCGAACACGTCGGCGTCGTACATGTAGACGCCGATGACGGCATAGTCTGACTTCGGCTCGCGCGGCTTCTCTTCGATCCGCACGACGCGCGTGCCGTCGAGTTCGGGCACGCCGAAGCGTTGCGGGTCGGGAACTTTCTTGAGGAGTATCTTCGCGCCGCCGCCTTGATGCCGGTAGGCGCGCACGGCCTGACAGATGTTGCCCTCGATGATGTTGTCGCCTAAGACGATGCAGATCGGCGCGCCGTCGGCGAAGTCTTCGCAGAGGGCGAGCGCGGCGGCGATGCCTCCCTCGCCCTCTTGATACGTGTAGTTGAGATGCTTCAAGCCGAAGGCTTTCCCGTTCTTCAAGAGCTTCAGAAAATCTCCGGCGGAGTTTCCGCCCGTCACGATCATGATGTCCTTGACGCCGGCGTTGACGAGGGTCTGGATCGGGTAATAGACCATCGGCTGATTGTAGACCGGCAGCAAGTGTTTATTCGTCACCGCCGTCAACGGCATCAGACGCGTTCCCAGTCCCCCGGCCAGTACGATACCTTTCATTCATCCTCCAAGAGCTGTTAGCTGTTAGCTTTCAGCAGGTGTTTTTAGCTAACAGCTAACAGCTAATAGCTAACAGCTAATCAATAAATCTCTGAAACCAGAGTTCGAGCATCAGGAGCGTCCAGAGTTGGTGCGCGTGGTCGCGTTCGCCGCGGGTGTGGAGTTCGACCATGCGGCGGACGGCTTCGGGGCGGAAGAAGCCGCGCCCCAGAGCTTTTTCCGAGAGCAGCGTGTCGCGCAGGAATTTTTGCATCTCGCCGCGCAGCCAGTGGCCGATGGGGACGCCGAAGCCCATCTTGCGCCGCTGCAAGTTTTCGGCCGGGAGCAGTTTCGCCAAGACGCGCTTGAGCAAGTATTTCGTCGTCAGGCCGCGCAGTTTCAGATTCTCCGGCAGGCTCGCGGCAAACTCTATCACGTGATGATCGAGAAACGGAGAGCGCGCTTCGAGCGAGACGGCCATCGAGGCGATGTCCACTTTGACAAGCAGATCGTTCGGCAGATAGGTCATCGTGTCGGCCAGCAGCGACGCATCGACAAGTCCCGAACCGTTGGCATGCGCGAACCACGGCGCGACGAACGCCGCGGGGTTGTGCGCGCTCATCTCGCGTTTGAACTCGTCCGTGTAGAGATCATCTTTCGCGCCGGTGTCGAGCACGCTGACCCACCGCATGTAGCGTTCGACGGTGGGGAGCGAGGCGGCGTCGAGAAAGCGTTTGAGGTCGCGCGCGCGGCTGCGGCGCGTCTCCGAAGTGGGCATTAGCGAGACGGCGTTGCGGATCAGCCCCTCGCGCAAGAGGCCGGGGACGCTGCGATATTTGCCCGCGAGTTTCATCGCCGCGTAGCGTTCGTAACCGGCGAAGCACTCGTCGCCGCCGTCGCCGTTCAGAGCGACGGTGACGTGGCGGCGCGTCTCACGCGCGACGTAATAGGTCGGGATGGCCGAAGAGTCCGCGTAAGGCTCGCCGTAGTGTTCGACGAGCGTGGGCAAAACCTCCATCGCATCGGGGCGGACGATGAACTCGTGATGATCGGCTCCGACGTGTTCGGCGACGCGTCGCGCGTGATGCAGTTCGCTGAAATCCTGTTCCTCGAAACCGATGGAGAAAGTCTTGACCGGCTCTGACGACACCTCGCTCATCAGGGCGACGACGGCCGAAGAGTCTACGCCGCCGGAAAGAAACGCGCCGAGCGGCACTTCCGACATCAAGCGCACGCGCACGGCTTCGCGCAAGATTTCGACGGCGCGCTCGCCCGCTTCCTCTTCCGTCATACGCACTTTGCGCGTGAAGTCGGGTTGCCAGTAGCGCGCCGTGATGATCTCGCCCTCGCGCGTGTAACGCAGCGTGTGGCCGGGTTCGAGCTTGCGTATGTCCCGGTAGGCCGTGAGCGGCGCGGGCACACACATGAACGTGAGGTAATGATGAATCGCCTCGCGATTGACTTCGCGTCCGACGGCCGGATGCTCTAAGAGCGCCATGAACTCCGAGCCGAAGACGAGCGCGCCGCCCACCTCGGCGTAGAGCAGAGGCTTTTTGCCGACGCGGTCGCGCGCGAGCAGGAGTTCCTCGCGGCGTTCGTCCCAGATGGCGAAGGCGAACATGCCGCGCAGGTGTTTCGGGCAGTCCGCGCCGTATTCGTCGTAGGCGTGGATGACGACTTCGGTGTCGCAGTTGGTCTCGAAGCGGTGGCCGAGTTTTTCCAACTGCGCGCGGACTTCCTTGTGGTTGTAGATTTCGCCGTTGAAGACGATCCAGGCCGTGCGCCCCGAGTTGTGCATGGGCTGTTGACCGCTCTTGAGGTCGATGATGGCGAGGCGGCGCATGGCGAGGCCGACGCCCGCCCCGCGATAAAAGCCGTCTTCGTCCGGGCCGCGGTGGCGGATGGCTTCGCACATACGTCCGAGCACGGCTTCATCGAGCGCGCGCCCGCGATCCACAATTCCCACAATCCCGCACATAAGCCCTTAACCCCTCTCCGCCATGCTCGTCGCCGTACTTTCCGGCACGGCCGCCGTCCCCGCGATCTGTTCGGGCGCGGTCGCCGTCGGCGGACGCCTGCGCCTGTTCTTCATCACCTCTTCGCGCGCGGCGAAGGCTTGGCGTTCGCGTTCTTCCCTGCGTTCTCTGAGCAGCACGTAGCCGACCGCCACGAAGATGAAGTAGAAGATCAATAACTGCGAACGCTGCCGGTAAGCCGTCCCCACGTTCCCCTGAAAAATCGAATACGCCAGCGT
>DASVUD010000002.1:0-78242 GCA_036387235.1 Pyrinomonadaceae bacterium
TCCATCAAGGCGGTCGGCCTCGTTGTCCAAGATCAACAGGTTGGAATGCTCCTTCTCCCAACCGAGCATCGTCCACGCAGAGAGGCCGCTGCTACATGGTTTGACGTACCAACCGGCAAACTCCAACACTTCGCGGACGAGTTCCAGTATCCGTTCGTTGTCTTCTAGCTAGAAGATGACGCGCGGGCGGCAAAGACATAAGCTTTGATGGAAGTCGCCGTGGACGAGAAACGGCGCGGCTTGAAGCTAGGGCTGGCGGACAAGGATCAGCAACTCACGACGGAGATCATCGGGCTGTAGGCGTGCGCGCGCTCGGTCATGAAAGATGACAAGATTGATCTCAATGACTTAGCGAACCGGCATCAACTCTCAATTGTCCCGCGCGAAGAACGCGACGAGAGGGAAGCGCGCATCCGCGTTGAGGAAGCGGACGCGACGCACCGGCGGCGGAAAGATTTGCTGCTGTCTGTGAGCGCGCTCGTCGTTATTGGCGCGGGGCTTTGCCTGTGCGTATGGGCTATCGTGAGGGAAGGTTCAAGCGCGTCAGACAAAGAGTGGGCGGTTCCTTTGCTATAATGGCCATTGTGACCGGGCGTGCGTCGAAATAAAGATGTTTGTGGTGATGTTCGCGTGTCGTTTGCCTGAATTGCGGGCGGGCGTGGTGGCTGGACACCCGGTTTGTCGGCGTGTTAAATTGTCGGGGTTTTAGTTAACTCTTGCGGTTGCCTGTGATTACGGGCGAACTGCGGTCTGGGAGGGCCATCTAGGGCAGTAAGTTGTAGTTATGTTGGATAGAGAATTGAAGGAACAGATCGTTTCGACGTACCGGACGCACGAGGGCGACACGGGTTCGCCGCAGGTGCAAGTCGCTTTGCTCACCGAGCGCATCAACCAACTCACCGAGCATTTCAAAACGCACAAGAAAGACAACCACTCGCGGCGCGGACTGCTCAAGATGGTCTCGCAGCGTCGGAGTCTGCTCGATTACCTCAAACGCAGGGACATCGAGCAGTATCACCAACTGATCAGCAGCCTGAAACTTCGTCGCTAACAAGAGCGTGAAGAGTAGTTTCCGGGCCGCTGACCGAAACTCACAGCGAAGGACACTGATGTCCTTCCACAACACACGCCCGCGTCCCTCGAAAAGCCGGGTGACAGTGCCGAACGTGACGGCGCAAACTGTCGCCAAGCGGACGCGAGTAGCCTGTAGCCGAAATAAGCAACAAGGCGGCGACAACTTCACGTGTGGAGTTGTCGCCGCTTTTGTCTTTTGACGTTCCGCCCGCCATCAAATGCCCCGGCGCGCTTCACGTAGCGCGGGGCGGCGGCCGACCGGAGACGGAAATTCTTTAAGGGAGCGCATGCGCCGGATGAGACGGCCTGATGCGCGCACCAATTCGACAGTCGTTGTCCGAAGGAGACAATCAGATGCCAGTGAAAAAATATTTGAAAGAGACTATCAAACTCGGCGGGCGCGACCTGACCGTCGAGACCGGGCGCGTGGCCAAACAGGCCGACGGCTCGGTCGTCATTCGCTACGGCGACACGATGCTTTTGGTCGCGGCGGTCGGCGCACACAGCCCGCGCGAAGGCATAGACTTTTTCCCGCTCACGGTCGAATACCGCGAGCACAACTACGCGGCCGGACGCATCCCCGGCAACTATTTCCGGCGTGAAGGCCGTCCCGGCGAAAAAGAAGTTCTCACCAGCCGCCTGATCGACCGCCCCTGCCGTCCCCTCTTCACCGAAGGTTATCGCAACGAAACGCAAGTCATCGCCTCGGTCATCTCCGCCGATTCCGAGAACGACCCGGACGTGATCGCCATCACGGGCGCTTCGTGCGCTCTGTACCTGTCGGACATTCCGTTTCCGCAGCCGATTGCGGGCGTGAGAGTCGGCCTCATCGACGGCCGCTACATCATCAACCCGACTTACGACGAAGTGCGCGAGTCGAGTCTGAACTTGATCGTGGCGGGCACGGAAGAGGCCATCGTGATGGTCGAATCGGGCGCGAAGGAAGTCTCCGAAGCGATCATGGTCGAAGCCCTGATGCTCGCGCACAAAGAGATCAACCGTCTCTGTCGCTGGCAGAAGGAACTCTACAAGGCGCTCGAAATCGAGAAGCGCGAAGTCACGCCGCCCGTCACGAACGAAGAGATGATGGGCGAGCTGGAACGCAATTACGCCGAGCGGCTGCGCGCCGCCTTAGACACCTCGGAGCAGGGCAAGCAGGCTTCTTACGCGGGCGTCGATGCGCTCAAGAAAGAGGTCGTCGAGTCTTATCCGGAGGACGCCCCCGAACAACGCCAGATGGCGAAGAAGTTGTTCGACCAACTGAAAGAGAGAATCTTCCGCGAAGACATTCTCGACAAACGGCGTCGCCCCGATGGCCGCCGCTTCTCGGAAATTCGTCCGATCACTTGCGAAGTCGGCTGGCTGCCGCGCGTCCACGGCTCGGCGCTGTTCACGCGCGGCGAGACGCAGGCCATCGTCACCACGACGCTCGGAACGAAAGAGGACGAGCAGTTCATGGACGATCTGGAAACGGGCGAGATCAAGCGCCGCTTCCTCTTGCATTACAACTTCCCGTCCTTCTCCGTGGGCGAAGTCGGCCGCTTCGGCTCAACCAGCCGGCGCGAGATCGGCCACGGCGCGCTCGCGCGTCGCGCGCTCGAACCGGTCTTGCCGCAGGAGAGCGAGTTTCCTTATTCGCTGCGCATCGTCTCGGACATCACGGAATCGAACGGGTCGTCGTCGATGGCTTCGGTCTGCGGCGGCAGTCTGTCTATGATGGACGCGGGCGTCCCCATCAAGTCGCCGGTGGCGGGCGTGGCGATGGGTCTGGTGATGGAAGGCAACAAGTACGCGATCCTCTCGGACATCGCGGGCGCGGAAGACCATTACGGCGACATGGACTTCAAAGTCGCGGGCACGCGCGACGGCATCACGGCGCTCCAGATGGACATCAAGATCGGCGGCATCAACGCCATGATTCTGCAAGAGGCTCTGGAACAGGCGCGCAAAGGTCGCCTGCACATCCTCTCGGCGATGGAACAGGCCATCAGCGAGCCGCGCGAAGAGATGTCGCCTTTCGCACCGCGCATCATCCAGATCAAGATCAATCCGGACAAGATTCGCGACGTGATCGGGCCGGGCGGCAAGATCATCCGCTCCATCGTCGAAGAGACGGGCGCGAAGATCGACGTGGAAGACGACGGCACGGTTTCGATTGCCACGGCCGACCAAGAAGCGGCGCAGGCCGCCGTGGATCGCATCCGCGGCCTGACGGCCGAAGCCGAGATCGGCGCGACTTACGTCGGCACGGTCTCGCGCATCGTGGATTTCGGCGCGTTCGTCGAAATCTTCCCCGGCACGGACGGCCTCCTGCACATCTCCGAGATCGCCAACCATCGCGTCCGCGACGTGCGCGACGAACTCAAAGAGGGGCAGCAGATCATGGTCAAGTGCATCGGCAAAGAGGGCAACAAGATCAAGCTCTCGCGCAAGTCCATTCTGCGTGATGAACAGCAGAAGTCGGGCGGCAACGGGCACGAACCGCAGGGCGACGACGAAGAATAACCGGCGAACGGCAATTCGCCCGGTTTCGCTTCCGGGGCTTGCACCAGCCGTGCAAGCCCCTTTTTTGTTCTAACACATACATTTAGGCCGGATTTATTGTCTCGTAAAATTGGAAGAGATGAGCTATTGTGTCTTTTCTCTGGATGAAAACGATTCCACAGCGGATTTTCCGAGGGTCTCCGCCGGGAACTCGTATCTCAAAAAACCAATATTCTTAGCAGTTAAAGCAGTCAAGGAGGACGACCACACACGATGAAGCATCAAGCCAAACGCCCAGTCGCTCTGATGCTCAGCGTCTTGCTCATAGCCGCCGTGCCGGTGCAAGCGGGCACGATTAAATTCGGCGATGTGATTGCGCTAGCGACAGTCAACGGCCAGAGTGGTCGCCATTCTTTAGACCTCCGTCTCCGCTCCGTCACGCAGGAGGGCGGCGCACGCGCCACCACCGCGCAAGACAGGCAGCGCACCGCCGGCGGCGGCAGTTCACAGGAACGCGCCTCGACGCAGACGCCCGCGGGCGAAAATCCGGCGGGCGGCGGCTCAGCCAATATCACCGGCACGACCGTCTCGGCGCAGCAACCCGGCAGCGTCCAAGTCGAGACCATCGAACTCGGCGACATCCAGGGGACAATTTGCGACTGCGGCGAGATCGCGGCTCCGCCCGGCGGCGGATTCCCGAAACTGCCGTTCTTGGCTCTGGCCGGTATCCCGCTCCTGTTCCTCGGTGGCGACAAAGACACCCCGCCGACTGAGATTTTCACGCCCCCGACGCCTCCGCCTCCGCCGCAAGTGCCTGAACCGGCCACGCTCCTGCTGCTCGGCAGCGGTCTGTTGGCTCTCGGCGCGGGCGCACGCCGCCGTCGCGCCCTGCGCACGGAAGACAAGGCCGAGGACATCTTGAACGCGAGGGGGGTCTGAAAATCATGTCGAGACATGCTGTAGCGTTCGCAAACGCGCCCGTCCACGCTCACCTCAAATTCTCTCTGTTCGCCTGTGCACTGCTCGTCGCCTCGTTCGCCCTATCGGGCGCAGGCGCGAGCGTCCATGCGCAGAACGTGCGCGCCGCGCGCAGCGGCCGCATCGAAGTTTCGACCACGCCGGGCGGCTACCCGCTGCTCATCGACGGCCGCAGCGTCGGCACAACCAGCCCGACCGTCCAGTTGTACGAACTCGAACCCGGCCGCCACACGGTCGAGATTCAGTTCCCGAACAACACGCGCTGGGTGCGCGACTTCGACATCGCCTCGAACAAAAAGCAGTGCATCACGCTCAACTGGCGGCCGAAGACCATCAGCATCGAGCGCCCCGTCGTCGTCAAATCGCCCTGCCCGTATCCGGTCAACATCTCCGCCCCGGCGAGCGTCCGTGAAGGCGATATCATCACTTTCAGTTCCGACGTAAACTATCAAGGGCAGTCCGCGCTCAACTACACTTGGACGATCAGCCCGCCCTCCGCGCGCATCGTCAGCGGCGCGGGCACGCCGACCATCACCGTGGACACGACCGGCATCGGCAGTCAACGCGTGACGGCCATCCTCGTCGTCGACGACGGTTCAGGCGAGCAGATGTGCCGCCAGCGCGCGCAGGCCGCCACAGGTGTCACGCCCGTCGCCCTGCCGCCCGTGCAGCCGAAGAGTTTCGCGGAGTTTCCGGTCATCTCCTTTAACGAAGACAAGGCCAACTTGGACAACTTCGCCGTGGCCTTGCAAGGCGAGCCGGGCTCGCGCGGCTACATCATCGTCTACACGGGACGGCGCAGTCGTCCCAATCGCGCCAATCAACTCGGCGAACGCAGCCGCCAGTATCTCGTCAACACGCGCAACATCGATGCGAGCCGCATCGTCGTCGTCAACGGCGGCACGCGCGAAGCGGACTCGTTCGAACTGTGGATCGTCCCGCAGGGCGCAACTCCCCCACAACCGAGACCGAGATAAGTGAAAAGCCGTAAATCGTGAATCGTAAATCGTGAATAGAAGAAAGCGATTTTCTCTCTATTCACGATTTACGATTCACGATTTACGGCCTTTAAAAAATTGAAGGAGGATGGTTTTATGGGTGACGGAGATGGCGGCAGCGGCAGCACCGGAGTGGTGGCCGTACTAGTGATTTTCGTAATCGTGATCGTGCTGGCGCTTGTGCTCTTCGGCGGGCGGCTCTTTGGCGGCGGCAAGACGACGAAAGTTGATGTGAACGTCGGCACGCCGAGCGCGCCTGCGAGCAAGTAGCGTCGGGAAAGTTTTCAAGCAGTCTCATTTCACGGAAGAGAGAGACGCGCGGCCACACGGAAGGCACGTCGCGTTTCTCTCTTCTTTTCATTTGCGGCGCGCGGCTGGTAACATGCGTCGTAAATCGTGAATCGTAAATCGTGAATAGAAGGAAACGGCTGTTCTCTATTCACGATTTACGATTCACGATTTACGGAGGTTAATCATTGTCTGCACCGAACATTGAAACGATAGTCAGTCTGGCGAAGCGGCGCGGGTTCGTGTTTCCGTCGTCGGAGATTTACGGCGGTCTGGGGAGCGCGTGGGACTACGGCCCGCTCGGCGTCGAACTGTGCAACAACGTCAAGCGCGCTTGGTGGCGCTGGATGGTCTACGAGCGCGACGACATGGAAGGCTTAGATTCGTCCATCATCCTCAACCGCACGGTCTGGAAATATTCGGGGCACGAGGGAACCTTTAGCGACCCGCTCGTGGAATGCAAAAAGTGTAATACGCGCTTTCGCTGGGACAAATTATTGGAGGAGCACGGCAAAAGTTCTTCCGGGGAAGGCGTGCTCGACGAGAGCGTGGTGTTCGGCGAGCAGGCGATCAAATGTCCGAACTGCGGCGAGAGCGATTGGTCTGAGCCGCGCGATTTCAACTTGATGTTTCGCACCCAGCTCGGCGCGGCCTCGGCCGAAGACGACCCGTCGGCGCTCGCTTACCTTCGTCCCGAAACGGCGCAGGGCATCTTCATCAATTTTCATCTCGTGCAGACCACGATGCGGCGCAAGATTCCCTTCGGCATCGCGCAGATCGGCAAGTCGTTCCGCAACGAAGTGACGCCCGGCAACTTCATCTTCCGCACGCGCGAGTTCGAGCAGATGGAGATGGAATACTTCGTCCGCCCCGGCGAAGACGAAGAGGCGCATCAGGAGTGGATCGACAACTGCTTCAACTGGTACACCTCGCTCGGCCTCAGTCGCGACAACCTCCGGCTCTACGAGCAGCCCAAAGAAGAACTCGCGCACTACGCCAAGCGCACCGTCGATATACACTATCGCTTCTTCCCCGAACGCGCCGACGAAGAGAAGCACTGGGACGAACTGATGGGCATCGCCAACCGCACGGACTTCGATCTGCGCGCCCACTCGAAGAATCCCGTGAACGACGAGGGCAAACGCCTCAACCCCGATTCGACCGAAGACCTCTCCTATTTCGACGAGGCGCGCAAGGAGCGTTACTACCCTTACGTCATCGAGCCGGCGGCGGGCGTCAACCGCTCCGTTCTCGCCTTCCTCATGGACGCTTACAGCGAGCGCACCACGGAGAAGGGCGAAACGCGCGTCGTCCTCAAACTGCATCCCGAACTTGCGCCGATCAAGGTGGCGGTCTTGCCGCTCGCCAAGAACAAGCCGGAGATCGTCGGCATGGCGAAGGCCATCAAGCGCAGTCTCCAACCCGTGATGCGCGCCGTCTACGACGACACGGGCGGCATCGGCAAACTCTACGCGCGGCAGGACGAGATCGGCACGCCCTTCTGCGTCACCATCGATCATCAATCGCTCGAAGACGAGGCCGTCACCGTGCGCGACCGCGACACCTGGGAGCAGGAGCGCGTCAAGGTGTCGGAATTGAGAGAGCACTTGCAGGGGCGTCTCTCGGTGCGAAACGCGACGCCGGGCGCGTGAACCCAAGTCCTGAATCTCTCGGACGCTCATGTCAATGCTCAACAGACCCGCCGTGACTCCGTTCGTGGAATGCCCGAACTGCGGGCGTCTGATCGAGTACGGCGTCGCGCACTGCCCGGCGTGCCGCGAGGAGATTAGCGAAGACTACGCGCAGTTGAGCGCCTCCGTGGTCGTGCACAACACGCAGGCGTGCAGTCTCGCCAACACGATCAAGTCGGGCGATTATGCCGCCATCGTGAGCGGCTTGGCTGCGTTCTACGCATACGCGTTCAGCCGTCACGGTTACTTTCTCGTCGCCATCGCCACGCCCGTCGGCTTCCTACTCGCCATCGGCTTGTGGTTTCGCCGTTACGGCAAGTTTCCCATCGGAGACGAAGATTACTTGAAGGCCGGACGCGACATGCGCGCCTCGCTCAAGCTCTGGCTCGCGCTCCTGTTCGCGCAGATCGTTGCCTTCGTTTACACTCTCAAGAGTTCTTGAATTTATGCCAATTCGGAAATTGAACAATCAGCGCACGGATGCGCGTCTGTTGTTGGAATCGGACGAACCCGTCGAGTTGCCGCCCGCCGAAATCGAAGAGAGCGCGGTCGTCGTGCAGTTCGAGAACTTCCGGCCGCACGTCCCCGAACTGCTCGAAACTCTGCGCGCGGGCACTGTGGCCGAACTCGTGCCCGTCATGCTCGACGGCTCGACCTTTGCCGTCCACACGCGGACGCGCACCTTCTGGGTCAAACTCTGGCACGCGGCGGGCGGCGACCTCACGCGCATCGAACGCGCGCAGGTGATTAGCTGCCTGCCCTCCACGCGCGGCCTCCAAGTCAGGGTCGGCGACGATGACGAAGACGACTTCGACGACGAAGAGTTGGACGAGTTTGACGAAGACGACTTCGACGAAGACGAGCCGGACGACGACGAAGACGAACGCGGCGCGCCGGTCAACCCACAACCCGAAACCTAACCTTCGAGCCTCGCTTTTTCCTTCGCGTCTCCAGCGCCTTTGCGAGAAATTAAACTCTCGCAAAGGCGCTGGAGACGCGAAGGAAGGCGGGTCGTAAGTTTCAAAGATGCGCCCGTCGTTCAATTGGAGAGACGCGTTTCGCTTTCCCGTCGATGCTGAAAGCTCCCGGTAAAATTCGTGCGCTGGCCGAGGCCGTCCGCGAGGCGGGAGGACGTGCGCTGCTCGTCGGCGGTTGCGTGCGCGATGCGCTGTTGGGGCGCGCGCCGAAGGATTGGGACGTGGAAGTCTACGGCATCGAACCCGCACGCTTGCGCTCGATGTTGGAGAGATTCGGGCGCGTGGACGCGGTGGGCGAGGCGTTCACGGTCTACAAACTCGGCCACGACTTGGACGTGTCGCTCCCGCGCCGCGAACGCAAGCAGGGGCGCGGCCATCGCGGCTTCGTCATCGAAGGCGACCCGCACATGAGCGTCGCCGAGGCCGCGCGCCGCCGCGACTTCACCGTCAACGCCATCCTCCAAGACCCGCTCACGGGCGAACTGTTAGACCCTTACGATGGCCACGCCGACTTGGAGCGCCGCCTCTTGCGCGCCGTCTCCGGCGAGACCTTCGGCGAAGACTCCCTGCGCGTGCTGCGCGCGGCGCAACTGGCCGCCCGCTTCGAGTTCGACATCGAAGTCGGGACAATCGACCTGTGCCGCCGCATCGACGTGTCCGACTTGCCCGCCGAACGCATCTGGGGCGAACTGGAGAAGCTGCTCTTGCAAGCGGCGCGTCCTTCCATTGGATTACGTTGGCTCAGAACATTAGGTGTGGTTAGTCAAATTTTTCCTCAACTCGAAGCGCTAATTAGCTGCCCGCAGGAGTCAGCATGGCATCCCGAAGGCTGGGAGCTTAGAGAGTTGCCGCCTCAATCGCTCGGTGCAGGCGCGGCACAGGCCGCGCGCACTAATCGGCGTCCGACACTGCGGGAGTTCTGCGCGCGTGCGACCACAGGCTCGACAGTGATCCCAGCTAGCGACCGCGCAATGAATACACAACCACCCGAAACTTCGGCGGTCGATCTTGCACCCGCAGATCACGCAAGGGCGGACGACCTTCTCGTGCCTGCGTCGCCGCGCCCAGCAATTTTCACAGAGACCGAGAGCTTTGTGTGGTCTTTCGGTTCTCCCGCAACCTTTGCAGATGAAGTTGTTCGGATCGTGTTTAAGATTCCGCTCAATCGTATGTGCGCGATTGTGCGCGCTCCCGTCAACGACTTCGAGATTCTGAGGAGCGTTGTTCATCCGGTTGCCGTCTTTGTGGTGAACGTGCTCTTTGGATGTGAGCCGCCGACCGAGTTGCAGTTCCATGATCAGCCGATGAAGCCCGATAGTGCCATTGTGACCGGGCCAGCTAGTGTAAACGTACCCGTTGTTGTAGCGGATGCGCGAACGGCGGCCGTCGATAACAATGTACTCATTTATTTCGACCTTGCGTTCGTAGGAGATAGTGAGGTTTTTCATGCTCGGAAACTTGTCACATCCGAGCGATGTTTTCAAGCTCATCTTGGCGACGTTTGGATTCATACGGAGCAGGTCATCGACCATGCGCGCGAACTCATCGACGACTTGCCTTACCCGAAGCGCGTGGCGGTGATGCTCGGCGCGTTGTGCCACGATTTCGGCAAGCCCGCGACCACTGAGTTTGTCGAAGGCCGCATCCGCTCGCGCGGCCACGACGAGGCCGGCGTGCGGCCGACGCTGGCCTTTCTCGACCGTCTGAAAATCTACACGCTCGACGGCTACGACGTGCGCGCGCAGGTCTGCGAACTCGTGCGCGCGCACTTGAAGCCGGGCGAGTTTTACCTGCGCCGCGAAGAGATTTCCGAAGGCGCGTTCCGTCGCCTCGCCCGCCGTTGCGAACTCGACCTACTCTACCGCGTGGCGCGCGCCGACACCCTCGGGCGTAACGCCCCTTGGGTTCCGCCGGAGCGTTTGGCGGACGCCGTGCCGCAGGAGTGGTTCATTGCGCGCGCGCGCGAGTTGGAGGTTGAGACGCGCCCGCCCGCGCCCATTCTGTTGGGGCGGCATCTGCTCGCGCTCGGACTCAAGCCCTCGCCGCGCATCGGCGAGATCACGCGCGCCGTCTACGAAATGCAACTCGACGGCCGCGTCCGCACGCTCGCGGAGGCCGAAGCGGCGGCCAGAGACTTGATCGAAACGACGGGAGAAAGCGTATAATCCGCGACGCACGAGACGCGTCTATGCTGGCCGGGCGATCTGCCTTTGCTTCACAACCGCCGCAACCTTACGTTCGTCGTCCCCTGTTTCCGGCGCGTTCCGGTAAAGGCTGAGAGCTTGATTTAACTCGGTTGGAGCACGTTTTTATGAGTCAACAATCCCTCGCGCCGCGCGACAATTTTCTGCTTGCGCACCTGCCCGGCGAAGAACTGGAACTCTTGCGCCCGCACATGCAGCAAGTGCAACTCTCGCACGGCGACCGCATCATCGTGCCGCACGTGCCGATCAAGGAGGTCTATTTTCCGCTCAACTGTCTGCTCTCGATGGTGACGACGATGGAAGACGGGGCGAGCGTCGAGTCCGGCACCATCGGCCGCGAAGGAATGTCGGGCGTTCCCGTCCTGCTCGACGCCGCGGAGACGGCGATGCCGACCTTCGTGCAAATTCCCGGCGAGGCCGTCCGCCTCCCGGCCTCGATGGTCAAAGAGTTGTACGAGCGGGGCGGCGGGCTCAAAGAAATTCTCAACCGCTACATCCATACGGTCATCGTCGTCGGCTCGCAGTCGACCGCCTGCAACCGCCTGCACCACATCGAAGCACGTCTCGCGCGCTGGCTCTTGATGTCGAGCGACGGCATCGGCTCGAACGAATTGAACATCACGCACGAATATCTGGCCGTGATGCTCGGCGTGCGCCGCGCCGGAGTCAGCGAAGCGGCCGCCAAACTGCAAGACAATAACTTGATTCGCTACAACCGCGGCACCGTTTGGATTTTGGAGCGCGAACAGTTGGAAGCCTACGCGTGCGAGTGCTATCGCGTCGTTCGCGCCGAATACAAGCGAGTGATCAGTTGAGATTGCCCGCGCCCGCTTCAAGTTCGACCCGCCAAGAGCCTCACGCCCGTTTCCATCCGCACGACTTTTAAGCGCCGCCGCGCGTGGTGTAAGATGCCTTTTAATCTCGCGCGCCGGCGCGCCACGCCATGAACAAGTCGCAGAGCAGAGAAATGCCCGCCCTCCTCGCACACATGGCGTCTCTGTTCAATTTCAATTTTAAGGAACCTGACCGAATGATAGATTTCGAATTGACCGAAGACCACAAATCCATCCGCAACACCGTGCGCGAGTTTGCGCAGCGCGAAGTCGCCCCGCGCATCAAGGAACTCGACGAGCAGCAACGCTTCGACCGCTCGATTCTGGACAAGATGGCCGAGTTGAATTTGCTCGGCGTCTGCATCCCTGAAGAGTACGGCGGCGCGGGCTTCGACTACATCTCGCTCGGCCTCGTCTGCGAAGAACTCGAAGCCGTGGACACTTTCATGCGCGTCATCATGAGCGTCCACACGGGGCTGAATTCTCTGACGCTCTACGCTTGGGGCACGGAGGAACAGAAACGCAAGTATCTCGTGCCGCAGGCGAAGGGCGAGAAGATCGCCACCTACGGTTTGACCGAACCGGGCGCGGGCTCGGACGTGGTGGGCGCGCGCTCCAACGCGCGGCGCGAGGGCGACGAGTGGGTCTTGAACGGCGAGAAGATGTGGATCAGTCTGGCGGGCGACGTGGCCGACAACTTCCTCTTCTTCTGTTGGACTGACGAAGAGAAACGTCGAAAGCGCGACCACACCGGCATGAGTTGCTTCATCGTCGAACGCTCGATGCCCGGCTTTTCGTCGGGCACGATCCACGGCAAGATGGGCATCCGCGCGGGCAACACCGGCTACTTCAACTTGACGGACGTGCGCGTGCCCCAAGAGAACATGGTCGGCGAAGAAGGCGAGGGCTTCAAGATCGCGATGTTCGCGCTCGAACAGGGACGCTACACCGTCGCTTCGGGCGCGACCGGCATCATCCGCGCCTCGCGCGACGCTTCGGTCGCCTACGCCAACACGCGCGAAACCTTCGGCACGAAGATCGCCAACCACCAACTCGTCAAACAGAAGATCGCCGAGATGGAGGCCGACTATCAGATGTGCCACCTGCTCTGGCTGCGCGCGGGCTACTTGAAGAACGAAGGACGGCCGAACGCGAAAGAGACTTCGCTCGCCAAGTGGCAGGCCACCGTCCGCAGCGAGCACGCCGCTTCGATGGCGATTGAAGTCCACGGCGCGAACGGTTTCTCGAACGACTACCCGGTCGAGCGTTACCTGCGCAACTGCAAGGCGGCGGTCATCTACGAAGGCACGCGCGACATCCACACCTTGATGCAGGCCGACTGGGCGCTCGGACTCAAGAAAGAGAAGGCCGCGCGCCGCACCCTCCCGCCCTATCGTCCCGCCGAATCGCGCGAGGCCGTCGGCGCAAGCTGACACGAAAGGGAAACGATGAAGGATGAACGATGAAGGATGAAGTAAAAGCAACTGGTCTTTTCTTCATCCTTCATCGTTCATCCTTCATCGTTTAGTACGGCGTCAGTAAAGTTCTATAAATTCTCGGCGCGCTCTGTTAGTATGGCGGCGCATTTCCTAGAGGGGCGCGAGCGACGCTTTCCGGCTTTCAACAGTTCGCCGCCAAAATCACTCAAGATCGGAGAGACGAAAAGTGCATGGGCTATGAGATACAGACCGAGCACCTGTCATTAGACTTCTTGCGCGTGTGCGAGGCGGCGGCCATCGAGGCCGCGAAGACGATGGGACAGGGCGACCGCAAGTATTCCGATCACGTCGCGGTCGAGGCGATGCGAGAGGTGATGGACACCGTGCCGATGCTCGGTCGGATCGTCATCGGCGAGGGCGAGCGCGACGAAGCCCCGATGCTCTACATCGGCGAAGAGGTGGGCGAAGGCGTCCGCGCGCTGAAAGAGAAGGGCGACCAGTGCGAAGAGGTTTACCCGGAAGTTGACATCGCCGTCGATCCGTTGGAAGGCACGAACCTCTGCGCGCTCGGCGCGAACAATGCCATCGCCGTCCTCGCCGCTTCGGAACGCGGCGGACTCTTGAACGCTCCCGACATCTACATGGACAAGATCGTCGTCGGCCCTTCGTCGCGCGGCCTCGTCGACATCAACGCTCCGGTCAGAGACAACCTCGCGGCCATCGCCAAAGGCTTGGGGCGCGACGTGGACGATTTGACCGTTATCGTGCTCGACCGCACGCGCCACCGCAAACTGATTCAGGAAGTGCGCGATGCGGGCGCGCGCATCCGTCTCATCTCCGACGGCGATCTCTCGGCCGGAATTTCGGCGGCCGTGGCGGGCACGAACATCCACGCGCTGATGGGCATCGGCGGCGCGCCCGAAGGCGTGATTACGGCCGCCGCCATGAAGTGTCTGAACGGCGAGATACAGGCGCGTCTCGTGTTCGACCCCGACCGTCTGGACGTTGACAGCAAAAAAGTGCCGCCCGAAGCCGAGGTCGTAACGCGTCTCAAAGAGATGGGCATCGACGACCCGAACAAAGTCTACAGCACGGACGATCTCGCGCCCGGCAAAAAGATCATCTTCGCCGCCACGGGCGTGACCGATGGCGCGCTCCTGCGCGGCGTGCGCTTCTTCGGCGCGGGCAAACGCACGCACTCGCTCGTGATGACCACCGAATCGCGCCACATCCGCTTCGTCGATACCGTCCACGTCGAAGGCGGCCCCGATACCGTGATCAGATTTTAGGGATGAAGGATGAGGGATGAGGGATGAACAAGAGCCGTGAATCGTGAATAGAAGAAGACAGGGATTTTCTCTATTCACGATTGACGATTCACAATTTACTTGTCTTTACTTCATCCCTCATCCCTTCGCCCTCATCCCTCTCTTGGTTTATGCCTGCTTCAGTCGCAGAGTACGTTTCGCCGCTTGCGTCGCGGGAGTTTTCCGCGCGCGGGGCGTGGATGGCGTGGGGCTGTGTGGCGGCGGGCGCGCTCGTCTGGTTGGCATTGATCGTGGGCGCGCCTCTGGCGTGGGCGGGCGGGCACGACGGGGCGGCGTTCGTGATTTATCGCAGTTTGAAAACCGTGTGCCACCAGATACCGGAACGCGCGTTCTGGGTGGCGGGGCATCCTCTGGCCGTGTGCGCGCGCTGCCTTGGCATCTACGTCGGGTTCGCCGTGGCGGCGCTCGTCTACCCGCTCACGCGTAGCCTGCGAGAGACAACGACGCCGCAACGCGCCTGGCTCATCGCGGCGCTTCTGCCGACGAGCGTGGATTTCCTGCTCGGCTTGACGGGCTTATGGGCGAACACGCATTCGTCGCGTTTCCTGACGGGCGCGTGGCTCGGCGCGTGGTCGGCCTTCTACGTCGTGCCCGGCCTCGTCGAAATCGGCGAAGGCCGCGAGCGGCGACGGCGCTTGCAGCGACGGCAGCGCGTGAACTCTTTCGCAGGTAAGCAGGAAGCCTGAGTTGCAGTTAATTGCGGCGGGCGGCAGAGTTGAAATTGTCCGCCCGTTTGAAGCGTAAAACTTTTGAGCGAACGAGGCGGGCGCAAGCAGCAGAGCCTCTGAAAATTCCGATACGAGCTTTACCAAATTCTCTCCGCGAAGGTGAAAAAAATGAACGATAGAACAAAAGCGGCACTAATCGGCGGCGTCGTCGCCGGCGTGCTCTCAGGTCTCCCCGTTGTTAGTGGTTGCTGCTTTCTGTGGGCGATTGGCGGTGGCTTCCTCGCCGTCTTTATGTACTTGAAGAACGCGCCGACGCAGTTGATGACCGCTGACGGCGCGAAGCTCGGCGCGACGGCGGGCGTGATCGCGGCGGTCATCAGTCTCTTGCTCGGCGTGCCGTTCATGCTGCTCGGCGTGGGCAGCGCGGCCATGCAGAATGCAGACCTCGAACGCGCGGGCGTGAGCGCCGGGATACTGGCCGTCGGCGGCTTCGTCGGACTGATCCTGCGCGCGCTCGTCGTGGTCGGCTTCGCGGTGCTCGGCGGCGTGATCGGCGTGGCGGTGCTCGGCAAGAATCGCCCCGGCGGCGGCTCGACGAACGTTCCTCCTCCTCCGCCTCCTCCGAACTACGGCGGCGGCACGCAGCCTCCGGCGGGCGGCGGCTACGGCGCAGGCGGCGGTGGCGGCTACACCGGCGGTGGCGGCAGCAGCTTCGGCGCGGGCAGCTAAGTGACGACGTGCGCGTGGCGTGGGGTGTTGAATCCCACGCCACGTACAATGTGCACGACAGGCGCACGCGGTTGCTGTTAGACGACCGCGTGCGTCGTCGTCAACGACACGGCTTTTAGTCTTTCCTTAACATTCAAACCTTATGACTGACAAGATGCGCGCCGCTCTCGTGGGCGGCGTGACGCTCGGCTTGCTCTCGGCCATCCCGCCGATCAGCCTCGGCAACTTGTGTTGTTGCATCTGGGTGCTCGGCGGCGGCGCGCTGGCCTCTTATCTCTACGTGCAGCGCTCGCAGACGCCCGTGATGCTCGGACAGGGCGCGGAACTAGGCGCGCTCTCAGGCGTAGTCGGAACCATCGTCGCGCACGGCATCGGCATCCCGCTCGGCATCATCCTCGGCGATCCGCTCAATCGACTTCTGGTGAGGATGTTTGAAAACTTCAACCCGCAAGTGGCCGAAGAGGTGCGCAAGCAAGTTGAGATCGCGCAGGCGCAATCGTTCGTGGAAAAACTTCCGGTCATCCTCGGCACGGCCGCGCTCAATACGGTCATCTACATCGGCTTCGGCGCGCTCGGCGGCCTGCTCGGCATCAAACTCTTCGAGAAACGACAGACAACGCTCAACCAAGCGCCGCCCCCTCCGCCCACAGGCTTCGGCGGAAACCAGACGCCCGGCGCTGGTGGTTACGGCGGTTACGGCGGCAGTTAAAAGCGTTGTGAACAGTTTCTAAAGACGGCGTTCGTCGTTTGTGAGCGCACGCCGGTTCGGTTACAATGTGCGCGGTTAAACGGGGGCAGCGTCCGGCAAGGGCGCTGCTCGTTTTATGTGGAGGGTGTGCCTGAGCGCAGGACGTGCGCGAGTCGCGCGCTTTGCGACCGTCGGTTGGTAGTTTTCCCCCGAAGCGAGAAATAAGAGAGATGTCTTTAATGTTAGCCGAGCAAGTGTCGAAGACTGCGGAAGAGTTGTGGCGTGAATACGGCGCGCTTGAGAGTGAGTTTGTCAACGCGTGGCACTGGCGCACGCAGTCGAACATCAGCGTCCTCTATCAACTCGACACGTTCGACTGGACGGTGCTCATTCTCTATTTCACCATCCTCGGCGTGCTCGCCGTCTACGGCGCTTACCGCATCAAGCAGGTGGCCGACTTCTGGCGCTACCGCCACATCCAGCCCTCGCCCAAAGCGCGCTTTGCGGAAAGCGACTTGCCCGTCATCACCGTCCAACTGCCGCTCTTCAACGAGATGTACGTCGTCGAACGACTCTTGCGCGCCGTGACGCAGTTCGACTACCCGCGCGAGAAGTTGGAGATACAAGTTCTCGACGATTCGACCGACGAGACGGTGGCGCTCGCGCGTCGCACCGTGGAAGAGTATCGCGCCGCGGGCTTCGACATCCATTACATTCATCGCACCGACCGCACCGGCTTCAAAGCGGGCGCGCTCGCCAACGGCACTGAGACGGCGCGCGGCGAACTGCTCGCCATCTTCGACGCCGACTTCGTGCCCAAGCCCGATTGCCTGCGCAAACTCGTCGACTATTTCACAGACCCGCTCGTCGGCTGCGCGCAGATGCGCTGGTCGCACATCAACGGCGCGTACAACCTCTTGACGCGTCTGCAAACCATCATGCTCGACGGCCACTTCGTCATCGAGCAGACGGTGCGCAATCGCACGGGCGGCTTCTTCAACTTCAACGGCACGGCCGGCATCTGGCGTCGCCGCGCCATCGAACTATCGGGCGGCTGGCAGCACGACACGCTGACGGAAGACACCGACCTCAGTTTCCGCGCGCAGTTGATGGGCTGGCGCTTCGTCTACCTGCTCGACGAAGACGCGCCTTCGGAAATCCCGGTTGAGATCAACGCCTTCAAGGCGCAACAGCGTCGTTGGGCGAAGGGCGTCATGCAGGTCGGCATCAAACTCTACCCGCGCATCTGGCGCGCCGCGCTGCCGCTTCGCGTCAGGTTGGAGATGTTCTTCCGCCTGACGGGCAACATCAGTTACCCGCTGATGATCGTGGCGAGCTTCCTACAGTTTCCGCTCCTGCTCGTGCGCTACAATCAGGGCTTCTATCACTTGATGGCGTTCGACGTGCCGCTCCTGTTTTTCTCGACCGTCTCGGTCATCCTCTTCTACGGTTCGGCCATCTGGTATCTCGATAAAGAGGCGGGGCGCGGTCGCCGCCTGCTGCATCTGCCGCTCGTCATGGCGGTCGGCATCGGGCTGGCCTTCTCGAACGCGCGCGCCGTGATAGAGGCTTTGATGGGCGTGCAGACCGAGTTCGTGCGCACGCCGAAGTATCAGGTGGAGAAGACGACCGACGAGAGTTGGAAAGCGAAGAAGTACAAACGCAAGCGCGGGCTGTTGCCGCTCCTCGAACTGGCGTTTGCGGCCTACTTCTTCTGCGCCGTCTGGTACGCCGCGCACATGCGCATGTGGGGCACGATTCCGTTCCTCCTCCTCTTCTTCTTCGGCTACGGCTACATCGGCCTGATGAGCATCCTCCAAACCGCGAGCGGCAAACGCATCCAGTCTTGGTGGCGGCCGCTCGCGCTCGGCCGCCGCGCATAGACGCCAGCCCGGGTAGTGGTTGAGTTTGAGATAAAGATTAAAGACATTTCACGCCGGAGGCGCGAAGAAGAAAAACGTAAGGCGCAAAGGAAACTGCACTCAAGTAGCCAGTCAATCCTTTGCGCCTGACGCTTTCACTCTTTGCGCCTCCGGCGTGAAATTCTTCCCCAAGCATCTTTGTCCCGCACGTCAAACTAAACCACTATCCGGTGAACAGTTTCCTTGACCGCTTCGCACGCCGCAATCTAATATCTCGCTTCCAACGATTCCGGGCAGGGTTTCGAGTCCTCGAACTAATTTCAAGTCACAATCTATTTTCGACGGCGCGCGTGCGTATCAGGCGAGCGCCCTCGCGCAGATCACCCGCTGCCAACTGTTCACACTGTGAAAGGACATCATGTTTAAAAATCCCCTCCGTGGTTTCTACCGCGTGCTCTGGTTGTGTGCCGCGCTCGCGTTGCTGCCGGCCGCCACGGCTCTCTCCCAATCTCAAGCCACCACGGGCAACATCGAAGGACGCGTCCTCGACCCGAACGGCGCGGCCGTGCCCGGCGTCTCCGTGACGGCGCGGAATCAACAGACCGGCTTCGAGAAGTCGGCCACGTCCGACGACGAAGGCAACTATCGCTTGATCCTGTTGCCGCCCGGCTCATATCGCGTCGTCGCCACGCCGGGCGCGCAGGGCTTCCAACCCGCCACGCTTGAGAACGCCGTCGTCACCGTCGGCGGGCAGACGAATCTCGACATCAACCTCGGCGTCGGCGGCGCGGCGACGACCATCGACGTGTCGGCCGAAGCGCCCGTCGTCGAAACGACGCGCACCTCCGTCTCCACCACCGTCAACGAGCGCGACATCGAAAACCTGCCCGTCAGCGGCCGCAACTATTTGGACTTCGCCACGCTCACGCCGGGCGTCGTGCGCGACCAGACGCGGCAGGGCGACCTGTCCGTCGGCGGGCAGAAGGGGACTTTGAACAGCTTGCAGGTTGACGGCGCGGACAACAACAACACCTTCTTCGGTCAGGCGTTCGGACGCACGGGCGTGCGCCCGCCCTACCAGTTTTCCGAAGAGTCGGTCAAAGAGTTTCAGGTCAATCAAAACGGCTTCTCGGCCGAGTTCGGGCGCGCGGGCGGCGCGGTCATCAACGTCGTCACGAAGTCGGGCACGAACGATTTCCACGGCGGCGGCTTCGAGTATTTCCGCGACGAGTCGTTGAACGCGAACGCCCCGAACATCAAGGGACTGCAAGGCGTGGATTTCGACCTCGGCCGCCGCCTCGACCGCAACAAGCGACCGCCGCAGCAGATCAACCAATTCGGCTTCCGGCTCGGCGGCCCCATCGTCCGCAACCGCGCCTTCTTCTTCGGCACATACGACGGCCAGCGGCAAGACCTTCCGAACGTCGTCGAGCCGCCGAACCTCGGCACGCAGTCGGCCGCCATTCAAAACTTGATCCGCCCGCGCCTCGCCCCCTACCAGATCAGCCGCAATCAAGACGTGTTCTTCGTCAAGAGCGACATTCTCGTCAATCAGAGCAACCAACTCTCTCTGCGTTTCAACCGCCAGAACTTCACGGGCGTCAACAACGAGTTCACCGGCGCGCTCGCCGCCGAGGAACACTCCGGCGACAGTCTCGCGCGCACCACCACCTTCTCCGGCACGCTCGCCTCGACCATCACGCCGAAGATCGTCAACGAACTGCGCTTCCAGTTCGCGCGCGACGCCGAGCCGGGCACGGCCAACAGCGACTTACCCGAAACGCAGATTCAAACCGGCAACGGCTTTCTCCTGCTTGGGCGCAACAACTTCAGCCCGCGCGAGACGACGATCAAGCGCGCGCAGTTCATCGACAACATCTCCTACGTGCGCGGCCAGCACAACTTCAAAACCGGCTTCGACATCAACATCGACAACATCTTCAACTTCTTCCCCGGCTTCTTCTCCGGGCAATACACCTTCAACTCCTACGCCGACTTCGCCTCGAACGCCAACTGCGCCGCGCTGCGCACGCCCGCCGGGCAGGCGCTCCCGAATTGCCCCTCGGCCTTCACGCAACGCTTCGCGCTGCCGAACACTTCCGGCGCATCGAGCGATCCGAACAGCCGCGACTACGCCGTCTTCCTCCAAGACGACTGGCGCGCGACGCCCAAGCTCACCTTGAACCTCGGCCTGCGCTACGACCGGCAGACGCTCGCCGCGCCCCCTTTGCGCAACGAACAGTTCTTCGCCGCGACGGGACTCGACACGAGTTTCCAACCGAAGGACGAAAACAACTTCGCGCCCCGCGCCGGTTTCGCCTACGACGTGCGCGGCGACGGCAAATCGGTCGTCCGCGGCGGCTACGGCATCTTCTACGGCCGCACCACCGCCATCATGCTCGGCACGGCGCACACCGGCAACGGCATCCAAACCACCGGCGTCAACTTCAACGGCACGGCGGCGGTCGCCAACGCCGGACTCACCTATCCGAACAACTTCACCGCGCCGCCTTCCGGCGGCACGCGTCCCATGCCCGACATCTTCGTCTTCGCGCGCGACTACGCGCAGCCCTACGTGCAGCAAGCGCGTCTCGGCTTCGAGCACGAACTGACGAAGAACATGAGCGTCTCCGTCACCTACCTGTTCTTCAAAGGCGTCCACCTCTCGCGCACGCGCGACATCAATTTGCGCGCGCCCGAACAGGTGACGGCCACGGATGCGAGCGGCCAAACCTACATGGTCACGCGTTTTCCCGGTTTGCCGAATCCCAACGCCAACCCGCCCATCACCGCCTTCACTTCCACCGCGCCCGACCGCCCCTTCCCGGCTTACGGCCGCATCAATCTGTTTGAGAGCAACGCCAACTCGCGCTACGACGGCCTCGCCTTCCAAGCGCAGCGCCGCTTCACGCGCCGCTTGCAGTTCCTCGCCTCCTACACCTACTCGAAGGCGAAGGACGACAAGCCAGACCAGACGGCCGTCGTGCCCGGCGGCGGCGACGACGCCAAGATCGTCCAGAACCAGCTCAACATACGCGAAGACTACGCGGCCGCCGACACGGACTTGCGCCATCGCTTCGTCTTCAGTCCCGTCTATGAGTTCGGACGCTTCACGCGCAGCGACAACTCGATCTTGCGCGCCATCCTGAGCGACTACACCCTGTCGAGCATCGTGCAACTGCAATCAGGCTTCGCCTATTCGCAGACCGTGGGTGCGGACTTGAACCGCGACGGCAACGCGCGCAACGACCGCGTGCCCGGCACGCGCCGCAACGCCTTTTACACGCCCGCCACTTATCAATTCGACGCGCGCTTGACGCGCACCATCCCCTTCGGCGAATCGATGCGCCTGCGCCTCATCCTCGAAGGCTTCAACATCTTCAACCGCGCCAACGTCGCCACGGTCAACACCAACTTGTTCGCCGGACGAACCGCCACGGAGGCGAACGGCGTCCGCACGCTCAGGCTCACGTCGCCCGCCGCCGCCGCCGCCTTCGGCCTCCCGCGCTCGTTCCTGACGCCGCGCGAACTCCAACTCGCCGTCAAGTTCGATTTCTAAAAACGAACTGCGAACGCGACACGCAAAAAGCGGCGCGGCACTTGTCCAAAGTGCCGCGCCGCTTTTTGCGTGCCGTGTGAAAGTCTCCCCTTTAGCGGCGTCCCGCGTTGAGGATGCGGACGAGGGCGAGGAAGATGTTGAAGGCGTCGAGGTAGAGATCGAGCGCGCCCGCGATGTATTCGTTCGTCGGGTAGCGGCGCATGATGTTCGACGTGTCGTAGAGGACGAAGCCCGCGAAGAGCAGCAGCGTCGCCGCCGCCAAGCCGAACGAGAGCGCCGACGAGCCGACGAGCAGCATGTTCAGCAGCCCGCCGAGAATCATGATGATCAAGCCCGTCCAGAGCAACCCGCGCATGAAGCTGAAATCGCGCTTCGAGATGAAGACATAAGCCGTCAACCCGCCGAAGATGCCGACCGTCAGCACGCCCGCCTGCCACAGCGACGCAGGGTTGTAGATGCTGACCACGTACATCAAAGGAGAGATGACTACACCCGTGAACGTCGTGAACGCGAAGAGCGCGAGCACGTTGACGACCGGCACGTGGCGCACGGCCGTCGCGCCCATCACCGCGCCGAGCATCATCAAGAACATCATCAACGGATGCTCACGCGCAAAGTCATAGAGCGGCTCGAAAGAGATGCCGACGGCGACGCCGCCGATGGCAAAGAGCGTCGCCGCGAAAAAGAGCGCGTACACTTTGCGGATGAATCCCATCCGTTCGGCGACAGTGGCTTCGGCGGCCGTCTGCGCCTGGAGGCTGCCCCACCCGCCCGCGTTCTGCGGCGGCCACGCCTGTCTCTGTTCGGGGGTGAAGCGTTGATTGGGGGACTGAAAGTCGTTCATTGAAATCCTTCCTTCGTTAACATACGTTCTGAAAATTCCGTCGCGCGCGCCCGGCCAGCGCCGTGCGTCAATTAAGATGCGTGCGCGCACGCGGCGGCTGCATCGAGGATTATACATCACGGCGCGGCACGCCCGCCGATGCGCGCTAGAAGCGTCCCGCCCCAGACGGCGGCGAAGCCTGCGGCGACGCTCAAGACCACGTAGGCGAGCGCGAGCGCAAAACGGCGTGCCTCGGCCAGTTGCAGCGTCTCGTATTCAAAAGTGGAGAAGGTCGTGTACGCGCCGACGAAGCCGACGGCCAACGCCAGACGCAGGTACTCGCTCATGTGAAAACGTTCGGCGGCGAGCGTGAGGAAGAAGCCGAGGACGAAAGAACCCGTCACGTTGACGACGAAGGTGGCCGTCGGAAACGGCGCGGCCGTGCGCGCGAGGAACGTGCCGCCCAAGAAATAACGGAGCATCCCGCCGAGCGCGCTGCCCGTCGCCACCGCCAAGTATTTCATCAACGTGTTCAAACCTGCGGACTCCTCTCTTCGACTTGTCTTTGCGCCGATAGTATCCTCAATTGATTGTTCTTAGTGTCTTCGTGTCTTAGTGGTGAGAGCTTCGGCATCAGCATTAACCACCAAGACACGAAGACACTAAGAAAGACAAAAGGATGGTTGAACGAGAGGACACTACTCATGCGCCCGTCTCTGCTGGAAATTACGCCGACGCGTGTTATACTCCGGCCACTTTCTCCCGACTAGAGCACGAGATGGCCGCGCCTTCTAACAGAGTACAAGTTCAACTTGTGAGGCTCGAACTCTAACATTGCAGGACTAACCAATGAAACACATCCTTCGTCTTGACACCCCTGTCGCCGTATTTGTCTGCGCGCTCGCCATCTTCTTCGCCTGCGCGCAAAACGCCCACGCCCAAACCTGCGCGCCGCCGCCTAACGGGCAGGTGCACTGGTATCCGTTCGACGGCACGACCATCGACCTCGCGGAGAACCAGAGCGGCATCTTGAGAAACGGCGCGACGTTCGCCCCCGGCAAAGTCGGGCAGGCGCTGCAACTCGACGGCGTGGACGACTACTTCGAGGTCAACGGTTTCTTCCTGTCCATGAGTTTCAGCGCGCTCAGCATGGAAACTTGGATCAACCCGACGCAAGTCGCCACCGGGCGCATCTTCGATAAAGCCCCGCCGGGAGGAACCAACGGCTTTCTGCTCGAACTGTCCGGCGGCCACCTGCGCGCCGTCTTCGGAGCAAATTCCGCCACGAGCACCGCCTCGATTCCGGCGGGCGCTTACACGCACGTCGCCGCCACCTACGACGGCACAAACATCCGCCTCTACATCAACGGCGCGCTCGACAGCACGACCGCGGCCACCACGCCCGGCGCGGTCGCGTCGAACTCGCTCAACGCTTTCATCGGCGCGGGACGCGAGGCCGGGACGGCCTTCGGCGGACAGATCGACGAGCTTGCTGTTTACCGCGTCGCGCTCGCGGCGGGCGACATTCAGGCCATCTACGCGGCGGGCGGCGCTGGCAAATGCAAGGCCGGGCGCGCGCTCATCAGCGAGTTTCGCTTCGTCGGCCCGACCCTCTCGAACGACGAGTTCATCGAGATTTACAACAACTCCGACTCCGAACTCGTCGTGCAGGCGACGGACGCGAGCGGCGGCTGGGGCGTCTACAATCAGGGGGTGGGCGGAGGGCCGCGCCTGCTCTTTGCGATTCCGAACGGCACGCGGATTCCGGCGCGCGGCCACTATCTCGCCGTCAACAACGGCGGCGCTTACACGCTGGCCGACTATGGCGGGATGAACGCCGCCGCACCCGATGTGACTTACAGTTTCAACCTCGGTGCTTTCGACGCCATCGTCCTCGCTACGTCGGCGAACGGCGGCGTCTCGCCCGACACGCGCCTCGACCGCGTCGGGTTCGCGGGCGCGTCGCAGTTCTACCTCGAAGGCGCGGGGATTCCCGCCGGCCCCGCAGCCCTCAGCCCGACCAGCCAGTTCAGCTACGTCCGCAAACTGTCGAGCGGCGTGCCGCAGGATACGGGCGATAACGCGGCCGACTTCCTCTTGGTCTCCACCGAGCCGGCCACGACCGGCGGCGTGCTCGGCGCGCCCGGCCCGGAGCGGAGCACCTCGCCCGTTTTGCGTAACGCGACGATCAAGAGTTCGCTCGTCGATCCGAACTGCGGCGGGTTCGGCTCGACGACGAGCGCGTGCGCGCGTGTGAGAACGGCCGAAGGAGCTAATCCGACGAACGCCGCTTTCGGCACGCTTCGCCTGCGTCGCAAGTTCACCAACAAGACGGGCGCGAACGTCACACGGCTGCGCTTCCGCATCACCGACATCACGACGACGCCGGAAGCGGGTGTGGCCGACCTGCGCGTCATCGGCGGCAGCGGCAGTTTCAGCGTGACCGATACGAACGGCAATCCCGTGACCATCCAACGCCTGACGCTGGAGCAGCCGCCCGCTCAACCGGACGGCGGCGGCTTCAACTCGACGGTGGCGGCCGCCTCCGTCACGCTTGGTTCTCAGTTGTTGCCGAACGATTCGATCAACGTCGAGTTCCTCCTCGGCGTGCAGCAGGAGGGCGCGTACCGCTTCTTCGTCAACGTCGAAGCGCTGCCCACGACCTTGCCCACGACTTCGGCTCAGACCGGCGCGACGGCGGGCGGCATGAAGGCTGCGGGCAGCAGGAAGCGCAAGTAAAAACAGGCGGGTTGAAAAACATCGCTCAAGCAGGCGAGCAGTTGCATTGAGTGAACGAGACGGAGAGGCCGCCGGAGAATCAAGAAGTCTCCGGCGGCCTCTCCGTCTCCGGACGGCGCGCGCCGCCCGCGCGCACGCGACTTTCGGCGATAGTGGTTCGGTTTGAAATAAAGAAGGTTCACGCCGGAGGCGCAAAGGCGCAAAGCAGAAGGCGCAAAGAAAACCGTTAACTCAAGTCGACAGTCAATCCTTTGCGCCTTACGTTTTTCTTCTTTGCGCCTCCGGCGTGAAATTCTTCCTCACGCATCTTCGTCCGCCACGTCAAACTACCATCCTCGCGCCGGGTCGCGCGGGTCGGCCTGTCGTTCAAGGCTTCGGCGCGAGGGCGTTGTATCGGCGCAGGATTTCGAGCGTGCGTTCGAGCGGGAGGGCTTCGACCGTGAGACGGTTGCGTCCCGTCATGGTCTGCGCGCGGAACAGTGAATTGTAGATGGCCTCTTCGGTCGCTTCGATGACGGCCAGAAAGAGCGGCGACATGGCGTCGTTCGATAAGAGCTTTACGTCGCGCGGCGTGAACATTTCGCCCGGCCTCGCGCCGCCGCTCGCCACGCGGACGCGCACTTCCGGCGCGTTGGAAAAGGCGATGACGTAATCGCCGCTGCCGTTCGACCCGGAAGCGCCCGTGCGCGCCAGCCCCAACATCGCCCGCGCCGCCATGCGCCGCAAGTTTCGCGCATCGACGGGCGCGTCCGTGGCGATGACGATGATGATCGAGCCGTCGGCCGCGTCGCGTGCGTTTGAATTGCCGGTCGCGCCGCGTTCGAGTTCTTCCTTGAGATAAAACTTGCCGAGTTCGCGTCCGACGGGCGCACCATTGATGGTGAGCACGCCGCCGTAGTTCGTCTGCACGAGCGCGCCGACGGTGTAGCCGCCGAGCGCCACCGGAAGTTTGCGCGAAGACGTGCCGATGCCGCCCTTGAAGCCGAACGCGATTGTCCCTGTCCCCGCGCCGACCGCGCCTTCTTCGACCGCGCCGTTCGTCGCATTCTTGATCGCGGCGTGCACGTCTTCGCGCGTCGCGTGGCGGCCGCGGATGTCGTTCAAAGCGCCGTCATTCGTTTCGGCGACGAGCGGGTTGACGCTGCGCACGTCTTCGTTGCCGGGAAGCGCGAGCATGTAATCGACGAGCGCATCGGCCGTGCGCGGCACGCTCAAAGTCGAAGTTAAAAGAATGGGTGTTTCGATCTCGCCGAGTTCGTTCACCTGCGTCGAGCCCGCGAGCTTGCCGAAGCCGTTGCCGACGAAGACCGCGCCCGGCACTTTCTCGCGGAACAAGTTGCCGCCGTGCGGCAGGACGGCCGTGACGCCCGTGCGCACGTCTTCGCCGCGAATGATCGTCGTATGTCCGACGCGCACGCCCGGCACGTCCGTGATCGAGTTCAGAGCGCCCGTCGGCAGGACGCCGACGCGAAGGCCGATCTCTCTGGCGCGCGGTCGGTTGTTCTTCTGCATGTTCGTTTGCGTGAAGGCGGCGACTTGGGCGAGCGCGAACAAGAGCGCGCAACGAAAAATTTTCAGACGCATTTTAGATTGTGATCGCGACGAGAGAAAAATTATGAAATTTGCGCGTTGATGATTTATCATCCTTCCGCTCTCATTTCAAACAGACCGTACCGCGCTTTGCACCTGTCTCTTCTCAACGGAGGATATTCGATGACACGAGGACGCCCGCTCTCGCTGCGCCCCGCGTTTCCCGTCGCCTGCGCCGCGCTCCTTGCCGCGCTGCTGTTCGTTTCACACGCCGCATACGCGCAGCGCGGAGCCGCCAACAACAACAACAACGGCGCGCCCGCCGCTTCGACTGCGACTTCGGCCGCCGCCGTCACGCCGCCGAACGACGAAGCCTACACGGCCAAGATCAGAGAGTACACGACGGAGAAATATTTCCTGACCGAACTCGTCGATCACCTGCCCGCGTCAGACCGCGTGCCGACGCCCGAAAAGGTGCTCGGCTACGTCGTCGGCACGCCGAACAAGTTGACCTACACGAAAGACATCCATCGCTACATGCGCGAGCTTGAGCGGGCCAGCCCGCGCGTGCGCGTCTTCGTCGCGCCGGAGAAATCCGAAGAGGGCAGGGAACAACTGCTCGTCGCCATCAGCGATGAAGCGAACCTCGCGCGGCTCGACCGCTACAAAGAGATCACGGCGCGACTGGCCGACCCGCGCCGCACCTCCGACGCCGAGGCCAAACAACTGATCGGCGAGGGCAAGGCTTTCTACTGGGCATCGGGTTCGATTCATTCGACCGAGACCGGCTCGCCCGAAATGCTGATGGAGATGGCTTATCGTCTGGCCGTCGAAGAGTCGCCGTTCATTCAAGACATCCGCCGCAACCTCGTCGTGCTCATCACGCCGACGCTCGAAGTTGACGGGCGCGACCGCATGGTCGATCTCTACAACTATCGCAAGGCCAATCCGGGCAAGAACGCGCCGTCGCTGCTCTACTGGGGCAAGTACGTCGCGCACGACAACAACCGCGACGGGCTGGGGATGGCGCTCGCGCTGTCGCGCAACATGATGCGCACCTTCCTCGAATATCACCCGCAGGTCTTGCACGATCTGCACGAGTCCGTGCCCTTCCTCTACACCTCGACGGGCACGGGGCCTTACAACGCTTGGCTCGATCCCATCGTCATCGACGAGTGGCACTTGCTCGCCTATCACGAGATCGAAGAGATGACGAAGCGCGGCGTGCCCGGCGTCTGGACGCACGGCTTCTACGACGGCTGGGCTCCGAACTACATGTTCTACGTCGCCAACGGCCACAACTCCATCGGCCGTTTCTACGAGACGTTCGGCAACAATGGTGCGGACACGATGGAGCGCACCGTGCAGCAACAGGCGCAGCGCGATTGGTACAGGCCGAACCCGCCGCACGCGCGCGTCCGTTGGTCGCTGCGGAACAACGTCAACATGCAGCAGTCGGCCATCCTGCTCGCGATGAATTTCACGGCCAACAACCGCGAGCGGTTTCTCAATAACTTTTATCTCAAGAGCAAACGCGCCACGGCGAAGGCCGCGAACGAAGGCCCGGCGGCTTACGTCGTGCCCGGCGACGGCGCGCGCCCCGTGGAAGCGGCCGAGATGATCAACTTGCTGCGCCTAATGGGCGTGGAAGTGCACCGCGCCACGCGCGAGTTTACGTTGAAGGAAGAAGCGCGGCCGACGCCGCAACGCGGCGGGGAACAAAGCGGCGAGGCGCGCGAACGCGCGGGCGGCGAGGGGCGTGAACGCGCGGGCGCGGAGGCGAGGACGGCCGAACGCCGTTTCCCTGCGGGCTCCTACATCATCCGCATGGATCAGCCCTACTCGCGCATGGCCGACATGATGCTCGACACGCAGTATTACAACGCCTCAGACCCGCGCCCCTACGACGACACGGGCTGGACGCTCGGCGCGATGCGAAACGTCCAGACGGTGCGCGTCAAAGACCGCGCCGTCCTCGCCGCGCCGATGGAACTGTTAACGGCGGACGCGACGGTGCGCGGTCGTCTCACGGGCGCGACCGGCGCGCGCGTCTTCGTCATCAATCACAACACGGAGAACACGCTGGCGACCTTGCGTTATCGTCTCAGAGACGTGCGAATGAGCGTCGCGGAGAGCGCGTTCAAAGTCGGCGCGCAGGATTTCAACGCCGGCTCGTTCATCATCCGCACCGAAGGCAACCCGGCCGACGTGCGCGCGCGTCTGGAAGCGGCGGTCGTCGAGTTGGGGCTGACGGCCGTGGGCGTCAGTGACAACCCGGCCGTCCGTTCGCACGAAGTCGGAGTGCCGCGCATCGCCATCCTGCACACTTGGCAGAACACGCAGAACGAGGGCTGGTATCGCGTCGAGTTCGACCGCCTCTGGATTCCTTACAGCTACATCTCCGAGCACACCATCCGCGACACGCCGAATTTGCGCGAACGCTACGACGTGATCATCTTCCCGCCCGTCGGCGGCACGGCGCAATCAATCGTCAACGGCATCCCGCGTCGCGGCGACCCCATACCGTGGAAGGCTTCCCCCGTCACGCCGAACTTCGGCAACTCGCCCGATCAGACGGACGACATACGCGGCGGCATGGGGCTCGCGGGCGTTGCCAATCTGCAACGCTTCGTCTCGGACGGAGGGCTGTTCGTCGCCGTGCAGAACACCGTGCGCGTGCCCGTCGAATACGGCATGACGACGGGCGTCACGATTGAACAGCCGCGCCAACTGCAAGCCGCGGGCTCGATCTACAACGCGACCTTCACCGACCGCAAAAGCCCCGTCAGTTACGGCTACGGCGAACAGCTTCCCATCTACTTCAACCAAGCGCCGCTCTTTCAAGTGGCGACGGGCGTGCCCGGCGGCGGTGGCGGCGCGGGCGGCGGCGGTCGTCCTTCGGGGCGCGGCGGCGTGAACGACCCGGACATCGTGCAGGGGATGCCGCAAGTCCCGCCGCCCGCGCCGCGGCAGCCCGCCGCGCCCGGCGAAGAACAGCTCACGGAAGAACAACGCCTGCAACTCGGCCCGTTCTACGTGCCCGTCAGGGAACGCCCGCGCATCCTGATGCGTTTCGCGCGCGAGGAACGCGACCTGCTCGTCAGTGGTATGCTGGCGGGCGGTGCGGAACTGGCGAATCGCGCGGCCGTCGTCGATGTCCCACTGGGGCGCGGTCACGTCCTGCTGTTCGCCACCAACCCGATGTGGCGACACCAGACGCAAGGGGAGTTCTTCCTCCTCTTCAACGCCGCGCTCAACTACGACAACCTCGGCGTCGGTCTCACGGAGACGACCGCGCCGACAACCGCGCCCCCGCGCGAAACCGGAAGTGAACAATAAGCAGGGATGAAGGATGAGGGATAAGGGATGAACAAGCGTCGTGAATGATGAATCGTAAATCGTCAATAGAGAAAATCTGATTTCTTTCTATTCACGATTGACGATTCACGATTCACGGCTTTCCATTCATCCCTCATCCCTCCGCCCTCATCCCTTAATTTAAAGGAGACTCTCAAACATGCAGAACTATCCCCCGCCGCCGCAGGGCGCGCCTAACTATCAGCCTTCGGGTATGCCGCAAGCACCGGCTCCGAAGTCGAAGAAGCCCTGGATCATCGGCGGCGTCATCGGTTGCCTGTTGCTGATCGTGCTCTTGCTCGTCGCGCTCGGCGGCCTCGGTTATTTCGTCAGCAAGAATCTACAGTCCACGCAGAACGCGAACGTCCCGGCGGCGCGGCAATCGTCGGGCACGAAGCAGTACGTCAATACGCGCGAGGGGCGCACGGGCAACCTCGCGGAAAACTTCGTCGATTTCTCGTTCTATTACCCGGACTCGTGGGAGATCGATCCGAACCCCGCGCCGAACTTCGTCCGCGTCGAACGCAAGCTGACGGGCGACGAAGGCAACTTCACGCAAGAGAATTTCGCCGTCGGCTGGGTCAGCGCCACCGGCACGGCGCTCGACAAAAGTTGATGCCGCAACTCGCCACGACCTTCAACACGCAGTTCGCGGCGCAGTTCCCCAATTACAAAAAGGTGTCGGAGGGCGAGACGAAGATCGGCCCTTACGAGGGCTACGAGTTTCGCTTCACGGCCGAGAAGAACAACGTCGAGTTCTGGGGACGCGTGGTGATGCTGCCGCCGCCCGCCGGACAAAAGAAGGGCGTGGCGCTCGTGATGATCGCCTCAGACCGCGCGCCTGAATTGTCGGGCGTCGCGGACGTGGGCGAGAAGGGCGAGTTGCCAGTCATTCTCGATTCGTTTCGCTTCGGCTCGAACTCGTCGAAATAGCGTCCCTCAAAAGATGGCGGGAACTTCTACGAGCGAACAGGGAGGGACGGCGTCCGCCTCGCGCGGCGGCGCGGACGGTGAGGCGACGAACGCGGCGGCAACGACGGCGACGAAGGAGGGCGAGACGCGAGCAAGCGGCGTCTCGCCCATCTGGTTCGTCGTCGTCGCCGTGTTGTTGTGGAGCACGGGCGGGCTGTTCATCAAGTCGAGCACGCTCTCGGCGGCGGAACTGTCGGGCGCGCGTGCGCTGTTCGCGGCGGCGACCGTCATGCTGCTCACGCGCCGCGAAGGCTTTCGCCTGAACCTGACGACGGCCGTGGCCTCCGTCTTCTACGCCGCGCTGCTCTACCTGTTCGTCCGCGCGACTTTGCAGACCACGGCCGCCAACGCCATCTTCCTGCAATACACCGCGCCCGTCTACATCCTGCTCGCCGAGCCTTTCTTCTTCAAAGAGAAGTATCGCGCGGCCGACTTCGTCGTCGTCGTGTTCTGTCTCTTAGGGATGTCTCTCTTCTTCGTCGGCCAACTCAGGCCGCAGGACTATGAAGGAAACATCGCCGCTCTCGGTTCGGGCTTCTGCTTCTCAGTCTTCTTCCTGCTCTTGCGCCACCCGCGCGCGCGCGAAGTGAACCGCGCCGCCTCAGTCATCTACGGAAACCTCCTGCTCGCGCTCGTGATGATGCCGGCGGTCGTCCGTGGTGCGGAGCACTTCACCCTGACGAACACGTTGATTGCGGCCTATCTCGGCATCGTCCAACTCGGCATCGCCTACACGCTCCTCACGCTCGGCATCGCGCGCGGCGTCAAATCGCTCGAAGCCAGCGTCATCGGCTACATCGAACCCGTCCTCAATCCCGTCTGGGTCTTTCTCTTTCTCGGCGAACGCCCCGGAGCTTCGGCGCTCGCGGGCGGCGCGATCATCATCGTCGCCGTCGCCGGGCATACCCTGTGGGTCGCGCGGAAGTCGGCCGTGCGTCACGGTTGAAGACGGGTGAAAAATTAATCTTGACAGGAAGCGAAACCGCCCTTAACGTGTGCGTGTTCTCGACGCCCGGTTTTCATCTCCTCCGAGAGATTCCGATTCCCATTAACTTTCCGTCTCACATAATCATCAGAATATGAATTCTTATTCTCCCTCGCGCCCGAATACGTCTGCTTTGCGGCGAACGTTAGCCATCATCGTGTTATTGATGCCGGCATCCGTCTCGAGCGGGCAACAGGAAGGGACGATGACAGGCCAGATGCCGCCCGACCCGGCTGCGCCCTCCAACTTTCCCTCTGTCTTTTCGAGAGTGATCGGCACTGACGTGGCGCACGCCAGCGTAGGCGGTTTAAGGAACGTCGGCGGCGGGACGATTTATGTCAACGGCGTTAACGGAACGGTGACCAGAGCGTATCTCTTCTGGCACGGCATTACCGACATACTCGATCCTTACGCCAATGCCAACGTGCAGGTTAACGGGTTAACCGTCTACGGGGTGCCGGTCGGCACGTCGCACGATAACTTCTGGAAACGCCAGTACAGCCAATCCTATCGTGCGGACGTGACCGGGATGGTCAACTTCAATCCGAATCGGTCATATGTGTTGGGCGCGTTCGGCAACGGTTCTTTTAACCCGAACGGAGCTACCCTGCTCATCCTCTATAATGACTTCAATACGGCCAACGATTATGACGTTACCTTGATGAACGGCAACGATTCCAACGTCGCCACCCAATTCGACGGCGCTGGTTGGAATGCTAACTTCGGACAGATTTATGACTACAACGTAATCGGAGATGTGATGCTGTTGATCGTGGCCGACGGCCAAACTTTTCCCGATCCGGCAATGTACATCAACGGCAGTCTCTTACGAGAAGCCAGCCCGACGTTTCAAGGCACTTCAGTGCCCTCGACAAATAATGGCCCGTCTAACGACGGCAACTTGTGGGATGTGGTGGCTTTCAATTTCGACCGTTATATCTATGCGAATCCCGGTTATAACAGTATCAGTCTCACGGCGGGCAGTCCGCAAAATCCCCAAGATGCACTTTCATTGGTCGCGGCCATCGCCTGTGTGCCCATCGGCCCGGAACGACTGCACATCACTAATCCCAGAGTTGGCGGCCACCTTGAAAATACGACCCAGAATGCCCTGCTCGGCGCTGACGTGCGCTTGCAAGCCGCTCTGTTTCCCGAAGGTTTAAGCGGCGGCAATTTCTCTTGGAGCGTCTCCGGCCCTTATCAAATCGTGAGCGGTTCTACCAATACCGATACGCTCAATGTTCGTTGGACGGAGACCGGCACTTACACGGTCATTGCCAATTACACGCGTAATGGTGCGACCATCAGCAGTTCCATGAATGTCAGTGTGATAGTTCCGCTCCTATCGAGCTATACGGCCAACGTCGTCGATGTTGATCGGATCACGCGCGGGCAAGGGTGCAATAACATCATCAACGGCGGCGGAGCTACCTATTCTCTAGGCTGTTTCCGGCCAAACCCGGATGGCACATACAATGTCAATAACGGTATTGTCTTCACCGCCACGGCGCAGATACCTGCCGTCGCCTACCTTTCAGACCCGGCGCAAAGCGGGATCAAGTACAGGCAGTTTATTAGCCAGCTGCGGAAGCGAATAGTTGATATTAATACTTTCGGGGAACCCGGCTTCGGACAGGTTGAGTGTTTGACCAGACGAAGCCCCGAAGACAACGTCGGCACGGGGTGGCAACTGGATGTTTACGAAGCCTACGGGCATCCGTTCATCACGCCGGTTCCACGCTTCTCTCAAGGAAACACTCTGACTTATAGAACCTTCGATGCGCCGGCGAGCGCGCTCGATTCTACGCCGACCAGCTTCGGAAGTAATTCGATGTTCGATGCTTTTTATGCCGACGACCGTTTTGAAATGTATGCCTACTACTTCGTTGGCTCCGACCCGAATTCACCGATCTTCCAGCGCCCGCTGAGACTCGCTGCCGACCGTAGTGCGCTCTACCACCGCATCGTTTGGAGTTGGGGCGGGCAGGCGTATTACGAACACAACGTTCCCAATACTCAATACCAGTTGCAATTCTCCACCACCACACAGGGATCACTGTCGGCCACGGGGACAAACTCGGTCGTGCCGTTTCAAGGCAACGCTACGGAGAACATCTGGCGACAGTGTCCGTCCGGCCCGGCTTCGAGCGGAAACCGGATTGACGGGACACGCTTCTTTGTACGCCAGCAGTATGTCGACATACTTCATCGAGAGCCGGAACAAGACGGGTGGAATGCTTGGACGAGCGTGATGACGAGGTGCGCCTTTGATCTGGAGTGCATTCGAGACAAGCGCGTTCTGACCGCCAGAGGGTTCTTGGAATCGCCTGAGAATACGTCCGGCAACCCGCTGCTCGCTAACCCCGGCAGCCCTGAATATAATAGAGAATACGTGCGGCTGTGTTACACCTCCTTTCTCATGCGCCCGCCGGACGCGGGAGGGTGGGACGGCTGGACTAATTATTTGAATAGTCATCCGGGTGATTACAACACTGTGATCTGGGGATTCATCTATTCAAACGAGTACCGGAGACGCTTCGGCCCTGCGTAGACATCTCAGGTCGCGACGCGCGCGCTGGTGAGTAGAGGAGTTAAGGAGTAGGAATAATGTTTTTAAGCAAACTCATGCCGCTCATACTGGGAAGCTTGATCGGTGCAACTACACTGTTCGGCCAAGATGAGGGGAGGGGATTGGAGCAACAGCTTGCGCTGTTGGTAAAACCCACGCACATCAACTTAGAAATCATTCAACGAGAATTAGAACTACATGAAGAGAAAGTTTCGGAACGCTATAAAGAAGGCGACAATATTTACTTTCGTATTCAACTAACCAACACGTCGGTTGTGCCTGCGATGGTGGTGGTCTCAGACCCTTACTTTCAAAACCGCCCGCAGTTGTTGAGAGACGGCGAGGAAGTGGCTTATCGTGAGAAGGTGGCCGAACTGGTGCAGGCTAAAGATAAAGAGCAGTTTTTCCCCCGCACCAACTTTCTCCACCTCGACTCACACTCCCCGAAGGTGACCGGTATCCTCCGTTTAAATGATTGGTATGGGACGCTCAAGCCGGGCAGTTATCGATTGATTAACAAGCATCGCTTCGTCCCGAAAGGGGAGTGGCTTGAGTCGCCGCCGATTACATTTGAAATTGAACCTAAGTAGGCATGGCCGGGGATCGAGCCAGCCGCGCCCGTGTAGTTTTGCGTGAGAAGGGCGCGAGAGAAAGGACTAAACAGATGAGAGTGGTGCTGTCGGTTTTAATACTGCTGTTTTCTACGCTGCAACCAGCGACCTCCGCGCAGAAGCGGTTCTCGAATCTGGATCAGGTCGTGGAGGCCATCGAGCGCAGGATTAAAGACAAGATGCCCGACTGGAATAACGAGTCGGTTCACCCCGCGTCCGTCGACGAGAATGTCTCCAGTGACAAAGTTATTATTCAACAATGGACGCTCGGGAATAAAAGTGCGAGAGTCGCTGTTCTCCAACATCAATCTGAAGAAGAAGCAATTAGTGTGTTGCGACAGTTCGCCGCCGATAAGAGAACTGACAACAGGCTGCACGGCTTGGGCGATGAAGCCTACTTATGGGGAATCCGTAATTCGATAGCATTTCGGCAAGGTAATCTCACGATATATATGAGCGCGGTCGTGATGGAAAAGCCAGACGCGGAGGAAGCCTTGAGAAATCCGGCCGCGGCCGGACGAAAGGCGGCGCAAGCCGAACACGATGAAGAAGGCAGAGTGACTAGGAGTTTCGCTCACTATGTTGCCGCGGCGCTCGCGAATTTATAATTACCGCACAAAGTTTGGAAACCGCCCGGAAGTCTTCACGGCTTGATGGGCGGTTTTACTTTGTCCGCGATCTATCTCCCGCGCCTGCTCGGCCACCACTCCGTTAAGACAATCCGGGGCATGAATAATCGTGTGCGTTTGCGCGCAAGGAACTTATAACTTTCGCGCGCCGGGGCAGGTTTCATCCAGCAAATAAGCTGCCTCAGGGCGAGAGGGGCGGGCGCGTGCAGTGGAGCGAAGCGATTATTTTGCGAATAAATTTTGGGGATCGCTTGCCGTTCGGCGGAAAATTTAGTATCACTACCGCACCACAAGACTTTTGGAACAAGGGGGCATGACGAGGAAAGTTGTAGCTTGAAGGCTCTCGACTGCTGTACCTCGCCATGTTGTGCGCCCGCCCGTTCGGTAGGTGGTGGCCTTTCTTTGTCCAACGCTTCCGCTTCGGCGACCTTAAAGAAGTTGTCCACGCTTTATCACAAGACAGGGTTGCCGGGCAGTGTGAGGTCACTGGAACTGTCGCAGAGTAGCAGGGACTGACCATGCCGCAAATTTTTCACCGTAGCACCAACACGCTCGCCAAGCTGAGCATCTTCGGCTCGCTTTTCGTCCTGCTCTTCATCACGTGGGCGGTGGCCGAAATCAACCGCTCCTCTTGGAACACGGGCGCTTACGACGAACGCCAACAGCCCGTGCAGTTTTCCCACAAGCACCACACGGGCGACGACGGCATCGACTGTCGTTATTGCCACACGTCCGTCGAAGTCTCTTCCAACGCCGGACTCCCGCCGACGAAAACCTGTATGAACTGCCACGCGCAACTGTGGAGCGACAGCCCTTACCTCGAACCCGTGCGCGCCAGTTGGCGAGACAACAAGCCCATCGAATGGACGCGCGTGCACGACTTGCCCGACTACGTCTATTTCAACCACAGCATCCACGTCGCCAAAGGCGTCGGCTGTTCTTCGTGCCACGGCCGCGTGGACGAGATGCCGCTCGTCTATCAGGCGGCGTCCTTGCAGATGGAGTGGTGTCTGGCCTGTCACCGCGAGCCGGAACGATACCTGCGTCCGAAGTCCGAAGTCTTCAACATGGACTGGCAGCAGGAGAACGCGCTGGCCGAGAACAAGACCGCCGAGCAGTTGGCGCGCGGCCGCCAGTTGAAAGCCGACTATAAAGTGCGCCCGCGCGCCATCCTCGAAAGTTGTTCGACTTGCCACCGCTAACAAAGGCGCTGAGGGCGAGAGGTTGAGAAAGTAGATGCACATCAAAGAGACTTTCCCCGAACTGTACAAGATTCGCCGCCCGGTCAAGCGCGAGGAGATACGCGCGCGACTCGAAGACAAGAAGGGCAAGGAGTATTGGCGCAGTCTGGAAGAATTGGCCGACTCCGGACAGTTTGAAGAATTCCTGCACACGGAGTTTCCCCGGCAGGCGGGCGAATGGGACGACGAAGTCGGCCGCCGCACGTTTTTGAAGTTGATGGGCGCGTCGCTCGCGCTCGCCGGTCTCACGTCCTGCTCTTACCAACCGCCCGAGACGGTCGTGCCCTTCGTGCGCCAACCGGCGGAACTCGTCCCCGGCAAGCCGCTCTTTTTCGCCACCGCCATGCCTTTCCCCGGCGGCGCGGCCGGACTTCTCGTGCGCAGCAACGAGGGACGCCCCACGCACGTCGAAGGCAATCCAGACCATCCGACGAGCGGCACGCCTGAACGCCCCACAGGGCAGCGCGTCGCCGCCACGGACATCTTCGCCATCGCCTCCATTCTCTCGCTCTACGACCCCGACCGTTCCGAGACGATCACGAATCGCGGCGAGATACGCCCCTACTCCGCGTTCCTCGGCGAAGTGCGCACCCGGCTCGACGAGATGCGCGGGCGCGGCGGCGCGGGACTTCGTTTCCTGACCGAGACCGTCACTTCGCCGACGACGGCCGCGCAACTCAAAAGCATCCTCGCCGCGTTTCCGGGAGCAAAGTGGCATCAGTACGAACCGGCGGGCACGAACAGCGCGGCCATCGGCGCGCAACTCGCTTTCGGCCAGCCCGTCAACACCATCTATCGCTTCGAGCGCGCCGACCGCGTGCTCTCGCTCGATTCAGATTTTCTCTCCTGCGGCGCGGCCAACCTGCGTTACGCGCGCGACTTCGCTGCGAAGCGACGCGTCAACGCGAACAAGACCGACATGAATCGTCTCTACGTGGTGGAGACGACGCCGACCAACACGGGCGCGTTCGCGGATCATCGCTTCTCGGTCAAGCCGAGCCAGCTAGAGCCTTTCGCGCGCGCGCTCGCCGCCACGCTCGGCGCGCCCGGCGTCTCGACCGACATGGCGCAATACGCGGGTGTCGCGCACGCTGAGCACGTCGCCGCCATCGCGAAAGATTTGCAGGCGGCGCGCGGGCGCTCAATCGTCGTCGCGGGCGAGCATCAGACGCCCGCCGTCCACGCGCTCGCGCACGCGATGAATCAGGCGCTCGGCAACGTCGGGCAAACCGTCGTCTACACCGATCCGATTGAAGCGCAGCCGGTGGATCAGGTGGCGAGCTTGCGCGAACTCGTCGGCGACATCGAAGCGGGACGCGTGGAGATGCTCGTCATCGTCGGCGGCAATCCGGTCTACAACGCGCCCATCGATCTGGCGTTGACGAAAGAGCGGCTCGATAAGATCAGGACGCCCGACGGCAAAGACGGCTTGCGCATCCACCTCAGTCTCTACGACGACGAGACCTCGGAACTGTGTCACTGGCACATTCCTGAGACGCACTTCCTCGAAGCGTGGGGCGACACGCGCGCGCACGACGGCACGGTCTCGATCATCCAGCCGCTCATCGCGCCGCTCTACAAGGGGCGGAGCGTCAACGAATTCCTCGCGGCCTTCACGGACAAGCCCGAACAGTCGGGCTACGACATCGTGCGCGACTACTGGCGCACGCAGCGTCTCGAATCGCTCGTCGCCTCGCAACCCACGCTCGTCGCACAGGCCGCCACGCCCGAAGGCGCGGGCGGCAACACGCACGGCGGCACGGCGGGACAAGGCAGCGCGGCGGGACAAGGCGAAGCGGCCGGACACAACGCATCGGGACAGAGCGCACAAGGCACGACGGGCGCACAAGGGGCACAAGGAGCGGCCGCATCGCCGAGTCCGATGCCTGCGGGTTCGCCGAGTCCCACGCCGACCGCGACGACCGGCGCGGGCGCGAGAACGGGCGGCGCGAGTGCTCCGGCGGCCAATTTCGACGAGGCTTGGCGCAGGGTCGTCCACGACGGCGTGATTCCGGGCACGGCCGCCAAAGAGCGCAGCGTCAGCATCGGCGGCAACTGGTCAGCGAATTTGCCGCCCGCACAGCAAGCATCAAGCGGCGCATTCGAGATCGTCTTTCGTCCCGACCCGACCGTCTACGACGGGCGCTTCGCCAACAACGGCTGGCTCCAGGAATTGCCGAAGCCGCTGACGAAATTGACTTGGGACAACGCCGCCTACATGAGCCTCAACACGGCGCGTCGCATGTTCGGTTTGAACGAGAACGACTACACGTTCAAGGGACGCGAATACAACGCGCCGCTCGTCGATCTGCGTTATCGCGGCCAGACGGTGCGCGCTCCCGTCCTCATCGTGCCGGGGCAGCCCGACGACGTGATCACCGTCACGCTCGGCTACGGCCGCACGCGGGCGGGGCGCGTCGGCACGACGACTGAGGACAAGCCGCTCGGCTATAACGCTTACCGCCTGCGCACCTCCGATGCGATGTGGCACGGCGCGGGGCTGGAAGTGGCGCAGACGGGCGAAGAGTATCTGCTCGCCGTCACGCAACTGCACTTCAACATGGAAGGGCGCGAGATCGTCCAGAGCAACACGCTCGCGGAATATCTGTCGGGCGGAGGCGACGCCGCGCACAACGTCGAAGGCGGCGCGAGCGTGGCGACGCACCGCGGCGCGGCCGAAGTCGTCGGCAAAGAGACACACAAGCTGCCGGGGCCGAACGATACGCTCTATCCGAACTACGAGTACAACGGCTACAAGTGGGGCATGTCGGTCGATGTCGCTTCGTGCGTCGGTTGCCAGTCGTGCGTCATCGCCTGCCAGTCGGAGAACAACATCCCCATCGTCGGCAAAGAGCAGGTGGCGCGCAGCCGTTACATGCACTGGCTGCGCGTGGACGCTTACTTCAAGGGCATCGCGGAAAACCCCGAAGGCGTCCACTTCATGCCCATCCCCTGCATGCACTGCGAGGTTGCGCCGTGCGAGCCGGTCTGTCCCGTTCACGCCACCGTCCACAGCGCCGAGGGCACGAACGACATGGTCTACAACCGCTGCGTCGGCACGCGCTACTGCTCGAACAACTGCCCGTACAAGGTGCGCCGTTTCAACTTCCTGCTCTATCAGGATTTCGAGACGCCTTCCCTGAAGATGATGCGCAACCCGGACGTGACCGTCCGCTCGCGCGGCGTCATGGAGAAATGCACCTACTGCATCCAGCGCATCTCTTACGCGCGGATCGAAGCGGAGAAAGAGGGACGGCGCGTGCGCGACGGCGAGATCGTCACGGCCTGTCAATCGGCCTGCCCGACGGAGGCCATCATCTTCGGCGACCTCAACGACGAGCACAGCCGCGTCGCACAGTTGCAGCACGAGCGACGCAACTACAGCCTGCTCGCCGAACTCAACACGCGCCCGCGCACGACGTACCTGTCGGCCTTGCGCAATCCGAACGAAGAAATTCATGGGGCGTAAAATTTCATGGCATCAAGAGTAGACGAGCCGCACGACGACTTAATCCACGTTACGCCTAACCCGGTCATCGAGCCGGGGCACACGGCCGCGTCCGTCACGGACAAGATCAGCGCCCTTGTCTTGAAGCGCAAGACGCCGATTGCGTGGTACGTCGGTTTTCTCATCGCGTTCTCTTTGGCGAACGTGTTGATGTTCACTATCGCCTATCTCGTCACGACCGGCATCGGCATCTGGGGCAACAACTGGCCGGTCGGCTGGGCGTTCGACATCATCAACTTCGTCTGGTGGATCGGCATCGGTCACGCGGGCACTTTGATTTCGGCCATCCTGCTCTTGCTCCGGCAAGAGTGGCGCACCTCGATTAACCGTTTCGCCGAGGCGATGACCTTGTTCGCCGTGGCCTGCGCCGGACTCTTTCCGCTCCTGCACACGGGGCGGCCGTGGCTCGCCTACTGGATGCTGCCCTACCCGAACACGATGAACATCTACCCGCAATTCAGAAGCCCTCTGATGTGGGACGTGTTCGCCGTCTCGACTTACGCGAGCGTCTCGGCCTTGTTCTGGTACGTCGGCCTCATTCCCGACTTCGCCACCTTGCGCGACCGCGCGAAGAACCGCGCCTTCAAAGTCGTCTACGGCATGCTCGCGCTCGGCTGGCGCGGCAGCGCCCGCCACTGGCATCGCTACGAGACGGCTTACCTGTTGCTCGCCGGACTGGCGACGCCGCTCGTGCTCTCCGTCCACACCATCGTCAGTTTCGACTTCGCCGTCGCGCAACTGCCCGGCTGGCACGCCACGATCTTTCCGCCCTACTTCGTCGCGGGCGCGATCTACGCGGGCTTCGCCATGGTCTTGCTGTTGACCATCCCCTTGCGCAAGTTCTACGGCCTCGAAGATTTCATCACGCTCAGGCATTTGCGCAACAGCGCGAAGATCATGCTCGCCACCGGCCTCATCGTCGGCTACGGCTACATGATGGAGGCGTTCATGGCGTGGTACAGCGCGAGCGAGTACGAAGGTTTTATGATGAAGAACCGCATCTGGACGGGCCCTTACTGGTGGGCTTACGCGCTGCTCATCCTCACGAACATCATCATCCCGCAGATACTCTGGTCAAAGCGCGCGCGCCACAATACGGCGATTCTCTTTATCGTCTCGCTCGTCATCAGCGTCGGCATGTGGCTGGAACGTTTCGTCATCATCGTGACGAGTTTGCACCGCGACTTTCTGCCCGCGTCGTGGGGGATGTACCGGCCGACCATCTTCGACTGGTCGATGTTCGTCGGCACGATTGGTCTGTTCTTTACGCTGCTCCTTCTGTTCATCCGCTTCCTTCCGGCCATCTCCATCTTCGAGATGCGCACCATCCTGCCGGGAGCCGCGCCGAAGGAGGAGGGATGAGAAAGCAGTGACGAGTGACGAGTGACAAGTGACAAGTTGATACAAAGAAACTTGTCTTCCGCTTGTCACTTGTCACTCGTCACTTGTCACTCTTTAGAGGTTGTTATGAAGAAGACAACAAGGACGGCAATTTACGGCGTGATGGCCGAGTTCGATAACCCGACGGACGTGGTGGCGGCGACGCGCCGGGCGCACGAGGAAGGGTATCGCCGGATGGATGCTTATTCGCCCTATCCGATTGAGGCTCTGTCCGAGGCCGTCGGTCATCACAAAGAGCGCCTGCCGCTGATCGTGCTCATCGGTGGCATCATCGGACTCGTCGGCGGCTACTTGATGCAGTATTACGTCTCCGTGATCAACTACCCGATCAACGTCGGCGGCAAGCCCCTGCACAGTTGGCCTGCCTACATCCCGATCACTTTCGAGACCACGGTGCTCGGCGCGGCGATGGCGGCCATCTTCGGGATGCTCGCTTTGAACGGGCTGCCCGAACCGTATCATCCGGTCTTCAACGTGCCGAACTTCGCGCTCGCCTCGCGCGACCGCTTCTTCCTCGTCATCGAGGCGCGTGATCCGAAGTTTGAACGCGAGGCCACGACCAGCTTTCTACGCAGTTTGGGTGCGCAAGAGGTGTCCGATGTCGAACACTAATCGTCAGGGAACAGGGGAAGGGGGAAAGGTGCAAGGAAAACGCTTCGCGTCGCGTCGTCTGTCCGGGCGTGTTTTCTTCACCCTCTGCCTTTTACCTTTTACCTTTTACCTGTCCGGTTGCCGACAGGACATGCAGGATCAGCCGCGTTACGAGGTCTACGAGCCGAGCAAGAGTTTTTCCGACGGCCTTTCGTCGCGCCCTTATGTCGAAGGCACGGTGGCGCGCGGCTACCGCGACGTGAACACGGCCTTTTACACGGGCAAGAACGCGACGGGCGGCGCCGGTCTACAGGCAGCGGGCGGCAACGGCAGCGGCGGCGCGGGACTCACGCCCATGGCGAGCGCGGCGGCGAACGCGCCGAACGCGCAAGCCGCGAACGCGACGGGCGGCACGCAGACGGGCGGCGACGTAAACGTGCGCGGCAACGTCGCCGGAAACGTTCCGGGCGCGGGACAGTCGGGCACGCCGGGGGGCGTCAACGAGTTTCCGTTCGTCATCACCGAGGCCGACTTGAATCGCGGCCAAGAGCGTTTCAATATCTATTGCGCGATGTGCCACGGACAGACCGGCTATGGCGACGGCATGATCGTCAGGCGCGGTTTTCGTCGCCCGCCGTCTCTGCACGACGAGCGCCTGCGCGGTGAAACCCTCGGCCACTTCTTCGACGTGATCACGAACGGCTGGGGCGCGATGCCCGACTACTCCGAGCAGATTCCGCCGCGCGACCGCTGGGCGATCATCGCCTACATACGCGCCCTGCAACTGAGCCAGAACACGCCCGCCGCGGAAGTGCCGGAGAATTTGCGCAACCAACGAAGGCCGGGGCCGGGCACGCCCTCCACCGAAGGCGGACATCAGGGAACGGGAGGCGAGCGCACACCATGAGCGCCCAAGCACACACCACGACCACTTACAACGTCCCTTCGTCCATCGCCGGACTAGGCGGCCGCGCGCTCGTCGCCGGAATCATTGCGCTCGTCATCTGCATCGCCGGCGCATTCCTCAGCCCGGCCGGATTCTGGCGCGCTTACCTCGTCGGCTACGTCTTTTGGACGGGCGTTTCGGTCGGCTCGCTCGCCATCATCATGCTGCACCACTTGTCGGGCGGCGGTTGGGGCGTCGTCATCCGCCGCCCGCTCGAAGCCGCCGCGCGCACGCTCCCCGTGATGGCGATTTTGTTTCTGCCCATCGCCTTCGCCGTCTTCACGCACCGGCTCTACCCGTGGACGATTCCCGCCGAGCAAGACCTTGAGATCATCAAGCACAAGGCGCTCTACTTGAACGTTCCGTTCTTTCTCGGGCGCACGGTCTTTTACTTCGCGGCGTGGCTCGGGCTGTCCTACTTTCTGAGCAAGTTCTCGCTCCAACAGGACAGGACGGAAGACCCGCGCGAGCGACGACAACTCAAGGAGCGGATGCAGACCGTCAGCGGCCCCGGCATCCTCTTGTTCGGGCTGACCGTCTCGTTTGCCGCCATCGATTGGGTGATGTCTTTGGAGCCGGAATGGTTTTCGACCATCTACGGACTTTTGATCATGGTCGGGTGGGGAGTGTCGGCGCTCGCCTTCGCCATCATCACGACCGTCATCTTGTCGCGCGAGGAACGCTTCGCGCACGTCTATCAAGCGCGCCATTTTCACGACCACGGAAAACTCCTGCTCGCCTTCGTCATGCTGTGGGCTTACTTTTCGTTCTCGCAGTTTTTGATCATCTGGTCGGGCAACTTGCCGGAAGAGATTCCGTGGTACTTGCGGCGTCTGTTCGGCGGTTGGGGCTACGTCGCGGTCGCGCTCGTCGTCTTCCACTTCGCGCTGCCCTTCATCCTCTTGCTCTCGCGCGAGCGCAAGCGACGCGGCCGCGCGCTCGTCCTCGTCGCGCTGCTCGTCCTCGTGATGCGCGTCGTCGATCTGTTCTGGACGATTGCGCCGAGCGTGCTGGCGATGCCGCAACACGGCGGGGGCGGCACGGAAGTGGCGCACGGCGGCACGCTTCCCGATGTAGTGGCCTATCTCCTGAACTTCATCACGCCCATCGCCATCGGCGGCTTCTGGCTCTGGTGGTACGCGCGCGAACTGGCCTCGCGCCCGCTGCTCCCGCTCGGCGACGAGGGGCTGGCGAACGCGCTCGAAGAACCGAACGGTCACCATTGAAAAGCATGTGGGGAAAAGGTGAAGGGGTCAGGGGTAAAGGGAGACGCGGGAAGTTAAAGGGTTAATTGAGAGGCGAGGATTGAGATGGGAATTTTCGGTCAACACGGCAACGGCAAGGGCAAGATGCACCTGACGGAGACGCCCGACGTGCGCCACATCACGAACCCCGACGTGATGCACGAAGAGTCGGACGTGAGCGTGCGCGGCGTGGGCACGTTCGTCGGGTTGCTGTTTCTCGGTCTGCTCATCGTGAGCGGGCTGATGTATCTCATGTTCCAACTGCTCGAACGATACGCGACGAGCAAGGACATTGCGCCCGCGCCGATGGCGCGCAGCGAGCGCGAACGCCTGCCCCCGCCCGGCGCGCCACGCCTGCAAGGCGCGCCCGACCATCGCTCGCTCGACGACCCGAATTTGATCTTTGAGAAGAAAGAGCCGACGCTCGAATGGGAAGCGCTCAAGGACAAGTACAAATACGATCTGGAAAATTACCACGACCCCGACCCGGGCACAGGTCTCATGCGCATCCCCATCGACGATGCCAAGCGGAGACTTTTAGAGAAAGGCTTGCCCACGCGCGCCGGTGCGAACAACGGCGGCGCACCGCAGCAGCAGCAGGGCGCGGAGGAGGGCATCCTCGTCCCGACATTTTCGAGCGGCGGGCGACAGGCCGAGAGACGCGAGAAGTGGCCGACGGCAAACGGAGGCGGCGCGCAGTCGCAGCAACAGCAACCGGCCGCGACGCCCGGCGGCGACGGCGCACACGGCGCGGGCGCGCCCGGTCATTGAGCGGTTTGACGGAAAAGGGTATCGACGCGAAATAAGCGTCGAGCAGTTTGATGAAAAAAGTATTAACGAGAAATAAAGTGGACGGCGGGCGCGCTACGAGCGCGGCGCGAGTTCACGTGCGCGTTCGCGCGAACCGTTTCGCGTGTCGTGCCGCGGTCGCCTCTCTTCTGCTGCTTACTGCCTGCTGCGTACCGCTCACTGCCTTCGCGCAGTACGCGCAGCCGCCGCAGCGCGGCGTGTCCAGCAACGATGTGCCCTCGGTCTTGCGCGACATCGGCATCGAGCAACGCCTGAACGAGCAAGTGCCGCTCGATCTCACGTTCCGCGACGAGACGGGGCGCACCGTCCGTCTCGGCGACTATTTCGGCCAGCGCCCCGTCGTCATCTCGCTCGTCTATTACAACTGCCCGAAGCTGTGCAACCTCGTCCTGAACGGACTCGTCGGCGGGTTGAAGACGCTACCCTTCGCGGTGGGCAAAGATTTCGACGTGGTGACGGTCAGTTTCGACCCGCGCGAGACGGCGGCCGATGCGGCGGCCAAAAAGCAAGTCGTCTTTCACGACTACGGGCGCGCCACCGACCGCGCACACTTCGACGCGGGCTGGCATTTTCTGACGGGCGACAAGCCCTCGATTGACGCACTGGCCGCAGCCGTCGGCTTCAAGTATGCGTTCGACACGACGACGAACCAGTTCGCCCACGCGAGCGGCGTCATGTTGACGACGCCCGAAGGAAAACTTTCGCGCTACTTTTACGGCATCGAATACGCGCCGCGCGATCTGAAATTCGGTCTCATCGAAGCGTCGCAGGGACGGATCGGAAGCGCCGTCGATAAACTGACGCTCTATTGTTTCCACTATGATCCGACGAGCGGCAAGTATGGCCCGGCCATTATGAACATCATGCGGCTGACGGGCATCGTCACGGTGGTCGGCCTCGTCGTCTTGATTACGATCTTGCAGCGGCGTCGGCGTCGCCAAGACGGCGAAGGCGATGGCGAGCCGGGACGACGGACGAAAGTGAGCACGGGAGAGGCAGGAGGAATCGCTTAAACGAGATGCAGTTGCCACGCTTACCATTCACGCCGGAGCAAGCCTCCACCGTCTCAGGGCAGGTGGATGCGCTCTACACTTATCTGGTCGCGATCACGCTCTTCTTCTCCATTCTGGTGGCGGCGCTCATCTTCTATTTCGCCGTCCGCTATCGCCGCCGCTCCGAGAACGAATTGCCGCGCCCCATCGCCGGCTCGGTCAAACTGGAGACGATGTGGACGGTCATCCCGTTTCTCATCTCCATGACGATCTTCGTCTGGGGCACGAGCCTCTACTTCTCGCTCTACCGGCCGCCGAAAGACGCCATCGAGATTTTCGTCGTCGGCAAACAGTGGATGTGGAAGTTTCAGCACACCGAAGGGCAGCGCGAGATCAACGAACTGCACGTTCCCGTCGGCGCGAAGGTGAAGTTGACGATGACGACCGAAGACGTGATCCACTCGTTCGCCGTCCCGGCCTTCCGCATCCGCTCCGACGTTGTCCCCGGTCGTTACACCTACGCTTGGTTCGAGGCGACGAAGACGGGGCGCTATCACCTGTTCTGCACCGAGTATTGCGGGACGAACCATTCGGGCATGACCGGCTGGATCGAGGTGATGGAGCCGACCGCCTATCAGGCTTGGCTCTCCGGCGGCGGCTCGGATTCACCGGCCGCGCAGGGCGAAAAACTCTTCCAGTCTTTGGGCTGTGCGACGTGCCACCGCATGGACACGCAGGGGCGCGGGCCCGTGCTCACGGGCGTCTTCGGCAAGGTGCAGCGCATTCAGGGCGTCGGCGATGTGACGGCCGACGAGGCTTACTTGCGTGAGTCAATCGTCAACCCGGCGGCGAAGGTGGTCGAAGGCTTCCAACCGATCATGCCTTCGTATCAAGGGCAGGTGAACGAGGAACAACTGCTGCAACTGATCGCCTACATCCGCTCGCTCGGCGCGCCGCAAGGGCAGGGCGGCTCGACCATGACGAACGCGGGCGGCGGGCAAGAAGAGCCTTCGACGACGACCGGCATCAACCCGGACGCGCAGCGCTCGAACCCGCTCGCCCCCACGTCGCCGAATCAGATGCAGAACAACACGCAGACGCCGGGCGGTTTGTCGCCGCAGGGTCGTCGTCCCGATGCGACCGGCGGCACGTCGCAGACCGGCGGCGCGAGTGGCAGCCAGACGCCGCGCAGCGGTAACAGCAACAACCGCTAATCGACGAAGTTGAGAAATAACGGTCAACGAAGTTGAGAGATAGCGGTCAACGAAGTTGAGAAACAGCGGTCAACGAAGTTATGAACTTCATTGGCCGACGAAGCCGGAGCACCCAGCAAGCCGCCGCTTGAAGCGGACAAAGGTTAAAGAAGTATGAGTTCACTTGACGCATCGATTCCTCCTTCGTCGCGGGTCGCGCCTGAGATGGGCGACTCGCGCGTGAGGTTTGCGCACGATAACTATATCAACGCCAACTACGGCATCAAGTCGTGGCTGCTGACGAAGGATCACAAGCGCATCGCGCTGCTCTATTTGCTCACGGTCTCAATCGCGTTTGCGCTCGGCGGCGTCTATGCGCTCGCCATCCGCATCGAATTGCTGACGCCGGCCGGCGACCTCGTGCAGTCGCAGACCTACAACAAGCTGTTCACGCAGCACGGCATCGTCATGGTCTTCTTCTTTTTGATCCCGGCGATTCCGGCCGTCCTCGGCAACTTTCTCGTTCCGCTCATGATCGGCGCGAAGGACTTGGCCTTCCCCAAACTCAATCTGCTGAGTTGGTACTTGTATCTGGCCGGGGCGCTCCTGACGATCTGGGCGCTCTTGAACGGCGGCATCGACACGGGCTGGACTTTCTACACGCCCTATTCGACCACCTTCTCCAACTCTTACGTCGTCGTCACCGGCGTCGGCCTCTTCATTCAAGGCTTCTCGTCCATTCTGACGGGCTTGAACTTCATCGTCACCATTCACACGATGCGCGCGCCCGGCATGACCTGGTTTCGCATGCCACTGTTCATCTGGTCGCACTACGCGACGAGCTTGATCATGGTCTTGGGCACGCCCGTCATCGCCATCACCTTGTTGCTCGTGGCCTTCGAGCGCACGCTCCACATCGGCATCTTCGACCCGCGACTCGGCGGCGATCCAGTCCTCTTCCAGCACTTTTTCTGGTTCTATTCGCACCCGGCCGTCTACATCATGATCCTGCCAGCGATGGGCGTCATCTCCGAGATCATCTCCACCTTCTCGCGCAAGAACATCTTCGGCTATTCGTTCGTGGCCTTCTCCAGTCTGGCGATTGCCGTCTTCGGCTTTCTCGTCTGGGGGCATCACCTGTTCACGTCTTCGCAGTCGGTCTACGCCGGGATGATCTTCTCGTTCGTCTCGTTCGCGGTGGCGATCCCTTCGGCCGTCAAAGTTTTCAACTGGACGGCGACGCTCTATAAAGGCTCGATCTCTTACGACACGCCGATGCTCTACGGCCTCGCCTTCATCGGCCTCTTTACCATCGGCGGACTGACCGGACTCTTTCTCGCCGCGCTCGGCATGGACGTGCACTTGACCGACACCTATTTCATCGTCGCGCACTTTCATTACGTGATGGTCGGCGGCACGCTGACGGCATATCTCGCGGGCTTGCACAACTGGTGGCCGAAGATCACGGGGCGCATGTACCCGGAAGGCTGGGGACGTTTTTCGGCGCTCGTCATCTTCGTCGGCTTCAACCTGACGTTCTTCCCGCAGTTCCTCTTGGGCTACATGGGCATGCCGCGCCGCTACCACGCCTACGCCGAAGAGTTTCAAGTCTTGAACGTGATGTCGACGGCCGGAGCGTCGATCCTCGGCTTCGGGCTGCTCATTCCGGCCATCTATTTCATCTGGTCGATGCGCTACGGCAAGTTTGCCCCGGCGAACCCGTGGGCGGCCACGGGGCTCGAATGGCGCACGATGTCGCCGCCGCCGACGGAGAATTTCGTCCGCACGCCTGTCGTCACTTGGGAGGCTTACGAGTACCGGCCGATGGAGGAGATGGACGTGATCGGCCCGGACAAACGCGACACGGCGCAGCCCGCCCACGGCGAGGCCACGATTTAAAGCAAGAGGGGAAGATAAGCGAACATGGCACACGCAGAAACATTGGACGCGCACGACGCGCATGGGGCCGGGGCGACGCATCACGCCTCGACCAATCTCGCGCACCACTTCGACAACCTCGAACAGCAGCGCGAGGCCGGAAGTCTCGGCATGTGGCTTTTCCTCGTCACCGAGATCATGTTCTTCGGCGGGCTGTTCACGGGCTATATCATCTATCGCACGCAGCACCCGCAAGCCTTCGCCATCGCCAGCAGCACGCTCAACTGGAAACTCGGCGCGCTCAACACGGTCGTGCTCATCGTCAGCAGTTTGACGATGGCGCTCGCCGTCTATTTCGCGCAGGTCGGCAGCCGGCGCAACCAGATCATCTTTCTCGTCGTGACGATGCTGCTCGGCGCGACGTTCCTCGTCGTCAAGGCTTTCGAGTACGCCGACAAGTTCGAGCATCATCATTTTCCGGGGCTGAATTTCCGTTGGGAAGGCGCGCTGCCCGCTGGGGTTTCGTGGCATCACGTGCAGATGTTCTACTGGATTTATTTCGCCATGACGGGCTTGCACGCGCTCCACATGATCATCGGTATCGGCGCGATGCTCTTTTTAATCTTCTACGCTTATCGCGGACGCTACACGCCCGAATATCACGCGCCCGTAGAACTGACGGGCTTGTACTGGCACTTCGTCGACATTGTCTGGATTTTCCTCTTCCCGCTGCTCTACCTGTTGGGCGCGCATCTGACGCACGGCGGCGGCGGACATTAGAGGAGTTTGAAAAGTTATGGCTGAGCATATCGTTTCGAAAAAACTTTACTTCGTCATCTTCGGCGCGCTGATAGTCTTGACGGTGATCACCGTCGCGGTCGCTTACGTCGATCTCGGCCCGCTGAACACGCCCATCGCGCTCGCCATCGCCGTCACAAAGGCCATGCTCGTCGTGCTCTACTTCATGCACGTGCGCTACAGTTCGCGTCTCACTTGGGTGGTCGTCGCGGGCGGCTTCTTGTGGCTCATCATCATGGTCGGCCTGATCATGAGCGACTATCTATCACGCGGCTTTCTGACTTACCCGCGCTGACGCCAAGGGACACGAGCGCGCGCTCGCGATAGTTCGACACGAGAAGCCCGTGGGCGCACGACGCGCCTCCGGGCTTCTTTTTTGAACCTCCGGCGACGCGTGCGCGTTTACCAAGGCAGAGCGGGGCGGCGTTCGATCTTCTCGTGTTGTGAAAAGCGCGCGGGCGCGGATAGAATCAACGGGTCGTTGAGGTTTCCTTCGATTAAGACTTTTTTTCCGAAACGGGCGGCGGTGATTTATGGCTGAGAGATGTCACAGTTGCGGCGCGGAGTTGTTTACGGGGCAGCAGTTCTGCCGCGCGTGCGGCGCACGCACGCGCCAGTTTTCCAGCGAAGACCTGCCCACGCAGATACTCTCGCAGGGCGAGCAGCAGCAGCCGCCGCCACCACAGCCGACCGCGCCTGAGACGCCGCTCAACACTTCGCCCTTGCCGGGACGCAACACCTCCGACCCGGTCTACGGCATGGGCTACGACCGCTACCAGCCGCAGCCGTCCGCCCCCGTACAGCAGCAGCGCGTGACCGCGCCGGTCTATGGCATGCCGCCACAAGCGCCACCGCGCCGCTCGCGCCCGTGGGTTTATGCTCTGCTCGGCCTGCTCATCTTCTTCGCCGGGGCGTCGGTTGTGGCCGGACTGTTTTTCCTCAACCGAGTGACGACGCCGCAGCGCGTCGTGAAAGTTAACGCGCGGCCGAACGTCGTCGTGCCGCCGATGCCTCCGCCGCATCCGATGGACGTGGAGGAAGCGGCCGAGGCAGAGGGAGGCGCAGCGTCCGTCGTCACGAAAATTTACCCGCTCGCCAAAGACGGTTCGTTCTCGCTGCGCAATTTCAGCGGCGACATCACCATCGAGGGTTGGGACGAACAGCGCGCGGAGGTGAAGATGATCAAACGCGGCGGCGCGCCCGTCTCGCCCGACGACCCGCGGCTTGTGCCCGAACAGGACGGCAACCGGCTCGTCTTCAATTCGATGCCGAACAGGATGGGCGGGGCGGGCGAAGTGGAGTACGTCGTCAAACTGCCGCGCAACTTGCGCGAGTTGGAGATCGTCTCGATCAACTCGAACGTCGGTCTCGCGGGCGTCAAGAGCGCGTCCATTTCGGTCAATGTCCAGCGCGGCAACATCGAACTCGAAGACGTGAGCGGCACGATCAACTCACGCACCACCAAAGGCAACACGACCGTCGTGCTCTCGGAGGCGGCCGCAGGCGCGCCGCAACTCTTCAACGGCATTCACGGCAACGTCGAAATCGAACTCGCTCCCGGCACGAACGCCGAACTCAAAGCCGAAACTCTCGACGGCCAGATCGAGGTTGACGAAGACCTCGGCATCAAAGTCCAACAGGGCACGATTGGCCGTTCGGCGGTCGGCCGTCTCGGCTCAGGCGGCCAGCCCATCGTCGTCAAAGTCGTCAGCGGCAACATCAAGATTCACGATTGAAAAGCGGTAAATGGTAAATGGTGAATGGCGAATGGATGAAGACAGTTTGTCTCCATTCACCATTCACCATTTACCATTTACCATTCACGGCCTTTTACAAATCTGTATAATCGCTCGTCGCTTGGTAAGCACAAGCCTCTTTCCCCGTCTCAACAGTTAAAACGCAGTCGCCCGGTTTGAGGAACGTTTGATGGCAATCTCGCTGAAGCCCGAATTTCTGAAGCGTTACAAAGACATCGCCGTGCTGTTTATGAAGTACGGCCGCTCCGATCTGGTGAAGACGAGCGGGCTGTCCGTCGCGCTCGGCGACGACTCGCCGGAAGTGGCGGCGACCGCGCCCGAAGCCGGCGAGTTGGCCGCCGACCTCGAACGCCTGGGGCCGACCTTCATCAAACTCGGCCAACTGCTCTCCACCCGCGCCGACATTCTGCCGCCGCCTTACCTCGAAGCCCTCACGCGTCTGCAAGACAACGTCGAGCCGTTCTCCTTCGCCGACGTGGAACGCATCGTCGAAGACGACCTCGGCGTGCGCCTGTCCAAAGCCTTCAACCGCTTCGACTCCGTGCCGATGGCGTCGGCCTCGCTCGGTCAGGTGCATCGCGCGGAGATGCGCGACGGGCGCGAGGTGGTCGTCAAAATTCAGCGCCCCGACATCCGCGAACAGATCGTGCAGGACGTGGAGGCGCTCGAAGAACTCGCCGTGTTTCTCGATTCGCACACGGAGATGGGCAAGCGTTACGACTTCGCGCAGATGCTCTCCGAGTTTCGCAAGAGCTTGCTGCGCGAACTCGATTATCGTGACGAGGCCGGCCACCTTATCGAGTTCAACGAGAACCTGCGAGACTTCGACGCCATCATCATCCCGCGTCCCGTCGAAGACTTCACCACCTCGCGCGTTTTGACGATGGATTACATCCACGGCAAGAAGATCACGGCGCTCCACCCGATTCGCCGCTTGGAGATCAACGGCACGCGCCTCGCCGAACAACTCTTCCGCGCCTACCTCCAGCAGATACTCGTCGACGGCGTCTTCCACGCCGACCCGCATCCGGGCAACGTCTTTCTCACCGACGACGGCGAACGGATCGCGCTGCTCGACCTCGGCATGATCTCGCGCATCATGTCGGGCTTTCAAGACAACTTGCTCCGGCTGCTCTTAGCCATCAGCGACGGGCGCGGCGAAGAGGCCGCCGAGATCACCATCCGGATGGGCACGCGCAAGGAGAACTTCGAGGAAGAGGAGTTCACGCGCGACGTGTCGGACATCGTGGCGCGCCACACCGATACGAGCATGTCGAAGGTCGACGCGGGGCGAGTCGTCCTCGAAATCCAGCGCATCGCGGCCGAGCGCGGCTTTCGCCTGCCGCCCGAATTCACCATGATCGCCAAGGCGCTCTTGAATCTCGATCAAGTGGTCTACACGCTCGCGCCCGACTTCGACCCGAACGCGGTCATCCGCCGCTACGCCAGCGAGATCATGCAGCAGCGCATCTTGAAGTCGCTTGCGCCCGGCAACTTGATGACCAACCTGCTCGACGTGAAGGATTTTCTGGAACGTCTCCCGAATCGCGTCAACAAGATTCTGGACGCCGTGGGGAACAATCAGTTGGAGTTGAGGGTTGACGCGATTGACGAGAAGAAGTTGATGGAGGGCTTGCAAAAGGTCGCCAACCGCATCACGGTCGGCCTCGTCATCGCCGCCATGATCATCGGCGCGTCTCTGCTGATGCGCGTCGAGACGAGTTTCAAACTCTTCGGCTATCCGGGTCTCGCCATCATTTTCTTCCTGCTCGCCGCCGCCGCCGCCATCTGGCTCGTCGTCATCATTCTCTACTACGACGAAACAGCGGAAAAATAACGCCGATTGCGGAATGCAATTCGATTGCGGATTAAAGAAGAATGCGGACTAGAAGCTCACGGTCTTCTATTCCGCATTCCGCATTTATATTCCGCAATCCGAAATCCACATTCGGCAATCGCCTTATCTCGCTTGTCCGAAGCGCAGTTGGTATTCGGGCGAGTTGGCGAAGCCTCTGACCATCGTGCGGAAGTCCGTGGGGTTGGCATTGAGGTATTTGAGCCAGTTGTTGTAGCCCTCTTCTTCGGGGTCGCGGCGCAGGTAGCCGAAGTATTGCATGGCGACGAACGCGCCGTTGCGCTCGCGCGCGTCAACCGAAGGATGCTCGACGACAGCCATCAGCACTTCGGCGCGCGTGCGCCGTCTCGTCGCGAGATCGCCGACCAGCGAGTTGCGCGTGATGCTGCCGCCCGTGAGCGAGACGCCCGTGGCCTGCAACAGTTTATCGACGAACGCATCGGGCGAGAGAGCTTCGGGATAGCGGGTTTTGAACTCCGGCCGCTCGACCCATTCTTGGGCGAAAGCGAGACGACGCGCGAAGACTTCCTGATCGGTTGTGCCCGACACGCGACGCATGTCCGGAATGATCTCGGCGTAGAGCGGCAAGCGTCCGAGCGAGACCTTATAGAAGAGGTAAACGAAATAACCTTTGAGTTGAAACTCGTGCGAGCGGAAGAAGGCGGACGTGACCGTCAGGCGGTCGCACTCCGGGTTGTTTTCGACGTTCGAGCAACGCGTGAGGACGTTCATCCAGGCCTCGAAGCCCGCCGCTTCGGGTTCGCGCGAAAGAAAGTCCAAGTATTGCTGGCGGACGAAGAAGTCGTTGGAGAAGATCGGGTTGGGGAGCGCCGTGGGCGGATCGAATCTGAGGTCGTTGTCGAAGATGCGGACGGTGGCCGTCGGCCGCACGCCGAGCGTCGCCCCGGCGGGCTGCGTGAGGCGGATGACGAACTCTTCGGTCGTCTCCGTGTGGGCGTCGTCGATGATGGGGATGGTGAAAGTCTTCTGCGTCTCGCCGGGCGCGAAGTTGAGCGTGTCGACCGAGGTGGCGTAATCGCAGCGAGCGTAGGCTGTGCCGATGACGGCGATGTCGGCGGGCGGGGCGAAACAGGGAACGGCGGCCGGGTTGTCGAGGGTCGAGTATTCGACGGAGGCCGCGCCCGTCGTGTTGCCGAGGCGGTTGACCGTGATGGTGGCGCGCCCCGCGCCTTCTAAGACTTGCCAGACGGGCAGCGCGAGGTTGAAGACGCTGTCGGGCGTGACGAGCGGTTGGTAGCCGAGCGCGCGAAACTCCGAGGCGATGATGTCGTGGCCGGTGTCGTTCGGGTGGACGCCGTCCGCAGAGATGTAGCCGCGCCGCCCGGCGTCCGATTCGCCGTTGATGCCGTTGAACGCCTGATAGACGCGCGCCGACAGAATGCGATTGCTGACGGAGTTGACGATGATGAAGCGATTAACGTCGTCGAAGTAGGGCTTGATGACGGGCAGCACGCCGTAGAGGCGTTCGAGATCGACGGCCGGGTTGTAGTTGTCCATCGTGCGCAGGATGGTGTTGGCGGGACTTCGCAGAGAGAATATCTGCGCGTTGATGGCGATCCAGTTGGTTTTGAAACTGGCGACCGTTGAGCGGATGCAGTCTTGATTGTCCGGGCCGCCGCACGCGCCGCTCTGGTAGCGCACGAGCGCATCCTGAAAATCGTTCGCGCCGATGTTCCAAGTGACGATCTGCGAATTGGCGATCTGCGCGCGCAGAGTCTCGTCGGTGCGGAGGGCCTGGAGCAAATCCGCGCTCGTCCAGCCGGAGACGCCGCGATTGATCAAATTGACGGTCGCGCCGGTGTCCGTCTGCACGTAGTTGCGGAAACGCGCGGGATAGCCGCCCTGCGAATCGTTCAAACCGGCGGCGAGCGAATCGCCGAGCGCGGTGTATTGCCACGTCTGCGCGCCTTGCGCGTGTGCAGGGCGGGCGACCGAGAGCAATGCGAACATGGAGAGAGCGAGGACGAGGGTTTTAAGTTTCATAATGCTCACCTGAATTCGACGGTCTGAGAGAGAATTGAACTAACGCCGCTTCGCCTTCGATTGACGGCAAGGTTTATGCCATTGACGCTCGCACGGGGCGAAAGGGGCGAAAACGCGTGTGTCGTCCGCGCGGAGGGTCGCGCGCGTGCGACACCTGAAAGAAAATCGCGGCGCTTTGGTTAAGAAGTTATAGCGAAATGGCGACGGGCGGTGCGACGGGCGCACTCAGGCGTCGGGCTGAGGCGCGCGTTGGCGCGTTTGGTGCTTCGGCACAGCGTCCATAGAGTATTATCGCACCGCATCCCGTGTCAAAAGCGCCTGCGCCGGTTTCGCGACCGCCAAAGGGCGCATGCAGTCGGCCGCGAACATCGGGCGCGTGTTTCCGCTCCGGCGCTTCCGCTTTTGCCTTTTTTTCGCACACAAGGCATAATATGCGACGTCCACTCCTTCTCTCGCGCATCAACGGTGATGCGCCCCGCGCTGTGGAGAGCGAAAGCGGCGGCGTCTGGATAGTTCGAGAGCAGGCCGGTATTAACTTGCAGAAGCTGCTCGTCAGGGCATTCCGAACACGCGACTTCGCTGCTACCCGTTCACGAAGCCAAATAGCATTCGAGCTTCTCTTCACGCTCCCACGGGGGAGGGATTTCAGAGTTATGTCAATGAAACTTTACGTCGGTAATCTCAACTTCAAAACCACTGGGGAAGATTTGCAGGAATTGTTCGGGCAGGTCGGGACGGTGGAATCTGCTTCAGTCGTGATGGACAGAGATACGGGACGCTCGCGCGGCTTCGGCTTCGTCGAGATGGCAACCAAAGAAGAGGGCGAAGCTGCCATCGCGCAGTTTAACGGCAAGGAATTCGGCGGCCGCAACTTGAGCGTCAACGAAGCGCGCCCGCGTGAAGACCGCGGCGGCGGTGGCGGCGGCGGACGCGGCGGTTATGGCGGCGGTGGTGGTGGCGGTCGCGGCGGCTATGGCGGCGGCGGCGGCAACCGTGGCGGCGGCGGTTACGGCGGCGGCGGCGGCGGCGACCGCGAGCCGCGCTGGTAATAACGTTCTGTCCGGTTCACAAACAAGAATGCACCGCAGGCAAGCGCCCCACGCGACGGCAGTTGACGGTCGCCGGGGCGCTCTCGGTGTGAAGGTTTCGCTTCGATTGGCCGCAGGCCAAGACAACATGGCGACGAGAAGCTCAGGGCAAACTTCGTCAAACTCGTTCGCCAACTTCGGGTAAAGCGCCGGCACGTTCCATCTTCCCCTTACACCGGGATGCGCGCGCCGCGCTTGATTTAACCAAAGGAGACTTTGTTTGGCTAAAGATGATTTAATCCCGGCCGAGGGCGTCGTCATAGACAAACTGCCCAATGCCTTCTTTCGCGTCCGTCTGGATAACAGCGACCACGTCGTGCTGGCACAAATCGGCGGCAAGATGCGCAAAAATTTTATCCGTATCCTCCCCGGCGACCGCGTCCAAGTTGAAATGTCCCCCTACGATCTGTCCAAAGGCCGGATCACTTATCGGTACAAATAAGGTGAATGGTAAATGGTCAATGGTGAATGGATAAAACCCGTTCTGTCCATTGACCATTGACCATTTACCATTCACCAGTTTCGGAGGATTTATGGAAAAACAGACTTACGCCGTGGGCGACCGCGTCGAGAAATGGTGCGAGGCGTGCGGCGAAGAGCGCGGACACGTCGTTGCCACCGTGACGAAGCGCGGCTTGATCTCGCGCGTTAACTGCCCGAAGTGCGGCACGCGCAGTTCGTTCAAAAACAGCGCGCAGGCGGCGGGCGCACGCTCGGGCGCGCAGACCGGCACGCCCTACGATTGGACGCGCACTTATCGCGCCGGGCAAACCATGCTCCACCCGACCTACGGTTTGGGCGAAGTGATGGCGCTCGTCGAGCCGAAAAAGATCGACGTGCTGTTCTCTGACCGCATGCGTCGTCTCGTTCACGGCCGCATCGACGCGTAAGACGCGCGGCCGACAGCCTCCGAGCCGGAGCGGCGCGTTTCCGCGTGGACACGCGCGCTCTTTTGCGGCGGCTTGACCTTTGAGCGTTTTTTGATTAACAAATAGTACGCAAGAGATACGCGCGCACAACTTTTAAAGAAAACTTTCGCCGCGTAAGAACTTCAGAGCAGGAGATAAGATGGCTACCGTTAACGTCAATCAAGGTGAATCAATCGAGAGCGCGCTGCGCCGCTTCAAGCGCAAGGTGATGACCGAAGAGATCATCAAAGACGCCAAGAAGCACGCCTTCTTCATGTCGAAGGGGCAGAAGGCGAAACTCAAATCCGCCCTCGCGCGCAAACGCAATAAAAAGAAACGCCGCCCGCCGCAACAGCAGCCACGCGGCTAACGCGGAGACGCTTTAAACGACACCGAGAGAGAGAAGTCTTGCGACAGCGGCGACCGAGCCACTGTCCGGGGCTTCTCCTCTTTTTGTGTCCGCGCTCCATTTAGCGCCTGACCCGTCGCGCGCGCAAGCGACAAAACGCGCCGCCGGTTTCAAACCGGCGCGTCAACCCGCACGCCGCTTCCGCCCGTCGCCCGCGCCCGAACTCTTCCGCCCACTCTTGCGCGCACGCGTCTTCTTTCCCGCGCCTCCGCTCTTGCGTCGAAACAGGCGCATCCCTTCTTCGATCAATTCGCGCGCACGCTCCGGGCCGAACCGTCCAAGCGGCTCGAATTTCTTCCCCTTCATTTCGTTGTAAGAGACGAAGAAGTGCTCGATCTCATCGAGCAGGTTCTCGCTCAGTTGTGCGAGCGTGCGTACCTCTCTGTGGTTGCGCGCGCCCGCGGCCACGGCGATGAGACGGTCGTTGCGCGTCCGTTCGCCGTCCTCTTCCGTCTGCATGGCTTCAAAGACGCCGAGCAAGCGAACTTCGACGAGGCAGCCGACGAAGACGGGCGCGTCCATCAGCACGAGCACGTCGAGCGGGTCGCCGTCGCCGCCGAGGGTTGAAGGGACGAAGCCGAAGTCGAAGGGAAAGAACGCTCCGGCGGGCAGCACGCCGCCGAGTTTGAAGAGGCCGAGTTCTTCGTCGTAGTTGAACTTGTTGCGGCTGCCCTGCGGCGTCTCGATGATGACGCGCAGGATTTCGGGTGCATCCGGCGCGACGGGCGAGAGGCGCGTTAAGTTCTGAGTGGGCGAAGATTTTTTTGCGGGCATCGAGGTGTCCTTCCGTGTCGGCCGCGCGCGCGGGACAGTCGCCGCGCGCGCGGGATCGTTAGTGCGTGACGAAGCAGAAGATAGAGAGCGAACGTCACGCGGAGTTGATCCAACTCTCACGATTCGTTGCCCCGCGAATCAGGGAGGCGCGGGCAACAGCGTCGGGCGCGCGAGGCGTGCCGACGCTGCATCGCTCACGCCCCGGAAACGCTGCCGCTTCTTCCCGTTGATTGATATAATGCGCGCGCTTCAATGCTTTTAAGTGTCGGGGTGCTCTTTCAGTGTCGGCCAGACGACGACGGGAGCGCGGGGGTTGAACGAGATGGAGATGTCGCAATTGCGCGCGTTCCGCGTGGTGGCCGAGACGTTAAACTTCACGCGCGCCGCCGAACGCCTCAATCTGACGCAGGCCGCCGTCAGCCACCAGATCAAGGCGCTCGAACGCGAACTCGGCGAGCCTCTCTTCATACGCTTGAAGCGCGGCGTGAAATTGTCTCAGGCGGGCGAGGCCGCGCTCTGCTACGCCGAGCGGATTCTGGACGACGCCGAAGCCTTGCGCGAACGCGTGTCGGGCGCGGAGCGTCCGCTATCGGGGCGCGTCCGCGCCTCGGCCGCCACGCAAGCCTTCGTCCACCTGTTCGCCTCGCTCTTTGAGACGTTCATGCGCGCCAATCCGGAGGTCGAACTCTCTTTCCATCACACGCCGGGCACGGAGCAAACGGTGGCCGACGTGACGGCGGGCGCGACCGACGTGGGCTTCGCGTCGCTCCCCGTCTATTCGCCCGCCTTGCAGGTGACCGAGATGTTTGAAGACGAACTCGTCGTCGTCACCTCGGCGCAACATCATCTAGCCGCTGACGGCAGAAGCTGTGTGACGACGCGAGAGATCGAGCGCGAGCGCCTGATCATGTTCGAGCGCGGCACTTCGATTCGCCGCACCACCGAAGACTTCTTCAAACGCGCACGCGTCCGTCCCGCCCTCGCACTCGAATCCAACGACACCTATTTTATGAAACGCATGGTCGAGCAGGGACTCGGCATCTCGATTTTGCCCACTTGGACTGTGCGCGAAGAGGTCGAGGCGGGCAAACTCGCGCAGTTGGAGATCGAAGGAGAGAATTTACGTCGCACGGTCGCCATGATCTCGCTCGGCCGTTTCCAGCCCGCGCCCACGCGCGCCTTCCTCGCCTTCATGCTCAGCCACCGCCGCGAGTTGCAGGAGATGGCCGCGCCGAATGACCTCGCTGCCGTCGCCGTGGCCTCCGAAGACCCGGCCTGAGTACGAACGCACACGAAACAGAACGAAATTTCTTCTTCGTGTGGTTTCGTGTGGGTTCGTGGTTTCAGGGTTTTGTTGACTCCGCCAGACGGCCTCAAACCTATCATCTGAAATTCAACCTGCGGCGCGTGTTAATAAAAGCGCCCGCTCCGTCGTTTAAGGTGTGAGCGGTAGTGTGTCCGGCGGCGCGCGAGGGGCGGGATAAGTTCAAGCAAACCTTCCGCGCCCGCTCGTCGTATAAGTTCCCGACTCGGAAGCATCTCGCCGTTTCATTCCAAGCCGTATGAGAAACGTCTATACCTTTTATCTCGACGCCACGCGCATCGCGCTCGCCTCCATCTTCGCGCATAAGCTGCGCGCCTTTCTCACCTTGATCGGCATCATCATCGGCGTCGCGTCGGTGGTCGTCGTCGGCGCGGCCATCAGCGGGCTGAACACTTACGTCATCGACAAAGTGGGGAAGATGCTCGGCTCGAACCACTTCATGATCGCGCGGATGGTCAGTTCCGGCCAGTTGTCCGAAGAGGAACTGGAGCGGCGGCAGCGACGCAACCCGCAACTCAACTACCTCGACGTGGAATGGCTCCGCCAGCACTGCACGCAGTGCTCGATGGTCGGCGCGCAGGCCGGACGCGGGGCGAACTTCGAGCAGGACGGCAAGAGTTTTTACGGCGGCATCGTCTTCGGCGTGACGGCCAACATGGGCGACATCGAAGACAAGACGATGTCGGACGGCCGTTTCATCCAGCCGGAAGAGGAACAGAGCGGCGCGCTCGTCGTCGTGCTCGGCGGCGACATCAAAGATAAGTTTTTCCCCGACACCGACCCCATCGGCAAAACTCTCAAGGTCGGCGGGCTGCCCTTGCGCGTCGTCGGCGTGGAAGAAAAACGCGGCCCCATCTTCGGCGACCTCGTCGACAAACACGTCTACATTCCGCTCTCCACTTTCGGGCGCATCTACGGCCGCCCGCGCGACATACAGATTCACGGCAAGGGTTCGTCGCGCGACACCTTCCAGTACACGATTGAAGACGCGCGGACGGCCTTGCGCAATTATCACCAACTGGTCGGGAGCGAAGAGGACGACTTCGGCCTCGTCAACACGGAAGAACTCGGCGGCCAGATCGATCAATTCACGGGAGCGATTGCGGCCGTCGTCGTGCCGATCACTTTTATCTCGCTCGTCGTCGGCGCCATCGTCGTGATGAACATCATGCTCGTGTCGGTGACGGAGCGCACGTTCGAGATCGGTCTGCGCAAGGCGCTCGGCGCGCGGCGCAAGCAGATCATGATGCAGTTTTTGATCGAGTCTTCGACGCTTTGCGCGCTCGGCGGCGTGCTCGGCCTCCTGCTCGCCGTCGCGCTCGCCGCGCTCATCTCGGCCACGACGCCGATTCCGATGACGATCACCATCGGCTACGTGCTGCTCTCGATCTTGTCTTCCGGCGGCATCGGCATGGTCGCCGGGCTGTACCCGGCCTTCAAGGCGTCGCGGCTCGACCCCATCGTCGCGCTGACGCGAAACTAAAGCGGGAAGTCGAGCGGGAATCAGCGAGACAGTTCAGAGCGACAACGGAGTGAAAGTGTAGAGAAGAAGTTATGAGACTGCCCGGATTGCTCACGAAAGAAATTTTGGCGATGTCGCTCGACAGCATACGGGCGCACAAGTTTCGCAGCATCCTGACGACCATCGGCATCGTCATCGGCGTTTTGACGGCCGTCGTCATCGCCTCGATCCTGACGGGCTTGCGCGGCAACATCGTCCGCATCGTCGAAGAGTACGGCTCGAACAACCTCTACGCGTTTCACCTGACGACGGGGCCGCAGGTGGGCGAACGCGATCAGGCCGAACGCACCCGTAAGGTCTTAACGCCCGAAGACGGCGAGGCTTTGAAGGCGGCGAGCGCCGTCGAAGACGTGGCCTTCGAGTCGCCGAACATCGGCTACGGCGGCGGCCCCTTCGACGACACGATCACTTATCAGGGCAAAACCTACCGGCGCGGCAACACCAAAGGCGTCACGGCCAATCACGCCTTCGTCTTGAACACCGCCCTGCGCGAAGGCCGTTTCATCTCAGAGCAGGACGACATCTACCGGCGCAACGTGATGGTCATCGGCGTCAACGCGGCCGACGCTCTGTTTCCGGATCAGCCCGACAATATCGTGGGTAAAGAGGTGAAGATGGGCGGCTACGTCTTCGAGATCATCGGCGTGCTCGCCAAGCGCAAGAACACCGTGATGGGCGAGAACGAAGAGGACAACGCCGTGCTCGTCCCGTTTCGCACGGGCTTGCAGATCGCGCCCGCGCGCCGCTTTCTGATCCTCGTCATTCGCGCGAAGGCGGGACTGGTGCAGCAGGCGCAGGATCAGGTGGAGGAAATTTTGCGCGCGCGGCGCGGCGTGAAATTCAGCGAGCCGAACAACTTCGACGTGAAGACGGCGAGCGCCTTCATCGAACAGTTCGACAGCATCACGGCGATGGTCGGCGTGATCGCCATCGCCATCTCTTCGGTCGGCCTGCTCGTCGGCGGCATCGGCGTGATGAACATCATGCTCGTCTCGGTGACGGAGCGGACGCAGGAGATCGGAATTCGCAAGGCCATCGGCGCAAGGCGACGCGACATCGTCAATCAATTCTTGTTCGAGGCGATGACCCTGACGCTCCTTGGCGGCATCCTCGGCATCGTCCTCGCCGTGCTCATCAGCCAACTCATCATGCTGCTCGTACCGTCGCTCCCGGCCGCGATTCCGTTGTGGGCGGTGGTGACGGGCTTGCTGGTTTCCATCGGCGTGGGTCTGGTCTTCGGCGTGTGGCCTGCGATGAAAGCGTCGCGGCTCGATCCGATTGAGTGCCTGCGTTACGAGTAAGGCGCGCGACGCAGTCAGAAAGTTTAAGGCGTGTGCCTGCGAGTTTGCCGGCACACGCCTTAAGTGTTTGAGGATGAATTGAAGCTTAGCGGTTACGTGCGCGCGCCCAACTGGGGCGTTTGGTGCGATAGGCGCGGCGTCCGTTGTTGGTGTCATAGCCGCTGCGGCGCGTCTCTCTGTAGTAACGTTTCTCGGCCTTCTGATGCGCTTTCAAATCGCGCCGCTCGGCTTTGTGTTCGCGTCGCAGGGTGCGGTTCGTGCCGTAGGTGCGACGCTCGTAGCGTTGCTCTCGGCGCAGTTCACGTCGCTCCGACTTTTGGTGTTGCTTGTAAGGCTTTTGCGCGAACGCTTCCAGCCCTGCGCCCGCAAAGACGACGACCAGCGCGGCCGTGGTAAATATGCTCGCTGCCGTCCGTTTCAAACCTCCGAAGTTGAATTTCATACGTTTGCCTCCTCACACTCTTCTCACCGTGTAAATTCGACGTAAGCGACTATATTTGCGTCGCAATCGGTCTGTCTCCGCAACGGCGCGAACGGAGAGAGCGGCGGCAAACTGTATAGTCTGCGTGCGTTCGGTTCGGCCACGGATGGCGAGTCGCAACTGGCATGCCGTCGCATCCGTTCGGCGCGGCCGCTGCGTAATTAAGAGCGTGTTGTTGAGGGTCGGGAGGACTGTTGGGAGGACTTTGGAATTAGTGAGGGCGTTATGCTAAATTCGTTGGCCGTCAGTCACACGTTGACGCGCGACGTTGTCGGAGGCCGTGCCGCCGGAATCCGTCACCACAGCGCGCTCGCCTTGAAATCTCCCGCTTCGTTTTCCGCCTGATTTGCCGGAGGCCGTTAAGTAATGTCCGAACGTTTTTATCTCTCGCTGCTCGCAGTAGTTTTCGCGTGCCTGCTGGTGTTCGTCCCCGTCTCGCACAGGGCGGCCGCTTCGGGCGCGAACGAAGCGACGGCGAGCGCGACGAACACGGAGGCGGCGCGCCGCGCGCTCGCCGAAGGGACTGCGCTGCTCCGGCGCAATCGCGCCGACCAAGCTCTGCCGCTGCTCGAAACGGCGCTCCGACTCTTCACCGAGGCGAACGACCGGAGCGGTCTCGCCGCCGCATCGGACGCGCTCGGCGACATCTATCTCAGGCAGGGGCAGTACGCGACGGCCGCCGAACATTTCCGGCGCGCGGCCGAAGCCTTCAGCGCCGCGCGCGAGACGCCGCGTGCCGCGCTCATGTTCGCCAAACTCGGCGAGGCATATTATCTGGCGGGCGACGAGCAGGCGGCGCAAGCGGCCTTCGCGCGCATCGGCGCGGGCGGGGGCGATGGTAGCGGAGGCGGTGTGAACGCGAGCGGGGGCCGACGTAACAACGCGGGCGGCATCGGCGGCGGCGGTTCGACGACGTTCGCTTCCATCAGCGCGCTTCTGCCGGGGCTTAGTGCGTGTCCTTCGTTCAATCCGAATAACAACCCCACTTCTCCGCTCATGAGCGCCGCGAACAACATGGCGGCGAACATCTCGACGGGCAGCGGCGGCACGCCGAACAACCCGTTGAACAATCCCGCAAGCAATCCGGCTGGCAACCCGGCGGGCAATACTTCGACGGGCAATGCGCCGCGCAATCCGTCCGGCAATGCGGGCAACAATCCGTCGCGTAATCCTTCGGGTCGGCCGGAGGGCAATCCGTCGAACAACTCGCCCAACGGTTCAAACGGCAATCCGGGTAACAATCCGTCCGGCAATCCGGCGAACAACGCGTCCGGCGATCCGACGAGCAGTTCGACGGGCAGACCCGCGAACAATCAAACGGGCAATCCGGCGAACAACTCGACGAGCAATCCGAACAACGCGGGCAATAATTCGACGAGCAATCCGAACAATTCGACCGAGACGGCGCGGAACGATCCGTCGAACAACGCGCGAAACAATCCGCGCAATACCTCGAACGACGCGGGGAACAATTCGTCGAATAACGGTTCGGGCAATTCGTCGAACAACACTGCCGACAACTCGTCGCACGATCCGGCGAACAACTCGTCGAACAGGCCAACGAATAACTCGGCCAACAATGCGTCGAACAACGCGCCGGGCGATGCGTCGAATAACCCGACGAACAATCTCTCGAACGGCGGTTTCAAGAGTTCGACGGAAACTCCTTCGGGCAGTTCGGCGCGCACCGCGCCGGCGAACAATCCGACCAACGCGGCCAACATGCCGGGCGACACGGCGAACCAAGAATGGCCGAACATGGGACGCGCGCCGAAGAAACTCGACGGCATCGGGCGCATGGATTTGCGCGTCTTCGACCAAGCGGGCAATCCGGTCAAAGGCGCGCAGGGACGACTCTCGACGGAGCGGCCGAACGGCATCTTCTGCGATTGCTGGGAAGTGACGAACGCGGCCGGGCGCGCCGTGCTGCCGCCGATTCACGTCGGCGAGAAGTTGAAACTGGAAGTGAAAGCGCCGGGCTACGAATCGTTCGAGCAGATCGTGCCGCCCGACCAACTAGCGGAGCCATTCAACGTCACGCTCAAAGCGAAGGGCGCGGCGAAGTCCTCGTCCAGACCTTCGGGTCAGAAGTTCGCCCACGCCGCCAGGCCGCAAACACGCGCGGCCGTCAACTCGACCGCGCGCGCGCGCGAACTCGCCGCGCAACTCGCAACGAACGCGGCCAACGAGTTGAATGGCGCGAACTCGACGATTGCTATAACTGCCGCGACTGCGACGAACGCGCCCGCGAGTCTCCAATCGTCTTCCGCCTGCTTCGATTTTCATCGTCTCTTCGTCGCCTATGCGACGAGCGAGTTGCGTCTGGCGCGCGCGGACTTCGCGGCCAACCGCACGGCCTCCGCGCAGGCTCGCTATCGCAACCTGCTCGCCGCCGCCGACGCGGGCGCGCCCGCCGGTAATCTCGCCGCCGCGCGTCTGTTCCGCGCCGTCGCGCGCACGAGCCTCGGCGACATCGCCCTGCGCCAGAGTCGTTTCAACGAAGCCATCAACTACTACGAACAGGCCGCCGACCTTGCGCGCAAAGACGACCGCCCCGAATTGACTTGGAGCGCCGAGCGCGGCCTCGGCAAGGCTTACTGGGTGATGGCCGCCGGCGCGTCCGACGCGCCGACCGAAGCCAAACATCGAAACGCCGCGCTCAATCATTACCGCGCCGCGCTCGACACCATCGAGACGCTGTTCGCCGGAAGTTTGCGCGCCGACAACGCGCGGAGCAATTTTCTGGCGACGACGAAAGACGTGTACGACGAAGCGGCGGGCGTGCTCGCCGAACTCGTGCTGATCGATGCGCCCGCCACCTTGCGTAGCGGGCAGGCTTCCGCTCACGCCTCCGCGCCACAGGATGCGCGCCCGCTCGAAGGGCAGCATTTGGCTTATGCTGCGGAAGCCTTCCAGATCGTCGAACAGGGCAAGGCGCGTTCGCTGCTGGACATGCTCGGCGAAGCGCGCGCGGAACTCAAAGAAGGTGTGCCGCCCGCGCTTCTCGAACGCAAGGCCGCGAACATGGCGCGGCAACAGGAGATCGCGAATCTCTTGAGCGGCATCGGCCGCGCCGGTCTGGGCGAGACCGCGCCTGAGCAGTCGGTCGCCGATCTGGAAGCGGAACTCGAACGCCTCTCGGTCGAGTTCGACAGTCTCGAAAATCAGATCAGGACGAGCAATCCGCGCTACGCCGCGCTCGTGCGCGCGGAACCTTTGACGCTCGCCGAAGTGCAGCGGCAGGTGTTGGACAGTTCGACCGTGCTGCTCGAATACAACCTCGGCACGCATCAATCGTATCTGTTCGTGGTGACGCAGAACGGTCTCATGCTGCATCGCCTGCCGTCGCGCGAGCGCATCGAGCGACAGGCCATCGAGCTCAGGCAGCGTCTCATTCCGGCGGGCGTGCGCCGCGACATCGCGGGCATCAACGTCGAGAACACGCGCGGGCTGACGCTCGGCAGTCCTTCGACCGCCACGGCCAACATCAGCGCCTACGCCGCGACGGCGCACGCGCTCTATCAAACGATCTTCGCCCCGGCCGCCGCGAGCCTCGGCCAAAAGCGCGTGCTCGTCGTCGCCGAAGGCGCGCTCAACTACGTGCCCTTTGAATCGCTCGTCGCGGGCACTGAGGGCGCTGACTATTCGACGCTCTCCTATCTCGTCAAGACGAACGAGTTCGTCTATGCGCCTTCCGCCTCCGTGCTCGCCGAAGTGAGGCAGGGCGCGCGGCGCGCCGCGACCGGCGGCGGGATGCTGCTCGTGGCCGACCCGGTCTTCGACGCGAGCGACGCGCGCTTGCAGAATTCGACGCAAGCGGCCGTGCGCGCACGCGAGACCGTGCAGCGCTTGGCCTTGGCAAGCGCGCTCTCCGACGTGACGAACATCAAGAGCGGTAATTTGAAACTCGTGCGTCTCGACGGCACGCGCTCGGAAGCCGAAGAGATCGCGAAACTCGCGCGCGCGGGCGGCCGCGCGGCCGACGTGTGGCTCGACTTCGACGCGAACGAGGCGAACCTGCGCGCGCGCAAACTGGACGACTACCGCATCCTGCACATCGCCACGCACGGGCTGCTCGACGCCGAGCGCCCGCAGTTCACCGGCCTCGCGCTCTCCCTCGTCGGCCAGACGGAGGCCGACGGCTTTTTGCGCGTTGACGAAGTTTTCAACTTGCGGCTCGGCTCGCCGCTCGTGATGTTGTCGGCCTGCGAGACGGGCCTCGGCAAAGAGCGACGCGGCGAAGGCGTCATCGGTCTGACGCGCGCCTTCATGTACGCGGGCGCGCCGACGGTCGGCGTCAGTTTGTGGTCTGTCGGCGATCAATCGACGGCCGAGTTGATGCCGGAGTTTTACCGGCGACTGCTGGCGGGACAGGAAGGCGCGCCCGCCGCCTTGCGCGCGTCGCAACTAGCGATGATCGCGGGGAAGAAATATAGCGCGCCGTTCTACTGGTCGCCCTTCGTCGTCGTCGGCGAGTGGCGTGCGAGGTAAGAGGGGCGAGGCCGCGCGTCGTGCGGGTCGCCTTGATGAGAGGCGTTGAAAAGCGAGCTTGACGAATTGATGAATCGTCCGTCGAGCAAACTAAATTCCGTCGTCGGAGCATCTCACGCGGTTGAGCGTGTGCGGGGTTTTGGTAAAACTCGCGCGCTTTAGGTTCAAGGGGGCGAAAAAGATTCGCGCTAATTTGCGCACTTGAGATAGAATTGCCGCCCCCTTGTGCTCTCCTTGAACGAGCCTGCCGGGTGAGAATCATTCTTCGTTGATGAAAGAAGGAGAAGAAATGTCGAAAACAGTTATGTATGCGACCCGCGCGCTCTTTGTCGCGCTCTCGCTCGTCGCCTTCGGTGCGACTTTCGCGGCGAGCGCGCAACAGCCGCAAGGTAATCCCCCCGCGAAGAAGAAGAAACTGCCGCCGGGCACGAAAGGCTTCGCGCAGTTTGCCGACCGCGACGCGTCGGACAAACTCGTGACGGGCGGGGCGACGCGCGGCGAGTGCGCCACCTACGAGCAATTGATCGAATGCGCGACCGGACAGGCCGGGCAAGGCAACATGCCGGAGGCCATCGCCTTCTTCCAGCAAGCCGCGAAACTGAAGCCCGAAATGTTCCGGCCGCAATACAACCTCGGCCAGATTTACGAGTCGCAGGGGAAATACAAAGAAGCGGCCGAAGCCTACCGGCGCGCCCTCGCGCTCAAGGTTGACGAGTCGATGGGCGAGACGCCCGACCAAATTCTGAGCGCCTATTTCAACCTCGGCAACGTCTACGCGTCGATGAACGATCACGCGCAGTCAATCGCCATGTTCCAAGAGGTCATCCGCCGCCTGCCGCAGCCCGTCCACACGCCCTACTACAACGTCGGGTTGTCGCAGGCCGCGCTCGGCAAACAGCAGGAGGCCATCAACTCCTTCAAAGAGGCGATCAAGATCAAGCCCGACTACTGGGAAGCCCACTACAACATGGGCGTCGCCTACAGCAAACTCGAAGATTACCCGAACGCCGTCGCGGCCTTCAAAAAGGCGCTCGAACTGAAACCCGACGACGCGCAGACGCACTACAACCTCGGCCTCGCCTATTACTTCATGGACGACGCCAAGTCGCTCGCGGCCGAAGCGCAAGCCCTGCAAAAGTCGAACCCGGAACTGGCGAAGGAACTCGCCAAACTGAACGGCAAGTAAGTTCTCCGTATACTCCGCACGCGGCGGCACACACGACGCCCGCGCACAACTACATCGCCCGCGTCTTCGCGAACATCGAAAACTGTTCGCCAAGCGCGGGCGATCTTGTCATCACCTCTCCATCGAGAAGACGCGTTGACGCGACGTTGCGTTTGCCGGCGAGGCACGAGGTGGCGCATGCCGAGCGCGTTAGAGTATATTGAGCGGCAGACAGCAAATCCCCCTTTGGTCGAAGCATTGCAATCAAATTTCGGAAGAGGATCGACAATGAGAAACAGAGCTTTTTACGCCCTGCCCGCGATCGTCGTCTGCGCTTGCCTAACGCTCGTGTGCGCCCACGCATCTTTCGCCGCCATGACGAGCGGCGCGAGGTTCGACGCGCCGCCGCCATCGCCGCAGGAGCAATCGAAGGATAATAAGAAAGAGAAGAAGGAGAAGCCGCCCACCGTGCCCGAAGCGGAGTTGAAAGCGGCGAAGGCCATCGAAGCGGCCGCCGATGTCCCGGCGGCGCTCGCGGCGGCGGGCGAGTTTTTGCAGAAGTATCCGAAGAGCCCTCTGCGCCCGCAGATCGCGCCGCTCGTCGCGCATCGCATCGGCCAGATCGAAGACCCCGCGCAGCGCATCGCGCAGAGCGAGAGCTACCTGAAACTATTCAACGCGCCCGCCGATGCCGAACTCGTCAACGATCACCTGCTCTCGGCCTACACGGCCGCCAACCGTCTCGACGACGCTTTCGCGCTCGCGCCCAAAGCGGTGGACAAGAGCGCAGACCCGTTGGCCGCTTTGATCAACTTGACGCGCGCCGGTCTGACCGAGACGAGAAACAACAATCTCAAATACGTCGCGCCGAGCCGCGAGACGGCGCTCAAGGCCATCTCCATCATCGAGAGCGGCAAGAAGCCCGACAACGTGACGGACGCGGCGTGGAACGATTACAAGACGCGTTGGCATGGGCAACTCTACCAATGGCTCGCCATGCTCTCGCTGGCCGGAGGCGACAAGACGGACGCCCGGACGCGACTCGCGAGCGCCATCAACCTCAGTCCGCGCGACCCGATCAACTATGTGCTCCTCAGCGAACTAGCGAACGGCGAATACCAGCGGCTCGCGCAACAGCACAAGGCCGCCCCGGCGGGCGCGGAAAAGGACGCGCTGCTCAAACAGGCCGAAGCGCAGATGGACGAAGTGATCGACGCTTACGCGCACGCCGTCGCTCTCACCGAAGGCAACGCGCAATACGAGGCCATGCGCACGGGACTCAAAGCAGACCTTGAATCCTACTACAAATATCGCCACAACAATTCGACCGACGGCCTACAGGCTTTGATCGAGAAGTACAAAAAGCCCTAGCCGCAAAAGCCTGCTTCGTTAGAGCGCCTTGCGATAGCAAAACCCGAAACCACGCGCTTCACACGCGCACGACACGAAGAAGAGGTTCGTGTCGTGCGCATGTGAAGCGCGTGGTTTCGGGTTTTGTCGAGTGGCTATGAAATGCTATCGCTGCCGAAGCGGCGACTGTTCGACTAGCTTCCGCTTGAGGAGCCGCCTTCGCTGCTCCCGCCGCCCTGTCCGCCGCCACCACCGCCGCCGCCGCTCTCACCGCCACCGCCGCCGCTCTCACCGCCGCCGGCCGGAGTGATCCCGGCCTGCTCTTCGAGCGGGGGAAGTACCGCCGCCACCGCGCCGCTCACCAGACCGGCCGCCGCGCCCGCCAACACGCGACGCACGATCCCTTTCGCGGCCTTCTGGCCGCCCTTCTTCGCAGACTTCTTCGTGCCGCCCTTCTTGCTCCCGCCTTTCTTGCCTGCGCCCTTCTTGCCGCCGCCCGCGGCAGCGGCCGACTTCTTGGTCGACTTCGACGCGCCGCCTTTCTTGCCCGCCGCAAAGTTCGACGCGCCCTTCTTACCCGCAGACTTGTTACCGGCAGACTTGCTCGCGCCCTTCTTGCTCGCGCCTTTACTGCCGCCCTTGCTTCCGCCCGCGCCGCTGCCCTTGCTTCCGCCTTTGCTTCCGCCTTTGCCCGCGCCTTTACTCGCGCCGCCTTTGTTGCCGCCGCCTTTACCGGCCCCGCCGCCGGAAGCCGCCGTCTTCTTGCTCGCTTTTTTCGCTGGCATTAATTGAGTTCTCCTTTTGGTTGGTAAGTCTTTCAGTCGAGTCTCCTTCCTAATAAACTAATCCGCCACTGCGTGCAAGGAAAAAGTTGGAAAACACACGCTCTCCCGCCGCGAGCAACCTCGTCTCCGGACTTTCAACTTTCCATCTTTCCCCTCCGCCTCTCTCCGTCTCCGCGTCCGAGGTCGCCGCGAGCATAGCAGCAGTGTCCTTGAGTTCAACCATCCTTTCGTCTTCCTTCGTGTCTTCGTGCCTTATGCCGATGCCGGAACTCTCACCACCAGGACACTCAGACACCAAGCACTAAGCAATTCAGGACACTACCGCGAGCATTAAAAACTTGACAGGCTTCGGCGGCGGCTGTTATAAGCCTTCTCAACTTGGTTAACCGTTTACGTAACCGCTTAAGCCGCTTTACGAATTCAGTTCTACCCGCAGGGCTTGAGCGGCTAAACCAAGTTTTGGGTCGTCTCTCAATTTACAATGCGAATCTCAACCAACAGGCGGGTACGGGGCGGGAGTCTCTTCTCGTGCGCCGTTCTGTCTGTGCCCCTGTAGGCGTCGCCGTCGCCTTTGAGGGAGTTTCGCGTTGCATTGATAATGTCACCCGCTTTCGCTCTCGCTGTGTAGATCGTTCTTTCCGTAAGGCTGAAAATTCTTGCGCTCGTCAGTAGCACATTCGTCGTGTGGAGTTTGAGGAGGGAGTCATGAAGTTGAATAAACTGATCTCGTTTCTGTTGTTGACGTTCTTGATGGCCGTGCCCGTCTGGGCGCAGAGCGACCGCGGCACGATCACGGGCACGGTGACAGACCCGCAGGGCGGGCTGGTGGCCGGGGCGAAAGTGACCGCGACGAATCTCAACACGGGCGAGGTACGCGAAGCGACTACCTCCGACGAAGGCTCTTACACGCTCCCCGAACTCGCGCCCGCGCCTTATCGCGTCTCGGTCGAGGCTTCCGGGTTTAAGACCTCGACGCTCGAAAATATTCAAGTGGGCGTGCAGGTCTCGCGCCGCGCCGACTTCACGCTCGAACTCGGCGCGATTGCCGACGTGGTGACGGTGACGGCCGACACCGCGCCCACCATCCAGACGGAAACGCCCGTCCGGCAAACCAACGTTACCGAACAGCAGGTGAGGGAACTGCCGCTCCTCGTCAACTCCGAAGCGGGCGGGCGCACGCCGCTCGCCTTTATCTTCCTCGACAGTAACGTCAGCGCGGGCAGCGGCGCGAACGCGGGGGGCGGCGGCAACGCCACCAACTTCCGCGTCAGCGGCGGTCAAGGTCTCGGCACGGAAATTCTCATCGACGGCGCCAGCACGCGCCGCACGCAAAACGGCACGTTCTTCTCCGAGGTCGCCCCCGGCCCGAACGCCTTCCAAGAGTTCACGCTCTCGACCAGCACCTACTCGGCCGAGTTCGGCAACTCTTCCGGCGGCGTCATCAACTTCTCCTTGAAGAGCGGCGGCAACGAGTTTCACGGCGAAGCCTACGACTACATCCGCAACGAAAACCTGAACGCCAACTCTTTCATCAACAATGCGGCGGGGCGCGATCCCGTCACCGGGCGCGAGCGCCTCGAACGTCGCCGCGACAACCAGAACGATTTCGGCTTCAACCTGAGCGGGCCCATTACCATTCCCCATTTCGGCGAGGGCGGCCCCCGCATTCATCGCTTTGAAAATCGCGCCTTCTTCTTCTTCAACTACGAAGGCTACCGGCGCACGACGGGATCGAACGCGATCATCACCGTCCCGACGGCGCGCATGCGTCAGGGCGACTTCGGCGAACTGCTGACAGACCCTTACGTCCTCAATTTCTTCGGCGGCCCCATTCGCGTCTATAACCCGCGCCAGCCCGCCGGCACGCGTCAGGCCATTCCAAACAACGACTATCGCCTCACCCCCGGTTTGATCGACCCGGCGGGCCTCGCGGCCTTGCAGTTCTTCCCCCTGCCGAACACGACCGGCCCGATGGGTTCGGGCGTCTTCCGCAACTACATCTCGCAGAGCATCATTCCGCTTGAGTCGAACCAGTTCACCGTCAAGCCGGACTTCATCGTCTCCGACAAGCAGAAGATCACTTTCAGCTATTCCTATCGGCACAACACGCGCATCGCGCAGGACGCGGGCGCGCCGCCGCCGCGCTTTCCGCTGCCCTTCACTTCGCAGGGCATCTTCGAGCAGGACTTCCGCTCGCACATCATCCGCTTGCAGCACGATTATTCGTTCACGCCGAGCTTCCTCAACCACTTGAATCTGGGTTACACGCGCTTCGACGTGGCGAACGCCAACACGACGGCCGGGTTCAACACTTCGAGCCTCGGCATCCCGGTCAACGCGACGCAGAACGCGGCCTTCCCGCGCATCGACTTCCCCGGCTACGGCGACCCGGCTTCGACCGCAGACCCGCGCGGCTACCAGAACATCGGCTCGACCTTCTTCACCGACCGCATCCGCGACAACACCGCGCAATTCTCCGACTTCGTTTCGTTCCGCCTCGGTCGTCACGCGCTCAAAATCGGCGGCGACGTGCGCGTCGGACAGTTCAACGTCGTGCAGAGGATCGACCCGGGCGGCACGTTCAATTTCCGTAACGAGCAGACGGGCGCTGATTTCGACCCGAACGGCGGCTGGCCGATTGCCAGTCTCATCACGGGCGCGACCGAGTTCTCCTTCAACAGCACCAACTCCATCGACCCGGCCTTCCGTCAACTGACGCAAGGCTACTTCATCAACGACGACTTCAAAGTCACGCCGCGCCTGACCTTGAATCTCGGCTTGCGCTACGACCTGCCCGGCCTGCGCTCCGAAGCGCGCGACCGCTTCCGCAGCTTCGACCCGAACGCCGTCAACCCCGACCCGCGCCTGCGCGGCCGTCGCGGCGCGATTTCGGGCGCGGCCGGACAGGGCGGCGTCAGCGCGCCCTACGATACGCTCGTCCGTGAAGACCGCTCGAACATCGGGCCGCGCGTCGGCTTCGCCTATTCGCTCAACGACCGCACGGTCGTGCGCGGCGGCGGCGGCATCTACTACGCGCCCGTCCTCTACGGTTCGGGCGGCGGCGGCGACATCAACACCGGCACCATCGGCTACAACACGGGCAGCGGCGCGCGCACTCCCGACGGGCGCAACGCGCGCTTCTTCCTCAGTTCCTATCCGTCGATTCCGCCGGTCGATCCGGGCGGCCAGTTCGTCTTCTCCGATGGCGGTCAGGACGTGCAGTTCTTCGACCCGACTTATCGCACCGGCCGCACCGTCCAGTACAGCCTCGACCTGCAACGCCAGTTGCCCTACAACTTCGCCGCCTCCGTCGGCTACATCGGCCACAAGGCGACGCGCCTGCGCTCCGACTTCGGACGTTTGAACGCGATCCCCTTCGAGGCGCTCCGGCTCGGCTTCCCGCTCCTGAACAAGAACATCAACGACGTGAACGCCGCCGACCGCGCCTATGCGGCCAGCGTCGGCTTCAATTTGCCCGCCAACGGCGACGCCGTCTTCCAGGGCTTCAACGGCTCGGTCGCGCAGGCGCTCAGACCGTTCCCGCAATATCGCAACATCAACAACATTCTCGAAAGTCAGGGCACGAGCGATTACAACGCGCTGCAACTCAAACTCGACCGCCGCTTCGCACAGGGCATCCAGTTCGGCGCGTCCTACACTTTCTCGAAACTGATCACGGACGCTTCGGAGGACGTGCTCGGCGGCGGGCGCACCGGACTCAGCAACGTCATTCAGTTCCCGAACGACCGCGCCGCGCAGCGCACCGTCTCGCCCACGAACCCGACGCACGTCTTCGTCGTCAACTATTTGCTCGAACTTCCGTTCGGCAAAGGACACCGCTTCCTCAATCGCGGCGGCATCGTCGATAAGATTTTCGGCGGCTTCACCTTGAGCGGCATCCAGCGCTACCAATCGGGTCTGCCGTTGACCTTCTTCACAGACAACAGCGACGCGCGCGGCTTCCTCGATCTGATCGGCGTCGGCGGCAACCTCCGGCTCAACTTGACCGGGCAGCCCATCACCCTCGACCGCGGCGATCAGCTCATCACGCGCGGCCAGACGCCCGGCGTGGTCGTGATCAACTCCGGCGCTTTCGTCGCCCCGCCGCCGTTCAGGACTGACTTGGCCGTCGGCACGGACGCTTATCGCGCTTACTACGCAAACCCTCTGCGCTTCTTCGGCACGGCTCCGGCGACCATCCCGAGCGTCAGGTCTGACAAGTTCTCCAGCGAGAACGTCAGCCTCTTGAAGAAGACGCGCATCACGGAGACGGTGACGTTTGAAGTGGGCGCGGAAGCCTTCAACATTTTCAATCGCACGCGCTTCTTCGCGCCGACGACGAACCTCGGCGACACCAACTTCGGTTTCCAGAGCATCATCGGCGACGAAAACGTCTACTCGCCGCGCGTCGTCCAACTGCGCGTGCGCTTGATCTTCTAGTTCGGCCGTTTGAGACGCTCGTCGAGCGGCGCGGGGAAGTACGAGCAAGAGACTCTTCCCGCGCCGCTCGTTTTCAGCAAGGCCACAAGATGATCGGCCTGCGAAGCGCCGCACCCGCGCCACACCCTTCGAGCTATGTCGCGCTTCTGGCCGCCAAGTCCGTTTCGTTTGGCCGCGCTTCTCACCGGCCTGTCGGCTGCTGCTGTCGCGGCGCACGGCTTCGCGCCCACGCCCACGCTCAAACCCGCCGCACGAAACTTTGCCGCCGCGCAAAAGTCCGCCGCCGCTTCGCACGCCGGCGCGCGCGCCGAAGACGCTTCGCGTTTAGTCAGGCAAGCCGTCGCATCCCTTGAGAGCGGCGACGCGGCGACGGCCACCACTCTCTTCGAGCGCGCGCTCAAACTCGATCCGCGAAACGTCGAAGCACACACCTATCTCGGCGCGCTCGCAGACCGCGCCGGACAACTCGCTGTGGCCGAGACGCATTTCGCCGCCGCCGCCTCGGCCGCCCCGCGCTCGCCCGAGGCGCGCAATAACCACGGCGCGATCCTCTTCCGGCTCGGACGCACGTCGGAAGCGGCGGCCGAGTTCGAGGCGTCGCTCAAACTCGACGCGCGCCAGCCGAGCGCGCTCGTCAATCTCGCGCAAATCCGTTTCAGTTCAAGCGCGCCTGAAGACCTGCGCGCCGCGCGCACGCTCTTCGAGCGCGCCTACCGGATCGCGCCCGACGCGGAGATCGCGCGCGCGCTCACCGTCGTCGCCCTCCGCCTCAACGAGCGCGAAGCGTCCGCCGCCGCTTACCGCGATTACGCCGCGCGCCTCGCGGCCGTCGCGCCCGCCACAGGCGCAGCGACGACAACGGACAACTCCCCTGCGCTCTCCTCCGCCGGCGCGCGCGCGGAACTCGGCGCGGCTCTGCTCGAAGCCGGTTTGTTGGACGAAGCGGCGGCGGAACTCAATGCCGCGCTCGCCGCAGACCCATCGCACGTCGAATCGATCTTGAATCTCGCACGGCTCTATCGCGCGCGCAAAGATGTGGCGGCGGCCGGTCGCCTGTTGGAGTCGGCCGTCGCGCGCGGCAACGCGGCCGCGCCCATCTACGCGGCGCTGGCAGACCTCTACGAATCAATCGGCCGCATCGAAAACGCCATTCCCGCCATGCGTCTCGCCATCGAGCGCGCGCCCGCGAACGAGGATTATCGTTTCCGCTATGCGCTCCTGCTCGTCAACTCGCAAGCGCCGAAGGCGGCCGTCATCCGCCTGCGCGAAGCTCTGGAACAGTTTCCGCGTTCGGCCAAACTCTGGTTCGCGCTCGGCCTCGCCTACATGACCGAGCATCAGAGCGTCGAGGCCGCGCCTGCGCTCGAACGCGCCGTCGAACTCGACCCGCAAGCCGCGCCCGCGCTCGCCTATCTCGGCCTCGCGCACGCCGAACAGGGGCGCTATACGGAAGCCATCAAGTTTTATGAGCGCGCCGTTGCGGTCAATCCGAATCTGGCAACGGTGCACTACCTGCTGGCGGACATTCTGCTCAAACAAAATCCGACGGACACGGCGCGCCCGGAACGCTCTCTGCTGCGCGCCATCGAACTCGACCCGACGCTCGCTTCGGCGCGTCTCGCGCTCGGCAAACTTTACGTGCGCGCCGAGCGACTGGACGCGGCCGTCGAACAACTCGCGCGCGCCGTCCAACTCGATCCGAACTCGGCCGAGGCACATTATCAACTCGGACGCATCTACACGCGACAGAAGCGCACGACGGAAGCGCAGGCCGCGCTCGCCACCTTCAAGCGTCTGAACGAGGGACAGAAAGAGCAGGCGCAGAACGAGCGCAAAGAGATCGTGCGCCGTCTCGCCAACGTCCGTTTTTAACGCGGACGCGACCGCGCGCATTTTTTAACGGCGAGAATTTCTTCATTCGAGGGGAGAAGCATTGATGAAAAGTTTTCCGCGCATCTTGAGTTTGATCGT
>DASVUD010000003.1:0-114650 GCA_036387235.1 Pyrinomonadaceae bacterium
CCCCCCCACGGCCGTCTTTGTTGGGAAACTCTGTCGGCAGTTGCTACAAGAAATAAGACAATCCGAGGACTGGTGTTGCCGCCGTCTTCGTTGACACGTTTTGGGACGATGTAGTAGCGTTTTCCCTGCAATATGCAGAACCAAAACAACTCACCCGCTCCCCATTCCTGCCCTTGCCGTTGTGGCACACGACGTCGCCGCCCATGCGAAGGAGATAGCACCCTCTCTTGAAGAAGATCGAATTACCGCCGCGAGGAATCGAAACGCTGTTTGGCGTCCACGACCAGAACATCAAATATCTGGAATCACTGCTTGACGTGCGCGTCGATGCGCGCGGACAGGACTTGACCATCGACGGCGACCCGAAAGATGTCGCCACCGTCGAACGCATCCTCGAAGACTTCACCGCGCTCTTCTCGGAAGGCAAGACCTTCACCGACAAAGAACTGCGCGAAGCCTTCGCCCAGATCGCCGAAGACCGCGCCTACTCTCTGCGCGACTATTTCACCAAAGCGCGCTTCAACCCGGCGGGCAAAAAACAGGTCGCGCCCAAATCGGCCAACCAGCGCCGCTACGTCGAAGCCATCCAAAACAACGACGTGGTCTTCGGCGTCGGCGTGGCGGGCACAGGTAAAACCTATTTGGCCGTGGCGATGGCCGTGCAGGCGCTCATGCAGAAACAGGTGAGCCGCATCGTGCTCGCCCGCCCGGCCGTCGAAGCGGGCGAGAAACTCGGCTTCCTCCCCGGCGACCTGCAAGACAAAGTCGACCCTTACCTCCGCCCGCTCTACGACGCCCTCTTCGATCTCATCGACGCCGAACGCGTCACCAAGCTCCTTGAGAAACGCGTCATCGAAGTCGCCCCGCTCGCGTTCATGCGCGGCCGCACCCTGGCGGATGCCTTCATCATTCTCGACGAAGCGCAGAATACGACGGGCGAGCAGATGAAGATGTTCCTGACGCGCATCGGCTTCGGCTCGAAGGCCGTCATCACCGGCGACGTGACGCAGATCGATCTGCCCACCGGGCGGCGCAGCGGCCTCGTCGAAGCCGAACGCGTCCTCTCCGGCGTCGAAGGCATCGAGTTCGTCTACTTCACAGACCGCGACGTAGTCCGCCACCGCCTCGTCCAAATGATCATCAAGGCCTACGAAAACCACGCGAGCAAGAGCGGGCTGTGATGTAGTAAATCGTGAATCGTAAATCGTGAATAGAAAAAACTGTTTTCATCTATTCACGATTCACGATTCACGATTCACGATTTTATGATTGAAGTCGTCAATAGGCAGCGCAAGCGCGAGATGGATTCGGAGCGTTGGGAGAGGTTTGCGGGGAGGGCGTTGAAGGTTGTGCCGGTGGCGAAGGGCGTGGGGGTGACAATTGCTTTCGTGTCGGACAGGGCGATGAGGGAGTTGAACCGGCGTTGGCGTGGCAAGAGTGGGACGACGGATGTGTTGTCGTTTCCGGCGGAGCAGGATGAGTTTGAACGCGCGGCCGGGGCGTCGTTGGGCGATGTGGTGATTTCGTTGGAGCGCGCGGCGCGGCAGGCCGCGGAGCAGGGCCTAAGTTTCGAGAGGGAAGTGGAGCAGTTGATTCTGCACGGGATGCTGCACCTGTGCGGCTACGACCACGAAAGGGACGACGGCGAGATGAACGCGCTCGAACTCCGCCTGCGTCGCCGACTTGGAATATAATAGCTGTTGGCTTTTAGCTATTAGCTTTCAGCTTAAAACGTGACGGAAGGTGCGCTTGCCTGCGTAGAATTCAAGGTGCTGGGATTTGGTTTTAGCTAATAGCTGACAGCTAACAGCTTCTTTATGGAAATCGAGATCGGAATCGGGTGTCTGCTACTCGTCGCGCTGACGTTTGTATCGTTGATTGACATGGCGTTCGGCGAGTTGAGCGACGTGGGGTTGCGCCGTCTGATCGGGGAAGCGGAAGACGAAAGTCCGACCGCCGCCTCGTCGTTTCTCACGGAAATTCTGGAAAACCGTTCGCGCTTTCGCTTCACGCTCACCGTCACGATTTTGATTTTGGTCGTCGCCGTCTCGGTGCTCGTCGCCTCGGTCGCGTCGCAATTGATCGGGAATTCGGCCGAACCGGGCGCGTCTTCGCACGCGGCTTTTTTGTCGATTGCGATTGTGGCGGGCGTCGTCCTCAATGCCGTGGCGAGACAGCTCGTCCCGCGTCTCGTCGCGTCGCGCAATCCGGAGGCGACGCTCGTTCGCCTGCTGCCCATCCTGCGCCCGTTCTATCGTCCTCTGTCGCTCATCGCTTTCGCTTGGCACAAATCTTTCGACCGTCCCGCGCGCCGCAGTAGCGAGCACCTGACGGAGACGGGCGTGGCCGAAGAGGAAGAAGACAACGCCGACGATTTGCAGGCGCTCATCGACGTGGGCGAGGAGGAAGGCATCCTCGAAGAAGAGGAAGGCGAACTGATCCACTCGATCATCGAGTTTGGCGACACGAGCGTGAGCGCGGTGATGACGCCGCGCACGGAGATCGTCGCGCTGCCCATCACGGCGACCGTGCGCGAAGCGCGCGACTGCGTGGTCGAATCCAAATATTCGCGCCTGCCCGTCTACAGCGACAAGATCGACAACATCGAGGGCATCATTTACGTCCGCGACCTGCTGCAATGTTGGGCTGAAGGAAGCGAGGAAGGTTCGATCCAAACGCTCATCCGCCCCACGCTCTTTGTGCCCGCCACGAAGCCCGTCGCCGAGTTGCTCGAAGAGATGCAGAAGGAGCACGCGCAACTGGCGATGGTCATCGACGAGTATGGCGGCGTGGCCGGGCTGGTGACGGTCGAAGACATCTTGGAAGAGATCGTCGGCGAGATCGAGGACGAAGACACGGCGCGCGAAGAGGTCGTCGAAATCATAGAGGCGCACGACGGCTATTACGACGCGCTCGGCTCGACCGAGGTGGACAAGATCGAACGCCTCTTCGATTTCGAGCTCGAAGAGGACGACGATGATGCGACGACCATCGCCGGCCTCGTCATCGGCGAACTCGGCTACGTCCCGCGCGCGGGCGAACGGCTCACCTGTCGCGGCCTCGACGTGGAAGTGCTCGAAGCGGACGAACGCCGCATCGCGCGCCTCCGCCTCCGCCGCGCCGCGCCGCAAGCGGCCGAGACGGAATGAAAATGGTAAATGGTGAAAAGCAGTAAATCGTGAATCGTGAATCGTAAATAGACAAGACCAGTTCTTTCCATTCACCATTCACCATTCACCATTTACCATCTTCTCCTTCCGGCTTGCATTTCATTCTTCATCCTTTATATTGTCGGCATGGCGAACAAGAAGAGTAAATTTTTGCGCGGGCGGCGCATCGACCCGAAGCCCATCACGGGCGACATGGCGCTCGCCGATCTGGTTGACGAGACGTTTCTGGCTTACAACGCGGCGCGTCTGCGCGAGGCGTGCCGCCTGTTCACGGAGAAGATGCTTGAGCCGGATGTAACGGTCGGCGTCTCGATCACGGGCGCGCTCACGCCCGCAGGATTGGGCATCTCCGCGCTCATTCCGCTGATGCGCGCCGGGTTCATCGACTGGATCATCACGACGGGCGCGAACCTCTACCACGACACGCATTTCGGCATCGGGCTTTCGCTCCATCAAGGCAACACGAGTACTTCCGACATCACCCTGCGCGAAGAAGAGGTCGTCCGTATCTACGACATCTTCTTCGACTACTCGGTCTTGCTCGACACGGACGAGTTCTTCCGTCGCATCATCGAAGGCGAAGAGTTTCAGCGGCCGATGTCCACGGCCGAGTTTCATCACCTGTGCGGTCGTTACGTGCGCGAGCGCGAACGCAAACTCGGCCTTGAGTACAAGTCTCTGCTCGCCGCCGCTTACGAGTTCGGCGTCCCTATCTACACTTCTTCGCCCGGCGATTCCTCCATCGGCATGAACGTCGCGGCGAAGGCTCTGCAAGGAAACAAACTGGCCTTCGACCCTTCGCTCGACGTGAACGAGACGGCCTCAATCGTGCTGGCGGCCAAGCGCGGCGCGATCCACGGCCGGGGCGACCGCGGGCGCAAGCACGGTGGCAAAAGCGCCGTCTTCATCCTCGGCGGCGGCAGTCCCAAGAATTTCATGCTGCAAACCGAGCCGCAGATTCAGGAAGTGCTCGGCATAGACGAACGCGGCCACGACTACTTTCTACAAGTGACGGACGCGCGCCCGGATACGGGCGGACTCTCCGGCGCGACGCCCGGCGAAGCCGTCTCTTGGGGAAAGGTCGATCCCGACCGTCTGCCCGATGCCGTTGTGTGTTATGTTGACTCCACCGTCGCGCTGCCGCTCGTGACGGCCTATGCGCTCGCGCGCCACGAGCCGCGCACGCTCAAACGCCTCTACGAACGGCGCGGCGAATTGATGAATTTACTCTTGTCGGAATACGAGAAATCTGAAAGACGATAAAAGCCGTAAATCGTGAATCGTAAATCGTAAATAGAAAGAACTGAGGGTTTCTCTATTCACGATTTACGATTCACGATTTACGGCCGGGGGTTTGAGCATGGGGAAGAAAATTACTGACGAGCAGCCGCGCGTCTATTTCGATTGCTCGAAGTGTCCGGCCTATTGTTGCGGGTTGTACGAGCGCATACAGGTGTCGAAGCGCGATTTGAATCGTCTGGCGAAACATTTCGGCGTGACGCCGGAACAGGCCGCCAAGCGTTACACGAAGATGTGGAACGGCACGGAGCGCGTGCTCAAACGCACGCCCGATCCGATTCTGGGCACGGCCTGCCAGTTTCTCGACCACGAGACGCGCGGCTGTTCGATCTATCACGCGCGCCCCGAAGTCTGTCGCACCTACCCGGATCGGCCGCGCTGCGTCTACTACGATGTGCTGCAATTCGAGCGCAAACAACAAGACGACGAGACCGTCCTGCCTCTCTTTCAAATCACCTTCCGCGAGGTGGAGAAGAAAGTCGTCACGGACGAACACGGCAGCGAAAAAATTTGGGAGTGGAAGAAGAAGAAGAAGTAAATGGTCAATGGTCAATGGAGAAAGACGGTTCCGATCCATTCACCATTCACCATTGACCATTCACCCGTTTGGAGGAAGACGATGCAGGATTTTTTGGCGACGATGGTGGGGCGCGAGTTGGACGTGTTTTGCGGCGGCGTGTCGAGTCTGCACGGCGAAGTGGTGCGGGTCGAGGGCGGCGTGCTGCATCTGAAAGATGCGGAAGGGACGCTCTGTTACGTGGCGGTTGAGAAGATCATCGCCGTGTGGGAGCGGCGCGAGGAGAATGAGCATCGCGCGGGCTTCCTCGGCAGCCTCGTCAAGTAGAAGGCGAGCGCGTGCGAGCGAAAGGACGCGCGGCCGTCGCGCGGTCGTGGCGGGCGCATTGAATTTAGGGAACTTAGGACGGCGGCGAAAATCGAGAGGCCGAAATTCGACAGGCCGACGATTCGGGATCAACCGGATCGTCGGCCTGTCGGTTTTTAAGGAGCAACCTTAAATTGGAATCTTTGAACTTTAGTCGGCCAGAGTCGTGGCCGGAAGCGGGACGCGGCGAAAACCCGTGATGCGGCTTGTCCAGTATTCATTGAAGGGCGAATAGGTGACGCCTTGACTGGTCGAAGCGTGATAGAAGCCGTTCGCATCGGCGACGATGCCGACGTGCTTGAGGTTGTTGAAGAAGACGAGCGTGCCGAATTGATATTTCTCGTCTTCGCTCACCGGATTGAAGTTCACCCAGAAGCTGCGCGCGCTGGCGCGCTCGAAGTTGACGCCCGCCGATTGAAAGACGCTCCAAACGAAACCGGAACAGTCGAAGACGCGCGGCCCCGAAGAGCCGTAGACGTAGGGCGCGCCGATGCGCGTGTCAATCGCGGCCATCATCAGACGGTTGAACTGGAACAGGCGCGGGGCGAGAAGACGCGGTTTGACGAGTTCGGTTTCGGGCAGCGCGCTCGCCGGACTCGCCTCGGAGACGACGTACACGTCCGTCTCCAAACGGCTCGTACCATCAGGCTGTGTGGCTTGTGCGACTTGACGCGGGCGGGACAAATCGGTTTGCGCGGCGGCGGCCATGGCCAAGAGGCAGAGAACTAAGCACGCGGCCAGCGCACGGGGGAACAGAGGTTTAACAGACATAGATAGGGGGCTTCTCGCTCCTTATTCAAAATCCACGATTGCTTTTGGAATCTTCTAGGGGTAGAAGGAAGTGCGCTGCATTTCATGCAGCAAGAACATCTTACAGACGCAACATAATTGAAACAAGAGGCAATGTGACTGTTTTGTGACAGGGCACGTCCGGAACACCCGTGGTGACCTAAAACTAACCACGAACCGGGCCGCGAATCGGTTCAACTTGAACGAAGTGTGCAGAGACCATGCGGTCGTAATTGCATGAAGCGCACGATTTGCGCGTTTGAGGCCGAAAGAAGGTGGATATATTTTTGCGCGTTCGTGATAGCATCTGCGGCGCTTGAAGAGGACACGAACGATGCTATTGACTGAAAGCAAAGTTTTAAATTACGCCGTCGATGCGGCGGCGCGTACGGCTCTGTTGGAAAGTCTACAGGAACAGGGCTTCGTGCCTTTGATTCGTTCGGCGCGACTCTATTCCTACGAGACGGCGCTCGGCGACGCGGAGGGCGCGCGTGCCCTGGAAAGCGCGCTCGCGGCGCGTGCGGACAGAGAGGCCGAAGCCTCCTACGTGCGCGGCGACCTGTTCTGCGTGGACGACTACGCGCTCTTTCTGCTGTTCGGCGAAGAGACGGACGGAGGCGTGCGCGCTAGTATCGTCTACGAAACGGGAACGACCGACGCGCTCGAAAAACTCGACGCCTTCTGTCGCAGCATACGCGAATTGCTCGACGCCTCGCGCGGCACAAGCGCACGCGGCGCAGCAAACGTCGGCACAGCGGCAAACGTCGGCGACGCGGTGAACCTCTTGGAGGTTAACGACGGGACTTTGAACGACGACGGGGCGGCGAACGGCAGCGATGATTTGTTGTCGGTTACGCCGCGCTCGAAGGAGTGGGAGACGCGCGCGCCGCCGACGGCCGCCGCTTTCCAGCGCTTCGCGTCCGAGGCGTCGGCGACGCCGAGTCTCGCGCGCGGCGAGATGGTCGAGGGTTGGCTGCGCACGTCCGGGATGCTCGCGGACGCGGGGGCGCGCGGCTTCTTGCGTCGTCTGAGCGAGGCGCACCGCGAAGGGCGCGCGGCGGCCGTCATGGCGTCCGACGAGAGCGTGTCCGATGCGTTGCTGGCAAGGCTCGCGGAAGTGGGTTTGTTGAAGCGCGAGATTTTGGTCAGTTGCCGCAAAGACGGGCGCGCGCTGTTTCGCCTGCCGTCGCCCGACGCCTTCTCCATGCTGACGGGCAGCAACGCCGTCTGCAACGAATGCGGCGCGGCCATGGCCGACGAGCGCGCGGAAGAAGTGACCGTGCCGACCTCTCTCACCACGACGCTGCTGCAAGACGGTGCGTGGCTCGCCGCACACCTGCGCGCGCTCATCACGGAACTCGGCGTCCCCGAACGGCAGATCGTCGCACGTCCCACGGCGAGCGACGGCGAGGTGCGTCTGATGGCGAACGTCTGCGGCGAAGCCTTTCTCTTTCTCTTGCACGAAGGCGACTGGACGACGGTGCAGGCGCGCCGTGCGCTCGACGAGCAGGCGCGCATCGAGAGCGCGCATCTCGTTTTCGTCGCCACCGGGAAGATACAAGACGACGCGCGGGCGCGGCTGCGCGAACACGCGCGGCGACGCACGCAGCACGGCGGGCGCGAACTCGAACTCATTTTGGTCGAAGGCTTGGACGCCGTCGCGCCCACACTCCGACCCGTCTTCGAGCGCATCTCGGCCGAAGCCCTCGCCGAAGAGTTGTGGGAACTCGACGCGAGCCTCGGCCTCAGCGCAGGTCAACTGCTCGCCGCGCGCTTTCGTCTCATGCGGGAAAAAGTCTCAAGTGCCAAGTCTCAAGTGCCAAGTCAAAACGAAGTCTCAAGTCACGAGTCCCAAGTCTCAAGTCAGGAGCAGCACACGGACTTGGGACTTGGGACTTGAGACTTCGGGACTTCGGTTGACAACCATGCGCCTCGCAAGCGAATCTTAAGGGAAGCCCGGCCACTCGGCCGGACACTCGCCGCACACCGCTCGAAGGGTTTTACAGAAGCATGAAAACAGTTGCCGTCTCGTTGCTTTTAGTATTGACGGCGTTCGCCCCCGTGAACGCGCAGCAGGAATCACAGTCCAGCGCCCCGGCGCAGTTCAGCCGCCCGCGCCGTAGCGTGGCGAGCACGACGCCGCCGCAGCAGGATGCGCAACGTCAAACGGCGCAGCCGCCCGCCGCGACGGGCACGGCCGCCGCAGGAGCGCCCGTCAGAGTTCCAACGTCCGTGCAGCAGACGCCCGCGCGCACCTCTACAGGCGCGCCGGGCGTCGCCGCAACTCCGGCGCAGCAACCACCGCAGACCGTCGTGCCTTCGCAGCCCGCGACCGCGCCGCCGTTCGTGCCTGCGGTCGTCCCCGCCATCCCTTTGAAGCCCGCGACGCCGATCAGTCCCGAAAAGGTGCGCGCGCGCATCCTCGAATCGCAGCGCGTGTTGAAGACGCGCATCACGCCGACGGCGCTCGGACAGACGCCCAATCTGAACTTCGTCACGCTCGCCGCGCTCGACCCCGACTCGTCGCAGATTCATTTGCTGACGATGGCGAAAGAAGTGTTTCTCAAAAAAGATAACGAGCTGACGGTGGCTTCTTCGCTCGGCGGTTTCCTGCGCGTGCGCACCGTGCGCTCCAACTACGTCAACACGGCCGTCACGGTCTCCGATTTGACGGGGCGGCAACTCGCACCGCTCGTCGTCGAGTACCCGATTGAAAAATTTGGCCGGTATCGCGAGACGGCCTATTACACCTCGGCGCACCCGGCGTTGCTCACGCCCGAACTCGTCAAGAACGGCCAACACTACGTCCGCACGATGGTTGACTTGGCCGCCAAGCGACTCAAAGACAAAGGGCAGCACATGACGCCGGAAGTGTTGGACATGGCCGAGCGCCTGTGTCTCGTCGAACACGTCGATCACGACCGCTTTCGCAAAGAGTCGCGCCTCGCTTTGTTCAACGAAGTCTACGCGCTCTACGCTTTGAACGAACTCGACACCTATCGTTACTCGGTCAGCACGGCCGGGGCGGGCGGCATGGTGCAGATGATCCCTTGGACTTACCAGATGCTCCGCCAGCGTTATCCGGCCGTCGGCCTCAACCCCGATTTCGTCCTCGGCATGCGCAACCACGGCAACGCGCTCGAAGCGATGCTGCTCTACATACGCGACACTTGGAGCGACCTGCTGCTGAACGAGACCATCGCCGAAGCGCTCTCCAACGGCATCGCCACCCCGGCCGACCTGATCGCCGCCGGTTATAATTCCAACCCCGCGAAACTCGCCGGTTACATACGCCGCGGCGGCACGGCGTGGCGCACGCTCATTCCCCGCGAGACGCAGATGTATCTACAGATTTATCAATCGCTCGAATCCGTCACGCCCATCAAACCGCGCGCCAAACCATACGCGGCCGCCACGCCCGCGCCGACGGAAGTAGAGAAACGATGAAGTAAAAGCGGTGAATGGTAAATGGTGAATGGTAAATGGTAAGAACTGATTTCTACCATTCACCATTCACCACTTGAAGGGAACCTTTCTGCCATGACGTTGAAAAATGTTCTGCGCGGCCTCAGTCTCTTGGCCGCGCTCCTGTTTTTGTGCCTGCCCGCATCGAAGTGGACGCGGCGTGCCGGGGCGCAGGAGCAGCCGCGCCGGGGCGAGCTTCCGGTGGAGCAGACGCGCAAGAACATACAGGTGCTCAAAGGGCTGCCGGAGTCGCAGTTGTTCCCGTTGATGAATCTGGTCTCCGTGTCGCTCGGCGTCAAGTGCGACTTCTGCCACGTCAAACAGAAAGACCCCGCGAGCGGCGAGGAACGTTTTGTGTGGGAGAGCGACGACAAAGAGCACAAACGCATCGGTCGGCAGATGATGCGCATGACGCTCGACATCAACCGGAACAACCTCGACGCGCTCGGCGGCTACGGCGTCACCTGCTACACCTGTCATCGGGGGACGACCGGCGGGCCGCGCCTGCCGCCTCTGCCCGTGGCCGTCTCCGGACACGAGAGCGACCGCCCCGCGCCCTCCGCGACATCGAACGCAGGCGCGACACCCGCCCCCGGTGCGACGCCCGCTGCCGCTGCTCCTGCCGCTTCTCCGGCGCGACCGCCGCGCCCGACGCCCGAACAGATTTTGCAACGCTACGTGGAAGCCGTGGGCGGGCGCGCCGCCGTCGCCCGGATTCAGACGCTCTCGATGAAGGGCACGCGCGAGGCGTCGCAGAATCGCAACTGGCCGCTCGAAGTGACCATGAAAGGCGCGGACAAACTCGCCATCGTCGTCAACATCCCGCAGCAGGGCACGCTCGTGCAGGTGTTCAGCGGCGCTGAAGGGTGGATCAAGAATCCACGCGAGATGCGCGCAGTCACACCCGCCGAAGTCGAAGCCTACCGCAACGCCGCGCCGATGTATGCGCCCATCAAGATCAAAGAGCCGTTTCCCGCGCTCGTCTTCAACGGCCGGACGAAGATCGGCGAGCGCGACGCGTGGGTGCTGCGCGCGACGAGCGCCGACGGCCGCGTCGAACGCTACTATTTCGATACGGAGACGGGGCTGCTCCTTCGTCAACAGACGCTCACGCCCACCGTCCTCATCCCCATCCCCGAACAGATCGACTATGAAGACTACCGCGACGTGGGCGGCGTCAAACTGCCGTTCACCATCCGCATCTCAGCCATCGACACGTTCGACAGCTCCACGCGCAAGTTCACGGAGATCAAACCGAACGTGACGGTCGATGACGCGCAATTTCAGATGCCCAAGACGAGCGCGAAGCCATAGACGTTAGGCTGACCACAACAGACGCCGGTAACACGAGGGCGGCGCGACGGAAACTTTGAATTCCGCCGCGCCGCCTTTCTTTGTTTCTTTTCAACCGTTCAATCGCCGTATTGCACGGTCGGGTCGCGCAGGGGCAAATCGGGGACGGCTTCGTCGCGCGACTTGTCGGCGTACTGTAGCTTGTAGAGTCGCCAGTAGAGACCGCGCAGCGTGAGCAGTTCTTGATGCGAACCCTGCTCGCGGATTTCGCCGTGATGGAGGACGATGATGCGATCCGCGCGTTGAATGGTGGAGAGGCGATGCGCGACGAGGATGGCCGTGCGGTCGCGCATGACGCGCTCGATGGCCTGTTGGATCAATTGCTCGGTCTCCGTGTCGATTGAACTCGTTGCTTCGTCCAAGATGAGGAGCGCCGGGTCGAAGGCCAGCGCGCGCGCGAAACTGATCAACTGCTTCTGCCCGACCGACAGCCCCGCGCCGCGCTCGCGCACTTCGGCTTTGAAACCTTCCGGCAGGCGTTCGATAAAATTGTTCGCGTGCACTTCGCGCGCCGCCCAAACGATACGCTCGTCGGGCATCTCCGTGCGGCCGAGCCGGATGTTGCTCTCAATCGTGCCGCTGAACAGAAACACGTCCTGCAAGACGACGGCGAAGTTTTCGCGCAAGGCTTTCAAGTCCCACTCGCGCACGTCCACGCCGTCCAGAAGGACGCGCCCGCGCTGCACGTCGTAGAAGCGCATGAGCAGGTTCGTGATCGTCGTCTTGCCCGAACCCGTGTGCCCGACGAGCGCGACGGATTGCCCCGGCTCGACCACGAACGACACGTCTTTCAAGACCCAATCCTCGCCCTTGTAAGCGAACCAGACGTGGTCGAACTCGATCCGCCCGCGCGCCCGCCCGGCACGCACGGGCGCACTCGGGGTCGTGATGGCGAGCGGCAGATCGAGCGTCTTGAACAGGCGGTGCGAAGCGACCATCGCCGCCTGCAAGACGTTGTACTTGTCCGAGATGTCCCGGATCGGTTGAAAGAGAGCCTGCGAGTATTGAATGAAGGCGACGAGCGCGCCGAGCGTCAACAGTTGCGTCGCGCCGGTGGGCGCGCCCGGCGGTGACGCCATCACGTGATAACCGCCGTACCAGATGATGAGCGCGATGCCGACCGCGCCGATCAGATCGACGAGCGGGAAGAAGACCGCATAGTAAAAGATCGTCTCGACGTTGGCGCGCCGGTAGTCGTCGTTGAGTTCGTGAAACTTGCGCTCGGACTTCGCCTCGCGGTTGAAAATCTGGACGGTCTGCGCGCCCGATAGATGTTCCTGCAAGAAAGAGTTGATGCGCGCCAGACGCGTCCGCACCATGTCGTAGCCGCGCCGCGCGTGTTTGCGAAACCAAGAGGTGGCGGCGAACAGCAATGGGACGGTGATGAGCGTGACGAGCGTCAAACGCCAGTCCATCGCCAGCATGATGGCGATGATGATGAAGATCGTGACGAGGTCGCCGAGCACGTCCGTGACGCCCGATGTGAACAGTTCGTTGAGCGCGTCAACGTCGGAGGTGAGGCGCGTCATGATGCGCCCGACGGGGTTGCGGTCGAAGTAGGCCACCTCTTGATGTTGCAGCTTGTCGTAGAGTTCGGCGCGCAGGTCGTACATGACGTGCTGCCCGATGGTGTTCAAGAGGACGGCCGCCGCGTAAGAGAAGATGAAGGTCAACAGGAGCACGCCGAGCATGGCGAGCGCGAGCCAGAAGAGTCCGCCGGGGCGGCACGCATTGCCTTGCCCGCACGGGACGATGTACCAGTCAATCGCATACTGCGTGAATTTCGGTTGCAGCACGCGCAGGCCGTTCAGCGCGAGCGTCAAGACGAGCGCGGGCACGAGCAGGCGCAGGTAAGGTTTCAGATAGCGCAAGAGACGACGCGCGATCTGCGAGTCGTAAGTTTTGCCGATGGCCTCTTCTTCGTGAAATTGTTGAACTGCTGTCGCCATGCTCAGAAAATTTCCGCCGTTTATAAAGTCGTCTTGAAATCCGCAGTTGTCGCGTCGCCTTCGATCCCATTAAGCGCGCCGCGCGCGGGGAAGTGAAGCGCGAGGCCGCCCGCCGCGATGATGAAAGAGTGGAGCGCATAAGACAGCCCCGTCACGATGTAGGCGACGAAGCCGAGCAGCCCCGTCACCTCGCACAGAGCGAAGGCCAACACGTAAGCGGTCGTGCCGAGATCGATGCGTCGCTCGGCGGCGGCCTGCGCCAGAAGTTTGCGCTTGACGAGAAACGAGATGACGAAGGCCATGAAGCCGACTGCGCCGAGCATCCACGCGAGCGTGTGATTGCCGTCCCGGCTCGACTCAGGCCGCAGTACGTAAGTTAAACCGAACAGGAGCGCGAGCGACATCAACTGCGCGCCCCAGATGAGCAGCAGCCCGCGCCGCCGCGCTTCCGGCGTCGCTCTCACTTGGCTCTCATTCATCTCTTACTCATCCCCGGTTTCTCATCTTTGCGCCTCCAGCGCCTTTGCGTGAGTTTCTTCTTTGGCGCGTATAAGTCTCTCGCAAAGGCGCTGGAGGCGCAAAGAGAACTTAAGTCTCAACTCGCGGCGAGTTCTTCTTCCAACAGTTGCCGTTCGTAGAGCGCGGCGTATTCGCCGCCGCGCGCGAGCAGTTCGTCGTGCGTGCCGCGTTCGATGATGCGGCCTTCTTCGAGCACACAGATGAAGTCTGCATCGCGCACGGTCGAGACGCGGTGCGAGACGATGAGACTCGTGCGCTCGCGCATCACGCCGCGCAGCCGCGCGAGAATTTTCTCCTCGGTGTAAGTATCGACGCTTGAGAGGGCGTCGTCCAAGATCAAGATGCGCGGCTGGCGCAGGACGGCGCGCGCAATCGCCGTGCGCTGTTTCTGCCCGCCGGAGAGCGTGATGCCGCGCTCGCCGACGAGCGTGTCGAAGCCTTCGGGAAAGCCGCGTATGTCCTCGCCGAGTCCGGCGATCTCGGCCGCCCATTCGACCTCCGCGCGCTCGGCGCGCTCGACGCCGAAGGCGATGTTCTCCGCGAGCGTCTCGCTGAAGAGAAAAGACTCCTGCGGCACATACCCGATGCTCGCGCGCAACTGCGCGAGCGGATAATCCGCGAGCGGTCTATCGTCTAACAAGACCGTGCCGCGCGGCGCGTCCATCATGCGCGGCAGCAGGTTCATCAGAGTCGACTTGCCCGTGCCCGTGCGCCCGACGAAGGCGACCGTCTGCCCGGCTTCGATGACCAGATCGATGTCGCGCAAAACGGGGGGCAGATGTTCGCTGTAGCCGAACGTCAGATTGCGAAATTCGATGCGGCCTTTGATCGGCGGCTGCTCGCGCACGTCTTCCGCGTCGGCGATTGAGGGTTTGATGGCGAAGATGGCGTTCATGCGTTTGAGGCTCGCCGTGCCGCGTTGATACAAGTTGACGACGTAGCCGAGCGCGATGAGCGGCCAGATAAGTCGCGTCAGGTAGAGGTTGAACTCGGTGAACTGCCCGACCGTGATCTGACCGCGCACGGCCAGCACGCCGCCGTACCAGAGGATCAAGACGAAGCCGAGGCCGATCAGAAATTGCATCAGCGGGCGCATCACCGCGTCGATGCGGACGAGACCGAGATTGCGGTCGGCGTATTCGCGGTTCAGTTTTTTGAAGACTTCAATTTCCGCTTCCTCCTGCGCGTAGGCGCGCACGACGCGCACGCCCGTGAAGTTTTCCTGCGCGCGCGCGGAAATCTGCGCGAAGAAGTCTTGAATCTTCTCGAAGCGTGTGTGCACCTGCTGGCCGAAGAATTTCACGGTCAGAGAGACGAACGGCATCGTCACGAAAAGCAGGAGCGTCAGGCGCACGCTGATGCGCAGCATCAAGGGCAGGATCAGCACGACGACGAAGATCGTCTGCAACGTGTACATGATCATCGGCCCGGCGAGTTGGCGCACGGCGGCCAGATCGTTCGTCGCGCGCGCCATCAAGTCGCCCGTGCGGTTGGCCTGAAAGAAAGAGAGCGGGAGTTGTTGCAGGTGTCGGTAAAAGTCCTGCCGCAAGTCGAACTCGACGTGGCGCGACATGCCGATCAGGATGCGCCGCTGCAAAAAGAGGAACGTGCCGCTGACGAGGCTGACGCCGAGAATGGTGAGCGCATAGCGCGTCAGTTTCGCCCACGTCACGTCGGCGCGCAGGCCATCGACGGCGCGGCCGACGAGCAAAGGGATAAACAGCCCGATCACCACCGAGGCCAGAATACAGATGATTCCCGTGATGAGTTCTTTTTTATACGGGCGGAAGTAGAGGCTGAATTTTTTCAGGTCGTCCATAACAGGGAAACAGACGCGGCCCACACGCGCTCGTCTCGAAATCAACTTTGGAGTGAACCGGCTGCTGCCTATGATGCGCGACTTTCTCGCCAAAGCCAAACGGCCAGAAGAGGCGAAGGGAAAGGGAAGGTAAAAAAAAGGGGAAAGGTAAAAAAAAGGGGAAAGGTAAAAGGGGAAGGGGGAAAGGTGAAGAAAAAAGCGAAGAGGCGAAGAGAGGCGAACGCGAAAGGAATAAGGTGCAGGGAAGATGGGGCGGGAACGGAAAAGAGAAAGGGGAAAGGAAGTTGATGCTTCCTTTCCCCCTTCCCCTTTTACCTTTTCCCTATCTTCAGACGGCGGGCGTGTTGATGGCCTCGGCGTCTGCCTGTGTCGTCATCTCGACGGGCGCGCCGTACATCTCGTCGCTCACTTCGGTCTGTTCGCTCGGCGGGGTGCAGATGCGATTGCGCCCGGCGTGCTTGGCTTCGTAGAGCGCGCGGTCGGCCGCACCGACCAGACCGTCGCGCGTGTTGGCGTGCAGCGGGAAGGTGGCGAGGCCGAACGAGCCCGTGATGTAACCGATGCCCGGCACTTCCGTCGTCTCAAGACGCGAGCGCAGACGTTCGGCGACGATGAGCGCGCCGTCGAGTCCGGCTTGCGGCAGGATGACCGCAAATTCTTCGCCGCCGTAGCGCGCCGCCGTATCGACGCCGCGCAGTTCGTCTCTGAGCACGTCGGCGAGGAAACGCAGCGCGGCATCGCCCGCGTCATGGCCGTAAGTGTCGTTGACGCGCTTGAAGTGATCTATGTCGAGCATGATCAGAGAGACGGGTTGGCGCATGCGGGTCGCCAGACGCAAGTCGCGTTCGAGTTGCATCTCGAAGGAGCGACGGTTGACGCAGCCCGTGAGACTGTCCGTCAAAGCCAACTGCTGCATCTGCGTGAACAGCCGCGCGTGGTTGACGGCGACGGCCACCTGATCGGCCACCGTGCGCAGCAAGAGCAGTTCGTTTTCTTGCCAGATGCGATGCGGGTCGTCGGAACAAACCAGCAGCACGCCCATCGAGCGCGCTTGATAGAGAAGCGGCACGACGGCGAGCGGTCGCGTCTCATCCTCGCTCTGCGCGCTCGTCCCGCGTTGCTCGTCGAGCACGTAATGCTTGAGGCGACGCGTGAGTTGCGTGTGGTATGCGTAGAGGTCGTTGACGAGGGCTTCGCGCGCTTCCTCGGTCGGGTCGCCGTCGCGGAAATAGCACTTCATCACGGGCGACTGCCCGTTTTCACCTTCGACGTGCAGGCCGCTCAGTTGCACGCCGAGCGCGCGGCCGACTTCGTCCACGGTCGTCTGCAACACGCTCGGCAAAGAGAGCGAACTCCTGATGGCCGACGCGATGCGGTTGATGGCGACCTCGCGCGCGGCCTGTTCTTGCAAGAGGCGCGCCAGCTTCGTCGTGACCGAGACGGTCAGTTGCAGCGAAGTGGCCTTCGGCATGCAGGTGCGTACGGCTTGCGAGAAGGCTTCGGTCTGCGCGAAACGCTCGGCCGTCACGCGCGCCATCAGGTATTCCAAAGCCGAGTAGACGATGTCCGGCTCGAACGTCCAGATGACTTCGCTCTCCGTCAGCGTCTCCGCGCCGTTGATCGGCTGCCCGCTCAGAGAGACGAGCAAAGCGGAGAAGCGCGCGTCGGCGATGATCACGAAGTGTTCGTTGTTCTCGTCCTGCGCGCGCGCCAGCAACATCGCATCGCGCACCCCGTGGAGAACGGGCATTTCGTTGTAGGCATCATCGGGCGCGAGGAAGAAGAAGGCGTGACGCGCCGCCCGCACGACTTTTAAGACGCGTTCGGCCGAACGCGGCGAACGCTCAATCTGCAACGGCAAACTCTCGACCACCAACGCCGCCAGATTGTTTTCCAACACCACGTCCTCGAAGTAGCGATGCAGTTGCGCGATGGTCTGGTCGGCGCACCGCACCGGCGTCAACTGCCGGGAGTGTTGGGAAAGTAGCGTTTGATAAAGAGAAAGCATGAGACTCGAAATGAAAGAGAGACCTGCTCGGAGGCGTGTTCAAGAGGAGCGGCGTAGATAACGTCCGGTCGCCGCGTTGGCAGCGTCCTAAGACAAAACATATTTTGCATGAATTAACATCATTTGTCTATGAATATTTACAGGCCGTATTTTGGCCGTCAAAAGCCCTCCCAACAGTTTCGCTGCGGGTAAGATTATTTACACAAACAGGGAACTTAGGCGATTTTCAGATAAGTCGTCAAAGCCGTCACGACGAGCGCGCCGGATTCGTTGAAAATCTCGACGGAGACGGTCGCCACGCGGCGTCCGCCACGCAAGACGCGGGCTTTCGCGGTTAATTTGCCCTCCGTGACGGGGCGCAGGTAGTGGAGCGTGAGATCGACCGTGACGGTCTGCATGTCGGGTTCGAGGGTGGTGAGGACGGCGAAGGCGGAGGCCGTGTCGGCCAGAGAAGCGAGCGCGCCGCCGTGCATGATACGGCCGAAACGTTCAAGCTCAGGGCGCGCGTTCATCGACAAAGTGGCCGCGCCGCGCGAGGCGTCCACGAAATCGATGCCGAGCAGGCGCGCGTAAGCGATGTGGTTCATGCTTTCGCGCAGGCGGCCGAGTTGTTCGGGCGTCAGTGGTGTTTCGTTCAAGAATTGTAATTCGTCAAGAGTTGTAATTCGTCAGGAGTCGTAGAGTCCCGCCCCGGCGTCGGTGGATTCGACGATGACCGCCGTGCCGTAGGCGAGCACCTCCGTGATACCGCTCCCCAACTCGGTTGCGTCGTAGCGTGCGCCGATGATGGCGTTTGCGCCGACCTCAGTTGCGTGCTGGATCATGATTTCAAACGCCTCGCGGCGCGTCTGCTCGCAGAGGTTCGTCCAAGCGGTGATGTTGCCGCCCACCATCGAATTGAAGACCGCGCCGATATTGACGAAGAGGTTACGCGAACGCACGACAATGCCGCGCACGATGCCCAAATTTCGCGTGACACGGAAGCCGGGAAGCTCGAATGCGGTCGTCACCATATGCGGTGAGACGGAGTAATTGCGCTCGCTGATTTCGTAGGGCGCGCGCACCGGCAGAGAGTCGCTGTTCATCTTTGATTGCCCCGTCGTGAAGTGAGAGCGGTTGATGCTCGGTCGTTGAATGAGAGTTCGGAAAACTTCAATCGCCAAAGAGCGAGGGCTGCGCGTCGCGTCCGTCCGCGCTATCGTCGCGCGCCTCTTCCGGCGTCCAACGATAGCGGCCGAGGTCGCAGCGGTCGCGCGCATTGAACTCGACGCCCTCGGCTTCCAGCATCCGCTGCTGTTTATTCAAAGGCAACAGGATGCGCCCCGTCGAACAAGCCCCTTGCGCGTTGATGACTCGATGCCACGGAACCGTCTCGTCGGCCTTGTTCATCACGAAGCCGACGGTGCGCGCCGTGTATCCTTCGCCGAGAATTTCCGCGAGTTGCCCGTAGGTCATGACGTGACCGGCCGGGATGCGGCGGACGATCTCGAAGACGCGTTCGTTGTAGCCCGGCTTGTTCGTCACTTCGGGGTCGTTCGACCAGGTTTTCGCGTCGCGTCCGGCGTGGCCTGTGTTCGGGTCGCGCTCGGCGTCGCCTCGTTTTGATTTCGTGTCCATCGTTTTTTACCAGTCCGGCCGTGTCTGCGCCACCACGCGCGCCATTCCTCAATCGCCCTCGTGCGTTCGGCCTGCGAAGCCGCAGGCTGAAAACCGAGTCAGGTGTTGGTTGCGTCGCGCAGGCACATCTCGGCCAGAAAGCGCGTGTGCAGATTCTCGCTCGACAGCAGTTCGATCAGTTCGGGCACGGACAGCCGCGCGAGCCTAGCGCGTGCGGCGGCGAAAGTTTTTCGTTTCTCGTTTGTTGAAGTCATCGCGCCTCCGGTTCAGATGCGCGCGAGTTCGGGGCGCGTGCGTTCGGATACCTTGTCGCCCGTGTTGAGCGTCGTCTTCGGTTCGATCAAGACGACTTCGACTTCCTCTTCGGCCACGGGCATGTGTTCGACGCCGCGCGGGATGATGACAAACTCGCCCTCGGCGAGCCTGAGGTCGCGGTCTCTCAATTTGATCGTCATGTTCCCTTTGACGACGAGAAACAACTCGTCTTCGGCGTCGTGCTTGTGCCACAAGAACTCGCCTTTGAACTTCACGAGCTTGATGTAAGCATCGTTCACCTCGCCCGCGATGCGCGGCTGCCAGTGTTCTTGAAAGAGCGCGAACTTGTCTTTGAGATTGACCACTTCCATACCGGGCGTTCCTTTTTGCGTGCGCGAGGCGAGTTTTAAAGCTCGATTCTAGTCCAGCGTGCGCAGCACGGCGCGTGCGGGCGCGCCGTCGCCGCTTCCGGCCGCGAGCTTCAAAGGCAGGCAGATGAGTTCGTAAGTTCCCGCCGCGACTTCGCGCAAGTCCAAGCCCTCTAGGATGACGACGCCCGCGGATAGTAACGTCGTATGCGTCTCGAAGGTTTCCGACTTGAACTTCTCGATGGACAAATAATCTATGCCGACGAGGCGCACGCCGCGTTCGTTCAGCGCGCGCGCGCCGCCCGCGTTCAGGTGCGTGAAGTCTTCGCGAAACGCTTTGCCGTCTTGTCGCCAGAAATTCGAGTTGCGCGTTTTGAAGAGGACGCGAGTCGTGCCCTCCGGGACGTGCGCGGCGACGTGCGCGGCGTCGATCTCGCGCACCTCGTCTCCCAACTCGACGACGCGCGCTGCGCCGAGCAGAACTTCGAGCGGAAGCGCGGAAATTTGCGGCGCGCCTTCGATGAAGTGCGCCGGGGCGTCGAGGTGCGTGGCCGTGTGCGCGCCGAGGCGCAGGAAGGTGACGTTGGCGGCGTCGCCGCGCGCCAGCGCCGCCCAAGAGATTACTTCCAGAGGCGGGTCGCCCGGATAAGTCGGCGTCGTCTCCGGCGAAATCGCAACGCTGATGTCGTAGATAGGCATAAGAAGACAGTGACAAGTGACGAGTGACAAGTGACGAGTTGAAGAGACGTAAATCGTGAATCGTAAATCGTGAATCGTAAATCGTGAATAGAAGAAGACAGGTTTTATCCATTCACCATTCACCATTCACCATTTACCATTCACCCGTCATTCGTGCATGGTAATGGGAGGTTTCGAGGGCTGTCAACGCGGTGTCGGTTTGGGGATTGAAGGAGTTCTTGCGGCGGCGTTTGGCGTCGGGTTAGCATCGGGTTAGCATCTGTCGGCGGTTCGGTTGAGCGCAGCCGTCGTGTGCGGATCAATATGACGGGAGTGTAGAGATTATTTCGGAGACGAGGGAACAAGGGAGCGTGCCGCGCGTGGCGGCTTCGAGTTATTTGAACTCGGCTCCGCTCATCTGGAGTTTCGCGCGGGGCGAGCGTGCGCGCGAGGTGGCGCTGTTGACGGACGCTGCTCCGGCGCGCTGCGGCGACATGCTGGCGCGCGGGTTGGTCGAGGCCGCGCTCGTGCCGGTCGTCGAGTATCAACGCTTGCCGGAAATAAAGATCGTGCCCGGCGTCTGCGTAGGCGCGCGGCGCGCGGTGCGCAGCGTCCTCTTGGTGACGCGGCGCGAGGATTTGCGCGACATTGAGACGCTCGCGCTCGACGAGTCGTCGCGTACCTCGGCCGCGCTCGTGCAGATCATCTTTCGCGAGTTCGTCGGGCGCGAGGTTGAGACCGCGCCCGCCGCGCCCGACGTGCGCGCGATGCTCGCCGGGCACGACGCCGCGCTCGTCATCGGCGACCCGGCCATGACTTTCGCGCGCGACGGTCTGCGCGTGCACGACTTGGCCGTGCTGTGGCGCGAGTTCACAGGATTAGGATTCGTCTTCGCCATGTGGATGGCGCACGCCTCGGCGACCGAGATTGTGCGCCGCGTGGATTTCGCCGCCGCGCGCGACGAGGGACTAGCGCGTCTGGAAGAGATCGTCTCGGAGTACGAACGCGAGTTGAAATTGCCGCGCGCGGAACTGCGCGCCTACTTGACGGAGAACATCTGTTTCGAGTTGAACGAAGACCTGCGCGCCGGGCTTGAGCTTTTTTACGAACTAGCTCATAAGCACAAATTGATTGAAGAGTTGAAACCATTGGCCTTCATTGATTCATAGCTCGAAACAGTGGCCGGATAATAGCAATGAAATTTCTATCGGCATTGAAAGTTCTGTCGGTGTTCCTCGTCATCTTTCCTTTCCAAGCGAGCAAGTCACAGGAACTTGAAAACCACAGGTGGGATAACGGGATCGGTCATTCCTCTTGGGATATGGCATTGGCCAAAGAGGAGAGAGAAAAGCTGCTTCAACTTTGGGATTCCATCGGGGAAGATTTGAAAACGGAGCGAAATGAACTGGCTGGAACTTACGTGAAAGGCGGTTATGACGCCGGATATTTCTTTCGCTGGTCAGTCAACAAGGGTTATGTTCTCATCCCTTATTTCGACCAGAACTTAATCACCGATTTCAGCTATGGAAAGGTGGATTTCGTTGGTCATTCGGAAGTCAACTTCACGCCGGAAAGAGACTTGAATGGCGGTAGAAGCATCGGGAAGATGCCGCGTAAATGGACGGCCATTAGCGGATACTTTGTTCCGGTTGAAATGCTGAAAGATGTCGGCGACTACATGGCAGGGTTCGGGGAATACAATGAGTTTAACGGGCAGTGCTGTGAATTTCGGCCGAATTTTTTAGCTCGCAGAATTGATCGGCCGGATGTAAAGTTTGATTATCCCGTCTCGCCGGCATATGCAAAGTTTATTAAGCAGCCCGTCGAAGCTGAAATCACGTTCGTCGGAAGAAAAAAGACTGTCAAAGATTGGGGCTATCAAGGAGAGTTGTACGGCCAGTGGATGGAACGAGCCGTTTTAATTCCCGTCAAAATAAGTGCGGGCAGAGCGCACGGCGTGAAGCCCAATATGCTTTTCCGTTTAATCGGAGAACCGAATTTTTATCAGTATCTTCATGTCATGCGAGTTTATCGACGAACAGCTTCAGGCTATATAGTTCGTGATATTTCCGGCAATGGGAAAGAAACCTATACGGATTATGAGACAAACCGGGAAAAGCCGCTTCCACCGATTAAAGTTGGGACAAAGGTGACGACAAGCCCTGTTCGCAACTAAGCCTAACCTCATACCTTCTGCTAAAATCCTTTTAGCGGATTACTTACGATGAAAGAAAATAACATCCAACCGATTTTAGATAAGGCGCTATCGAACATTCGTCTGACCGCCGCCGATTGCACGGCGCTGTTGGAGTCAGACGACATCGCGCGCATCGGCGCGGCGGCCGACGAGATACGCAAGCGACGCCACCCGTCCGGCGTCGTCACCTACATCATCGACCGCAACATCAACTACACGAACGTCTGCAACGTCGTCTGCACCTTCTGCGCCTTCTACCGGCGGCCGGGCAAGCCCGACACCTACGTCCGCACCGTCGAAGAGATTTGCGAGAAGATCGACGAGACCATCGCGCTCGGCGGCACAGGCATCTTGATGCAGGGCGGACTGCACCCGGATTTCGGCATCGAGTGGTACGAAGACTTGCTCCGCACGCTGCACGCGCGCTATCCAAACATTCAGTTGCACAGCTTTTCGCCGCCTGAGATTCACAACATCCATCTCATCAGCCGTCTCTCTTACGAAGAGATCATGGAGCGTCTGAAGGCGGCCGGGCTGTCGAGCCTGCCCGGCGGCGGCGGCGAGATTCTGGACGACGAAGTGCGCAAGCGCGTCTCGACCAAATGCACGACCGACGAATGGCTCGATGTGATGCGCGCGACACATCGCGTCGGCTTGCGTTCGACGGCGACGATGATGTTCGGTATCGGCGACCGCACGGAGCATCGCGTCCGCCATCTCGAACGCATCCGCGACCTGCAAGACGAGACGGGCGGCTTCACGGCCTTCATCCCGTGGACGTTTCAACGCGAGAACACGGCGCTCGGCCGCCGCATCAAGGACGAGCCGACGGGCATTGATTATTTGAAGATGGTCTCGGTCTCGCGTCTCTTCTTCGATAACATCGAACACATCCAGTCGTCTTGGCTGACGCAAGGTTTGCGTCTCGGTCAAGTCGTCCTGCGCTTCGGCGCGGATGACATGGGTTCGATCATGATCGAGGAGAACGTCGTCTCGGCTGCGGGCGCGCACAACGAAGCCGACGAGCGCATGCTCCGCTACCTCATCCGCGCCGCCGGCTTTCATCCGCAACAACGCGACATCCTCTACAACCACGTCAACCGCGACGAATCCACAGCCACCGACGCGAACGATTCCGCGACCTTACGCGAACTGACCGTCGCCTTCGCAGATTAAGAACAGTTCGGCAAGCCGAGAAACCACTAAATCACACGCGCACGCCACGAAACAGGAGACCCATCTTCTTCGTGTTACTTCGTGTGATTTAGTGGTTTCAATTTCTAGCCCGGACGTGAGGGCGCGCGGCCTTTTGCTTGACGTTATGCGAAGTCCGTCGCGTCAACGCCATTTGAAGATGCTGACGATGTTCGAGAAGTCGTCCGTCCAGACGGGGCGGCCGGGTTGGCCTTCGAGTTTTTGCCAACGCGCATCCGTCGCAAGCGTCTGCAAATCTTCGCCCTTGCGCGCCAAGACCACCCACTGCGAAGGCTCCTTGCCGCCCGGCTGGTTGCGCGCCGTGTCGTCGAAGGCGAGGCATGCGAGCGAGCGCGCCTGCGCCATGTCGGCGACGACCGGATGCAGATCGAGACTGCGATTGGAGATGTGGAAGACGACGAGGCCGCCCACGGCGAGTTTGGAGAGATAGAGGTCGAGCGCTTCGACGGTCATCAAGTGCATGGGGATGGCGTCGGAACTGAAAGCGTCGAGGACGATGAGACTGTAGTGCGCGGGGGGCGCGTCCTGCAGACGCAGGCGCGCATCGCCGAGTGAGACGTTGACGGGAGCACGGGCGCAGTAAGAGAGATATGTGAAGTAGGCCGGGTCGCGCGCTATCCGGACGACCGCTGGGTTGATTTCGTAGAAAGTCCAGTTTTGCCCGGCGCGCGTGTAGGCGGCCGTTGCGCCCGTGCCGAGGCCGACGATGGCGACGTTTGCGTGTTGAGCGTCGAAACTTTTGAAGAGTTGTCCGAGCGGCCCTTCGCGGTGATAGTAGGAGAGCGGTTCGCAGTGGCGGTCGAGCGCGAGCGACTGGCGGCCGTGAATGGTCGTGCCGTGATAGAGCCAGTGCGTGTCGCTGCCCGCGTCCTGCGTCACGCGCAGCGTGCCGTAAAAATTGCGCTCGGTGAGCAGTGTGTCGCGTGTGAGTCCGGTGTGAAAACTACTGCCGAGCATAACCGCGCCGAGCGCGAGCGCGAAACGCACCGGGCGGCGTTTGAACAAATAACTGATGATGAGCGGCACGCCCGTCACGAGCGCGAGACCCTGCACCCAATCGAAGGCGAAGCGATTGACGACGAGCGCCGTGATGACGGTGAGGAGCGCGACAGCGACGGGCAGGCCGACATCCCACAGGCGCTCGCGCGTGGCGTCCGGCGCGGCGTCCGCTTGAGTCGCGGCGGGGCGGGGCATCAGTAGACACGCGAGCACGATGACGAGCGGGTATTCGAGCGTGGTGTCGAAGACGACGGGCGCGAGGAGCGCGTTGAAGAGGCCGCCGAGCACGCCGCCGACCGACATCAGCAGATAAAACTCCGCGAGATGACGAACGCCGGGGCGGTCTGCGGCCAACTGCGCGTGACAGGCCAGTGCCGCGACGACGAAGAAGAAGAGATGTGAGAACAAAAGCAGCCAGACGGGCTGCGTCGCTCCCGACAGATAGACGAGCGCGAAGATGAGCGCGACGCCCGGCAACACGCGCGAGACGGCGCGCGGCTTGAAGATTTGTCGTCGCGCGAAGGCGTAGACGAGCGTGAGCAGATAGAGCGAGAGCGGGATGATCCAGAGCAGCGGGAGCGATGCGATGTCGGTCGAGAAATAGGTCGTCACGCCGAGCATCAGACTCGAAGGCACAAAGGCCAGCGCGACCCAGCGCACTCGACGCCGCCACGAGAGAGTCTCCAACTGCGCGTCGCCGTAGTCGCTTGCCCTCTCTAACTGCGCGTCGCCGTGGTCGGCCACGCTTTCAGTCTCCGCGTGCATGAAGTTGCCCGCCGCTTTCGTCTGCGCGTCGTCGTTCGGCGCGGCGTGGGCTTGCCGGTTTGCCTGTCGTCGCCGTTGTAGCAGGGCGAAGGCGCAAGCGGCGATGAGCGCCGAGAGCAGCGCATAGCCGAGCGACCAGAGGCGGCTCTGCGCGCCGAGCGCGAGGCGCGGTTCGACGACGAGCGGGTAACTCAAGAGCGCAAGGAGACTGCCCGCGTTGCTCGCCGCATAGAGAAAATAAGGATCGCGCGAAGACTCCTCGCGCGTCTCCGCAAACCACTTTTGCAGGAGCGGGCTGTTGGCCGAGACGGCGAAGAAGGGAAGGCCGACGCTTGTGAGTAAACTCCAGAGCAGCCAGCCCGCAGGGTTGCCCTCGCGCGGCACGGAGCGCGCGGCCGACTCTGAGATGAGGATGGGAAATGCGAGCGCGGCCGAGAGCAAGACAACGGCGTGGACGACGATCTGCGCGCGCACGCTGAGCCACTTGGAGAGCAGAAGCGCGTAGGCGTAGCCCGCCAGCAGCATCGCCTGAAAAAAGAGCATGCAGGTGTTCCAGACGGCGGGCGTGCCGCCAAGCAGCGGCAAGAGCATCTTCGCCAGCATCGGCTGCACCCAAAAGAGCAGCGACGCGCTCACAAACAACGTCGCCGCGTACAGAGTAGTCAACCCGCCCGTCGTGCGTTTCGGCATGTGCTTAGTATGCCACGGCGACAGGTGTTAAGGGATATTGAGAACAGATAGTAGTTTATCGCCCCGGACGCTCCTGAATATTCTCACGAAAACTTGCAAGACATACTAAACCCTTTAGATACGCGTTCTCTTTATGGGGCTTAGCCAAAAAACCTATTGCTATCCGTCCTTCTGAGCGTTAATCTCCGCCGCACGGATGCCACCTTAACCGGGCACTCGGCTTTTCCGCATTCTCATAACAGACACACAACTCCTGAGCCGCCGGCAAAAGCGTTTCCCCGGCAGCTTGGAAAAACTTTCAAATGAACGAACCGGCCAGACCTAGAACAGCGTCAACGCGCCCGTCAACATGCTCAACACCGCTTCCGTCAACGGGTCGGCGGACTCAGCTTTGAGCGTTTGAATGATGCCCTCAGCCTCGGAAGCTACTGCCGGAGGCGGGGGCGGCGGTGGGTCTGTTTTCATAGTTAATATGATCCCATCTCCGGCAAAACCAGAGGTAGAAAGCAAAAGGATCAAGATAAGAGGCACAGAGAATCGTCCTAGTTTTTTCATATGCTCCTGTCCGCATGCTGGCAATACTGAAAGGGCAGAGATAATCCCTGCCCTTATAGTTATCTGCTTGCATTGCACACAATTGGGAATTGCTTCAAATGGATAGTGAGAACGTCCTCACCGAACCATTCAAGACGAGTTGAGGATTGGCATATTAGCACCGGATGTGCCTTGTCGCACCCCTTGCAAGATTTTTGCATACACATGGAAAGGCAAGTCTCACATGACTTTAGTAAAAGACCTGCGCCAAAAAATAGCTGACCCGGCTATCACTCATGATGAGCGATCACAGCAGCGTTGCGAACTTGCCAAACGACTAGAAAATTTGGGCAACTATGAAGGAGCGCGCGAAGCGATGGGCGAGTTATGGCAGGGAGTTGGTGAACGTCCTGTTATGGAAGGGCTCAAATCTACCACTGCTGCGGAAGTGCTTTTACGTGTCGGCTCATTAACCGGATGGCTCGGCAGCAGTAAACAGTTTGAAAGGGCACAGGAAAAAGCAAAGAGTCTTATTTGCGAGAGTATTAGAATATTCGAGGTGTTACCAGAAATAGAGAAAATGGCCGAAGCGCAAACAGAACTAGCAGTCTGTTATTGGCGGGTTGGTGCATTCGATAAAGCACGAATTGAGCTACAAGATGCACTAAGCCGCGTTGCTAATACGGACAGCGAAGTGAAAGCCGTTGCTTTACTCCGTAGTGCAGTAGTTGAGGTGGCAGCCAAGAGATTTAATGATGCTTTACGCATTCATACAGAATCTGCATCCTTGTTTGAAAAGATTGATAATAATGTACTCAAGGGAAAGTTTCATCATAGCTTTGCCAATGTGCTGAATTACCTCATAAAGGCAGAGCATCGAGAAGATTACGTGGATCGCGCGCTGATGGAATATACGGCGGCGAGTTTTCATTTCGGGGAGGCGGGGCATGCGCGTTATCAGGCTTGTGTGGAGAACAATTTGGGTGTGTTGTTCGGGACTATCGGGAAGTTCAGGGAGGCGCATGAGCATTTGGACAGGGCGCAGGCGTTGTTTACGAGTTTGAAGGATAGAGTTCATTTGGCGCAGGTGGATGATGCGCGGGCTAAGGTGTTGTTGGAGCAGCGGCAGAATGTGGAGGCGGAGCGGTTGGCGCAGGCGGCCGTGAGGGTGCTGGCGGATGGCGGGGAGCAGTCGTTGTACGTGGAGGCGTTGACGACGTATGGGATTGCGTTGGCGCGTTTGAATAAGCCGCGAAATGCGCAAGAAGTGTTGGCAAAGGCGGTCGAGGTTGCGGAGGAGGCGGGGGATGTGGAGAGCGCGGGGGTGGCCGCGCTGACGATGATCGAGGAGTTCGGGTCGAAGTTGTCCGAAGCGGAATTGTGCGAGACTTACGTGCGCGCGGCGGAGTTGCTGGAGCAGTCGCAGAACATGGCGACGCTCAAACGCCTGTGTGTCTGTGCGTGCGATGTCTTGTTCCGTCTGCATGGCGCGCCCGCACCGCCTGATTGGAACAACTTCTCTTTGCGCGAAGCGGTGCGACGTTATGAAGCGCATTTGATCGAGCGCGCGCTCAAAGACGCGGACGGCATGGTGTCGAAGGCGGCGCAGTATCTCGGCTTCAAACATCATCACAGCCTGATCTCTCTGCTCAAGCACCGGCACAAGCATTTACTGCACGTGCGCACGCCGATTGTCCCCAGAAAGCGCAGCATCATCCGCACGGACGCCGATTAACTCTCTCCGGCGTCAACTTGCCGCTTATCTCTCCAGCGTCAACTTTATCTTCCCGGCGGCGATTGAGGCTGCTCCGCTGAGGTCTTTTTCAATTTTCAAATTGCTTTAAGCGGCGGCCGGGCGCGAGAGAAGCGTGGTGCGGAGCAGGTCGTTGAACGTTTCGGCGTGTTCGGTCTGCGGCGTCATGCGGCAGCGTTCGAAGACTTCGAGACGCGCCTGCGGGTTGAGACGGCGGAGCGCCTCGGCCTGCCCGACCGAAGTGGTCGCATCCTCTCTGCCCCAGAGAAGCGTGACGGGCTGTGTGATTCGCGCGAAGGCTTCGCGGATATCCGTGTTGAGATAGCCGGAGAGGAAGGCCGCGACGGCGTGTTGCGCGCCGGGCTGGTGGCTCGCCGTGTAGTAGTGCGCGATGAGTCGTTCGGTGGCGAAGCGTCGTTCGTAGAAGAGATGCTTCGCGGCGTAGTCGCGGAGACTCCGTTCGCTCGTCATCGCGTTGTAGAAGGATTCGCCGAGGACGGGCGAGTGGAGCAAACCGTAGAAGGCCGCGCCCGGCAGGTCTGGACGCGAATCGAAAGCGCCGGTCGGGGCGATGAGCGTGAGCGAGCGGACGAGCGCCGGGTGCTCGTCCGCGACACGCACGGCGAAGGCCGCCGTCAAACCGGCCGCGACGATGTGTGCGGGCGTCGGCTGCTGGTGCTGCTGCGGTCGCGACAACTCGGCGGTCAAAAAGTCTCTGATGAGCGCGACGTAAAGGTCTGCCGAATAGGGCGCGTTGGCGGGTTTGTCGGAGAGTCCGAAGCCGAGCAAGTCCGGGGCGTAGACGCGAAAATCGGCGGCCAGCGCGTCGAAATTTTTGCGCCACATGAAAGAGGACGCGCCCGCGCCGATGTCGTGCAGAAAGACGAGCGGCTCGCGTCCCTCCGCACCGGCCGCGCGATAATAGACGCTGCCGTAGCGCGACTCGAACGCACGCGCCTCGCCGCCGAGCGAGCTATCTTCCGGCTCCGGCTTGACGCCGCGCGCAATGGACGCGTTGACCGCCGCCAGCGCCGCCACGCCCGCGCCGCCCGCCACGAACAGCCCCTTCCAAAATTTTTGCTTCACACCCATGGAGAGATTAGAGGTTAGAGGTCAGAGGTTAGTAGAAGACAGTTCCGGTTTTAACTGACCTCTGATCTCTAACCTCTGACCTCTCGTGTTTAAACGAAAGCGAAGTCGAATTGCTCTTGGTGGACGCGCTCGTCGCTGGTGATGTCAACAGCGCCGAGATAGTCTTCGATCTCGGTGAGCACGTCGCTTTCGGTGGAGCGCAGGGCACGCGCGACTTCGGGGTTGATGCGCAGCGTTGTCTGCTTGATCACGTCGCCGTTCATGCCGCGCGCGAGGCGGCGCGCTTCATCGAGGATTTCGTAGCAGACCGTCTGCGCCGATTTGACCAGCCCCGCGCCCTGACAATACTGGCAAGGACTACAGAGCGTGCGTTCGAGCGACTGCTTGACGCGCTTTCTGGTCATGATCACGAGTCCGAAATCGTTGAACGACAAAACCTTCGTCGGCGACTTGTCGTCGCGCAGGGCGTCTTGCAGCGCGCCCATCACGCGATTGCGGTTGCGGCGGTCTTCCATGTCGATGAGGTCGAGGACGATGATGCCGCCAAGGTCGCGCAGCCGTATCTGGCGCGCGATCTCTTCGACCGCTTCCATGTTCGTGCGCGTGATCGTGTCTTCGAGACGCGTGCCGCCGCGCCCGACGAACTTGCCCGTGTTCACGTCGATGGCGACGAGCGCCTCCGTCTGGTTGATGACGAGATAACCGCCCGACTTCAACCAGACGCGCGGCTTGATCGCTTTATCGATCTCGCCCTGCACGCCGAAGGCTTCGAGAATCGGCTCGTCGCGCGTGTAGAGTTTGACGCGTTTGACGAGGCGGGGCTGGATGCGGTTGATGAACTCGACGATGTTCTGATACTCCTCTTCGGAATCGACGCGGATGGCCGCGAAGTCGTCCGAGAGTTGATCGCGCAGGATGCGTTGCACGAGGTCGAGGTCTTTGTGCGTGAGCGTGGGCGCTTTCTGTTTCTCGGCCGTGCGGCGGATGTCGAGCCACGTGCGGACGAGATAGCGCGCGTCGTCGCGCAAGTCTTCCTCGCTGATGCCGATGCCTGCGGTGCGGACGATGAAGCCGCCCGAAGGCACGTCTTCCGTCTGCCGTATGTTCTGGATCAACTTGCGCAGGCGCGTGCGTTCACTGTCCGACTCGATCTTGCGCGAGACGCCGACGTGTTCGACCGTCGGCATGTAGACGAGGAAGCGGCCGGGCAGGGCGATGTGCGAAGTGATGCGCGCGCCCTTGGCGGCAATCGGCTCTTTCGCGATCTGGACGAGAATTTCCTGTCCCTCGCGCAAGAGGTCTGTGATGAGCGGCGTGTGTCGCTCGCGCCGGTCGCGTCCACCGCCGCCGCCGCTACGTCCGCCGCCGTCGCCTCGACCATCGCCGCCACCGCGTCCGCCTTCACGTCCGCCCTCGCGTCCACCGTCACGTCCGCCGCTGCCGCCGTCGGCGCGTTCGCGTCCGCTCTCGCGTCCGCCGCGTTCGTTGCGTCCGCCGCGTTCATTCGGGCGTTCGCCGCGCTCGCCGGAGCGTTCGTTGCGCGACGATTGTTGCTGTTGACGGCCTCGCGGTTCGGGGCGAACTTCCGCGCGCGTCTCCTCGGCGCGCACTTCCTGCGGCGGCGCGTCCTGAAAATCTTCCGCTTCCGCCACCGCTTCCGGTGCTGCCGCCTCGATCACTTCTTCGGCGTGACCGTTCGAGCGATCTTCCTCGCCGCCGTTCTCGCCGCCTTTGCCGCCGGGGCGACGATTGCGTCGACGACCGCCGCGCCGCGCGAACTCGTCGCGCGAGCGACGCGAACGCACGCTCGCGTCCCCGTCAGGCAAAGCCCGACCGGCAGCCACGGCTTCGGCCGCCGCGTCGTCCGGAGCGTTGCCCGCGGCGGTTGCCTCCGCGGCGGTCTCACTCGCTCCGCCCGCCGCGCCTGATTTGGATTTACCGCCGCGACGCGTCGCAGTGCCTTTCGTCGCTTTGCCCTTCGCGGCCGACTTCTTCGACGCGCCCTCTTTCGCTGAACGTGAGCGGCTGCTCTTTTTCGGCGCGGCCTCTTCCGTGGTCGCCCCCGCATCGGTTGTCGCCGCATCAATTGTCGCAGTCGTCTCGTCGCCCGTCGCGGTCGTCGTCTCTTCGGTCGCCCCCGCAGTGGCGGCGGCCTTCCTGCCCTTGCTTGCGCCGCGCCGCGACTTGCTCGCTTTGCCGCGCGCGGGCGTGGCCGCTTCGTCGACGCTGGCCGGCTGCGCCGTAGCACTCTCCGTCGTCTCTCCGTCGTCGCTGACGCGCTCGAACGTTTGCGCCTGCGCGGTCAACGCCGAGTCGTCCGTCGTCTCGTCGATGAAGGCCGAGACGGTGGCGGCGACCGCCGGTTGGACGGCCTCGACCGCGGGCGGAGCGTCGATCTCTTCGTCGTCCGCGATGCGCTCGAAGGACGTGCCCACAGAGATGTTTTCGGAAGAGAGCAGCGAGCCGACTTCGGCCTCCGTCGTCGTCTCCATATCGAACTCGACGGCGTGAATTTGATCGAAGATGCGTTCCTGCAAACGCGCGTCCTTGAACATCTCGCCGTCGCCCGCCGCTTCGTCGTCCACGACGCGCTCGAACGAATTGTCGGCCGCGACGAACGGAGTGTCGATCTCTTCCGCACGCGACGAGAGACGCGCCTGCACGTCTTCGGCGAAGCTCGTGGAAAGTTGTGAACTGCCGCCCCCGCCGCCGCTCGCGGAAGCTGATGCGCCCGCGCCCGCATCGCGCGTCGCGCCGCCGCCACCACCACCATCGCGCCCGCGCCGCTTGCGGTCGCGCCGGCCGCGCCGCCCGGCATCGGCCGCGCCTTCCGGTTCGACTGCGGTGACGGCCGTCGCCGTCTCCTCTTCGTCGCCCGCGTCGTGCGCGACGATTGGCTGGAGGGCAACGTCTTCCTCTTCGTCGTCGGCCTCCTCCTCATCCGCGTCTCCACCGGCGACGACGGGTTGGGCGCGTTCCTGCGCCGTCTCCATCTGGCGTTCGCGTTCGAGGCGCGAGCGTTCGATGCGCTCGGCGGCGGCGCGCGCGGCGGTCGCTTCGTCCGCGCCCTCCGACTTCTTCTTGTCCACGACGATGCGCTCGAACTCTTCCTCTTCGTCGAAGAAATCGGAGACGTAGAGGAAGGCGTCGCGCTCCAAGCCGATGTCGACGAAGGCCGACTGCATGCCGGGCAGCACGCGCATCACGCGCCCTTTGTAGATGTTGCCGACGATGCCCTGACCGTCCTCGCCCCGCTCGATGTAAAACTCGGTCACTTTGCCGTTCTCGATGATGGCGATCTTCTTTTCGCGTCCGTTGACGCTGACGATTAATTCTTTCGACATGAGAAACTTTTTGTCTCCTGACTAATGCCGACCCTCCGGCGCGTCTGTCGCGCTCTGTGTGCGGCGGGCGGCGTTCGTGGTGTGGATAGGTTGCGGGCGACGCTGCTCGTGCGGTGTCGTCGCGCACTTCGTGTTCAGTACCGGGCGCGGTCGTGCGGCCGCTTGCACGACTTGCGTGACAAGGGGCGACGCGGCCTGTCGGCCGGGCGTGTGTGGCGGATGAGATGAGTTGGAATGTCGAAAGCGACGGCGGGATGCGTGCGTCGGCGCAAATGCCTCTTCCGCATGTGCCCGGCGAGCGGCGCGTTGTTGACTACTGCTGCCGTGACGACCGGACGCGTCCGGCCGTCGAGAGGCGTGCGCCGCTTCCGCCGGAGCGGAAAAGCGATTTGAACTGTTCACCCGAAAACTCCGTCGAGCCGTCTCTTTCGAGGCGCGCGCCGGGCGAGAGCCGGACGCGCCTTGCGGCGGCGCGTGTGGGCGACACGACCGGACAACTTGGGGCGCAAAACTGACGCGCCGCCGTGCCTTGTCGGTCTCCCTCCCGGCCTGACGTTTCTGAACTCTCGCTGGCAACAGCGGGCGGCCTCCAGTGTCGCAGCGTGTGACACGCGCGCTCACTACTAACAATGGCCGCCGACGGCTTCAAACATCTCATCAACAATCGCGGAGCGATTCATCTCTCCGCGACGCTGTTATAAAAATCGTCTCGTCTGCTCAAGCGGGCGGCGAGATTTTTAAATCTTGCCGCGACTCACAGCGCGTCCGTACCGCGCCGGTCAAACCGATTTCGGACGAGGCACGCCGAGTATAACCGACGCCCCCGCGAAACGCGAGCAAAGAGGCGGAAAACTGGAGGCGCACTTTCTCCCGACGCAAGTTCGGCGCGTTTGTCATCAATAGATAGCGGAGCAGAAAAACAGTAAGCTCTGCTTCAACGCCCGCGCACAGTTGCCATGCATGAAATTTTGGGGATAATGGCTGGCGCAAGTTGCACGCGGCGCGCCGGAGTTTCGCCCTGATTTTTCTTACGCGCCTGTTCGAGTACACGCCATCAAAACAAACATTCCGATCTTCTCAGGAGAGCATAAGTGATAAAACTCAATTACGGTCGTCTGGCGGCCACCACGTTGGTCGCCGTGCTGGCGCTCGTGTGCGCCGTCGGCGCGAACCGTTCGGCGTCGGCCGAAGCACCCGCGTTAGTCAACGCCGCTGTGGAGCAATGTCCCACGGTCACTGTGTCGTGCCCGGACACGGCCGAAGAAAATCAGGCGACCGGCTTGCAGTTCACGGCGAACGTGAGCGGCGGCGACGCGAACGTGACGCCGACTTACAATTGGACAGTTTCTGCGGGGACGATCAGTTCGGGGCAAGGCACTTCAACGATCAGCGTCGATACGAACGGCATCGGCGGTCAGACCGTGACGGCGACCGTGGACGTGGGCGGCTTCCCGCGCCAGTGTTCCACTTCCAATTCCTGCACCGTGAGCATCGCCAAAAAGGCCGCCCCGGCCGTCAAGTTCGGCGAGTACGTCACAGGCGACCTCACTGCGAACAAGGCGCAACTCGACAAGTTCCTCGGCGCACTGCAACGCGACCCGGCGGCGCAAGGCTACTTGATCGGCTACGGCGGGCGCACGAGTCGTCCCGAAGACGCGCAGAAGGCCATCGACAACGCCACCGACTACACGATCAACGTGCGGAAAATGGACGGCGCGCGCACGCTCTCAGGCGTCGGCGGCTACCGCGAGCAGCCCACCGTCGAACTCTGGATCGCGCCCGCGGGCGGCGCACCCCCGCTGGCGACGCCCACCGTCGCTCCGAAAGACGTGAAGCCCGGCGCGACCGCCAGACCGGAGGCGAAACCGGCCGCCCAACCGGAGGCGAAACCGAAGGCAACGAAGGGCAAGAAGGCTTGAAGTCCGCGACGGCGTAAACAGTCGTCGGAGAGCGACAGTTTGCGGCGAAAGCTGCGTGAAAGTTGCGGCGAAAGTTTCTCGCCGAAGGACAAGTTTAGAGGGGCGGCGTGCTATCCGCGCGTCGCCCCTTACTCGCTTTATCGGCTGAAGCGTGCGCGAAAAAATGTTGACTCGGCCTCGGAAAGAGAGTAGCTTTTGCGCCCTAACCGTGCGGCTAACAAGTTAAACCGAGAAAGAGGTGCGTGATGAAAAGGACACTCGGCCTTCTTGTCTTCGTCGTGGCGTTGGCAGGAGCGGCGAATGCAGACCCGCTGGTTTTCACCGCGACGCTCTCAGGCGCGAACGAAAGACCGACACCGAACAATTCGCCGGGCACCGGCTTCGCCGTCGTCACCGTGGACGGAAACATTATGACCGTCTCGGCCACCTTCAGCGGCTTAGTGCCCACCACGTCCACGGGCGCGCCGAGCGGCACGACCGCTTCGCACATACACTGCTGCGCTCCGGCCACGGGCGCGGCCGGCGTCGCCACCGCCGTCCCGACGTTTCCCGGCTTCCCGCTCGGCGTCACCTCCGGCACTTACACGAACTCGTTCGATCTGACGCTCGCTTCAACCTATAACCCGGCCTTCATCACAGCCAACGGCGGAACGGTCGAAGGCGCACGCATCGCTTTCCTCAACGGCTTACAGAACGGGCAGACCTATTTCAACATCCACAGCAACGCCTTTCCCGGCGGCGAGATACGTGGGCAACTGCAACCCGTCCCCGAACCCGCCACGCTCATCCTGCTCGGCACGGGACTGGCGGGCGCGGCCTTGCGGCGCGGCAGACGCAAAAAACGCTAAGGCGACCTCGAATCGGTCGCCTTAGCGCAGGCTCTCAAATTTCAGTGGTGAACGCGCGGAAGCGTCAGTTGACGAAGCGGCGCAGTTGGACGCTGACGGCGAAGCCGATGGCGATGAAGGTGGCGAGGACGGACGACAGCCCCGCGCTCATCATCGGCAGCGGCACGCCGATGACCGGCAGCAGCCCGAGCGCCATCCCGACGTTGATGAAAATCTGAAAAGCCAATCCACCCACAATCGCCATGATGACGAGCATCCCCGCGCGGTCGGGCGCGCGGCGTGCGCCCATCAACAGGCGCGAGAGCAGCACGGCGTAGGCGACGAGCAACAGCAGCGAGCCGACGAAGCCCGTGCGCTCGGCCGTCACGGCGAAGATGAAATCGGAGTGCGGTTCGGGCAGGAATTTCAGACGGCTCTGCGAGTATTCGGTTGACCCGCCGCCCGTGCCCGCCACGCCCCCCTTGCCCACCGACAAGATGGATTGATAAGTCTGGTAGCCGTAGCCGCGCCGGTCGGCCTTTTCGGGGTCGAGGATGGCTTGGATGCGTTGCTGCTGGTAGTTCTTGATCTTGCCCGTCTTCACGCCCACCATGTAGGCCGCCGGAATGAGCACCACGCTCAGGGCGAGCGCCGAGAGCACGAGCCACATCCGCACCGACGAGAGAAAGATCACGACGGCGAGCAGGGGCAGGTAAGTGATCACCTGTCCCGCGTCCGGTTCGAGCAGGATCAACCCGGCGGGCAGGGCGAGGATGCCGATGCCGACGGCGATCTCCATCCAACCGAGCGCGGCCGAACGTTGCTTGCCGAAGTAATAAGCCAGCATCAGCACCGTGGGAATCTTGACGAACTCGGACGGCTGAAACTGGCCGACGACCGGCATCCTGATCCAGCACTGTTGCCCGTTGATCCTGAGACCGATGCCCGGAATCAGCACGAGCACGAGCAGGACGAGGCCGAACAGGTAGAAGGCCGGAGCGAAGTGGACGAGCTTGCGATAGTCCGTGAAGGCCACGGCGAAGAGCGCGACGAGCGAGATGGCGAGCCCGATCAACTGCTTCTTCCAATAATTCTCAAACGGCTGCGCGTTGTAAATCTGCCACGTGCCGAAAAACACAATGCCAGTCGCCAGAAACGTCAACAGCCAGTCGAAATCGCGCAAGCGACCTTTTTCTAAAATTGCAACCATGGAAATAAGCTGTTAGCTGTTAGCTCTTAGCCGTTAGCTTTTGGTTTTGAGGCGTCGGCTAGAGTTGGGTAGCCGACGCCTCTTAGTTATCAACCGGACAATCTGGTTTTGCTGAAAGCTAACCGCTAAGAGCTAACAGCTATTGATGCCCGACCTCGGATTCGGCTTTCGCGGCTTTTGCGCCCGCCACTTCCTGCTGCGGATGCGCGGCGTCGGGTCGCGTCTTGCGGTAGTAGACTTCGTAGACGGCCTTCGTCGCCGGGGCGGCGAAGCGGCCGCCGAAGCCGACGTTTTCGATCAAGGCGATGGAGGCGATCTCAGGGTTGTAAGCGGGCGCGTAGGAGACGAACCATGAGTGGTCTTTGTTCTCGCCCACGTCCTTGCCGAGCGAGACGACTTGCGCCGTGCCCGTCTTGCCCGCCACGTCGAACCCGGCCATCTGCACGGCCGCGCCCGTCCCGCCCGCGTTCACCACTTGCCACATTCCTTCGACCACCATCCGGTGATGCTCCTCGGAGATGTGCACGGGCTTCGGGTTGGGGCGCGAGGGGTCGAGCGGCGCGAAAGTGCGCGCCTCGCGCGCGGGGCGATAGTCGAACTTGCCCGGCTCGCCCATCGCCGGAATGGCGCGCACTTCTTTCAACAGGTGCGGCACATAGAGATTGCCGCCGACGCTGATCCCCGCAATCGTGCGCAGCATCGAGAGCGGCGTCATGTTTTCGTAAACCTGACCGAACGAGGCGAAGACCGTGTCGATGTCGCCCCAGTCGGCGGCCTTCGGCTGAAACTTCTTCTTGAACTCGCGTGAAGGCGTCCAGCTGACGAGTTCGTGCGGCAGATCGACGCCCGTGCGCTTGTTCAGATCAAACATCTCCACCATCTGCATGATGCCTTCGAGTTTCATCTTCAAGCCGAGGCGATAGAAATAGCCGTCGCAAGAGACTTTGATCGCCGTGCGCAACTCCGGCGAGCCGTGATGCCCCATGCAGCGCGTGAACTTGTTGCCGACCGTGATGCCGCCGCCGCAGACGAGGCTCGAATGCTCCGTCGTGATCGCGCCCTGTTCCAGACCGGCCACGGCCATCGGGATTTTCCAAGTCGAGCCGGGCGGGTAGCGGCCGCGGATGGCGCGGTTGTAGAGCGGGCGTTTGGGGTCGCGTATGAGCGCGGCGTATTCTGCGCGCCCCTCTTTGGTCGAGATGCGCTGCGAGAAAAGATTCGGGTCGAAGGTTGGGGCCGAGGCCATCGCCAGTATCTCGCCGTTGCGCGGATCGACCGAGATGATCACGCCGCGCCCCGAAGGCGAGTTGCGCAGTTGTTCTTCGGCCATCTCCTGCAAATCGAGATCAATCGTCGTGACGATGTCCTGACCGGGCTGTGGCAGCACTTTCTCGATCTCGTCCTGAATCCGCCCGCGACTATCGACGATCACTTTGCGGTAGCCGTCGCGTCCGCGCAGGTAGTTGTCGTAAGTGGCCTCCAGGCCTTCCTGCCCGATGATGTCGCCGGGCTTGAGCCCCTTCGCCTTGTACTCGTCGCGCTCCAACTGCTTCGGGTTGACCTCGCCCACGTAGCCGAGGACGTGCGCGAGCACGCCGTGCTCCGGGTAGCGGCGTTGCGGCTGCTGCTCGATGCGCAGTTCCGGATGGTCGAAGCCTTGGCGCGCCTCGACCCACTGGATGTCGGCCATCGTGGCGTTCTGCTTGATGATGATCGACTCGAAGGCGGGCTGCGACTTGAGTTCGTTGAAGCGTTCGCGCAGCAGTTCCGGGTCGAGGCCGAGTCCTTCGGAGAGCGGCGCGACGAGCGACGAGAAGTCTTTGCCCTGCATCTCCTCGCGCGAGAGGATGACGTTATAGATCGGCCGCGAATCGACGAGGATGCGCCCCTGTCGGTCGAAGATCGTGCCGCGCTGCGCCGGGATGGGCAGCAGGCGCACGCGCTGATTCTCGGCGCGCTCGGCGTAGTAAGCGCCGTTGACGACTTGCAGGAAGTAGAGGCGGACGCCGAGCACGGCCAAGAGCGCGAAGACGACCACTTGAATGATCCTCAGCCGCAGCCGCAAATTTTGCGATTCGTCGTGGAATTTCATACTTGGTGAATGGTGAATCGTAAATGGTGAATGGTGGTCGATGGGTGGTTGTCGCCACAGCTAACCCGACGCGGTGAATAGTGTAACCCATTTACCATTCACTATTCACCATTTACCTTCCGCCGCTATCTCCGGCTAACCAGATTGCCGCGGCGCGCGGCGCGGCGGCGAAAGGCGAAGTGGCGGCGTTGGCGTGCGCGGTCGCTGAAAAAAATGTCGAACACGTAAAAGATGAATGTGCCGGCGACGGTCGTGGCGATCATCTTGTAGCCCGCCGTGTCGACGAAGCGCACGAGCGACGGCTGGCCGAGCAGGCGATGGAGCAACACGATGATGATGGCGTCGAGCGCGACCGCACCTGCTAAGACGGGAATTCGCGCCAGCGGGTTGTCGAGCATCACGCGCGTGACGAGGGCGGCGATGAGGTAAGCGATGAGGGTCTTGGAAAAACCGTTCGCGCCGAGCAGCCCCTTGCTGAAAAAGTCCGTCGCCAGTCCGGCCGCGAACCCGACGATGAGCGCCTGCACCACGTCGCGCCTGAGTGCGAAATAGGTGACGACGATGAGCGGCAGGTCGAGATAAACCAGCGGCTGCCAGACGAGGCGCAGATTCGTCTGCAACAAAACGGCGAGCGCGACACAAACGGCGATCTTCAGCTTCATAAAAACAGTGACAAGTGACGAGCGACGAGTGACGAGTTTAAGCAACGGGAAGACAGTTAAGAGTGACGAGCGACGAGTGACAAGTTAAAGACAAGGTTTTTGTTTTAACTTGTCACTCGTCACTACTTGTCACTCGTCACTGCTTTTAACACTCGTCACTTGTCACTTATTCCCAGCGTTCGATGATGCGGCGGGCGTCGCGGCGGGCGTGGGCGCGGTGCGCGGCGGCGGCCGGTAGAGCAAGACCGACACTTCGCCGAGCGAATTCAGGCGCGCGCTCGGTTTCACTCTGATCTCGTGCGGCGAGGTGGCCGACCCCTGCCGGAACTCGACCACCTGCCCGACGCTCAGGCCCGGCGGGTAGATGCTGTCCTGCCCGGTCGTCACGACGAGGTCGCCCTGTTTGACCGTCTCCAGACCCGACACGTAGCGCATGTCGAGCAGACCGTTGCTGCCGTAGCCGCGCACCGACCCAAGCGCTTGCGAAGTGCCGAGTTGACCGACGACCGCCCCGGCCGCCGCCCGCTCGTCCGTGATGAGCAGCACCTGAGAGGTGACGGGGCTGACGCCGATGATGCGCCCGACGATGCCTTCGTGCGTCACGACCGGCATGTCTTTCTCGATCCCCGAAGTGCTGCCCCGGTTGATCATCACGGAATCGAACCACTCGGACGGGTCGCGCGCGATAACGCGCGCCGCGACCGTGCCGTAACCGCTCTGCTCTTTCAGTCCGAGCAATCCTTTCAGACGCTCGTTCTCGTCGCGCGCCATCCGTGCCTCGCGCAGTTCGGTTTCGGTGTCGGCCAGACGGCGGCGCAGGTCTTCGTTCTCCGCGGCGGCGTGCCTGAGATTGCCGATACGTTGGAAGAAACCCGTGCCTGCGCCCGTCGCCCCCGACAGAAGGCTCTGCACCGGAGAGGCGATGGCCTGCGCCCACACCTGAATCAGACGCTTGTGCCCCGATTCATCGCGCGCCGACACGGACATCAACACCAGATTCACACCCAAGAGCGCCAGCAGCCACAGCGGCGCTCGCTGCCTGATCTCTTTCTGAGTTCGCGTTACAGCCATTGCAAGACAGACGTTAGAGATCAGAGGGTAGAGGTTAGTCAAATCAGCTTTCAGTTTTTAACTGACCTCTGATCTTTAACCTCTGTCCTCTGCTTTTTACGTTCCGCTCGTGAGTGTGTTGTCCCACTTCACGCGTTTGAGCAGATTGAAGTCGGAGAGCATTTTGCCCGCGCCGAGCACGACGGACGAGAGCGGGTCTTCGGAAACCGAAACCGGCAAACCCGTCTCGATGGAGAGCCGCTTGTCCAGATTCTTCAAGAGCGCGCCGCCGCCCGTGAGCACGATGCCGCGCTCGACGATGTCCGCCGAAAGCTCCGGCGGCGTGCGCTCCAAGGCGACGCGCACGGCATTGACGATTGTGCTGATCGAATCGGCCAGAGCTTCGCGCACCTCGTCGTCCGTGATGGTGATAGTCTTCGGGATGCCTTCGATGAGGTTGCGGCCGCGCACGTCCATCGAGAGTTGTTCGTCGAGCGGGAAGGCCGAACCGAGTTGAATCTTGATCATCTCGGCCGTGCGCTCGCCGATCAAGAGGTTGTACTTGCGTTTGATGAAACTCGTGATCGCCTCGTCCATCTCGTTGCCCGCGACGCGCACGGCGCGCGAGTAGACGATGCCTGACAGAGAGATGACGGCGATGTCGGTCGTGCCGCCGCCGATGTCCACGATCATGTTGCCGTGCGGCTCCGTGATCGGCAGACCCGCGCCGATGGCCGCCGCCATCGCCTCTTCGACGAGGTAGACTTCGGAAGCCTTGGCGCGATAGGCGGAATCTTCCACGGCGCGGCGTTCGACCTGCGTGATCTCGGAGGGGATGCCGATGACGACGCGCGGTGAAACCCAAGACTTGCCGTTGTGCGCCTTGCGGATGAAGTGTTGGAGCATCTTCTCCGTCACTTCAAAGTTGGCGATGACGCCGTCTTTCATCGGGCGGATGGCGACGATGTTGCCGGGCGTGCGCCCGAGCATCTCTTTGGCCTCTTTGCCCACGGCTTCCGGCAGGTTGGTGACTTTGTTGATGGCGACGATGGACGGTTCGGAGACGACGATGCCGCGCCCTTTGGCGTAGACGAGCGTGTTGGCCGTGCCGAGGTCTATCGCCAGATCGCTGGAAAACAGACTGAAGAGTGATTTAAAAGCCATTAATTTTCCGATCCAAGCATGAATGTGATGCGCTAGAAATGAACGTAGCAGGCGAGGCCGGAGCAAAGTTTGAGGATTACATGAAATGACACCACGTAAGTCTGACTTTCCACAACACCCTAGCGGGGCGGCTGCCCCGCGACGCCCTACGAACTCAACAAGATACAACGAAAAAGCCCAAATACTAAAGCGGGCAGGCTCAAATTGCGGATTTTATTGTGGAAACCGGGCGGAGAAGGGGAAAAACGATGTGGGAAAGCGGTAAATGGTGAACGGTGAATGGCGAATGGAGACAGACTGTCTTCATCCATTCACTATTCACCATTCACCATTTACCAGTTATGTCCTGGAGGCGATGCGGACGCAGTTTTTGCGCGAGGCTTTGGCTTCGTACATGGCGGCGTCGGCGTCGGCGATCAACTGTTGGGGAGATTGCGAATGTTCGGGGAAGGAGGAGAGGCCGAAACTGGCCGTCAGGCGCAGGCGCAGGTTGCGCCCGCCCGTGAACGTGTGCCCGGCGACTTTTTCGCGCATGCGCTCGGCGACGCGCACGGCCATCTCCACGTTCGTCTCCGGCAGAATGACGACGAACTCGTCGCCGCCGTAGCGCGCGACCACGTCCGTGTCGCGTACGCCGGTCAAGATCACGGTCGCCATCTCCATCAAGACGTGCGAGCCGACGAGATGACCGTAGCGGTCGTTGATCTCTTTGAAGTCGTCGAGGTCGAAAAAGAGCGCCGTGACGGTCGAGCCGTAGCGGCGCGCGCGTTTCACTTCGGCGATCAAATACTGGCGGAGGAATCGCGCGTTGTGGAGTTTGGTGAGGTCGTCGGTCTGCGAAAGTTTTTCGGCTTCGGCGATGCGGACTGAGTTGGCGAGCGCGGCCGACAGCGGCAGCGCGAGCGCCGAGAGCAAAGCCGCTTCGCTCGCCGCGAACGAGCGCGCGGGCGTGCCTTCGCGCACCGCTTCGAGCACGGCCAAGACGCGGTCGCCGCTCGTGAGCGGGACGGCCAGCACGCGACGGCCGCCTTCGGTCTTGCGCTGCGTCTCGTTCGACGCGAAGGCGGCGCGCGCCGCCTCCGACTCCGTACCCGTCAAGAGCATCAGCAAATCGCCGTGCAGCGCGCGTCGCCAGTCGCCCGCGGGCAGGGCGCGTTCGCTCTCGGTCAGCCCGCGCACGGCGAGCGGCTCGAAGCGCGCTTCGCGTCCGCCGCGTTCCGTCTCGGTCAGATAGATCGTCCAACGATCCGCGCCGACGAGCGGAGCCAGACCGGCGAGCGCCGTCTGCGCCGCGCTCTTTTGATCGCTCACGAAATGCAGGGAGGCGACCGCTTCAAAGGCCGCGCGCAGACGCGCCACGCTCAAGTTGTCGGGCAGGAGCATGCTGGCGGGCGTCGCACCTGCGTCGAACTCTTCCGAGTGGGAAACGGTTTCCGGCAGAGTCTCGCCGCTCTCTTCGAGGTCGCGCAACAGCGCGGGCAGTTGCGCGGGGTCGTCCGCGACGGCGTGAAAGCCGAGCCTGAGGAGCGCGTGCGTGTCGAGACGATGAAAGTCGTCTTGCGCTGCGCCCGCTTCAAAGCGACGACAGGCGACGAGCGGCGCATCCGGCCAAGCGTTCGATGCCTCCTTGACGGCCGCGTGAATCTCATTGACGCCCGCGCCCTCCGCCACTTCGCAGATCACCGCTAGGGGCGCGGTCGCCGCCGCCTCGGACACCGCCGCCATCGTCCCATGTCCCTCGCTCGCGTCGCACAACCCGCCCGTCAGCGCGCGTTCCTCCGCCCACACGCCCGCCGCGCTGAGCGTCTCAAGCAACGCGCGCCCCGGCATCTTGTCCGGCTCAACTTTTAACAGGATGACGTGCATAAGAAAGCAGTGACGAGTGACAAGTGACGAGTGACGAGTTCAAATACAAAGCAAGTCCGAAGTGAGTTCAAAGAAGGTTCAGAGCACTCTCACGGCGAGTGCGAGACCGGGTTCGGAAACAAGTTCAAGAGCAGAGTTCAGAGCCGAGTTCAAGGTCGAGTTCAGAGTCGAGTTTGACGACCAAGTTTTTGCTTTAACTCGTCACTTGTCACTCGTCACTCGTCACTGTTCTTATCACTTGTCACTGGTTTTGAATGGAACGCGCGTGTCTTTGCGCGTGCCTTGCGAGTCTTCGGCTTCGACGACGATTTCGCGTGCGCCTTTGGGGGCGGTGATTTGCAGTTGGAACGAGCCGTCGGATGCGGCCAGAGTTTCGCGGCCGTTGATGCGGACGGTGTTGCCGGGTTGCGTGCGCCCGCGCGCCACGTAAATCTGGCCGCCCACAAAGTCGAACGCCACGTCCGAGACGGTGATGTGGTCGTCCGTGCCCGTCCCTCCGGCGACGATGGTGAACTTCTGCGGCTCAGTCCATTCGCTGATCTGCCCCGAAGCGGCCACGGCGCGCACGCGCCAGAAGTAAATCCCCGCGCGCAGGTCGCTCACGCTGAACTGCGTCGCCTCAAGTTGATCGCGCTCCGTCACTTTCCCGGCGGTGACGAAGAAGGGCGAGGTGGCGACTTCGACGTGATAATGGCGCGGCGTGCCCGTCTGCGGGCGCACCCAGCGCAGCGTCACGCTCGTTGCGCCCTTCTCGGTGGCAGAGATTTTTTCGAGGTCGCGGGGCGACAAAAGCAAGGGCATTGCCAGCAGGCTCTCGCGGCTCTTGATGTTGCCCTGCTGATTGAGCGCGATGTACTCGTTGCCCTGCACGGTCGTCTTGATGCCGCCGCGCGTCACGGTTTCGAGTTGACCGGAACTGACGCGGATGCCTTCCGAGTTGTCTTCGCGCACGTCGAACGATGCGCCCGTCTGCCCGGCCAGATTGTTTCTCGACAAAGGCGTCTCGACGATGTTGCTGCCGCCTTCGGGCTGCTGTTCGGTGCGGACGTTGATCTGGCCGCGCGCGACGGCGACGCGCACGTTCGTGCGCTGGCCGCCTTCGCCGCTCGCGTTGTCGCGGATGGTGACGACGCTATTGGGGCGCACGATCAAGTTCGAGCCGTCGGCGAGTTGGATGCGCGCGCGGCCGTCGGCCTGCGTCTGCACGATGTCGCCGGGGTAGAGTTGCGTGTCGCTGCGCGCCAGAAGCGATTCGCGCGTCTGCGCGCGCACCACGCGCACGTCGCCGTCGAAAGAGATGAAGCGCGCTCCGGCCGGGACGTGCGCTTCCGTCCCCGCGCCTTTGAACGGGCTGCCGTAGAGCCACGTGTAGACGCCGATGCCGCTCGCCGTGACGGTGACGAACAGGAGGGCGACGAGCAGATAGATGACGCGCTTCGAGACGATCCACCATTCGAGATCGAAGCGACTGCTTTTGGTAGACATAACACTAGCGGTGTCGAATGCGACGACGGAAACTGACGAGGAGAAGTTGCGTTAGCGATGTTGTCGGTTAAAGCAGTTTGCGGCCTGCGGGCTTCCGACTCATCTTGGTGTGGGACTGACACTTGGGGCGGGGCGAATCCGAATTCGGCCTCACAAGCAACTTAACACACGGACGCGCGCCGCATCAAGCACGTTTTCCGAAGCGGCGCGCGTGGCGCGTGGAGGCGGTTTTTCAGGCGTCGTTGCCGCGATTTTCGTGACGATTGCGTGGCGGCGCGGGGCGGCGTGCGACGCACGCTTCAGGCTTGCGGCTCGTCCGCGCCGAGGCGTCCCTGATCGTCGTCGAAGGGCGAATCGAAACCGGCGGGCAGTTGCACCTCGACGTTCGTGTCGGCGTGCTGCGGCCAGATCAGCGAAGCGACGACGGAACTGATCAAAACGAGCGCGACGACGCCGAGCGAGATGCCGATGACCGATTCCTTGTCGAGCCAACGATGCACGAAGCCTTCGCCGAGCATCTTCACGCCGACGAAGGTGAGCACGATGGCGAGGCCGATCTTCAGGTAGTGGAATTTTTCCACCACGCCCGCCAGCAGAAAATAGAGCGAGCGCAGGCCGAGGATGGCGAAGACGTTCGAGGTGTAGACGATGAAAGTGTTGGTCGTGATGCCGAAGATGGCGGGAATGGAATCGACCGCGAAGACGAGGTCGGTCACTTCAACGATGACGAGCACGAGCAGGAGGAGCGTGCCCGTGCGTTTGCCGTTCGCGTGCGTGAAAAAGTTTTCGCCTTCGTAGTGGCGCGAGATGGGGATGAAGCGCGTGACGGCTTTGACGATGGGGTTGTCTTCCGGTTTCACGTCCGTCTCTTCCTGTCGCATCATCTTGATGCCGGTGTAGATGAGAAACGCGCCGAAGATGTAGATGATCCAGTGGAAGCGCTCGATCAAGGCCGCGCCGATACCGATCATCGTGATACGCATGACGAGCGCGCCGAGCACGCCCCAGAACAGCACGCGATGCTGATACTTCGCCGGGACTTTGAAGTAGGAGAAGATGAGAAGAAAGACGAACAGGTTATCGACCGAGAGCGACAACTCGATCAGGTAACCGGCCAGAAATTCTTTCCCCGTCAGCGACCCCTGTTTCCAAAACACACCGGCCGCGAACAGCAACGCCAGCGTGACCCAGACGACGCTCCAGATGGTCGCCTCACGATAGGAAGGGACGTGGGCTTTGCGGTTGAGCACGCCCAAATCCAGCGCCAGCATGAACAGGATGAAGAAGGCAAAACCCGCCCATGCCCAGATTGAATATTCCATGCGCCTAAACATATAGCACGCGTCACGCGAAGCGCAAGAGGTTAAAAGCAGAGGTCAGAGGTTAGAGGCTAGAGGTTAGTTAAAACAAGAACCGTCTTTCACTGACCTCTGACCTCTACTTCTGCCCGGTTGCGACGGCGCGCGTGTGTCCGTTACAATCGGCGGTTCAAGGGACGCGGCGAAAGTTGGCTGTGTGTTTCGCGCGCACGGCGTCCCGTCGAGCTTTCGGGGCGAGCAAGCCCTGTGAGAGTCCCGCTGGCCACTATTCAAATATTAAAAATCGAAGTTTCGGATTCGGGAAGGATCGAGGATGCTCAAACAGTTTAGCCGCGCCAAGAGCGCACACAAATATATACTCATTTTCTTCGCCGGGCTGATGGGACTCAGTCTCGTCCTGTTCTACGCGCCGGGGCGTAATCAGGTGAGCGCCAACCCCGCGACCAACACGGAAGTCTTGGCCGAGGTCAACGGCGACGACATCACCGTGGCCGACCTGCACCGGCAGAAGCAGGCTTTTCAACAGCGTTTCGGCGGCCAGTTCAGCCTCGCGCAGCTCGGCATGAACGACAAGTCGATGCTCGACGGACTGGTGCGCAGCAAGGTCATCGCGCAGGAAGCCGAACGCCTCGGCCTCGGCGCGTCCGACGCGGAAGTGAACAAGGCCGTCCACGAGCAGTTCGTCGACGAGGGCGGCAAGTTCATCGGCGTGGACAAGTACAAGGAGCGCGTCGGTCGCGCCTACGGCAGCGTCGAGCGTTTTGAAGAGGAGTTGCGCGACTCAATCGCGGCCGACAAACTGCGCGCCTTCGTCACGGCGGGCGTCTCGGTCTCCGAGGAAGAGGTGCGCGAGGATTTCAAACGCAAGAACAGTTCGTTCAACTTAACTTACGTTCCGGTCGTGGCCGACAAGCTCGCCGCCTCCATCCAGCCTTCCGAAGAGGAGCTGCAAAAGTATTACAACGACAACAAGGACAGCTTCAAATATAACGAACCGCAAAAGAAGATTCGCTATCTCTTCATCAATCAAGAGAAGGTCGGCGAGAAGTTGAACATCCCGGACGCGGATTTGCGCGCCGCCTACGACGCCTTGAAGCCTGAGAACAAACAGGCGGGCGTGCGCGTCCAGCAGATCGTCTTGAAGGTGGCGCGCAAGGAACTGGATCAGCAAGTGCTGGCGAAGGCCACGAAACTCGCGCAGGAGGCGCGCGGCGGGCAGCAGGACTCGACCGTCGCCGACACGAGCGAAGAGAAGTTTGCCGAACTGGCGAAGGGCAACTCGGAAGACCCGGCGACGGCCACCAAAGGCGGTTGGCTGCCCGCGCCCGTGCGTCGCGACCCGAACCGCAAAAACGACATCCTGCAAAACACGCTCGACATGCAGGAAGGCCAAGTCGGCGACCCGGTCTATACCAACGGCGCTTACTACGTCTTCCGGCGCGGCCCGGCCGTGCCGAAGAGTTTTGAAGAGGCCAAGCGCGAACTGCTCGTCTCGCAGCGCAACCAGCGCGCCTACAAGTCGGCGGCCGATCTGGCCGCGCGTGCCGCCGCGCGCTTGAAAGAGACGCGCGACTTTCAAAAGGTGGCGCAGGAGTTGGCCGCCGAAGCGAACATGAACGCGGCCGACATGGTGAAGGAAACGCCCTTCGTCAAACCGGGCGACACCGTGCCCGACATCGGCAGTTCGCCGCAATTCGAAGACGCCATCCGCCCGCTTGAGAATGCCAACGACGTGGGCGACCGCGTCAGCATCAAGAGCGGTTTCGCCGTGCCGATGCTGGTCGAACGCCGCGAGCCGCGCGTGCCGGATTTCGCGGAGGTGCGCGACGAAGTGGTGAAGCGTGCCAAGCAGGCGCGCGCGCAGTCGCAAGTCGAACAGGCGGCGCGCGAACTCGCTAATAACGGCAGCGCCGATGGCTTGAAAGCGGCGGCCGAAAAGTTGGGTCTCGAAGTGAAGACGGCCGAGAGTTATAAACTCGGCTCGCCGCTCGAAGGCGCGGGCACGAGCGCGGCGGCCGACGACGCGATCTACAACTTGAAGGAAGGCGAAGTTGCCAAGACGCCCGTGAAACTCGGCGACTCGTGGGTCGTCTTGGCCGCCACGAAGCGTACCGACGCAGACCTCGCGGAGTTTGCCAAGCAGCGCGACCAACTGACGCAGAGCCTGCTGACCACGCGGCGCAACGACGTCTTCGAGGATTACGTGACGGCCATGCGCGCGCGTCTCGAACGCGACGGCAAAGTCAAAATCTACGAAGACGTGCTGGCGCGCAACGCCGACGAGGACGAGTCGGCCGCGCCCATGCCGCCCTTCCGCGTCCCGGGGCAATAAAGCATCCACGCCAAAAAGACGGACGACCGTTAACCGCCGCGCGAAACATAAAGCCGTGAGGGCGATGCATTCAACGTTGCCAACGTTGAATGCATCGCCCTCACGGCTTTTAACTGTCCTGCGTCTCGCTCGTTCCGCGAAAGCTCAGAACGCGTTGATCAGAGCGGCCACATCAACCTGCGCGAGTTGGAGCGTGATGAGCACGTCGTTGCCCTCCGCGCCGACCTTCGTGTTTTCGACCAGAGCTTGCAGCGGGCGGGCGCGCGGCGCGGGCATCTGCCCGATGGCTAAAGGCGCGATGGACTTCAAACTCGTGAGCGTCGAACTGAGAGTCTTGGCCGCGCCCGCGTTCTCCGTGCGCAGGGCGGTGATGAAGTTGAAGCCGTTCGCCGTCGTGGCGAGCGTGCTGTAGAACTGTCGCACCGCCGCGATACTCTGCGAGAGATTGCCGCCGCCGATGTCCAAGTCGCGCGTTAGCCAAGCGGGAATGTTGCCGCCCGCGCCGACGAGCGCGTTCGGGTCGCGCGTCGCCAAAGCGGTGATGTCTGACGAGACGCGGCCGCGCCCGCCGTGCGCGTCGATGGCGGCGCGCACGCGTTCGAGTTTGCCGAAGGCCAGTGTGTTCGCGTCGAGCGCGACGACGGCCACGTCCGACAGGCGCGCGTTGAAGAGGCCGAGCAACTTGATGCGCTCGTCGACGGTGAAGACGTGGATGGTCTTGCCCGCATGCTTTTCTTCACGCACGCGGTTCTGCACGCTTGTGCGTGCGGCGGCCAGCAACGTGGCGGCGTTGAACTGTCCTTGCGCCACGGCGACCGTCTCCACGAGCGTCTTTCCCGTCGGCGTCTGCGCGTAGCTCAGGCCGAGGGCGACGCGCTCGAACGCGCGGGCGTCGAGCCCCGTCCGCGTCTTGAACTGATCGATCTCTGAATTGACGCGCGCCAGTTCCGCCGCATTGTTGTTGAAAGCGCGCGGCAAACCTTCGCTCAGCAGTCGCCGCACATCGACGGTCAAGACCGTGTCCGAAGTCGGGAGCGACGCATATACGCCGGTCGCCGCCGCTTGCGCTCCCGCAGTCGCGGCGCTCGCTCGCCGCGCCGTCTGCGCGTGCGTGCTCGTCGCCGCCGTCGAGAAGATAAAAGCGGCGGCGAGCGCCACAGTCGAAACGTAAAAATATTTCCTCATAAACACAACAAGCCTTTCCATCCCGTTTGAAAACGGGCGACGCGCGCGCTCTGGCGTCGCCCGTCAAAAATTTAAAGGCGGAGAGCGCCCGTGCGGCGCACGCTCCGAAATGTTAACGGCCGGGGAGTGTAACCCCACTCCGATGCCGCGCGCGCCCCGGCCGTTGGCCTCAACCTCTCAGACCTCGCACACCCCGGCGCACAACTTAAAGACGCGCACGCGCGGAAAAACGCTACACGCCCGGCGTAAATTTTATGCGGCGCGGCCGCGCGTGAGTTCTTTATACCAGAGCAGTTGAATCTCGTGTGGAAGTTCGGGGTAAGCGAGGCGTGTGACGGCGCGCAGCGCGCAGCCTTGCCGCGCGTAAAACCTGCACGCCGGGACGTTGATGTTCTGCGTCTCGATTTTGAGTTGGAGACAACAGCGATCTGCGGCGCGCGCTTCGACCGCGCGAAAGAGACTCGACCCGACGCCTTGCCCGCGCGCCTCAGGCGCGACGCGGATGTCCCACAGGACGGCCAAGTCCGCGCGCCCCTCCAACATCTCAAGCCCCGTAGTGTCGAACGCGACTGTAGCGCCGCCGACGCGCCGGCCTTTGCGGTAGGCCGCGAGAAACTCCCAATTCGACACGTCGAAACGTTGAGGCCAGCGCGCGGGACTTTCAGCCTCGTCGGCGTCGTAGTCTTTGACGTATGGGACGGCGAGCTGGCGCGCGGTCAGGACGAACTCGTCGCTGCCTTGCCTCGCCACGTCGAAAATCTCCCGCACCTCGAAGGCGATGGGTACGCGCGCGTACTCGGCCAAAGCGTCGGCCGACTCTTCTCTGATCTCGATCAACATGCAAAGACCTATCGCATCCGTGGAAGGCTTGAGAGCACCTTGCGAACACTAAACGGAGGAAACCACGCGCCGGACACGAAATGACATAAAACTCTGCTTCGCGTGATGCGCGTATCCGGCGCGTGGTTTCTTGGTTTTGTTGGTCGCTCTTAAAAATTCCGCTTTCGCTCTCGAATTGCGCGGACGCGGGCGGAGTGAATGAGTTGTTATGTCGCGCAGACTTTGCTCAAAGTGTCAGCCCACTTGCTGACGACGACCTCGCCGTACATCTCCAACTCTTTCTGCCGCCGGATCGCGCACGCCCTGCGAAAAGCGCCCGCCTCGCCGTACTTCTTGATCGAGACACACGTCTGTCCCTTCTTCTCTCGCCCCGCGTGCCAAGACACTTGATAGACTTCGTTCAAATAAATCTTGCCGTCCTTCCCCTTGTACTTTTTGACCGCGCGCCGCACGCCCACCACGCCGCTGTTGTTGCGCGGGTTGTTGCCCACCACGACCCAATCCGTGCGCGGCTTGCCCAACTCCGTTTCCAGTTGGTTGCGACACTCCACGGCCTTCAAGAGCGCCGCGTCCTTCCCGCCGTGTGCTTTATCGCTGATGAATTTCGACTTGGTCACGTTCCCCAACCTGACTCTGACATACCACCCGACAGTCTTTCGCTCAGGGCAATCAATACGACTGACGCCCTTATGACCGCTCTTCGCCATAAGTTTCTCAAACCCTTCTTCGGGAATAAAATTTTCGGTGAGTCGGGAGAATGTAGCGTCCCGTCCTTTGAATGTCAAAAGCGACGAATCGAACGAATCATCAGGCGTGGGAACGAGCGCACGCGACACATCTTTCAAGGAACGGACGGTCAACCGCGCGCGTCTCGAACGATGTTCATTCGCCCGCCGGCAAGGGGGGCAAGTCCATCGCTCGCACGGCCCACGGCAACGCCGTCTCCAGTTGTCGTCGCTGCACGAGGCGCACGCGCGGGGCGTCAACGATCTGCGGCAGACCGGCGCGGGCGGCGAAATAGCCGGAGACCCAAGCGGCCACTTCCGGCGCGTCCGGCAAAATCCGTTCAGGTTCGATCCCGCTCTCATAAGCCAGACTGGGCAGCCACGCGCCGAGGTCGAGTCTGGGATTGGACAGACAGGCCGCGTTCCAATCGACGAAGATCGCCCGGTCGTTTGCGAGGCAGATATTATCGCTGCGCAAGTCGAAGTGCGTCAGGCTCTCGCCCTCGGTGGAGCAATTCTCTTCGTACCGGATGAGCATGGGAAGCGCCCGCTCAAGCCACACGGCATCCGCCATTCCGAGCGACAAGAACGGCTGAGGATCGGCGGCGACCGCCCCCCAACTCCCCTCCATCATGCCATGCGCCTGTGCAAAGGTTTCCAACGAAGCGGGCGTCCGGTGCAGCGCATCGATCTGTGCGAGAGTCAGTTCAATCCGCCGCTCGTCCCACGGCGGCGGCCAATGATGCGCGGACAAATCTTCGACGATGAGGATGGGTGCAGACTCGCTCGCTTCCGCCGCCAAGAGGCGCGGCATAAACTCGCCGCTCAAAGAATTGTAAACGTGAATCTCACGACTCAGAAACCGGCACGTCAACGGCGTCACGCCGACCTTGGCGAAGAAACTGCCCCCGGTCGTTTGGCACAACAGACGCAACGCCGGAGTGTAACCGCCCTCGACGCGTCGAGACGATTCCACCTTCGCGCCGACGAGTCTCTCGATGCGAGAAATCAGTTCCCGGTCAACTATGCCTTCATTCATCGTATGAAACGCTGCTCCGAGCGTCGGCCCCTAACGCTGGAATTAACCGGGGAGTCGTAGGCCATGGAAGTTATCCGAGTTCTCGTTGAGAGAGATGCTAATTGCGCGTCCGTCGTTTGCTCGCCTTGCTTGTGTCACTTTTCGGATTACCAAACACCAACTTCCATTGGCCTGCCTCTTTAACCAGCATCACTGTGCGCACGTCTTCCCCCGGGATGTTGATGTCCACAAGCGCGGTACTGCCCCCGATCCTCTCGTCGGTGAAGACGGGCGGCGGTTTCCGCGCGTCCACGTCGGCGGCCTCGGCGAATAGCTGATCCAGAGTCTTGCCCTGACGTTGCGCCACGTCTTCCATCAACCGCAACGACTGACGCGAAAGATAACTCTTGATGCCCACAACGTCCTTTCTCCTCCCCGCCTCGTAATAACCTTTGACGACATCCGTGGGAGAGGGGACGGCCGGTGTCGATGTCGTAGATGATGAGTTCGCGGTCGAGGGTGTATTCGCCACCGGGGGCGCGCCGTCGGAGCTTGCGCCCTCAGGGCTATGGCCGGCGTTCGAGTCTTTGTTACAGCCGGCGGTCAGCGCAAGAAGGAGTGACAGCGCGAGGACGAGCGGAGCGATCATGCGCGTGCCGCACACGTGACGGATTTTGAGATGCATATTTTAAGCAGAGACCGGCTAATTGCTCTCCCGGTCGCCGCAATTGCCAACCGGAGCCATGACGTCAGGAGTGCTTTTCCTCCCGCGCGACCTACAAACGAGAGGCTTCGTCACCTACGAGTAATACTCTACCGAAACAGGGGACTTGAAGCCGCCCTCATCCGCCCCTTCCTGCATCAGTAAGACGGTCAACTTCACCCCCCTGATCGACGAGTTATAGATGGCGGTGACTAATATCCCGTGCCTGTCGCCGTCGTTCTGGTAATGCCTCGCGGAGACATTCATCAGGCTACTGTCAGAGGAGTTCAGCACACTACAAATAATCTTTCGGCTCCGGCTCCCCGTCTCGACGAAGTTAGAAAAGCCGAAAGCATACTCATTCCTGTCCGATTCACAGACCACGATTTTTGCGCTCGTCCAATCCATCCCGCCTCCGCTTTTCAACCAGTATTCACACACAGACCACGAGACGTAAATCGCAACCGTCCGCGCCCTAAGGAAGCCATCACCCGCCGCCCCGCGCCTCTGAAGGAATTTAACGGGTAGCGTGTCGGCGGGTCGGGTGCATGCCGTTGTTAGATTTCGCCGCCGAGGATTTCACGCCATCTGTCTTCGACGTTGGCTATAACCTCGCAATCGCAGTAGCCGCCTTCCTCTTTCAGCCATGCCACCACTCCATCTTCCGCTATGTCGTGCTGTCGGAGGAATGAGATTGAATGCTTGAGAGTGTCGTCGCAGCCCGCCTCCTCCAATTTGGCATTCACCCAATCGAATAGCTGCTTCAGTTCAGATTTAGACAGCGGGATATTAACCTCCGCGTCTGCGCGCTCTCTTCGCCTAAGCTCATCGCGGATAGCCTTACGCTGGTCTTTGTCTCCTTTCGACACCATCGCCCCTGCTTATAAGAAAGAAATCTAATACATATTATGCCGAATGATTCGACATGACTACGCAAATAGAGCGTGCTCAGCCGAATGATTCAGCTCAACGTCGTAGGAAGTTGATGACACCGCTCTCGCAATGGGCGGAGAGCGGCGTGTTGAGTTAAAGGGCGAGGCGCTTTGAGTACAGGTTCACATGCGCTCGATCAAGAGTGCGAGGCCGAGGCCGCCGCTGACGCAGAGGGTGGCGAGGCCGAGGCGCGCCTGGCGTTTGTGTAATTCGTGCAGGAGCGTGGTGGTGATGCGGACGCCGGTGCAGCCGATGGGGTGGCCGAGGGCAATCGCGCCGCCGTTGACGTTGAGGCGCGCGGCGTCGAAATGCAGTTCGCGGTCACAGGCGATGACCTGCGCGGCGAAGGCTTCGTTGAGTTCGACGAGGTCGATGTCTGCGAGCGTCAGGTTTTGGCGCGCGAGCAGGGCGCGGACGGCGGGGACGGGGCCGATGCCCATCACTTCGGGAGCGACTCCGGCGATCTCGTAATCGACGAGACGCGCCACCGGTTCGTCGTCGTTGCGCCGCGCGGTCTCACGCAGAGTCTCTTCGTCCAAGACGACGATGGCCGCCGCGCCGTCCGTGATGCCGGAAGAGTTGCCGGCCGTCACCGTGCCGGTCTGGCGGTCGAAGACGGGCGGGAGTTTGCGCAAGGATTCAATGGTCGTGTCGGCGCGCGGGTGTTCGTCGCGCGTGACGGCGACGGTTTCGCCGCGCCTGCCTTTCGTTTCGACGGGCGTGAGTTCCGTATCGAAGCGGCCGGAGTCGATGGCCGTGGCGGCGCGTTGCTGCGAGCGCAGTGCGTACTCGTCCTGCTCCCCGCGCGCGATCTCGTATTGACGCGCGAGGTTCTCGGCCGTCTCGCCCATGATGAGGCCGGAGAGCGGGTCTTGGAAGCCGTCGCGGTACATGCCGTCGACGAGTTCGACGTTGCCCATCTTCGCGCCCCAACGCGCGCCCTCCGCGAAGTAGGGCACGCGCGACATATTCTCCACGCCGCCCGCGAGCACCGCGCGCGCGCGCCCCAGCATGATCTCCTGCGCCGCCAGAATGATCGCTTTCAACCCCGACCCGCACGCCTGATTGACTGTGAAGGCAGGCACGGCGACGGGCACGCCCGCGCGGTAAGCGATCTGTCGCGCGAGGTTCGGCCCCGTGCCGGCCTGTCTGGCCGCGCCCCAGACGACTTCCTGAATCGCGTCCGTCGCAAGACCCGCACGAGCCAGCGCCGCTGTCGCCGCCGTCGCGCCGAGTTCGGCCGCCGGAACATTCGCGAGCGCGCCGCCGAAGCGGCCGATGGGCGTTCGCACCGCCCCGGTCAGATAAATCTCTTTCATTGCTTTACTCACTGGCTTAAAATCCTTACCTTAGCGCAAGGCCGACGTTAAGAAGTGACAGGCGCAGAGAGAAAACATTTCGCCCCGTCGCCTGTCACTCCTCTTGGCCTGTTACGCTGCGTGCGATCTTAGCACACGCTCATAAACGACCGCGAACGCGCGCCTCACCCGAAAGCGTCCCCACAACGCACGGCGCGACTACAGCGCGGCGCAGTCCATCCAATGAAACGCCTCACTACTTTAGATGAACGTGTGGACGCCGCGCGTCGCCTCGCGGAGATACTCGACGCGCGCGTCGAATGGTTCTGCATGGGTGCGCCCGACGAAGAGAGCGTGCCCGTCGGCCGCGGCGAGTGGGAGTTGAAGGCCGCGCACGGCGCGCTCCACTTTTCGTACCGGACGAAGCGCGGCCACGCGCGCGTGTGGCGCGTGGAGGGTTGGGAGTGGACTGGCGAGCGCCTGCGTCTGGAAGCGACCCGCCGCGCGGGCGCTGAACGCGCCGTGTTGGAACTTGTGCCGCGCGCCACGGTGCGCGAGGGAACGGAAACACTCGCGGCGGCACGACGCGCGGCATGCGCGCGTTTGGCCTCGCTCGTCCGTGAAGCGGCGGGGAACGCCGAGGTCGAGCGCGCGAGTTTGAGCGCGGGCGCGCGGCGCGGCGTGCCGGGGCGTTACGCGCGTATCAACTTGCGCTCCGGGCGTGAAAGCATCGCTGCGACGGGCGCGGTCGTCTCGCTCGGCGCGCATGAAGTGGACGCCTTTCTCGCGTCGGCTTTGCTCTGGTGGCCGCGCGCGGGCGAGCGTGGCAAGTCGGGTCGCGCGTCCAGCGCGCGTTCTTTGTGGCTCGTCGTCTCGGACGAACTGAAAGACGCGGTGGCCGAGCGTCTGGCCTTGCTCGGCGCGAGCGTGCGCCGCGAGATCAAGTTGTGGGCGATGGACGAGACAGGGCAAATTTTGTCTCAACTCGCGCCGCCGACGCTTGCCGAGACGTTCGCGGACGCGCCGCGCGCTCGCCGCCCGCCGCCCGCGCCCTTGAGCGAGACGGCCGCGCGCATCATCGCGCTCGCGCCCGAAGCCATCGACGCCGTGCGCGCACGCCACGGCGAAACCCTGCGCTTCCACGGTCTCACTTTCGCGCGCGTGCGCCGGTGGATGGGGCGCGAGCGCGTCTGGTTCGGGGCGACGCGCCCGACGCGTCTCCTGCTCGATGAAGACACGCTCCCGCAATTCTCCAAACTCATCGACGAACTGCGCGCACACCGCCGCGCCGCCGCCGTCGATCAACGCCACGCGCTCTACGCCGCCGCGCCCGAAGCATGGCTCGAATCTCTGCTCCGGCGCGACATCACACGTCTCGACCCCGGCCTGCGCCTCGCGCCGCTCCACGCGCAGTTTCGCACCTTCGCTCGCAACGCAAGGAACAACGCGGCGCGTCCCGTCGATCTGCTCGCGCTGCGCCGCGACGGACGGCTCGTCGTCGTCGAACTGAAGATCGCCGAAGACGCCGCGCTCCCCTTGCAAGGCGCGGACTACTGGCGGCGCGTCGAAGCACACAGGCGTCGCGGCGACATCGAGCGCACGCGCCTCTTCGGCGACGCACACATCGCGGACGCGCCCCCGCTCCTCTACTTGGTCGCCCCCTTCCTACGCTTCCATCGCCACTTCGACGCGCTCGCGCGCATGCTCTCGTCCGACATCGACCTCTATCGCTTCGACCTCAACGAAGACTGGCGCATGGCGTTGCGCGTCCTGCGCCGCACGCGCTTGACGGCGGAAAGGTGAACACCGGCGTCGTTGCCGGGTTTCAACTTGTCTATCGTCTCTCTTCATGTCCCGGTGGCGAAAGAACGTCTTCGGCACGCAAAGTTTCTTGTGCCGTGGTGGATAAAATGGTAGATTCCGCGCGAACGAGTTTTGCCGGGCAGGCACAGCATAGTGCGAGAGGCGGCGCAGTCCGGCACAATATATCGCGATCCGTGCGAACTCTCGCGGCGAGAGCCGTCCGCACGCCTCCCACGCGCCGCACGGCGGCGACAACAACACTCTCAGGCAGGAATTGTTGAATTGGAAAATATAGAGCGCACGCAGTTCATGGTTTTAACCGGACACTTGGACGAGCAGCCGTTGCCCGATCTTTTCAGGACGCTGCGCGTGCAGAGGCGTTCGGGGCGTCTGCAAGTCGAATACAGGGACGCGCCCGGCTCGTTCTTCTTTGAAGAGGGGCAACTCGTCGATGCGCAGCTCGGAAGTTTGCGCGGACTCGAAGCCGTCTATGCCGCGCTTGCGCTCGACGGCGCGTCGTTCAACTTCAACCCGCTCGTCCGCCCGCCGGAGCGGAGCATCGACCGCCAACAGCAAAAGTTCATCAACGATCTGGTCGAAACACCACGGCGCGAAAATCTGGCCGAGATCAAAACGGCGGGCGGCGCTTATCCGTCGAAGGCGTTTACAGATGCGCCGCTCGTCGAGCAACCCGCGCCGCTCCAACTCGCGCCCGTCGCGGCCGAGTTGCTCGCGCCGCTCGAACAGCGTCTGACGGCCGTTGAAGAGGCCATCCATGCCACCTCGCGCCGCTTCTCGCGCGAGCGTCTGATCTATGCGGTCGTCATCAGTTTCCTCGTCGGGCTCATGCTCGTCACGGCTTTGCAAGCCCTGTTAAATTTGCGACGCCAAACGGCCGCATCCGCCGGCGCGCCCGTCGCCGTCCGACAACTCGACGCGGCGACGAACGCCCCGGCGCGTGCCGCCGCCACTCCGGCAACGTCCGCCTCGACGACTCCGGCCGCAAACTCCACGGCGACGACGACGACCGCCGCCGCCGTGCCGTCTAAAAATGAGGAAGGCACAGCTTCCGCAGGGCGTGAGGGCGAAGCGGCGACAACGGTGGCGGCCGCTTTGCAAGTCGCGGGCGCGTCGAAAAAAACGAAGATTGCCGACACGATGAAGCAGGCAAAACAGACGGGGCAGACGGAGCAGACAACGCAGAAAGTCGCCGCGACGGAAAGAGACGCGCGGAAGAGTGCGGGCGGCGCGTCCGCGAAAAAAGGGGACGGCAGTTATCTCATACACGTCCAGCTTGACGTGAAAAAGGGCGAAGTGATCGGCGCGCGCGTGCTGAACCCGCGCCCCGGCGCGAGCGATTACGATGCGCGTGCGATTCAGTTGGCGCGCAAGCAGCGCCGCTATCCGATCACCTTCAATGGAACCGATAGCGTGATGGTCAGAGTTTGGTTCTGAGAACGATTGGCGGGCGCGCAGAGAGGGTGCGCAGAGGCGCGCGGTTGAAGATGCCGTCAGCGCGCGGGCAAAGAAAAAGGATGCTGTTCATTCAAAGCAACAGTTTGGCGCTCACACTCGACGAGGGGGAACGCCTGCGCCTGCTCGACGCGCTCGAAGCGAGGGCGCACGCCCCGCTTATACGCGCGGCGCGGCGTCGCTGTTTCGAGTTGCTGGCGAAGGACACGGGCGCGCCGGGCGGCAACGACGTTGTGGCGGCGGCCGTCGCGGAGTTCGAGCGCGTGTGCGCGGCGGGCTCGCGCGAGTCTGTGCAGGAGCGGACGACGGCGACGAGTCGGGCGGCGATGGTCTACACGCCGGGCGAGATTTTCAGCGCGGCCGACTGTTTGTTCTTCGTCGTCTTCGGCGCTGGCGGCGAAGAGGCTTTGACGACGGGCATCGTCTACAGCGTGGAGACGAAAGAGCCTCTGACGAAACTCGACCGCTTCTGCCGCGACGTGCGCGAGGCTTTGATCAGGACGGTGAAGGCGCGCGCGGCGGGCGCGGACGAAGAGTTGTTCGAGTTGCCTTGCTGGAAGTCGCGCGCCGCGCGTGCGCCGCAAGGCTTGGCGCGCTTCATGGAGATACAGCCGACGGATTTCGCCGTCGCCGCGAAGTTGAAGGGCGGCGCGCGCGCGTTCGTGCGCGCCTCGGAGTTGATGGAGGAAGGAGCGGTGCGCCGTTTCTTGCGCCGCGTGCAGGAGATGCGTCGCGAAGGCTATTCGCCGCGCCGCCTATTCGCCGAGGCCGCGACGCTTCAACGTAGCGCGAGCGTCTCCGTCGAGCGCATGTTGGAGGCGGGCTTGCTCGAACGCGAAGTGCGCGTCAGTTGTCGCAAGTCGGGGCACGCGCTGTTCGACCTGCCGACGGCCGATTCGCTCGCCGCCATCACGATCAGCAAAGCGAAGTGCAGCCTGTGCGCCGCGCCCGTCGCCGACGAGGTGATCGAAGAGACGATCAACCCGACGCCTTTGGCCGTCTCGCTCCTTGAAGACGGCGGCTGGTTGAACAACCGCGTCTACAAGATCATACGCTCGCTCGGCGTGCCCGAAAGCGAGATCGCGACCGCGCCGCCTTCGGCGCACGGTGAGTCGTATCTGGCGGCGGACGTGTGCGGCAACTCTTATCTGTTCGTGACGAAGGACGGCGATTTAACGCCCGCCTGCGCGCGCCGCGTCGTCGAGACGGTGGCCGAGACGGAGGCGACGCATCTGGTCGTCGTTGCGAGCGGCGCGGTCGAGGACGAGGGACGCATGCGCCTCTACGAGTTCGCTTGGCGGCGCGCGCGCGGCGGGCAGGATTTGGACATGGCCTTCGTCGAAGGTTTAGAGAGCGCGGCGAGCGAGATCGAACGCTCTTTCGAGCGCGCCCTTCGTCGTCAACTCTCACGGCAACTCTTCCCGCTCGACGCCGCGCTCGGCTTGAGCGCCGCGAGCTTCGTGCTCGACTGGTTCAAACTAAAGCACGCGCGCTCTGCCGCCACACACGCGTCGAACGTCCTCGTCCCGCTCCGTCCCGACATAGATCAGCGCGTCGCGTCTTAGAGCGAAAACTAAAACAAGAAACCACGAAGACACACGAAACAACACGAAACGAAAAAGCACGAACCTCTTCTTCGTGTGACTTCGTGTGTCTTCGTGGTTTCTTGCTTTTGTTAGTCGCTCTTAATCTCAAAATTGAGATCGGAAATCGCAGTTCAACGGACGTTTGACAAGTCTGTTGCTAGCTGGCGCGTTTGGCGCGTGCGCGGCGCGTAGCGGACGAGTGCGGCGTCTCGCGTTCGAGTTTCCAGCGGAAGCCGGTCTTGGTCGGCGCGCTCAACATCTCTTTGAAATGTTCGTCGAAGTAGTTGCCCATGTGCGGGCGGTTGCCGTCGATGTCCGTGAACTTGTATTCGTCGGAGAGCGTCCAAGAGCCGTAGACGCCGCCCGACTTTTCGAGGACGCGCGGGTCTGCGGCGAGGGCGGCGACGGCGCGGCCGACGAAGCAGGGCGTTTCAGACGCGGAGAAGCCGAAGCGCTTCGCCTCCGGGTTCGTCTCGGCCACCTCGCGCCAGTTCTCCTCGGTCGCGCCGAAGTGGTCGAGCATCCATTCGGTACGCATGAAGCCGGGCGAGATGGCGAGGGCGGCGATCTTCTTCGACGCGAGTTCTTCGCCGAGCGCGTAGGCCAAGCGAATCGTCGAGACCTTGACGAGGTCGAAGAAGAAATTGCCGCGATAACCCACGCCGTCGCCGTCCGTGATTTCGACGATGAGGCCGTTCTTCGGTTTGCGTTCGACCATCAGCGCCGCGGCATACCGGCTCGTGATGATGTGCGAAAAAAGCTCCGTCCTCAGCCAGCGCAAACCCTTGTCGAGCGACTGTTGCCAGAAAGGTTTCCACTCGGCCTGCGTGTCGCCGCCGAGCACGTTGACGACGATGTCGAGCCTGCCCGCTTCGGCCTTGATGCGCTCGAAAAGAGCCGCGACCTGTGCCTCGTCCGTGTGATCGACGCGCGCATGCAGCCCGCGCCCGCCGCGCGCCGACACCAACTCGGCCGTCTCTTCAATCGTCTCCGCGCGCCCCTTGTGGACGCCGGACGCGGGCGGCTCGCCTCGCACGCTTCGCCCCGTGCAATAGACGGTCGCGCCCGCTTCGCCGAGCATCTGCGCGATGCCGCGCCCCGCGCCCCGCGTCGCCCCAGCCACGAGCGCCACCCGCCCCTTCAAAGTCTGCTCCGCCGTCTCGTCAGCTTTCATCGTTTCAACTCCTTTCGTTTCTCACATAAATTCAGGATAGACGAAAATTGATGACACCCTCTGTCATATTCGTGAGATAAAATCGCGCCGGGTTAGACGGATGAGAGGAGTTTTATAGCGAGTCGCGATTGACTGTCAGGCTCTTGATTGTCCTCCGTGTTACTCCGTGTCCTCCGTGGTGAATATCAGTTGATTAATCACGGAGGACACGGAGTAACACGGAGGGAAGGAGGGAAGCGATGCGTGCGGATCGTCTGTTTACCATCGTGCTGTTGTTGCAGTCGCACCGGCAGTTGACGGCGAAAGACTTGGCCGGGCGGCTGGAAGTTTCCGCGCGGACGATCCACCGCGACATGGAGGCTCTGAGCACGGCGGGCATCCCCGTCGTGGCCGAGCGCGGCACGGGCGGCGGCTGGTCTCTGCTCGGCGAGTATCGCACCGATCTGACGGGGTTGAACGAGACGGAGATTCAATCTTTGTTCGCCATCAAGCCGTCGCGCCTGTTGGCCGACTTGAACTTGGACAAAGCGGCCGAAGGAGCGTTTTTGAAACTGCTGGCCGCGCTGCCTTCCGTCTACCGGCGCGGCGCGGAATACGCGCGCCAACGCATACATCTGGACGTGACGGGCTGGACGCGCGCCGAAGAAGCAGTGCCGCACCTGCACGCGCTGCAAGAGGCGATCTGGCAGGAGCGCCGCGCGCGCATCCGTTACGCGCGCGGCGAGTGTGAGGCGGTCGAGCGCACGCTCGATCCGCTCGGTCTGGTGGCGAAGGGGAGCGTCTGGTATCTGGTCGCGGCGGTCGAAGGGGAAGCGCGCAGTTATCGCGTCTCGCGCGTGCGGGGCGTGGAGGTGTTGACGGAGGCGTGCCGCCGCCCGTTGGATTTCGATCTGGCGACGTTCTGGGAGCAGTCGGCGGCGGAGTATCGCGCGCGGCTGCCGAATTATCGTGCGCGCGTGCGCGTGCGACAGGAGATCGTGGCGCGCCTGTCTTACGCGGGCAGGTTCGCGCGCATCGAGCGGACGGGCGAAGCGGACGCGGATGGGTGGGTCGAAGTCCGGCTCGGGTTCGACAGCGAAGAGATGGCTTGCGAATACGCGCTCTCGTTCGGCACGCAACTCGAAGTGTTGGAGCCTGCCGCGCTGCGCGAGCGGGTCGCGGCGGCCGCGCAAAGCGTCGTGGATTTCTACGCGCGAGAGGCGGCGCAGTGAAAGGCTACTGCGAGTAGCTGGAAGCTTCCGCGTTCTCCGCGCGATCTCTGCGATCTCTGCGTGAGAGTTGGTGAATCAACATTCCACGCAGAGGACACAGAGATCACGCGGAGAACGCGGAGGAAAAATTAGCTTGTGGCCGTGTGCCGGGAAGTTAAGGCTTGGCCGTCGCTTGGGGCAGCGCGATGACGAGCGGCTGCGCTTCGAGTTCGCGTCGATAGAAGACGCGCGGGCGCTGTCCGTTGCGTCGTTCCATGTTGAGCCCGCGTTCGCCTTCCGCGAACGAGAGGTCGCCGCCGCGCGCGCCCGCTTCTTTCATCTTGTCCAACTGCATTTCGGGCACACGGCGCGTCGCGTAGTCGAGCCATTCGCGCACGAGGACAGTCCCGTCGCGCGGTTCTCCGTCCGCAGCCGACTGCTTCAAGCCCTCGTCCAACAGCACGAACGTCAACAGCCCGTGGCCGACGACGCTCGCTTCCTGCGCCGCCTGAAAACTCTGCGCGGCCGTCAAGATGTACATGCCCTTGTCGTAGGCGAGTTGCGCCAAGCCTTTCGCGTTCATCGGGCCGCGCCCGTCGCGCTCGCCGCCGAGCGCCTGACCGGAATTGCAAGCGTCTATGACCATCATGATCTGCCCGGCATCGACCGACTCGAACGCGCGCTCCAACTCTCTGTCGGAGACGCCGCGCGCCACGAGCGAGGCTTCCAAAAGCGCCTCACGATTCGCCTCTTCCGTCGCCCCGGTCGTCGTATGTTGCGCGCCGCCGAGGTCGTGCGGGATGAGGTAGAACAGGCCTCTGTGCGCGAGGCCGTGCCCGGCGTAGTAGACGATGACGGCATCTTCCGGTTGCGCTTTGGCGGTGAGCGCCGAGAGCGCGGCGAGGAGGTTGGCCTTCGTCGCCGATGCGTCCGTCAGTTTGACGATCTCGACTTTCTCGTAACGCCCCAGACGTTCCTGCTGCCGCTTCAACTCCGACGCGAAACTGTCCGCATCGGCGACGGCATATTTCAAACTTCGGAAGAAGGGATTGGGGGCATACTCGTTAATGCCGGCGGCGACGATGTAGGACGTGCCCTTGCGGCGCAGGCGTTCGTCGCCCGTGATGTGCAAGACGGCGTCCGTGCTCTTGACGTTGTCGCGGTTGAAGGCGTAGGCCGTCAGTCGATTTTCTCCCGCGATGACGGGGAGCGTCGCTTCGAGCGTCGCGCTCTCTTGCCCCTTCAACACGTCGCCGTGCCAGACGCGCACGAGCGAGCCGTTGCGAAACAGGCGCACGTCGAGAGCGCCCGCGGGCGCACGCGTCACATCGATCTTCAAGCGCACCGTGCGCGTCGTGACGGGCGCAGTCGTCGCGTCTCCGGCGGGCACGGTCGTCGTGTTTGTCGCGGCGGAAGTCTCCGGCGAGAGTGTGAGTTTGAGTTGTGGTTGGCGTCGATCTTTTCGCGCGAAGTCCGTGGCGGCTTTGGGACGCTGCCCGGCGAAGATGTCGGCGAGCAGGTTGGGGTAGTAGAACTCGTTGAAGAAAAGTTCGACCGGCGCAACGTCACGCAACTGCGGCGAGAAGCGCCAGAGGATTTGTCCCCAAGCGGCGGGCGAGCCGTCGAACAATCCGTCGGGCGTGACGACGAGCCAGTCGTTCGCGTTCGACGCGATGAGCGTCGCCAGTTCCGCGCCGCGCTCCGCGTCCCACACTTTGAGCGTCCTGTCCCAACTGCCGCTCACGAGCAATTTACCGTCGGCGCTGTAGGCGACGGACGAGACGAAATCCGTGTGGCCTGAGAGCGTGCGCCGCTCGGCGAGCGTCGCCGCATCGTAGAGCGTGATCGTTCCTTCCTTGCCTTGCCGCCCGCTCCCGGCGGCGATGGTTTTACCGTCGGGACTGTAGACGATTGACTTGAAGCCGCCCGACTGTGGGAGCCGCACGTCTTTGACGAGTCGCCCGGTGGCGACTTCCCAAAGTCGCAGTTGACCTTCGCCGCCGTACACGCCGCTGCCCGTGACGAGTTGTTTGCCGTCGGCGCTGAAGGCCATCGAGTAGACGCCGAAGAGGTGTCCGGCGAGCGTGTGGGTCGGGCGGCCCGTCACGACGTCCCAGAGTTGCGCGGTCTTGATGCCGCCGACGGCCAGAGTGCTCCCGTCCGCGCTGCACGCCACGGACGAGCGGCCGGAGGCGAAACCCGCGAACGGGCGCAGAGACTTGCCCGTCTTCGGGTCGAGCACATGCACGATCAACTGCTCGCCTTTCCGTGCGACGCCGAAGAGAAGTCTCGCGTTTTCCTTGCCGCCCTTGTCGGTGTCCTTGTCGCCGCCCTTGTCTTTGCCCGCGAGGCCGTCCGCGTCGCCGCCGCAAGCATGCACTTCTTCCATTCCGCTTGCTTCGAGCGTGCCCGCCGCGTCGCCCGTCAACGCGTTCCAACTCGTGAGCGTGTTGTCGCGCGCGATGCTATTGAGAACTTTTCCATCCGCACCGAAGAAGACCTTTTTCACGCGCGGCCACGCGGCGTCAATCGTCGTCGCGCCCTTGCCGCTCGTCAATTCCCACAACTTGATCGTCCCCACGCCGTCGCCGTTCCCCGTCGCCAGTCGCTTCCCGTCGCGGCTCAAGGCGACGGAGTTGACGACCGTGGAGTTGACGCTCAAGGTGCGCGATTGTCTGCCCGTCGCGGCGTCCCACACGCGGACAGCGTTGTCCTGCCCGCCGCTCGCAATCAAGCGTCCGTCGCTGCTCCAAGCGGCGCACAACACCTCTCCCTCGTGTCCTGTGAGAGTGAGCCGTTCCTTGCGCGTCTGCACGTCCACGAGGCGTATGACATCCGGGTTCGCGGGGTCTGCATCGTGCACGAGCAGGGTCTTGCGGTCGGGGCTGAAACTTCCGGCGGCGGGGTTGAAGAGATTTTGGCCGCGCCCTTCGTGCAACTGTTCGCCCGTCGCGGTGTCCCAAATCTTGACCGTCTGTTCCTCCGCGCCGCCCGCGCCGCTGCCGCTGATCAACTGCTTGTCGTCTTTGATAAAGGCGAGCTGGTTGAGGTCTGTTTGCGCGGTCTCGATGGCGCGAAGCGCGTCGCCCGTCGCCACGTCCCACAGGATGATGCGCTCGCCGGAACTGCTGGCGAGCAGGCGGCCGTCGTCGCTGAAGGCGAGTTGCGAGATGAGACTTTCGTGGCCGCGCAGGACGCGCAGTTGAATGCCGGACGCCACGTCCCACAGGCGCACCGTGCCGTCCGAGACGCTGCCGCCGCTGGCGAGCGTCTGCCCGTCGGGGCTGAAAGCGACGGCGATGACCCAGTCCGGATGTCCCGCTTGAATTGAAAGCTGCGGTCGCTCCTCCTGCGCGTTAACGGAGACGAACGCCGATAGCAACAACAGGCCACACACGAGACGCAAGGCGGCGCGCGAGATTCGTTGCCTCAAATTAAGTTTTCACCTTTGATTGAAGTCACAGACCGGCGGGACGGAAGTAACAGCGGATGCGTCCGAAAAGATAGCGGCGTGTGCGCGTGCAGGATAGCACGACGAACGCATGAACGCCGTCCGCGTGCGGCTTAAGTTTTGGAGAGACTAACAAAAACTTGAAACCACGAAACCACACGAAGCAACACGAAACAGGAGGCAACGCTTGTTCGTGTTGTTTCGTGTCGTTTCGTGGTTCCGCTCTTTGCTTTGTGAACCGCGCTGACGGTAGGCACTACGGCTATTGATTGCTCATGCTGACGATCTGTTCTTTCGCCTGATCATTGCTGGTGCAGATGCCGGAGACGCGCATGCGGAACTCGTCCGGGTTCGACGCGCCGCGCAAGGCTTCTTCAATCGTGATCAGGCCGGACTGGAAGAGATTGAACAGCGACTGGTCGAAGGTCTGCATGCCGTATTGCGAAGTGCCCGCGGCGATGGCGTCGCGGATGAGCGGCGTCTTTTCTTCGTTGGCGATGTAGTCGCGAATCGTGCCCGTGGAGACCATGATCTCGGCGGCGGGCACGCGGCCGATGCCGTTCGCCGCACGCACGAGGCGCATCGAGATGACGGCGCGAAGGATGCCGGCCAGTTGCAGGCGGACGCTCTTTTGCTGGTGCGGCGGGAAGGACGAGACGATGCGCGTGACGGTCTCCGTGGCGTCGAGCGTGTGGAGCGTCGAGAGGACGAGATGGCCGGTCTCGGCGGCGGTCAGAGCGGTCTCAATGGTTTCGTGGTCGCGCATTTCACCGACGAGGATCACGTCCGGGTCTTGGCGCAAAGCGCCGCGCAGGGCTTCGGCGAAGGAGCGCGTGTCCACGCCCACCTCGCGCTGCGAGATGAAGGATTTTTTGTCGCGGTGGAGAAATTCTATCGGGTCTTCGATGGTCACGATGTGGCCGCCGCGCGTCGAGTTGATGTAGTCGATGAGCGCGGCGAGCGTCGAAGATTTACCGGAGCCGGTCGCGCCGGTGACGAGTATCAGCCCGCGCTGCTCCGTGCCGATCTGTTCGACGGCGGGCGGCAGCCCGAGGTCGTACATGGTGCGCACTTTGTCGGGGATGACGCGCAAGACCATGCTCACCGTGCCGCGCTGCTGGAAGACGTTGGCGCGAAAACGCCCGACGCCCGACAGCCCGTAAGCGATGTCAACTTCGGAAGTCTCTTTGAAGCGTTGCTTCTGCCGGTTCGACATGATGGAGAAGGCCATGTCGAGCGTGTCGTCCTGCGTCAAGCGCGTCGAGTTGGTGACGGGCTTCAACTCGCCGTCCAGACGCATGACGGGAAATGAACCGGCTTTGATGTGGAGGTCGGACGCGCCGCACGCGGTCGCGCCTCGCAAAAGGTCGTCAATCTTAACTACCATAGAGATGCGTCGGTAAAACTTTCGGATGAACGGGCAACAAAACTATCGTCGGTCATAACTGCGAAACGCGAGCGGGCAAGTACCGGGCGGCGCAAGGCGGCGCTGACTTGGAGTTACGCGTTAATGCTTAAAATTTGAAAACTTGCGGCGGGCGCGACGGGTTGTTCGAGGCAGGCACTCGCGTCAAGGGAAAGATTAGCCACCCGAAGACGCCGAATTCATTCTAGCGAGCCGCGCGCGTCGGCGTCAACGAATATCTCTCCGGGGGAGTGGTTCGGTTTGAAATAAAGACGTTTCACGCAAAGGCGCAAAGGATTAAAGCAAAAGGCGCAAAGGATTGACCGGTTACTAAAGTTAACGGTTTCCTTTGCGTCTTCCGCTTTGCGCCTTTGCGCCTTTGCGCGAAATTCTTCCGCGCATTTCTCAACAGGCGTTACCGCAGGTATTTATTGAACCATTCGAGCGTGCGCGCCCAAGCCTGTTTCGCGGCCGCTTCGTCATAGCGCGGCGTCGTGTCGTTGTGAAAGCCGTGCTGCTTGCCTTCGTACATGTGGAGCGCGTAAGTCTTCTTGTTGGCCTTGAGCGCCGCCTCGTATGCCGGGATGCCTTCGTTGACGCGCTGGTCGTTGCCCGCGTAATGCAACAGCAGCGGCGCGGAAATTTTGGGCACATCGTCCGCGCCCGCCTGCCGGCCGTAGAACGCGACCCCGGCGTTCAACAGAGCGCCCAATCGCACGGCCAGTTGATTGACCATCCCGCCGCCGAAGCAGAAACCGACCGCGCCGAGTTTGCCGCTTGAATCGGGACGGCCTTTGAGCCACTTGGCCGCCGCGACGAAATCTTCGGTCATCTTCTTGCCGTCCACCTCGCGAAAGAGCGCCGCGCCTTTTTCGTCGTTGCCCGGATAACCGCCGACCGAAGTCAGACCGTCGGGCGCGTAGGCGACGAAGTTGGCGAGCGCCAGCCGCCGCGCTACGTCTTCGATGTAAGGGTTGAGCCCGCGATTCTCGTGGATGACGAGTATTGTGGGCAGCTTCCCGTTTTTCGCCGGGCGCGCCAGATAACCTTTGATCGAACCGTTGCCTGCGGGAGACTGCACCGTCTCGTAGCCCGCGTGGATGCGCTTGTCGTCCGGCTTCACCTGCTGCGCCCAGGCGTAGTTGGGCGTGAGGCTCTCGAAGATCGCCGCGACCGTCAGGCCGCCGACCGCGAACCTGACAGCGCGGTCGAGGAAAGTGCGGCGGTCGATGTCGCCATGCTGGTATTCGTCGAAGAGGTCTAACAACTCCTGCGGGTAATCCGTTGCTGCTTTACGTTCCATTTTTTCTCCTTGTCCTCAAGACCTTATCACACGGCTTTACGGGCGGCCGAACCTGAGCCGATACTCGGTTGAGTTCATAAAGCCGTTGACCATGAGACGAACATTATTCGGGTCTTGGTTGATCACTCTGAGCCAATCCTGATAGCCCGCTTCCTCCGGCGTCCGTCGCAAATAACCGTAGTATTGCATCGCCACGAACGCGCCGTTGTACTCGCGCCCGACCACCTCGTCCGACTCGACGACGGCGCGCAACACCCGCTCTCTCGTGAGAGCTTGTGCGCCGCTCGCGCCGAGACGGTTGACCAACTCCGCACGCGTCAACGTCACTCTCGACGCGCCCTCCGGGTTCTGCGGGTCGGGGGTCGTGATCTGTTGCAACCCGTAAGGGTCGAGCAGGGCGTTGACGTAAGCCGTGTTCGAGAGCGCGTCGTAACGCGCCTTGAACTCCGGTCGCGCGACGAAGATGTTGGGGAAGGCGGCGCGGCGCGCGAAGGTGTCGGTGGGCGTCTGCCCCGTCACGGCGCGCATGTCCGGGATGATCTCGGCGTAGTCGGGGCGGCGATTGAAGGCCACGCGGTAGAAGTTGTAGACGAACAGACCTTTCAGACGAAACTCCGGCGCGCCGAAGAAACTTTGCGAGACCTTGATGCGGTCGCAAGACGTATCGTTGTTGACATCGGGACAGCTATTCAAGATCGTGCTCCACGGCTCGCCCGGTTCAGGCTCGCGCGAGAGGAAGTCGAGGTAGTGCACGCGGACGAAGAAGGGCGTCGAGAAGATCGGGTTTGCTCCAGCCGCCGCGTCGTTGTCCGTAATCGTCAGAATGGCCGTGCTCTGCGCGCCGAGCGCGGCCACGCCTGTCACATCGCTGAGTCGCAGGCGCAACGTCTCGCTGCCTTCGACGTGCGCGTCGTCGATGAGCGCGATGTCGATCTCTTTGCTCGTCTCGCCGGGCGCGAAGGTCAACGTGTCGACGGTCGTCGAATAGTCGCAACGCGCGTAGGCCGTCCCGTTGGCCGTCGAACAAGGCACGGCCGCCGGGTCGTCGATGGTCTCGAATTTGACCGAGACGGCGGACGAGCTATCGCCCGTGCGCGTGACGACGGCGACCGCATGACCCGCGCCCTCGGAGAATTGATACGAGGCTTGGCTGAACTGTAACGTCGGCACTTCCGGCGTCAACTCCGGTTGCGTGACGGTGAAAATCTGACCGGCGATAAAGACCGTGCCCGTGCGCGGCACGCCCGACCCGTTGGCCGCCACGGAGAGCGTCACCGTGCCGCTCGCCGTACCGCTCGCGCCGGAGGCGACGTTGATGAAGCCGCTGTCGCTCACGGCCGCCCAAGAGCATCCGCCCTGCGTCGTCACGTTGACGTTGAAGGTCTCGCCGCCCGCCGGAGAGGTGCGGCTCGCGGGGCTGATGGTGTAGGTGCAGGAGTTGACGAGGCGGTGGACGGTTCCGCCGAGACTCGCGACGTAAAGCTCGCCCGCTTCGTCTTCGCCGAACGAAGAGAGGCTGAGGGTCGTGTCCTGCAAGAACTCGGGCGTCGTCCCTTGCAGCACGAACAGTTCGCCGGTGCAGAAGTCGCCGTAGATGTAAGCGCCGGTGGGCAGCGTCCCGCGCGTGCCGCGATAGACGTAGCCGCCCGTCACCGAACAGCGACCGCCCGCGTGATCGTATTCGGCGATGGGCGCTTGGTAATTGGCGGCGACGCACTGCGCCGGGCCGAGTCCGGTGCAGCGCGTGCCCTCGAAGACGCGCCAGCCGTAATTGCCGCCGCGCGTGATGATGTCGATCTCCTCGCGCACGTTCTGTCCCACGTCGCCCGCGTAGAGTTGGCCGGTGGCGCGGTCGAAGGAGAAGCGGAAGGGATTGCGCAAGCCCGTCGCGTAAATCTCGTCGCGCCCGGCCGTCGCCCCGAAGAAGGGATTGTCCGGCGGCGAGGAATAGGGCGCTGAGCCGTTCGCTTGATCCACGTTGATGCGCAGCATCTTGCCCAACAAGTCTTCCACGTTCTGCGCGCGGTTCTGCGGGTCGTTGGCCGAGCCGCCGTCGCCCATGCCGATGTAGAGGAAGCCGTCCGCGCCGAACGCGATCATGCCGCCGTTATGATTCTCGAACGGTTGCGGGATGACGAGCAGAACCGTCTCAGCCGCATCGACCAGATTAGGGTTCGTCGCCGAGACGCGATATTCGGCGATGACGGTCGCGCCGTCAGGCCGCCGCGTGTAGTTCACAAAGAGACGCCGGTTGGCGTTGAACCGCGGGTGGAAGGCGAGACCGAGCAATCCGCGCTCGCCGCCCGCGAGCACCTTCGAGGTGATGTCGAGAAACACGGCCGGCACGGAAGCGCCCGGTTGGAGCACCTGTATGCGTCCCGGTTGCTCGACGACGAAGAGGCGGTGGCTGCCGTCGCGCGCGTTCGTCACGAGCACGGGGCTTGAGAGATTGGACAGCACTGGTTGAAGCGTGACGGGCGAGACGCCGCCCTGCGCCGCCGCCGTGCGGGCGGACATGAAGGCGACCACGAACACGAGCACGGCGACGACGACGAACTGGCGCGTTGACTTCATTGCGGATACTACCTCCTGCTTGATCTACATCCGTTGTGAAAGATTTGTTCTGTCAGCGCAGACGGAAGAAGTCTGCTGGTGCGCCGGAGGGGATCGGGTCGCGCGCATTATAACTGAAATTCGCGTGACGCACGGAACGCTCAATTGCTCTGACGTGCCGGAGAAAGATGTGGGGAAGAATTTCGCGCTGGAGGCACAGAGAGTGAAAAACGTAAGGCGCAAAGGAAACCAGCTAACTTAAATAGCCGGTCAATCCTTTGCGCCTTCTGCTCTAACTCTTTGCGCCTCCAGCGCGAAACGTCTTTATTTCAAACCGACCCACGCCCCGACAAAGAGTTCTCTTGTTTTCCCATCCGCAATCCCTACTCCGTCCCGACGGTGAGGAAACTTTCGGAGATGTGCGCCTCAGCCGCATTGTTCGTATTGGGCGCGGGCTTGGCGTGCGCGGCGTTGCGGTGGCCGTTGTTTCCGCCGGGCGCGCTCGCTTTCGCCTCTTTGACGTAGGTCAACCAGTCGCCGGGCGCTTCGCGCTCGCCCTTCGTGATCTCGAAGAAGGCTTGCTGGATGCGCGCCGTCACTTCGCCGCGCTTGCCCGTGCCGATCTTGATCTTGTCGACGGAGCGAATCGGCGTCACTTCGGCCGCCGTGCCCGTGAAGAACAGTTCGTCGGCGACGTACAGAGCCGCGCGCTGCAAGCCGGTCTCGGCGACGGGGATGTCGAGCGTGCGGCAAATCTGGATGACGCTGTCGCGCGTGATGCCCGGCAGGATCGAAGACGAAAGCGGCGGCGTGATCACTTTCCCGTCGTGGACGAGAAAGATGTTTTCGCCCGAACCTTCCGAGACGAACCCGCGGTCGTCGAGTGCGATGCCTTCGGAGTAGCCGTTCTTGATCGCCTCCATCTTGATCAGTTGCGAGTTCATGTAGTTTGCGCCCGACTTCGCCATCGCGGGCATCGAGTTCGGAGACAGACGATTCCAAGAAGAGACGCACACGTCCACGCCCTCTTCAATCGCTTCGTCGCCGAGATACTTGCCCCAATCCCACGCGCCGATGTAGCAGGCCAGCGGGTTCGGGAACGGGTTGACGCCGAAGGCCGGGCGCGCTTCGTCCAAACTGCGGAAGATGATCGGGCGCAGGTAACATTGTTCGAGGTCGCCGCGCCGGACGAGTTCGACGGCCGCTTCGCACAGTTGGTCGAGCGTCCAGTCGTGATCCATGCGATAGATTTTCGCGGAGTTCATCAGACGGCGCATGTGTTCGCGCAGGCGAAAGACGGCCGGGCCGCGCCGCGTGTGGTAGCAGCGGATGCCCTCGAAGACGCTTGAGCCGTAGTGCAGGACGTGCGACATGACGTGGACGCGCGCGTCGTTCCACTGGATGAATTCACCGTTGTGCCAGATTTCCTGATTGATGCGCGGCGTCTTGATGCCTTTGGCTGGTGCGTCGTCTGCGAACATTGATTTGCTCCTTTATTCGTCTCCGCTGATGTTGCAGGGCGGGGGCGACATTAAACGTTGGTTCGAGTCCATTATCGAAAACGGATTTGTGGAAACCGTGTCCAAGTCGTGGCAATTGCGCGGCAGATTAAATCGCACAATAGCAAGAAACGGGCGCGGCTTGCAAGCGCGCCGCCTTGCTTCCGAGCGAGGGCGCGCCGTACCATCTTTCTCGTCTTAATAAACATTGATAAGAGGCGAAATTCCGCGCCGCGCGGGCGGGCGAGAACGAGCGATGCGAGAGAGACCGAGAAGCGTCCCGTTGTTTGCATTCGTCCTCGCGGCCTGCGCCTTAAACGCGCTCGCGGGTTGCCGCGCCGCGCACAACTCCGCGACGCACAACGCGACGACGCAAAACTCAATGCCTGAAAACGCAAACACCGCGACGCCGCGCGTCGCCAACAACGAACCCACAGCCGCCGACGCTGCTGCGAGCGCGCGCACGCTGCACGAGCGCGCCATCCTCATCGACATGCACGCCGACACCGTGCAGCGCATGATTGACGAAGGCGCGGACATCAACGCGCAACTCGCCGACGGACACCTCGATGCGCCGCGCATGAAAGCGGGCGGGCACGACGCGCAATTCTTCTCCATCTGGGTCGAGCCGCAATACTTCGGCACGGGCGGGCGCACGGCCGTGGAGCGCGCGGACAAACAGATCGCGGCCGTGCGCGCGCTCGCCGAACAGCACCCGGAGACTTGGGAACTGGCGACCACGGCCGCCGACATTCGCCGCATCGCTTCCACGGGGCGACTCGCCGCGCTGATGGGTCTCGAAGGCGGCTATGCCATCGACGAGCGTCTGGAGAACGTCGAGAAATACTATCGCCTCGGCGTGCGCTACATGTCGCCCGCGTGGTCGGTCTCTCTGAGTTGGGCAGGCTCGTCGGGCGACGAAGCGGGACAGACGCGCGGCTTGAACGAGTTCGGCCGCAAAGTCGTCGCGGAGATGAACCGGCTCGGCATCATGGTCGATGTCTCGCACGTCTCGGACAAAACTTTCTGGGACATCGTCGAGACTTCCACGAAGCCCGTCATCGCCACCCACTCCGGCGTCCGCTCAATCGTCAACGTCCCGCGCAACCTGACGGACGACCAACTGCGCGCGCTCGCACGCACGGGCGGCCTGTGCGCCGTCGTCTTCTACCCGCGCTTCATCGAGCCGGGCTGGCAGGACGCACAGCGGCGTGTGGACGCGGAGATCGCCCCGCTCGTCGCCGAAGCCTCGCGCACGGCGAAGGGTACGCCCGCGCAAAAGAAACTGGCGCGCGACCGCGTGCGCGAACGCGAGTATGCGCGCCGCATGCCGCGCGTCTCGGTCGCGCGCGTCGTCGATCACATCGATTACATCGTCAAACTCGTCGGCATCGATCACGTCGGCATCGGCTCGGACTTCGACGGCATCCAAGCCGTCCCGCACGACCTTGCGACCGTGGCCGACTTCCCGAACCTCACGGCCGAACTGCTCCGCCGTGGTTATACGGAAACGGACATCCACAAAATTCTCGGCGGCAACATGCTGCGCGTGATGGAAGAGGTGGAGAAGCAGTAAAGCGGAAGAGTTGATAATCGCGGAAGAGTTGTTTTGCACCGGCAAGTTTGTCAGTCGCTGACGGGACAAAAATCAGGATGACAGTCAGTACGTCAATGTCAAAAGTTGTCAGGCCGGAGCGTCCGCGCATCGGATTCCATGCGCCGATTGCGGGCGGGTTGCAGCACGCGCTCTTGAAGGCGCGCGCGCTCGGTTGCAATACGGTGCAGATTTTTTCGCGCAACCCGCGCGGGTGGAAGGCGAAGGAATTGAGCGTTGAGGAAGTCGAGACTTTCCGGCGCGTCCGGCGCGAGACGGAGATTTCGCCCGTCGTCATTCACGCGAACTACTTGATCAACCTCGCGGCGGCCGACGAGTCGATCCGGGAGAAGTCGGTCGCCTCGTTTCGGGAAGAGGTCGAGCGCGGCCTCACGCTCGGCGCGGACTACTTGGTCGTGCATCCGGGCAGCGCGCGCGGCGCGTGCGAGGTGGACGGCATCCGCACCTGCGCGGAGAGTTTGCGCGAGGCGTGCGACGGCCTCGACCTGTCCGCCTTCCGCGTGCTGCTCGAAAACACGGCGGGGCAGGGCGCGTGCATCGGCCATCGCTTCGAGCACCTGAGAGACATCATCGACGCTTGCCCGGCGCTCAACCTCGGCGTCTGCTTCGACACCGCACACGCCTTCACCGCCGGTTACGACCTGCGCGACGAAGACGGACTCGCGGCCACCTTCGACGCGCTCGAACGAAACGTCGGCACGGAAAATATTCGCGCCGTCCACTTCAACGACTCGAAGGCCGACTACAACTCGCGCGTCGACCGCCACTGGCACATCGGCCTCGGCCACATCGGCCGCGAACCGCTCGCGCGCGTCGCCACCGACCCGCGCCTCGCGCACGCCGCCTTCATCCTCGAAACCCCCCTCGACGAACAAGGCGACGACGAACTGAACCTCGCCGCGCTCCGTTCCTTCATCGGCGCGAACCGCGACGGCGAAGATGAAACGACCGGCGAGACGGGCGTTAAAACGAGAGTGCAAGATGAGTAGCAAGAAATGTCCGAAGTGCGGGATGGTGAACTGGGCGGAGGCCGCCGCGTGCAAGCGTTGCGGCGTGACCTTCGACGCCGGGCGCGCGGCGCGCTTCGATGTCGGGCGCGGGGCGCGCGTTCTGCCCGGCGGTGGGCGAAGTCTGTTGAAGCGCGTGCTGTTCATCGCGGGGGCGGTCGGCGCGTTCATCCTCGCCGGTTACGTCTCTTTGCGCGCGACTTCGGAGGCCGTCACTTTCGAGCAGCGGCAGGCGGTGGTTCGCGCCATCGACGTGTTGGAGCGAAAAAGTTTCGGCCGCCGTGCGTTCGTGCTGCGCCATCTGGTCAGCTATCGCGCGACCGACAACTGGTGGAATCGCTACGTCGGGCACACGGACGCCTTCGCCGCGACCAATTTTCCGTTCGAGGTGGTGACGCTCTATCCGGATTTTTTCAAAGTGCCGATTGACGACACGGAGCGCGCGGTTATTCTCTTGCACGAGTCGTATCATCTGGCGGGCGCGGGCGAGGAGACGGCCTTCGCGGAGGTCTGGCGCGAAAAGGGCAAACTCGGCTGGACGAAAAATGCTTACGTCCACACGCCGCTCTGGCGCAGCGTCCGCGCCTACACCGAGCGCTACGTGCCGCAGCATTTCACTTGCGGCAAAACGGGCGCGGAAGATTGTTTCGAGTGAGCGCAAGGGGAAGCATCAACGGGCGGTCGCCCGCGGCCTATCGCACAAGATTGACAAGGGGCGCATCGTTCGAGTTAACATAGGCGCGCAAAGAGTCAGGACAGGTCGAAACTTAAATGAGCATCTTTCACTCGCCAACCAAACTCCTCCTTACGTTGCCGCTCGGCGACCGCGCCTAAAGATGCGCGCGGTTAGGTTCGACGCGGCGAGACTTCACCAAAGCGATCAATCAACAGTCTGTCAATCGTCGGGCGAAGAAGTGTCTCTCTAGGCTTCTCGCAAGGCGTGCGTGTGGGGTAACGTAAGGGGAAAGAGTGTGACTTATGGACGAAAAATATTTTCCGGAGAAGATCGAAGAGAAGTGGCAGCGCGTGTGGGCTGAGACGGGCGCGTTCGAGGTTGAGGCGGACGATGCGCGGCCGAAGTTTTTCTGTCTGGAGATGCTGCCTTACCCGTCGGGGTTTTTGCACATGGGGCACGTGCGCAACTATTCCATCGGCGACGCGCTGGCGTGGCACAAGCGCCTGCAAGGCTTCAACGTGCTGCATCCGATTGGGTGGGACAGCTTCGGGCAGCCCGCCGAACAGGCCGCCATCAAACGCGGTGTGCAGCCGCGCGAGTGGACGGAGGACAACATCGCGCACATGCGCGGGCAGTTCAAACGTCTGGGCATCAGCTTCGACTGGCGGCGCGAGATGGCCGCGCACCGTCCCGATTATTACAAGTGGGATCAGTGGTTCTTCCTGAAGATGTTGGAGCGCGGTTTGATCTACCGGCGCACCTCGCCGATCAACTGGTGTCCGAAGGAAGAGACGGTCTTGTCGAACGAGCAATCGTCGGGCGGCGTGTGCTGGCGGTGCGGCACTGTGGTCGAGAAACGCGATCTGGAACAGTGGTTCATCCGCACGACCGAGTACACGGAAGCGTTGCTCGCGGACATGAGCGAGATCGAAGCGGGCTGGCCTGAGCGCGTGCTGACGATGCAGCGCAACTGGATCGGCAAAAGCGTCGGCGCTTTTATAGATTTTCCGATCAAGGACAGCGACGCGAAGGTGCGCGTCTTCACCACGCGTATCGACACCGTCTACGGGGCGACGGCCATCGTCGTCGCGGCCGAGCATCCGCTGTTGAACGAGTTGGAAGAGTCGCCTTTGAAAGAGCGCGTCGTGGCCTTCGTCGAGCGCGTGAAGTCACAGCGCGCGAGTCGCGCCGCTGTCGCGCCGGGCGAAGAGGAAGAGAAAGAGGGCGTCAACACGGGGCTGTTCGCCGTGAATCCTTTCAGCGGCGAACAGATGCCGGTGTGGGTGGCAAACTACGTGCTCATCGAATACGGCGCGGGCGCGGTGATGGCCGTCCCGGCGCACGACGAGCGCGACTTCGCGTTTGCGCAAAAATACTCTCTGCCCGTCCGCCGCGTCATCGAACGCGTCTCGCACGATCAAGAATCGATCCCGCATCGCGAGACGGGCGGCCTGGATCAATCCACGGCGATGCCGCACGCCTTCACCGACTACGGCATCCTAGTGAACTCGGCCGAGTGGGGCGGCAAACTGTCCGCCGACGCACAGCGCGAGATGACGGCCTACGCCGAAGCGAAAGGTTTCGGCGGCGGCGCGGTCACGTATCGACTGCGCGATTGGGGCATCTCGCGGCAGCGTTTCTGGGGCGCGCCGATCCCCATCGTCTATTGCGACCGGTGCGGCATCGTGCCCGTGCCGGAGCAAGACCTGCCGGTCGTCTTGCCGGAGCGCGCGGAATTTACGGGCGCGGGCAAGTCGCCTCTGGCGGCGGTCGAGGAGTTCGTCAACACGTCCTGCCCGAAGTGCGGTGGCGCGCAGGCGCGGCGCGAGACTGACACGATGGACACGTTCGTCGATTCCTCTTGGTACTTCTTTCGCTATTGCGACCCGCACAACGACGCCGCGCCGTTCGACCGCCGCGCGGCTGCCTACTGGACTCCGGTTGACCAGTACATCGGCGGCATCGAGCACGCCGTGATGCACCTGCTGTACACGCGTTTCTGGACGAAGATGATGCGCGACATCGGACTGGTCGAGTTCAACGAGCCGGTGCGGAATTTGTTGACGCAGGGAATGGTGACGAACGTCGTCGAGGGCACGGGCGAGTGGAAGGCGATGTCGAAGTCTCTGGGCAACGGCGTTGACCCGGACGAGATGATCGAGGCTTACGGCGCGGATGCCGTGCGCCTGTTCGTCATGTTCGCCGCGCCGCCCGAAAACGAATTGCGCTGGTTGGAGACGGGCATCGAAGGCGCGGTGCGTTTCCTCAGACGCGTCTACAACTTCGTCTGGCGCTGGCACGAAACTCTGACGAACGCGCCGACGACGGCCGCGGACACCGGAGAGTTTTCCGACGACGCGCGCACGCTCAGACGCAAGACGCACCAGACCATCGCGCGCATCACGGGTGACTTCGCGGAGCTGCACTTCAACACGAGCATCGCCGCCCTGATGGAGTTGCTGAACGCCTTGGGCGATTTTGAACGCGCGCCGGAAGCGGCGACTGAGGGCGACAAATTCGCCGTGCGCGAGGCGTTGGAGGCGTTGGTCTTGATGCTGTCTCCGTTCACGCCGCACGTGGCGGAAGAGTTGTGGGAATCGCTGGGGCACGCGGGCGGGCTGCTGCGGAGCGGCGCGCGCTGGCCTGTGGCTGACGCGGAACTGGCGCGCAAAGAGGCTCTGGAAATCCCCGTGCAGATCAACGGTAAACTGCGCGGGCGCATCCAAGCCACGCCCGACACGCCCGAAGACGAACTGCGCGCGGCGGCGCTGGCCGACGAGCGAGTGCGCGCCCACATCGGCGCTCAACAGATCGTCAAAGTGATCGTCGTCCCGCAACGTCTGGTCAACATCGTCGTGCGTTGAAAGCTGGCGGTGGTTCTTGGTCAGTCGTCGCAACCGACCAAGAACCACCGCGACTGACAAATTGCGCCTCATGCTTTAGTCTATGAACGTCTCACATCGATTCGAGTCGATCCGAAGAAAGTGATTTTTCGCAATGACCTCCGAGCAAACGGCGCACGCGCCGAAAAAGAACATCTGGACGGGCGCGCGTCTCGTCTCGGCCGCGCTGGTCTTTTCATTGCTGGCCGTGGCTCTGTCCGCCAGTTGCAACCCGACCGACAGCTCGCGCGGCGGCAGCAAGCCCGCGCCGCCTTCCGCGCCCGCAGCGACGAATCCCACACCGCCGGGGACGAACGCGCAGCAGCAACCGCCCGCGCAAACCGCGCCGACGCCTCTGTCCGATAAGTTGATGAACGCGCCGTTGACCACGCTCGATGGCAAGTCTCTGAAGTTGGCCGACCTGAAAGGCAAGGTCGTGGTCTTGAATATGTGGGCGACGTGGTGCGGGCCGTGCCGCAAAGAGATTCCCGACTTCATCCAGATACATGAAGACTACAAGGGGCGCGGCCTGGAGGTGATCGGCGTCACGTCGGAGGACGAGCGGAACACTAAGGAATCGGTCGTCGAGTTCGTCAAGCAGTTTGAGGTCAATTACAAGGTGGCGCTGGCGGACGCGGAGGCGTGGGAGGAATTTCTCGCGCCACGCTACAGCATCCCGCAGACCTACGTGATCGGGCCGGACGGAAACTTGCTGCAAAAGTTCGTCGGCTACAGCCCGCGGGTGGCGACGATTGTGCGCAGCCTCGCCGACCAAGCTCTGAATAACCCCGCGAGCGGCGACCACAAAGACGAGACGGGGAAATAGCTCGCCACGAACATCGAGCGCGATCAACAAAAACCAGAAACCACGAAGTCACACGAAACAACACGAAGGAAATTTTAGTGTTGTTTCGTGTGACTTCGTGGTTTCTAAGTTTTAGTTCTTATTGCTTGCCGCCGCCCGCCTCGTCGTCGCGGCTGTGTTGGCGCTCCGCTTCCAACTCGCGCTCGCCTTCGGCTTGAAGCTCCTGTCCTTCGCGTTCAAGCTCCTTGTCTTGCAAGCCTTGCGCGACACTCTCTTTGGCGCGGCCTTCGGCGATCTTCATCTCGGCCTGCACGCGTCCCTCCACTTCGTCTATCGCGGCGGGCTCGCCCGTCTCTTCCTGCGTCGTCACTTTCTCCGGGTCAATTGACATCTCCGCACGTCCTCCTCAACTTGTCAGTCTGGCTAGAGTGAAAAATTAGTTCGGGCAATCGTCTCATTCCGGCGCGGCGCGGTCAAATGGCCGCTTCCCGCGCGCGGTCGAAAAATATTTTCGGCTGGGGGCTTGACTCTGTATCCAACTACAGGGTTTACAATGTCTCCATGTTGAACCGGACGAGACACACAGAGCGACACACAGAGGGGCGCACCTTGCGGATCGGCGAGGTGGCCGAGGCTTCGGGAGTCGGCGTCGAGGCGCTGCGTTTCTACGAGCGGCGCGGTCTGCTCGGTCGCCCGGCGCGCACGGCCTCCGGCTATCGCGTCTACGACGAGACGGTGCTCGAACGCCTCGCCTTTATCAAACGCGCGCAAGCCATCGGCTTCTCGCTTGACGAGATCGCGGAGATTTTGGAGATGCGCGCACACGGGCAAGCGCCCTGTCACGAAGTGCGCGAGGCGGCGCGGCGGAAACTGGCGGAACTCGACGAGCGTCTGCGCGAGTTGCGCCGCTACCGCAAGGAACTGGCGCAGACGCTGGCCGAATGGGACGAGCGCGGCATCGACGAAGGCCACTTCTGCGGCCTCATCGAACACAGCCGCGTCCACGCGCCCGCCGCGTCCGCGCATCATCGTCCTGCGCCCACGCGCAGGCGTAAGAACAAGGAGGGAACAAAATGAGTTCAATCATAACGACGGAGGAGAAGGCGGGCGACGCCGTGCGCGGCACGGTCACAGACGCGAACACAGACGCGAACACGGACGCGACCACAGGCGCGGCGGCGACGGGCGCGGACGCACGGGCGGACAAAGTCGAGCGCGTCGATCTGTCGCTGACGGGCATGACCTGTAACGCCTGCGCGCGTCGCATCGAGCGTCGGCTCAAGAGCGCGGCGGGCGTGCGAAACGCGAACGTGAACTTCGCCACATCGCGCGCGACCGTGGAATACGACCCGCTTGAGACCGCCCCGGCGCGGCTCGTCGGGACGGTCGAAGAGATCGGCTACGGCGCGGCGGACGCGGCCGAAGAAGGCGCGGCCGAACGAGAACAGGAAGCCATCGCCGCCGAGCAGGCGAGCTTATGGCGTCGCTTCATCGTCGCGGCGGTGTTGTCCGCGCCGGTGCTCGTCGTCGCCATGTCGCACGGTCAAGTCGCTCTCTTCAACGTCTCTTGGATCAACTGGGCGCAACTGGCCTTGACCGTGCCGGTCGTCCTCTATAGCGGCCTGCCTTTCTACAAGGGCGCGTGGACGGCGCTCCGGCATCGCGCGGCCGACATGAACACGCTCATCGCCACGGGCACGGCCGCGGCCTTTCTCTATTCGCTCGTCGTCACGGTCGCGCCCGGACTCTTCACGGGAGATCATGCGGCGGCGGCGGCGTCGATGCCGGGCATGACGGGCGGCGGCGAGATGAGCGGCGGAATGAACGTCGCGCCGGTCTACTTCGAGGCGGCGAGCGTCATCATCGCGCTCATTCTGCTCGGCCGTCTGCTGGAAATGCGCGCGCGCGGCAAGACTTCGGACGCGATCAAGCGCCTGTTGAATTTGCAGCCGCGCACGGCGCGCGTCGTCCGCGCGGACGGGCGAGAACTGGATGTTTTGGTTGAAGAGGTGACCGTCGGCGACACGGTGGTGGTGCGGCCGGGCGAGCGGATTCCGGTGGACGGCTTGGTCTTGGAAGGCGCGTCGTCGGTCGATGAGTCGATGCTGACGGGCGAGAGCATGCCGGTCGAAAAGGCGGCGGGCGCGCCGGTGACGGGGGCGACGATCAACGGGGCGGGGAGTTTCAAATTTCGCGCGACGAAGGTGGGGCGCGACACCGTGCTGCAACAGATCGTGCGGATGGTGGAACAGGCGCAGGGGCAGCGCGCGCCCATCGCGCGGCTGGCCGACGTGGTGAGCGGTTATTTCACGCCCATCGTGATCTGCATCGCGATTGCGTCGTTCGTCGTGTGGTACCTCGCCGCGCCCGTCGATGCACGACTCGGCCACGCGCTCGTCAGTTTCGTTTCCGTCTTGATCATCGCGTGCCCTTGCGCGCTCGGCTTGGCGACGCCGACGGCCGTGATGGTGGCGACGGGGCGCGGCGCGGAACACGGCGTCCTCGTCAAAGGCGGCGAGGCTTTGGAGACGGCGCACCGTCTGACGACCATCGTGCTCGACAAGACGGGCACGATCACCGTGGGACGACCGGCCGTGACGGACTTGTTGACCGCCGGCGGCTTCGACGCGGACGAACTGCTGCGCCTCGCCGCTTCGGCCGAACGCGGGAGCGAGCATCCGCTCGGCGAAGCCATCGTGCGGCGCGCACGCGAAGAGGGGCTCGTGCTCGCGGATGCCACGAGGTTCGCGGCGCTCGCCGGGCACGGCATCGAAGCGGAAGTCGAAGGGCGGCGCGTCGTCATCGGCAATCTCAAGTTGATGTCGGAGCGCGGCGTGTTGAAGATGGGACGCGACGACGCGGCGACAGATGAGTTGCGCCGTCTGGAGAGTCGTGCGGAGGCTTTGACCGGCGGGGGGCGCACGGTCGTCTACGTCGCCATCGACGGCAGGGCGGCGGGTGTCGTCGGCATCGCGGACGAGATCAAGTCGGACTCGAAGGAAGCGGTCGCGGCGTTGCACGCGCTCGGGTTGGAAGTCGTGATGTTGACGGGCGACGCGCGCCAGACGGCGGAAGCGGTGGCGCGCGAGGTGGGCATCGAGCGCGTCCTCGCCGAAGTGTTGCCGGAAGGCAAGACGGCGGAAGTGAAGAAGCTGCAACTGGAAGGCAAACGCGTGGCGATGGTGGGCGACGGGATCAACGATGCGCCCGCGCTCGTGCAGGCCGACGTGGGCATCGCCATCGGCACGGGCACGGACGTGGCTATCGAAGCCTCGGACATCACACTGATGCGCGGGAGCCTCGGGGGCGTGGTGACGGCCATTCGGCTCTCACGGCGGACGATTCGCGTGATCCGGCAGAATTTGTTCTGGGCTTTCGTCTACAACACGCTCGGCATCCCTTTGGCGGCGGGCGCGCTCTACCCGTTCACGGGCTGGCTGCTGTCGCCCGTCGTGGCGAGCGCGGCGATGGCGCTCTCGTCCGTCTCCGTCGTCGCCAACAGCCTGCGTTTGAGACGCTTTCGATTGTGACTCGCTTTCCTTTGCGTCTTTGCGCCTTTGCGTGAGCCTAATGCCGACCAAAGAATAACCTCACGCAAAGGCGCTGGAGGCGCAAAGAGAAGACGGGGTTGAGTGATTTTGTGATTGACGTTTGAGGAAAGAAGTTTGAGGTGAGAGCGATGGATACGTCGGAGATTTTCGTGTTGGCGGCGGGCGCAGGTTTGATCGCGTTCGTGTTGTGGTTCTTCTTCGCGGGCGAGGGCGTGCGCGCGGCGGCGTCTGTGACGGCGACGGGCGCGCAGCGTTTGAAGGTGCTGGTCAAGGGCGGATACACGCCCGACGTGATCGTCGTCAAACGCGGCGCGCCCGTCGAACTCGACTTTTATCGTGACGAGACGAATTCATGCACCGAGCAAGTCGTCTTCGGCGACTTCGGGATCAGTCGCGCGTTGCCCGCCTTCAAGACGACGCGCATCAACTTCACGCCCGAACGCGCGGGCACTTACACCTTCAACTGCGGCATGAACATGGTGCGGGGCAAGTTGATCGTCGAAGACTGAGGCCGCCCGAAAGGGAGGCTTTTCTTCCCTCGAAACGGTTGCGCCGTGCGTTGCCGGGTGGCGGGCGTTTGACGCGGCGCGGAGCGTTCGTGGTACATTGACGGCCAACGAAAGTTGGTCGCTCAGGCGAGGGGAATTCTCAAGTTGATGCGTCGCTCGATTCTCATCTCCGGCATACTCTTCATGCTCACGGCGGGCGTGTGGGGTGGCGTGTCGCTCGCGGCCTTCGCTTGCTGCGCGGAAGAGACGGACGTTGCGACCGGAGAGCACGACTGTTGCCGCGCCAACGTCGCCGCCGCGCGCCGTCCCGCGTCGCGGACAACTTCGCGCGATGCCTCGCAAGAAACTTTGAGCGCGTCGCCGCGTCCGATTCGCACCTCGCACACGAGGGCAAACCGCTCCGGCGCGGGCGCTTTCGTCGAGCGCGACGGCGCGGCTATCGAACGCGACGGCTCGTCGTGCGGAGAATGCTGCGGCGCGGGCGCGCCGGGTCGCGTGAGTGCGACTATGACGTTCGCCTCGGCCGGACGGAACAAGGCGAAGCGCGCCGCTTGGAACGTCTCCGGAGAAACGGGGCGCGGTCTGTTTTCCCACGCGTCGCCGCCGCCGAACTCGCAACACGCGGCCAAGCCGCACGCGCCGCCGTCGGTCAACGAACGCCTGCACGTTCTGCACAGCCTCTTTCTCATCTAACATCACTTCGGACGCTTCACGACGGCGCGCACCTCTCTCGCGTCCGACGCGTCCCGTCAACATTTCAAACAGCGATCATGTGATGGACGCGCCGACGCGCGTACCGCCCGCCCCGTCCGACGTAGAACACGACGCGCACGGACGGCTGAGTTGAGATCGTAAAAAGTAAAGACGCGCACGCCGCCGCGCGACAGACATTGAGAGCGGGGCAAACGTTCCGCTTCGATAATTGATAAGGAGACGCCATGAAGGTATCCGGAAAAATCAAACTCGTGCTCGCGGGCGCGGCCTTGTTCGTCGTCGCCGTAGGGTTGCAGGCGTGCGGCGGCGCTTCGTCCGAACAGTCCGCCTCGACCAAGCAACAACAGGCGACGCCCGCCCCGCGTCAGTCTCAGACGCAAACCGCGCCGCCCGCCCCGCAAGCGGCGCACGGCGCGAACGAAACTCACGCGGCGACGGCGGCGGACGGGCACGAAGGCCACTCGCACGGCGCGCCGGGACGCGTGCCGCGCTACGCGGAGACGGCCGCCGACTTGAAGAATTTGCCGCCCGTGCTTCCGGCCTCGCAGTTTACGGGCATGACGCGGATAGCTTACGCGGCCGTCAAAGAGATACCTGAGACCATCGCGCAACTGCCTTGCTACTGCCACTGCGACGAAGGTTTCGGCCACAAGAGTTTACAAACCTGTTTCGTCGACGAGCATGCGGCGCATTGCGCCACCTGTATCGAAGAGGCGCTGCTCGCCTACAAGTTGCAGAAGGAACAGAAGCTCACCCCGGCGCAGATACGCGAGCGCATCATCGCGGAGTATGGGCAGTAAAGCGGAGAGGCTTATGACGAGAAGATTTTGGTTCAACTTAACTTTAACGCTCGCCGTCGTCACGTGCGCGGCGACGGCGACGCGGGCGCAAGGAGAAGTGGTGGCGGCGTCAGGCGCGTCGATGACAAAGTCGGAGAGCGTGGCGGCGGACGATGCGTTGAAGTTGGAGGGACAGATCGTCTGCTCGTTCTGCTGGTTTGAAGCGGACGACCGCGTGCGGACGCCTTACGGCACGGCGGCGGATTTGAAGTGCGCGATTGACTGCGCGGCGAAGGGCATCGATGCCGCGCTCGCCGTGCGCGAAGGAGGGGCGGGCGGCGGTTTCGCGCTCTACCTGCTCGAAGACGGCCGCTTCGACAAGGGCGCGAACAATTGGCTCGCCTACATGGGCAAGCGCGTCGAGGTGTCGGGCACGACGCGGCCGGGGAAGGAAGGGAAAAGGTATCTGAAAGTTGACGCCCTGCGCGTCATTGCGGACGACGCGGGCGGCGCGAGCGCCACAGTCTTGCAGGACGCGAAAGTGATCGGCACGGAAGCGGAACTCGCGCTGCGCGATCTGTTCGGCGCGGAGCAACGCCTCGGCGCGCTCAAGGGGCGCGTGGTGGTGCTGAATTTCTGGGCGACCTATTGCGTGCCGTGTCGCCGGGAGATGCCAGACCTCGCGCGCATCCAGAACGATTACGCGGCGCTCGGCGTGCAGGTCGTCGGCGCGACGGCCGACGACGCGACGGCGCGCGCGAAAGTGTTGCAGTTCATCAAGGAGACGAAACTCAACTTTCCCGTCTGGCTCGGCGCGACGACGGGCGACATGCAGCGTTTCGGACTCGCGCCCGTCCTGCCCGGCACGGTCATCATCGGCCGCGACGGTCGTATCGTTTGGCACAAGAGCGGCGTCGTCAAAGAGTCGGAAGTGAAGCAGCAACTCGACGCGCTCTTGCAGCAAGCGACGGCGGAAGGGAAGCGGAACGAGCAGGCAGCGGACGCACCTGCGAGCGCGCCGGAGCAGACGCGCGCCGGTGCGCCGGACGTGGCGGCGGGAGCGGAGCCGAGGCGGACGACGGGCGACGCGGCGGGAGGGAAGGAAGAGAAGGGAGATGAACACGCGTCGAGCGTGCCCTCTTGACCCTCTTGACCGGGAGAAGGCCGCGCCGTGAGCGGGGCAGGAAACGACAATAAGGAACGTTGGGTTTACGGGGTGCGTCTGCTCTCGAAGCAGATTCCGCGCGCCACCACGCGCCTGACACTGACTTACAAATTCCACCCGCGCCTGACGGCCGGTGTGGAATACAACCCCGGCGCGGACGAAGTTGCGCCCATCGCCAATTTGCTCGTCTTGACGGAGACGAAGCGGCGTCCCGCCTTGATGCTCGGCACGAGTTCGGATCGCATCGGCACGCCTTCGGGTCAGTCTTATTACCTGACTTTGAGCAAGAGCCTGCGGCGCGAGACGGGCTTGCCCATCGCGCCTTATGTCGGCGTGGTCTACGGCACGTACCAAGACAGGTTCTTGCCCGTCGGCGGCATGAGCATCCAACTCGGCAAACATCTCTCGGCGCTCGTCACGCACAACGGCATCAATCTCCACCCCATCCTCAATTACACGTACAACCGCCACGCCTTCTCTCTCATCATGGTGAAGAGTAAGTATCCGGGCGTCAGCTACAGCGTCGCGTTCTGAAACTTTGGGAAAAGGGAAAGGGGGAAAGGGGAAGGGGTAAAGACAAGTGAAACACGGTTGCGACTCCTGTTTTTATCCTTTCCCCTTTACCCCTTCCCCTTTTCCCTGATCTACTTTCCCCTTTTCCCTTTCCCCGTCGTCTTGCTAAGATGTGCGCGTAATAAACAAGGCGCGACACAGTCGAACGATTTTCTCCCCGCCGGATTTCCGCGAGCACGCTCGTTCTCCCGCTTCCGGTGTCGCTGCCGCATATCATTTTTTAGTCTTTAAGGAGTAGGCCAGATGAAATCATTTCGGAGACGACTGACCTCCGCGCTGTTGTGCGCGCTCGCGCTCACGGCGCTGACTTCCGGCGCGGCGGCGCAGACCAGTAAAAAACAGCTCAAGGCGCAGGAGGAGGCGCGCGAACAGGCCAACAAGGCGGCGAAAGTTTTTCGCCAGATCATGTCGACGCCGGAGCGCGCGATTCCCAGAGAGTTGATCGACAAGGCCGAAGCGGTCGCGGTCTTCCCGGACGTGATCAAGGCCGGCTTCCTGCTCGTCGGCGGGCGCGGCGGGCGCGGCGTGATCAGCCGTCGCATCCCCGGCGGTTGGAGCGCGCCCGCCTTCTTCAACCTCGGCGGCGGCAGCATCGGCCCGCAACTCGGCGCGTCTTCCACGGACTTCGTCTTGCTCTTTATGAACGAAGACGCGGTGAAGGGATTGTTGGAAGACAAGTTCGAGATCGGCGGCGAGGGCAGCATCGCCGCCGGGCCTGTCGGGCGCGCCGCGAGCGCCTCGACCGACATCCAACTGCGCGCGGGGATTCTCTCCTATTCGCGCAGCAAGGGCTTGTTCGCGGGTCTCGAACTGAAAGGCGTCGTCATCAACCCGGACAACAAGGACAACGAGGCCGTCTACGGCGTGAAGGCCAAAGACCTCTTGACGGGCGAAGGCTTGAAGCGTAACGGCAAGCAATGGATTCCCTCCAACGTACGCGCATTTCCGTTACAACTGTCACGTTATTCCGTGCGTTGAGCATGAAAGGTTTGAACGAATGAATTATTTGTCGTTGAAGCACATGGCGTCGTGTCGGTGCGCGCTCGGCCTGTTGTTGATGGCCGCGAGTTTGGTGTTCGCCCTCCACGTTGTGCCCGGCGTGCGCGGGCAAGAGCAGCCGCAGCAGCGGCAGAGGCGTGTCGGCGCGCCGCCGACGAAGAAGGAAGAGGAAGCGGAGCGCAAGGCTGCGAACGCGGCCAAAGTGTTCGAGCAGGCGATGGGCGCGCGCGACAACGCCATCCCGAAAGAGTTGATCGACAAGGCCGAGGCCGTGGCGGTCTTTCCCGGCGTGCTCAAGGCGGGCTTCGTCGTGGGCGGACGCGGCGGCAGCGGTCTCATCAGCCGGCGCGTGCGCGGCGGTTGGAGCGCGCCCGCCTTTTTCACGATGCGCGGCGGGAGTTTCGGCGCGCAGATCGGCGCGGCCAAGACCGATTTCGTCTTGCTCTTTATGAACGAAGCGGCCGTGCAAGGTTTGCTCGACGATAAGTTCGAGATGGGCGGCGAGGCGAGCGCGGCGGCCGGCCCCGTCGGCCGCACGGCGAGCGCCACGACGAACCTCACGCTCGACGCAGGCATTCTCTCCTATTCGCGCAGCAAGGGACTGTTCGCCGGTCTCGAACTGAAGGGCGCGGTCGTCAATCCCGATAACAAACTGAATGAAGCCGTCTACGGCTTGAAGGCCAAGGAACTCTTGAACGACGCGACCCAACTGAGAGCGGAGCAAGCGCCCGCGGGCGTGCGCGTCTTTCCCGTCACGCTCGCGCGCTACTCGCGCCGCTAAGCGACAGAGACAGATGGACGCGCGCGCAAAAGTTTGCGAACAAGTTTCCGAAAAAATCCGCGCGGGCGCGCGAGCGAGAGTGTTAGAGATGCAAGTTAAGTGAGCCACAAATTGAGACAGAGAAGAGAGAGGAGAGGGTTTTCAATATGGCTACTACGGCGGCAATGAACGGCGTCTTCGCGGCGGGACACGAAGACAAACACCCGAAGGGTCTCTACGTGCTCTTCGCGACCGAGATGTGGGAGCGTTTCAGCTTCTACTCGATGCTCGCGATGTTTACCCTGTACCTGCGCGACCCGAACGAAGGCTTCGGCTGGACGGCCGCCGAGGCGACGAGCCTCTACGCCAACTACCTGATGTTCGTCTATCTCTCGCCGCTCGTCGGCGGCTTCATCGCCGACCGCTTCACGGGCTACCGGCGCGCGGTAATGATCGGCGGCCTCTTCTTCATCGCCGGGCATCTGTTGCTTTCGTTCTCTTCGCTCGCCGCCGTCTACGCTGCGCTCACCTGTCTCGTTATCGGCAACGGTTTCTTCAAGCCGAACGTCTCGACGATGGTGGGCAATCTCTACCCGGAAGGCAGCCACCTCAAAGACCGCGCCTATAACATCTTTTACATGGGCATTAACATCGGCGCGTTCATCGCCCCGCTCATCGCCGGTTGGGTGCGCGCCAAGTTTGGCTTCCACCCGGCCTTCGCCGTGGCGGCGGGCGGCATGGTCATCTCCGTCTGGGTTCTGTTCCAGTTCAAAAAGCACATCAACGAACCGGGGCGCAACTTAACCGCGCCCGCGACCGCCACGCCCACGGCCGCGACGCGCTCCGGCGACACGGCGGCCGACACGGCCGCGACCGCCACCGACGCGCCGCCGCACGGCGTCAGCCATCAGGACGAAGCGAACGCCGGACGACAGGCGACGATGAACGCCGTGCCCGAATGGAAGCGCATCGTCGCGCTCTGCGTCATCTTCGCCGTCGTCATCGTCTTCTGGATGGTCTTCCACCAGAACGCTTCGACCTTGACTTACTTCGCCGACGCCAACACCGACTGGACGGTCTTCTTCTCGCCCGCGACGGCGAAAGCGTCGGGCGGCATCATCTCAAACTCGATCAATCCGTTTTGGGTGATCACGCTGACGTTCCCGCTCGTCTGGTTCTGGGGCTTCCTCGACCGGCGCGGCCTCGAACCTTCGACGCCGACGAAGATGGCCTTCGGCATGACCTTGACCGGCCTCTCCTTCTTCATCCTCTACTTCGCGGCGAAGTCGGGCGAGGCGGTCGCGGCGGGCGGCGACCCTTACGCGTTCCGCGTCTCGCCCTTCTGGTTGATCCTCTCTTACTTCGTCGTGACGCTCGGCGAGTTGATGTTGTCGCCGATGGGACTGTCGCTCGTCTCGAAGGTTGCGCCGATTCGCTTGCGCGGTTTGATGATGGGCGGTTGGTTCGTGGCGACGGCGATGGGCAACAAGCTGACGCAGATCGGCGTCTTCTGGGATCGCTGGCTGCACTCTTCGTTCTTCGCCGTGCTCGGCACGATGGCGCTCGTGATGGCCGTCGTCCTGTTCTTGCTGCTCAAGCCTTTGAAGAAGGCGATGCCCGGCGTTTGACGCGCGCGGGCGCACGCCTGTCTGTCTGTCGTTGGTGACACCTTGCGCTTTCGGCGGGGCGACTTTAGAATTCTCGCCGCGCCCCGCCGGAAGCGCCCCGGTTGGTAGAGACGCGGGAACCCCACCCCGCTCGCGTTTGAAAGGAAAGACCGAATCCATGCAACCCCGCACCCAACGCCAGAAGGAAATCTTCGACTACATTCAACGTTTCATCGAGCGGCACGGGTATGAACCTTCCTACGCGCAGATCGCGCGCCACTTCGGCATCTCCTCGAAGGCAACAATCGCCAAGCACATCGAGGCGCTGGAAAAACGCGGCCTCCTCGCGCGCAGCCACACGAACGGCTCGTTCGGCCTGAACGTCAACGTCGAAGAGGCGGCGGGCGACCGCCTGTGCGAAGTGCGCCTGCTCGGACGCGTCGCGGCGGGCGCGCCCTTAGAGACGGTTGACGACGGCGCGGAGACCATCGGCGTGCCCCGTTTTCTCTTGGGTCGCGTCCGGCCGGAACGCGTCTACGCCCTGCGCGTCTCCGGCGACTCGATGATCGATGAGCACATCTGCGACGGCGACATCGCCCTCATCGAAAATCGCGTGGACGCGCGCGACGGCGAGATCGTCGTCGCCCTGGTGAAGAACTCGCGCGCGACGCTCAAACGCCTGCACCGCTTCGGCCGCGAAGTCGAACTCCGTCCGGCCAACTCCAATCTCGAACCGATCCGCCTGCCCGCGTCCGAAGTGCAGGTGCAAGGTATCTTCCGCGGCCTGCTCCGCCCGGTCGTCTAACGCGTCGCGCAGAATCCCGAAGGCTCCGGCACGAAGAGCGCGGCCACGCGCCGCGCGGCACGTCGCACACTTACCGCCTCGCAATCATCCGCACGCGTCGGGAGGACGACTCCTCATGTCCCCAAGAATCCTGCTCCGTCTCTTGTTGCTCGCATCCGTCGCACTCGCAACGGCTTGCGACGCTCCCCCTAACGAAAACTCAAACCGCAACAACAACTCCGCTGCGTTGACCGCCCCGCCCTCTCCCCCGACCACGACGACCAACACAACGACCAACACAACGACCGGCGCAGCGAGCGGCACATCGGGCAGCGCGGCGAACACCGCTGACACGCCCGCGCCCGCGCCGTTTGAAGGCAGCGTGGATGCGGCTCTGAACTCGATGCCGCTCGGCGAAGTGGCCTTCAACGCGCCCGACAAGATGATGCTCGGCGAGACGATCAACATCGAAGTGAAACTCGGCGGGCCGAATCTCGTCGGGCAACTCGAAGGTTTGATCAAGGAAGAGAACGTCGAGAGTCACCGGGTCAAGATCGGCAAACGAATGGAGGCTCAACTGGCGGGCGCGGGTTTCGAGATCATCCCCGTGACACCGGCCGAGCAGGCCGTCAGCGAGAGCGAGCCGACCGAATGGGAATGGCAGGTCAAGGCCGCGCACGAAGGGAAACTGCGCCTGCACCTGACGCTGAACGCGTTCGTCACGGTTGACGGCAAAGACACGCGGCGCAAGACCCAGACGTTCAAAAAGGAGATCGACGTGACGGTCAAGCCCGGCAGCCGCATCGCCGCGTTTTTCGCCGACAACATCAGTTGGATCGTGCCCGTGCTCGTCCTGCCTCTCATCGGCGGCCTCAGCCTTCGTCTCAGGCAAATGCTCCGCCGCCGACGCGAAAACCAGTGAGGATTGGTGAATAGTGAATAGTAAATGGTGAATGGTGAATGGTTGAAGACAGCTTCTTCTCCATTCACCATTCGCTATTTACCGTTCACAGTTTTTCACCATTCACCATTTACCATTCACTATTCACCATTCACCTTCTTACGCGCTGACGGCCGCGCCGGTCGAGGGCGTGGCGGCGTCGGGTTTCTGCCCGGCGAGATGCGCGTGGTAGAGGTCTGCGATGCGTTGCTCGTTTTTGGCGATATCGACGCTGATGTCGTCGAAGATTTGCGCCGTCGCGGGGTCTGTGAAACTGTTGGCGAGGTTGAACGAATCGACGACGCCGGTTTGCAAATCGCCCATCGCGCGGCGCATGAGCGCCTCGTCGCTGCTCGACTGCAACCAACTCTTGAGCGTCGCCCACGCGCCGCTTCCGGCCGCCTGCAAAGACTCTTCACCGCCGAGCGCCGCCAGACGCGCTTCGAGCGAGTTGATGTGCCGCCGTTTGTGCGCGCAGATTTCCTCGAAGGCCGCGCGCAGTTCGGGCGCGGTCGCTTTCTCCGCGTAATGCTCGAAGGCCGTCAGGCCGTAGCGCTCGCCGCGAATCGCGGTGTTGATGCCGTCGATGATCTCGGCCTTCGTCGAGCCGCCCCACCCTTCGGCCAGACGCCACCAGTCGGCCGAAAGATTTTCTTCAGCGGGCAGCGCTTCTTTCAATGCGGAGTCGAGTCCGAGATGGCGCAGGATGGCGGCCGTGAAGAGGGGCACGTCGCCGGGTCGGCGCGAGGTGAAGATGTTGCCGTCGCGCACGACGGGCGCGTCTTCGTAGTTCGCACCGGCGTTCTGCATGTCCTTGCGGATGGCGCGAAAGCCCGTGGCGCGTTTGCCTTGCAAGAGGTCGCCTTCGATCAAAACCTGCGGCCCGTGGCAGACGGCCGCGACGAGCTTGCCTTGTTCGACGGCGTCCTGCACGAAGCGCACGGTCTTCATGTTGGTGCGCATCTTGTCGGGAGCCATGCCGCCGGGAATGACGACGGCGTCGAACTCTTCGGCGAGCGCGTCGGTGGTCGTCCTATCGGCGGCCATGGAGAGTTTCAACTGTTTGCCCTGATACTTTTCGTTGACGCGCGAGCCGAGCACGGTCACTTCCGCGCCCGCCTCCTGCAAGGCGTTGTAAGGGACTAAAAATTCGCTGTCCTCGACGTGGCTCTCGATCAAAATAGCGACTTTCTTCGTGGCGCTTTCTTCTTGCTTCGTCATCTGATTTCAACTCCTTCGATAAGCTCTTGCTGATTCAAAAAGGACGCCGCGCAACTCGATAGTTAGCCGGGGCGCGTGCCTCTCGCGGGTTCATCCCCGGAAAAAATGGCAAAGATTGTGCCAGCGCGCCACGGGGGCGGAACGCGGAGCAAAGTGGGCGTTGCGCGGCCGCCGCGTTCGCCGGAAGCGGTACAGGAGACGGCGGCGAGCGTCCGCTTACGTTACTTGCGGAGCGCGAGGGCGCGGTGCAGGTGCGGCAGGAAGGTTCGTCACGCGCGTGTGTTTGGCGGAACTTTCTCATTGACGCGCGCGCCATACTTCATGTAAATCTCAAAGCAACTGAAAAACGCGCAAGTGAGATCGTGAAAGGAAGGGCGCAAGGTTGTTTATTTCGCCTTGAACGCGTGGGAAGTTCATTCAACTCTTACACACAGGGGAGGAGAGAAAAGCATGCCAAGCAGACGTAAACAATCTAACAGCCAATCTAACAGCCAGAGAGACGCCTCGACGGGCGACATGGCAAGCTCGGCGACCGAAGCCGGGACGGGCGTGATCAATCAAACGACGGAGGTGGCGGGCGAAGTGGCCGAGCGCAGCGCCAATCTCGGAAGCTCTCTGCTCGAAACCATCGCCGACACGGTCGGCAGCGTCAGCCCGACGCTCGGCGAGATGGTGCGGCCGGGGTCGGGCGGCGGCGGCGGAGGGCGCGGTCGCTCCGGTGGGCGTACGTCCACGGGGCGCACCGGCTCGACCTCCACTTCGAGCGCGGTGAGAAGCATCGCGCGACAGGCGGGCAAGGCCACGGAACGCGCGGGCAAAGCGGCCGAGCGCGAAGGGCGCGCCACTTCACGCGCGGCCAAGTCCGTGAGCAAAGGCGTCAACCGCACGGCCAAGTCGGCCACCGGCTCAAGCGGCGGCGGCAGCAGCAGCGGCGGCAAAGGCGGCAGCGGCGGCGGTAGTAAAGGCGGCGCGGGCAAAAGCGGCGCAGGGAAATCGGCCGGAGGGCGCGGCGGCAGTGGCGGCGGCGCAGGGAAGTCCGGCGGCGGCAGCAAATCGGGCGGCTCGAAGGGTGGAGGGTCGAAGAAGGGCGGCGGCTCGAAGAAGTCCGGCGGGAGGTAATCGCTCCCACACTCGAACGTCGGGAAAAGTTTTTTAACTCGAACGGATCGCGTCTGCGTGTCGCGGCAGCGATCCGTTCGTAGTTAATTGAGAGGCACTTGAGCTATGGCAAAGGCTCGCGCTGCCAATCGTCACCAGAAGCACACAATTCGACAGTTCGGATATAAAAAGTGGTTGCTCGAAGATTGGGGCGCAAATGAAATTACCGTATAACCGGGAGACGGTTATACGGCAAAAAAATGGAGCCACCTTGCGGATTTGAACCGCAGACCTACTGATTACGAATCAGTCGCTCTACCAACTGAGCTAAGGTGGCCCGACGAGTTTGTGAAGAGAAGAATACGAAGCGAGGCGCGCGCTGTCAAGCAGGCGCTCGGACGAGAAAGGGAGGAGCGGAAAACAGGATGGCAAAAGACCCTACGAAGCACAAGCAGAACTATCAGATCGACGGCCAGAAGTTGAACGAGTACGAATTCACGCAGAGCCACGGCGCGATCACGGAGGATGAACAGAACCGCTTTGGCGATCAGCAGCGCCAGAGCGGAGAGCAGTTTGACGCGCCGCAGACGGAGGCCGAACGTATCAAGCAATTGATGGAAGACGTGCACGAGCGCGTGCAGCGCGAGAAGGAGAAAGAGGCGCGGCGCGAGGCGGCCAAGCGCAGCAAGGCACGCGAGGCCGCGCGCGCGGCGAAGAAGTCGGGCGGCGCGGCGAAAGCGGGCGGCGCGAAGAAGTCTGCCGCGACGGGCGCGGGAAAGTCTGGCGGCGCGGCGAAGGGAGCAAGCAGCGCGTCGAAGAAAGCAAGTGGAGCGGCGCGTGGCGCGAGCGGAGCGGCCGGGGCTTCGCGTCAGGGCGCGGGCAAGTCTTCTGCGGCGGGCAAGAGCGCGAGCAAGTCTGCGTCGAAGGGCGGCGCGAAGGCGGGCGCGAAAGGCAGCGCGCAAAAGGCCGCGGGCAAGAAGTCGGGCGGCGCGGCGGGCGGCAAGAAGTCTGCCGGTAAGGCGTCCGGGCGCAAGGGCGGCGGGCGTTGAGTCTCCCGTAAAAAAGTCGCGGCGCTGGTGGCGGCTGTGAAAGTTTTGGAGCGGAGCAGCTGAATAATTTTTGTGGCGAGCATTAACGAAACAAGAAGGAGCGAAAGAGATGGCGGGACAAGGCGAGGAACGGGAAGCGACGGCGTTGGGCGGCGGTCAGGCGGGCGAGAACCGTGGAGGCGGCGCGGGCGCGGGGCACGAGGGCGAGCCGGAGGCCGAACAAGAATCCGCGGCGGCGATGGACGCGGAAGTGCCGCAGCCGCCCGGCGCTACGGAGACGACGGAGGGACAACCCTCCTGAGTTGCGGCGGCAACTAAAACTCGAAAGCGACGAAGGGCGAGCGACGAATCCGAGACGCGCTCGCCCTTCGCGCGTCTCGTGCCAGAAGTTGGAACGAGGGGAAGGGAGAAAGGGAAAGGGGGAAGGGTTAAAGACAAGTCGCCTTGTAGTTCGTTGCGTCGGCTTGGCGGCTTTGGCGCGGGCTTGTCGCAGCCTTTTGCGTTAGCTTGGCGCAGCTTTGGCGTTAGCTTGCCGGATCGTGTCGCAATCAACTTGTCGAAGATAGCCGTGTTGATTTGTCGGAGCACGCCGCGCCGGATTATTTTCTTTTCCTTTCCCCTTTACCCCTTCCCCTTTTCCCTATCGGGCGTTGTGTCCGTCCGCGTAAAGTAAGTTAAGATGAGGGGGCAACGATTGTGTCCGTGCCCGCTCGAATTTCTCGTCCCACGTCACATGATGAAAAGCTATTCAACAGAAGACCGCGTTTCTTCGACGAACTTCCGCGCGACGTGCGCGTCTTCGCGTCTCCACGTCTGGTTGCTGCTCGTGTTGGCCGTGTTCGTCGGCGCGTCCGGCGCGTTCGCGCAACAGGGCAAGCCGCGAAAGCTGCCTTCGCCCGATAAGATCGTGAGCGACTATTTGAAAATTGTCGGCGGGCGGAAACGACTGGCCGCCGTGCGCGACGCGACTTACGAATGGAGAGTGCAGACGGGCGCGGGCGGCGCGCAGCAGCAGGGACAAGGCACGGCGCGCACTTACGTGAAGTTTCCCGCTTCGACGCGCACGGACATCGCGCTCGGCAACGGCGAGACGAACGCGGCGGCCAACGCGCGTTCCGCTTGGCTCAAGAGCACGGACGGCGAATTGCGGACGCTGACCGACACGGATGCGAACGTCGCCAAACTGCTCTCGGCGCTCGATGCCAGCCGTCTCGTCGATTACAAGAAACAGGACGTGCTCGCGCGCACCACCGAGTTCTCCGACGGCGGCAGCTATCTCGAACCCGCCTACGTCGTCGAGTTCTCGCGGCGCAACGGCGCGCGCCTCAGCTATTGGTTCGGCGTCGACACGAAACTCCCCGTGCAAGTGGCGGACGAAGCGCGCCGCCTCACCATTCGCTACAAAGATTACCGCGCCGGGCAGGCCGGACTCGTCGAACCGCATCGCATAGAGATCGACAGACGCGACGCCGAACCGCTCGCCTTGACGCTCAAGAGCGTGCGCTACAACGAGGGGCTGAGCGACTCCCTGTTCGAGCCGCCGAGCGACAGCTCGCTCAATATCTCCGAACTGCTGCGCGCCGTCGCACGCAATCAAGAAGAGCTGGATCGCCGCGTCGGCGATTACACCTTCACGCGGACGGAGACCGAGCGCGAAATCGACGACAAGGGCGTGGTCAAAAAGGAGAAGACGCGCGCGCACGAAATTTACCCCGTGGCCGGTGGCGGGCGCGCGCTCAAGTTGATCAGCGAAGACGGCGTGCCGCTCTCGCCCGCGCGTCTCGCGGAAGAGGAGCGAGAGGTCGTCGAAACCATCAAACGGATCGAGCGCGATAACGCCAAACGCAAAGAGAAAGAGCAGCGCGAGCGTGCCGCGAAAGCAGAGCGCGCGCGCCGCAAGGGCGGCGAGACCGGAGCGGGCGCGGACGGCGACGAAGAGATCGGCATCGGCGTCTTTTTGCGCGCCTGCGAGTTCGTCAGCCCGCGCCGTGAAAACTTTCGCGGCCGCGCGGCCATCGTCTTCGACTTTCGCCCGCGCCCGAATTTCAAACCCGCGAATCGCGGTGAATCCATCATCGGCAAACTCGCGGGCGTCGCCTGGATCGATCCGGTAGACCGTCAGGTGATGCGTCTCGAAGCGCGTCTCTCGGAAGGTTTCAAGATCGGCGGCGGCTTGGTCGCATCCGTGCGTCCGGGTTCGGCGTTCGCCTTTGAACAGACGCGGCTCGAAGACGGCGTCTGGCTGCCGCGCTTCTCGCAGATCAATGCCTCGGCCAAAGTCTTCCTCTTCGCCGGATTCCGCATCGACGCCACGCGCGAATACAGCAACTACCGGCGCTTCAGCACTAACGTCGGCGACGCCAAAGTCGAAGCGCCGCCCGCGCCGTCTCCGCCGGATGAACGTTTATGAAAGAGAAGAGAAAGCATGCATCCGTCTACGCGGTGTGCATCTATTGAGTTGAGTGAGGAAGAGAATGAACGAAGTTGTAGTCATTGGCGGCGGGTTCGCAGGGGTCGAGGCGGCGTGGCAGGCGGCGCAGAGCGGTGCGCGCGTGCGTCTCTATGAGATGCGTCCCGTGAGGCAGACGCCCGCGCACCGGACGGAGCGGTTGGCCGAGATCGTGTGTTCCAATTCGTTGAAATCGGATGAGCCGGGCACTGCGCCGTATCTGTTGAAGGAAGAGTTGCGGCGTGGCGGGTCGCTCGTTTTGGAAGTCGCCGCCGAGACGCGCGTGCCCGCCGGGGCGGCGCTCGCCGTTGACCGCGTGCGCTTCGCCCAACTCATCACAGAGCGCATCGAGGCGCATCCGAACATCACTCTGATCCGCGAAGAGGTGACGCGCGTGCCGGAAGATGCCGTGACGATCATCGCCGCCGGGCCGCTCTGCTCGGACGCGCTCGCCGCGGAGATCATACGCTTGACGGGCGACGGGCAACTCTACTTTTACGACGCCATCGCGCCCATCGTCGCTGCCGATTCCATCGATTACACCATCGCGTTTCGCGCCGCGCGTTACGACAAGGGCGGCGACGATTACGTCAACTGCCCTCTGGACGAAGAACAGTATCGCGTCTTTTACGAGGCGCTCAGGGAAGCCCGGAGCGTGCCGCTGCAACGCTTCGAGGAGACGCGCTGGTTCGAGGCGTGTCTGCCCGTCGAGGAACTGGCGCGGCGCGGCTACGACACTTTGCGTTACGGCCCGATGAAGCCGCGCGGCCTGCGCGACCCGCGCAACGGGCGCGAGCCGTTCGCCTGTGTCCAACTGCGGCAGGAAAACTTGATGGCCGACGCCTACAACCTCGTGGGCTTTCAGAATCATCTACGTTACGGCGAACAGGCGCGTGTGATTCGTTTGATTCCGGGGTTGGAACGTGCGGAGTTCTTGCAGTACGGGCAGATTCATCGTAATACTTATATCCGCGCGCCGCGCGTGCTCGCCCCGACGATGCGGATGCGCGAACGTCACGCCGTCTACTTTGCCGGACAGATCAGCGGCGTCGAGGGCTACATCGAATCGGTCGCGACGGGCTGGCTTGCGGGCGTGAACGCGGCGCGGCAGTTGAAAGGCTTGTCGCCGGTCGAAGCTCCGCTGAAGTCGGCCGTGGGCGCGCTCGCACGCTACGTCTCTTCGGCCGAGACGGACAACTATCAACCCGTCAACATCACCTTCGCGCTGCTCGAACCCCTGCCCGAAGCGGATCGCAAACGCGTCCGGCGCAAGCGCGAGCGGCATCAACTCCAAGTCGAACGAGCATTAACAGAGTGGAACAACTGGCTGCAACACCTTCACACCGCCGACTCCGCGACGGCTGCGACGCAGGTCGCCACGGGCTAACGCGCCGGGCGCTTCCTCTCGCCGCGTGTTTCATCGTCGCCGGAATTTTCCTCTTCTCGCTCGCGCCGCATGCGCCGGCGCAATCGGGTCGCCGCACGACGGCGTCGCCCTCCGCCTCGCCCGCGCCTGATAAGCAGCGCCCGCGTCGCGCCACGCCGCGCCCGGCCGACAACATTCCCGGCCAGCCCGCCACGCCCGACGCGCCCGGCACGGAAACAACTCCCGCGCGCACGCCCGACGCGAACGCGCCGCGCACGCAATCGAACGAGACGAAAGCGCCCGCTCCCGCCAATGCGTCGGATGACGCGGCCATAGAGGTCGACGACGGCGAAATCGTGCGCGTCACTTCCAATCTCGTGCCCGTCTCGGCCACGGTGACGGACACGCGCGGAAAGGCCATCACCGATCTGACGGTTGACGATTTCGAGTTGCGCGTCGATGGACAGCCGAAGCCCATCGGCGGACTGAGCCACGCGGAGACGCCCGTGCGCCTCGTCATGTTGTTCGACAACAGCGACAGCATTCGCGCCTCTCGCGAGTTTGAGAAACAGGCCGCCGTCCGTTTCTTCCGCAACGTCTTGCGCCCCGTCGATCAGGCGGCCGTCTATTCGGTCGGCACGGTCTTCGATCTCGTGCAGCCCTTGACGAGCGACGTGGACAAACTCGTCCGCACCATCGAACACTTCGATAAGCCGCAGGGCGCAACCAGCCTGCTCGAAGCCGTGGCGCACGCCGCCGAATACCTGCGCCTCGTGCCGGGACGCAAAGTGCTCGTCATCGTCTCGGACGGCGCGGACACCGTCAGCGACATCACCTTCGACGAGACGCTGCGCCGCGTGCTCGCCGCCGACTGTCAAGTTTATTCCGTGCAGACGGGCGCGTTCGAAAACGCGAACCTCGTCGATCTGATCGCTTTGCGCCGTCTCGAAACTTTCGCAGACCGCACGGGCGGCGCGGTCTACACGCCGAAGACGAACACGGAACTCGACGTGGCCTTCGCGCAAATCTCGTCCGACCTCGCGCAGCAATACGTGCTCAGCTATTACCCGACCGACGAGCGCAACGACAATCGTTTCCGCGTCATCAACCTGCGCGTCAAGACGCGGCCGAACCTGCGCGTCCGCGCGCGTCGCGGCTACTACCCCAGACGCCCGGCCGGGCAGCAGTTGTCCTCCTCCGTCTCCGACAATTTCGCGGGCGAGCAGATGGGGCGCAGCGAACCGCCCTCCGATCTCAACCCGCCGCTCACCATGCCGCCCGCGTTGGCCGTCCGCGCGCCGCGCTCCACCATCACCTTCGGCGGCCCCGCGCACGGCAGCAAAAACATGGACGCCGACACGAGCGGCGACCCGCTGACGCGCAACGAACAGGACGTGCGCGTCAAGGCGAATCCCGCGCCGGCAATAGTGGAAGCGAAGACGGAAGCGAGCGCCGCGCCAAGAGACAAGGCCGGGTCGAATCTTTCCGCGCGCGATAACGCCGCGCCGAGAGACAAGGCCGCGCCGCCCGGTTTGAAACCTGAACCGGCGGGCGCGAAGACGGACGAAGCGGCATCGCCGTCGCCGCAGCAAGCCGAGCCGGACGACGACGCGCCCGCACCGCACCCGACACCCACGCCCGCGCGGACACAAGCAAACGCCCCCGCTCAATCTCCAGAAACAAACGCGCCGCAATCGTCTCGTCCAGAGCAAACAACAAAGTCTTCGCCGTCGCCGCAGTCAACGACGGAACGCACGCCGTCGTCCGAGGCGCACGACGAGCCGCCGCCGCACAGTTCACCAAATGCTCCGAAGACCCCGTTGAGCGTCGGCCAACTGAATTCGAGAGCCGTGAGTCTGCCGAGACCGCTCTATCCGCCGATGGGGAAACAGATGAGAATCGAGGGCACGGTGAAGGTCGCGGTGGTGGTTGACGAGCAAGGGAGAGTCGTCGCGGCACGCGCCGAGAGCGGGCACGCTCTGTTGCAGAACGCGGCCGTCCAAGCCGCGCGGCAGGCGAGATTCGCGCCCACGCTCGTCGGCGGCCAGCCCGTCGCCGTCGCCGGTTTCATCACTTACACGTTCACCTTGTAGCCACCGAAGCGAACCACATGATCGAACAACTCTTCGAGCAGTTTTTCGAGCACCTGCGCTACGAGCGCAACGTCAGCGAGCACACGCTGCGCAATTACCGCATCGACCTCGGCCAATTCTATGACCACCTCGCGCCCGCGGACGCGGGGACGGGCGCGCGCCGCGAGTTCGACATCAAGCAGATCGACCACATCACGATCCGCGAATGGCTCTCCACGCTCCACGCGGCCAACAAACAGAAGACCTCGATTGCGCGCAAACTCGCCGCGCTTCGCACCTTCTTCCAGTTTCTCGTGCGCGAAGGCGTCGTCGAGTTGAATCCGGCGAAACTCGTCTCCACGCCGCGTCTGGAGAAGAAACTTCCGAACCACCTCACCATCGAAGAGGCCGTCCGCTTCATCGAGACGCCCGACATCGAAACCGACCTCGGCAAACGCGACCGCGCCATCCTCGAATTTCTCTACGGCACGGGCGTGCGCGTCTCCGAACTCGTCAAACTCAATTTGCGCGACATCGACTTCAAAAACAAAATGGCGAAGGTGACGGGCAAGCGTCGCAAACAGCGCATCGTCCCCTTCGGCGACCCGGCGCTCTACGCGCTCATGCAATACCTCTCGGTGCGCGGCGCTTTTCTCAATAACGCGCCGCCCTCGGAACGCGACGACGAGGCCGTCTTTCTCAACTATCAAGGGACGCGCATCACCACGCGCTCCGTCGGCCGCATGGTGGACAAGTACATCACCATCTGCGCGGGCGTCCACAACATCAGTCCCCACTCCCTGCGCCACTCTTTCGCCACGCACCTCCTCGACAGCGGCGCAGACCTCCGCCACATCCAAGAACTGCTCGGCCACGCGCGCCTCTCCACCACCCAAATCTACACGCACGTCTCCATGGAAAAATTGATCGAGGTCTACGACAAAACGCACCCCAAAGCATAAAAAAGTAAATCGTGAATCGTAAATCGTGAATAGAAAGAACTGGATTTCTCTATTGACGATTGACGATTCACGATTGACGGCTTTTCTACAGCGTCGGGATGTCGTCGAGTCCTTGCTCTGCTTCGAGGCGGGTTTGGCAGGTGGCGTCGTAGCGCGCGGTGGGGACGGCTTCGAGGCGGCGTTCCTCAATCGGCTCGCCGCAGGATTGGCAGATGCCGTAAGAGCCTTCTTCGATGCGCAGGAGCGCTTGGTCGATGTCGGCCACGGCTTGCGATTCGCGTTCGCCCAGTCGCAGTTGGAGTTCTTGGTTGACATCTTGCAGCGACATATCAACGCTGTCTTTCACGCCGTCGTCGGCGATCATCTCAAGCGCGGCCTGCTGGTTGCCTCGCACCTGTTCGGTGTGCTGGCGCAATTGCTTCGTCAGTATGGCGCGAAAATGTTCCAAACGATCTGCGTCCATTGAATTAGTGCTCCCTGTGTTTAAAAGGAAGTCGCCCGTCGCCGCTCCGTTTGTTTGAAGTCGCGCCGGTCCTTCCGTCGATCTTTTTTGTTTACGAGCGGGGCGGATTATAACACACGCCGCGTGCGCTTCTCCCGCCGTGCCCCGGTGGAAAACGCCCGCACAAAGTTCAAACCAAGATTGACGGGCGTTCGTATCGAACTAAAGAGCGCGGCGGAAAGTTCAAGGTTTACAATCCGTGCCGGCTACAGTAATTTTGTCATCTCCTCTCGAAGTCGCGTGCGGCCGGCTCAAGAATTTCTCAAGCGGCAAGTTACACGCTAGGCGCAACTCCCGAACGCAAAAACCGATTGCTTAACGGATTGCTCCCGGCCGTTCTCTATCTCTTAGCGGCAAGGCTCTCCCTGCATTTTGCCGGAAAGGAGCACCATCTTGGACGTGCGAGTACAGAACGTTGTGACTCTCATGCGACGCGACCTGCGAGCCAAACTCACGCTCAACGACATGGCGCGCGCCGTCAACTTAACCTCATTTCATTTCTGTCATCTGTTCAAAGCGGAGACAGGCAAAAGCCCCGCCAAGTATCTCAAATCGCTCCGTCTCGAACGCGCGCGGGAATTGTTGGAGACAACTTTCCTGAGCGTCAAAGAGATTCGCTCGCTCGTCGGACTCAACGACGAGAGCCACTTCGCGCGCGATTTTCGCGCCGCTTACGGACTGACTCCGCAACAACACCGCGAACATTTTCTCGGCCTCGCCTCCGCCGATAAAGGAGGAAACCGTGCGGAACAAGATCGGCTTCTGAATAGCAATAACGGCCAAGAGAAAGACCTTGCTTCGCATCGCGCGCGCGAGTAAGTTACACGCATCTCCCGACAGTCCTAGTTGAGCACTTAGTCGTTCCGGTGAACGCGCGTTCGCCACAGGTCGCAAACGGCGTGCGCGCCTCTTCTCCGGACGGCTACTAACTTCACACGCAGTAGTTATCGTCATGCCCGGCGGATGATCCCTACGGCGCGCGCCCGCATCACGTCGGCGCACGCGGGCGCGGACATCTCGCCGGACACGACGACCCGTAGAAGCTCTCGCCCGGCTCTCATCGGCCGGTCTCGCAATGGGAGCGTCTCTCAACCAGACCGCCGTCGTCGGAACGCAAAACGCGCGCGCAAAAGATCGCGAACGCTCAGACACTTGTAAACTAAGGCGCGATAGACGGACGAGGGCGGCGGCTCAAACGGAACATCAAGGAGTCAATCAATTATGTTTGCCAAAGCACGTTCGCTGCGCCGTCTCTTGGCGCTCCTTTCCTGTATCTCCGTGCTCGCCGTCGCGCTGCCCATCACGGCCTCGATGCAGATGCCGCAAGGGCCGCGCTCGTATGAAGAATTCATCCGGCGCGCTTATCTCGGCGCTTACGGGCGACAACCGACCTGCGCCGAACTCCAAAACGAATACAACAACTTGGTCAACGCCGCCGCCAACGGCCAACTGAACGCCCGCGCGCGTCGTTTCGTCGCCACGCTCTTTATGACCGAGGCTTCGTATGACATGCCGCCGAACGTCTACGTCCAGACCAACGCCTACAACGCGCGCAACCCGGCCGATTCGGGGCGGCACAGGGAGTTCGTCACAGACCTCTATCGCGCCTTCCTGCAACGCGAACCGGACACGCCGGGGTTGGATTACTGGACGAACGATGCTTTCGTGAGCGGCCGCAAGCACACGATTCGCGCCTTCGAGGAATCAATCGAGTTCACCGATCTCGTCAACCAACTCTTCGACGGCGGCGCGCCCTGCTGCATCACCTTCTGCCCGCGCGGCAGCGTCTTCAACCCCGATACTTGCAGTTGCGAATACGACCCGTATGGGTGCGGCCCCTACGGCCAATACTGCTACTAACACACGTGAAAGCGCCCGGTCGGCCAATCTTTCACAGAGAGGGCGATAGGAGGACGACGGGCACACGGCAACAGAATCGCGGGCGGCGAACCTGACAGGTTCGTCGCCCGCGATTTTTTGATGCGCTTCGACGCCGAGCGCGCGTCTGCGCGGCCGAGCAGTTAGTTGTCATCTTCCGCGCAGAGAATGGCGGCGGCGAGGAGCGGGATCATGATCTCGTGGTGGCCTGTCAGCGAGTAACCGCGTCCCGCGCCGCCGGTCGTTGGACGGCGGACGACGTTGGTGAGCGGGCGATAGGATTGTATGAAGTCGAAGTTGGCGGTAGTGAAGTCGGCGAGCGGGTGGCCGAGATTGCGCACGAGCGTGACGGCCTTCAGGAAAATTTCCGGCAAGACGACGGCCGAGCCGATGTTCAGGTAGACGCCGCCGCCGTCCAAGCGCCTGACGAGTTCAGAGAAGAGTCGAAAGTCCGTGTGCGAGGTGCGGCCGAGACTCGCGCCGTCGGCCGTGGGGTGAAAGTGCGCGATGTCCGCGCCGATGGCGACGTGTGCGGTGAAGGGCACGCGCGCACGGTACGCGGCGCAGAGCACGGACAGTTGCGCGTGCGGCGGGTTCATGTGCGAAAGCTCTCGCCCCAGCGCCTCGCCGAGTCCGAGGCCGTCCCGTGCACCGGCCTGCGCCGCCGTGTTCAAGAGCCTGCCCGTCTCTTCGGCCGCGCCGAACGCGCCCTCGCCGAGCGTGGCGTCAACGTCTTCCGAGGTCGAGCCGACGAGCGCGATCTCCGCGTCGTGGACGAGCACCGAGCCATTGGCGGCGACGGCCGAGACGTAACCGCGCGACATGAGATCGATGATGACGGGCGCGAGTCCGGTCTTGATGACGTGGCCGCCGATGCCCCAGATGATGGGCTTACCCAAAGCGCGTGCGCGTCGCACCTGCGCGGCCGTTTCGCGCAGCGAGCGGACGGCGAGAATGTTGGGGAGCGTCAGCAGGAACTCGGAGAGCGTCGCGTCGGGCGGCGCGGGGCGTGCGAAGTCCGACGTGTTGACTTTGCTCGGACGCGAGGCGAGCGGGTAGGTGTTTACTTTGTCGAGGTCGAGCGGGCGCAGGTCTTCGTCGTAAATTGACACGGTTAAGCGTTGTGTCCCTGTGTGGTGGCGTCTGAAACTCTCCCGCGCGACTTTGTAGCCCGGCGCGCGGGGCTTCGGCGACGACGGCAGCAGCGGCGACGCGCGACTCCGCAAAGCGATGAGTCGCGCGTCGCTCGTCTGCTTCGACGTCAGAAAATTCCGCCTAAGAATTCGTTGACGACGTTGAAGAGCGCGCCGGTGAGGAAAGATTTGCCGAAGCGTTTGAAGGTGGCGTCCGTGCCGATGCGGTCGTGGCCGGGCGTGCTCTGCTCCCAGAGATTGGAAATGGCGCTGGCCGAGAGTTGTCCGGCGAAGCGCGAGTAGTTCGGTTGAAGTTTGCCGTTGTCGCCGCGCGTGACGAAGACGCGGCTGACGGCGTGTGCGATGCGCTTGCCGGTTCCCGTGCCCTCCGGCGCGCGCTCGTAACGCGTGTCCTGCTTGAAGGCCACGGCATAGACGCCGTTGCCGAGCAGGTTGTAGGTGGCGCGGCGGCCGAAGCGGATGGCGAAGCGCGAGAGCGCATCGGCCACGCGGTCGTCAGTGTCTTTGTGCGGCAGGTCGTCTTCGCCCGCCTCGGTGATGGCGGCGCTGACGAGCGTGATGCCGTACCCGGCGGGGCTGAGGAACGCGGACTTGAACGCACGGCGCATCTTCTGCGATGGCGTCAGGGGCACGTAGGGCGTCGGACTCGTCTGCGGCGCGCCGGAAGCGGAGTCGAAGGAAGTCGAGACGTTGGAAGTGTCGAACAGAGGCGACGCGTCGCGCGCGCCCGTCGCAAAAGAGAAATTGCGCGCCGCGTTCGCGTTGACCGTCCGCGCGGAGGGGAGGGGCACGGGTTCGGATGATGCGAGCGTCGCCTTGCCCGCGCGTTCAAGCGCGACGGGGAGCGCGGTCGTCACGGGAGCAGCGGCGGCGGTGGGCGTCTGCTCGCACGCCTCGTCTTTGGCCGCGACCTTTCCGGCCGTCGCCTCTCTGACGGCGACTTTTTCTCCCGCTGCTGCGGTGGCGGCGACTTTTTCCGTCGGCCTCTGTGTCTCTTGAGAGAACGCGTGTTGAGAGATGCTTAAGACAATGAATAGCTGGACGAAGAGTGCGGGCACAAAGGCGCGCGCACGTAAGTTAGTCATCGGGGAATCTCCTTGTATATGAATGCCGCGCTCGCATCGTCCCGCTCTTTAGTGAGTGGCGGAATCTATACGTCGCGGCTAGGCGACATGCTAACCGCCGCCGCCCGGCATTTCAAGCACTCTTTTTCCCCGGCTTACGCCGCGCTCTTTTTGCCGTTGCGCGCCGCAGCCGTCGTTTTACCGTTGCGCGCCGGTTTGTGGCCGTCGCCGTTCAGCGCGTGTTCGCCGAGCAGGGGCTTGAGGGCTTGGCCGGTGTGGGATTTTTTGACGCGGGCGACTTCTTCGGGCGTGCCGCAGGCGACGACGCGGCCGCCGCCCGCGCCACCTTCGGGGCCGAGGTCGATGACGAAGTCGGCCGACTTGATCACGTCCAAGTTGTGTTCGATGACGAGGACGGTGTTGCCGAGCGAGACGAGGCGTTGCAGCACGTCTAAGAGTTTGTGCACGTCGGCGAAATGGAGGCCGGTGGTCGGCTCGTCGAGGATGTAGATGGTGCGCCCCGTGGCGCGCTTCGAGAGTTCCTTGGCGAGCTTGATGCGCTGCGCCTCGCCGCCCGAAAGCGTCGTGGACGATTGGCCGAGTTTGATGTAGCCGAGGCCGACATCAAGGAGCGTCTGAATCTTCTGTTTGATCTGCGGGATGTTTTCGAGGAGCGGCAGCGCCTCTTCGACCGTGGTGTCCAAAAGCTCCGCGATGGATTTGCCCTTGTACTTCACCGAAAGCGTCTCGCGGTTGTAGCGCGCGCCGCGACACACATCGCAGAGCACGTACACGTCGGGCAGAAAGTTCATCTCGATGCGCTTTAGCCCATCGCCCTCGCACGCCTCGCAGCGCCCGCCCTTGACGTTGAAGGAGAAGCGCCCGGGCTTGTAGCCGCGCTCGCGCGATTCGGGAAGCATCGCGTAGAGTTCGCGCAAGGGGGTGAAGAGACCCGTGTAGGTCGCCGGGTTCGAGCGCGGCGTGCGGCCGATGGGCGACTGGTCAATCTCGATCACCTTATCGAGATGTTCCAGACCCTCAATCGACTCGAACGCGCCGGGTTCGGCGAGCGAGCCGTAGAGGTGACGCGCGAGCGCACGATAGAGTATGTCGTCGATCAAAGTTGACTTGCCCGAACCGGAAACTCCCGTCACGACCGTCAGGAGTCCGAGCGGAAAGGTGACGTCGATGTCTTTCAGATTATGCTCGCGCGCGCCGCGCACCGTCACGCTGTGGCCGTTCGGCGTGCGCCGCTCGGCGGGCAGGTCGATCTTCTGCGCGCCGCAGATGTAGAGGCCGGTGACGGAGTTCGGATTGCAAGCGACTTCTTCGGGCGTTCCGAACGCGACGATTTCGCCGCCGTGGACGCCCGCCGCCGGGCCGATGTCAACGACGTAATCGGCGCGGCGAATCGTCTCCTCGTCGTGTTCGACCACAAGGACGGTGTTACCCAAGTCGCGCAGCGCGCAGAGAGTTTCGATGAGGCGTTGATTGTCGCGCGGGTGCAGGCCGATGGAAGGCTCGTCCAAGACGTAGAGCACGCCGCGCAGTTGCGAGCCGATCTGCGTGGCGAGACGGATGCGCTGGCCTTCGCCGCCGGAGAGCGTGGCCGAAGGGCGGTCGAGCGTGATGTAACCGAGGCCGACCGATTCGAGGAAGCGCAGGCGGTTGCGTATCTCGCGCAGGACGAGTCCGGCGATCTGTGTCTCGCGCTCGTTCAAGGTCAACTTGTCGAAGACCGAGACGGCCTCTTCAATCGGGATGGCGGTGTACTGCGTGATGCCGAGTCCGCCGACGCGCACGGCGAGCGATTCCGGTTGCAGGCGTTGTCCCTCACACTGCGGGCACACGACGGGCGAGACCAACTCTTCCAAAGCCTCGCGCACCTTCTCGGTCGGCGCGTCGTTCATGCGCTCACGTAGGTGTCGGACAGCGCCGCGCCAGTCGCTTTGATAAGTGTAGAGTCCCTGCCGGAAAGTGATCTGCCCTTCGAGGCCGTGGAAGAAAGCCTCGCGCACGTTCTTCGGCAGAGCGGAGAAGGGCAGCCCAGCGCTCGCGCCGTAATGTTCGGCGACGGCGATGAGCGCGCTGCGCAGATAAGCCGAGCCTTGCTTGTCGGCCGCGCCCATGAAGAGTTGCTTGTCGGCGCGTTCGTGCGGATCGATGATCAGCTTCGCGGGGTCAACTTCGAGCACCGTGCCGAGACCGTGGCAGCGCTTACAAGCGCCGTAGGCCGAGTTGAAAGAGAACGAGCGCGGTTCGAGCGGTGGGACGTTGATGCCGCAGTTGACGCAGGCCATGCGCTCCGAGTACATCTTCTCTTCGCCATCGACGACCGAGACGAGCACCGCGCCGTTCGTCAACTTCAAAGCCGTGCGGACGGATTCGGTGAGCCGTTCGCCGATGCCCGGTTTGATGAGCAGCCGGTCAACGACGGCTTCGATGGTGTGATTGCGCCTTTTGTCGAGCTTGATCTCTTCGTCGAGCGACAGGAGTTCGTTGTCCACACGCGCGCGGAGGAATCCGTCCTTGGCGAGTTTTTCGAGTTCCTTGCGAAACTCGCCCTTGCGCCCGCGCACGATGGGCGCGAGGATCATGACGCGCTCGCCTTCGGGCAAAGCCGTGACGCTGTGCACGATCTGTTCGACGCTCTGGCGCGTGATGGCCGCGCCGCAGATGTGGCAATGCGGCTGGCCGACGGAGGAAAACAGGAGGCGCAGGTAATCGTAAACTTCCGTCACCGTGCCGACGGTCGAACGGGGCGAGCGTGAGACGGTCTTTTGCTCGATGGAGATGGCGGGCGAGAGACCGTCCACGGAATCCACGTCGGGGCGTTCGAGTTGGTCTAGAAACTGGCGCGCGTAGGCCGAGAGAGATTCGACGTAGCGGCGCTGGCCTTCGGCGTAGATCGTGTCGAAGGCGAGCGATGATTTGCCCGAACCCGATAGGCCGGTGATGACGGTCAGGCGGTCGCGGGGGATTTCGACGCTGATGTCTTTGAGGTTGTGCTGGCGCGCGCCGCGCACCGTGATGCGGTCAATTGCCATTCTTCAAACACTCTTGCGCACTACAGACGTAGAATTTCGGGAGCGCAGAAACAGGCATTTTACGCGACCGCGCCCCGCAGCACAAGCAAGCCTTGATTGCGGTAGTTTACGGGTACGAAAGTCGGCTCTTGCAACTCGCGCGCGTGAAGCGTATAAGGCTCGGCAGGAGAGCGATTCGATAAGTGGAGAGCACGCACAGAACGTTTTAGTCAGAACAACGCCGGTAGAATGTTGAGCGAGAATCCGTCGCGGCAAAGATGCCCGGCGGTTTTTGTCTTTCGAGAGAGATATTTCAGAGGGAGGAACGCACATGAGTCGAGACGGCGACGGGGAACACATCTCGAAGAAGACGGTCGTGTACAGAATCGACGGGATGGACGACGTGCGTGTGCGGCGCGATGTGGCATACGAGACGAGCGGCGCGGAAACTCTGACGTTTGATATTTACTATCCGCCGGGCGCGGTTGAGGGAGCGCGTGTGCCGGCGGTCGTCTTCGTGGGCGGATATCCGGACGCGGGATACGAGGCGAAACTCGGTTGCAAGTTCAAAGAGATGGGCGCGACCGTCTCTTGGGCACGCTTGACCGCCACGACCGGCTTGGCGGCGATCACTTACACGAACCGCGAACCGGCAAATGATCTTAACGCCTTGCTGCGATACGTCCGGCAAAACGCCGCGCAACTGGGAATCGACGCGGAACGGACGGGGCTGTGGGCTGCTTCCGGCAACGTCCCGCTCGCGTTGTCGGCGTTGATGCGCGAGGGGCGCGCGCGCGTGAAGTGTGCCGTGCTGTGTTACGGCTTTACGCTGGACATCGACGGCTCCACGCAAGTCGCGGAGGCATCGAAGGCGTGGGGCTTCGTCAACCCGTGCGCGGGAAAATCGACGGCCGACCTTCCGCCGGACGTGCCTCTCTTCATCGTGCGAGCGGGACGAGATCAGATTCCACACTTGAACGAAACGCTCGACCGTTTCATGTCGAAGGCTCTGAACTGCAACCTGCCGCTCACGTTCGTGAATCAGCCGGTCGCTCCGCACGCCTTCGACCTGTTTGAAGATACAGAACTCACGCGCGAGATCATCGGGCGAATGCTCGCCTTTATGCGTTTTCATCTCGCGCGCCGGTAAAGCGTCGGAAGTCTGACGCCCGGCGAGCTAGAGAACCTTGACACCTTTCGCGCGCGACTCCTACACTGCGCGACAAGAGCAACACATTCATCGGACAGTCAAGGGCGGCGCGCGGCGTCGGTCGTGAGGTGAAACGAAAAGGGGAGAGGCGAGGGTGAACCTTCCAAACACGCTAACGCTGTCGCGCATCTTCGTCGTGCCGCTGCTGGTCGCCGTGCTGCTGACGCCGTTTTCGGAAGACTGGCTCGGCGTGCCGCGCCACATCGTCGCCGCCAGTCTCTTTCTCGCCGCCGCCTTCACGGATTACCTCGACGGCCACCTCGCGCGTCGTCGCCAGCAAGTGTCGCGTCTCGGCCAATTGCTCGACCCCATCGCGGACAAACTGCTCATCTCGGCCGCGCTCATCTCGCTGGTCGAAAACCGGCTCGCGCCCGCGTGGGCGGTCGTCATCATCATCGGACGCGAGTTGGCCGTCTCCGGCCTGCGCTCGATTGCGGCTGCCGACGGTCTTGTGATCGCCGCCTCGAAGGTGGGCAAGTTCAAGATGGGCGCGCAGGTGCTCGCGATCACGATGCTGATTTTGTCGAGCGTGCGCGGCGCGCCGCCGGTGGCAAACTTCGGGCAGGCGTTTCCGGCCATACAGGTCTGGTCTGTGCCGGAACTGCGCGAAGCCGTGCGCCACTTCCTCGGCGCAGGTGCGACGACGGCGACCGACTGGCAAGTGCTGCTCTACACTCTGGGACGCGCGACGCTCTGGGTCGTCGTGCTCTCGGCCTGTCTTTCGATGTACCAATACTTCCGCGCCTTCTATCGATCCGCCGTCGAACGCGCCGCGCTCGAACGCGAGGCCAAGCGTGCCTCGAAGACAACTCCGCCCGTCGGAGTCGAAGCGCGAACTCCGACGGGCGGATGACAGGGCTGTCGATTGAATCGACTTTAGTTTGCTTGGTTAGTTTGCCTAGTTGGGCGTTGATGCCGCGACGCGTTCCGCTTCAGGTAAAGGTGGATCGTTCGCATCGGCCGCGCGACCTTCTTTGTCCGCCGCGCGGATGATGGCGTCTTCCAGAGAGAAGTAGAACGAACGCCTGCCGTCCGAAGGATACCGCGCGGGCACGGCCGTCACTTCAAACTCCGCGTCCGTCGTTTGCAACACAAAGCAGTAGCCGTCCTTGAACCCGCCCGCAAGCTCTGCGTCGATCAGGTTCTCTTCCTTCAACTCCGACATCGTGCCGAAGTGCCCCTTGCCCGTCGTCGCCTTGAATTTAAGCTTGGCGTCCTTGAGCACGACCAAGTGACGGATGGCCGAACTTTCCTTCGATACCGCGCTCGCCGCCATCACAGGCCACTGCGGGAGCGCGCCCGCCACGGCAACGCCGAGCGCCACGAAGAATGCGAGCGATAAGAGTTTTATCTTGATGCGGTGAGGCACGGCCGTTTACTTTACTTCCACGAAGTCGCCCGTGTGAATCTCTTGCGCGACGCGCGTGATGATGGCCGTGGCCGTGCGCGCCTGCACGTCGAGGATGACGATCTCGCCGACGATCTTGCGCGGCATCGGCGGCCGGCGGCGTTTCACTTTCGGCGTCGTGGTCATCGGGCCGTAGATGCCGTTCTCGTTCGGGTTCTGCACGCGCTGCGACTTGATGGAGAATTTGCCGCCGCGGAAAATCTCGCTCTCGAAACCGTAGTTGGCCGTGGGCGTCACCTCTTCGTCGCGGTAGCGCGAGATGTTGCCCGTCCCGGCCGGGCGATAGACGGTCAGGCGGTCGCCCTGTTTCACGTTGTCCTCCGTGCCGAGGTCGATGTAGACGATCTGTTGACGCGAGAGCATCTCACGTCCGTCGCGTGCGAGCACGATGCGGCCGTTCTGTTTGCCCGTCGGGTCTGCGAAACGGTCGATGTCGGCCATGTCGCCCGCAGGCGGCGAGATGCGATAGGGCACGCCGCGCAACAGGTCGCCGAGCAAAATGAGGTCGCAGCTCTGCGTCACCTGCGCCACAGACATTTGATCCTTGACGTGCGTCACGCGCAGACGCCCGATCTCCTGCGTGTAGACGCCGAGCCAGCCGCGTTTCTGCGTCAGCTTCGTCGTGAACTGGCCGCGCGGGCGCACGACTTGAAATTCCTGTCCGACTTTGACGCCCTGTTGCGCTCCCGCGCTGATGAACACCAATTCGTTGACGGCGAAAGTGGCCTTCTCCTGCTCCTGCTCCGCGCCGACCACCTCGAACCCCCTGTAATTCGGCGCGTATTCGATGTAACCGGCGCAGGCCAACTCGGAGTCGAGAGCGGCGGGCAGAGGCGACGCGGCCGGAGCGGCCGTCTGCGCCGGACGCGCCGCCCCGGCCGCATCGGTCGCGGTCTGGGCTGAGACGTTCGTCAGCGCGAAGAGAAGTGCGAAAAGTAGTGCGGCGAAAGCGGACGAAAGCGAAAAGTGTTTACGGGTGTGCACGAGAGACATCTCCTAAATTTAAGCGAAAAAGGGGCTGGCAAACAGCTCGACAAGGCTCCGGAAGCGAGCCGTAAAAGGCTTTTGCCGCGCGCCGTGAGAGGCTTTTTGCTCGGCTTCGGACGGGTTCGGGACGGGAGGCGAGAGTCGCGGGCGGGCGTCTGTGGCCGCACGACACAGGGCAATTTCAATCCTACTTGCTGGCGGCGGAAAGCGTCAACAAGTTTCTTCAAACTGACCGCGCGCCTGTCCGAAATCAGCGCAGACCCTTCAGCCTCCCCGTCAGCGGCTTGCGTTTTAGCAAAGCTATTGTTACTATTCGCGTTTTGTCGGAAGTGCTCGGAGCGATCCGTGTGTGCCGGCGTAGCTCAGTTGGTAGAGCATCTGATTTGTAATCAGAGGGTCGGGGGTTCAAGTCCCTTCGCCGGCTCCTAAATGTTGTTTGGACAAAACGTGCAGGGGTGGTCGAGTGGTTAATGGCACCGGGCTGTAAACCCGGCAGGCTAACGCCTTACGTAGGTTCGAATCCTACCCCCTGCACCACGAATCAGAGGCCGGAGGTCAGAGATTAGAGGTTAGTGAAGGCGTTTTTACTAGCCTCTGACTTCTAGTCTCTAACCTCTGCTTTTTGGGCGGGAGTAGCTCAGTTGGTAGAGCATCAGCCTTCCAAGCTGAGGGTCGCGAGTTCGAGCCTCGTCTCCCGCTCCACATTTCCGGCGGTCAACGGGGCGCACTTACGGCGGCCACAGACGCGCCCGCGTAGCTCAGGGGTAGAGCGCCTCCTTGGTAAGGAGGAGGTCATGAGTTCAAATCTCATCGCGGGCTCCATCAAACGGGCGATTCACAACCAATACTTTATTAAAGAGGCTATCACACAATGAGCAAGGAGAAGTTCGACCGGTCGAAGCCGCACGTCAACATCGGCACCATCGGCCACGTTGACCACGGCAAGACCACATTGACGGCGGCCATCACCAAAGTGCTGGCCAAACACAACCCCAAGATCACCGTGCGCGCT
>DASVUD010000004.1:0-117570 GCA_036387235.1 Pyrinomonadaceae bacterium
CGGTTGACCGCCCACGTCTGTTAGTCGGCGGCGTTTGAGTTGCGCGGCCGTCGAGTTAGGGCACGGCCTCCACGTTAACGAGGAAGCGGAACGCGCCGTCTTGCATCACGCCGAGCAGGAAGCGCACGTTGATGCTCGCGCCGTTGGCGAGCGTGCCGCCGGGGAGGGCGACCGTCGCGCTTGAGTTGATGCCGCCTCCGTTCAGTTGAGCGGGCGCGTCGAGAGTCGTGCCGGTGATGGTGATCAAGCCGCCGTTGGCGGTTGTGTCGATGGAAGTGATCAGACGCAGGTCGGCCGTGCCCGCGGGCGGCGGCGACGCGCCGGTGCGCGTCGTCACATCGACGAGGCGGAAGCGAAGGGCGCTGATCGGTGCTCCGGTCGTGTTGGTGAACTTGCGCCGGATGTCGAGCGTGCCGAAGGCTGCGTTGACCGGGTTCGCTCCGGCCGCGCTGCGGATACGGTTGGGCGGTGCGGTCGAGGCGGCGGTCTGGTCTATGAGCGACGCCTTGATCGTTGAGTTGCGCTGGATGGGCGAGGCGAGATTCTCCGGCCCCGGCGCACCGAGCGTCGAAGAGCGCGTGTTGAGGACGGCGTTCGTGATGGAGACGAAGGCGAAGTCCGTGTCGTTGTTGCCGGAATCCTGCGGAGTTCCGCTGGCGAGTTGACGAACGAAACTAAACTCGCTGTTGACGGTGATGCCGCCCGTGCCTGCGCCGCTCGGCGAGATGGGCGTACCCTCGAAGAAGAGCGCATCGCGGTTGTCGAAACCGGCCGAGTCGATGCGATTGGCCGCGGAGGCAACCGCTCCCGCGAACAACCCGACGCCTGAGCCGTCAGGGATGTCGGCGGACAAACTTCCATTCGAGGCCGTGAGCGCGCCGAGACTGTAGCCCGCGCCCGTGACGAGGTAGTGGCCGCGCGCGGGGATGGTCGTCGTGCTGCTGCCGAGTGTGCCGGGCGCGGTAAACACTGTGGTCGGCGAACCGGCGGCGTTCAGGGCTTGGAGCGTGAAGCCGCTGATGTCGAGCGCGGCGTTTGTAGCGTTGTACAACTCGACGAACTCGTCGGTCGCGCCGGTGATGCCGTGGAAGCGCAGTTCGCTGATGACGACCTGCCCGGAGGTGGCGGGCGCGGCGGGCGCGGGCGTAACGGTGAAGAGGGCAGTGCCGGTCATGTTCTGCCCGTCAGGGTTGGTGATGGTTACGTCCTTCGGGCCGACGGTCGCTCCGACGGTCGAGACGTTGAGCGTTACTTGAGTCGGGCTGTTGTAGGTGACGCTGTTGACGTTGACGCCGCCGGTCACGGTCGCGTTGATGTGGTTGAAGGGCAGAGCGGGGGGCGCGAGGTTTGCGCCCGGATCATAGAAGCCGGAGCCCGCGACGGACGTGCCGGTGATGACGATGTTGGTGGAAGCGGAACCGGCCGGCACGGTTGTGGGCGCGGCGAGCGTCGGCGTGGCGGGCGGCGGCGCGGCGAGTTTGGCGACGCGCGTGCCGTAGGTGTTCGTGCCGTTGCAGTATTCCTGAATCGTCCACATCGTCATGTCGTCGAGCGGGTCGAGCGACGTGAAAGAGTAATCGCCCCAACGGCGCGGCGGGCCGGGGTCGCCCGGCGGGTTATAAGCCGACGACGTGGCGGTGTAGATGTTGACTGCGCCGGTCGTGCCGAGCGCATCGCCGGAGAGACGCCCGTTGGTCGCGGCGTCGGCGCGGAAAGGTGTTCCGGCCGTGCTGTAACCGATGACGGCGTGCCCCTGTCCGGATACCATCACGGACGGCAGCCAGTATTGACGCGCGGTGGCTTGAGTACTATTGGCGCTATCGAAGATCGTGCCCGTCTGAATGAAGGTCGGCGTCCCCGTGGTGGCCGGGACGTTGATCTCGTACCAGCGGACGGCCATGCGCCGGTTGGTGGCGTTGGTGGAAGCGACGCCCGTGTTGAGAGTCGTGAAACTGTGCGCCGTCCACAGCCGGCCGTTGCGAATGTGCGCGGCGTAGAGGCGGTCGTCGAGTCCGTCGAGCCTGCCGTTCGTGCCGCCGGTGTTGCCGAGATGATCGACGCTGATGGCCGACGTGGTCGTGCCCGGCGTGGTGATGGGGATGTCCGCGGAGATGGTGGGCGTGCCGCCGGGGTCGCTGACGCGGCGCATGTTGAGCCGGCTGAAGGCCGCGAAGCTGACGCCGATGAAGTAGCCTTCGGTGGCCGAAGGGTTGTAGTTGTCCACGCCGCGCGGCTCAAGCATCCCGTCCGTGCCGATGAGATTGCGGAAGGCCGTGACGACGATGGGGCCGCCGCTCAGGATCGAGCTTTTGCGGACGACGAAGGCCGAAGTGTTGACGAAGGAATTGGTGAGGCTGAACATATCGCCGCCGATGTAGAGCGCGTTGGCGTCCACGCCGAGCGAGGGGTAATCGAGAAACTGGTTGGTCGAGGCGATGCCGCCGACCGTGTCCTGCTGGAAGAAGTAGAACGTCCAGACTGTGCCCGCCGTGATGGCGTTCGAACTGGCCGCGTCGGAGACGGCGACGAGGACGCGGTTCGATCTCGTGGTCGCCCCGGTCGTGCTGTTGAGCACCACGTCGATGATGATCAAAATCCAACGTCCCGACAGGCGGTCATAGCGCACCTGCGGATCGGAGGTGAAGACCACTTCACCGGCGGCGGGCGGCGTCATCACGGGGGCGAAGAACACGTCGGAATCGACGTTCATCACGCCGTCGGCCACGCCGGTCGCCTTGTTGAAAGTGCGCATGCGGCCGTTGAGAAAGACGAAGAACTGCGTGGGGCCGATAGCGCCCATCGTGTCGGGCGGGAACGCGCCGGTTTCGGTCGGGCCGGTCACGGTGTCGAAGTTCAAGCCGACGGCTTGCGGAGCATGTGGTTGCAAGACGCCCCCGGCTTTTCTACCTTTCAAGAGCGTGCCTTTGCGCGCGTTCGCCCCGAAGTCGAAGGGCGTGCTCGCGATGGGTTGCGCGTCCGGGTCTTGCGGGCGTTCGTTGCGCCCCTCGATTTCGCGCTCCTGCATGAGTTGACGCAGGTGGCGGGTCGGCGGTGCTTCCGCTTGATCGCGCATCAGATCGTCGGTCGTCTTCGTGACGCCGACTTCGCCCGCCCACGGCACGCCGAGCGTGTCTTGAGTTTGCGAAACCGAGTAGGGGTCTTGCGTTGCTTTCAGGCGACCGCGTGTGCGGCGCTCTCGCTCCTCACCGCGAGCCTTGGCGCGCGAGCGTTCCTTATTACGGGGGAGAGCGGTTGACGACGCTTCGCCGGGAGAGACGCGAATGGCGGTGCGTTTTTGAGCGAGCGTGGGGGAGATGGTAGAGGCTAACAGCGCGACGCAGAGCGCCGAAGCCAAATAATAGCGAATGGACAGGCTGAGCCTGTGGATGCCGCGCGAAAGGGGGGAATTTTTCATGTGGGCCTTTCTAGGTTTAACTTAACGAACCGGGAGACAAGTGGCAGTTGACAGACTACTGGTGTAGACCGGCGTTCCCCTTCAAGTGGTTTTGAACGCCTTGTTCGTGAAAGAGTTTGTTCAGTTGAACTGTATTGGTGAACTAAGAATCTGGAGCAGAAGCCACGCTCGTGGAAAGCTCTTACGAGGTGAGTGCGACGGAGAGTAACCCGTGAGGTCTACGACTGTCAATAGTAGAGATTGGCCTGAATTGATCTGTTCTTGGTGTCTTCGTGTCTTGGTGGTGAGTGTTCGGGCATCAGTATTAACCACCAAGGCACGAAGACACCAAGAAAGACAGAAGGATGTTTGAACTAAGGATGGTTGAACTCTAGGACACTACTCAATAGTATTACGAGGCGCACCCGTTACTTGCTTGCGACATCGGCTTGACTTACCGGCGGCACGCGGAGCGAAATCAGAGCGGCAACCTTCAACGACATTTACGGATTCGCCCTTCGCTGCCGCGCGTGAGCGTGTAAGTTCCGATTGTTTGCGCGGTCTCCGTCAGCGTCACCGTCAAGTCGAGACGCTCGCCGCTGACCCGGCCTTCGTAACGCGCCGTTTGGGGCACGCGGTTGATGCCGATGCGAATGGAGCCGCCGCCTTCGTGGACAAACGTGCCGCGCGCATCGAAGCGACCCTCGGAGTCGAGCGCGAGTTGCCCTTCAATCGAACCATGCGCGCAATCGTACTGCACCGTCGCGCCCCGCTCTTCAACGTCGAGGCGAATATGAGCGCCGCCCCACACGCCGGGCGTCAACATGCGCTCCGACACACGCTTCGGCCTGTGCTTCATTCCACGCCTCCGTTGCGCCTCGCTCGTCCCGACGCACACAAGCGACAGCAACAACGGAACAATGAGCGCACCTATTAATTTGCCCTTCATAACATCAACGCGTCGGCCAATAAACTTTCGACGGCGAACGCAGCATACGCCTCGCCAACACATTCCTCAATCCCATACTCCCACTTAAAACCAAAAGGGCACGAACTCTCGTGCCCTTCTTTATTGAGTACACCCGGTAGGGCTCGAACCTACGACCTTTTGATTCGAAGTCAAACGCTCTATCCAACTGAGCTACGGGTGCGTGCTCTCGAATTTGACGCGCGGGAGGATAACACAGGCGCGTGCGTTTCGATTAATGCGTGGGCGCGGGCGCGTCGTCTGTGACGAGACCGGCCTGAAATTCGCGGCGGACGAAGCGGACGAGCGCGCCGATTTGTTCGGGCGTCAGGCGTTTTTCAAAGGCGGGCATGCCGTCGCCGCCTTTGGCGATCTGGCGCGCGAACTGCGCGTCGGTGTGATGGAGCGTGTGGCCTTCTTTGAAACTGGGAACTTTGAGCGTTCCGTCTTCGCCCATCTCCACGACGCCGCCTTCGCCCGTCTCCTTGTGGCAGCGGACGCAAGCGGCGTTGTAGGTAACGCGCGCGGCGGCGAGTTCGTCCGTGGGCGCGGCGGCCGGGGACGCGCTCGTGCCGGAGGCCGTGGATGCGTTCGCGGCCGTAGCGTTCGAGTTGCCGTTTGAAGAAGTGTCGTAGTTGCCCGCGCACGCGGCGGTGATGGCGGCGACGAAGGCGAGCGTCAACACGAATTTGAGATGCTTCATTGAAAGGGTGTCTCCGGAAAAAGTCTCAAGTCCCAAATCTCAAGTCCCAAGTCTTAAGTTCAGTTGGGACTTGGGACTTGAGATTTGGGACTTGAATTATAACCGAAGCGCCGGGTTTGCGTCGCGAGCGCACGCGCGCCGTTTTAAGTGGATTGTGTCCTGCGGTAGTAGTTAACGAGAGCCTGAAAGTTTTCCTTCTCGGCCGTCGTGAGATTGATGAACTCGACGCCGAATCCGACCTCTTCCAAGTGATAGCGAACTTCGGCGCGGATAATTCGCTCGCCTTCGGCCGAGAGGAAGAAGCGTATGTAGACGACCGTCTGCGGGCGGATCGGTTCGCGCGTCTGGATGAAGCAGCCGCCGATGCTGAAGCTCGTGAGACGGTCGTGTTTGAGGCACTGCGGCGTCAGTCCCCAGTCGATGGGAATAGACGCTTTGACGCGTGGGTGTCTTCTTTTTTCAACCATAAGATGAGGGGTGGCTCGTGAGGCGCGCGAAACTTCTGCGGGCGTTAAGCCGGGAGAGACTGTCGCCGATCTCTTTCACGAAATTATAACGCGCCCAAAATTGTTCGCCGCCCCAACCCACGGAAGCGCGCCAAAAAAGTTCTCGTGCGAGATGCCCAACGCGCGCCGGCGAAGGTTCGCGTCGAGGCGCTGCTGCGGGTTTGCAATCTCTCACGCTTCGCCGCACAATAGTCGCGCGTCGTCCAAGCGGAGTCCGCTCAGGCGGAAACTCCCCATCCGCGTGGAGAGACGAGTCCGACGCAATAATTCCGAAGGATGTAAAGACCGATGAGCACCGACAACGCGCAGCCGCCCGCCCCCCCGCGCTCTTCTCTGCGTCTTGCCGAACGCGACGAGCGGACGGAACAAGTCAGGCCGACCCTGCCGCGCCAATTCGTCAACTTCACTTTCTACCGCGTGCGCCCCGAATGGCGTCTGCTCCCCGAAGCCGAGCGCGAACAGGGCAAACGCGAATTCATCGAAGCGGTCGCCGCCTTTCGCCGCGACTTGTTGATTCACACTTACTCGATCACGGGCTTGCGCTCGAACGCCGACCTGATGATCTGGCGCATCGGCTATCAGCTCGATCCGATTCAAGAGATGACGGCGCGCATCAATCGCACCGGCCTCGGGCGCTACCTCGAAGCGACGCAATCGTTCCTCTCCATGACGAAGCGTTCGATGTACATCGACAAGGACAACCCCGAACACGTCGAAGACCGCCTGCACATCGTGCCCGGCCAATCGAACTATCTGTTCGTCTACCCGTTCGTCAAGACGCGCGAGTGGTATGGGCGCTCGGTCGAGGAGCGGCAGGAGATGATGGACGAGCACATCCGGATCGGCTCGAAGTATCGCTCCGTCAAACTGCACACGACCTATTCGTTTGGACTGGACGACCAAGAGTTCGTCGTCGCGTTCGAGACCGACCAACCGGCCGACTTCCTAGACCTCGTGCAAGAGTTGCGCGAGACGAAGGCCAGCAGTTTCACCTTGCGCGATACGCCGATGTACACCTGTCGCCAGCGCCCGCTCGCCGAATGTCTCGAAGCGTTGGGTTAGACGCAGACGCGGAAAGGGAAGCGAGATCGCGTCTCTGACGAAGATTGGAAATTACCGACAGCCCGCACGCGCGGCGATGCGACGAACGGTGAAAGGGTCGTTCAATGCTCGCCGCGTTTTTGCGTCTATGCGTTCGTACTTCGCAAGAGTGCGCGTTCATGTTACCTCCAAACGCTTTCGCTTGAATGCGTCGCTGCCGGTGCGCCTCTTCTGCGCCGCGTGTCTATGTTTCGGCAACGCGGCGTTGTTTGCGCAGACAGACGCGGGCGCTCGCGCTCGCGGTTCGACGGCCGAGTATCTCTGGTACGAGGCGGAGAACATGCGCGGCTTCTCGGTTGACGAATTGAACAATCCCGTCTCGAATCCTTCGTGGGCGAACCTCGCGCGCGCGAGTGCGCCGGGGTGGGGCATGAACGGGCCGGGCGTGTCCGCCGAATGGTCGCAAGGCGGCGAGAGCGAATGGAACTCGGCGGCGGCAAGCGCCGACGAGACGCGCGCCGAGCTTTATCAGGACGTGGAGATTCCGCGCGCGGGGCGCTACAAAATCTGGGTGCGCTACGCCGACTGGCTCGGCCGCACGGAAAATTTCACTTTACGCATCACGCAAGGCGAGCGCGAAGTCTTCCGCCATGAGTTCGGACGCGAAGCGCGACTCGCGCCGCACGACGAGACGGGGATGTACTGGGGCTGGGCGTTCGTCTGGGACGGCGCTCTGCTCTCGGACGCGCTCTCGAAGGGCGCGGCGCGCGTCTCGCTGCTCGTCGAACGCGCGGCGGAGGCGCGTCGTCACGTCGATTGCTTCCTGCTCACAAGCGACCTCGCATACGTACCCGCAGGGCGTCGCAAACCGGAGTTCGCCGCCGCGCGCGTCCTCAGAGAATTTTCGCTAGGACACACGCGACTCGCGCCGCTGCTCGAAACTGATGCGAGCGCGGGCACGCCCGAAGCGTGGCGGCGTCCGACGGTGGCCGGGCGCGATTTCGTGATGCCGTGGAACATCGCACCCGAGTTCTGGCCGCTCCTCGACAAGCCGCCCGCCGAACGCCCGCTCTACCCGTTCAACGCCGAACCGCTCGCCGAGTTCGTCGCAAAGTACAAGGGCGCGCGCGACGTTCCCATCTTCTCGTCGCCGCTCGTCGTGCCCGTCATCACGCTCGACCAACTGACGACCTACTTGCAAGAGGGCAGCCCCTTCCTGCGCCACTTGCGCGAGACGCGCGTGCCCTTCGCCGTCGTCATCAACTACAGCCGCGCCGAGATGAACGCGGAGCGTGGACAGGCCGCTTGGAAACTTCTGAACGGCGAACTGCGCGATCAATTCATCGGCTGGATTTCCGGCGAGAGCATCGGCTACGTCTGGAATGCGGGCGAAGTCGCAGAGTTGAAACTCAATGCTCGCATGTCGCGCCGCGAACTGCTCGAAGCCTATCGCGTCTTTTATACGCGCGCGCTCGCGCGCAAGTGGAGCAATTTGTTCCACACCGAGACGGGCGCGATGTGGGACAAACTTATCGCCGCACAGGCCACTTCGAGCACCGCTTACGCGCACGCGCTCGGACGCTTCGGCGCGCGCATCGTCGGCCTTGAGACTTCGGCCGTGCAGCCATGGGTGGCGATGCGCGTCGCCTTCTCGCGCGGCGCGGCACGCCAGTACGGCGCTTCGTTTCTCTATTACCACGCGCCGAACTTCGGCGACACCGCGACCACTTTCACCGACAGCCAGAACTTTGCCGGGCCGCGCCATTTCTTTCACACGCGCTACGGCGCGACGATGGGGCCGTCGCTCTCTTGGTATCGCAAAACTTATTACCTCTATTACATGGCGGGCGCGTCGGCCATCTATCTCGAACAAGGCCACGACCAGTTTTTCAAACCCGCGCCCGGCGAGCATCCGTTCCAACTCAACCCGCTCGGCCGCATCACGGACGAGTTTTTACGCTTCGCCGCACGCCACGCCGAGCGCGGCACGCCCTACACGCCCGTCGCCTTCCTGCTCGACCCCGCGCACGGTTGGGACATGACCGACTATCCGCAGTGGGCTTTCGGCGTCTCGCCGTCCACGCGCCACGACCGCGCCCTGCGCGAACTCTTCGGCGCGGTCTATTATCCGGCGTCCGTCACGGAGGGCGAACCGGCGACGGCCGACCGGCAGTTTTTCACGAACGGCATCTTCGGAGACATCTTCGACGTGATCGTCGCTTCGGACGAAAGACGAGCGAGCGTTGACTCTTACCGCACCATCGTTGCGGGCGGGCGCATCGCTTGGACGCGCGCGTGGGTCGAACAACTACGGAGTTACGTCCGGCACGGCGGCGTCGTCGTGCTCAACTCCGCGCAGGCCGAAGGATTGCCGGAAGACTTGCTCGGTGTGCGCCTCTTGCGCGGCGCGACGGCCGAGGCCGACGACGCCGTATGTCTTTTGCCGAATGATGCGCGCGAGCGTTTGCGCGGCGGCGTCTACCGTTACGAACGCGTCGAGGCGCGCGGCGCACGCGTCTTGATGCGGACGCCCGCGGGCGATCCGCTCGTCACTTCTTTCAACACGGGGCGCGGGCGCGTCATCTTTTGCGCCGTGCCCGACCTGCTCGGACTCGACGAACGGCTCGTGCCCGCCGCCGCGCATCTCTTCGCACATCTCTTCGCCGAGGCCGCACCCGTCCGAGTTCGCGGCGACGTGCAACGCCTCTTCAATCGCACCGAGCGCGGCTGGCTCGTCACGCTCATCAACAATCGAGGCGTCTACAAGCCGCAACAAGGCTTGGCGCAAGTCGATAGAAACGCTGTCGTGGAAGTCACGCTCTCGCTCCCGCGCGGCCGCGCGATCCGGCAGGCGCGCGAGTGGACGATGGACACTCAACTTGAGATCGCGCGCGCGGCGCAAGGGAACACCGTCAAACTCAGCATCCCGCCCGGCGACTTGAAGATCGTCGAACTCGTCGAGGAGCGTTAAGAAGCGTTCAAAGGAAAACGATAAGGTTGAGTGTTTGTGGCTGGAGCGGGTTGAATGCAAGCACAGGCGATTGCATTTCTGCGGAGAGTTCTTTTAGGATAACGCGTCTGACAAATCTCAACGTTTCAAACTTTTTCGAGCATGAGGGTCGCGCGTAAATATCTCGTCAGCGGTGAGGTGCAGGGCGTCGGTTATCGTTTCTTCGCGCAGCGCGTGGCGGCGCGGCATCAGGTGGTCGGCTACGTGCGCAACCTCGCCGACGGGCGCGTCGAAGTTTTGGCCGAAGGCGCGCTGGAAAGCGTCGAGAACTTCAAAGACGACCTCGCCGCCGGCCCCGACTCAGGCCACGTCGAACAGGTCGAAGAACTCAATCTCGAACCCACGGGCTTATACCCCGCCTTCCGCATCGAAAGGTGAAGAGAAGCTCTTAGCTGTTAGCTCTTAGCTGTTAGCCAAAACAGATCGACCGATTGACGGATCGACTGATCGGCTCTGACAGTTCATAGCCAACAGCTAAGAGCTAACAGCTAACAGCTCATCATGGACAAGCTCAAAAAACTGATCCGCGAAGTGCCTGACTTCCCGAAGCCGGGCATCAACTTTTACGACATCACGACGCTCTTGAAGCACCCGGAGGGCTTGCGTCTGACGGTTGACGCGCTCGCCGCGGAATTCACGGGCGAGAAAGTGGACGTGGTGCTCGGCATCGAGGCGCGCGGCTTCATCTTCGCGCCTGCTTTGGCCTATCACCTCGGCGCGGGCTTCGTGCCCGTGCGCAAGCCCTCGAAACTTCCGGCCGACGTGGCGCGCGTCTCTTACGCGCTCGAATACGGCGAAGACACTCTGGAGATACACCGCGACGCAGTCGAGGCAGGGCAGCGCGTCATCATCGCGGACGACCTGCTCGCCACGGGCGGCACGGCCAAAGCGGCGGTCGATCTCGTCGAGAGTCTCGGCGGCGAGGTGGCCGGTCTCGTCTTCGTCGTCGAACTCGAATTTCTCCCCGGCCGCCAAAAACTCGCGGGCTACGACGTGCGCTCGCTCATCAAGTATCAATCCTGAGCGCGCTAATCTAGTAGAGTGAAGCGAGAGCGATAATGAAATGAGCCTGGTAGGACTTGAACCTACAGCCTACGCCTTAGGAGGGCGTCGCTCTATCCCTTGAGCTACAGGCCCGAATACCGTCGATTATGGCAAACGCTGCTGACCTATGGCAAGTTAGCAATCTTGTGGGGGTGTATAGATGAATCAAGATCACCACATGACAGGATTGACCCTCTACAAGGGTAATTCGGCGGAAGCTGTAGTCCTTGCGGCCTACATCCAAGCGGGCTTTCTGGTGAGCGTGCCATTCGGCGGTGGCGCAGCCTACGACCTCATTGTAGATACAGGCGCGAGACTGATTAGGGTGCAGGTTAAAACCGGAAAGCTCGAATCAGGGTGTATTGTCTATAACGCACGAAGGCATCGAGGTAGTAAATACAACTCTTTCAAGCGCTATCGAGCAGATGAGTTAGACGTATTCACCGTTTGGTGTCCGCGTAATCAACAGCTTTATGTCGTGCCTGCCGAGCACTCGCTGACAATTGAAGGTAGGTTACGCATCATAGAAACGCAGAACTTCCAAGAGAAGAAAATCAAATGGGCGCGAGATTATGCTTGGGACAAGCACGTTGATTCGCTAAAGGCTGAGACGATAGCTGCCAAAAAGTTAGTAATCGGTAATAGTCTCGTCTAAGTGAACCCGCGCCGGGAGCACCACACTTCTTCTCTCTTGAGCAAACGACAGAACACGCCGACTAAAGTTTCTATTCTTTGTTCGCGCCGATGTGCGAGACGGCCGAAGCGGAGAGGAAGCCGAGCAGCGAGCCGAGCACGATGTTGAAGGATTGTTGGCCGAGCGCCTCTTTCTTCTTGTGCTCGGCCGCTTCGTCTTTGAGTGTGTCGATGATGAGGGCTTTCGAGGGTACGTCCGTGATGGAGGCGGCGTAGGTGTCCGTCAAACGATTCAAGGCCGGGTTCACGTCGCGGTTGAAGAAGGCGATGTAGCCCGTGCCGACGAACAGCGCGAGATAGACGGCGAGGATCGCCCACCACAATTTGCTGCGCGTCGTCACGTTCATCTCCGGCACTTTGGCCTCCGTGACGGCATTGTCGGGCGCGGGCTGCGGCGCATTTTCGTCGGGCATAAACTCGTCTCCTCAGGCGGGCTGGTGGTGAACTGCGACCACGCGCGACAGCTTAAAACATCGAGCGCTTCCTGTATACGAACAGACGGAATTTAGTTTGACCAGGAAAGAAACTAAGGCCGGCTCTTAAACTTTTCGCGCGCCGCTTCAGACGCGCACGCGGAAAACGACCATCACGAAAGCCAAGACGATGCCCGCGATGAGCAGCGCAAAACCGGCATCCAGATAACGCTGTTTCTCTGCCAACAACTCCGACGCCAGCTCTCTAATGTCGCTCGGCGAACGCAAGTTGATTCTGACGAGTTCGGTTTTCAACACGCGCAGGCAATAGTAAGTGGCGACGACCCACGGAATCAAAGGCACGATGAACAGTGCCTTGTTATAAATCGCCATCTCTTCCGGAATAAACTTGGCGAACCCCAGAATGCCGAGATACACGGTCTGCAACATGCCGAGCGCCGTGATCAACCCGCTCGCCGCATTCCGCACGCCCGGCACGGAATCCTCCAACATCTTCGCCCCATGCGCCAGCCACAACTCGTCGTCCGGCTCGGAGGCCGGGCTGTCATAAATTTTTTCAGGCTGATCCTGCCCGCCGCCCGTCGCCACCATTCTCTCTTTCGCAGCCTCAGACATAACGCGCCTCCACCCACCGGCCAAGATTCTACCGGTCGGCATCCTCAATCATCGCCCGCGTCACGATCACCTTGCCCACACACTCGCGACAACGCAACACGATCCGCTCCGGCACTTCAAAAGCACTCTCCATCTCCCTCGCCACCGGAATCGTCAGCAGCGCATCCTCCACATCCACCTCATTGACGTGCTTATTCTGCCCGTTGCACCTAACCTTAATTATCCGCCCCATCTCGCCCTCCAAAAGTCCAACCCAAGTCAAAACACATTGCCACTTCCGCTTCATCAATACAAACCACTCAAACCCTCATCCTTTCAACCAATCCGGCACATCTTCCCCAGTCGCCTCTCTCCACGCAGGATCGAAGTTTTCTCCGCCCCACTTGGCGCGAAGTTTCATCAGATCATTTGCAGCGACGTTCGCATTAGGTGAGCCGAGCTCTATGCAGAGCGATAGAGCCGCTAGAGAATACTGGAGCGCCCTATCAAAATGTCCTGAATTGGCAAACAGCGTTCCGAGCTTACCAAGAGAAATAGAAATACCCTGGCGGTCACCAAGCTCTTCTTTAATCTTTAGCGAACGTCCGTAATGCTCCAATGCTTTTTCATAATCGCCGCGATTTTCATAAACCATACCGATTTGATGAAGAGACTGAGCAATGCCTGAACGTGCACCAAGTTCTTCTTCAATCTGCAAGGAGCGAGTGTAATATTTCAATGCCTGTTCATACTCATTATTAGTTTGATGAATGATGCCTATTTGGTGAAGAGAACTAGCAATGCCAGAGCGGTCGCCAAGCTCTTCTTTGATCTTTAGCGAACGTTCGTAATGCTCCAATGCTTTGTCATGCTCGCCGCGCTGTTGATGAATGTTGCCAATTTGATGGAGCGAAGCAGCAATGCCGGAGTGGTGGTCAGATTCTTCTGCAATCTTCAGCGACCGTTCATAGTACTCTAACGCCTTGGCATGATTCCCACGTCTCTGATGAATCATGCCAATTTGATGAAGCGAAGTAGCAATACCGGATTGCTCGTCAAGTTCTTCTGCAATCCTCAGCGACTGTTCGTAATATTCTAACGCCTTGTCATACTCTCCACGTTTATAATGAATGATACCGAATTGATTAAGTAAATTAGCGATGCCGGATTGGTCATCCAGTTCTTCTGCAATCTTTAGCGAGCGTTCGTAATACTCTAACGCCTTGTCATAATTACCGTGAGACTGAATCAAAATTCCCAAGTTGTGGAAGAATCCCGCTGTTCTTGGTGGATCAAGTTTATCGAATAATCGGTGATATTGGCCTTCCAAATACTGGCCGAAGCCCCATCTATCTAAAAGTTCAGTAGCATCTATTAAGAGATCGGCAGCGTCATTGAACTCCTTTGCCTCCACGAGTAATTCGAACGCTTCCATCTCAACCCATACCTCGACTTGGGTCTTGTCTTTTGGTTCGGTCAATTTTGTAAAGTTGGTGTAAAACGCGGCGGCATCACGCAAACGCTCGTGCCATGTTTCACCTTGTTGCTTGTCATGACAGAAGTTGCGCACAAGAGCATGAATGGATAGCGCTTTTGGTTGGCCGTTTTCTTGAATCGGCGTGAGCAAGCCCCACTCAATCAACTCTCTGATCGGATGGGTTAAATCTTCGGTTTGTCGTTGTTCGGGAAGAACGCTTTCAAGTCTTTGCAGAATTTCGGCTTCATCCAGTGACTTCAATTCTTCAGATAATTTATCTCGATTCTTTTCTAAAAATTCTGCGGCGTATGAAACTTTTGTGCCCATGACCCATTCGGCGGATTCGTAGGGGACGGATTGGCGGAAGGCTGCGAGGCGGTTGAGGAGTTCGCGGGAGGGTGCGGAAAGTTGTGCGTAGTTGAGTTCGATGGCGAGGAAGGCGCGCAGTTCGGTGTGGATATTCTTGGCGTCGGCGAGGGCGCGGCTGAGGGGTTGATGGTTGCAGTAACGGTCGAGCGTGACGAGGGCGTAGGGGTGGCCGCCGAAGGTTTGCAAGGCTGCGAGTTTTTCGGGGTGAGAGGCCGGGGCGAGATGTTGGAGCTTTTGCATCAGGCTGAGGGCTTCGGGGCGGCTTAAATCTTCGAGGGGGAGCGATTGAATGCTGCCCAGACGTTTGTCGTCCAACTCGAAGAGGTAGCGGCTGGTGAAGAGGAAGTGGCTCTGCGTCGCGGTGGTTTTGACGAGCGTGGTGATGAAGGTGCGCAGGTGCTCGTCGGCGATGCGAAAGCCCGCCCCGTTGTGTTCGAGGTGGCTTTCGAAGTTGTCGAAGATGAGCAGCAGAGACCACTGGGACAGCACTTGCGCCAGATAGTTTGCCAGCACGTCGGGCGGCAAATTTTGATAGAGCAACTGCTCCAACACCGGCACGCCTTGAGGCTGGAAGTATTGGTGCAGTTTGATCATGACGGTTTCGGGCGTGAGCGTGCCGCTCGAACAATCGAAGGCGTAGACGCCTCGAAAATTCTTCTTCAAGCGCGTGGCGACGTGGCTGACGAGCGCCGTCTTGCCGATGCCGCCGATGCCGTGGACGATGACGGCTCGTTGATTTTGTCGCAGCAGTCCGTCGCGCACCTGTCGAAACTCGCGCCGACGCCCGTAGAAACCGTAGCTCAGTTGCGCTAAAGGCAGATAGAAACTGCGATCAATGATAGGCGCTTTAAACGCCGGTGCGGCTTCCGCTTGGGTCGTCTGCAAACATGCGCCGTTCGAGGTGAGCAGCACGGGGGCGAGCGCATCCGCTTGCAGATAGTAATCGTCGCTCAGCAGCAGTGCGCGACGCGCGCCGTGAGAGGCCAGTTCCAATGTGCGCCCGTCGGCGATTCTCTTGTAGAGGGCTTCGGCGAATTTCAAACCACCCATGTCGGAGATGGAAAACTGCATGGCGATGACCGCCGGAATCCGATGACGCAACAGCCCGCGAGCCATGTCGCGGAATCCCTCGACGTTGATCGTGCGCGAGGTCTGGCAGCCGGAGAGGACGACGAGGCGCAGATGGTTCTCGCCGCGTTGGAGCGATTGCAGAACTTCCGCGACCGAGGTGGGGCGACTTTCGCCGCGTGCGTCTTCGAGCAGGAGTCCGCCGCCGTTTTCGGGCGCGATGCCGTGGCCGGTGAAGTGAAAAATCTGATAAGGCGTCTCCAAACTTCCTTCCAGAATTTCGAGCTTGGCTTCGTCCTCGAAATCCGCGCGGATGCGCCCTTGCCCGGCCGGGTCGTTGATGGCTTCGAGCAAAATCTCCTGCTCGCGCTCCATCTGCAAACGAGAGTGTTCGCGTAGATCGAGGGGGCTGGAGACGAGCGCCAGCATCTTCAAAGGCAGCGGGATGGGCGCGAGCGCGGCTTGCGGTTGAACGTCTAAGGGAAGGCGCGAGATGGTGGTCTTCGTCCCGGCCGCGATGAACTCTTCGCTGTCGAAAAGAGTCTCCCATGCAATCGCTTCCAACTCGTTCGCGTCGGTTGCGATGCGCAGGCAGAGGACTAGAAACTCGTGGTTCTGTTTATGCTCCGTCCAGAGACGCGCGATGTCTTGAGTGAAGATTTGTTCGTAGAGCCTGCGGCCGAAGTCGCGCAGACGTTCGACACGTCCGGCGGGGTCTTTCGTGTCGAAGTCCAAATGTTTCCACTCCGCTTCGGTGAGAAGGGAACGCGGGAAGTTGAAGTCAAAGCCGGCAAGCGGTTGAGAAGCGTCGCGCGGATAAACGTCGAGCCGGAAACCTCCGTCCCGCTTCGTGAGGTGAAAGTCGAGGATTTTGATCGACATTGCGTCTCCACATCCCTGCGGATAGAGCAAACTTTAACGAACGCCGGGGTGAGCCACGGCATTATAAGATTTTCCCCGGCCGTCTGCCGACTATTTTCAAAGCGCTCTCAGACGCGGAAATAATTTTCTTGTCAGCGCGCGGGGCACGGACTTAGAATCCCGTTCGCCTTTCATCCGACATCATGCAGCGAGCCGACGGGGTGATTTCTCTTGAACACAATTGTTGAATCCGTGCTGTGGCCGGAGCACTCGACGAAATGGGCGCGGCCTCTGTTTCTAGCCTCCGTCTCGGCGGGTTTTCCTTCGCCCGCCGAGGACTACATCGAAGGCCGACTCGACCTCAACCGCTATCTCATCAAGCATCCGGCGGCCACCTTCTTCGTGCGCGTGGCGGGCGACTCGATGATCGGCGCGGGCATCCATCCCGGCGACATCCTCGTCGTTGATCGCGCGCTCGAACCGCAGGACTCGAACGTCGTGATCGCCGTCATCGACGGCGAACTCACAGTCAAACGCATCTCGCAACGCCACGGCAAACTCTTTCTCGTGCCTGACAATCAAGCCTACGAGCCGCTCGAAATTCTGGAAGGGATGGAGTTTGAAGTGTGGGGCGTCGTGACGAGCGTCATCCACAATCTCTGAGCGCCGCAGCAGTCGCAAAGAGATGTCGCGGCGGGCGGTCGAGTTCGAGTGAGACGTTTACGCGTCGCTCGCGGGTGACGGATCGTTTCGTGCTTCCCCCACATCGCCTTGCGCTTTCCCCACGTCGCCTTGCGCTTCGGCCGGCGCGAAGTGTGCGACCGTTGCGCCCCAACCACCGGATTGCGGGGGCGCGTCCGTCCAGTCGCGTATGAAAGCGGTCTCGGAGAGGATTTTGTGGACGAGCGCACGCTGGACGCCGCGCCCCTTGCCGTGGATGATGCGGACGCTCAGGAAACGCGCCGTGCGCGCTTCATGTAAATAAGCGCGCACGGCGCGTTCCGTGTCGCGCGGCGCAATGGCGTGCAGGTCGAACACGTCCGTGATCTCCAGTTGGACGGGATCGGGGAAGGGGTCGTCCGTGTCGTCTTCGTCTTCGTCCGGCTCGTCGCGTGCATCGCCCGGCGCGGTCGCCGTGTCGCCTCGGTCGCCGTCGTGCCGGGCGGGGCGACGAGCGGCAAAGAGAGTTTTTAACCAGTCGGGTAGCGGCATGATCTGCACCTCGGACGCGTCTCGCGCGTGACTGTTAGCATACCTTGACACGGCTCGTCACGCGCCATACACTCCCTGTTTTCCAAGTCATACAAAATTTTCGTGAGGTTCGACCGGCGAGCGCCCGAAGCGTTCAGTCGTCGGCGCTGATTCTCTACCGGCAAAAATTCTGTCTCAAAAGTGGAAAGGATGAAAAGCGATGGGTAAGCGAAACAAGATCACTGTGGTGGGCGCGGGCAACGTCGGCGCGACCGCCGCGCACTGGCTGGCGAGCAAGGAACTGGGCGACGTGGTGCTCGTGGACATCATCGAGGGCATGCCGCAAGGGAAGGCGCTCGATCTGGCGCAGGCCGCCCCCGTCGAGGGCTTCGACGCGCGCATGCTCGGTTCGACGAACGACTACTCGCTGACGAAAGATTCGGACGTGGTGATCATCACTTCGGGCTTGGCGCGCAAGCCCGGCATGAGCCGCGACGACCTGCTCAAGACGAACGCCGGAATCGTCTCGTCGGTCGTGGACGAGGTGGTCAAGTACTCGCCCGACTCGATCCTGATCATCGTCTCCAACCCGCTCGACGCCATGTGCCAAGTCGCCCTGCGCCGCTCCGGCTTTCCGAAGCATCGCGTGATCGGCATGGCGGGCGTCCTCGACTCGGCGCGCATGCGCTGCTTTCTGGCCGAAGCTCTAGACGTGTCGGTCGAGAACGTGACGGCCTTTGTGCTCGGCGGCCACGGCGACACGATGGTTCCGCTGCCGCGCTATTCGACCTGCGCCGGAATCCCCGTCACAGAGCTATTGCCGAAAGACCAACTCGAAGCCATCGTCAAACGCACGGCCAACGGCGGCGCGGAGATCGTCGGCCTCTTGAAGACCGGCTCGGCCTACTATGCGCCCTCGGCGGCGAGCGTCGAGATGACCGAAGCGATCTTGAAGGACAAGAAGAAAATCCTTCCGTGCGCCGCTTACCTCGAAGGCGAGTACGGCATCAACGGCCTCTACGTCGGCGTGCCCTGCAAACTCGGCGCGCGCGGCCTCGAACAGATCATCGAGATCAACCTTACGGCCGAAGAGCGCATCGCCCTGCAAAAGAGCGCCGCCTCCGTGCAGGAACTCGTCGACGTGCTCGGCATCTAAAAACAGGTTGAGGACAAGCATAGGGGCGGCGGGCGTGTCCGTCGCCCCTACGAATTTTTTCGGGAGAAACGCTTTGCGCTCACTACACCTCTCCTTGCGTTTGGCGTGTTGCCTGTTGTTCTTCTCTCAACTCGTTTGCCCCGCGCGCGCCATAGTGGTGGCGCAGGAGAGCGCCGGTTTCATTCCTAAGTTTCCTTTGAGCAAGAGCGGGTTGGAACTCGAACGCGCGTCGCGCGCCGGGGCATTCTATGCCGTGACGGGGCGACGCGCGGCCGCGTTCGGTTATGAGCATCGCGCGCTCGAAGCGTGGGTCTATCCTTTGAAGATTCTGGACGACTTCCGCCTGTCGTTTCAGCTTGAGGGCTATCCACAGGAGTTCGACGGCGCGGACACGCTCGCGCGCATCAACGTGCGCCCCGAAGCGACGACCTTCATCTATTCGCACGCCGCCTTCACCGTCCGCCAGACGGTCTTTGCGCCGCTGGACGAGGCAGGGATAGTCATGCTGCTCTCGGTCGAGAGCGCGTTGCCGCTCAACGTAAACGTCGCGTTCCGGCCGCGCTTGCGCCTGTCTTGGCCGGCCGGGTTGATGACGGGCACGCTCAGTTGGAACGAGCGCGCGCGCGTCTATTACATCACGGAAGAGTCTAAGCGATTCGCGGGCGTGGTCGGCTCGCCCGCCGCGCGCGACGTGTCCGTGATGCCGTATCAGGAGGAGCCGCGCGACGTGCCCGCGCGTTTCCGCTTGGAGATTCCGGCGGGGGCAACGAGCGCGGGGCGCGCGCCGCAGTTCATCCCCATCGTTATCGCGGGCAGCGTCGAAGGACGCGAGCGCGCGAAGGCCGCATACGACCGCTTGCTCGCCAGAGTCCCCGCGCTTTACGAAGCGACCGCCCTGCACTATCGTCAACTAAACGAAGAGTCGCTTCAACTCTCGACGCCGAACCGCGAACTCGACGAAGCGTTCGCGTGGGCGAAGGTCGGCGTGGACAAAGGCTTGGTGACGAACCCGCTGCTCGGCACCGGCCTCGTTGCGGGCTATCGCACCTCGGGCGAATCGGAGCGGCCGGGCTTCGCCTGGTTCTTCGGCCGCGACGCGCTCTGGACGGCGCTCGCGCTCAATTCTTACGGCGACTTCGGAACGACGCGCACGGCGCTCGAATTCCTGAAAAAGTTTCAACGCACGGACGGCAAAATTCCGCACGAGATTTCGCAGAGCGCCACGCTCATCCCGTGGTTCACGGATTACGAGTACCCTTGGGCGAGCGCCGACGCCACGCCGCTCTACGTCATCGCGCACGCGGATTATTTTCGCGCGAGCGGCGACCTCAAATTTCTCGAAGCCAACTGGGAGTCGATCCTGCGTGCCTATCGCTTCTCGGAAGCAACCGACACGGATGCGAACGGTCTCATCGAAAACACGAAGTTCGGCCACGGCTGGGTCGAAGGCGGCGGACTCTATCCGGCGCACGAAGAGATTTACATGCAGGGACTCTGGGTGGCCGCCTCGCGCGACCTGGCCGAGTTGGCCGACGCCTTGAAGGACGCACGCACCGCCGCACGCGCACGCGCGAACGCCGAGCGCACGCGCGCCGCCACGGAGGGTACTTACTGGCTCGCCCCGCCGCGCGGCTTCTACGCCTTCGCCACCAAGCGCGCGACGACGGAAGCGCCCGAAGCCGACCCCGGCCCACGTCGCGCCGCGCGTCAGGCGCGCTTGAACGCGCTCAAAGATGCTGTCGTCTTCGACGAGGACACCATCTTGCCGGCCGTCCCGCTCTGGTTCAAAACTCTACTGGACGAACGCGCGCAAATCGAGATCGACCGTCTCGGCGCGGGCGCGCTCGCCACCGATTGGGGCGCGCGCCTGTTGTCGTCCGAGAGTCAACTCTACGATCCGCTCTCTTATCACAGCGGCTCGGTGTGGCCGCTCTTTACGGGTTGGGCAAGCATGGCGGCCTACCGTTACGGCCGCCCGCACGTCGGCTTTCAGGCGCTCGCCGCGAACGCCTTGCTCACGCGGCAGGGCGCGGAAGGCTACGTGACGGAACTGCTCTCCGGCGACTTCAACGCGCCCTTCGGCCGCTCGTCGCATCATCAAGTGTGGTCGGAGGCGATGGTCGTCACGCCCGCCGTGCGCGGCCTGCTCGGACTCGAAACGTCCGCCGCCGGGCGCGCGCTGCGCTTCGCTCCGCAACTGCCCGCCGACTGGAATCAACTCGCCGTGCGAAACGTCCCCGCAGGCGACGCGCGCTACACGCTCACATACGAACGCACCGGCGGGCGCATCAAGATCAACGTCCGGCGACAGGCGACGGGCGCGGCCGTCTTCGCTAACTCTGCGAGCGGCGCGAACGCTCTGACAAAATCCGCGAGCGGCGCGGCTGCCTCCGCTCAATCCGCGAGCGGCGCGCGAACCGTGATCACTCTCGCTCCGTCTTTGCCCTCGGATGCGCGCTTGCGTGGCGTGACCGTGCAGGGGCGCGCAGTCACTTTCGCTCCGCCCGCGCAGTTCGGCGACGTGCAGCGCGCCGAAATCTCTTTCGCGGCCGAACTGCCGGACACAGAGGTCGTCTTCGACTACGACGAAGGGACGGAAGTTTATCGACTCGACACGCGCGTGCCGCCCGTCGGCGAGACGAGCGGCGGCCTGCGCATCCTGCGCGCACGCGTCGCCGACGGCGCGCTCCGCTTGCTCGTCGAAGGACTCGGCGGGCACGCTTACGCGCTCGGCGTCCGCACGCCGCACAAACTCTCAAGCGTGCCCGGCGCACAGGTCAGAGACGACGCGCGCGGCGGCGACCAGCAACTGCTCATCCAGTTCAACGAGCCGTCGCTGAAATACTTGAGGCGCGAGATAGTCGTCCCCATGCGTCAGGCGGGCAAGTGAGGGTCGCTGAGCTTCAACGCCGCGTCAGTTTTTCTGGTTAGTGTGTTTTGAGAAGAAGGCGAAAATGTCGTCGAACATTTCTTTCGTGACGGTGTGTTTGACGTTCGGGTAGAGCCGGAAGTCTGCGTTCAGCTTGTTGTCATGATAAAGTTTTTTTGAAACCTCCCAACGCTCGACCGGGGTTTTGCCGAACAGCGCGAAGATTAAATCTTCGTCTTCCTTCTCATAACTGTCTCTGAAAATCACCGAATCGTTATCATCCTTGTCGCCGAGGAAGACGAACAGCGGAACTTTCCGCAAATTCTCCAAGTCGAACTTTTCGCCCGCAACCGTTTTGAAGTCGCTCGTCCCAACGGGGTAGCGCAAGGGTCGCTCCTTGAAAGAAGCCACGGGCGCAATCGCCCACCCGCCCGGCGAGCCGATGCTGGCGGCCTTCACGCGCTTCGGATGCAGAAACGCAAAACGATTGACGAACATTCCCGAAGCGGAAAATCCGATCATAAAAACTCGCTTGTCGAAGTTCAGCTTCTCCCCGGCGAGCCGCGCGCGCGCATCGTCGATCATCGCGATCAGTTGCAGGTCGAACCGCGCAAATTCTTTTCGGTCGGTCGTCATCGCGTCGCGGTCGAGCGCGTGCGTGTAAATCTGCCAGTGCGTTTGCGGACGCGGGAAAACGGGCGTTAAGAGTGCGACTCCGAGGCGGTCTACGATTGACGTGTTCTGCTTGAATCTTCGTTTGACATCTTCTTCGTGGACGCTGAAATCGTCGCTCAGTTTGCCCGCATTGTTCGGAATGACGAGAATCGTGTGCGTCCGCTTCTTCTTCGCGTCCACGGCCGCTTCGCGCAGACTCTTCGGCACGTACAGGTAATACGGGTAAGCAAAACCGGCGGCGGGCTTCGCTTCGATTCTGATGATGTCGGATGAAGGAGCAGCGGGGGCGGCGGCGGTCTGCGCCGAAGCGACGGCAGGGACGGCTAAAATCAACAGCAAAAATAAGAGCACGCTTTTCAACACAAAATTCACACTCCGATTCTCAAGGTTCTCGTTTTTACGTTAACCTCGAATGGCTTGTTCCTTCGCGAACGCAAATAATTTCTTTCCGGTAAAAGGTTCGGGCGGGTCTATTTTGAAATCCCGACGGGAAGTGCGAAGGCGGCGGGAGTTTCATTCTCCCGCCGCCTTGTTGGTTGGCGACTGCTGGTGGCCGTTCGGCGCGTCGGGTCTGAGTTTGCCGCCGTGCGGGCGAAACTCCGGCGGACGCCCCGAAGGCCCCCAGTAAAATTTCTTCACCATCAGCAGCAGCCCGACGAGCGAGACGGCCGTGAGCAGCAAAATCAACAGAACGTAATAGAGCACGCCTCAAATTCCTCGTCCCGCCCGTGCGGACTGCTTGTGCACTCAACTCTCGCGTCGCCGCCGCGCGGCGCTTACCTCTTGAGCCAGCCGAACAGACCGTGCAGGATCGTCTCGCGGTTCTCTTCGTAGATGGCTTTGGTCAGAGGGATGGACATGGGGCAGACGCGGACGCAGTTTTGCGCGTTGCCGCAGTTGGTGATGCCGTTGTCGCCCATGATGCCTTCGAGGCGTTCGTCGCGCGTCATGCGCCCCGAAGGATGCATGTTCTGGTAGCGCACCTGTGCGATGGCCTGCGGGCCGATGTACTGGTCGCCGTCGTATTGCGGGCAGGCTTCCAGGCAGCAGCCGCACGTCATGCAGCGCGAGTAGGCGTAACGCTCGGCCACTTCGTCCTGCGTCATCTTGGGGCCGGGGCCGAGGTCGTGTGTGCCGTCGATCTCGATCCAGGCCTTGACCTGTTTCAAGTGCTCGAACATGCGCGAGCGGTCAACGGCGAGGTCGCGGATGTTCGGAAACTTCGTCATCGGCTCCAAAGTGATCGGCTGTTCCAACTGATCGACGAGCGCCGAGCACGATTGGCGCACCTTGCCGTTGATGATCATCGTGCAGATGCCGCAGACCTGTTCCAGACAGTTCATGTCCCAGACGACGGGGGTGGTCTTCGCGCCGTCTTTCGTGACGGGATTCTTCTGAATGTCCATCAGGCACGAGATGATGTTGAGGTTCGGGCGATAGGGAACGCGAAACTCCTCCCAACGCTGCGGCGCGTCGGGGCGGTCGCGCCGCTTGATGCGAATCTCGACGAACCTCTGCTCGCGCTGTTGTTCAGGCGCGGGCGTGTAAGAGGCGTCCGCCGTCGTTCCCGTGTTGTGCGTGTCGTTGGTGTGTGCGCTCATAGCTCGTCCGATTTGCCCCCCGCGTCCTTGAGTTCCTTATCTTGTTCGCGCCGCGTCTCGGCCTCGCCGTGGTTCACGTCGCGCACCTGCTCTTTGTCCTGTCCCCACACGCGCGGCCCGGTCAGGTCGCGCGGCTTCTGTTCCCAACCTTCCAGCGGCACTTGCTCCGCGCCGTCCTTCGTCGGCAGACCCGATGCGGCCGCCTGCACGGCGACTGCGCCGCCGGTCTTCTGCTCCTGCTTGCCCTTGCTGTAGTCGCGCTTGCGCGGCGCGATCAGCGTCACGTCCACGTCTTCGTAAGAGAGGACGGGGCCTTCGCCGGAATACTCGGCGATGGTGGTCTTCAGGAAACGCTCGTCGTCGCGGTTGGGAAAGTCGGGCTTGTAGTGCGCGCCGCGCGATTCGTCGCGGGCGAGCGCGCCGAGCGTGATGACGCGCGCCAGTTGCAGCATGTTCCAGAGTTGGCGCGCGTGCGGCAAGGCCATCGTCGCCCACATATTCGAGTCGCGGATGGAGATCTGTTTGTAGCGGTCGATCAGTTCCAGTAACTTGTTGTCGGTCGCCTTCAAGCGGTCGTTGTAGCGCACGACCGTCACGTTGTCGGTCATCCACTTGCCCATCTCGTCGTGGATGACGTATTGGTTCTCGCCGCCCGACTGCTTGAGCAGTTCGTCGTTGAAACTCTTCTGCAACTTCAATTCTTCGTCGTAAATCCGCGAGCCGTTCGCGCCGTTGCCGCGCTCGACGTTCGCCGCGTATTCGAGCGCGGCGGGCGCGGCGATGAAGCCGCCGTAGACGCAACTGACGAGCGAGTTCGCGCCGAGACGGTTCGCGCCGTGAATCGAATAGTCGCACTCTCCGGCCGCGAGCAAGCCGGGGATGTTCGTGCGTTGATTGCCGTCAACCCAGAGGCCGCCCATCGAATAATGGACGCCGGGAAAAATTCGCATCGGCACGTGGCGCGGGTCGTCGCCGACGAACATCTCGTAGATTTCCAGAATCGCGCCGAGCTTGCGGTCGAGCGTGGCCGCGTCGATGTGCGTCAGATCGAGATAGACCTGATTCTCGCCGTTGATGCCCATGCCGTCCAGACACACTTGGAAGATTTCGCGCGTGGCGATGTCGCGCGGGACGAGGTTGCCGTAGGCCGGATATTTCTCTTCGAGAAAATAGAGTCGCTCTTTTTCGGGAATCGAAGCGGGCGCGCGCGTGTCGCCCTTACGGCGCGGAACCCAGACGCGGCCGCCCTCGCCGCGCGCCGATTCGGACATCAGGCGCAGTTTGTCTTCGCCCGGTATCGAAGTCGGGTGCACTTGGATGAACTCGCCGTTCGCGTAGCGCGCGCCCTGTTGATAACAGGCCGAGACGGCGCTGCCCGTGCAGACCATCGAGTTCGTGGATTTGCCGAAGATGAGGCCGGGGCCGCCCGTCGCCATAATCACCGCGTCGGCCGGGAAGGCTTGAAGTTCCAGCGTGTGCCGGTTCATGGCGACGAGGCCGCGGCAGACTTGATGGTCGTCGAGGACGAGCGACATCATCTCCCAACCTTCGTACTTCTTGACCTTGCCCGCCACTTCGTAGCGGCGCACCTGTTCGTCGAGCGCGTACAAGAGTTGTTGACCCGTGGACGCTCCGGCAAAGGCCGTGCGGTGATGCTTCGTGCCGCCGAAGCGGCGGAAGTCGAGCAAGCCTTCTTTGGTGCGCGAGAAGGGCACGCCCATGCGGTCGAAGAGGTAGATGATCGAGGGAGCCATCTCGCACATGGCTTTGGCGGGCGGCTGGTTGGCGAGAAAGTCGCCGCCGTAGACGGTGTCGTCGAAATGTTCCCAAGTGGAATCGCCTTCGCCCTTGGTGTTGACCGCGCCGTTGATGCCGCCCTGCGCGCAGACCGAATGAGAACGTTTGACGGGCACGACCGAGAAGAGATCGACTTCGTGTCCCGCCTCCGCGATCTTCATCGCCGCCGCCAAGCCCGCCAGCCCGCCGCCGACAATCGCAATCTTGGTTCCTTGAGAAATCGCCGCCATTAGTAAAGTAGTCCTCCGAGAAGTCCGCCGGGACGCAGGAATGCAAACGTCACGTTGATCCACAAGACGTAAAGCAGGATGCCGAACGCGATGCAGGCATAACCGGTCGCGCGTTGCGCGCGTTCGCCGATGACGATGCCCCAGTCAACCAAAAAGAGCCAGATGCCGTTGGCGAAGTGCCAGATGGTCGAGGCGATGCCGATGATGTAGATGATCAGGATCGGCAGTATTTGAAACTCGCTCGAAACGATCTCGAACGCCTCGTTCGGATGATGCGCGACGGAGCGTTCGTTGAGGCCGGGGATGACGCCGAAGCGGAAGTTGAGCAGGTGAAAGAGAATGAAGAAGAAGAGAATCACGCCCGTGATGCGCTGGATGGTGTAGAACCAGTTGCGCGGGTAGGGATAGCTCAAATTGTTCGCACGCGTCTCGCGCGTGATGAACAGGCCGTAGCCGGCATGGAACAAGAGCGGGATGAAGATAAACGTGATCTCGATGAAGAGGACGTAAGGGATCGCTTGCAAGTCGGCGACCGCCCGGTTGAAGTCCTCGACGCCGCGTTCGGGGTGCGCCGCCTTCGAGTTGGTGTAGAGATGTTCCAACAGAAACGCGCCGAGCGGGACGATGCCCGACAACTGGTGCAACTTGCGCAGCACGAAAGTTTTACTCAGACGAACAGCCATAACTTAGCAAAGACCCCTTTCGCCGCTTGAGGACATCGCATGACGAGCGCGCGTGTCGCCATATCGGAGGCGGGCGGAGCAAAAGCGCTTGGAATGCGCCGGACGCTCAAGATTATTTGGAACGCACATGATTATAAATGGCGCGGCCAGAAATGCAATCCGCGTCTCGGAAAAACTCCGAATTAAAAGCCCGGCCAACTCAAACACTGGCTCTGCGCCAACAACAACATGAGCAGCACGAACACGGTCGCGGGCGCGAGCACCGTCGCCCAGACTCCGGCGAAAACGGCCGCGCTCGCGAGCGACCAGAAGACGAAAGCGTTGCGGTCGTGCGTAGTGGGCGGTAGAGCGGCGGCATCGTCGTGCGTTTTGTCCAAATCCAACTCGCGGCGCACGTCGCCCACGCGGCGCGCCAGCAGTTCGTCGGAAAAGGTGGCGCGGTACAAGTTGCGCGTGCGCCGCCCGCGCATGAAGGCTCGGTAGACGCCGCGCGGGTTGATGACGAGGCCGATGGCGAAGGCCAAGAGGTTCAGCAGCCACGCTTGATAATGCGCGGCGCAGCCGGTTGCCACTTCCCACGCGCCGATCTCCGACTCGCCGCGCCAAGTCGTCGGGTATTCCGTCAGGACGTGATGCAGGTCGTGAAACTTGACGGCCTTGACGCGCGCCACCGTGTTCGGAAACCAGATCGGGACAGGCCCCGCCTTCATCTTCACCCAGCCCTCTTCATAGCCGCCGCCCGCGAACCCGTTGCTCTCGAAATATCGCTCGCGGGCGGCGCGCAAGCTGAGTTCGGGACTATAGAGACTCATCGCAAGTCACCCCTCCCGGCCGAAAGCCGTCAGTCCGAGCACGCTCTTAACAGAGTCGGGAAAATCGCCATTTTCGCGTGACAGTGTAGCGTGCTTCGGATATTAGGTAAAATGAAAAAAGTTGCGGCGCGAGGTGAAACATTCTTATAATACGCGTCATGCAATTGGAAACTCTGAAAATCTTTTGCGATCTGGTCGAGACGAAAAGTTTGTCGCGCGCGGCCGAGCGGAATTTCGTCACGCAGTCTGCCGTCAGCCAGCAGGTGCGCGGGCTGGAAGAGAAGTTCAAGCGCCGTCTCTTGGAGCGCACGCGCGGCGGGCGCGAAGTGGGGTTGACCGAGGCGGGCGAAGTGTTCTACCGCGAGAGCCGGCAAATCGTGGGCGCTTACATGCAACTCACAGAGCGGATGCGGACGCTGACCGGAACCGTGAGCGGCACGGTGCACGTCGCCACGGTCTACAGCATCGGGCTGCACGAACTGCCCGCCGTCATCCGCCGCTTCATGGCAGAACACCCGGAAGCGAAGATCGATCTCGAATACAGCCGCACGACGCGCATCGTGCGCGACGTGCTCGCCGGGACGGTCGAACTCGGCATCGTCGCCTATCCGGAGAAGAAGCGCGGCCTGTCGGTCGTCATGCTCGGCGGCGACCGTCTCGTCCTCATCTGCCCGCCCGGACATGCGCTCGCCAAACACAAAAAAGTGCGCGCGCGCGATCTGAACGCTCAAGACTTCGTGCTGTTTGAGCGCGACATCCCGACGCGGCGTGCGACCGACAAGATTTTGCGCGCGCACGGCGTGACGGTGCGCCGCGTCGCGGAGTTCGACAACATCGAGACGATCAAGCGCGCGGTTGAGGTCGGCATCGGCGCGGCGATTGTGCCGGGGCCGAGCGTGATCGACGAAGCGCGGGTCGGCAGTCTGGCCGTCGTCCCGCTGGCCGAGGCCGAATGGACGCGCACGGTCGGCGTCATCTATCGCAGCGACCGCACGCTCGGCACGGCGGCGAAAAAGTTTATCCAACTGCTCAGGGAAAAAGGCGAGAAGTAGCAGCGGCAATTGATTTGGTCTTCGCTTCCTTAAGTGTCTTGGTGTCTTAGTGGTGAATGACGACGAGGATCATTAACCACTAAGACATCAAGACGCTAAGGAAATCAGATGACGTAGCGGCGACGAGAAAAAAGTGACGAGTAGCAGCGACGAAGAGATCACGGCGATACCGGCCGCGCGCCTGTGTGAACTCGTGCGGCGGCGCGCGCTCTCGCCCGTCGAGATTATGGAGGCGCACCTCGGTCGCGCCGCGAAGTTGAACCGGGCGTTGAACGCCATCGTCGCCTTTGCGCCGGACGCGCTCGCACAGGCGCGTGCGGCCGAACGCGCCGTGATGAGCGGCGCGCGTGTGCCCGCGCTGCACGGCCTGCCCGTCACAATCAAAGACACCATCGACACGGCCGCCCTGAGGACGACGAGCGGTTCGCGCACGCGTGCCCGGCGTGTGCCCGAGGCGGATGCTCCGGCCGTCCGACGCCTGCGCGCGGCGGGCGCAATCGTCTACGGCAAAACGAACTGCTCCGAGTTGGCTATCGACTACGACGCGGACAATCCCGTCCACGGTCGCACGAACAACCCGCACGACTTGGCGCGCACGCCCGGCGGCTCAAGCGGCGGCTGCGCGGCGGCCGTCGGCGCGTGTCTGTCGCCCGCGAGTCTGGGCAGCGATCTCGTCGGCTCGATTCGCATCCCGGCACACTTCTGCGGCGTCGCGGGTCTGTTCCCGACGCCGGGGCGCGTGCCCACGAGCGGCCACTTTCCGCCGACCGAGGGCACGCTCGCCGCGGCCGCGAGCCTCGGCCCGCTCGCGCGCACCGTTGAAGACCTCGCGCTTCTCTTCGACGCGCTCACGCACGATGAAGACCACGCCGCGCAAGTTGTTTCTCACACGAACGAGCGCGACCGGATGACAACTTCAGAGGGCCGCCTTGCCGTGTCTGAAATTCGACTGCGGGGCTTGCGCGTCGCCGCTTACACGGACGACGGACGCGTGCGCGCCTCGGAGGAGACTGAACGTGCGGTCGAGTCGGCCGCGAGCGCCCTTGCGGCCGCCGGGTTGGAAGTCGTCCACACGCGCCCGCCGGAAATTGAAGGGGCGAGCGATTTGTGGCTCGCGCTCTTTCCGCAAATTGTCGTGGAGATCGTGCGCGCGGAGTTTGCGGGGCGCGAAGAGTTGGCGGGCGCGGCGGCGGGCGCGATCCTGCGGCGCCGCGAGCGCACGACCGCGCCCGCCGTCGCATTTGAAAACAACGCGGATGCGTGGGCGAAGCGCGAACGCTTGCGCCGGTCTCTGCTCGAACGGATGCGCGCGACGCCGCTCTTGCTCGCGCCGGTCGGTGCGGTCGCGGCCTACGCGCACGGCGCGCGTAAAGTGGAAGTGCGGGGCGTTGAGATAAACGCGTTTCGCGCGTTCGGTTTCGCGCAAGCGTGCAACGTGTACGGGCTGCCCGCCGCGACAGTTCCGGCCGGGCGCATGCGCGAAGGCTTGCCCGTCGGCGTGCAACTCATCGGGCGGCCACTTGAAGAGAGACTGGTGCTCGCCGCCGCGCGCGTCGTCGAGGCGGCTTCCGGGGGCGGGTGGCAGAGGCCGTCTCCGGCTCTTCCATCAGAGCGCGACAATCCGCTATAGTCTGCGCGCACAACCCGTAGGTCGCCGCGCCGCTGTCACAGACAAGCGTCTAGTTTCGACTTCGCCAGCTCAATCTTTCGGAGGCACACATTATGGACTTCATTTTCCTGACCTTCTTTTTCATCATCGCCATCTTCCTCTTGGTCGTTGCCGCCAAGACGATCAAGATCGTGCCGCAGGCGACCGTCTTGCTCATCGAACGGCTCGGCAGTTTCAACCGTCTCGCCAGCAACGGCCTCAACATCATCATCCCCTTCCTAGACAAACCGCGCGCCGTCTATTGGACGAACGTGCGCCCCGGTCTCACCTCGATTGACCTGCGCGAGCAGTACATAGACCTGCCGCCGCAGCCCGTCATCACGCGCGACAACGTGACGATCCACGTCGATTCGGTCGTCTACTGGCAGGTGATGGATCCGATCAAGGCCGTCTACGAAGTGGCCGACCTCGTGGGCGGACTCGTGCAGTTGACCATCACGGGCATGCGCTCGGTGATGGGCGAGATGGACTTGGATCACACGCTCTCTTCGCGCGACCAGATCAACGCCAAGCTGCGTCTGATTCTCGACGAGGCGACGGACAAGTGGGGCGTGAAAGTGACGCGCGTCGACGTGAAGAACATCAACCCGCCGGAGGACGTGCGCCTGACGATGGAGAAGCAGATGACGGCCGAGCGCAACCGCCGCGCGCTCGTCCTGCAAGCGGAGGGCGACAAGCAGGCCGCCATCACGCGCGCCGAAGGCGAGAAGCAGGCTTCGGTGACGCGCTCGGAGGGCGAGAAGCAGTCGGCGATCCTCTCGGCCGAGGGCGCGGCGCAGGCACGTCTGCGCGCCGCAGAGGCAGAAGCCGAGGCCATCCAGCGCATCGGCGAAGCGATGGCGCAGCAGGCCGAGTCGGCGCAGTATCTGATCACGCAACGCTACATCGAGAGTTTCAAAGAGATGGCGCGCGGCAACAACACGAAGGTCATCTTCATGCCGATGGAGACTTCGGCCATGCTCTCAAGCGTCGGCGCGATCAAAGAGATGTTCGCCGAGACGGGCGAACGCGCGCCGCGCAAGTCGGACGGCAACAGCAACCCGCCCCCGCCGCGCCAACTGCCGACGTAACACGGAAGGTTTGATCGTAGCGAGGAATAGAGGAATAGAGGTCAGAGGTTAGAGGTTAGAGATCAGTGAAGACACGAACTGGTTTTCACTGACCTCTAACCTCTAACCTCTGACCTCTATTCGTTGCTCGCTTAGGCTTTCAACTCGTGATGCGAGAGCGGCATGTAGCGCGAACCGCCCGCGCCGAGACGGCTCTGCATGACGACGAACTCGCGCACGTCGAAGGTCGCGGGCGGAAAGACCGTCTCGCGGTGAAGTCTGGCGACGTGACGTGCTGCGGTGTTAGCGAAGCGGATGCGTGCAATTGTGATGTGCGGGCGAAAGGGGCGCGCCTCGCGCGCGAAACCTTCGCGCTCGCATTCAATTTCGAGTCGTGCCTGAAGTTGCGCGAGCTGTCCGCTTTCGTCTTCGAGGCCGAACCAGAGGACGCGCGGGTTGCCGTGCGCGGGAAACGCTCCGGCCTCGCGCAAGGCCACTGCAAATTTCCCGCCCGCCGCGGCCGCGCGTGTGGCGGCGCGCGTCAAGGCTTCGAGCCGCGTCGCCTCGAGCTCGCCGAGGAACTTCAAAGTGAGATGAAGTTTCTCCGTCCGCTCCCAACTGATTTTGAGCGTTGACCCGTCGGCCGCCGCGCGCACCTCCTCGATGTGTGCGGCGATGCGCGCACGCACCTCTTCCGGCAGTTCCACCGCGCAAAAAATCCTCATTCGCTGTTTCGCTTCAAGCTCGTTCATGGTCGTGCCCCGCGCCCGTACCGGAGAAGTTTCGGCCGGACGCTTGTGGAGAGAAAGCGGCTCGTGGCGGCAACGCACGCCCAGCTTCGTTTAAGAACTCTTTAAGAAAATTTTAAGAACCGCTAAAGGACTCGCGCTTCGTCTTGCGCCTAACATTGTGCGTGAGGAAATAACGCAAAGCAACGTGTCGTTCGTCCGAAAATTCGGATCGCACGACGCCGGACGGGCGAATAAACAACTTAATGAGCGCGATTAGATAGTTTCATGCAACGCGCGGGCGTGAATGTGAAACTAACTGCTTCGACTCGGCGTTTGCCCCCAACTTGTCCGCCACGTTTTACCAGACGGGACGGCCTGTGCAAGTTCGCAAAGCGTTAGGGGAAGGCGCTCAATCGTCGACAACCTGACGAGGGAACCCGAAGCGAATCGGCCTTCGTCACACTTCATAAATTCACAAGGAAGGAAACCAACATGCGTAAAGCATTATTCATGGCTTTGTTCTTCGTTTGCTGCGCGCCTCTGGCGTTTGCTCAGGACGATTTCAAACGCGGCGAGTTCGGCGTGATGTACTCGCACAATCGAGTGGACACGGACGGCGCGTTCAGCCCGAACGTCAACGACACCGGCCGCGACGGCTTCAACGGCGTGAACATCGACGCCGGTTACAACTTCACGCGCTACATCGGCGCGAAGGCCGATTTCTCGTATCACCAGAAATCGAGCGACTTCGGCCCCCTCGTCCCCGGCGGCGAGAACGTGCGGGTTGAAGGCAAACTGACGCAATTCATGGGCGGCGTCAAAATTCAGGACAACGCGACGGCGACGCGCGTGCGCCCGTTCGCGCAGGTGCTCGTCGGTCTCGGACACGTTTCGGCCGATGTCACCGGCGTCAGCACCGGCTTGCCGAATTTCAACGTCAGCGACAGCGAAACCGGCTTTGCGGCGGCCGTCGGCGGCGGCCTCGACATCCGCATCCACCGCAACGTGGATTTCCGCGCCATCAAAGTTGAATACAACCCCGTGCGCATCGAAGGCGAAACCGGCAACAACATCCGCCTCGGCGTCGGTCTCAACTTCCGCTTCTAAGCGCGCACTGTCAACGCGAACCGTCAAGACCAACGCACAAACGAACCGCCCGCGCCTTTCGAGACGCGGGCGGTTTTTTCGTGGAAGAAAAACTATGAACGATGAAGGCTGAATGATGAATGATGAAGTGAAAGCGATTGAGCGGTCGGTTCGTTGAATCAATGAGCCGGGCTTCGTCAACCTTCAACAATCTTCGTCAAGTTCACTTCGGCGTGAGCATGAGCGTGTCGCGCGTGTGGTGGATGACGGTGCGTATGTCGAAGGGGAGCGGGCGGGGCGCGACGGCGCGCCAGTCGGGGAGTTGATCCGACCAGTGCGGGCTGACCGGGTCGCCGGAGACGCCGAGCGCGATGCCTTGCTCGGTCTTGTCCCAGTCGCTCAGGTCTGCGATGAGACGCATCGAGACGAACGCGCCGACGTTGACGGTTGCGCCCGCGCTCGCTCCGCTGCCGCCCACGGGGAACGGCTCAATCGTGAACCGGCTGCCGATGAACGGGACGGCGGCGAGCGGGTGCGGAAACTGCGCCGGAGAATAGCGCCCCCACGTCCACAGGGTTTCATCCGTGCCGAGACGTATCTTCAAAGCCGCGCGCGCATCCTGTAGACAGGCGAGCAGCAGTTGTTCGTAGCTGGAAAATTCTTTCGGCAGCCATTCGGCCGGGCGGTCGGCCACGACGCGATTGAAGAACAGATCGTAGCTCGCCCAACGAAACGAGCGCGCACGCGCTTCGCCGAGCGCCGCGTTCAAGATGCGGCCGCGAAAAGCCTTGCTCAACTCGGCCACGAGCGGCGCGACGCGCGAATCCGCCGTCACGCGCCCGTCCCATGCGGCGAGCGCGGCGATTGCCTCGCGTCGCGCGGCGTCCTCGACCGTTGGTTGACCGGCGAAACCGGTGGCGGGCGGGAGGTTGCGCAAAAGCTGCGCGGCCGCGCGCGCGAACGCGACGCCGCCGATTGAGTAAACGTCCGCTTGCACGGCGCGAAAATCCGCGGCCGTCAAATTTCGTTTAGGGTTCAACAGATCGTAGATGCGTCGCGCGCGATAGGGCGGCGACCACTGGTGCGTGAGGTGGTGCGGATAGCTGCGACCGACGACGCGGCTGTTGGCCGTGACGATCAAACCGGACGGCGGGTCGTAAGAGTGCGGCAGTTCGTCGAAGGGGATGAAGGTCGTCCACTCGCCCGCGTCGGTTGCGCCGTCGTAAGGCGTGCTCCCGTCGCCGCTCTGCCGGACGGGGATCACGCCCGCGCCGTAATAGCCGATGTGGCCGGCGGTGTCGGCGTAGACGAAATTCTGGGTCGGGCCGCTGTAGCCGCTGAGGGCGACGCGGAATTCGTTCCAGTTGCGCGCGCGGTTGATCAGGTAGAAGGCGTCGAACTCCGTCCGCGTCGGGTCGAGCGCCGTCCAGCGCAAGGCGTAGCGCCGGCCTTCGCGTTCGAGGACGATGGGGCCGTGTCGCGTCACCGTCACTGCGTGCATCACGCTTTCGGTCGAAGGGTCGGTCAAACCTTTACGCACCTTGATCTCTTCGCGGCGCACTTCGGCTTCGCGCAAGCCTGCGGGCGTCTCGTAGAAATTCTTTTGGGTATCGCTGAATCGTTCGAGATACAAGTCCTGCACGTCGGGGTCGAGATTGGTCATGCCCCACGCGACGTGTTCGTTGTGGCCGATGATGATGCCGGGCGCGCCGGGCGCGGTGACGCCCGCGACGTTCAAGCCGGGCGCGCGGAGGTGCGCCATGTGCCAGATGGACGGAGCGGAGGCGGGCAGGTGCGGGTCGTTGGCGAGCAGAGGTTTGCCGGAGGCGGTGCGGCGGCCGCTCGCCACCCAGTTGTTGCTCACCGCGCGGTTTTCCATGTACAGCCCGACGCGTTCCAAAGAAGTTTTAGATAGAGACGTGACGCGTTCGACTTCGGCGAGCAATTCTTCTCGTTCCCGTTCGCCGAACGACGCGAAACTCGCCGCGCTGTTTTTCGCCCCGTCGATTTCCACGGCGCTGAGTTTCAAGTCATTAGCTTTCGCGTCGCTAACTTTCGCGTCGCTAACTTTCAAGGCACTAGCTTTCAAGCCACTAACTTTCGCGTCGCTTGTTTTCGACGCACGAGTTTTCGGCGCAGGCTTTCGTCTGTTGTTCGACGGCGACTTCGGTGGCTGCGGGTTGTCGCTGCCGACGACGAGCACGTCGAGCGGGGAACTGTCCGGCAGCAGTTGGGCGCGCCGCGCGGGCGGGAGGTCTGCGAGCAGCGCGCGCGAGATGTCGGTCGGCCAAGTGGTCGAGAGCATTTCGGCGAACAGCTTGGCGATGACGAGCGAGTCGGCCGGACGCCACGGGCGCGGGCGGTAGCCGATGATCTGAAACTCGGCGGGCAGCGGCGTCTCCTTCGTACCGCGCGATTCGATGTAGGCGTTGACGCCGCGCGCGTAATCTTCAAGCGCGGCGCGCGTGGCGGCCGAGACGCGCGGAACGAGCGCATCGGAGAGCGCGGCGAAGCCGTAGACGCGTCGCCGCTTGTCCTCTTCGAGCGCGACGCGGCCGAAAATCTCAGCCAGTTCGCCGCGCGCCGTGCGCCTGAGCAAATCCATCTGCCAGAGGCGGTCTACGGCCGTCGCATAGCCTTGCGCGAAATACAGGTCGGACTCGTGCGACGCTTCGATGTGCGGGATGCCGCGTTCGTCGCGACGGATGCGGACGGGCGCGCGCAAGCCCGCGACGGCGAGCGTCTGCGAATTTGAGGTTGACGTAGAGGCCGCCGGTGTTTGCGCGTAAACGGTCGAGTGCGGCGTCGAAGCGTGCGTGAGAAAGACGGAGAGCAGCAGGCAGCGTGCGAGCAGTTGTTTTTTCATGTGGACGGTCGGCGCTCAGTTTATGAAATTTGGCTGACGATTGAAGCAGGCGCGAACTTGCAAACTTGCGGCGGGATGGTAGCACAGGAGGCGTGCGGGGCGGGTCACGGAGAGAGAGGGGAAAGGGAAAAAGAGAAGGGGAAAGGTGAAGAGGGAAATTCGAGGCGGCGTGGTGTGCCTTACAACGAGGGCGACGAGGAAAAGGAATGGGTCAAGCGCGCAGAGCCGTCCGGGTTTTTATCCTTTCCCCCTTACCCTTTCCCCTTTTCCCTTTCCCCTTCCTCTGATTGATCCGTTCGCTTTCGGCTTGCGACCACGCGCAGAGAGTTTGCACATCGGCGAGCGAGAGTTTGGCCGTGTGGTGCAGGCGCGTGTAGGACTTGAGCGGCATCGAGCCGCGCGTGGCGGTCATGCAGATCGCGCCGAGCAGCCAGTCGGCTTGCTCCGGGTCGTATGTAGACCACTCGGAAAAGTTCATGTTCTTGCGTCCGTGTTCGACGTGATCGACGACGTACCAAGAGACGGGCGTGACGTTCGTGTACCAAGGCCACTCGGTGCGGTTGGAGTGGCAATCTTTGCAGGCGCGCTCGAAGACCCGAGCGACCTCCGGCGTTATGCGCACGTGCGCTTCGATGGTTCGCTCAAGCTCGACGGGCGGGTTCGTCCGGACGGGGCGCACGAACTGCACACAGATGAAGAGAGCCGCCGACACCAGCGCCACCCACTTGAGAAATCTACGCATCAACCTACACCTCCGTCGCTCAAGATCGCATTTCAAAACCCCGCCTTCTTTGCGCCTCCAGCGCCTTTGCGTGAGACTTATCGTTGCCAAAGACATAACTCACGCAAAGGCGCTGGAGGCGCAAAGGGAAAACGAGTAATTGTTTTGAACGTGCGTTGATTAGATGGAGGTGTCAGTTGATTTCTTTCATTGCCCGATGCGGTGTTGAAGAAAGAAAACGGGTGGTTGAGTTTACTTGAGATAGTTTTGCGGGTTCGATGTGGCGATGGGCATGTTCCCGGTGAGCCACGTAGTTTCCATCTGCGCTTTCCATTCGTAGAGCATGGCGGGGTCGAGGAGCATGATGCCTTCGCGTGTGACGCCTGCGGGCGGCGGCGCGAGCGCGGCGAGTCGTTCGTAGACGCGCAGGCGTTCGTCGCCCACGGTGCGCGCGAGCAGATGCCAGAGCGTGAGCGTGTCGCGCGTGCGCGCTTCCGAGACGACGATGCTCAAGGCTTCAGCGCCGCCGTCCGCGAAGTCGAATTTTGCGAGCGCGTGGAGAAACGGTTCGGAGGCGTCTTCAAAGAAGGGCGTGCCGGGGCCTCTGCCCGGTTCGGTGACGCAGGCCGCGCCGGCCGGGACGATTGATTCGCGCTCCTTTGTCTCGAACGCGACCCACCCCGAAGTGACGTGCAGGAGACTGCGCCCGGCGGCGTCCACTTCGAGCGTGTAGGCGCAGCCGAGGTCTGCGGCGACGGCCGAAGGCGTCTCGACGAAGAAGAGCCGCGGCGGCGCGAAGATGGTGGCGTGCATGCGCCCGCGCGCGAGTTCCAGACGATGCTCCGTCCGGCGCGTCTCGACGAGACGGACGCGCGTGCCCGGATCGATCTCCACTTGCCCGATGTCCGCCACCTTGATCTGCGCGCGCGAGTCGGCGTCCGTCTCCAACCATTCGCCGATGCCGAGTCGCCCCGTCGAATTGATGCGATCCGCGTCAATCGAGGGCGCGCCCGCCAGCCGCGCCACTTCCCAACTCGTGCGCGTCGAACGCAGGTAGAACCACGCCGCCCCGCCCGCGCCGAGCACCAACAGCACGACGAGCGACACGGCGAAAGCCGCCCGCCAATTGTCGAAGCGAGCGTGGCCGAAACCGCCGAGCCAAACGCGCCACGCATCTTTCACTCGCGCGCCGCGCCGCGCATCTCTCACTTGCTCCGTGCGCCGCGCATCTTTATCTCTTGTCGCGCGCCGCGCGCTTTTCTTCGGTGACGCATGACTACTCAGTGACACGTGACGCGCGCTTTGTTCTTCTATCGCGTGCCCTGTCGTCGCGCCTTCCGTCTGAGTTTCACGCGACGACTCTTGTGCGAGCGCGGTTTCGATGTTGTCCCACAGGCTCGCGGGCGCGGTTTGCGTGGAGAGACTTGCGAGGAGGCGGATGCCGTGATTGAGCTTGTCAAACTCGGCGCGGCAACGCGCGCACGCGTCGAGGTGCGCCGTGACGCGCGCCGACTGCGCGGCGTTCAATTCTCCGTGCGCGTATGCCGTCAGTTGATCTTGAACGTGGTGCTGGCCGAACATCTCTGCTTCTTAGTCTTTCTTCTCAGTCTCCGCTCGATCTGCTTTTCAGTCGTTGCCAAAGGCATCGGCGCGCAAGTGGCCGAGCCGTTCGGCCAGTATGCGATGGCCGCGGTTGAGCCGCGAAGCCACCGTCCCCTTTGAACAATTGAGGACGGCGGCGATCTCTTCGTAAGACATCTCTTCAAAATATTTCAAGAGGATGGCGATGCGCAGTTTGGGCTTGAGCGAGGCGATGGCCGCGCGCACCGAATCGGCCATCTCTAGCCGCATGAAGCGCGCTTCGGCCGCCGGAAGTGTCGCCCCCCTCGTCGCGCCGTGCGCGCGCGCCGGCGGGCACGTCTCGTCGGGGAGCGGCGTGAAGCGGCGACGTCTGCGTTGCTCGTCGATGCAGGTGTTCGTCGTCAGGCGATAGAGCCACGTCGTGAATTCCGACTCATGGCGAAACTGCCCGATGCGCGTGAAGAGTTTGAGAAAGACCTGCTGCGTGATGTCCGAGGCGACGGCCGCGTCGCCGCCGAAGAAATAGAGCGCGATGGAATAGACTCTGTCCTTGTGCGTCTCGAAGAGCAGGCGGAAGGCTTCGCGGTCGCCCTGCTGGCAGGATGCGACCGTGCGCGCCTCAACCGGACGTTCATCTGCCACCGCCGTTAGCTCCATCCCCCACGCTGCATTCGCCGTCAAACTCACACCCGTTTAGACGCGGCAGCCCCCGCCTTTCTTCCAAATTTTTAGACCCGGCGCTTTCGTTGCGACTCGAAGGATACTTCCAACCAAGCTCAAACGTTGACGCTCGGCGAACATTGCCACTACAATCCGCCCTGAGTTCGGCCGCCGCAAACTTTCACACTTTGAGACCGCAAACGTCCGGCATCGACTTTTGAGACAGACCATGCCCGACGCCCAACTGCTTATGTCGCATCGCCCTGTTCGACTTATACGTTTTTCGCTCGCGCTATTGTTCATCTTCGCGTGCGCCGTCGCCTCGGCCGCGCAGCAACGCCCGCTCATCACCGAGGACGTGGACATCATCCCGCCCGGTTCGGCGCGCATCGAGGCCGGGATAGAGTTTTTTCAAGACGCGAGATTTCCCGTCTCCGGCTTGCGCGGCGACCTGACGCGCGTCGGCGTCGTCGGCGTCAACATCGGCCTGTCGCCAAACGTCGAGTTTCAGATTGAAGGCGTCTTGCAAAACTTTCTGAGCATCAACTCGGCCTCGCCCAATCCGGCCGTCCCGCTCACCACGACGCGCACCGATTCGACAAACGACACGGGCGATTTTCGTCTCGCCACCAAAATCAAACTGCGCAACGAGACCCGGCGCGGCCCCTCGCTCGGCTTCCGCTTCGGCGTCGAACTGCCGAACTCAAGCGAAGGGCGCGGCATCGGCATCAACCAGACGAACGCCTTCGGCACGATCCTCGTCGGCAAAAAGTTCGGGCGCACGGATCGCGTCAACCTCTTCGGCAATCTCGGCATCGGCATCTTCACCGCGCCGACCCAAGCCTTCACGCAGAACGATATGCTGCTCTACGGCGTCGCCGGGATCGTGCGTCTCAACCGCCAGATCAACCTCGCGGGCGAGATCAACGGACGCGCCAACACGCGCGGCGGCGCCGCGCCGCTCGGCACGGAGTCGCAATCCGAAGCGCGCCTCGGCTTGCAGATCAAAGCCTCCGGCCTGCGCTTCGACTTCGCCGGCATCGCCGGTCTGACCGACTTCAGCCCGCGCTCCGGCGTCACCTTCGGCGTCACCTACGACACGCCCTCGATCTTCACTCCGGTCAGGTGAAATAGTCTCTCGTAGATTTTCGTCATCGAGACGCGTGCATCAGAGCAGGTTCGGCTTCGTCCGAGCCTGCTTTTTGGCGTGCGCATTATTTAAACGGTGACGCAGGCGCGGCGCGGGGCGTAGAATGTCCGAGCCTTTCTTATGCCGAAAAATAAGTACAAATTGCAGCCCGTGCTCGACGTGCGCGACCGCGCCAAACAAGAGGCGATGCGACAGGTTGCCGTGCGCCGCGCGCAAGTGGCCGAGGCCGAAGCGGAACTCGCGCGCCGCATCAGTGCGCTCGCCGAGTGTCGCCGGCGGCAAGTGGAAGCGCGCGAGACGATGTTGCGCGAGATTGAGCCGGGGGCGGCGGCGCGTCGCCTCGTCACGCACCGCACGCACCTCGCAGACCTGCGCGAGCGGGAGGGCGAGTTGAGCGAGCGCGTCGAGGAGCAGCGTGCGGCGGTCGCGCGCGCCGAAGGCGAATTGGAGCGGGCGCTCGTGGCTTTGGTCGAAGCGTCGAAGGAGGTGCAGGCCATCGAAAAGCATCGTGAGGAATGGGGGCGACAGGAGCGCCGCGTCGAGCAGCGGCGCGAACAGAAGTTGACGGACGAGATCGGCTCGATCATGCACGGGCGCAAGCGCGAAGAGTGAAGAAGGCAGTTCACGCTGGAGGCGCAAAGAAGAAAGATGTAGGGCGCAAAGAAAACCACTAACTCAAGCAGTTATGCAACGCCTTTGCGCCTTCCGCTTTGCGCCTTTGCGCCTCCAGCGTGAACTGCCTTCTTCAGCCGTCTTTGAAAACACTATCGCCGACCTTTAGTTGTTGCCTGCGTCCGCTATTGAACTTATAATGACGCTCGATTCCCCGTGCAGCCGAAGTTGAATGTGAGATCACATCGCGGAATGACGCATCCCGCCGCGGCGGGAGTTTCTGCACCGGAATTCTAGTTCGTTCTGTCGCACCCGGAGATAACTCATGCCGCCTGCGCCGCCTCGCACAACGTCGCGTCTGAAAGCACCGGCTGCACCGCCATCGCGTCTCGTGCCGCTCTCGGTCGCGGGTGTGGTCTGTTTCCTCGTCGCACTCATCCTTGGCTGCACCGCTTGGTATTTCTTCGGCACGCACCGGCGTCAGGCCGCCGCCGACAAACAGGCGCTCGTGCAGACGCCGCGCCCTGAGACCGCCGCCACACCTGAAGCGACGCCCGCGCCTCCGGTCAAACGCGCTCCGGCCGGTGAAGTGCCGGTCACGGCCGGTGAAGTCGCGCTCGGCGGCGAAGGCACGGACATGCCCTTGCGCCGCGAGCTGGTTTCGCCTTTCCACGTCGCCGAGACGGAAGTGACCAACGCGCAGTATCGCGAGTTCGTGCGTGCGACCAGACACAAAGCTCCGCCACACTGGAAGGGCGACGACTTCCCGCCCGGCACGGCGGCCGAGCCGGTGACGAACGTGACGTGGCAGGACGCCGTGGATTATTGCGAGTGGTTGTCGAAGGAGATCGGCGCGCGCGTGCGCCTGCCGACCGAGGCCGAATGGGAGCGTGCCGCGCGCGGCGACGAGAACTTCAAATATCCTTGGGGCAACGAATTCAACGAGCGCGCGGTGGTGAGCGCGGAGACGCAGGGACGCATCCGCGCCGTCAAAAGTTTCGACGAGAACAGGTCGCCCTTCGGCGCGTATGACATGGCGGGCAACGTCTGGGAATGGGTCTCGGACGAAGCGCGCGACGAAAGCGGTCAGCCCATTCTCCTGCACGGCTTGCGGCAGCGCGTCATCAAAGGCGGCGCGGCCGTCGAACCGCGCAAATTCATGACGGCGCAGACGCATTACCAGTTTCCCGAAGAACAGGGCTCGGAGAAACTTGGCTTTCGCTACGTCGTCGAGCGCGAGAACGAAACCAAGCCGAACGCCAATCGTTGAGATCGAGGCTCGCACGAAAACGAGATCGCATGACGGGTGTGCAGCGCAAATTTATAACTTGGTCGAAGCGGCGAGCGCGTCGCGCGTCGCTATGCGTCGTGTGTCTGCTGCTGCTGTGCGCCGCATCGAGCATCATCTCCGAGGCCGCGCACGCGCAAGACCGGCCGAACATCGCGGGCGACGTGAAGGACTCCGGTAAGAAGCCACGCTCTGCCGCCGCTCCGTCGAACAGCAGCGGAAGACGCGCCCCGGCCGCGCCGCGCGCGCCGCGTCGCAACCCGGCCGCTCCGGCCGCCACCAATAGCGCGCCGCCGCGCGCTCCCGTCCTGCTCGACGTCACGTTCGTCACGGGCGTCGCCGAATCGGACATCTTCGTGCACGGCCCCGAAGGCAAACTACAGAGCTTGGGGCGCACGGGCGCTGACGGCAAACTGCGCGCGCGAATGCCGCGCGGCGTCTACAACGTCACGGCGAGCCACGCCGGTTACGACGCACAGCGACAGCAGATCAGCGTGCAGGCTAACAGCACCAACTTCTTCCTCAATCTGTCGGGCATGCCCCTGCCCGGCACCGTTGCGTCTCCGGCCGAGATACTCAGGCGCTTCTCCGACCCGCGACAGACCGACGAGGTGACGGCCGCTGAATGGCAATCCATGCAACAACAGACGGCCGCCGCGTTCGCCGCTAATCCCGGCGACGCGCAGGTGCGCGCGCAGACGCTTTTCGCGCAAGGGCAGTTGGCTTACCTGCGCCGCGATTACGCGGGCGCGCTCGTCGCCTTCAACAACTCCGCGTTCGCCTTGCCCGCGTCCGCGCTCGCCTATTACGGTTTGGGCAACGCTTATCTCGCCACCAATCAGTTGCCCGAAGCCGCACGCGCCTATCAACGCGCGGTCGAGTTGGATGGTCAACTGGCGATGGCTTACAGGGGCTTGGGCGACGTGCTCACGCGTCAGGGCAAGAGCAAGGACGCGCTCGGCTACTACGAACGCGCGAAGGCGCTCGGCTACTTATCGCCGGGCACGGCCTTCGGCGCGGGGCTCAACTTGATGCGGCTCGGACGCTGGACGGAGGCCGCGCGCGAACTCGCGGCCATAGCGAAGGCGCACCCTTCGGCCGAAGTCTTCATCGCGCTCGGCGACTGTTACGTGCAGCTCAAGCAACCGCTCAGCGCCGCGCCCGCCTATCGCCGCGCCATCGAACTCGACCCGCAATCGGCGCAGGCGCACGCGCGCTACGGCGAGATGATGTACGAGTCGCGCGAATACGCGGCGGCGGCCGAAGCGTTGGAGCGCGCGCTCGCGCTCGACCGCGCCGGGGCGTCGATCAATCGCGCCCGCGCGCGTAAGATGGCCGACGAGGCGGCGTCCAAAGCGCGAACGCGTTGAAATGAGAACGGGAAAAGCAGAACGAACTGAAAGTTTATGTTGATGGAGTATCCCAACAGATGACAAATATGTACCGGAAAACACTTATCGAGATTTCGCCTATTCCGCGTCTCGCGGCGTGCGCGAGTCTGCTCTTGTTGGCGTCGCTCGCGTATGGAGTGCCGGCAGCAACAGCGGCGGCGCAAGACCGTCCGAACATCGCCAACGACGCCGTCACGGTCGAGAAAAAGAACGGCGCGGAGAAAGAGAAAGAGGCGGGCAAGCAGGGCGGCGGCGATGCCACGCGCGGCGGTGGTAACGGTGGCAGCCGTCGCCGCCAGCGCGCCACGCCGGCCGCCGCGCCGCTCGAAGTCGTGTTCACGACCGACCTGCCGGAGTCGGACGTGTTCCTCAACTCGCCCGGCGGCGGTCGCCCGCAGAAACTCGGCAAGACCGACGGCGAAGGCAAGCTCGCCGTTAAACTGCCGCGCGGCACGCACAGCGTCACCGTCTCGCACATCGGCCATCGCACGGAACGCTCCGACATCGAAGTGCGCCCCGGCAACACGAACTTCAGTTTCAGCGTCGCCCTGCCCGAACCTAAGGCCGACACCGTGGCGGCGAAGGCCGAGCCGACGCCCACGCCCGTCGAAGACGCCGCCGAGAAAGAAGCGGCCGCCGCTGCCGCCGCCGAAGAGACCGTCAAGCGTTATCTCGACGCACAACAGAGCGCGAACGTGACGGCGAGCGATTGGCAACTCTTTGCGACGCACACGAACTCGGCGCTTGAGAAAGACTCCGGCAACGCCTCGCTCAAGGCGCGGTCGCTGTTCGCCCAAGGACAGTTGGACTATTTGCGCGGCGACTATCCGAACGCGCTCGTCGCCTTCAACCGGGCTGTCTTGGCCGCGCCCGATTTGGTCGCGGCTCACTACGGTCTCGGCAACGCCTACCTCGCCACCAACCAGCCCGCGCAGGCCATCAAAGCATATCAACGTGCCGCCGAGTTGAATCCCGATCTCGTGCTCGCCTACAAAGGCATTGGCGACGCCTTCACCAAGCAGGGCAAGAGCAAAGAGGCGAACGCCTATTACGAGCGCGCCAAGAGATTCGGCCCCGTGCCCGCTTCCAGCAACTTGGACGCCGCGCGTCTCTCGATGAGGCGCAAGCGTTGGGCTGAAGCGCTCAAGGAGTTATTGGAAATCTCCAAGACGCAACCGTCGGCCGACGTGTTCATCTACATCGGCGACAGCTACGACGGGATGAAGCAGCCGCTCAGCGCCTCGCAGGCTTACCAGAAAGCGTCGGAACTCGATCCGAAGTCCGCGCTCGCCGCCTATCGCTACGGCGAGATGATGTTTGAACTGCGCGAGTACGCGACGGCGATGGAAGCTCTGGAGCGCGCGCTGGCGCTCGACCAAACCGGCGTGACCATCAACCGCAAGCGCGCCCGCGAGATGGCCGACAAGTCCGCCGAGCAATTGCGCAAGTTGAAGTAAAGCGGCCGGACAACGCCGCCGCCGACACCGTTGTTGCTGCTGCCGTTGCACAGGCGAGGAGCGAGTTATGAAAATCAAGCCACCGACATACGCGACCGAGCCGCCGCCCTCGACTCCCGCGAACAAAGCCGCCACGCGTCGCACGGCTTCAAACTCGACTGCCCCGCCGACGCATGAAGAGTCGGTCGAGGCGGGCGCGACGACCGCGCAGGGTCGCGACTTTGCCAGCGTGCTCGAAGAGGTGACGCGCACGGATGAGCGCCGCGACGACCGCGAAAGCGGCGACGGCGACGACAACCTGCGCGAGACGAAATCCTCAGCGCAGCCCGAGCGCGAACGCGAGACGAAGCGGCGCGAGGAACGCGACAGCAGCGGCAACGGCGCGGGCGGCGCGTTCGACGGGCGCGGGCAGCAGGTGCGCGATGCCGTGCACGTCAACGATGCCGCCCCGGCGCGCGCCATCCTGCACATCGCCGATCTCGAACGCATCGTCGCCGCCGTCCGCACGCAAGCTCTCACGAGCGGCCGTCGGGAAGTGACGCTCGAACTCAAACGCTCCGTGCTCGAAGGATTGCGCGTGCGCCTCGCGACGGACGCGGAGGGGCGCGTCCACGCGGAGTTCATCGCCGCCACCGAAAAGGTGCGCGCTCAACTCGAAGCACGCACGGCAGACCTCTCAGACCTCCTGCGCTCGCGCGGCGTGGAACTCGCCGCCTTACGCACCACGCTCGCCCCGGACGGTCAACAGACCGCCACGGGCGACGATGGCCGTGGCCGGCAAGCGCGAGATAGCGCGACGCCGCTTGCCGTCGTCGGCGACGCGTCGGCCGCGCACGTCGCTTCCGTGGACGAAGCGGAGACGAGCGGCGGTTACGTCGCGGACGAAAGCACTTCCAGTTATCGCGCCTGAAAGGGTGTAGACGTGAGAGGCGAGCGCGCTCTGCGCCGGCGCGCGACGTTGATCTGCCCGCGTTCCACCTTTTCGACGTTCTGTTATGAAAGCTGATCCGACGGAAATGGCCGGGGCGGACTCGGCGGCGGCCGGGCGCGAGCGCGCCGGGGCGGACGATCCTTTTGCCGTCGATCTGTTCGCGCGTGAACGAAAGGACGCGCCCGCTCAGGCTTCGTTCGCGCCGTCGCGCGCCGAACTGGAATTGGCTTCGGGCGTGGAGGGAGACGCTTCTTGGGCGGCGCGCCTGCCGCGTGTCTCGCGCGCACAGTTGTTGCTGTCCGGCGCGCTCGGCGCGTCGCTGCCGAATTTGTCCGGGCGTGCGCGCGCGGCGCTCGCGCGCGCTCTGTCGCAATACCTGCGAGTGCCGGAGGGCGAGGTCTCCATCTCAAACGCGGACATGCGCGAGACGGAATTTCCGTCGGACGCTGTGCGCGTCGAGAATGCCAAGCGCGTCTGGGCGACGTTCGCGCTCGCGCCGGGCGGCGAACGCTTCGGCGCGGCCTTGGGGACGGACTTCGCAGCCGCACTCGTAGACCGCATGCTCGGCGGCGAGGGTCGTCCGCCGGAAACCTTGCGCCCGCTCTCGCGGACGGAACTAGCGGCCATCGAATTTCTCTGGCTCTGCCTGATCCGCGAACTGCATCTGGAAGCGGCCGCGCCGCTCTGGCAACTCGAAGGCGTCTCGGACAAGACGCTCGCGTGGCCTGCCGGCGACGGTGAAGCCGCGACGGCTCACGAAACGCGCAGCCGCGTCATCGCCGCCACACTCGGCGTGCGTGTCGGCGCGCTCAAGGGGCTGGTGAGTTTCTACTTCGACCGGGTGTCGCTCGCGGCCTTCGTGAATTTAAGCCGCTCGCCGCTCCTCGCCGACGGCGGCGACGAGCTTTTGAAGTTGTATGAACGCGTCGCGCCCGTCGTCGGGCTCCGACCCGTCATCGGCGAGACGGAAGTTGCAGCCGTCGATCTCGCAGAGTTGGAAGCGGGCGACGTGGTCGTCATCGCACGCCCGTGGGCGCGACTCGAAGCGGGCGTTTTGCGGGGGCGCGTGGAGATGCGCGTCGGCGCGGGCGCGGGTGCGATCCTTTCGGGCACGTTGGCGTCTCTCGACGCAGTCGCGGGCGCGAACGGCCGCGCGGCCGCTGCACCGGCGGGCGGCGACGGCGCGGAGACGCAACTGTTAATCGAGCAGATCAGGCGGGCGGCGGAAATCGAAGGCACGGAGCGTTGGAACATGGAACAAGAGCGGGCGACGGAAGACGCGGACGCGGGCGCGATTGCGCTCGAAGAGATTTTGCTGACGGTGCACGTCGAACTAGCGCAGCGCCGCTTGAGTCTGGAAGAGTTGGCGCGCCTGCGCGTCGGCCAACTGCTGCCGCTCGGCTGTCGGCCGACCGACCCGGTCGATCTCGTGGCCGATGGTCGTCGCATCGCGCGCGGCGAACTCGTGGACATCGAAGGACAACTCGGCGTGCGCATCACGCAGGTGACGGGCGGATGATGGGCGCGCTCGCACCGTTCATGCGCGCGACGACGGGAGCGATGTGCGCCCTGCTGCAGGCCCCGACGCCGTTCGACCCGACGCGCTACGACAACGGCGGCGCGAGTTTCTTCTCCATGCTCGCGCAGACCATCCTCGCTCTGGCGCTGGTGTGCGGATTGGCCTACGCGCTCTTCCGTTGGGTGCTGCCGCGTTTGCATCAAGTGGGCGGCGCGGCGGGCAGCATGGTGCGAATCGTGGATCGCGCCGGGCTCGACGCGCGCAAGAGTCTCTACGTGATCGAAGTGGCGGGGCGCTGGCTGCTCATCGCTTCTTCGGAAGCGGGCGTGCAACTGATCAGCGAATTGGACGCGTCCACGGCGGAAGAGGCCGCGCTCGAAGTCGAACGCCTGCGCCCGAACTTCAAACAATCAACCGCCACGGCGCGCGATGCCGTGGCCGAACGCTTCTCGCGTCTGCTCGGCAAGAGGAAGTGAACTTATGAGCCAGCCCGCCGCCTCGAAAAACTCGACGCGGAAAACTTCGATAGAGCGAAATTCGACAGAGCGAAATTCCATGCTGCGAGCTTCGACGCGGAAAACTTCGACGTGGAAGAGGCTCGTCGTCGTTGCGCTCATCGGCTTTGCGGCGACCATCGCTCTTGCTGCTTGTGCGACGGTGAGCGCGCAGGAAGAGGCGGCGCGGGTGGCACAAGTGCAAGCCCCGGCCGCCGAGCGCGGGACGGCGAATCCGGTCGTCCTCGTCATCGTGCTCGGCGCGCTCGCGCTCGCGCCCTTCGCGCTCATCATGCTCACGTCGTTCGTCAAAATCTCGGTCGTGCTCTCGATTCTACGCAACGCGCTCGGCACGCAGCAGGTGCCGCCCAATCAGGTCATCACGGGCATCTCGCTCATCCTCACGATCTTCATCATGTCGCCCGTCGTCGAGAAGATGTACGCCGAGGCGGGCAACGTCGGCGACTCGCAGGCGATCTTTTCCGAAGTCTCCGTGCGCACGATCTTCGAGGCGGCGCAGCGCGGGCGCGAACCCTTGCGCGCCTTTCTCGAACGGCACGCGCACGAGCGCGACCGCAAGATGTTTTTCGATCTGGCGCGGCGCATGGCCGTCAAAAACGGCAACGACCCGAACGAGATCAAGGTCAGCGATTTTCGCACCGTGGTTCCGGCCTTCGTCACCAGCCAGTTGAGCGAGGCGTTTCAGATCGGCTTTCTCCTGTTCATCCCGTTCCTCATCATCGACATGGTGGTGGCGAACATCCTGCAAGCGATGGGCATGTTCATGCTCTCGCCCGTGATGATCTCTCTGCCGTTCAAACTGCTGCTGTTCGTCTTGATTGACGGCTGGGTGCTCTTGATTCAAAACCTCGTGCTCAGCTACACCTGACGGCGCGAGGCGTGTTGGAGGTGGAAACAAGATGGGAACTTATGTGGCGCTCGCCGCCGAGGCGTTGTGGCTGATCCTTTTGCTCTCGCTGCCTCCGCTCATCGCCAGTCTCGTCGTCGGCCTCGTCATCAGTCTCCTGCAAGCGCTGACGCAGGTGCAGGAACAGACTCTCACCTTCGTGCCGAAGATCATCGTCACGCTGCTCGTCCTGATGATCAGCGCCAACTGGATGCTCGACCGCCTGCTCATCTTCGGCCACAAAGTCTTCGCCCTCATGCCTTACGTGGGCAAAGGTATGTAGGTTAACGATGAATGATGAACGATGAAGTAAAGACCAGTTGCTTTCACTTCATCGTTCATCGTTCATCATTCATCGTTTAGCTTTATGGACGAGTTTCTCAAACTCTTAGAGACGATCCTGCGCACGTTCGAGGTGGGGCAGAGCCCGCAGTCTTTTCTGGTGCTGGTCGGGTTGGCGTTTGCGCGGATGCTCTCGTTTCTGGCGGTCGTGCCGTTCTTCGGCGGCGCGGCCGTGCCCGCGCGCGTGAAGGTGGCGACGGCCACGGCCTTCGTCATCATCCTCTACCCGTCGCTCGAAGCCGGGCTGCCGAAAGACGGCGCGCCGCTCGGTTTCGGCCCGGTCGGCTTCATGGGGCTGCTCGTCAAAGAGGCGTTCGTCGGTTTCACTCTGGGCTTCGTCGCCTCGCTCGTCTTCGAGGCCATACAGGTGGCGGGGCGCGTCATCGACTTCCAGCGCGGCTCGACGCTCGCCGAGATGTTCGCGCCGCAACTACAGACGCGCGTGTCCGAACTCGGCCAGTTCAAACTGCAACTCGCCATCGTCATCTTCTTCATGATCGGCGCGCATCACGCTTTCATCGGGTCGCTCCTGCGCAGCTTCGAGATGATCCCGGCGATGGGCTTCCCGCGCCTGCAGACGGGCTGGTCGCCCGCCGCCGCCTTCATCACGCAATTGACGGGAGGCGTGCTGGCCGTCGGGATTCAACTGGCCGCCCCGGCCATGATCGCGCTCCTGTTGACCGATCTCTTTTTCGGACTCGTCAACCGCGTCGCGCCGCAGATCAACGTCTTCTTCCTCAGCCTGCCGGTGAAGATGGCCGTCGGCCTCGTCGTCGTCCTCGCCGCGCTTCCGCTCTACCGCGAACGCTACATCTATTATTTCAAAGAAGCCTACAGGGCATTCGAGGCGATCCTGAGAGCCATCGGCGGCGTCGGATAAGACGACGGCCGGTTCATCGAATAGCGCGGTGGCTAATGCGACGACAGGTGCGACGAGTGTGACGGCAAGTGCGACAAGTGCGACGGCGGGCGACGAAGGCGCGTGAGGGGCGCGCTCGATGAATGTGAAACGGGGCGACCGATTGAGATCGGTCGCCCCGTTTTCGATAGTAGCTTCGCGCGTTGTTTTAAAACTCTATTCCACGCTCCGTGATGCGAATGCTTGCGGCGGGCGCGCCCAAGAGTTTTTCGAGGTTGTCTCGCGCCATGGCGCGCGTGGCCTCGGCCAGTTGTTTATTGCCGCGCTCGTCGGCCACGCTCATGTTGAGCGCGACGAACTCCGCGAGCACGGCCATCGTCTCGTAGATTTGCTGCTTCTCACGATCAGACAGGCGTTGGAAACTTTCGTCCTCGCCGAGCGCGCTCTGCACGTCCGCGCGCAAGGCCGTGCCCTGTGCGGGCGAGACGCTCGCGCCGCCGTGCAGCACATTGTAATTGACGCCGATGAAGTAACTGACGGCGCGCGCCACGTCTTTGACGGGCTGGCTCTGGCGACGCATGTTCGCTTCGTAGTTGCCGAGGCACATCCGGAACGTCGCCTCCATCTCGTTGCGCTCGGCCTCGTTCGTCGCCGCTTCGCGCGCCAACTGTTGCGGATAGATCGAATCGGCGACGGGGCGAAACGCCGTCCCCGCGCCGCCCGCCGTCGGGCTTGCGGCATCCGTGCGTCGCGGCGTCGTGGCCGGACTCGTTTTAGTGTTTGCGGGACGCGTGCCGTGCGATGTGGGGTTCAGTGTCCGGCGCGCGGACTGCCGACGGCGTATGCTCTGGCTCAGAATGTTCCGGTTGAGCATACGGTCGAGGCTGGCCGACATGGGGTTGTTCCAGCGTGTGGAATTCGCGCCGCTGTAAGTGCCCCGGCTGTAGGTCTGCGGGTTCGCCTGCGCTGCGGGAAAAGTCAGACAGAGGAGCAGCCAGAGCAGCACGCGCGGCGCGATAAAGTTGCGCGCCGCGGGAAGCTCGCGCGCGGCGCAGGGCGTGAAAGAGTTGTGCGCTCCTGTCTTCATCTGGCCGAAACTTTCGGCCGCTCTCTAGCGGTGCGTGTGATGTTGAGTGCGGTTGGCTTGGCGGCGCTTCGAGGCCACGGCGCGGGCGCGCTGTCGTCGAATCTGCGCGCGCCGGATGCTGTTGCGCAGGATCAGGTTCGACGTGGCGGCCGAAGGGCGACGATAGGTAGTGCCCCCGCCTCCGCGATACGTGCCGCCGTATTGCGCCGACGCGACACCGGCGAGCGTCGCCGTCAGCACACAGCTCAAAGTGATGGCCCGGATAAGTTTCGTCATCTCGTCAACCTCGAAGAAGCTAGTTGTTCAAGCGTCGCGGGTCGTGCAAAAAAGCGCGCGCCCGCGTCCATGTGATGATAAACCGTGGAGGAAGAGTCGGCCAACACCTGTTGTAGTGGATGAGCGACGCGCCGCCGTGGGTTGCTCGGCCGGGCGCGGGAAAGCCGCGCCGGATAAACGCGCGGAAACGACGCGCGCCCCGCACCGGCCGCGCATCGTTTCCGCTTGCCTGAAGATGATGACGACGGCGCGACCGCGCTTCGCGCCCGGTTAGCCGAGGTTCCTGATGTGCGCGTCGAGTCCCTCGTTGATCGTCTTCAACAGGTTCGACTTCGCTTCGCCCTCTTGCTTGATGGCGTTCATCATCATGTCCACGGCGAAGTGGTAGTTCTGCGACTTCTCCTGATAGGCGGCTGCCTGCTGCGGATCGGTGAAGTCGTAATCCTGCGGGTTCGGCTTGTCCGGAATATTGAAGCCTTGAATCGTGTTGCTCATGGTTCGCTCTCCTCTGTACGGTTGTTAGTAATGGCTGCTTGCCGGTTCACCTGTCCTACATCAGGCCTCTGGCTTCCATCGCCTCGTGGATGCCTAAGACCATCGCCCGCGCGCGGTTCGCGCCCGCGTCCTGCTCGTGCGGATCGAGTTCGATTGCTTTCTTCAAATCCGCGACGACTGGTTCGATCTCGCGGCGGCGCAAATAAACTTCGGCGCGGTTGACGTGCGCGGCGATCTGCCGGTCGTCGAGTTCGAGCGCGCGGTTGAGATGGAGCAGGGCATCGGCGTCGCGTTGCGTGCGCGTGTAGAGCGCGCCGAGCGCCGAGTGCGCGTCCACGCTATCGGGGTCGACTTCGACCAGTCCTTCAAAGATCGTGCGCGCCTTGTCCAGATTGCCCTGCTGGTAATACATCGCGCCGACGCGCCCCATCTCGCGAAACTGTTCTTCGCTGATGCCGAGCCGCTCGCGCAGGGTCGGGCGCATGCTCGCGCCGCCCGGTGTCTGTTTACCATTCGCCGCTTGCCGTGTCATCAAACTTTCTCCAAGTCGGAAGCATCTCGCGTTCCGCTCGTCAGACGGCCGAGATGTAGCTGCTGTAAGTAACGCCGTTGCGGACGCTCTCAAGGGCTTCGCGATTCTTCGCCGTGTCGAGCAGCAGGTCGAACAAATCGTTCACCTTTTGCGAAGAGACATCGAAGTCTTCGAGCGTGTCGGTCAGCTTGAAGAATTTGTCGGCGATGTCGCGCAGATTATCGACTTTCAAAAATTGTTTCAAGCCGAGGTCGCCCAAGCAGCCCTCGGCGAACTGTTCAAAGCCGCCGACCGGGGCAAACTGCGCCACCCGGTTCAAGAACTCAAGCCCCTTGATGTTCGACATCAAGCCCATCACGTCCGTCGCCAGAGAGGCGAAATCGCCCGTGAAGAAACTGATGCCCATCGAAATAAACGGCGCGATCTTGCCGAGTCCGATGGCGTTTAAAGCCCCGCCCACCAATTTGCCCAATCCGAACATCGCTTGCCCCTCCAAACTGACTGTCTACGTCCCGACTGTCTGCGTCCTTGCGCTTGATCCTTCTCGTCCTTTCGCCATAGTTATCAGCCCTTTCGGAAAATTGTTTCCTCCGGGCGCGAGAAAATTTTACGGCGCGCCTCCGGCCTGCGCGCAACTTTACTCTGCCACGGAGCGGGCGGGGCGTGCTATTTTGCTTCTTCTCAAGAAGGGCGGGAGGGTTAAGTAGGTTGTCAGGGCGTTTACTCAACGAATGGCTGCAAGGCCGCGCCTCGCTTGCCTCGGCCAGCGAGTGGACGGCGGAAGAGATGCGTCTGGTGGCAGACCTCGGCTACGCTTTGGCCGAGCAGGGGCGCGACCGGGAGGCTTTCACGATCTTCGAGGGGCTGGCCTCATTAGCTCCCGCGACCGCCTATTTTCAGGCCGCGCTCGGCGCTTTGAGTCTGCGCCTCGGCGAGCCGCGACGCGCGCTCGTGCATCTCGATGCCGCGCTCAACGCCGACCCGCAAGACCTCTCGTCGCTCATCAACAGGGGCGAAACCTATCTTCAACTCGGCGAACACGCTTCGGCCGCCGCCGACTTGGAACTGGCGCTGCGACTCGGCGAAAGCGGCGCGGCGGGCGACCTCGCGCTGGCTCGCGCACGCGCGCTCTTGCTCCGTCTGCGCACGCTCGCGGGCGGCGGCAATGTGGTTCAGTAGCGGCGAAAAAAACGGCGAAAATTTTTTCTCCACGGAGGAAACATTTTTCGCAAATCGCCGATAACCTGTCCGAGAGGGAAAATTGCGCTAACTTCAGACGCACGCGGCGACGCAGCGTTTTGTGACCGGTGCTCGCGAGCACGGCGAGCGGCTTTTCAAGGAGAGACGACGATGAGTGACCCGATTTCCGGCGTGTTGAGTCAAGCAGTTTCGCAACATCTGGGCGGCGCGACGACCCATCAGGCGCAGCAGCAGAAAGAGGGCGGACGCAGTTTCGAGAGCGTGCTGCAACAGAACGGAGGGCAGGGCGGCGGCGACGTGCAAAACCCTGCGGGGCAGCCCGCGCAAATTTCCGGCGCGGAACTCGAACGCTTGCGCATCGACCTCCAACAGCGCATCGAGAGCCTGCCCGCAGGTGCTTCAACGAAGAGCGTGGTGCTGCCCGAATGGCTCGACACGCGCACGCGGCTCGGCCTGCTGCGCGAAGCTCTGGGCAGCGCGGGCAACACGCCGAAGGGCACGGACTTGCGCGGCCAGTTCGGGCGGATCGAATCCGAGTGGCAACAGCTTGAGTCGATCATGAAGTCCGACAAGGAACTGTCGCAGGGCGAATTGCTCGGCTTGCAGGCGCGGCTCTATCAAGTCTCGCAGCACGTCGAAGTGATGAGCAAGGTCGTGGATCAGGTGACGGGCGGCGTGAAAACCATCCTGAACACGAACGTCTAGTTTCGCGCGAACGTCCGGTTCGGGGCGAACGTCCGGTTTTGTAATTCGGCGCGACCAAATCAGAAGGCGGGCGCGCGGGGAGTAAGGCAGCGATGTCCGGCATTGACAAAATCAACCGGGGCATTCAACCCATCACCGAGAAGGGCGGCGAGGCCGCGCGGCGCGAGCGTCCGCTTGTGGGGCGCGACCGGCGCACCGATTTTGAAAAAGGTCTCTCGACTGACGTTCAGACCAACCGCCTCGCGAACGGCGACGGCGCGGTCGGTGAACGCGGCGAGGGCGGCGGCGCGGCGCTCCGATATTTGTCGGACGAGGCTTGGGCGCGCCAGCGCACGCTCGAAGAATTGAAGACGCTCGTGCAGGCCATCCAAGCGGGCGTGACAGACCCCTGGCAGTTGACCGACCTGATCTTTTACGCGCGCCATCCGGAAATGATCGGCCAACCGCTGACGAAGGAGCAGCAACCGCTGCTCGACGAGTGGAACGCGATCAGCGCGCTGCTCGTCCATCCGGCGCTCAACGAAGTCGGCGACTTTCTGGGAGCGAACGTGATCGGCGGCGACGTGCGCGGCGCACAGGGCATGGAGACGGCCTTCGAGCGCGCCACCGCGTCGCCGGTCAACGCCGGGCGACTGGCGGGCGGTTCGACGCGCGCCTACGACGACGTGATCGCGCGCGCCGTCGAATGGTGTCCGGGGTTGTCGCCCGCCATCTTGAAAGGCTTGCTGGCGCAAGAGTCGAATTTCAACCCGACGGTCATCAACCAATACGGCTACGCGGGCATCGCGCAGTTCGGCCGCGAGGCGGCGCGCGAGGTCGGCTTGCGCGTCGGCGTGGCGGGCGGCGCGGGCGATGAGCGTCTGAACCCGCACAAAGCCATCCCCGGCGCGGCGCGGCTCTTGAACCTCAAGGCGCAGAGGCTCGGCGAGATCGCCTTTTCGCGCTACGGCCAGCCCGACGGCGTCGAGTTTTGGAAATTTGTTTTGGCCGCTTATAACGGCGGCGAGGGCACGGTCGCGCTGGCGATGGGGCACGCTTATCGGGACGGGATGGCGAAGGCGCGCGCGCGCGGATTGGTCGGGGCGGACGCCGTGGGATTCGCGCGCGACTACGCATCGAAGTGGGAGAACTTGAAGGCGGGCGGCGCGGATTCGCCGCTGGCGCAGGCCGCCGCGCGCTACTTCCCGACGCTCGCGGCGGCGAAGTATCAGGAGATCGGCAACTACCCGACCGCCATCGTCGCGCGCGCTCTCGGTTCATCCTTGAGCGGCCGGAAAGGCTAAAGGCTACTTGTCAGATGGGCGGAGTCAATCTCAAGCCGAACGTTCCGGGGGCGGGCGAGAATCCGCCCGGCAAGGTACAGGGCGGCCAGTCCACACACGGCCACGCCGACACGCCGGATTCGCACGCCCCGCAGCAAAACGGTCAACTGCACGGTCTGGCGCGCGCTGAGGAACGGATCGGCGCGCGCGTCGGCGAGTTGGCGGCGCAGTCTCAACAGATCGCGGACAAGATCAAGCGCGGCGGCAACAATCCACAGCACACGACGGACTCCGCGTCGAATGGCAAGGACGCGCGCTCCGGTCGCGTGCAAGGGCAGAGCAACGGGCACGGCGGCGACAACGGCCGCGTCCAGACGGGGCGGGGAAGCGAAGCGCGCAGCCACGAGTCGCACGGCAACGATTCACACATTCAAGAATCGCACGGGCACGATTCACACGCAGGCGAATCGCACGGTCGCGAATCGCGTTCCTCTCTTACTTCAAATGCGGTCAACTATCTGCGCGGCGTGGCCGACCGGGACGCGCTCCCGCCCGACGTGCGCCGTGCGCTCGACACTTTGAAGACCGCCGTCGGCGGTAACGACCTCGATGCGTTATTGAACGAGCGCGGCCACAAAGTCGAAAAGGTGCTCGACCATTTCCTCCGGCGAGCCGAACACGCTTACGAAAAGTTTGGCGAACAGTTTGGCGAACAACTCGGCGAACAGTTTGGCGAACATCTGAATGGGCACGGCGACGAACGGCCGGGGCGCGCGCTCGGTCGCGTGTTTCAACAGGTGGCGGACGAACTCGTCGATGCCCTTCAACTCGAAAAACATTTCGCGCGGCTTGAGCGCCTCGGCGGCGACCCCGCGCGACGCGCCGAGGAAGCCGTCCTGCGTCTGCTGTTCGCCCCGGCGCAAGAGGGCGAAGGCGGCGGCTCACACGGCCGCGACCTGCGCCTGACGGAACTCTGGCGCGACCTGCGCTCCGGCGCGTTTCTCCCGGCGCATGAAGCGCACAGCCCGTTTCCTTTGACCGGGCGCGCGCGCGTCGCGAGCGAGATGATCGAATTGATGCACACGCTCGACGCCATCGAACGCGCCGAAGCCCAACTCTTCCCGAACGGGCGCGCGGGGTCGTCCGCGCAACAGACCGCGCTCGCCGAAACTCTGGCGGGACGGCTCGCTCATCTGACCGACGCCGAGTTGGCCGAGTTGTTGAATTTGCTGCCGACTCTGCCGGGACGCGCCGGGCGCAACGAGATGGTGCGTCTCTTGGCCGCGCTCGCCGGGCCGCTCGTGGATGCGAACGGCCGCATGATCCTCGCCAAAGACGGGACGCCGCTCAAACTCGATCAATTGCTCTGGCTGAGCACGGCGGGCGGACTGCTCGGCGCGAACTTCAAGTCCGACCTCTTCCCCGTGCATCTGTCGTCCCTCATCGTCTTCGGCTTCGACGCTCTCTATTCGCTCATCGGTTTTGACGGGCGCACGCTCGCCGCGCCCCACTTCGCGGCCGTGCAGGCGCAGATCAACGGGTCGGAGTTGGAATGGGTCTGCGGCCAACCGCCTCTGACCGAGGGCTGGATGCGCGCGCTCATCGAACGCTTGAAGGATGCGGCCGTCGCCGATCAAAACTTGCTCGGCGAGATGTTGGAAGAGGCGCTCGTCGATGGTCGCTTTCATGCGGTGCTGGTGCGAGGTTCGGTCGAGGAGGGCGAAGCCGTCACGGGTTCGTTCACGGTCACACGCCTCTTGCCCGACCCCGGCGACGCGCCGGACTTCGCGCCGGGCTTTGCCCCGGCCTAGACGTTTCTATCGACCCTGCGCTTTAACTTTGCGACATCACTTGCCGTATGGCCGCCCTTAGCAGCGACTACGACCTGCGTTCCTTGCAGCACGAGCGGCGGATGCTGGTCGAGTACCGGCGCGGCGCGCCGCAGGACGCCGCGTTGCTCCAACCGCTCGCCAACGCCTGCTGGCGCGCCGCCTCTTTCGAGTGGCAACTCTACGCGGACGCCGACACTGTGCGCCACCTGTGGGGCGAAGCCGCGCACGCTCTGGCGCAAGGCTTCACGCGTCGCCGTCCCGGTTTCGACCCCAGCCCCGATCAGTTCACGCTCGCCCTCCATTTCTCGATTGCCGCGCGCGAGCGCGAAGTCTTCACCGCGCTCGCGCTCACCGACACCGAGGCGCGCGCGCGAGTCTTGCGCGAGGCGCGAGCCTTTCGCGGTTCGCGCGCGCATCTTCATCTCGCCGAAGGCTACGCGCAGGTGGCGCGTGCGCTCGTCGAACGCGCGGCGGCTCCGGCGCGCGCCGCCGGAGAATTGCTCGCCGCCTCACTCGCCGAGAGCGATCACGGTTGGTGGCATCGACAGTTTCCGACGGCGCTCGACGCCGCCTGGCGCATCAGCGAACACGAGGCGCTCTGCGTCCTGCTCGGCGCGGTCGCGCGCCGCCTTGTCAAAGCTTATTCCGTTGAGCCGGGAGATGCGCGCGACGAGGAGTGGAACGACGAAGAGGCCGCGCAGTTCGAGCGCGTCGTGGACGAGACGTTGCTGCGCCTCGAACAATTCGTCGAGCACGACCCGAACCATCATCCGAAACTCTACCTCTGGCTGCCGGGACTCGCCCTCTGCGCGCTCGCTGCGAGCGCCGGACTGCCGATGGACTGGCTCGCAGCCCGCCACGAAGATGACGCCGGCACGAGTTACGCGCGGCTGCCCCTCGCGCTGCTTCGCAATCCCGCCTCCTGAACGCACGCGAAGCGCCACCCGCCGCGTCCTCGCAAACGTCAATCCCGCGCACGTGTCTCCGCGCCTGTCTCCGCATCCATCTCCGCGCAAGCTCCCGCACGCGAATCTTGCCGCCCGGACGTAACATTTCCCCGCGCTTGCCGATAACTCTAACGATAGCGAAATACGCGGCGAATTTATGCGGGGTGAAATCCACTCCGGGAGAGTCAAACGATGAGCAGGATCGAATTGATGAGAAACTTGTTTTTCGAGTCGCTGTTATCCGATCAAATGGGCGACGACGACGAGATGGAGACTTCGCCCGACCCCGTGCTCGCATCATTCCTCTCGCCCGCGGGCGACGGGCTGGACATGTTTCTGGCTCAGACCGGATTGCAGACCGGCCAGCGTCGCTTGCGTCTGCAAACGCTCGCTCCGAATCAGACGAACACGGCGGCCGCGCAAACTTCCACGGGTGATTTCGACCTCGACACCATTCAGGGCGTGGCGGGCAATCGTCGCGTCACGCCGGAGTTCAAGCGCGAAGTGGCGGCGATGGCGCGGCGGCTCGGCACGCGTCCCGAATACCTCATGGCCGTGATGAGTTTCGAGTCGGGCGGCACGTTCAGTCCCGCCAAAGAAAATCGTTCGACGCACGCCACCGGCCTCATCCAGTTCATGCCCGCCACGGCGCGCGGGATGTTGGCCGAGGACGGCATCGAAGTGACCAGCGAGCGGGCGCGCGAAATCTTCGCCGCGATGACGCCGCTAGAACAACTCAAGTATGTCGAAAGATATTTCTCGCAGAGAAAATTCAACGGCCGTCTCGGCACGCTCGAAGGCACGTACACGGCCGTGCTTTCGGGGCGCGCGCGCACGAACCGCGACGACGTGGTCTTCGGCCCCGGCGCGAACTACAACGCCAACGCGCCGCTCGACTGGAATCGCGACGGCCAGATCACGGCCGCCGAAGCCACGAACCCCGTCGCCTTCCGTCTCTTCGGAGGCGTCACGAAAGTGCAGGAGCGCCTGCGCGAGTTAGGCCACTACGACCGGACGCCCGACGGTCGTTACGGGCCGCGCACGCGCGCCGCCATCGAACAGTTTCAACGCGAGCAAGGACTCACGGCGACCGGCCTGATGGACGAAGCGACGGGGCGCGCGCTCGGCCTCGCCTCGAACAGCACCACGACGCCGACAGAGACCGAACGCACGCCGGGCGAGCTGTCGCGCGGCGCGACCGGCGCGGAGGTCGAACGCCTGCAAGACCGTCTCGTTGCTTTCGGTCATCTGACGGCCGCCGACAAGGCCACCGGCCCCGGAATTTTCGGGCGCAAGACGGAGACCGCGCTCAAAGCCTTTCAGCGCGCCAATCACCTGACCGAGAGCGGCGCTTATGACGAAGCGACGCAGAGCGCCTTCGCGTCGCTCGACGAGGGCGTGCGGCGCGGCGGCACTAACCGCGAAGTGATCGGCGGGCTGCAAGACCGCCTCGTCGCGCTCGGCTACATGACGGCTTCCGAAGTCGCCACCGGCCCCGGAATTTTCGGCCGCAAGACCGAGGATGCTTTGAAAGTTTTCCAGCGGCGCAACGGTCTCGACCAGAGCGGCGTGCTCGACGCGGCGACCTATCGACGCCTCCATTCGACAGATGCCGTGCGTAACGAACGGCGCGCCGCCGACGACGGGCACTTCACCGTCGATGCGGGCGTCAGGCTCTCCGACAACGCGCGCGAGCGGGTCGGGCGCATCGCCGACGAATATTTCCGCCGGACGGGCAAGAACCTCCGCGTCACGGACGGCACGCGCACCGCACACGATCAAGCGCGCCAGATTTACAACAAGATACAGTTGAACGACACGGGGATTTATCGCAACCGGATCGCGCTCGCCGAGATCAGGCGCGCCTACGACGCCGGGATGCGCGCCGGTAAATCGCGCGACGAGATCGTGAACGATATGTCTGCGGTCATTCAGGGACAGGTTGACCGTGGCGTCTACATCTCGCGTCACCTGCGCGCGGGCGCGTTGGACGTCAGCGTGCGCGGCATGACCGCGTCGGACGAGCGCGAGTTTCGCGCGTCGGTGGCCGCCGTCTCCGGCGACACGAGCGTGCTGCGCGAAACGCGCCCGCCACATTTCCACTTGCAGTTCTGACAACTGCGTTTTCGCAAATTCGCGACTGTCTCAAAAGTCGGCGACGGCGGTTAACAAAACTTGGGGGCGTGAACTCTTGCAATTCAAGGATTCATGCCCCAAACTTTTCCGCGTTATCAATCTCCGCCGTCACGAAGGGAGCAAAGATGAAACGGCCTCGTCTGATGCGTCGCGCGCTCTGCCTCTCGGTGCTCGTCGTGCTGGCGACCACCGTCGCGCAGTTCACACAAGCGCATGCGCCCGTTCCGGCACTGGCAAAGGCGACTCCGCGCGCCACGCCTCCGGCGTCGCTGCTCGGCACGCATGCGACGCTGCTTCGACCGCCTGCGCCGCTCGAAACGCAACTCCGCTGCACGCCGGGCAGGCTCAGGCGCGGCGACACGCTGACGCTCGCCTTGTCCGCTCCGCACGGCGGCTATCTCGCCATCGTCAACCCGCGCGGCAAATATTTCTTCATCACGTCGGACGACGCGGGCGCGCAGGCTTTCGAGCACGGCGCGGGCGTCAACCCGCAACTCAGCGCGACGGCCTTTAGCCGGATGAATGAACTGCGACTCTCGACCGCCGACACGAAAGCGATTGACTACGACAGCAAGGCCGCCGCGCGACGCGCCGAGACGGTCTTTCGACAGACCGGCTGGTATCGCGTGCTCGTCGGCGCGCAGAGTTTCGAGCGCAGCGAGCCGTCGCCGGACAGTGCGTGCAGAGTCTATTACGTCAACGAGGGGCGCAAGCGGCGTTAGCCTTAGATGACGCGTCGCACGGCGGCGCGCTTGTTGAGGGGAGAGATGAAACATTCACCCGGCGCGCGGCGCTCGCTCTGTTTGCGGCGTGCGGTTTCGCTCCGTTTGCGAATCGCCGTGACAGCGGCGCTCTGGCTCTGCGCCGCGAGTTGCGGCGCGGCGGGCGGCGACGCGAATCGAAACGCGAGCAGCAACGACAACTCCCGCATCGCCGCGTCCGCGTCTGCGAACGAAGAGGCGAGCCGCCGCGCCACAAGCGACGCCGGAACGCAAACTTCAAACGCGCAGGATTCGCGCGCGGCCGAAGCGACGCGTGGAAGCGGCGTCCTCGTCGATTACCGCAAAGAACCGCCCGACCATCGCCCCGTCACCATCGACGCCGAACTGCGTCGTCGTCTCGTCCGCGCCGCCTACGGTGCGAAAGCCGCGCCCTCGGATTACAGCATCAACAGCCGCGTCGAAGGTTCTTTCACCGCGCCGGGCGCGCGCGAGACCGTCTACCTGCTTCAACGCGGCGGCGCGGTCGCCTCAGACCCGGCGGGCGCACGAGACCTCGCGCTCGTCGTGCTCGATGCGTTCGGCCAACCGTCGGCTACCTTCAAGACCGCCGATTTTAATTTCATCGTCGCCGTGGCCGACACGGACGCCGACGGCTTCGACGAGTTGCTGCTCGAAGGCAGCTTCTTCAATATGGGCACGCTCGGCAGTTCAGCCCGTCTGGTCGATTTGAAGTCCAAACAGTTGCGCCCGATCAAGACTTTCGAGGGCGTCTACGAAAACTCTTGCGAGGCCGACCCCGCCGCGCAAGTGTCGGCGGCCGTCATCAGCTACAACGCCGCCGTGGGCGCAAACCAACCGCCCGCCTTTCAAGTCGCACACTATCGCGCGCCCTGCCCGCGCGGTGGCGGCCAGCCGGAGTTCGACACTTTCACCCCCGCGCCGGACGCCAACGCGCGTCGTTAAAACACTATTCGTTTGAATCAGAAATTCTGTGCGAGCGCGGCCGACGGCAGCGCGCTCGTCGCGGCCGCATCGGCGTTCGCAAGGTAAGGGTTCGGCGCGGGGCGCATCGAGACGCGACCGACCGGCTGCACGTTCAACTCCGGCGTCAACTCCTGATATGAGAGTACGGTGAGCGTCGGGAATTCCAACTCGACCATCTTGCGCACGAAGCGACGCAACTCCATGTCCGTGATGATGACGGGCTTTTGCGCCGTCGGCGGCAGGTTGGCGATCTCGCGGCGGAGGGCTTCGAGGATGTCGTGCGCCAGATGCGGGTCGAGCGAGAGGAACAGTCCAGTCGAGGTGCGGCGGATCGCGCCGCGAATCACGTCTTCGATTTCGGGGTCGAGCAGGTAGACGAAGAGCGCGTCGCGTCCCTGCGTGTAGCGGAAAGAGATGTAGCGCTTGAGCGAGGCGCGCACGTACTCGGTCAGCATCACCGGGTCTTTCTCGATGCGTCCCCATTCCGAGAGCGCATCGAGAATGGATTTGATGTCGCGCACGGAGATGCCTTCCTGCACGAGCCGCTTCAACACGTCCGTGAACTGGTGGATGCTGACGACTTTGGGGACGACCTCTTCGACGAGTTTCGGCATGCCGCGCGCCGCGAAGTCGAGCAACGCCTGCGCCTCTTGAATCCCGATGAACTCGTGCGCGTACTTGTTCATGATGCGCGACAGGTGAAGGCTGATGACTTCCACCGGCGTCCAGACTTTCAGACCGGCCAGTTCGGCGATGGGGCGTTGCGCGGCGGGAATCCAGGAGCCGGGCGAAAGATCGGCCGGGTTGCGCACGTCCTCGCCTTCGAGTCCGAAGACCTTGATGTTCTCGGCCGAGTCGTTGACGTAGACCGAGTCGGGTTTGAGTTGCCCGTAAGCGATGGGCACTTCCTTGACGGCGATGAAATACTGATTGGGCTTGAGCGGCGCGTCGCCGCTGACGTAGACGTTCGGGAGCATCACGCCGAGATCGTAATAGAGCGCCGAGCGCAGTTTCGGCAACTCCTGACGAAAGAGCAGCCCTGAAGGCGTCTGCTGATCGATGAGGTGCGTCAGTTGCCCGCTGACGACGACGGCGAGCGGCACGGCGAAGGTCGGCTGCAACTCGTCGCGCCCGCTCGTCGCGCCCGTCCGGGCGATGCGTTCGGCCTCTTCGCGCGCGGCACGCTGCTGCGCGCGGTAGAGCATGTAGGCGACGCCGCCGACGATTGTGCCGATGACGAGGAAGGGCAGGTGCATGCCCGGAATCACGGCGAGCACGAACAGGAGCGCCGTGGCGATGACGAGCGGCTTCGGGTTGTTGAAAAGTTGCAGGCTGATGTCCGAGCCGACGTTCGACTTCTCCTCGTCGCTCGTAACGCGCGTGACGACGATGCCGGCCGAGAGCGTGATGATGATCGAAGAGATGATCGCGGCCAGACCATCGCCGATGGTCATGATCGTGTACTTCTGCAACGCCTGCGTGAGCGCAAGTCCCTTGTAGAGCATCCCGATGGCGAGACCGGCGGCGATGTTGATGAGCGCGATGACGATTGTTGCAATCGAGTCGCCTTTGACGAACTTCATCGCGCCGTCCATCGCGCCGTAGAGTTGCGACTCCTTTTGCAGCGCCGAGCGCAGTTTGCGCGCTTGCTCCTGCGTCAAGAGACCCGAACGCATGTCGGCGTCGATGGACATCTGCTTGCCCGGCATGGCGTCGAGCGTGAAGCGCGCCGCCACCTCGGCGACGCGCTCAGAGCCTTTGGCGACGACGATGAACTGGACGACGAGGATCATCACGAAGACCACCGCGCCGACGATGACGTTGCCGCCGCCGGTAAACTTGCCGAGCGTCTCGATGACCTCGCCCGCGTAGGCTCGCTCCAAAATGCTGCGCGAGACGGAGACGCTGAGGCACAGGCGAAAGAGCGTCGTCAGCAAGAGGATGGTCGGGTAAGAAGTGAGTTGGACGGGGCTTGAGATGTAGAGCGAGGTGGCGAGCACGATAAAGGAGATCGCCAGATTGACGACGAGCAGGGCGGAGATGAGCGGCGTCGGGATCGGGATAAAGAGCATGCTGATGGCGAGCATCAGCGCGACCGGCAGCACCAGATCGTGGTGGCGCGCGAGCAGGCGCAGGACGTTGCCGTTCTTCAAAGCCTGCCCGAAATCCGCGAGTTGTTTGAGCAGCCTTTCCATCTCGCCTCCCCTCTACGCCGTGAACTCAAGCACGAGAAAAATGATCGCCGCCGTCACGAGCGTGGCCACGATCATGAGCAAAACTTCTCCGCGCGTAAAGTAGCCGAAATATGTTCGCGCCGTTGCAGCATGTCGTGCGTCGCGCGGGCGCGCGAGTTCCGGCGCGGCGGTCGCGGACTCGCCTTGCGCGACGAGGCCGGTGTCCGGGGCGACGGGTTGGAGCGCGACGGGCGGCGGCAGCTTTTGCGGCAAGAGCGAATCGAGCGCGAGCAGCGAGGCCGGTTCGTGGAAGATGAGGATGGCCTGATTCTGCGCCGCCGTGTTGACGGTCGGCACGAGCGTGAGGCGGTCGCCGTTGCGCAACTGGCGCGTCGCTTCGACCGGCTCGCCGTTGACGGCGACGAGGCCGACGCCGAGCGACTGCACGACCACGCCCGTCCAATCCTTGCGTAGCACGGCGCGACGCGCCACCACTTCGTCGTCCGTGAAGGCGAGCCGCTGTCCGGTCTCTTCCCAGCCGAGCAACGTCTCCAGAGCTTCGAGCCGCACGCGCCGCCCGCTGTCCATGCCGCCTTCGACGAGCAGGTAGAAGCTGTCTTCCTCCGTGCGCAAAGTGTCGAGGATGGCCGCGAAGTTACGCGGCGCTGTTCGCTCGTTGCCGTTCGGTTGTTGCTGCTGTGGCTGCGGCGGCCGAATCTGCGCGGCGTCCGTTGCCGCACGGGCGTTCGGGGTCAAGTCTGTGGTTGTGGCCTCGGCGCACGCGCGGAGCCGCCCGTCGAGATCGGCGTTGACCGATGTTTCGTCTTCGGAGCCGGCGGACGTTTCGTCCGTGACGAGAAAGGCGACGTAATCGCCGATGCCGAGACGGTCACCGTGGGCGAGCGGGCGACGCGCCTCGCGCGCGAGCAATTCGTCGTTCAAGGTGGTGCCGTCGGCGCGATTGATGAGCAGGAGTTGTCCGTCTTCCCGGACGATGACGGCTTGTTCGGGGGCGACGTTTGCGCCGCGCAGAGAGACTGTGGCGGCGGCGTCGCTGCCGAGGGAGACGAGCGCCCCGTTGAGTGGCACGTCGATGAGGGGCGCGGCCTCCGGGGCGTCTCCCTTGCGCTTGATAAGCAGTTTCGGCGTCATGCGACTGGTGAGGGGCGCTCGGCGGCTACTCCCCGTCAAGGTCGAAAAATTGCGATACCTTCATCTCCGTCTGGTTACGGCCGGGGGAAATTCTTCGCCTGTTTGACATCAATTGTTGCACTTAATACTATCACACGGTCGCATCCGCCATACAACTCAATCCGCGCGCACGTTCCCCCAGGGAGGTGAACCCGATGGACAGGTTTTTAGACAATTCTGAAGACGCATCGGCGACGGCCGCCGCAGGGGCGACCGACGATGCGTCCGATCTCTCCACGCTCTACCGCTATCCCTCGCTCGGCAGACTGTTCGAGCAGCCCGACAGCCCGCAACTCAAAGAGATGCGCGAGCGTTTCAGCCGCAGCACGCAGGCGCTCGAACGCGTGGTGCGGCACGGCACGAAGCAGGAGGCCGAGGGAGCGGGGCGCGCCCTGCGTGCTTACGAGACGGTGCTCGAATTGTTCGGCGACCTGCAAAAGTTGCAGCGCGAGGGCACAAACAGGGGCTGAAAATTTTTTCGGAAAATTTTTCGGAAAATTTTCGGTTGGGCAGGAAACTTTTTCCGCGCCGTGCCGATAACCCTTTCGAGAGCAGAGAACTTCATTTATTTCGAGCGGAGAGCACGGCCTCGACAGACCTGCGGGAGCGCCTCTACTCCGCGTCCGGCAGCAAGCCGGGGGAGGTTATTTACAATGGCAGTCAGCAACGATCCGATGATCAACCAGATGCCAAGCGTGCAGTCCACGCCTTCGGCCTTGCCGCCCGTGCAGCCGCAGCCGCCGAAACAGCCCGGCAAGTTTTCGCGCATCTTCGGCGGCCTCGTCGGCGGCGCGCTCAACATCGTCGCGCCCGGGGCGGGCGGTCTCATCGGCAGCTTCATCAACGGCGGTTCGGGCGGCGTGGATTTCAACAACATGCAGTCCATGCTCAACCAGCAGGCGCAGCAGTCGATGCAGATGCTCGCCATCCAGAACCGCGTCCAGTCGCAGACTCAAGAGTTCACGACCGTCTCGAATCTCTTGAAGGCCAAGTATGACGGCGATATGTCGGCGGTGCACAACTTCAAGTCGTAAACTTTCACGGCGCGCGGCCGACACACGGTTAAGATTCTGATGCGTCGGCCGCGCGCGAGGTGGCAAAAAGCGAAATGAAGCTCAAGGACGTGCAGCCCACCGACGAGGAACTGCGGGTCATCATGGAGGCCGGTTTCGTGCTGCGCGAAGCGGGGAAGTTCGACGCCGCCGAAGCGGTCTTTCGCGGCGTCATCGAACTGCTGCCGCAGTCGGACGTGCCGCGCGTCGCGCTCGGCACGGTCGAGTTGCATCGCGGTCGTTTCGCCGAGGCGCTCTCGATCTACGACGAGGCGCTCAGCCTGCGTCCAGACAGTCTCTACGCGCGCGTCCATCACGCGGAGGCGCTTCTGTTCCAGCAGCGGCGCGCGGAAGCCGAGGCCGAGTTGCACGAAATCATCGCGGCCGATGCTGCGTCGCCGCACAGCCGCACGGCGCGCGCGCTGCTCGATGCGGCCGACCTCATCTGCGCCGCACAGACGACCGACGCGGCGGGCGCGATCTGAAGTCATCACTTACAGGGGCGGACGCGGGCAGCCGACGCTCATGGGCGCACGCCCTTTTTCTATCGGGACGAGTGGAATGAAGATCAAAGGCGGATCACCTCTGTCGAGCGGCGCGGAATCCCTTGAGCCGCTCGATCCGCGCGAACTGCGAAAGACCATCGGCGGCGACGGGTTCAACGCGGCGCTCTCGCAACTCGAAGGCCAGAGCGGCGCTGGTGGCGCGGGGCAGACGGGCGAAGCCGCGAGCGAGATGCGCGCCGCCCTCGCCGAGATCGCCAACGCGTCGAATTTGTCGAGCAGCGAAGGCGCGGCCAGCGCCGTGCGCGAGAGCGCGCGCTACATCATACGTGCGCGGCTCGGCGAAAAATATCGCGACACGGAACAGGGGCAGCGCGTCGTCAAAGACCTCGGCGCATACGTCGCCTCCGACCCGCTGCTGAAATCAAAACTTCTCTCCATACTCAAACAGATACAGACGGGATGAGATGGCGCACGGCGGCGAGAAAACTGAACGCCCGACCGAGAAACGCCTCCGCGACGCGCGCAAGCGCGGGCAAGTGGCGAAAAGCCATGACTTGTCGTCGGCGCTGATCTTAATCGTCGCGCTCGTCGTGTTGTGGCTGGCGAGCGGCCACATGGGCGAATGGTTGACGGGCGCGATGCAGAGCGAACTGCAACACGCCGCCGCTTACCAAGGCCAACTGACGCGCGCCGATGCTTTCGCCGCGCTCTTTGGCGGAGTTCGTGCCTTCGCGCTCGTGCTGTTGCCGCTCTTTGCGACGCTCTTTGTCGTCGCCGCGCTCGTCGGTTATCTACAAGTCGGCTCGATCTTCGCCTTCGAGCCGATCAAGCCGAATCTCAACCGGCTGAACCCCGCCGAAAGTTTCAAACAGAAATTCTTCAAAGGCCGCCCCTACCTCGAACTCGCCAAGACCTTGTTGAAGATGACGATCACGACGGTCGTGATCGGCACGGTGCTGTGGAGTTCGCGCCGCGACGTGATCGAGTTGACGCGCCAGCCCTCCGGGCGCGCCGCCGCCTACACGCTCTCGCTCATCTTCGAGATCGGTTTCAAGGTGGGCTTGGCCTTCGTCATCCTCGGCGCGGCCGACTACTTCCTGCAAAGATTTTTGCACCTCAAAGAATTGAAGATGAGCAAGCAGGAAGTGAGAGAGGAGTGGAAGGAGACGGAGGGCAATCCGCTGTTCAAGAGCGCGCGCCGGCAGATGCACCGAGAGATTTTGATGCAGAGCATGATCGCGGCCGTGGCGCGCGCCGACGTGGTGGTGGTTAATCCCACGCACGTGGCGGTCGCGCTCAAGTACGACCGCGTGACGATGGGCGCGCCCGTGGTGGTCGCCAAAGGCGCGGAGTTGATCGCGGCGCGCATCAGGGAACTGGCGAAAGAGGCGGGCGTGCCCATCATGCGCGACGTGCCGCTCGCGCGCACGCTCTACGAGTTGGAACTCGACAGCGAGATTCCCGAAGAACTGTTTGAAGCCGTGGCCGCAGTGTTGCGCTGGGTCTACCGGCTGGCCGAGGAACGCGGGGAGGTTGAGTTGAGTCATGGCTGAAGTCGGCGGCGTCAGTGGCGGCGGCGTGACGCCGCAGGGGCAAGGGTCGGTCAGGCAACCGGGCGAGAGTGCAACGGCGGCGTCGCAGTCGGGCGCGCAGGAGGGGGCGGGCTCGCAGCCCGCGGCCGTTCAGCCGGGCGCGCTCGGCCAACCGACGGGCGTGCCGGTCGCGGGGCAGGGTCAAGTTCTGTCGGACGTGTTGGCGGGGCGCGACGCCTCGCAGTTGCAGGCGGCCGAACGCATGCGCGAGGCGGGCGGCGCGTCGGCCATCGAGAAACTGCTGGGGCTGAATCAACAACCCTCTGTGCTCGGCGCATTCGCCGCGCCGCCCGGCAACAGCGAAGCGCTGCGCCATATGTCGCCCACGATGCGGCGTACGATCATGCGCGGGCTGGTCGAGAAGCAGCGCTTGCGCCTGCGCCGCCTGGCGCGCCACCTGCGTCAAGAGCAGGACGGCGGGCAGGAGGGCGCAGGGGACGAGGCGCAGGAGGACGGCGAAAGATTGACGCTCGCCGATGAATTCATGTCGGACTCGGCCGCGCCCGACGCCGCGCAGTTGGTGCGCGCCCGCGCCGAGTTGACGAGCGCGGCACGCATGCTCGACCTGTTGGACGAATTGCTCGTCATGCAGGATTGCGCCCTCAGCCAGATGGGCGCGTTCGCGCAAGGGTAAGCGAAATAAGCTGAACTGACGCGGACAGGTTTTTATCTGCTAACAAAACCTGCAACCACGAATACACACGAACACACACGAACAAGAATTTAGTGTGGTTTCGTGTGTGTTCGTGGTTTATGCCTTTGCCTGTTCGGAGTTTTGTCTGGCTGCTCTTAGCCTTGACCAGATTGCAGACCTTACTACGAGCGCTGGTAGTAGTTAATAGTCTCACCTAAAATGCGTGATTCCGACAGTTCATCTATCGCGCTAATCCAGACGCGCCGCCTGTGGATTAGGCTCACCCGTACAAAGCAACTTTAACTCGGAGAGGTAATCAGAAGTGACTCCTAAGAATCAAATGCGCTTGCCCTTCCTGCTGCTCGCGCTATTAGCCTTAATCGCCGTGCCCATCGCCGCTCAGTCTCCTAATACGGCGTCAGTGATCGTCTCCGTGGTCGATCAAAACGACGCCGTCGTGCCCGGCGCGCAGATTTCGGTGGTCAACAACGCGACGGGCGCGGTGCGCGAGGCCGTCTCGGGCAGCGACGGAAACGCCACCATCCCCGCGCTCTCGCTGACGGGCACTTATACGGTGACTGTGTCCAAGCAAGGTTTCGGCAATGAGGAGCGCAAGGACATCGCTTTGCGTTCGGGCGAGACGGCGACCGTGCGGGTGAAACTTCTGGTCGGCTCTCAAGAGGCGAACGTGACCGTCTTCGGCACAATCGAAGGCGTCCGCTCGAACCCGCAACTCGGACTGCCGCTCGACAGCACGCGCATCGAGGAGTTGCCGATCCTCGGCCGCAAGGCGACGACGCTGCCGCTGCTCAACTCGGCCTTCCGGCAGGGCAAGGGAACGGGCGACCTCTTCGTTAACGCCACCTATTTCATCACCGGCGTCGGCTCGCGCCGCGCCACCACCTTCACGCTCGACGGCGCGAGCAACGATGAAGGATGGGGACGCCAGACGGCCGTCGCCACCGTGCCCCTCGGCGCGATTCAGGAGATCAACGTGCTGTCAAACGCTTTCTCCTCCGAGTTCGGTTGGACTTCCGGCCCGGCGCTGAACATCATCACCAAGTCGGGCACGAACGAATTTCACGGCGAGGGCTTGTTCATGCTTCGCCCCGGCGGCAGTTGGCAGGCCAAGACGTTTTCGACCAAAGGCTTCTGCCCTTCGTCCGTGCCGAGTTGCACGACGCCCGCCACGCTCCGAGCGATCAATCCGGTGGACATCCCGGATAAGCTGCGACAGTTTTCCGGCTCGATTGGCGGGCCGATTGTCCATGACCGGACTTTCTTCTTCGTCACGGCCGAGAACACGCGGCAGGATCGCACGACGTTTCTCTCCACGTCGCTGCCGGCCTTCCTGCTGCCCGCCGACGGTCGCCTCGACTACACGGGGCACTATCGCCAGTTCCTCTTTGATGGGCGGCTCGATCACAAACTCACGTCGAAGCAGACGCTGATGGCGCGCTTTAACGTCGACCGCTTCTTCGACGACAACCCGCAGGACGCCGTGGGCGGCACTAACGCTCCGAGCGTCGCGCGTCGTTACTCGCGGCGCGCGTGGACGATGCAGGTCAACCACACGTCAGTCATCAAGTCGAATTTGCTCAACGAGGGACGCTTCGCCTACCTGCACGGCGACCCGGTGACGAAGTGGGAAGCGCAGAATCTCTCGACCACCTACACGCGCGCGGGCAATGTGCCCTTCACCATCGGCCAGTCGCGCACGGCCGACATCTTCAGCCACCAGTGGCAATTTGCCGACACGCTCTCGTGGTCGGTCGGCGGCCACTACCTGCGCTTCGGCGGCAGCGTCATGCGCCACACCTCCGGCGGCACGGGCAGCGAACCCGGCACGGCCGAACTCGGCACGTTCACCTTCAGGAACGCGACGACAGCCCCCTTCCAGCAATTGACGCTGGCCGACGTGCAGAACTACCAGCAGCCGATCAACTTCGGGATCAGCAGCTATCGCCTGCCGCAATGGCTCTTGAGCGGATTCGTGCAGGACGATTGGAAGGTGCGTCGCGATCTGACCTTGAACCTCGGCCTGCGCTACGACCGTCAAACCTTGACCGATGCGACCAAGAACTTCATGCCGCGCATCGGCTTCGGCTGGAATCCGGGCGGCGACGCGCGCTTGTCGATTCGCGGCGGCTACGGCATCTATTACCCGCAGATTCGTGCCAACCAAGTGGCCGGTTATCTCGTCAACGGGCTGGACGGTTTGACGACCTACACGGCCGTCGCAGGTCAGACCGGCTTCCCGACCTGCCTGACCTGCGTTCCCGTCAACGTCGACCCGCGAACGTTGCCCCCGTCGCAATTGCCCGCGCGCGACATCACGATCCGCGCGGGTCGGCGCGAGTTCTACCAAGCACAGTTCGCGCGCTACGGCCTCGATTTCAGCCGCTTGTCGAACTACCCGGACGAGTTGGTCAACCCGCGCAGTCAAGTGTTCACCATCGGCGCGGAGCGCGAGTTGTTCAGAGGCTTTTTCGTCGGCGCGGACTACGTGCGCCAGCACGTCAGCGACCTCGACCGGACGGTTGATTTGAACGCCCCGTCGCCCTTCGACCGCACCGCCCCCGGGCAAGTCAGGTCGGTGGCCGCCGCCAACGCGACGCGTCTCATCCTGCCGGTCAACGGCGGCGTGCGCCAAGTCAACGTGCTGACGAACCTCGGGGTGGCCGATTACAACGGGTTGCAGACGAACTTCAGATATCGCGGACACCGCCGCATCTACGCCGAAGTCAGCTACACGCTCTCGAAGGCGACGAACACCTTCGAGCCGGACGGCAACGGCATCGGGCCGAACCAGAGCATCATCTCGCGGCTCGGCGAGGAGGAACGCGGGCCGAGCGTGGTCGATCAGCGTCATCGCGCCGTCATCAGTTTCACCTACCGTTTCCCCTTCGACATCACGGCGGGGACTCTGACGCAACTGGCCTCGGCGCGCCCCTTCAACGCCACGACGGGCGTTGACAACAACGGCGACGGCATCAACAACGACCGCCCCGTCGTCGACGGCGCGGTGCTCAGGAAGTCCGCGTTTCGCGGCACGCCGACTTCGGATGTGGCGATCTTTGCCGAAAAGCGTTTCCGGTTCACGGAACGCACGGCCTTGCTGTTCAGGGTGGAGGGCTTCAATATCTTCAACCACGGAAATTATCTCGGTCGCGGCCAAACGATCTACGGCGACACGGCGACGCCGAACCCGACCTTCGGGCAGCTCGTGGCCGTCGGCGCGGCGACGAATGCGTTGCCTGCGTTCGCCAACGTAGACCCGCCGCGCATGTTCCAACTGCAAACGCGGTTCATCTTCTAGCAAACTCCAACGAGAGGGCATCGACGGGGAGCAGCGACCAATCGCCGCTCCCCGTCGATGCCCGTCTCCTTGCTAACGCATTGACCTTTGGCTTTTGTCGTCGCTATTCTCATCACCGATGAAACGAATCCTGCTTGGCGCGTTGCTCGCCGCCGCGCTCATTCCGGCCATCGCCTGCGGGCGCTTCGCCAATCCGGCTCAAGACGCGAAGGCCGAGCGTCTGGTCGTCATCTCGCAAACCTACAATGAGATCATCTGGGCGCTCGGCGCGCAGGAACGCGTCGTCGGAGTCGATCTCTCCAGCACCTATCCGCCGGAAGTGAAGAACGTGCAGACGGTCGGATACCACCGCGCTTTGAGCGCCGAGGGCATCCTCTCACTGCACCCGACCGCCATCATCCACGACAACAACATCGGGCCGCCGCAGGTGGTCGAACAACTCCGGGGCTTGAACATTCCTTTAAAGACCTTTGAGGCGAAGAACGATTCGGTGGACGGCACGAAGTCGCTCGTCCGCGAGATGGGCGCATATTTTCACAAGGAGGAGCGAGCCGAGCAACTGTGCCAGACGCTCGACGCACAGATGGCCGCCTCGCTCGAACGAGTCAAACAGTACGCGGAGCATCCGAGAGTTGCGGTCATACACTTCGGTCGCGCCTCGAACGTCTATCTCGTCGTCGGTCGCGGCGGGAGGGGCGACGGCGGCGCGGCGAGCCGGATGATAGAATGGGCGGGCGGAGAGATGGCCGTCGACGCAGCGGGGATGCAGCGGATGGCCGCGCCGGAAATTATCGCGCAAGCGAACCCCGACGTGATTTTAGTCACCGATTACGGCTACGACCGCCTCGGCGGCTCGCTCGACCAGATCAAGGAACTGCCGGGAGTGTCTACCTCCAATGCCGCCAAGAACAACCGCATCTACCGCGTCGAAGAAAATGTCTTGATGTACTTCGGCCCCCGCTCCGGCGAGAACGTTGAGAAGGTGGCCGCGCTCATTCACCAAAAGTGACGAAACAACACAGGCCCGAGCGGCTCTTAATCTTCGCGCTTGTCTGCGCCACGCTCCTCGTTCTGGCCGCGTCCATCCGGTTCGGGGCAATCGATTTTTCAATTCCCGCCATCGGCCGCTCGCTCATCTCGCTCTTGCCCGGCCAGCCCGCGCCAACTTTAGACCAGCGCATCTTTCTCGAACTGCGACTGCCGCGCGCCATCCTGTGCCTGCTGGTGGGCGCGAGTCTCGGCGTCGGCGGCACGCTCATGCAGGCGCTTTTTCGCAACCCCATCGTCGAGCCGGGTCTCGTCGGGACGTCGAGCGGCGCGGCGCTCGGTTCCGCCTTCTTCTTCGTGCTCGGCGGCGTCTTCCACTTTGGCGCGAGCCTGTGGAGTCTGCCTCTCGCCGCGTGCGTGGGCGGCGTGGTCTCCACCTATCTTGTGTTTCTGTTCGCCCGCTCGCGCGAGGACGGCCGCGCCTCGGTCGTGATGCTCCTCCTGACGGGGCTGGCGATCAATGCGCTCTGCATGAGCGCCATCGGCTTTCTCTCCTACATCGCGCGCGACCCGCAGGCTCGCTCGATCACCTTCTGGAGTCTGGGCACGCTCTCCGGCGCAAGCTGGCGCTCCGTCGAGGTCGTTGCCATTTCGACCATCGGAGGCACTCTCGCCGCGCTCCGTTACGCGAAGCAACTCAACGCGCTGATGATCGGTGAAGAAGAGGCGACCTATCTCGGCGTGAACGTGAATCGCCTGAAGTGGATCGTCCTCTCCGTCAACGTCTTGATCGTCGCTGTGGCGACGGCGTTCACCGGCGTGATCAGCTTTGTGGGTCTCATCGTGCCGCACATTCTGCGTATGCTCGGCGGGGCGGATAATCGGTTTCTGATCGTTGGCAGCGCGTTGATGGGAGCCACGCTGCTGAGCCTCGCAGACCTGATCGCACGCCTCTCGCTGCGCCCGGCTGAACTGCCCATCGGCATCGTCACTTCGGCCGTCGGCGTGCCCGTCTTCCTCTCACTGCTGCGCCGCCGCCGCTACGTCTTTTAAACGGCACTGCCGGTTACCGGAGCCGCCACGGCAGCCGGGCATGATCGTCCAACTTATTATGCTTGCAGCCAGCAACATCACTTTTCGAATCGGAAATAAGGCGCTGATCTCCGACGTGTCGGTTGCGTTCGCGCCCGGTCGTCTCCACCTTGTGGTCGGGCCGAACGGGGCGGGCAAGTCAACGCTCATCAAGGTGCTGGCGGGGTTGCTGCGCCCGCAGCAAGGCAGCGTCGAATACGAAGGCGCGGACGTTCAGCGGATGAGCGAGGCGGAACTGGCGAAGCGGCGCGCGGTGCTCTCGCAGGCGATTGAAATCGCTTTCCCTCTGACCGTCCGCGAAGTCGTCATGATGGGGCGCTATCCACACTTCGGCAGCCGTCCGAGCATCGCGGACGAAGAGATCGTCGACGAACTCATGGAGTTCTTCGACGTGACGGGATTCGGCGACCGCAACTATCAGACACTGAGCGGAGGTGAACGCCAGCGCGTCAACTTCGCGCGCGTCATGGCGCAGTTACGGCGTGCACACATCGCGGAGCCTGCGACGCCCTCGGCTTTCCCGCCGCCCTCCTCTTGCCGCTACCTGTTTCTGGACGAGCCGCTGACCTTCCTCGACATACGCCACCAGATCGAATTCATGAAACAGGTGCGCGGCTTCGCCTCCGCCGCCGACGTGGTGACGGTCGGCGTGGTGCACGATCTGAATCTCGCTGCCCGCTTCGCAGACCAGATCGTGCTGTTACACGGCGGACGCGTCGTCGCAAACGGCGCTCCGCCGGAGGTACTGACGGCCGACCGTATCCGGGACGTGTTCGGCGTCGAGCCGACGTTCATCCCCGTCGAACATTCCGGCGTGCATCTCATCTTCGACTGAGAACTTCAAACGCCCGATTCGATGTTTGCGTCGGTCGAAGCCTGTTCCATCGTCTGTGTCGCCTGTGTTGTCTGTGCGGCGGCGGCGCGCAGGGCTTGCAGGATGGCGCGGGCGCGCAAGGTGGTGGCGCGCCGGCCTTGCGGGTCGTGCGTGAGGACGGCGCGCAAATCTTGGACGGCCTCTGCGATGCGCCCGCGTTGCAGGAGAATCTCGCTGCGCCCGGCCAGTGCGTCCACGTTCGCGTAGTTGAAACGGAGCGCGGCCGTGTACTCCGAGACGGCCTCGTCCAATTCGCCGAGACGTTGATGCGCGGCGGCGAGGTGGCAGCGAAAGACGCTGTCGTATGGGTCGGCCGCGACGAGGCCGCGATAAATCCGGCGCGCTTGTTCGACGCGCCCGCTGTTGAGCAGTTGATAGGCGACGGACGCGATGGCGTAGAGCGTCGAGCGCCTGAGGCCGACGAACTCCGCGAGATTGATCTGGCCGCCGACGAGGCGTGCGGCCAGCGCGGGCGACACTTCGGCGGTGCGCCCGGTTTGCTCCGACGAACAAACGGTCGGTTCGGTCATGGCTTGACTCCTTGCGCGCAGCGGCCTCTTGCTGGATGGTGCTAGACGGCGAGCGAGCGCGTGCGCCCCGAAGTTAACTGATCGGACAAACTGAGCCAGCGTTCGAGCGCGTCGAACATATCGGCGAGAGCTTGAAAGGCGTCGCTGAGCATCTCCGCATGTTGGCGTCGGTCGGAACTCTCCGTTTCGTCCACGCGGCCTGAGTTGTCGTAATCGCGGTAGGCGTCGTAGCCGATGTCGCTCGTGCCGAGGTCGTCGCGCCATGCATCGAGCAGGCCGTGAAAGACCGAGTTCGCCCAATCGCGCGCACCGCCGAAGGTGTTGACGCGGCGCCGGATGGTACTCAACTCGCCGCCCGTCTTGAACGACTCGCCGCCGTTTTCGCTGCCCGTAATCTCTCTGCCCTCGAACGACCAATCATCCGTCTCGCGCCCCATCACGAACACGTCGTTGTCGCCGAAACTGTTGGCGCGTGCATAGCCGTCCTGCGTGACGGTGCCGATCTTGCCTTTGCCCTGGTCGATGTCGGAGACGAGGACGCAGTCGTTGCCGCTGATGATTTCGAGCGAGCCGGTGACGGTCATGTCGCCATAAGGGACGGTCGAGACGTTGATGCGCGTGCCGTCGCCGAGCACGAAGGTCGAGTCGCGTTTGAAGTCCCACTTGCCGCCGTCGCCTTCGGCCACGTGCGGGTCGCCCCACACGCGCGTCTCTTTGCCGTCGGGCCCCGTGATCTTCCACTCGTACTGGCTGAGCATCTCGATCTTGTAGCCGCCCGGCGTCGTCACGGTGTCGCCTTCGGCGCGCAAACTTCCGGCCGGATGGCACGAATCTTCGACCGCCGGCGGCGCGACCGGCGCGCACTGGCAGAGGGCGGAAGTGGTGCCGAATTTTTCCGCGAGCGCCGAGAACTTGTCGTTGAAGTTGCCGAGCGCGTCGGCCAGATCGTTTGTGGCTTCAAGCAACGCCAGCAACTCGGAGTTTGCGCCGAGTCCGACGAGGTTGTTGAAATTAAAGTTGATGTTCAGCGTCTGGCTGGAGAATAGTTGAACGCCCGACATTGTTTCGTCTCCTCTTCTCATATTTGCGCGCGGCAACTTCACGACGCGCGCCGCAATCGATTTCCTCGAACTGTCTCTATTATCGGCGCGCGGCGAAAAGTGTTTCGTCCCCGTGTGGAATTTTCCGGCGGGGCGAACGCTTTTGTCCGTCTCCGCTCGAGCGGTCGCTTTGAATTCTTGAGGGGTTCGGGTTTAAGTCGCGGCGTCGAGCAGGCCGCGCTCGCGCATGCGGTCGCGCAGGTGCTTGATGGCGCGCGAGTGGAGACGTGAAATCCAAGACTTGGAGATGCCCATTTCGGCGGCGAGGTCGGTCATCGAGCGGTGTTTGAAGTAGAGCGCGTCGAGCATCTGCTGCTCGTCTTCGGGCAGTTCGCGGACGAATTGCAGGACGAAGCCGACGAGTTCGCGCTGCTCGATCTGCTCCATCGAGAGCGCCTGCTGGTCGGCGACCTCCGGCATCGCGTCGCTGTCGAGCGAAAGGAGATAGGCGGGAATGAGGGCGTCGATGATCGACTGCGTGGCGGCGATCTCGCTGTCTACCGAGTGCGGATCGTGTCCGGCCTGCGCCGCCTGTTCGTCGTCGACGGCCGACTGGATGAGGTCGTTGGCGTTGGCGGCGAAACGCGAGCGCGAGGAAGAGTTGCGTGTGAAGACGCCCATCTCGCGCAGGCCGTCGTAGATCGCGCCCTTGATGCGGTAGTGTGCGAAGGTGGCGAAGGCGACGCCGCGCCGTGGGTCGTAGCGTTCGGCCGCTTCGATCAGTCCGACGTCGCCGTAGGCGATCAGTTCTTGCAGTTCGACGCGCGCGCCCGCGCTCTGCATGACCTTGATGGCGAGCGCGCGCACATACGAGCGGTGTTGCTCGATCAGTTGATCGCGTTCGGCAAGTGAGATGGTGGCCGCAAAGTCTTGCATAGCGCGAAAGAACGCGGGGGCGCGTGTTTCGGGACGTGAGCGGGGATAAGTTTCGGGCGCGCGCGGATTATAGCCGATCCGCGACGGCAAAAAAATCAATTTGTCGCGAGCGCACTCGGCGGGCGGCGGATGAATTGATCGTCCACCGCACGCGCCTCAGACCTTGATAGCTTTTGCCGGAGTGTTTGCGGTAAGATGCGCCTACCGAATTCCCCTGAGCCGAAACGTTCTTTCAGCCGAACCACGGCGTTTGTTTTCCCGTGCGGAGAACCGACATGCGACACACTTTCAGGCCGGCACAACTTCGCGCCCGTGCGTGCCGGCGCGCCGCGCTGTTGCTGCTCGTGGCCGCCGTCGCCTGTCTGACGAGTGCGTGCGGCGAGAAATCCGTGGCGAGAGTCGCATCCGAGAACGAGGCCATCGAGATCATCGACCGTCTCAGGGAATACCGGATCGAAGCGGACAAGGAAGAGGTGGGCGAGGGCGAGGCGGCGCGTTGGAGCATCAACGTGGACGAGGGCTGGTTTGGCGGCGACGAGGGCGCGCGCGCCACACAGGTGTTGCGCTATTACGGCCTGCCGCGCCCTGATGAACTGAAACTGGCGAAGGACGACGGCGGCGTCTTCCCGTCGCCTTCGGCCGAGAACTCGCAGCGCCTGCGCGAGCGCGAGCGCGAGATGGAGCGCAAACTGCGCCTGCTGCCCGGCGTGGCGCGCGCCAACGTCACCATCGTCTTGCCCGAAGACGACTCGATCAAACTCGAACCTTACCCGGCCACGGCCAGCGTCCTGCTCGTGCATAAAGAACAGCAGCCGACTTTCACGGGCGAGCAGGTGCAGAACCAAGTGGCGGGCGGCGTGCCCGGTCTGCGGCCGGAGAAAGTGACGGTCTCGATGTTGTTCGAGCCGCCGCCGCCCGTGCCTTCGCAGGAGAACGCGCGCCGCCGCAACGGCCTCCTGCTCGCGGCGGGCATCGGCCTCTTGACGGTCTTCTGTTTTCTGCTCGTCATACTCCTGCTCCAGACGCGTCGCCAACGCGCCGAGATCGCAGCCCTGCGCGAAGGCGAAGAGGCGACGGCGGAACTCGAAGCGACGAACGACCACACGGCCGCCACCACAACAGCGTCTCTCGCAAACGGCGGCACGTCGTCTTCTTCTTTGCCCGACATGAGCGGGACTGCGGCGCGGCAGTTGCCGGGCGGGGCGCTCGGCGCGAACCCCGCCGGGACACGCGCGGAAGACCCCGCATCGGTCAAGTGACGCCTCCGTCAAGTGAATTGATTTGAAATGGCTCAACCCGTCGAAGCCGAACGCACCGACACGCTGCTGGCGCTCAGCATCGCCTTCGGCCACCGTCTGCCCGCAGGTGTAGAGGGCGACGACGGCGCGACCGACGCAGAGGAAAACTCGCCGTCCGAATTCGGTCTCTTCGATGCGCTCGGCGAGACCGCACGCCAGTCGCTCGTGCGCCGCGCGCAGTGGTACACCAAACTCGCACCGGATAAACAGAGACACTGGCTGGCGCGGACACTGGCGCGCGCCCATCCGAGCGTCGCCCAACTCGACGAGCACGTGCATCCCTCCCACATCCTCGAAGTTTTTCGCGACGAGCCGCCGCGCGTGCGCGCGCTCATCCTGCGCCACCTGCCCGCGCCCCTCGCCGCCGCTTGCGCCGGCGCGCTCGACGAACAGCTTGCAACGTCTCTCGCCGAAGGGTCGGCACAACTTCCGGCCGTCGCCCCGCGCGTTGAAGACGCCGGGGAGGCGTCGCCGGAAGTTGTCGCGCTGGTGCGGAAGGTGTTTCTGTCGAACTTCATCGCTCCCTTCGAGTTGCGCAATCCCTCGTCCATCGAATCGTTGACGGGGGCGGAACTGGCGCGGCTGGTGCGTCTGCTCGGCGTGCGCGAGACGGCCGTGGCCTGTCGCGGCATCGACCGCGCCGAGGCGGTCGGGTCGTTCCTGCGCCGCTTCTCGGCCGAGAACGCGCGCGCCATCCTCGCGCACATGCGGGCGCTCGTTCACGTCGAACCCGCGCGCGTCGCACTAAGCGAGACGCTCGTACATGAAGCTCTGGAGCACGAGCAACAGCCGGAAGCGATGCTGGATCGACTGGGGATGCGCGTGTTGGCCGCGGCGCTCGCGGCGCGCGAGTCGGAATCCGAGCGCGCCGCCTACGTGGCGCAAAAACTGCCCGTCGAAGCGGCGCGCGCTTTGCGCAGCATGGTCGGAGATTGTTGCGCCCGCTACGAACGCGAGATGGTGCGCGTCATCGGACGCGAGGCCGAGTCGGTCGCGCAAAGCCTGCGCCACGTTAAGACGACGCGGGCGGGCGACGCGACGGGGCAAGCCTCCGCCCTCGCATCGCACGAAGAGAGAGACGAGCGCATAGACAGAAATGACCGTGCGGAGAGTAATGGACGTTAAGTGAGAAATGGACGCGAAATGAGAAACGGGCGCGCGGCGAGAAATGGGGAAGCGACATGAGTGCAGGCGGCAACGTCATCAAGCGTGCGGCGACGGGCGCGGAGATGGATTTCAGAGCGCGCGGCGTCGTGAAGCGTCCGGTGGTGGAGGCGCGCGCGGAGGCGCGCCGCATCATCGCGGAGGCCGAGCGCGAGGCGGCCGCGTTGCGCGCGAGCGCCGAGGAAGCGGCGCGCGACTTGCGCGAGGCCGCCTACCGCGAAGGACTCGAAGCGGCGCTCGCGGAGTTGAACACGCACCTGCTCGACGCCCGCGAGCGGCGCGACACGGCGCTGGCCGAAGCCGAGCGCGACCTCTTGCGCCTCTCCGTCAAATTGGCGGAAAAGATCATCGGCCGCGAGATCGCGCAGGACGAGGCAACGCTCGCCGACATCGTCGCCGCCGCCCTGCGCAACGCGCGGCAGCACGAGATGCTGACCGTGCGCGTCAATCCGGCAGACCTGCCCGTCGTCGAGGCGCATCGCTCGCGGCTCGACCCGACCGGGCGCGCGCGCTTCCTCGATCTCGTGGCCGACCCGCGCGTGGCGCGCGGCGGCTGCGTCATCGAAAGCGAGTCGGGCACGATTGACGCGCAGATCGACGTGCAACTCGGCGTGCTCGAACGCGCACTGCTCGCGCGCGCCGACGGCGAAGGACGACCCTGACGCTTCGTTACGACGCTGAGACTTCGTTGAAGTTATGTCTGTGAATCTTTCCGAGTACATCACGGCGCTCGACTGGCTTTCGCCGGTTGAGGTGCGCGGGCGCGTGACGGAACTCGTCGGGCTGCTCATTCGCGCGAGCGTGCCGGGCGCGCGCGTCGGCGAGTTGTGCCTGATCCGTTCGCCGCACCGCGCGCGCGAGTTGCGCGCGGAGGTCGTGGGCTTTCGCGGCAGCGAAGTGATCCTGATGCCGCTCGGCGACATCCAGGACGTGGCGATGGGCGCGGAGGTCGTCTCGACGGGCGCGTCTCTGAAGGTGCGCGTCGGCGACACGCTGCTCGGCCGCGTGCTCGACGGGTTGGGCGAACCGGCCGACGGCAAAGGCGCGATTGAGGGCGGGCAGGAGCGACACGTCACCGCCCTCCCGCCTGACCCTCTGCGCCGGCAACGCGTGACGAAGATGCTGGCGACCGGCGTGCGCGCCCTCGACGGCGTGTTGACCGTCGGCGAAGGGCAGCGCGTCGGCATCTACGCGGCGGCGGGCGTGGGCAAGTCGACGCTGCTCGGCATGCTCGCGCGCAACACCGAAGCAGACGTGAACGTCATCGCCCTTGTCGGCGAACGCGGGCGCGAGGTGCGCGACTTCATCGAACAGGATTTGGGCGAGGCCGGTTTGCGTCGCTCGGTCGTGGTCGTCGCCACGTCGAACGAGCCGTCGCTGGTGCGTATGAAGGCGGCTTACGTGGCGACGACCATCGCCGAACACTTCCGCGATCAGGGCAAGCGCGTGTTGTTGATGATGGATTCGGTGACGCGCTTTGCGCGCGCGCTGCGCGAGGCGGGACTGGCGGCGGGCGAACCTCCGGCGCGCGCCGGTTTCCCGCCGTCGGTCTTCAGCGAGTTGCCGAAATTGTTGGAGCGCACGGGCAACAGCGCGCACGGCTCGATCACGGCCTTCTACACGGTGCTCGTCGAAGGCGACGACATGACCGAGCCGATTGCCGACGAGACGCGCTCCATCCTCGACGGCCACATCGTGCTGTCGCGCCCGCTCGCGGCGGCCGGACACTTCCCGGCCATCGATGTCAATCAGTCGGTCTCGCGCGTCATGTCTTCGGTCGTGCGCCCGCAGCACGTCGAAGCGGCGCGGCGTCTGCGCGAAGTGCTCGCCACCTACGAGGCGCAGAAGGATTTGATTCTCATCGGCGCGTACAAGAAGGGCAGCGACAAGCGGGTCGATTACGCGCTCGGTAAGCTCGACAGCGTCAACGCCTTCCTGCGCCAAGGCACGCACGAAGCGGCCGCGCCCGGCGTCTCCATTCCGCAACTGCAAAGATTGTTTTAGCGCACCTCGGAAAACCAAAAGCAAGTAACCACGCGCCGCACGAAACAACACTAAACTCTGCTTCGTGTTGTGCGCGTGTGGCGCGTGGTCACTTGCTTTTGTCAGTCGCTCTCAGACTCTCCGGTTTCCTAACTTTCCAACCCGCTCCCTCTCGTCAAGCCGCCGAAGCAACATTTTCGATTGTGCGCCGATAACATAGGTGAAGTCGTCAATGTATTTTCATGCCGGAGGATGAACATGACTTATAAAGTGGACGGTGGCGGAGGAGTGCAAGACGCTGTTTACCAGCAGCCGACGGTCGCGGAGCAGCCCGAGGAGCAGCAGGAGTCCATCGTCGAGTTTGCGACGAGTAAAATCTGGGACACGTTCTTCAACGCCGCGACGCTCAAACAGCGCGTGCAGGCCGCCGCCGCGCAGCAGCCCGACCCGAACGCGCCGCAAACCTTCACGGGCAACGGCGAGAACATCCCGCGCGGCACGGAACCCAAGCCGCCCGGCGCTGACGCCACGCCCGCCGAGGCCGCCGCTTACATCGAATTCTATCGCATGGGCGCGAATTATCCCGGCGCGGAAGGATTCATGTTCATGCGCCAGTTGATGGAGCACCAGAACGATCCGCAGTGGATCAAGGGCTACTTTCAGGCGCTCGGCAACGACCGCACGGCCGACCTGCTCAACAAGGCTCTCTCCTACGAAACTTTCCAGTCTTGGACTGATCGCGGCGACATCAACGAATTCGTCGACGTGCTGCGCAACTCTTTCGCCGCGCTCGACAGTGCCGGTCTGCTCAATCAAGCGGACATGAACAATCTGGTCGGCCGCTGGGCTGCGTCCGGCAAGTTCAATCCGCAAGTCGCCATCGAAATCTTCGGCAAACTCGACGCGAAACACGAAAATTTGAAGAGCATGTTCTTCCAAGCGGCGGCGCGGGCTGCGGCGAATCCGCAGACGAAGGAAGGCGTCGCCAAAGATTTGGCGGCGGGCGCGACGCACGTGCTCAGTCAGACTTCCTCCGACAATCAGGTGTTGCAACTCGACCTGCTCAAGAAGGCGGGCGGCCTCGAACAGTTCGTCAAGCGCGCGATGGCGGGCGAACGCACCGTCTCCACACTCGAATCGATGGCGGGCTATTACGACCGGCCGGGGACGACCGGCGCGAACAACGAAGTCGAATACGGCCGCATCGAGAGCCTGCTCTACAGTCTCGCCTACAACGACGTGCGCGACGGCTGGGATCATCGTCCCGTCTCCGTCACCGGCGACGACCTGCACAGCCTCCGCACCGAATTTTTCAACGCCACCGCGCAAGCTCTCACCGACTCGAAGACCGGGGACAACTTCCGCGACAACATCATGTTCAAGGACGGTCTGAGCGCCGTCTTCATGGTCGAGTTCGATAACATCATCAAGTCCGGCCTCGGCACGAACGGCGCGGGCTTCGATACGCTCAAGTTTCAACCCGGCTTGGAGAAGTTCTTCCAGCAAACCCTGTTCACGCCCCCGCTCGGCTACACGAGCGCGTCGCTGGCAAACTTCCTCTCCGGCAAAATCTCCGAGATCGGCGCATCGCTCATGGACACGTCGCCCGGAGCCGAGGCGCGCTGGCGCGAGGCACACGGCGGGCAGTCGCGCATGGACGCGGCGGCCGTGGCGGGCGGTCTGCTCGGCATGCTCACCAACGGTTTGAAGTCTTCGCTCGACCAGATGAAGTCGGACGCCGAGGCGAAGGCGCAAACCGTCAAACTGTTCGTCGACATCGCCTTCAGTTTCATTCCCGGCATCGGCAGCAAACTCGGCAGTTCGGCCGCCGAGACGTTCCTCAAAAACATCATCGGCCCCATCGACAGCAAGATCAGGGACGAGATCAAGAACGGCGCGGTCGATAAGGCCAAAGAACTGGTGATGAATCAATTCAAAGACGGGTTGCGCGATTTGAAGCCGGACGAAATGGTGCTCGCCCTGTTCAACAGCCTGAACCAGACGATCCCGAACGGCGACAACCGTGGCGAACAGAACTTCCGCGCCGAGTTCACGAGTTCCTACGCGACCATCATCAACTCGCCGAACCGCATCGTCTCCCAGTAGGGTGAAGTAAAGTGAAGTAACGCGAGCGACGCCTCGCTTCCAACAACGCCCCGCCACCGCGAAGGCTTCACGCCTTTCACGTCGCGGGGCGTTCGTTTGTCTGCGCGCCGCGCGCGAAACATTCTCGCCGCCTTGCCGATAACCATACTGTCAGCATTAAAACTAAAACTTCGGGGCATGACTTGAGGGGGCGTGATGGGTCTAGCGGAGATCGGCGCACAGATCGCGAATCAGTTGAACGAGACTTTGCAGGCCGGTGTCGAGCGGGCGCGCGAAGCGGTCAGCAATTTCACACGGCCGAGCGTTTCCACCGAGCCGCAAGACGCAAACGCGATGCAACTCGTCAGCGACCGCGCGGTCACTTCGAGCCGGAACGAGCAAACGTCTGCTCCGAATGTCGTCAACGGCCAGTCGGAACTCGACGCGCGCGTACAACTGGCACGCACCGGCGCGCAGGTCAACGCGGCGGGCGGCGGCGGGGGCGGCTCATCCGCCGCGCCCGGCACGAGCGAAACAATTCTCGTCTCGACAAAAGAGGTCACCATCAAGCGCACCAGCACGCCCGCCGCCGACCCGACCGAGCCGCCCATCGAACGCATCGTCGTGGACGCGGGCGCGGGTGACGACCGCATCCAAGTGACGCGCGACCCGAAGACGGGCGCGACCGTCATCAACGTCAACGGCGAACGGCACGACATCAATCTTTCGACCTACATCGACCCGGCCGATGGGTACGAGAAAGCGCAGGTCGAAGTTGACGGCGTGCCGCAGCAACTCGGCCGCAACGACCCGTACCTCCTGACGATTCGCGCGGGCGACGGCAACGACACGATTGATGTCGGGCGCGACGTGCAGATCAACTTCACGCTCGAAGGCGGCGCGGGCCACGACCGCATTCAGGGCGGCGCGGGCCACGACCGCATCGAAGCGGGCGACGGCGACGACACCGTGGACGGCGGCGCGGGGCGCGACTACATCAACGGCTCGCGCGGCAACGATAAACTCTACGGCGGCGCGGGACACGACACCGTCTACGGCGGAGACGGCGACGACTACATGCAGGGCAACGCGGGCGAAGACTACTTGGAAGGCGGGCGCGGCCGCGACCACCTGCTCGGCGGCGCGGGCAACGATGTGCTCTCCGGCGGCCTTGACGACGACACGCTCGAAGGCGGGCGCGGCGACGATAAACTCTACGCGGGCGCGGGCACGGATAAACTCTACGGCAGTGTGATCGGCAATCGTCATCCCGAACGCGCGACGGGCACGGACACCATCTACTCGCAGACGGGCGACGAGGTGGCGGACGACGCGGGCACGACCGTCGTTAACGTCGAACTCGTCGGACAGCCCGGCAGTCGCGGCGTGCGCGTCGAAGGCTCGCCTGAGTTCGTCGAGCGCGTCGAGCAGGACATAGAGTTTTTGCGCTCGTCTCCGACGGGCAGGCAGATGCTCACGGAGTTCGACAAGGCTTACGATTCGACGCGCGATGCGAAAAGCGATTGGTGGCTCATCGGCCGTTTCTTCAACGACGGCAACTCTGTCACCATCCGCGAACTCAGAGAGGAAGACAACGGCTTTGCCGCCCCGACCGACTACCCGAAGACTTCGCTCGATCCGAAGACCGGCCGCGCGGGCGCGGGCTCCGACGTGGTCATCTCTTACAACCCGCAACTCAACCAATTTCCGTTTCGCGATCCGAACAACCCCGCCGACGCGTGGCGCGATCTCGATCCGGTCGTCGTGCTCTATCACGAGATGGCGCATGCCTACGACGACGTGCGCGGCGTGATGCAGCCCTACGCTCCGTATCAGGCCAAGAACCCGGTCGATAACGACCCGCGCGACATCGGCATGCAGAACCGCGAGCGTCAGGCCGTGGGGCTGGAGAACGACGGCATCCCCTTCGACTTCGACGGCGATCCAAAAACGCCGAAGACGACGGCCAACCCGCACGCGCTCACCGAAAACGGCTTGCGCGACGAGTTGGGACGCCCGCGCCGGCCGAGATATAATATCGCGCCGTAACGCTCCCCGTTTGCAAGTCTCGTCAGTTATCGCTTCGCCGCACGGCGCGCGTTATTCGACAGCGTGCGCCGTGCGGCGCGGGTGTGTCAGGAGATCGGATGCGCTTTCTTCGTCAACATCTAGCCGCTGCCTTGCTCATCGCGCTCGTCCCAGCGGGATTGCTCTCGGTCAACGCCTGCGCCGCGCCCGGACGCGGCGGCGCGAATGAGCCACAGGTCGCAGCCAACCGGACAAACATGAACAAAGACGACGACCGCCGCCCCGATGCGACGAACGCTGCGAACTCTGCTCTGCCCGCTGCGACGCCCGCCGCCGCGCCGAACGCTACGACGCCCGCAAACGCCGTCGGCGCTACCACCACGGCGGCGGCCGACTCCGCTGCGGACACAGCGTCCGACGTTGATTTCAAGACCGACGTGCGCGCCGACGGACGCGACCAGTTGCTCATCAGTTACACGGTCAAGAATCGCGGCCGCCAGTCATTGCTGCTGATGAACCGCCCGCCCGCGCGCGGAGGCGCGTCGCCCTCCGCGCCCGCGCCGCCCAATCCTAATTTCGTTTACGTCGAGACACGGCCGGACGGCCTCGTCGAGATCAGCAAGCGAGTCCGGGAAGCGCCGCGCGAGACGACCGTGTTCATCCCCGACGTGCTCGGCGCGACGCTGCTTGCGCCCGGTCAGAGTTTCAGTGAAGAGGTGCGGGTTGATCTGGCGGCGCGAAGGCGTAAGAAGAACGCGCAAGCCGTGCGCGACGTGCCGGACATCCCCGACCCCGTCAAGCGCGTCCGCTTCTGTCTCGGCGTTGCCCCGTCCGAAGGCATCACGGCGCGCACGTTCGGGCAAGGTAAAAACAAGGTCATCTACCCGGACGCGGGCGCGGTGCTCCAGAAGCAACGCGTGCTGTGCGGCGAGGTGGTGCAGTTACAGTAAAGAGACGCCCGCTGACGCACGACGCCGTTGCCGTTTCAACGCGCGGCCATCGTTCAGCGTGTGCCCGTCGCCGCTCTTGCAGCTTTGCCTCTGCCGGTCAAACGTCTGATCAAGTCCGTCTCTTCCGTGCGATAGGGCGTGCCGTCCGTGCGGAAGACTTCGTGAAACCAGACGGCCGGTTCGCGGTCTGTGTAAGGTCGCCGCCAGGAATCCCAAGGCAAGTGCGTCTGCGTCTTTCCCTGCACCAATCCCCAGTTGATCGCCGCCACGTTGTAACGCTTCGCCAGCGGCAGCACGCCCGCGAACGTGCTGCCGTTGCCGCGCGCCATGTACTCCGTGCAGAGAATGGGGCGGTTGTACTTTTGCAGCTGCTTGACGCGCGCCTCGAAATGTTCGGGCGCGTCGTAGTTGTGAAACGAGATGATGTCGGAGAGATGTAGCTGCGTGATCTCCATCGCGCCCAACTCGCGCGGGTTCGACCAGTCGCCGCCCTTCCAGACGCCGCTCGTCAAAGGCTGCGTCGCGCCCGCTTCGCGCGCCCACGCGAACGCCTGCGGCAAGAGGGCGAGGACGAGTTCGGGTTTGTTCTTCGGCTCAAGACTGAGATAGGCCGGGTCGTTCATGTTGTCCGGTTCGTTCCAGATGTCCCAAGCGAGTATGCGACGATCAGCGGCGAAGCGGTTGACCACCCCGCGCACGTAAGCCTCCAGTCGCGGATAGTGCGCCGGGTCTTGCAGCGCGACCGCGCCGGGCGATTGCAGCCAACCGGAATTGTGCACGCCGGGACGCGGCGGTCGCTGCTTGCCGACGGCGGGCAGCGGATCCCAGCACGAGTCGAACAAGACGAGCACGGGGCGGATGTTGTGCCGCGCCGAGATGTCGAGGAATTCGTCGAGCCGGCGGAGGAAGCCTTCCGGGTCTTGGCTGTAGGCGAGGTCGTGCAGGTAGACGCGCATCGTGTTCATGCCGATCTGCTCAGCCCAACCGAGTTCGAGGTCGATGCGATGCGGGTCGAAGGTGTCGGCCTGCCACATCTCCAACTCGTTGATCGCTGTGGCCGGGTTGTAGTTGCTGCCGACGAGAAAGCCCTGCGCGCGATACCACTCGTTCGCCTTCTGCTCCGTCCACTTCTGCGTCGAAGCGGCCAGCGCCCACTGGCCGAGCAGCAACACGACGGCCAGCAACCTTAAAGTTTTAGTCGTCATCCGCATTTAAAATCTCTCCTCAACTCTGATCTTGCGCCACGCATTATCCCGACTCGGTTTCATTATCACAAGCGCCTCCGGTTATTCGAGACACTGATTTTCATCCATTTACGATTTACGCTTTACGACTCAACTGTTTTATCTTGTCACTTGTCACTTGTCACTTGTCACTTATCTTATGCTTCTTTTGATCAACGGGCTGGGGCAATGGCTGCGCGGCGTGGCCGAGGGGCTGCAAAATTTCATCGTCGGCGTGCCCATATATGTCGCCGCGCCCGCGATGGTCGTCATCGGCGCGCTCGATTCTTCGCTGCTCTCGCTCCCTGAAATCAACGACTACCTCGTCGTGATGCGCTGCTACAGCGACCCGAAGGCGGCCTTTTATTTTCCGCTCTTCGCCGCGCTCGGCTCGGTCATCGGCTGCCTGCTGCTCTACTGGCTGATGCGGCGCGGCGGGCAAGCCGTGTTGCGCCGACGCTTTCGCGCCGAACACATCGAGCGCGTCGAGCGCGCCTATGCACGCTTCGGCTTCTTGACGCTCGCCATCCCGGCGCTTCTGCCGCCGCCGATGCCCTTCAAAATTTTCGTCGCCACGGCGGGCGCGCTCGAATACCCGCGCTGGCGTTTCATGGTCACGATCATGATCGCGCGCAGCTTGCGCTACTACGTCGAAGGCATCCTCGCCATCTACTACGGGCGGCACGTCCTCGAATTCATCGAGAGCTACGGCTTGAAAATTCTCGGCGGCGTGGCGGCACTGTGCCTCGTCGGGCTGACGATCTATTTCATCGTGAACCGGCTGCGCGGCGCGCACGGTTTGAAGGCGGGCGAGATCGACCAGACGGCCGTGCCCGAAAGTGCACGCGCCGAAGAGGAAGAGACGCCTTCATCCGAAGCGATACGATAAAGCCGAAAGCGAGAGAGAAGCGCCGAAGGCGAGAGAGATGAGCCGCGGGGCGAGAGAGAATTGAAGAAGCGTTTTTGACGTGAAAGGGAAGACTCGATTTTGAAGTGGCTGCTGCGTAAGTTTACCAACGGTCTGACGACCGTCTCGCAATTTCTGCTCGCCTATGGCGCGCTCGGTCTGTTTGCCATTGCGCTGCTCGACTCGGCGCTCATCCCGCTGCCGGGCGGCCCCGACGCGGTCTTGATCCTGCTCGCCACCTCGCGCCCGTCTTGGGTTCCGGTCTACGTGCTGACGGCGACGCTCGGTTCGGGCATCGGCTGTCTCATCTTCTATTACATCTCGCGGCGCGCGGGGCGGGGCGCGTTGAAGCGTTTTTCGCCTGAGAAGCAGGCGCGCGTCAAAGAGTTGATCGACCGCTACGACGTGCTCTCGGTGCTCGTCGCATCCGTTTTGCCGCCGCCTTTCCCGTTCAAACTTTTCATCGCGACGGCGGGCGTCTTTCGTTTCAGCGTCGTGCGTTTCGCCGTGGCCGTCGTCATCGGACGCGGCTTTCGCTACGCGCTCGTCGGCTATCTCGCGGCGCGCTACGGCGAACACGCGAAGGAGCTACTGGCGCGCTACTATCCATACATCGGCCTCGGCGTGGCCGCGCTCGTCGTCATCCTCTTCCTCGTGCGCCACGCGTTGAAGAAGAAGCGTAGCCGCGCCGGCGGAGAAGACGAACGCGCCGCCGGAACTCTGAGCGCGGAGCCGGAATAGGGATCGTTTTGAAGTTTTGAAAAACTATGGAACCACGAAATGACACTAAACAACACGAAACGAAAACAGCGCGACTTTCTTCTTCGCGTGGCTTCGTGTCGCGCGCGTGGTTTCGATCTTTGTTTAAAGAGACGCGTTCAGGCCGTCGTCTTGCTGCGCGACTGGACGTAGTTGGCGTGTTTGAACTTGCGCGCGGCGGCCAAGTCGCGGACGCCGTTTTGAGATAGGAGTTCGAGCAGGCGCAGGAAGACTTCGGCCGTGGCCGCGGCGTCGCCCGCCGCGCGGTGGCGGTTGACGATGGGCACGCTGAAATGTTCGGCGACGGTGTGCAGGCGGTGGTTGGCGAGGTCGGGCACGACGCGGCGCGAGAGCGAGACGGTGCAGAGTTGCGCGTTGAACATGCGCTTGCCGGGATGGACGCGCGCGATCTCGTGATTGAGGAAACGCACGTCGAAGGGCGCGTTGTGCGCGACGAGCACGGCGCGGTCGATGAAGCGCAAGAGGTCTGCGGCGACTTCGGAAAAGAGCGGCGCTGACTTGACCATCGCGTCGGTGATCCCCGTCAGCGCGACGATGAAAGATGGGATCGGCATCTGCGGGTTGACCAGCGTTTGAAACTCGGCGACGATCCGCCCGCCGCAGACGCGGTAAGCGCCGATCTCGGTAATGCGCGCGGGCGGAGTTTTCGCGCCCGTCGTCTCCACGTCGATGACGACGTAGTCCGTCTCGTCGAGGGCGCGGCAGTCCGCGTCTTCGCAGAGCAGTTCGAGTTCGAAATCCTCCGTGATGCGAAGTCGCCAATCGTCTTTGAGCAGATCGGAGACGAGGAGTGCGGCGGTGGGCGGGTCGAGGTCGGGCGTTTGGAGGACGGCGCGGGCAACCGTCTCGACGGGCGCGCGCGATGCGCCCGACTGTCGCAGCAGGTCGACCATCTCCTGCACGAACGTACAATCCAAGACGAGGTTAGAATAGTGCGTCATCCGCACGGCATTGTAGCACGACGCGCGCGGAGGTGAAGGGGGAGACGCCGGTTCAAGGAGCGACACGAGATGCGAGCCGAAGAGGTGATTGAGAGATTCCGGCGGACGGGCGCTTTGCTCGAAGGCCATTTCATCCTGACGAGCGGGCTGCACAGTTCGGTCTACCTGCAATGCGCGCTCGTCTTGCAGCACCCGCCCGAAGCCGAAGCCTTCGCGCGCGCGCTCGCCGAACGATTCAACGGGCGCGGCATCGAGACCGTGGTTGCGCCCGCCATCGGCGGCCTCGTCATCGGCTACGAAGTGGCGCGTGCGCTCGGCGCGCGCTCGATCTGGACGGAGCGCGACACGGCGTCGGGCGCGATGACGCTCCGGCGCGGCTTCAACGCGCGCGCGGGCGAGAGCGTCCTCGTCGTCGAAGACGTGATCACGACGGGCGGTTCGACGCGCGAGACCATCAACGTTATGCGCGCGGCCGGAGCGAGCGTCGTCGGCGCGGCCTCGATCATCGACCGCTCCGGCGGGCGCGCCGACGTGGGCGTCCCGCGCATCGCCCTCGCCACCCTCGACGTGCCCGCCCTCGCCCCCGCCGCCTGCCCCGCCTGCCAACGCGGCGAACCGGCCATCAAGCCCGGAAGCAGGAAGGACGTCAATCATGAATCGTAAATCGTAAATAGATTCAATCCGGTCTTTTCTATTCACGATTTACGATTCACGATTTACGTTGTCTTATGAATTACCGTTTGACCATACAGTACGACGGGACGGATTTTCACGGCTGGCAGATGCAGGGCGCGGGCGAGCGCACGGTGCAGGGGGAACTGGCGCGCGTGCTGTCGGTACTGGATGGGCGCGCGGTCGCGGTGCACGGGGCGGGGCGGACGGACGCGGGCGTTCATGCTCTGGGACAGGTGGCGAGCGTCGAGTTGCGCCGCCAGATGGAGTGCGACAAATTGTGCGCGGCGATCAACGGCAACCTTGCCGGGGACGTGCGCGTCGTCGAGGCGCAGGTGGCCGACGCAGAATTTCATGCGCGCTATTCGGCGCGGGGAAAGACCTATCGTTATCGCGTCTTCAACGCGCGCTACGCGTCGCCGTTTCTGGTGCGCTACACGCACGCGGACGCGCGCCCGTTGGATGTCGTGCGGATGCGCGAGTGTGCGGCGTTGTTCGTCGGCACGCACGATTGGACGGCGTTCTCCGCCACGCAGGCGGACGTAGAGACGCGCGTGCGCACCGTGACACGCCTCGAAGTCCGCGAGCTTTGGAGCGAAGAGGGGCGCGGTCGCCTCGTCGAAATCGAGGCGAGCGCCGACGGCTTTTTGCGTTACATGGTGCGCTCGATTGCGGGCACGCTGCTCGCCGCCGGTCGCGGGGCATTGGACGCGTCGCAAGTCGCGCGCGCCATCGAGACGGGCGAACGCTCCCTCGCGGGCGCAACCGCCCCGGCCAAAGGCTTGACGCTCGTGGAAGTGCATTATTGAAAAGCGGTGAATGGTAAATGGTCAATGGTGAATGGAAAGAACCGGGTTTTATCAATTCACCATTGACCATTTACCATTCACCGGTGACGTTCTTCTTGCGTGGGAGCGTGTGCGGCGATTAAGATGCGGCGTCTTTGGTTGGGGCGTTTGCTTGAGACAAGTTTGGGCGGGGAGAGTTTGGATGCTGGCGGATTTCGTGCAGGAGGTGGAGGCGGGGACGCGCGACGAGGCGTTGTTGAAACGCGTCGCGTGGGAACGCTTGCCGCGCCACGTCGGCATCATCATGGACGGCAACGGACGCTGGGCGAAGGGGCGTGGGCAGCCGCGCATCGCCGGGCATCGCGCGGGCGTCGCGGCCGTGCGCGCCGCCGTCGATACCAGCGCGCGGCTCGGACTCGGCGCGCTCACGCTCTACGCCTTCTCCACCGAAAACTGGAAACGGCCGCGCCTCGAAGTCGATGCGTTGATGCGGATGCTGAAACGTTACCTCCGGCTCGAACTCGAAGAGATCGACCGCCAGAACATACGCTTTCAGACCATCGGCCGCACCGCCGCGCTGCCCGACAGCGTCCAGCGCGAAATTCAAAAAGCCGTCGAGCGCACGGCCGGTAACGACGGCCTCGTCCTGAGCGTCGCGCTCAACTACGGCGGTCGCGCCGAGATCGTCGATGCCTGCCGCGCCGCCATCGTTCGTCTCGAACGCGAAGGACGCGCCGCCGCTGAAATCACTGAGGCGGACATCGAACGCGAACTCTACACGCGCGGCTTGCCCGAACTCGACCTGCTCGTGCGCACGAGCGGCGAGATGCGCATCTCGAATTTTCTCCTCTGGCAAGCCGCCTACAGCGAGATTTACGTGACCGAAACTCTGTGGCCTGATTTCCGGCGCGTCCACCTGCTCGAAGCCGTCGTCGAATATCAACGCCGCGACCGTCGCTTTGGCGGGCTGCAACTCGTGGCGAACGCCAAGTGATTTTCACGCGCGTCAGTCCGTCGCGCGCTTAGACGCGTTCGACCTTTGCGCGCCGTCGTAACATCGGAGGCCGTCCATGTCCACGCTCGCCGTCATCATCGTGATCTTAATCGTGGCCTTCGGACTCCGGACGATCTGGCCGCGCGGGCGCAGGCGTCCGAGCGACGCAAGCGGGAGCGACTACGGCGGCACGAGCGGCACTGGGTTCGATGCCGGCCATACTTACGCCGGATACGATAGCTCCGCGAGCGACTATTCAAGCAGCAGCGATAGCGGCGGCAGCGACTTCGGCGGCGGCGGCGATTTCAGCGGGGGCGGCAGCGGCGGCGATTTCGGTGGCGGCGATTCCGGCGGTGATTCCGGTGGCGGCGATTCGGGTGGCGGCGACTCCGGCGGCGGCGATGGCGGGTCTTCCGATTGAAGCGAATTGCGGCCGCGCGCTTTTCTTTTTAGAGCACCACGCAAAACTAAACGGATGAAACCACGCGCTTCACACGAAGTAACACGAAACGAAAAAGCACTAAACTCCTTTTCGTGTTGTGCGCGTGTGAAGCGCGTGGTTTCATGCTTTTGTCAATAACTCTCAAAGTTCTTCCGATTTCAAAACTAATCATTCAATGAGACAAACGCTCTCGCCCGTCGATCACTGAAAACTAATGTCGCGCGTCATCACAGCCATCATCGCCCTGCCCATTCTGATCGCCTCGATCCGCATCGGTCGTCTGCAGCTACTTTTCGTCGCGCTCGCGGCGGCGGCGATGATGGCGGGCTTATATGAGTTCTGGATGCTGTCGGCCAAACGCGACGCGAAGGCGCAGCGCGAACTCGGCACGCTGTTCGCCGTCGCGCTCTTGACGGCCTTCTATTTCAACGCGCCCGTCGCGTGGCCCGCTCTGCCCTTGATGATCCTCGTCGCTTTCGTCATCGCCTCGCTCGCGGGCGCGATGCTCAAGGGCGCGCCCTTCGAGCGCATGATGCTGACAGTGGGCGCAACCATCACGGGCGTCTGCTACGTCGCTCTGCTCGGCTCGCATCTCGTCGCGCTGCGCACGGGATTTCCGGATGCGCTCGCGGCCGATTTGCTCTCGTTCTTCTTTCTCATCTTGATGGGTTCGGACACGGCCGCGTATTACACGGGGCGCGCCTTCGGTCGTCATAAACTCGCGCCGAAGGTCAGTCCGGGGAAGACTTGGGAAGGCGCTCTCGGCGGTTTGGCCGCGAGTCTCGGCTGCGCAGTGCTGGCGCACTACTGGTTCTTTCCCGAACTGAGCGTGCGCGCGGCGTTGCCGCTGGCGGCGGCGATGAACGTGCTCGGCGTGGTGGGCGATTTGACGGAGAGCGCGCTCAAGCGCGGGTCGGGCGCGAAGGACGCGGCGCAAATTCTGCCCGGCCACGGCGGCCTGCTCGACCGGCTCGATAGCTTGCTCTTCAACGCGCCGCTCATCTACTATTTCGCCGTCTTCTATTTCGCGGACGCGCTCAGCGGCGCGACGGAACTATCCTGAACTGACAAAGCGCCCTGACTTCTCCGGAATTTTTCCAATGCAACTTCGGAAACGCAAATGACCACGAAAAAGGTTCTGCTCATCATCGGCGGAGTCGTCGCCGTGCTCGCCCTGCTCGGCGGGCTCGTCGTCGGCGGCATCGTCTATGTCGCCTTCTCCACCATCGGCAAGAGCGAGGCGGCGCTCACCGCGAAGAATTATTTGCGCCAGAACGAGCGACTCAAAAACGACATCGGCGAGGTGCGTGATTTCGGTTTCTGGGTGACGGGCAATATCAACTCGCAGAACAACGACGGCGAAGCGACGCTCAACCTGAAAACCATCGGCGCGAAGAAGACCGTGCCCGCGAGCGTCAACCTGACTTACCGGAACGGGCGCAATTGGGTCGTCGTCAAAGCCTCTTACACGAACGACGCGGGGCAGACCGTTAACCTGCTCAACCCTTACGAAGCAGAGGCGGGCGGCGACGACACGAAGCCGGGCGATGTGGTCGTCTCGAACGAGACGACCGAGAAAGGCAACGCGGGAACGGATGACGCGGGCGGAGGTTTCGACGAAGCGAGTTTTGCCGCGAACGTCACGCGCGCGCAAGGGACGACGCTCGTGGTCTTCCTGTCGGATTACAGTCTCGACAGCCAAGCGCTGGAGAAAACTTTGAACGCATTGGCGGACGACTACGCGGAGCGCGTCAACCTCGTCCGCTACAGCGTTGACGCGCAGCCTGTGCTCTACAAGCGTTTCAACATCGATAAGCTGCCGCTCGTCCTCATCTACAAAGACGGCCGCGAGCAGGAGCGGCGCGCCGGGGCGATCTCGCAACAACAACTGGCCGCGCTGCTCGACAAGTCTCTGGGAGCGGAATGAACCGACGCGGCATCTCGATTTTAGGTTCGACCGGCTCAATCGGCTGCAACACTTTGCGCGTGGTCGAAGCCTTCGGCGGCGACTTTCAAGTGGTCGCCCTCGCCGCCGGGCGCAACATCTCCAAACTCGCCGAACAATGCGCGCGTTTCCGGCCGGAGCTTGTCTCGGTCGAATCGGAAGAGTGCGTCGAAGAGTTGCGCGCCCGTTTGCGCGACGCACAAGTCGCCGCGCCCGCGCGCATCTTGTCGGGCGCGGCCGGGTTGGTCGAAGCGGCAACGCACGACGCCGCGGCTTGCGTCGTCAGCGCCACGGTCGGCGCGGTCGGCTTCGTGCCCACCCTGCGCGCGCTCGAAGCGGGCAAGCGCGTCGCCCTCGCCAACAAAGAGACGCTCGTGATCGCGGGCGAGTTGATGACCCGCGCCGCCGCGCGTTCGGGCGCGGAACTGTTGCCGGTCGATTCGGAACACAACGCGCTTCATCAATGCCTGCGCGGCGAGCGGCGTGAAGAGGTGCGTCGCCTCGTCCTGACGGCTTCGGGCGGCCCCTTTCGCACGAAGCCGCGCGCCGAGATGGAGCGCGCGACCGTGGCCGAAGCCATGCGCCACCCGACTTGGGAGATGGGCGCGAAGATCACCATCGACTCCGCGACCTTGATGAACAAGGGGCTCGAAGTGATCGAAGCGCACTGGCTCTTCGGCTTCGACGCCGACCGGATCGACGTGCTCGTCCATCCCGAATCGGTCGTCCATTCGATGATCGAATTAGTTGACGGCTCGGTCATCGCCCAACTCGGCGTGACCGACATGCGCCACGCCATCCAGTATGCTTTGACCTACCCGTTGCGGCGCGCCTGCCAACTGCCGCCGCTCGATCTCACGCAAATGTCCGCACTCCATTTCGACGCGCCGGACACCGAACGTTTCCCCTGTCTCGCGCTCGCCTATCGCGCCCTCAGCGCGGGCGGCACGACGCCCGCCGCCTTGAGCGCCGCGAACGAAACGGCCGTCGCCGCCTTTCTCGAAGAACGCATTCGCCTGACCGACATCGCGCGCGTCATCGAAGCGGTGCTCGAACGCCACGAAACGCTCCCCGTGGCCGACCTTGACACGGTGCTTGCCACCGACCGCGCCGCGCGCGCGGCCGCCACGGAAGAGATCAATTCGCTCGCCTCCGTGCCGGGTGTGGTTTGACGCCGTAAGTTCAACTTCGTAAACTCCTTCGTGCAACTATCGGCTGTGCAACTGTCGGCGCGGTCGCCGCCTCTAAACGTGGTTCGCGCTTGTCACGATTTGTTCGGAGAAAGACGTTTAAAAATATGAGTTTGATCGGATTGCTGGCTTTTATCTTCATCCTCGGCGCGGCCGTCGTGCTGCACGAGTTCGGCCACTTCATTGTGGCGAAACTCCTGAAAATGCGCGTCGAGACGTTTTCGGTCGGCTTCGGCCCGCGCCTGTTCGGGCGTCGCTACGGCACGACCGACTACCGGCTCAGCCTCATTCCGCTCGGCGGTTACGTCAAACTCGGCGGCGACGAATCGAATGCGGCGGTCGAAGGCGCGGGCGAGAGCGACATTCCCGCGCACGAGCGTTTCGACTTGCGACCGCGCTGGCAGAAGTTTCTCGTCATGGTCGCCGGGCCGACGATGAATATCTTGACGGCGCTGACGATTGTCTGGGCGGGCGCGATGATCGCGGGCGTGCCCGTCTCGCCCACCTCGCCCACCATCCGCTACGTCAAGCCGCAGGGCGTGGCCGAAGCGTCGGGCTTGCGTGCGGGCGACCGCATCCTCGCCTTCAACGGCAAAGAAAATCCTTCTTGGGAGCGCATCATCAACGACGTGCGCCTGTCGCCCGAACAAACTTTGCCCTTGACGGTCGAACGCTCAGGGCAGCGCCTCGACTTGACCATCAAGCCGACAAAGTACACGGAAGAGGGCGAGAGCATCGGCGACATTGATTTTCGTCCAGACTACGGCGACCGCCCGGTGACGATCACGGATGTCGTCGCGGGCTCGCCCGCCGAGCGCGCGGGCTTGCGCGTGGGCGACCGCGTGCTCACCGTCAACGGCGAACCCGTACGTGACGAGTTCGACGTGCGGATGATGGTTCAAGCGCACCCGAACGAGAGCGTGCGCGTCGCGGTGGAGCGCGAAGGGCAACGGCAGGAGTTGAACCCGCAGGTCAGCGCCGAAGGCAAGATCGGCGTCGTGCCCGAATCCCCCTTGCCGCAACAACGCATCGGCCCCCTCGCCGCCATCGGTTATTCCGTCCAGCGCAATCTCGAAGTGCTGCGCATGACGGGCGCGGCCTTCGCGCAAATCTTCCGCGGCCAGCGTTCGGCGCGCGAATCTCTGTCCGGCCCCATCGGCATCGCGCAGGCTTCTTCAAACGCGGCGGCGAAATTCGGTTGGGCGGGCGTCTTCGCCATGCTCGGCTTCCTCAGCTTGAACCTCGGCATCGTCAACCTGCTCCCGATTCCGGTGCTCGACGGCGGCGCGATCTTCCTGCTCGGCGTCGAAGCCGTGCTCGGCTGGATCGGCGTGCGCATGTCGATGACCATCCGCGAGCGTATTCAACAGGTCGGCATGGTGATGCTGCTCCTGTTGATGGGCTTCGTCATCACGAACGACCTCGTCAAAGTCGCCACGCGGTGGCGCGCTTCGGACGACGACAAACCCGCGGCCACACAACCGGCGAAATAATAGTCTCAAGTCCCGAAGTCCCAAGTCTCAAGTCAAAAACTCGTTCTAAGATTTGTGACTTGAGACTTGGGACTTCGGGACTTCGGGACTTCGGGACTTTATGAAACAGACGCGAGCGGTAAAGATCGGCAAAGTGCAGGTGGGCGGCGGCGCGCCCGTGGCCGTGCAGTCGATGACGAAGACGGACACGTCGGACGTTGACGCGACCGTCAGGCAGATCGAGGAGATGGTGACGGCCGGGTGCGAGATCGTGCGCCTCGCCGTGCCGGACAGAGAGGCGGCCGTCGCGCTCAAAGAGATCAGGCGGCGTGTGCCCAACGTGCCGCTCGTCGCCGACATTCATTTCCACTACAAGCTGGCGCTGATGGCGCTCGAAGCGGGCGTCGATAAGCTCAGACTCAACCCCGGCAACATCGGCGCGCACGAACGCGTCCGCGAGGTGACGCGCGCCGCGCAGGCGCAGGGCGTGCCCATTCGCATCGGCGTCAATGGCGGTTCGCTCGAAAAGGATTTGCTCGCCAGATACGGCACGGCCACGCCCGAAGCGATGGTCGAGTCGGCCTTGCGCCACATCCGCATTCTCGAAGACCTCGATTTCCAAGACATCATCGTCTCGCTCAAGGCTTCGGACGTGCATCGCACGGTCGCCGCCTACCGCTTACTTTCAAAACAGGTTGACTACCCGCTCCATCTCGGCGTGACCGAGGCAGGCACGGCCTTCAGCGGCTCGATCAAGTCGTCAATCGGTCTCGGCATACTTTTGCACGAAGGCATCGGCGACACCGTCCGCGTCTCTCTGGCGGCCGAACCGCAGGAAGAGGTGAGGGTGGCGTGGGAGATTTTGAAGTCTCTGGAACTAAGGCAGCGCGGCGTGACGGTCGTGGCGTGCCCGACGTGCGGGCGCTTGGACGTCGACGATTTCGTCGGCATCGTCACGGAGATCGAACGCAGGCTCGCGCACATCGAAGAACCTTTGCACTTGTCGATCATGGGCTGCGCCGTCAACGGGCCGGGCGAGGCGCACGACTCTCAACTCGGCGTCACGTTCGGGCGCGGCGTCGGCATGATCTTCAAAGACGGCAAGCCGATGCGCAAAGTGGCCGGCGCGGACATCGTCGAAGCCTTCGTCGCGGAGACCGAAAAACTCGTCGCCGAAGGCGCGGCGGCTAAAGCGCCGGAGACGCCGGAGACGCCGGAGTTGGTCACGATCAAGTAAAAATATTTTCGCCGAAACAGAGAAGGGGCGACGCTCTTCGCACGAAGAGCGTCGCCCCTTTTGCATTTTAGGCCGCTTTGTTTGTTCGTCCCTATGTTTGTCGCTCTTACTTTCCCGTCGTGGCTGCCATCGAGAGCAGGAGCGCGTCCGTTGCGACGCGGCGGTTGATGTTGACGGCGAGTTGGCCGCGAAGTTCTTGGATGCGCGTCATCCAAGCGGCGGCGTGGCGGCTTTGCAGTCCCGCGCCGAGCCGCGCGAGGTGTTCGCGTATGTCTTCGTTGACGACGCGTGCCTGCCGGTCGAGCGAGAGCAGCCACGTGTCTCGGATGAGCGTTTCGAGCACTTCGAGGAGCGGCTCGAAATCGTCCTTGCGCTTGGCGTCGCCGAGGTCTTCGGCGGCGCGCAAGAGGCGCGCGCGATCAATTCGTCCGGCGGCGGCGAGCGCGTCGAGGATCGTGAGCATCGCCTCGCGCCCTTCGCGGTAGGCGTCGAGGTCGAGCGAGAGCGCGACGCCGAGACGGCCGCGCGCCAGATGAGCGGCGAGACGCGCTTCGCGCCCTGCGCGCCGCTTGCTTTCGACCAGATAGTTTTCGATCTCTTCGACCGTGAGCGGCGCGAAGCGGATAGTCTGGCAGCGTGAGCGGATCGTGGTAAGCAAATTGGCGGGACGCGCCGTGAGCAGGATGATGTGCGAAGTGGGCGCGGGTTCTTCGAGCGTCTTGAGCAGGGCGTTTGAGGCGGCGTCGTTCATCATCTCGGCGTCTTCGATGATGAAGACGCGCGCGCGCCCTTCGTGCGGACGAAAATTGGTCTCGCGGTCGATGTCGCGCGCTTGGTCAACCGTGATGACGGATTTTTCGAGGCGCACCAGAGCCACGTCCTGATGCTCGCTCCAAGCGAGATGTTTGCCACGCTCTTTGTCGGAGGTGGGCGAATCACTGAAGCGCGGGATGCGCCCGCAGGCCGAACACTTGTCGCACGCTTCCGCGCCGACGGGAGCGAGACAGTTCAAAGCCTTGGCGAGTTCAATCGCGAACTGCTTTTTGCCGACCGCTTCTTCACCCGCGAACAAGAGCGCGCCCGGCACGCGCCGCGCCTCAAGCATGCGTCGCAGAGTCTCTTTCGCGCGCCGGTTTCCAATGAGACGTTCAAACATGGGAATAGAGGTTAGAGGTGAGAGGTCAGAAGTTAGTGAAATCAGGTTTCAGTTTTTCAGTGACCTTTGACCTCCGACTTCTGACCTCTGCTTTCGATAAAGGGGATGACTATTTTGAGCACGTGGGCGTGGATTTCTTCGACGGAGAGGCTGGCGTCGATGATACGCACGCGTTCGGGTTCGGCCGAGGCAATCTGCAAATAGGCTTCGCGCACGCGCGCGTGAAAATTTTCGGCTTCGAGTTCGAGCCGGTCGTTCGGCGCGGCTTTATCGCCGGTCGTCCGCTGGCGGGCGCGCGCGCCGCTTGCGGCCACGGAGAGATCGAAGAGAAGCGTCAAATCGGGTTTGAGTCCGCCCGTCGCTAAATTGATAACTTCGTTGACGAGCGCCGGGTCGAAGCCGCGACCCGCGCCTTGATAAGCCACCGTGGCGTCCGCGTAGCGATCCGAGAGGACTGTGCGCCCTGAGGCGAGCGCGGGACGCAACATCATGCGAACGTGCTGGGCGCGGTCGGCGGCGTAGAGCAAGAGTTCGGCGAGCGGGTCGACCTGCTCCTGCGCGTCGAGCAGAGCTTCGCGCAGGCGCGCGCCGAGCGGCGTGCCGCCGGGTTCGCGCGTCTGCACCACGTCCATCCCGCGCAGGCGCAGCACGCTCGCCAGCATGCGCACTTGGGTGGACTTGCCCGACCCGTCAATGCCTTCAAAGGTGATGAATGCGCCGTTCAAAAGTTAGTGGAACTCCGTAGCGTCCGAAGGAGGGAAGCCGTCTTTAGGTTCAACCGTCGGTGCGTTCGGCCGAGTCGCCGCCTTCGCCCGTGTCGAGAGAGTGCGAGTTGCGCAACTCGCCGCTCGAATGGCGGCGGGCGTGTGAGATCGTCGAGATCGCGTGTTTGAAGATCAACTGCTCCTGCGCGCCGGCTTCCAACAACACCGAGAATTTATCGAAGCTCTTGATGCGACCGGTCAGCTTCGCGCCGTTCATCAGATAGATGGTGACGGGGTCTTTTTCACGGCGCACCGTGTTCAGGAACGCGTCCTGAATATTTTGGGGAGAGGGCTTCGTGTCCACTGCAACACTCCACACGGTTCAACTGGTCATTAGAATGCAGTCAGATTACAACACGCTGTCACGCGTGACAAGTAAATGTTGACTGACACCGTTTAAAACGTCCGCACCTCTCGGACGGTTACAAATTTTCGTTCGCGTGTGAACCACGAAGTTGCAAATTTTCGTCTCTGCCCGGCTCGAACGACGCCCTCGAAAGACTCACGGTGCATTCGTTTCGAGCAGCTCGGAGACGCGCGCGACAACGCGACCCTGCACTTCGGGCGAATCGCCGAAGCCCTCGAACCATTCGACGCCCGGTTCGCGCCGAAACCAAGTCAACTGTCGCTTCGAGTAGTGGCGCACGTCGAGTTTGGTCTGCTCAAGGGCGCTCCGGAGCGTGCGCTCGCCGCGCAAATATTCGACGACGCGCCGGTAGCCGTGCGCGCCGAGCGCGCTCGTGTCCGAGGGCACGCCCGCCTCCAACAAGCGACGGACTTCTTCGACCAAGCCCGCCTCGAAGTGTTGTTCGGCGCGTGCGTCGATGCGCGCGTAGAGCGCCGCGCGCGGCGGCTGGAGGGCGAATAAGCGCAGGCGCGCGGCCGACGCGGGCGGCGCGGGGCGCGCCGGTTGTTGCAGCGAGAGCGGCGCGCCCGTCTGCAAACGCACTTCGAGCGCACGCTGCACGCGCGACCAATCGCGCGGTTCGAGACGCGCGGCCGACGCCGGATCGAGCCGTCGCAAGAGGGCGTGCAAATGTTCCGCGCCGCGTCGCTCTCTCAGTTTCGTCAGGCGGGCGCGCAAGAGCGCATCGGTCGGCGGACTCGGAAAAAACGGTTGGCGCAGCGCGCGCAGGTAAAAGCCCGTCCCGCCGACGAGCAGAGCGAGACGCCCGCGCGCTTCAATCTCCGCGATCTGCCGGACGGCCGCTTCAGCCCACGCGCCCGCCGTGTAGTTAATCGTGGGCGGCACAAAATCGAGCAGGTGATGCGGCACGCCGCGCCGCTCCGCGAGCGGCACTTTGGCCGTCGCGATCTCGATGCCCTGATAGACCTGCACGGAGTCGCAGTTGATGATCTCGCCGCCGAAGCGCAAGGCCAACTCGATGCCGAGGTCGCTCTTTCCCGAAGCCGTCGGGCCGACGACGGCGATGATCGGTCGTGTCGTTTGAGACGCGGAACTCACGCGGCGGAGAAGATGAGACGGAAGGCGAGCACGACCCACAAGACCACCAGCAAGACGAGCGCGCCGACAAGTTGTGCACGAGAGAAACGCATAAGAGCCGTGAATGGTAAATGGTAAATGGTGAATGGAAGAAGACGGTTTTTCATCCATTTACCATTTACCATTTACCATTTACCATTTACCAAAAAGTCTTTCAGTTGCGCGTCGGTGGGGCGGACGAGGGCGCGCGTGCCGCGTGCGAAGACGGGGACGAGGTTTTGTCTCGTCAGGCGATACATCTCGCGCAACGCGCCGAAGTCTCTTTTCACGTCGCGTTCGACGTAAGCGACACCGTGGCGCGCCAGCCACGCACGCGCGTCCGTGCACAAAGGGCAGTTCGGCACGACGAACAGCGTCACCTCGTTTGCGTCCAATGTCTCAGTCATAGCGTTTGGTGAATGGTAAATGGTGAATGGTAAATGGTGAATGGTAAATGGTGAACGGTGAATGGTGAATGGTGAACGGTGAATGGTGAATGGTGAAAACCTCTGTCTCGTCTATCGCTCATTCTTTCCATTCACCATTTACCATTCACCATTCACCAGCTAATACATCTTCGTCAGGTCGATGTTCGTGTAATAGTTTTTGAGAATCTGTTCATAGCCGAGTCCGGCGCGCGCCATGCCGTAGGCGCCGACCTGACACATGCCGACGCCGTGTCCCCAACCGCGCCCGGTGAAAGTGAAACTCGTGACGCGCCCCGCCTCGTCGTACTTGCGGTCGATGACGAAGAGTTGTTCGCGCAGGCCGAGGGCGGAGCGGATGCGCCCGCCGCGCACGTGCGCCGTGCCGTTCGTGCCCGTCACTTCGAGGTCGAGCGCGCGGCGCGAAACTCCGCGCGCGACGACGCGCACGTCGACGAGCGAGCCGATACGCCCCGTCCGGCGCGCGAGCCGGTTGGCGACTTCGCCCGCGCTCAAGGTCGTCGTCCAGACCGTGTAAGGCGAGACGCGTTCGGCCGAAGCGCCTTTCGGCGGCGCGTAGAGTTCGAGATAGTCAATCGCCCCGCGCGCGTCCGTGTGATAGGCGACGGGTTCGCCGCCGACGACTTGCAAGCTGCGCGAAGCGAACAGGCGCTCGCCGAAAGCGCGAAAGAGATAAACGTCGGGCGCGAGCGTCAAGGCGCGCTCCGGCGCTTTGCCCGCGCGCACGACGAACGCGCCGCCGACCGGAGGCCGCGCCGTCGCCTTCTGCAACTGAAACAGCCCGCGCGCTTCGAGCACGCGCACCGTCGTGTTCAACGCGCGTGCGCGCGACAGAGGCGCACGCGGTTTGAGCGTGGCGTCCGTGTTGAGCATGAGATGGCCGTCGCGCAAGAGCATCGCCACGTCCGCGCGATTCTGCGCGGGGATGTCCGCAGCGTCGCGGAAGGCGAGGAGATAGTTAACGTCGTCGGCCGAGAGCAGTACGTCCGCGCGGCTCTCGCCGTCGAGCGTGAGCAGGAGGGCGGAAGCGAAGCCGGGCGGGCGCGCGGCGTCAGTGCCGATGGCGTTGGGCGTCGTGCGGCGCGCGAGCCGCGCGGCCACTTCAAGAAGCGCGCGCACTTCTTGAGGGGTGATGTCGTCTTCGAGCCAGTCGTCGTCGAGACGCGGCGGCGAATGATAACCGTGGACGGCGAGGAGCGCGGCGTCGCGCGCGCTCGTGGCGTGTTCGGCGGCGCGCAAGTTGTTCGGCTCGCGCGCCGTTTGCACGAGGGTCTGCGCGTAAGCGGCGTGTGCGAGATGCGCGCTGCATTCGCGCCCGCGCAGGTAAGGCACGGCCTCGCCGCCGAAGATGTTCTCGGCATGCTCGGTGCGCCCGCCGCAAGTCGAAGTGTAGAGCGCGTTGATCGGCTCGCCCGCGTAGGTCGCAATCACGCCGCGCGTCTCTTCGACGGCGCGGGTGGAGAGCGGGTGCTCGGTCGAGAGTCCGCCGTAGACTTGCGAGCGGATGGTCGGCAGCAAGTCGAAACCGGCGGCCGTGAATTGGCCGCGATTGCTGACGGCGTAGGTGCGCGCGGCAACGGCCTGCGCCTTCAAGGCTTCGAGCGCGCCGTAGCCGCCGGGCGAGAGTTCGTTCGGCACGACGCCGCGCACGTAATCTTCCAAGCCGAGAACGTTAACGACCGTCAGCGAGCCGTTCAAATTCGTGAAGACTTCGAGCCTGCCGCGATAAGGTTTTTCGTTGAAGCGAAGCGGCGCGCTCGCATCCGCCGGTGCGAAGGTGACGGGCGCGCGCGAGTCCAAGAGCGGCGACGTGCCGCCCGCGTAGACGACGAGGCCGCGCGTCGGCAGCGACGCGCGCGAGGCGAGCCGGACGCCGCTCTGCGCCGGAGCATCGGACGCGGCGCGCCTCGTCGCAAGCGTGCCGGTCGAGTTTGCGCGCGGGCGCACCGTCGGCGTGCGCGAAGTTTGCTCGGACGAGCGCGTCGCCTGTGTTTGATTGGGAACACGCGCCCCGGTCGTCTGTTGAGTGGAAGGACGCGCGGCGGTCGTCGTCTGTGTGGCGCTCGCGTTCGCCTGCGCGCCGACGATTGAGACGGCGGCGACGCCCGCCTCTTCGAGTCGTGTGCGCAACTCTTCGGCTTCGGCGCGCGGCGCGGGCTGCCCGACGCGCACGCGCCACGTCGCATTCGTCGCGTCGCGGACGACCTCCGGCGTCTCGCCCGTCAACTCTCTCGTCTCGCGCGCGATCTCTTCCGCACGCTCCGCGCTCGGCACGGCCGCGATCTCGATGCGGAACAGAACGCTCTCGTCCGTCGTCGCGGGCTGGAGAGGCATTAACATGCGCGGCTCGATGCGCACGCGCGAGACGGCGAGCGGCGTCGGCGTGATGGATGCTGACGCGGGCGTCTCGCCGGGCTGCGCCGACAACACGCTCAGCGTTTGGCCGCTCGTCGAGATGGTGACGGAGCGCGCCGTCGTGGAAAGCCCGATGCGGATGGTCGGCTCCGCGTCGAGCCGCGTGAAGGCGAAGTTGTCGCGCGGCGGTTGGGGCGACGGTAGCGGTGCGGCGGGTGTCGTCGCCTCTGTCCCGACGCGGCGCGGGCGCGTCGCGTCAGTCTGCGCAGGCGCGAACGCGTGCGCGAGCAGGACGAACGCCGCGGACAACGCGATTAACCTGTTCAGCTTGTATGGACGGGTCGACATCGAACGCAAATTACACTTCAGGCGACGCGGCCTCCGGCTCGATTCCGCATTCCCGCTAGCCGCGCCTTCATACTACTACAACTCAGCACGCGCTTTGGAATCAACGTGTAAAGAACAACCTCACCGGAAAATCCCGATCCTTTTCTCAACCATAAGTTTTTGCTACTATTTTTCCATGTCGAATGAAGAAACGACGCAAAACCTCACCAACTTCGAGAAGAGAGTGCTCTCCGCGCTCGCCTCCGTCGAACAACGCTTAACCTCCGTCGAACAACGCCTAACTTCTCTGGAAGAGCAAGCCGAGCGGAAGGCGCTGGAAACCAAACCGATCTGGGAACGCGCCCTGAACGAGATGGTGGAACTCCGACAGGAGATGCGAGATGGATTTGAAGACGTGGAAGGCAAGATCGGCGTCCTCAATCAAGACGTGCTGCGCCTCCGTTCGCTGGAGTTGAGGCAACGAAAATTCGACCCCGGCGCGAATTAAACTCTACCTCAGCCGCGCGAATCATTCTCCGCTTCGGATTTCAAACAGACTCACTGCCTCATATTCCAAACTGAGCCATTACCCACCATTGTCGCGTTCGAGCGCGGCGACGGCGAGCGCGTGAAATTGTCGCCGTACGCCGTTGATGTTGGCGAAGGGGAGCGTGCGCGTGTGCGTCCGGTTGGTGAGCAGGATCAAGACGCGTTCGCGCGCCGCGTCGATCCAGCAACTCGTGCCGGTGAAACCGAGATGGCCGAAACTGTCGGGCGCAAGCGCGTCGCCCGCTGTCGAATCTTTCGTCGCGGCGAGTTGCCACGCGAAGGAGCGCGCCTCGTTCAAGTCCGGCGTCAGGTTCGTGCGAAAGAGGGCGCAAGTGCCGGGCGCGAGCAGACGCGTCCGCGCGGCGATGAACTGTTCGGCGAGACGAAAAGTTTCGCGCGTGTTGGAGAAGAGACCGGCGTGCCCGGCCGCGCCGCCGAGAAAGTAGGCGTTGCCGTCGTGCACCTCGCCCCAGATCAATTCTTCACGCCATGCGCCGACTGCATTTGCGGTCTCATCTTGCGCTTCGCACATGCCGCGCTCGTAGGCGTTGCCCGCCAGCTCGCAGGCGGCCACGCCGGTTAGAAACGCGCGTTCCGGTTTGAAAAACGTGCGCGTGAGTTCGAGCGGGCGAAAGATTTCGCGCCGCGCCAGCGCGTCCAGTTCCGCGCCGCCGATCTTTTCGAGCAACAGGCCGAGCGTGATGAAGCCGAGGTCGCTGTAGACGACGCGCGTGCCCGTTTCGTATTCGAGTCCGGCGGAGGCGATAGAGTCCAACACGCGCTCGCGCCGCCCGCCCGTCAGGATGCGGAGCGGCCGCCACGCCGGCAAACCGGAAGTGTGCGTCAACAAGTGGCGCACGTTGACGGCCGCCAAAGAGCCGCGCGCAAACTGTGGCAAGTATGAACCGACCGCGCGCTCCAACCCCAACTCGCCGCGCTCAACGTGCAGCGCCGCGAGCAGACCCGTCACCAGCGGCTTCGTCAGCGACGCCAGATCGTAGATCGTCTCCACGGTCGCGGTATGTTCGACGGGTTCGCTGACGGCCAACCCAAGCGCGCCGCAAAAGCGTATGCGCCCGCGTTCGGCGACCGTGTAGACGGCGGAAGGGAAGTCGCCCGCCGCGATGCGCGCGGCGAGAAGCGCGTCGATTTGTTCGTCCGTGTGGATAGGGCTTGAGGTCAAAAGTATGGCTCGGCGTTCAGGTATGGTCGCGCGAAGTGAAGTCGGCGCGGGCGGCCAGCGCGGCGTGCAGCCCGGCGTTGTCCGTGTGTGCGTGGATGCGTTCGAGGACGCGCAGGGCGAGCGCGAGCGCGCGGCGGCCGTCCGCGCCGGTGACGGGCGGCTCGCGGCGCGCGGCGGCGGCTTCGAGAAACGTTTCGATCTCGGCGCGCAAGGGTTCAACGTCGGCGATCTCCAGACGTTGTTGTCGCACGCCGGGGCGCGTGCTCGTCGGGTCGGGCGGCGCGAGGCTGCTGATGGAAGCGTAGCGCGTGGCGTAATCGACGGCGACGTAGTCGTGCGGTTGGAAGAAACGCATCTTGCGTATCTTCTCCATGCCGACGCGCGACGCCGTGATGTTGGCGACCGCGCCGGTGGCGAATTCGATGCGCGCGTTGGCCGCGTCAACGCGTTCGGTCAAGACCGGAATCCCGACGGCGCGCACGTCCGTCACCTCCACCTCGCTTCCGACGAGCCACTGCACGATGTCCAGATCGTGAATCATCAAGTCGAGCACCACGTCGATGTCCAGAGAGCGCGCGGTGAATTCGCCGACGCGGTGAATCTCGAAATAGAGCGGATTGCGGACGTGCGGGTAGAGCGCCGAGAGCGCCGGGTTGAAGCGTTCGACGTGGCCGACCATGAGCGTCGCATGGCCGCGCGCGGCCGCCTCGATCATGCGGTCGGCCTCGGCAATCGTGTGCGAGATCGGTTTTTCCACGAGGACGTGGACGCCCGCTTCGAGCAGAGGGCAAGCGATCTCGGCGTGCGACTCGGTGGGGACGGCGAGACTCACGGCATCGACGCGACCGACGAGACTTCGCCAATCAATCGTCCATTCGGTTTCGCGCTCGTTGGCGATGCGGCGCGCCGTCTCTTCGTCCGCGTCGCAGACGGCGACGAACTCGGTGCGTCCTTCGGCGGCGAGCGCCGCGTGGATGCGCGCGTGCTGGCGTCCCAGATGGCCTGTCCCGATGGCGGCGGTGCGTAGGGGCATGAGAAGCTGTTGGCTATTAGCTGTTAGCTATGAATGTTGATTCACTTTCGAGTGATTGTTGATCTTTCGAGCAATGAAAGTTTATACAGCCGGCGCGTGTGCGGCCGGAGGCGCTTGCTGCTTTGTACATTGCAGCAACTTCGCCGATACTCACAATGTAAGACAAAAAATCCGGCTGAACGCTTGCCGCCATTAGCTAACAGCTAATAGCTAACAGCTAACAGCTAAATCCCGGTGACTATACTTGCAACCTTCGACGCTTGCCAAGCGCGGTTGGCTTTTGCTGTTGACGGCCACGGCCGTCGTTTATTTTTACGGCTTGGGACGCGCGCCCTTCGCCGGCGCGGACGAGCCGCGCTACGCGCAGGTGGCGCGCGAGATGTACGAGCGCGGCGACGCGGTGACGCCGACGCTCGGCGGCCACACGTGGTTTGAAAAGCCCGCGCTCGTCTATTGGGCGGCCGCCGCCGGTTACAAAATCTTCGGCGTCGCGGAATGGACGGCGCGCCTCGGCGTGGCGCTCGCAGGGTGTTTGACGGTCTTCGTCGTCGGCTGGACGGCGCGGCGCGTAGAGTTGCGCGCGGACGAGGACGTCGCCGGTTGGCTGCAACTCGCGGCGGGCGCTGTGACGGCGACGAGCGCGGGGTTCATCGTCTTTTCGCGCGGCGTGAATTTCGACATCTTCGTGACAGCGACGGTGGCGTGCGCGCTCGCCTTTTTCTTCGCGGCGGAACTCGAACCACGGGCGCGCGCGCAGCGACTGCTGCACGCAGGATTTTACGCCGGGATGGGCGTGGCGCTCTTGGCAAAAGGTTTGATCGGCGTCGTCATCCCCACGGGCGTCGTCTGCGTCTATTACCTGTTGCGGCGGCGCTGGCCTCGTGCGTGGAAGACAGCCCTGTGGGGATTGCCGCTCACGTTGGCCGTGGCCGCCGTCTGGTACGCGCCCGTCATCGCGCGGCACGGTTGGACGTTCGTTGACGAGTTCTTCGTCAAGCATCACTTCGCGCGTTATCTCTCGAACAAGTATCACCACCCGCAGCCCGTCTGGTTTTATCCGGCGATCATCCCGGCGCTCGCCCTGCCGTGGAGCGCGTTTCTCGCCACGAGTCTGTGGCACGCGGCGCGGCGCTGGCGCTGGCGCGGCGGCAGGAACGATGGCGCGGACGCGTTCAGCACGAACGACGCATCCGGCACGAGCGACGCGCCCGGCGGCAGAGATGATGCGGACCCGCTCGGCAAACTGCGCCTGTTCGCGCTCGCGTGGCTGTTGTTCCCGCTGCTCTTTTTTTCGGTGTCGGGGTCGAAACTGCCGGGCTACATTTTGCCCGCGCTGCCGGGCGCGGCGCTGCTCGCGGGCGAGCGTCTGGCCGCTTACGTGCGCGGCGAAGGCGGCGCGCGCGCGATGCGCGCGACGGGCGCGTTGATGATCTTGCCGGCCGTGGCGGGAGCGTTCTACGAGTTGCGCGTGACGGAGTTGTCGCGCGTCTGCATCGTGCTCGTGGCCGCGCCCGTCGTCGCGGCCGGCGCATACGTCTTGCTCGCGCCGGGGCGACGCGCGGCGTGCGCGCTCGTGGTGGCCGGCGCATCGTTTTTGACGACGATGCTGATCGTCGGTTGCGCCGTGGAGCGCGTGGCGGCGCGCGAGTCCATGCGCGACCTGCTGAGAGCGGCGGAGGCGAGAGGATACGGTGAAGCGCCCGTCTTGAACTTGCACACCATCGAACGCACTTCGCAATTTTATGCGGCGGGTCGCGTGCTGTACGACGACGCGCGGGAAGAACCGCGAAAGTACGAAGGCGTGGGCGAGGTGTTGGAGGTCTTAAGAGAGCGGGGCGGGACGTTGCTCGTCATCGTGCCCGAGGAATACGCACGGCAGTTGTTGGACTTCCGCCCGCTCGAAGTTGAAGTGATCGGCGACAACGGAGAAAACGTGCTCGCCGCCGTGCGCGCGCGTTGATTGCATTTGAGGTTAACGCGGGCGGCGCGAGTCTTCGTTGAAGGCTTGAGAGAAAAATTCGATGACGAGGCGGTCGTAGGTTTCGCCCTGTTCGCCGGTGGCGGAAGAGGCGGTGAAGCCGGTGACGGGCAGATCGATTTGCAGCCCGGTGGCGGGCGGCGTGGGGAAACACCCGGCGAGCGCGCGCGTGGAATCGCGCAAGTCGCCCGCGTCCTCCCCGCTCAAGAGCAGCACGCGGCGTCCCTGTAGTTGCGCGGCCAGAGCGCACGCCGAGTCGTTCGTGTAGCCGCCGAGATAATAAGCGCGCGCCGCGCCGCGCACGAGCAGGTTGAGAAGCGCGTTGTCGAAGCCGACGCGTTCGCGCGTGGCGTGGCGCAACATGTCGTCGGGCGAAGCCGGGACTGAATCGAGCACGAGCGCGCGTGTACCGGCCGCCTCCGGCTTTTGCGCCGAGGCGGCGAGCGCCGCATACGCGCCGAGTTCGACGCCGTAGAAGCCGAGGCGTTCGCCGACGAGCGCGCGCCCTCCTTGTGCTGTTTTGAGTCCGCGCAGGAAAGAGACGGCCGCCGCCGTGTCCTCCGTTTCGCGCGCGCCGAAAGAGGTCAAAGCGAGCTTCGGATTCTCGCCGTGGCCGCGCAGGTCAGGCCAGAGGATGGTGCAGTTGGTGGCTTCGTTGAGCTTGACGCCGAGATTCAAGAGCCACGAACGATCCGCGCCGTAGCGATGCAGGAGCACGATGGCGGGCGCGCCCTCCGCGCCGCGCAAGAGCCAGCCGCGCGCCTCCGTCCCGTCGCCGTTTTGCCAACGCTCCTCGCTCACGCGCAAGCCACGCGCGCTGTAGGCGGGAAAAGTTTCCGGCGTGACGAGATAGGGGCGCGCCACGGGGCGCGCAATCGTGTGGAGGATGAACCACGCGCCCGCGCCGACGCCGAGCACCAGCAGCGACACCACCGGCAGCAGCGCCTTCAATAACCTCCGTCCCGGTCTTCTGCGTCGAGACATAGAATCTAACGATGAACTAAAGCGGTGAATGGTCAATGGTCAATGGTGAATGGATGAAGACAGTTTTATTCCATTCACCATTGACCATTTACCATTCACCAGCCTTCCGTTCATCCTTCATCGTTCCTATTTGCTTCGCCTGCTCGTAATCTTCCGGCGTGTTGACGTTCAGGAAGAACAGTTCCGCGCCGTGCAGGTCGGCCAACTCTTCGGGCGCGACCCAACGCGTGCGCAAGATTTGCAAGAGCGTGCGCGGGCGTCGTTCGCCCTCTGCGAGAAGCTGCGCGGCGAGTCGGAGACATTCCGCGCGCCGATAAAGCGCGCACAAAGGTTGCGCGCGCCCATCCGCTTGTCTGGGAACGACGGCGTCCGCGTCGTTCGTTCTCAATTCGGCGAGGCGCGTGAACAGTTCGCCCGTGACGAACGGCAGGTCGCAAGAGACGACGGCCGCCCACGGCGCGCGACACGCTGCGAGCGCGGCGTGCAAACCGCCGAGCGCGCCGCAGCCGCGGTGAACGTCCGGGACGACAGGCAGTTTCAACTCGTTCGCGTCCGGCCGCGCGCTGACGATGCTGACTTCCGTTGCGAGCGCGCCGAGCGCCGCCGCGACGCGCTCGGTGAAGGTGCGCCCGCCGAGACGGAGGCGCGACTTGTCCGTGCCCATCCGGCTCGACGCGCCGCCGGCCAAGATGAAGCCCTCCGTGTCAGACATGGATGAAACGCTGCGTCTCCGCGTGTCGGGATGGAAGAGACGCCGTGGAGTCGTGTGAGCCGACGACGACCGACTCGTTTAGAGATGATGACGGAAGCATCGCCCGCGAAAATTAACACGCCGCGCGCGCGGGCGCAAAGTCAGGCCGCCCGGCGAACGCGCGCACGCGTCGAGCAAGTATTACTCCATCTTTAATCGAATCTCTCGCCGCGCGCGAAACGTTTCGCCGTGTCGCGGCATTAGCAGATAGCGGAGACTGATCGAGTTGAACTTGAACGCCACGTTAACCTGAGACGAGTGCGCCGCTCGTCAGACGTAATTCAGGCGTAATTATTGACACGGATTTTCGGGGGAAGATGTTTCCACCGCTTTCGCAACGCCTCGCTCACGAGAGTTACCGTCCACATGAACCTCACTTTGAGACGTGAGTCCCACCTGTTAGCCTTCGCGCGTCGCAAGGCGCACGCTCCTCCTGAGAACCTTCATGCTTAAACGGCGCACGCCTGCAATTCGCCTCTAGTTCACGCGGCGGCAACGAAGAGGACAACTCGCTGCCGCCGCGTCTCTTCATTCAGACACGATACCCACCCATAGGAGAAACGAGATGGCAACAAAAAAATCGGCCTCGAAAAAGAAAGTCAACACGATCACAGGGCGCGATACCAACGCAGGTTTCGTCAGCACGGACATCGAGACCCCGGACGTTCCCGATTACGTCCTCGTCGAATTGCGCTACGAGGCTCCGGTTGCTTTCAGCGCGACGAAGTTTGCGGCTCCGGCCGCCGCCTCGTCGCAGGCCGACACGCTCAACAACGTGCTGGCGAAGTACGACATCAAGTCCATGCGCTCGCACTTCGGCTTGAAGTCGGCGGCGGTCAAAAACCGCGTCGAGGTGGCGGCCTTCCTGCCGCCCGAGCCAGACCCGTCGAAGTTCGCCGACAAGGGCATGGACGCCGAGTTCATCCAGAGCGGTTTCGTGCAGATCATCCCGCAGGACAACAAAGACGCGCAGAAGATCGCGAAGGAGTTGAACCGGAAAGACCCGGTCTGGAAAGCGTTCGTCGCGCCGCGCCCCGTGCCCGCCGTCCTAAACGGAACGGCGGCCGGTAGTCGCAACTTCGAGCCGGCGCAAGGCTACCTCTACACGCCGCCCGACGGCATCGGCGCGGAAGAGATTTGGGCGTTGGCCGGAGCCAAAGGCACGAACGTTACCATCTGCGACATCGAGGGCAACTGGAATCGCACGCACGAAGATTTGCCCGCCGGGATTCCGCTCATCGGCGGCACAGTCATCAATGACCTCGGCTGGCGCAACCACGGCACGGCCGTGCTCGGCGAGATGATTTCCGTTCCCAATCAAAAGGGGACGGTCGGCATCGCCCACGGCGCGAAGGCCGTCGTGCATTCGGCCATCGTCAACGGCGTCTTCAACACGGCCGCCGCGATCAACAACGCCGCCGCCCAACTCAAAGCGGGCGACGTGATCCTGATCGAGTTGCAGGCGACGGGGCCGAACAACAAGTACGTCGCCATGCAATATTGGGGCGACACCTTCTCGGCCATCGCGGCGGCCACCGCCAAAGGCATCACCGTGGTGGAGGCGGCCGGGAACGGAGACGAGAATTTCGACCTCGCGATCTTCAACAACACCGGCTTGCAAAAGGACAGCGGCGCGATTGTGGTGGGCGCGGGCGTGCCCCCGACCAACCACTTCGACAACGACAACAACTACGCCTCCATCGGCGTGCCGCGCTCCCGCATCTGGTTTTCGAACTATGGTAAAATCGTCAACGTTCAGGCTTGGGGCTGGCACGTCACCACGCTCGGCTACGGCGACGCGCAAGGCGGCGCTTCGGAGAACGTCTGGTACACCTTGCGCTTCTCCGGCACGTCGAGCGCCTCGCCCATCGTGACGGGTTCGGTGGCCTGCCTGCAAGGTCGCGCCAAGGCGAAGAACGGCGCGCCTCTGCCCCCGGCCAAAGTGAGAAGCATTTTGATGGCGACGGGCACGCCGCAGCAGGCAGGCCCCGGCGTGCCTCTGACGCAGAACATCGGCCCGCAACCCAATCTCCCGAAGGCCATGTCTTTAGTTTGAAGAGGGGGAAGCAGTAGTGACGATTCCGGCAGTACCTTTGCCTGCGGGCAGCGGCGTGCGGACGCCGATTGACTTGAAGCTCAAAGCGGGGTGGAGATACGACTCCGGGCGACGCGCTTTCGAGTCGGACGGGGGCGAGCGGTTTTCGCCCCGTGGCGAGCTTCCGAAAAACAGCAAGATCGTCTACAAAGTGCCGAATCTGGCACGAGCCGACGAGTCTGAACTGAACGAGCACGAGCGCGACTTGCGCCTCTACATGCAAGTGATTTTGCCGGAGGGCGAATCGCCCGCCGCACACGTCGGCACGGTTCGCGCTTGGCCTTGCGTCGCCGAGGCGCACGCCGCGCCCGAAGTGAGTTTGCCCAATCAGTTCTAAACACGAAACCACGAGCACGCGAAACGGCACGAATAAATTTCCGTGCCGTTTCGCGTGCTCGTGGTTTCGTGTTGCTTCAGCAGCGCGTTAACACAACCTTTCCAATGCCTTGACCATCTGAGAAACCGGACGCTATATTCGCTCTTGGTTATTTCGCAGGTGCGCCGCGCGGTCGTTCAACAGGTCGCTTGCGACTCCGGCCGTGTTGCTTCTTAAACATGCTTCCCCCCGTTCTCAAAGGTATTCACATGAAAAAATTGTTTCGTCCCCTGTCGGCTTTAGCCTTCGCCTTCACGCTGCTCGCGTCCGCCACGATGTCTGCGGCGCAGACTCCCGCCAAAGCGACGAGCGCAAACGCGGCCGCCATGGATGCGCGCCTGTTTCCTCTGGAAGACGTGCGGCCGGGCATGAAGGCGCGCGCGTGGACGGTCTTTTCGGGCACGGAAGCGGAAGAGTTCGGCGTGGACATCATCGGCGTGTTGCCGGGTTTCCCAGCGCCCAGACAATCGGCCATCATCGGGCGTCTGACGGGCGCGAAGGCCGAGAAGACCGGTGTGTTCGCCGGTATGTCCGGCTCGCCCGTCTACATCGACGGCAAACTCGTCGGCGCAATCGCCTTCAGTTTTCCCTTCTCGAAAGAACCGATCTGCGGCATCACGCCGATCAAACAGATGATCGACATCTTCGAGCGGCAACAGGGAACGACGACGCGCACGGCCTCTTCGCCGCGCACGATGTCTTTCGCCAAACTGGCCTCGACCGATTGGCAGTTCGACTGGCCGAAACCGGCGGTCGCCGGCGGCACGTTCGCCGCGCCCGTCGCCGCCAACTCGCCTCTGAACGCACTGCTCGGCCAACAGATCATGCCCATCTCGACGCCGCTCGTCTTCAGCGGCATCAGCGCCGAAGCCCTCTCGCTCTACGCGCCGCAGCTGCAGGCCAACGGCCTCATGCCCGTGGCGGGCGTGGGCGGCGGGGCCGAGATCACGCCTCTGGGGAAGGTGACTGAGAAGACTCTGCCGCCCGGTTCTTCCGTCAGCGTCCAACTCGTGCGCGGCGACTATTCGCTCGCGGCCTTCGGCACTGTGACGTGGCGCGACGACAAACGCATCTATGCCTTCGGCCATCCGTTCCTCGGCCTCGGCGTCGCCGACATGCCGATGTCCGAGTCGAACGTCGTGACGGTGATTTCGAGCGTCAACAATTCCTTCAAACTCTCTTCGGCGGGTCAGATGGTCGGCGCGATTTCGCAGGATCGCGCCACGGGCATCTACGGCATGCTCGGCCAAGCGCCCAAGATGATCCCGGTCAAGATCAATCTCCACACCAGCCGCGACCGCACCGAGACTTACACCTACGAGGTGGCGAACGATAAATTCCTGACGCCGATCCTTTTGAACATCACCATCTTCAGCACCATCGGTTCGACCGAACGCTCCGTCGGCGATTCGACCATCTCTCTGCGCGGCCAGATCGACGTGGCGGGGCAGCAGCCGATCCGGATCGAGCGTCGCTTCTCTTCGATGAACGCGGGCGCGCAGACCGCCGCTTCGGTCGCCGTGCCGATGGCCGCGCTGCTCTCAAGCGGTTTCGACAACGTCGACATCGGCCAAATCACGCTTGACATCACTTCGACCGACGCGCGTCTGGCCGGAACGCTCGACCGCATCGCCTTAGACCGCACCGAGGTCGCGCGCGGCGAGACGGTCGAAGTGCAGGCTTACGTCCGCACGGATTCGGGCAAGCAGTTCGTGCAGCGCATCCCGGTGAAGATTCCGGCGGACGTGCCGCGCGGCCAACTCGTGCTCTTCGTCGGCGACGGCGGCGCGCTGCAACAGGCTTCGGCCGCGCAGAACTTCGTGCCGACCGACCTCACGCAACTCGTCGGCGCGATCAACAAGATCAAGAAGAACGACCGTCTCTACGTCAAACTCTTCCGCGTCACGTCGGGCGCGGTCATCGGGACGGACGAGATGCCGAACTTGCCGCCCTCCGTCGTCGCCACCTTGAACAGCGACCGCACCTCCGGCGGCTTCACGCCCACCGCGCTCTCACCCGTCTCCGAGCAGGAACTCCCGCCCGCCGAGTTCGTCATCGAAGGCCAACAACTGATCAGCATCAACGTCGTCCGCTAAGAAGACGGTAGACGGTAAATAGTGAAGGGTGAATGGAGAAGATCAGTCTTCTTCCATTCACCCTTCACTATTTACCATTCACCGCTTTTCACGGTTGGCCGAAGCGTAGCTTGTACTCGACCGAGTTGAGGAAGCCGTCGACCATCGTGCGGACGTTGCCCGCCTGCAAGACGCGCAGCCACGCGTCGAAGCCGCTCTGATCCGGCTTGCGCCTCAAGTAGCCGTAATATTGCATGCCGACGAAGGCGTT
>DASVUD010000005.1:0-20745 GCA_036387235.1 Pyrinomonadaceae bacterium
GGTGGAGATGGTGATGCCGGGCGACAACGTGGCGATGGAAGTGACGTTGATTACGCCGATAGCGATGGAGAAGGGCTTGCGTTTTGCTATCCGTGAGGGCGGCAGAACCGTCGGGGCCGGGACTATCACCGATATCATCGAGTAATTTTTCGGGACTGTTAAAGTTCAACCGAGTTCCGGTTTTGAGGGAAGGTGAGTTATGCCGCGCGATAATATTGTGTTGCAATGCACGGAATGCAAGCATCGCAACTATGTGACGACGAAGAATAAGAAGACGACGACGGAACGTCTGGAGTTCAGCAAGTTCTGCCGCTTCTGCCGTGCGCACAAAAGCCACAAGGAAACGAAGTAACAGTCGCGAGTGACAAGCGACGAGTGATGAGTCAACGGCTGTTTGAACTTGTCACCTGTCACTCGTCACTTGTCACTGTCTTTAGGGGTATAGTGTCAACGGTTAGCACGTCGGTCTCCAAAACCGAAAGTCCGAGTTCAAATCTTGGTACCCCTGCCATCAATATTGGTGCATAGACTCTTTTGCGCTAGAGTTTGTGAATGGCAACTGAAGAGTGGAAGAAGGCGCATCCAGAGAAACTCCGAGAGTACCGGCGTAACTGGTATGCGAGGAATCAGAAAACTGCGAAGACTGCCGTGCGCAGGCGTAAGCAGGAAATTCGAAAGTGGTTTGATGAGTATAAATCCCAATTGCGGTGCGCTCGCTGCCTTGAGACGCATCCGGCTTGCTTAGAGTTTCATCATAGAGAGCCGAAGAAGAAAGAGATTGTGGTGTCAAAGGCATTGGATTGGGGCTGGAGTATTGAAAGGATTTTAACTGAGATTGCCAAATGCGACGTGCTTTGTGCTAATTGCCATCGCAAGCTGCACTGGAAATAGGCGATCTAAAGAATTAAATCCTGATACCCCTGTCAACAGGCGTACTTAAGAGGTAAGCTCCCTTGGCGAGACAAAAAGACGACGATTTTGAGAACGAGGACGACAATTCGCTGCCGTCTCTAGAGCCTGAGCCGCCGCCGGGGCGCACGAGTTCGACGGGCGTGGAGACCGGGGCGGGGGCTGCTCCGCGTACGGCGCGTTTCGGCGAAGGCCCGGAGGGGCGTGCGGCGCGGCGTGAGCGCGACGTGAAAGGCGCGCGCGCGGGCTTCTTCGAGCGCATCTCGACTTTCGTGAGCGATGTCCGCTCCGAGATGCGGCGCGTGACTTGGCCGACGTTCAAGGACGTGCAGAACACCACGATCATCACGATCATCGCCGTCGCTTTCTTCGCCGCTTACCTGTGGGGCGTCGATAGGCTCTGGACGCTGGTGATCAACGGGTTGACGAAAGTTCTCGGCGGTTGAAGGGTCGGCCGTTCAAAGTTTTGTCGGGCCAGATTTAGTTGACGGGGAAATTCGGGTTCTACGAGGTTCGAGGTAGAGCAAGCTCTTTGAGAGAGCGAGGACGTTTGAGAAGATGCAGCAGTGGTACATCCTACACACTTATTCGGGGCACGAAAAGAAGGTGCGCGACTCTTTGAAGGCGCGCATCCGTGACACGGACTTGCAGGCGGAGATCACGGAAGTGCTCGTGCCGACCGAGACGGTCGTCGAGATGCGCGGCAACAAGCGCGTCGAGTCCTCGCGCATGTTCTATCCCGGCTACGTGCTCGTGCAGATCGAATGCGACGACCGCGGGCATATCCCCGACAACGTCTTTCATCTAATCAAGTCCACGCCGAAAGTGACGGGCTTCGTCGGCGGGCAGAACCCGACGCCTTTGACGCCGCAGGAAGTCGATCAGATCGTACACAACGTGACGGAGGCGCAGGAGAAACCGAAGCCGAAGTTCACCTACACGGCGGGCGAGACGGTACGCATCAAGTCAGGCCCCTTCGCCAGCTTCACCGGCAAGGTCGAAGAGGTCAACGCCGACAAATCGACGCTCAAGGTGGTCGTCACCATCTTCGGCCGCTCGACGCCCGTCGAACTGAATTTCTTGGACGTGGAAAAAGTCACGTTCACCGAGGACGAGTAAAAGAAGCATTCAGCCATCAGCAGTCAGCTTCCAGCTAAAACGGAAGCGAAAAGCTGATTGCTGAAAGCTGACTGCTGAAAGCTATCAAAGACCATGGCAAAGAAGATTACAGGCTACATCAAGTTGCAGGTTCCGGCGGGGAAGGCTAATCCGGCTCCGCCCATCGGCCCGGCGCTCGGCCAGCACGGCGTCAACATCATGGAGTTCTGCAAGGCTTTCAACGCGAAGACCGCGCAGATGGATCCGGACATGAAAATTCCGGTCGTCATCACGGTGTTCGCCGACCGCTCGTTCTCCTTCGAGACGAAGACGCCGCCCGCGGCCGATCTGTTGAAGAAAGCGGCCGGCATCCCGAAGGGTTCGGGCAAGCCGAACAAGGAGAAGGTCGGCACGATCTCGCGCGCCAAGATCGAAGAGATCGCGCGCACGAAGATGCCCGATTTGAACACGACGAACCTTGAGAGCGCCATCAAGACCATCGAAGGCACTGCGCTCAACATGGGACTCACGGTGGAGTAGATGTTGGTTGTCAGCAACTAACATCTCTTTTGAGAGGGAGAAGGCGCAACGCTGGCGTCGCGCGTTCGTTCGTACCTCAGAGGTGAAGTTAATGCCAAAGCATGGAAAGAAATTCCGCGCGGCTCTGGAGAAGATCGAGCCGAACCGGAAATACAATCTGGATGAAGGATTGGCGAAGGTCAAAGAGATCGCCTTCGCGAAGTTTGACGAAACCATCGAATTGACGATGTGGCTCGGCGTCGATCCGCGCAAGGCCGACCAACTCGTGCGCGGCACGGTCGTCTTGCCGCACGGCTTGGGCAAGTCCAAGCGCGTGCTCGTCATCGCGCAGGGCGACAAGATTCGCGAAGCGGAAGAAGCGGGCGCGGATTTCGTCGGCGGCGAAGACATGGTGGATCGCATCAAGGGCGGGTGGCTCGATTTCGACGCCGTCATCGCCACGCCCGACATGATGCGCTTGGTGGGGGGACTCGGCAAAGTGCTCGGGCCGCGCGGCCTGATGCCGAACCCGAAGACGGGGACGGTGACGCCGGACGTGACGACCGCCGTGCGCGAGACGAAGGCCGGCAAGGTTGAATACCGCGTGGACAAGACGGGCGTTATCCACGTCGGCATCGGCAAAGTCTCTTTCGACCAGCAACTCCTACGCGAGAACGCGCAAGTCTTGCTCGACGCCGTCATCAAGGCCAAGCCCTCGACGGCCAAAGGCCGCTACGTCAAAAAAGTGAACTTGGCGGCGACGATGAGTCCGGGCGTGCTCTTGGACGAGACGGCTTACGTGAAATAGTTTGCAGTGAGGAGCGTATAGACAGAGATGAAAACGAGAGAACAAAAGCAGAAGGATTTGGAAGCCCTCACGCAGCAGTTTCAGGAAGCGACCGCCGCGATGCTCATCGGCTTCAACAAACTCACGGTGACGAAGGATCAGGAACTCCGACGCCAACTCGATCAGGCGGGCGCGAAATACTCGGTCGTCAAAAACACACTGGCGCGCCGCGCCGTCGAAGGCACGCCGTTCGCGGGCGCGACCGAGCACTTCAAAGGCGTGACGGCTATTGCCACGAGCACGACCGACGCCGTGACGCTCTCGAAGGCCGTCTCGAAGTTCGTCAAAGACAACCCGGACGTGTTCACCTTCAAGGCGGGCGTGGTCGAAGGCAGAGTGGTCGCGCTCAAGGATGTCGAGGCGATTGCGAGCCTGCCGCCGAAGGAAGAGTTGATCTCGAAGATCATGTTCCTGATCAATTGTCAGGCGCAGCGTCTGGTCACGGTGCTGTCGGCCGTGCCGCGCAATCTGGCGATTGTCGTCAAACAGATCGGCGAGCAAAAAGGCGGCGGCGAAACCGCTTAACGATTTTAGAATGCGGATTGCGGAATGCGGATTGAAAAGCAAGACAGTTTGAGATAACTACGTCTCTGTTTTCTCATCCGCATTCCGCAATCCGAAATCCGCAATTGAATAGTGTGGCTGGACGCGGTTAAAACGGGCGGGACGATTTGTCAGGTCGTCTTTAAGTGGCTCGGACGTTCTCGCAAGTTCGGATGCAACGAACGGACAGGGAATGTCCCGTGGGTTCTCCTGCTGCGAACCATCAACGATGAGCACAACAAGCAGAACCCTTGAGGAGGTTAATTAGTTATCATGGCAACTAGAGAAGAAGTGATCGATTATTTGAAGGGCATGACCCTTTTGGAAGCCTCGGAACTCGTCAAAGAGTTGGAGACCGTGTTCGGCGTCTCGGCTGCGGCGGCGGCCGTGGCGGCGGCTCCGGCGGCGGGCGCGGGCGGCGGCGATGCGGCTGCCCCGGTCGAAGAGAAGACCGAATTCGACGTGATCTTGCAGGCCGCCGGCGGCAACAAGATCAACGTCATTAAGGTCGTGCGCGAGATCACGGCGCTCGGTTTGAAAGAGGCCAAAGACTTGGTCGAAGCCGCGCCGAAGGCCGTCAAGGAAGGCGTCTCGAAGGACGAGGCCGAAGCCATCCGCGCCAAATTGTCTGACGCGGGCGCAACCGTCGAAGTCAAGTAAGACGGCGACGAGTGACAAGTGACGAGTGACAAGTTGAAAAACAGAACTTGTCTTTAACTCGTCACTTGTCATTCGTCACTCGTCACTGTGCTTTTGCTTTCTTGACAGGCGAGCCGTGGTGCGGCTAAGGTAGGGGAGTATTGAGGCGTTGGCGTTACTCCCACAGTCAGTTTGAGAAAATTCAACCGCCGAAACCTTTATCGAAGCGGTCAGAGACTTGTGCGCTCTGGCTGCGTTTTGTCGTCTCTAAAGGAAGCTATTAGCGTTTAGCAGTTAGCCATCAGCAGGTTAGTGCTAAACGCTCTTGAGCCATAGTCATAAATAAATTTCTTTTTAGCTGACGGCCGACTGCTGACGGCTGACAGCTTAGGGATTAAAGATGTCTGCAAATCCGCTTCAAGCGAACGTGAGCGGCCACGGTCGCCGCCTGAGCCAACCGCCCGTCCGGCACGACTTCTCGAAGATCAAGACGGCGGCGCGCATCCCGAACCTCATCGAGATTCAGCGCGACTCCTACAACCGTTTTCTCCAGATGGACTTGCTCTCGGAAGAGCGCGAGCCGACCGGCCTGCAAGCCGTCTTTCGCTCGGTCTTCCCGATTTCGGATTTTCGCGGGACGGCGGAACTGGATTTCGTCGAATATCACATCGGCAACTGGCAGTGTAAGTGCGGCCGCCTCGAAGGCTTGCGCTATCTTCGCGCCAACTGTAAGAACTGCGGCACGCTCGTCAAAGTCGACCCGCTCGTGCCCGGCGAATCTTTGTGCCACAACTGCGGCACGTTCAACGCCGTCCGCCCGCAACTGTGCGACAACTGCGGCGAGCCCGTCGGCCTCAAGCACAAGCACGACCAGCAGGAATGCCAAGAGCGCGGCATGACCTACAGCGTCCCGCTCAAGGTGAAGATTCGCCTGACCGTCTTCGACGTGGATCAGGAGACGGGCGCGAAGTCCATCCGCGACATCAAGGAAGAAGAGGTCTTCTTCGGCGAAATCCCGCTGATGACCGACAACGGCACGTTCATCATCAACGGCACGGAGCGCGTCATCGTCTCGCAGCTTCACCGCTCGCCCGGCGTCTTCTTCGAGAAGTCGCCCGTGTACTTGGCGAAGGTGATTCCGTATCGCGGCTCGTGGGTCGAGTTTGAATACGACCAGAAGAATCTGCTCTACGTGCGCATCGACCGCAAGCGCAAGTTTCTCGCTTCGATTTTCCTGCGCGCACTCGGCATCTGGCTCAACCCGCAATTTGACCCGAAGGCGTTTCACACCGACGGTCAACTCGAAGACGCCGTGAAGAACGCCGCCTACTCGGACGAAGACATCCTGCGCGCTTTCTACACGGTTGACGAAGTGCGCGTCGAAGGCGGCCGGCTCTTCATCCAAGTGGCCGAAGAGGGCGCAAGCAACTTGGTCGGCATGAAGGTAGACAACGACCTCAAGGTGCGCGGCCACGCCGAACCGGTCACGCGCGCGGGCAAGAAGGTGACTTCTTCCGCCTTGCGCGATCTGCGCAAAGGCCACGTCAAGGAAGTCGAAGTCGATTCGACGCAGTTCGAGGGCGCGTATGCCGTCGCCGACGTGGTTAACATGGAGACGGGCGAGGTCTTGCTCGAAGCCAACACGGAGATCAATCCCGCGAAGTTGCAGGAGATCGCCGAATCGGGCGTCCAGAACTTCTCCGTCTTCTTCCCCGAACGCGACGACCTCGGTTCCGTCCTGTCTCTGACCTTGAAGAAAGACGTGATCAACAAGCCGGTCGATGCGCTGCTGGAAATTTACAGGAAGATGCGCCCCGGCGACCCGCCCACCGTGCAGACCTCTTATCGTCTGTTCGAGGGCATGTTCTTCGACGACCGCAAGTTCGATCTCTCGCGCGTCGGCCGCTTGAAGTTCAACATCAAGATGGGGCGGCCCGAACGCGACCGCATCGCCGACCCGCTTTTGTCCGCGAGCGACTTCGTGCAGGTCATCTCCTATCTCTTGAAGATGCGGCGCAATCCGGGCGAGTTCATCGCGGACGACATCGACCATCTCGGCAATCGACGCGTGCGCGCCGTCGGCGAACTCTTAGAGAACCAGTTCCGCATCGGCCTCGTGCGCATGGAGCGCGCCATCAAAGAGAAGATGTCGATCCAGCAGGAGATGCAGACGACGATGCCGCGCGACCTGATCAACGCGAAGCCCGTCACTGCCGCCGTGCGCGAATTCTTCGGCTCGTCGCAATTGTCGCAGTTCATGGATCAGACGAACCCGCTCTCGGAGATCACGCACAAGCGTCGTCTCTCCGCGCTCGGGCCGGGCGGCTTGTCGCGCGAGCGCGCGGGCTTCGAGGTGCGCGACGTGCACCCGACGCACTACGGGCGTATCTGCCCCATCGAGACGCCGGAAGGGCCGAACATCGGTCTCATCTCGTCGCTCTCCTGCTTTGCGCGCATCAACGAATTCGGCTTCATCGAGTCGCCTTATCGCAAGGTGGAGAGCGGGCGCGTCGTCGAATACGTGCGCGTCATCAACGGCGGCGACACGAAGTACAAGCCGGGCGACCACATCTTGCAAGAGGAAATCGAGAAGGCCAACAAGCGCGTCGGCGCGGACGGCAAGCGTGCGGATTACGAGCCGTACCCGTTCTACCTGACGGCTTGGGAAGAGGACAAATACGTCGTCGGGCAGGCCAACATCGAACTCGACGAGCAGGGCAACATCATCAACGAGCGCAACGCCGCGCGCAAAGCGGGCGAGTTCGTCGTCGCCATGCGCGACGAGTTGATCTACGTGGACGTGAGCCCGAAACAACTCGTCTCCGTCGCCGCTTCGCTCATCCCGTTCCTTGAGAACGACGACGCGAACCGCGCGCTGATGGGTTCGAACATGCAACGCCAATCTGTGCCGCTCCTGCGCGCCGAAGCGCCTTACATCGGCACGGGCATGGAGCGCGTGACGGCCAGAGATTCCGGCGCGGTCGTCGCCGCGCGGCGCGACGGCGTGGTGGACTACGTCGATAGCGAGCGCATCATCGTCAAAGCCGATCACAACGTTGACGGCACGATCTCGCGCGAGGTGACGGCGGACATCTACACGCTCACCAAGTTCAAACGCTCGAACCAAAACACCTGCATCAACCAGCGCCCCATCGTCAACATCGGCGAGCGCGTCCAAAAAGGGCAGGTCATCGCCGACGGGCCTTGCACGGACAAGGGCGAACTCGCGCTTGGTCGTAACGTGCTCGTCGCCTTCATGCCGTGGCGCGGCTACAACTTCGAGGACGCCATCCTCGTCTCCGAACGCCTCGTCAAAGACGACTACTACACTTCGATTCACATCGAAGAGTTGGAGATCGAGGCGCGCGACACGAAGCTCGGCCCCGAAGAGATCACGCGCGACATCCCGAACGTCGGCGAGAACATGCTGCGCGACTTGGACGAGTCAGGGATCATCCGCATCGGCGCGCAGGTCAAACCCGGCTCGATCCTCGTCGGCAAGGTGACGCCGAAGGGCGAGACGCAGTTGACGGCGGAAGAGAAACTCCTGCGCGCCATCTTCGGCGAGAAGGCGGGCGACGTGAAAGACGCGTCGCTCCAGTGTCCTCCGGGCATCGACGGCACGGTCGTCGATGTGCAGGTCTTCACGCGCAAGGGGCAGGAGCGCGACGCGCGTTCGATGGCGATTGAGGAAGAGGAAGAGAATCGCCTGAGGCGCGACCTCGAAGACGAGATGCGCATCCTGCGCGAGCAGCGCGACCAACGCATCTACGAGCTCTTCGAGGGACGCAAGCTCTCGGCCGACCTGCTGGTGGACAAGGAAGTCCGCATCCCGAAGGGCGAGACGATCACGCGCGAGATGCTCACGGGCATCGAACCGAAGGCTTTGCGCAAAGCGCATCTGGCTTCGACGCGCGTTGACGTGGCGGCCGAGGTGAAAGAGTACGAAGACCGCACGGATCGTCAGGTCAAGATTCTGACGGACATCTACGAAGACAAGATTTCCAAGTTGCGTCAGGGCGACGAACTCGCTCCCGGCGTGATCAAGATGGTCAAAGTCTTCATCGCCATGAAGCGCAAGCTCTCGGTCGGCGACAAGATGGCCGGTCGTCACGGCAACAAGGGCGTCATCGCGCGCATCCTGCCCGAAGAGGACATGCCTTACTTGCCCGACGGCACGCCCGTCGATATCGTCCTCAATCCGCTCGGCGTGCCTTCGCGCATGAACGTCGGTCAGATTTTGGAGACGCACTTGGGTTGGGCGGCGCGCGTCCTCGGCGTGCATTTCGCCACGCCCGTCTTCGACGGCGCGACCGAGCCTGAGATCAAGCAGAAGCTCAAGGAAGCGACGGCGCGTTTGCGCGAGCAAGGCTTGCCGGACATCGTCGGCGATTCGGGCAAGACCGTGCTCTACGACGGTCTGTCGGGCGAAGCGTTCGAGCAGAAAGTGACCATCGGTTACATCTACATGCTCAAACTCTCGCACCTCGTGGACGACAAGATTCACGCGCGCTCAATCGGGCCGTACAGCTTGATCACGCAGCAACCGCTCGGCGGCAAGGCGCAGTTCGGCGGTCAGCGTTTCGGCGAGATGGAGGTCTGGGCTTTGGAAGCCTACGGCGCGGCGCACATTCTTCAAGAGCTCTTGACGGCCAAGTCGGACGACGTGGCCGGGCGCTCGAAGATTTACGAAGCCATCGTCAAGGGCGAAGCCGACTTCAATCCGGGCGTGCCCGAATCGTTCAACGTCCTCGTGCGCGAACTGCAATCGCTCTGTCTCGACGTGGAACTCATCGACCGCAACGCCGTGCCCGACGAAACTTCGGACGGCGCGGGCAAGCCGGTCGTCGCGCTGCTCGGCGGAACGGAAGGATAAAGAAGTCTCAAGTTTCAAGTCTCAAGTCCCAAGTCAAACGCGGCTTCAGGACTTGAGACTGGGGACATGGGACTTGGGACTTTTATCGGAGATAAAACTGTGTTCAGATTCCAGCAAGAAAAAACTCAACTCGCGCCCGACTTTGAAGCGATCCGCATCTCGCTCGCCTCGCCTGAGAAGATTCGCCAGTGGTCGCACGGCGAGGTGACGAAGCCGGAGACGATCAACTATCGCACCTTCAAGCCCGAACGCGACGGCCTGTTCTGCGCGCGCATCTTCGGCCCCGTCACCGACTGGGAATGCTTGTGCGGCAAGTACAAGCGCATGAAGCACCGAGGGGTGATCTGCGACAAGTGCGGCGTCGAAGTGACGCAGGCGAAGGTGCGCCGCGAACGCCTCGGCCACATCGAACTCGCCTCTCCCTGTTCGCACGTCTGGTTCTTCAAAGGACTCCCTTCGCGCATCGGCCACCTGCTCGACATCCCCTTGCGCGAACTGGAAAAGGTGCTCTACTTCGAGTCCTACATCGTCATCGATCCGGGCGACGCTCCGGTCAAGGAGCGCGAACTCCTGACCGACGAGCGTTACCGCGAATTGATGCGCGACTTTCCCGGCGCGTTCGTCGCCAAGATGGGCGCGGAGGCGATCAAGGAACTTCTGGCGCTCGTCAACATCGAGGAACTCTCGGTTGACCTGCGTGCGAAGATGAAGGACGAAACTTCGCAGCAGAAGAAACTCAAATATTCCAAGCGGCTGAAGGTCGTCACGTCGTTTCGCAAGTCGGGCAACCGCCCCGACTGGATGATCCTCGACGTGATCCCGGTCATTCCGCCTGAGCTGCGCCCGCTCGTGCCGCTCGACGGCGGACGCTTCGCCACCTCCGACTTGAACGACCTGTACCGGCGCGTCATCAACCGCAACAACCGTCTCAAGAAGTTGATGGAACTGCGCGCGCCCGAAGTCATCGTGCGCAACGAGAAGCGCATGCTTCAGGAAGCCGTGGACGCACTGTTCGACAACGGTCGGCGCGGGCGCGTCTTGCGCGGCGTCAACAATCGCCCGCTTAAATCCCTGTCCGACACTTTGAAGGGCAAGCAGGGGCGCTTCCGTCAGAACTTGCTCGGCAAGCGCGTTGACTATTCCGGCCGCTCGGTGATCGTTGTCGGGCCGGAGTTGAAGCTCCACCAGTGCGGCCTGCCGAAGAAGATGGCTTTGGAGTTGTTCAAGCCGTTCATCTACAACCAGCTTGAGAAGCAGCAGTATGCCGCGACGATCAAGCAGGCGCGCGAGATGGTCGACCGCCAAGAGCCGGTCGTCTGGGACATTTTGGAAGAAGTGATCCGCGAGCATCCCGTGCTCTTGAACCGCGCGCCGACGCTGCACCGCTTAGGCATTCAGGCGTTCGAGCCGGTGCTCGTCGAAGGCAAGGCGATCAAGATTCACCCGCTCGTCTGCACGGCGTTCAACGCGGACTTCGACGGCGACCAGATGGCCGTCCACATTCCGCTCTCGCCCGAAGCGCAGATCGAGGCCACGGTCTTGATGCTCGCGTCGAACAACATTCTCAGCCCGGCGTCGGGTCAGCCCATCGCCGTGCCTTCGCAGGACATCGTGCTCGGCTGTTACTACCTGACGCGCGACCGTCCCGGCTCGAAAGGCGAGGGGCGCGTCTTCTCCACGACCGACGAAGTGCTCCTCGCGCTCGACGCGAAGGAAGTCACCACGCAGACGCCGATCAAACTGCGTCTCGCGGGCGACCTCATCGATCTGACGCAGGAGCACGACACGCAGGACATCATGCGCGCGACCGTGCAGGAGAACGTCCGCCGCGTCATCAACACGACCGTGGGGCGCGTCATTTTCAACGACTCGATCCCGGCGGGCTTGCCTTACATCAACGGCACGCTCAAGAAGAAGGGCTTGACCGCCATCGTCAACTATTGCCACCTCCGTCTCGGCCACGAGATGACGGTGAAGATGCTCGACGATTTGAAGACGCTCGGCTTCCAGTATGCGACGCGCGCGGGCATCTCCATCGGCATCGACGACCTCGTCACGCCGGACGCGAAGAAGCAGCTCGTCGGCCAAGCCGACTCGGACGTGATCGAAGTCGATAAACAGTATCGCGACGGCGTCATCACGAACGGCGAGCGCTACAACAAGATCATCGCCATCTGGTCGGAAGTGACGGACAAGGTGGCGAAAGAGATGTTCAAGGCGATGGACAAACGCGAGAAGGATTCGGGCGAGTTGAACCCGATCCTGATCATGTCGGATTCGGGGGCGCGCGGCACGGCGCAGCAGATTCGACAGCTCGCCGGGATGCGCGGCCTGATGGCGAAGCCTTCGGGCGAAATCATCGAGACGCCCATTCGCTCGAACTTCCGCGAAGGCTTGAACGTCTTGCAGTACTTCATCTCGACGCACGGCGCGCGCAAGGGTCTCGCGGATACGGCCTTGAAGACGGCCGACTCCGGCTACCTGACGCGTCGTCTCGTGGACGTGGCGCAGGACGTGATCATCAGCGAACCCGACTGCGGCACGCTCAAGGGAATTTCTTCGACGGCCATCGTCGAAGGCGGCGAAGAGATCGAATCGTTGCGCGACCGCATCGTCGGCCGCACGGCGCTCGATGACGTGATCGACCCGGTCGAGGGACGCGTCATCGTCGCCACCAACGAGGAGATCGACGAGGACATCGCGGCTGAGATTCAACGCTCCGGCGTGCAGCGCGTCCGCATCCGTTCGGTCTTGACCTGCGAATCGCGTCGCGGCGTCTGCATCAAGTGCTACGGGCGCAACCTCGCGACGGGCAAGCCGGTTGACATCGGCGAGGCCGTGGGCGTCATCGCCGCGCAATCCATCGGCGAGCCGGGCACGCAGCTCACGATGCGCACGTTCCACATCGGCGGCACGGCACGTCTCGAAGAGTCGTCCAAGCACGAAGCGCGCACGGACGGCACGATTCACTACGTCGAGTTGCAGACCGTGAAGAACCGCAAGGGCGAGATCATCGCCATGAACCGCAACGGCGCGCTCACCATTCACGACGAGCGCAACCGCGAGGTGGCGCGTTTCCAGATCGTCTACGGCGCGCACATCCACGTCGAAGACGGCCAGCGCGTCCGGCAGGATCAACTGCTGGCGACGTGGGATCCGTTCACCTTCGCGATTCTCACGGAGGTGGCCGGGAAGATTAAGTATCAGGACTTGAAGGAAGGCGTGACGGTTGACGAAGAGGTGGACGAGGTGACAGGCCAGTCGCGTCTCGTCGTCAAGGATTCGCCCGACGAGAAGAAGCAGCCGCGTTTCGAGATTCGCAGTCTCGGCGCGAACAAAATCCTGAAGACTTACCAGATGCCTGTGCGCGCCAACCTGATGGTCGGCGACGGCGACGAGGTGGAACCGGGCGACGTGATCGCGAAGATACCGCGCGAGACGACGAAGACGAAAGACATCACGGGCGGTCTACCACGCGTCGTCGAGTTGTTCGAAGCGCGCAAACCGCGCGAGACGGCCATCATGTCCGAGATCGACGGCGTGATCAAACTCGGCCCCATCGCCAAAGGCAAGCGCAAATTGATCGTCGTCGGCAACGACGGCGAGGAGCGCGAGTACGACATCCCGCGCGGCACGCACATCAACGTGCAAGAAGGCGACCGCGTGCGCGCGGGCGAAGCCCTCATGGACGGCCCCTTGAACCCGCACGATATCTTGCGCGTGCTCGGCATGAACCGCTTGCAGGAATACATCGTCAACGAGATTCAAGAGGTCTATCGTCTGCAAGGCGTTAACATCAACGACAAGCACATCGAAGTGATCGTCCGGCAGATGTTGCGCTGGGTCAAGATACGCGAAGTGGGCGACACGGAGTTTCTCTTGGACGAACAGGTTGACCGCTTCCGCTTCACGGACGAGAACGCCCGCGTGGCCGACATAGACGGCGGCGAACAGGCGAAGGCCGAACCGCTCCTCTTAGGCATCACGAAGGCTTCGCTCTCGACCGACTCGTTCATCTCGGCGGCCTCTTTTCAAGAGACGACGCGCGTGTTGACCGAGGCGGCGATTTCCGGTCGCGTCGATCATCTGCGCGGCCTCAAAGAGAACGTCATCATGGGTCGGCTCATCCCGGCCGGCACGGGGATGGAGTTCTACCGCAACGTCACGGTTGACCGCGACGACACGGTTGACCAAGGCGCGCACATTGATCGCGGCCTCGACGACCTGCCCGAAATCATCGGCGCGGACGTGACGACGGCCGCCGCCACAGCAGCCGGTGGCGCACAGCCTGCGGCGGTCGCCGCCACGGGCAACGCCGAGGCCGACAGCGACGACGAGTAGAAAAACTCCCGTCAACCAACTCGACCAAACAACAGGGGCGTCTTCCTCAACTGGAGACGCCCCTTTCTCTTTCCCGCTCATGCTTGAAACATCTGCAAAAGGGCGTGAGTCATTCGCGGAATGACTCACGCCCTTTTTGTCTATGCGCGGCGCGAGTTTATGGCGCGTGGCGTGCGGGAGAATTTTTGTCGTGTGCCGGTGTGCTCGGCTGTGCGCTCGTCCGGGGCGAGTCGTACCAGCCGTATTTCGCGCCCGTCCAGTAGACGCAGCCGGTTTTGCCAGACAGCTTTTGCCAGATCAAATCACCGCGCAGGAAGGGGAGCGGGCGTTTGTGCTCGGCGTTCGCGCGGCGCGCCTCGTCGGCCGTTTGCGCCTGCATCTCGCTGCCCACCGCATTCTTGAGCAGATAAGTTTGTTTCGCGTCGGCGTTGCGCCATCCGGCCGACTTGTAACCGTGAATGATCGCGAGCAGTGTGTCTCCCGCTTCGACCTTGACGGGCGCGGGCGGCGTCGGCGTCGGCTGGCCGGGGCGAATTTCCTGCGGCGGCTCGACGCGCGTCGGGTCTTCGACGATCCAGTTGGCGACTTCGTGGTTGATCTCCGAGAGTTGCGCTGCGCTCGGCTTGACGATGACGGCGATATCTTCCGAGCCGTCGCCGTTGAAATCGGCCGTGAGCGCGCCACGGCTCTCGTCGGCCGTCACCGCGTTTTGATAGGCGCGCGCGAGGGCGTCTCGAATCTCAGAGGGTTGGGGCGGCGTGCCCGGCCGGACGGGCGAAGGCTTGGGCGTGGACGCCGGAGACGGAAGGGTATCGAGCGGCGCAGGAGGTGCAGTGGTGACTGCGGCCTGTGTCGTTTGCGACGTAGCGGTCTGCGTCGCCGTCGTGCCTCCGCTTCCCGCGCAACCGGCGAGCGCGACGCAGTAAAAAAGTGCGACTAAGACGCAGAGCCGCGCGGCGAGAGTTTCGCGTGTGAATAAGTACAGAGCCATTGTTACTGATTCCTTCAGACGGCTATCGGACTGACCGTAGAGGTCGGCCGAACATTTTGTGTCCGGCCGACTTCTATGGGTTAAGCGCGGTCGCGTGTGCGCCGTGCGTTCTAGAGAGAGTTGAGGAAGGTGGCGACCTGATTTCTCTGGGTCGCGCTCAGAGAGCGGAAGTTGTTGATGACGAAAGTGGCCTCGCCCGCGTGGCGCAAGATCGCCTCGGTGCGCGTGAGAGTTTCGCCGTCGTGCATCAGGCGGTCGCGCGTGCGCACGCCCCACAGCGGCGGAGTGCGCAGTTTGTTGGCCGTGGATTGACCGCCGTTCTGGACGATGCCGTCGCCCGTGCCGACGTTGTGCAGCAGGAAATCACTGTAAGGGTGAATGATCTTGTTGCCGAGTGCGGCGGTGACGGTGAACGCGCCGCCGTTGATCACCGTACCCGCCGGAGCGGTCGTGATGTTGGGGGTGTGGCAGATGGCGCAGCCGATCTGGTTGAAGAGCGTCTGTCCGGCCTGCGAGTCGGCGGTCGCCGCCACGGTCGCATCGCGCGGCGGGGCTTTCGTCGCACGCATGAACTGTGCGAAGACGTTGATGTCTTCGCCGGGGTCTTCGGCGCAAATCACGCTGGGGTTGCTGTCGCAGGGCGTGTTGTCGGGCACGGTGTCAAACGCGGCGACCGAACGACCGAGCGAAGTGTTCTCGACGCGTGCGAAACGATTGGTGATGCCCATCTCGTTTAGATAAGCATCGCTGGAAAAGGAGAGGAGGCTGGCGTGCTGGTTCTTCCAGCCGAAACGACCGACGCGCAGGCTACCATTGGCTTCCAACACCGGCACTTGAATAACTTGCCCCGCAATCTCGCCGCCGCTCTGGTTCGGTTGGTTGTTGGCGATGGCGACGATGGTGTTGCTGTCAATCGCTTCGACGAAGCCGTCGCCGAGCACGTTGAGCGAGGTGCGGAAAGTGCGTATGTTCTCGGCCGTCGAGGGGACGCGCTCCTGTATCGAGGCGTCGACGGCGCGGTCGTTGATGAGCGAGCCGCCGGCAGCGTCGACGAAGTTGCCGAAACCGTCCAGATGTCCGGCGCGCAGTTCCGTGATCTGACTGATGCCGCCCGACACCGGGTTCTGGTGACACTCGCCGCAGCCTTGCGCGTTATAGACGGGGCCGAGGCCGTCGGCCTTGACTTCGATCTCGTCGAAGATGAGTTGATTGTTGACGAACGTGCCGGCGACGGGTTCTTGACCCTCCGGCGGAGGAGTACCTTGGGGGATGTGCCCGTTGGTACGGTTGTCGAAAGCGGCGGGGGCTTCGGTGGCAGTCTGGCTCTGAACGGTCTGGGTGGAAACCATTGGGAGAACAAACGCCGTGGCGAAGAAGAGTAGGACAGCGACCTTGACGAACTTCATGGTGTGTTCCTCCTTCTGTGAACTTGAATGAAAAGGCCATTCAAGAATGGGTGGGATTACGGCGCGGCCGACTTAAGTGTGAGGCGCAAACACAATGAGGCGCGAGGGACGACCTCGGAAATGTTGAGTTTTTCGTGTCGCCATTGGAAATTGGCGACGTTAAGCGGGCGGCAACTTGAAAGAAACGCGTTCCAGACCCAAAAGCGCGCGGCGGGGCGTGCCTCGGGGCTGCCTTGAGAGTTTGCTGTAGAGAGTTAAATGGTGAATCGCGCAGGTTGGTTGCGCTGTTTAAACCGAAAATCCCTTCAACCCCTGATTCGGACACTTACTCGTTGACTTTCACGTTGCGAGGGGAACGAAGACGGTAAGTTGCTGGACGGTTTCTCAAGAGCGACCCGGTGGTCAGCTTCGGACGATTCGGGATTGGACGCAGGCGAGGTTTCAGGCGAGGTCGGGAATCGTCGAGAAACGTTGAAGCGCGGGCAGACTATTCTCAATGACCGAAAAAGTCAATGAAATTTTCATTTTTTTAGATGACCGGGCGATTTTTTATAATTCGCACCGGAGGCGTAAATTGCCCCGGAACGCGCTCCGGCGAAGCGCTCTCGCGTCGCTCTATGGAGGCTATCTGTCGCAACTTGACAGATGGATGGTCAGTCTTTACAATCCCTCGTTTGGACACACAGTCCATTTCCCAAGTGTGCAACGCTCGTGAGGTTCTGTCGGTGTGGAGGCGTTGCCCGGCTCTCTGTTTGTAAGGCGGTCGCTTGATAATTATTGTGGCGTAAATGCTCGCGCACCGCGCCGGTCGGAAGTCATCGACCCTTTGCGGATTCCGGCGCGCTGCACGCGAAAATGGCGCGGATTCGTCCAGCGTCTCACTCCTTTCCTTCGGGATAGGCGACGCCACAGAGAAACATTTTGGCTCGTAGGGAAGCCATGATCCACACCCGTCGTCGCTCAGGATAGAGAGACGAGAGCACAGAACATCCCGTTTTAGTTAATCAACCAGAAGAGGCCAACCGCTTCTTGCGCTGACTGCCGGACGAGTTCCGGTTAGAGGCAGGATTCGGAGTCTTTTGCGCTCTAAAGAAACTTCGCTACTTCGACGCTACGGAAGAGGACTGAAAAAGAAGTGCCGACCATCAATCAACTTGTTCGCAAAGGCCGTCAGGAAGTCAAGTACAAGACGGCCAGCCCCGCGTTGCAATCCTCGCCGCAGAGACGCGGCGTCTGCACGCGCGTCTACACGCAGACCCCGAAGAAGCCGAACTCGGCGCTCCGCAAGGTGGCGCGCGTGCGCCTCACGAACGGCATCGAGGTGACGACCTACATTCCGGGCGTCGGCCACAACTTGCAGGAGCACTCGATTGTCTTGATTCGCGGCGGCCGTGTGAAGGATTTGCCGGGCGTGCGTTATCACGTCATTCGCGGCACGCTCGATTCCGTGGGCGTCGCCGACCGCAAGCAGGGACGCTCCAAGTACGGCGCGAAACGCCCGAAAGCGGGCGCGGCGGCCGGCGCGGCCAAGGGCGGCGCGAAAGGCAAGAAGTAGGAGAGCTGTTAGCTGTTAGCCATCAGCTATCAGCTATTGCTTGGTAACTAACGTTCGAGATTCAAACGAAGGCGACGCGGCTTCAGTTAGGTTTGGCTAACAGCTAATCGCCAAGAGCTAAGAGCTTATCATGCCAAGAAGAAGAGTTGTCGACAGACGCGATGTGATGCCCGACCCGGTCTATAACAGCCCGCTGGTCACGAAGTTCATCAACGGTTTGATGGAAGGCGGCAAGAAGTCCACGGCCGAGAAGATTTTTTACAATGCGCTGCTGGTGCTCGGCGACCGCGTGGGCGAAGACCCTTTGAAGGCTTTCAAGCGCGCGATTGACAACGTGCGGCCGCAGGTTGAAGTGAAGTCGCGCCGCGTCGGTGGCTCGACCTATCAAGTGCCGCTCGAAGTGCCGCAGGAGCGGCGCGGTTCGCTCGCCATCCGCTGGATCGTGGGCGCGGCGCGCTCGCGCGGCGAGAAGACGATGATCGACCGCCTGACCGGCGAACTCCTCGACGCGGCCAACAACCGCGGCAACGCCGTCAAGAAAAAGGACGACGTGCATCGCATGGCGGAAGCCAACAAGGCCTTCGCGCATTACAAGTGGTAGAGAAGCTATTAGCCGTTAGCTAAAACAGTCTGGCTAATAGCTAACAGCCAATAGCTAACAGCTTGGGTAAGATCATGGCAAAGCAAGACCTCAGCAAATTCCGCAACATCGGCATCATGGCGCACATCGACGCCGGGAAGACCACGACCACCGAGCGCGTGCTCTTTTACACGGGCGTCTCGCACAAGATCGGCGAGGTGCACGAAGGCACGGCCACGATGGACTGGATGGAACAGGAACAAGAACGCGGCATCACGATCACTTCGGCCGCGACGACCTGCTTCTGGAAACGCAACAACGTCGAGTATCGCATCAACATCATCGACACGCCCGGCCACGTCGATTTCACGATGGAAGTCGAACGCTCTCTGCGCGTCCTCGACGGCGCGGTCGCGGTGTTCGACGGCGTTGCGGGCGTCGAGCCGCAAAGCGAAACCGTGTGGCGTCAGGCCGACAAGTACGGCGTCCCGCGCATCTGCTTCATCAACAAACTCGACCGCGCGGGCGCGTCCTTCCAACGCTCCTTCGATTCCATCATCACGCGGCTCGGCGCGAATCCGGTCGCCATCCAAATTCCCATCGGCGCGGAAGATCAATTCAAGGGCGTCATTGATCTCATCAAGATGAAGGCGCTGTTGTGGAACGACGAAACGAAGGGCGCTGAGTATTCGGTCGAAGAGATTCCCGCCGACATGCAGGCCGAGGCCGAGGCCGCGCGCGAGAAGATGATCGAAGCCATCGCCAGCACCGACGACGACTTGACGAACAAGTTCCTCGAAGGCGAAGAGATCACGGAAGACGAACTGCGCGCCGCTTTGCGCAAAGGAACCATCGCGCTGAACATCGTCCCGGTCGTCACGGGGTCGGCCTTCAAGAACAAAGGCGTGCAGACTTTGCTCGACGCCGTCGTAGACTTCCTGCCTTCGCCGCTCGACATCGAAGCGATCAAGGGCACGAACCCGCGCACGGGCGAGGAAGAGCCGCGCCCGGCCGACGAGAAAGAGCCTTTCGCCGGTCTCGTCTTCAAGATCATGGCCGACAAACACCTCGGCCAGCTCTCGTTCGTCCGCATCTACTCCGGCACGATCAAGGGCGGCTCTTACGCTTACAATTCGGTTAAGGGCACGAAAGAACGCGTCGGCCGCTTGATGCGCATGCACGCCAACAAGCGCGAGGACATCGACGAGGCATCGGCCGGAGAGATCATCGCCATCGGCGGTATGAAGCAAGTTACGACCGGCGACACCGTCTGCGACGAAAACCGCCCGATCATCCTCGAAGCGATGGATTTTCCCGCGCCCGTCATTCGCGTCGCCGTCGAACCGAAGACGCGCGCCGATCAGGACAAACTCGGAACCGCCTTGTCGCGTCTCGCGCAGGAAGACCCCAGCTTCAACGTCTCGACCGATCAAGAAACCGGCCAGACGATCATCGCCGGGATGGGCGAACTCCACCTTGAGATCATCGTGGATCGCATGAAGCGCGAATTCGGCGTCGAAGCCAACGTCGGCAAACCGCAGGTCGCTTATCGCGAGACGATCACCGCGCCCGCGCCCGGCAAGGAAGTTTACAAACGCCAGACGGGCGGTCGCGGCCAGTTCGGCCACGTCGAGATCGAGATCGAACCCGCGCCCGGCGAAGGCTTCGTCTTCGAGAACAAGATCACGGGCGGCGTCATCCCGCGCGAGTTCATCAAGCCGGTCGAAGAGGGCATCCGCGATGCGCTGGAGCGCGGCTTCCTCGCCGGTTACGAACTCGTGGACGTGCGCGTCCGTCTCGTCTTCGGTTCGTATCACGAAGTCGACTCCGACGAGCGCTCGTTCCACATCGCCGGTTCCCTGGCCTTCAAGGATGCCGTGCGCAAAGCGAAGCCCGTCCTGCTCGAACCGATCATGCGCGTCGAAGTGGTGACGCCGGAAGAGTACATGGGCGCGGTCAACGGCGACTTGAATCGCCGGCGCGGCCAGATCGAGAAGATGGAGCCGCGCGCGGGCGGCGTGCAGGTCATCACGGCCTTCGTCCCGCTCTCGGAGATGTTCGGCTACACGACCGACCTGCGCTCGTCCACGCAAGGACGCGCCACCTCCACCATGCACTTCGAGCGCTACGAGCAAGCGCCGAAGAACATCGCCGAGGAAGTGATCGCGAAGGTGCAGGGCGTCGCCAAATAGATTGTAGGCACGACGACGAAACGGGTCGCTTCTCTCGCTGATGTGACAAGGCGTGGCGACCCAACAGCAAACTGACAAATTAAATTTCAGTAGGAGCGAGAGAAAAAGATGAGCAAGGAGAAGTTCGACCGGTCGAAGCCGCACGTCAACATCGGCACCATCGGCCACGTTGACCACGGCAAGACCACATTGACGGCGGCCATCACCAAAGTGCTGGCCAAACACAACCCCAAGATCACCGTGCGCGCT
>DASVUD010000006.1:0-669242 GCA_036387235.1 Pyrinomonadaceae bacterium
CGAGTTCGCGCATTACGTGCGCCGCGCCGTTGACGAGGACGGCGCGCGCGTCGTCGTTATAGACAGTTTGAACGGTTACATGCAGGCGATGCCCGACGAGCGTTTCCTCACCGTGCAGATGCACGAGTTGCTGACCTACCTCAACCAGCAGGGCGTCGTGACGATCCTCGTCATGGCGCAACACGGCTTCATGGGCGCGAACATGGGAGCGCCGGTTGACGTGAGTTATCTGGCCGACACGGTGCTCATGCTGCGCTTCTTCGAGGCGGCGGGCGAGGTACGGCGCGCCGTCTCGGTCGTCAAGAAGCGCACCGGGTTTCACGAGAACACGATCCGCGAGATGCGCATGTCGCCGGGGGGCATCTCCGTCGGCGATCCGCTCAAGGAATTTCAGGGCGTGCTGACGGGCGTGCCGAACTATCGCCGTCCGGCGTCCGAGGCCGGACAGGCCGCGCCGGGGAGGCTTGATGCCGACGCCTGACCCCGGCGGCGTGGACGAGCGCGTGTTGCTGCTCGCGCCGACGGGCAGAGACGCGCACATGGTCGCCAAAGTCCTTGCGGAAGCGGGCGTCGGGGCTGAGGCATGCGCCGACATTCACGATTTTTGCCGCAAGCTCTCGGAAGGGGCGGGCGCGGCCTTCATCACGGAAGAGGCCTTGGACGCGGTGGCCTTGAAGTGTCTCGTCGAGGCGCTCGATGGACAACCGCCTTGGTCTGACTTCCCGCTCGTCGTGTTGACGAGCGGCGGGGGCGGCGCGCCGCCGAATCTGAAGGCGTTGAAGGCGCTCGGCGACGCCGGCAACGTCACGCTCATCGAACGCCCGACGCGCGTCATCACGCTCGTCAGCGCGCTCCACTCCGCCCTGCGTGCGCGCCGCCGCCAGTATGAAGTGCGCCAGCACCTGCTCGCGCGCCAGCGCGCCGAGGAGGAGCGTGCGCTGCTGCTGGCCGAGGCCGAAGAGGCCAACCGCACGAAAGACGAATTTCTCGCCACCATGTCGCACGAACTGCGCACGCCGATGACGGCCATTCTCGGCTGGGCGCAACTGCTGCGCAGCCACACGCTCAGCGAGGCCGACTTCGAGCGCGCGCTGGAGACCGTCGAGCGCAACGCGCAGGCGCAAAATAAACTCATCGACGATCTGCTCGACATCTCGCGCATCATCACGGGCAAGCTGCGGATGGACTTGCGCCCGGTCGATCTGGCGGCGGTCGTCGGGGCGACGGTTGACGCGCTGCGCCCCACGGCGGAGGCGAAGGCGATCCGCTTGCAGTCGCTCTTGGACGCGCAGGTAGGCCCCGTCTCCGGCGACCCCGACCGCTTGCAACAAGTGGTCTGGAATCTTCTATCGAACGCCGTCAAGTTCACGCCGAAGGGCGGGCGCGTCGAGGTCAGGCTGGAGCGCGCCGCGTCGCACGTCGAGATCAATGTCAGCGACAGCGGCCGTGGGATCAGCCCGGAGTTTCTGCCGCACGTCTTCGACCGCTTCCGGCAGGCCGACGGCACGAGCACGCGCAAGCACGGCGGGCTGGGCTTGGGGTTGTCAATCGTCCGTCAACTCGTCGAACTGCATGGCGGCACGGTGCGCGTCGAGAGCGCGGGCGAAGGTCAGGGCGCGACCTTCGTCGTGCAATTGCCGCTGATGGTGGAGCGGCGGCCGCCGGAAGACACCCATGCCGCCCGGCCGCGACATCCGACCGCCGCCGATAGCCGCTCGTTCGACTGCCCGCCCGCGCTCAAAGGCTTGCGCGTGCTCGTCGTGGACGACGAACCGGACACGCTCCGGCTGCTGCGCACAGTGCTCGAACGGTGCGGCTCTGAAGTGGAGACGGCCGGGTCGGTGGCCGAGGCGCTAGCCGCCTTCGAGGGATGGAAACCCGACCTGCTCATCAGCGACATCGGGATGCCCGAAGCGGACGGCTACGAACTGATCGCCGAACTGCGCGCGGCCGAGGCGGGGCAGGACAAACACGTCCCGGCCATCGCGCTGACGGCCTACGCGCGCGTGGAAGACCGCATCCGCGCGCTCAACGCGGGCTTTCAAGTTCACCTCTCGAAGCCCATCGAACCCGTGGAATTGCTCGCCGTCGTCGCCAGCCTCGTCGGGCGGACGGGAAACGCCTGAGAAGCGCGGCGAAAGAAACGAGTAACTCAAACGAAGCGCGCGCCGCCCGGAAATCATAGCTTCCGGGCGGCGCGCGTTGCTTATTTTCGGGTGTCGGCTAAGAGCGCAGTTGGATGTTGTAGGTTTTGATTTTGGAGTTGAGCGTCGTGGCGTTCATGCCGAGGAGGCGTGCGGCGCGTGATTGGTGGCCGCCCGTCTGTTCGAGAGCGCGGCGGATGAGGTCGACTTCAAAGCGGCGCACTTCGTCGTAGAAGTCTATGCCGCGCCCGACATCGACGCCCGTTGCGCCCGCGCTCGTGCTTGCGCCGAGCGACTTTTGCGGCTCGCAAATCTCCGTCGGCAGACATTGGCAACTCACTTCGTCCGTGGGCGCGATGACGACGGCGCGCTCCATCACGTTCTCCAGTTCGCGGACGTTGCCCGGCCACGTGTAGGCTTCCATCAGGGCGAGCACGTCGGGCGCGAGTTGGTCGGAGATGTGGCGCGCGTTCTCTTCGTTGTACTTGCGTATGAAATGCTGCGCGAGCGGGAGGATGTCTTCGCGCCGTTCGCGCAAAGGCGGCAGTTCAATCGGCACGACGGCGAGACGATAGTACAAGTCTTCGCGGAACGTGCCCTGCCGGACGGCCTCTTTGAGATCGATGTTGGTGGCGGCGATGATGCGCACATCGACGCGCCGCGCCGTCGTGTCGCCGAGCGGCGTGAACTCGCGCTCCTGTATGACGCGCAAAAGTTTGGCCTGTGTTTCGGGCGGAATGTTGCCGATCTCGTCGAGGAAGACCGAGCCTCCGTCGGCGACTTCGAACAAGCCCTTCTTGGCCGCGAACGCGCCGGTGAACGCGCCGCGCGTGTGGCCGAAGAGTTCGGATTCCAAGAGTTCCGAAGGGATGTTCGACGAGTTGACCGGCATGAAGGCTTTCGCGGCGCGCTGGCTCTGTTCGTGGATGGCGCGCGCCAGAACTTCCTTGCCCGTGCCCGACTCGCCCGTGATCAGCACGGTCGAGCGCGCGGGCGCGACTTGATCGACGAGTTGAAAGATGGCCTGCATCTTTTCGGAGCGGCCGATGATGCCGCGATTGACGCTGCGCCCCATGGCGCGCCGCAAAGTCTGCCGCTCCTCTTCCTTGCGACGGCGCTTGACGCCCGCCGCAATCGTCGCCGTCACCTGTTCGTTCTTGAAAGGTTTGCGGATGCAGCCGAACGCGCCGCGCTCCCACGCGGCCATCGCCGTGTCGAAGGTGGCGTAAGCCGTGATCATCACGACGACGGCCTCGGCGTCGGCCTTCAAAATCTCTTCGAGCGCGCGCAGGCCGCCCATGCCCGGCATCGACACGTCTAGGAGCACCACGTCGTAAGCGCGCCGCCCGTACTGCTCCAAACCATCTTCGCCCGTCTTCGCCAGATCGACGCGATAGCCTTCCTCAGACAACAACGTCTCCAACACATCGCGCATGATCTCCTCGTCGTCCACGACGAGCACTGAACCCTTCTTTGCCATAACACAATTAAAGCAGTGACGAGTGACAAGTGACAAGTGACGAGAGAAAAGCCGTGAATCGTCAATCGTGAATCGTGAATAGAGAAAAGCAGTTCTCTTCCATTCACGATTTACGATTTACGATTCGCGGCTTTATCTCCTTCTTCGTCCTTTGAAGGTCATGAGGACGCGGCGGCCTCTGGGGCGGGGGGCGGGCGCGGCGCGGCGTTCGGCCGTGACGAGGAGGCGGAACTTGTCGGAGTTGACGCCTTCGGTGCGTGCGTAGTGGGAGCGGCGGTTGAGGTGGCGCGTGGGGAGCGTGCCCATGTAAGTCGTGCCGAAGTCGTCCGGGTTCAAAGCCCACATGGCGTAGCGGCGGCCGCGGCCGAAGCGCGTGGGCGCGGGGACGCGGCGGAAACGCACGCGGACGTAGGCCGTGCCGTCTTCCGAGGCGACGCGCGCCGTGCCGCGCGCACGCCGCGCGCCACGGTCGCCGACGAGCGTGAGCGTGCGCGCTCCCGCGCTTCGCTTGAGCGCCTCTTCAACGCTCTCGACAAACCCGGTCGCCTCGCTAGTGCCCGCGCGCGCGCCGCCTCCGGTGCGCAACACGGTCGTGGTCGCCGCTCCGGTTGCGTTGGCAGGGTTGCGCGAGGCCGCGTTCGTGTTTGCGTTCGTGTTATCGGGTGTCGTGGTGCTCGTCGTGTTGCCGGGCGCGGCGGGCGCGGCGCGGCGTCGCGGCGTGGCGCGGCGGGCGCGTCCCGTCGTTGATGTTGCGGCGGGGGCAGTAGTGCCGGTGCGCGTGTCGCGCGTGGGCGTGGGTTCGGGGAAGAGGGCGGCCACTTCGTTGGCGCGCGTGGAGAAGACGGGCGCGCCCGTCGGGCGTTCGGCGCGCGCGTCGGGTTCGGCCGTCACGATCAGACTGTAGCGCGCGAACTCGGCCGGATGCGGGAAGACGAGCGAGGCATTGCCGCGCGCGCCGCGCCTGAGTTCGCCGAGACGCAGGATGCGGCCGCCGCTCGCCCAAGCGACATAGGTGCGTGCGTTCGGCGCGAGGCTTCGCGGCGTCGGCAGATTCAACGCCGTCAGGCGCACGCGCCCGCCGCCGGTCGTCGGCTCAACTTCCAGACGCCCGCTCGCTCGGGGCGCGAAAGAACGCAGACGCACTACGAGCGTCTTACCGTCGAACGCCGCGCCCGAACCCGCATCGAGCGCGCCCGCCGCGCCGCCCGCACGCGAAGATGCGCCGCCCGCATGTGAAGAAACGTCCGGCGCGATGAAGAGCAGCGACGCGACCGCCACGGAGAGCCATGCCGACACGCGCACGCACGCCCTCAACGTTCGCAGCATGAGACTTCTCTTGTGTGCCATGAAGCAAAGACCTACGGACTTCTGTCTGTGTAATCGAACGGCTGCGAGATTACAACAAGAAGGGCAAAGGGGAAAGGGGAAAGGGGAAGGGGGAAAGGTAAGAAGAAACGGTGCGTGCGTTTGAGTTCTCGACAAGGAAGAGGCGACGCGGGCGTTCGGGTTTCGCCGGTGAAGGGGCGACGCGGGCAAGCGGGTCTTCGGCTCTGAACCTTTCCCCTGTACCCCTTCCCCTTTACCCTGCTCGTCAATCGCTCGCGGCTTGGAGGTGCGCGCGTCCCTGCGTGGTGGGAAGCGTGATGCGGAAAGTCGTGCCACGCCCCGGCGCGCTGTTGACGGCGATGTGGCCGGAGTGTTCCTGCACGATGCCGTAGGAGACGGCGAGGCCGAGACCCGTGCCGCGCCCGACGCCCTTTGTCGTGAAGAACGGATCGTAGATGCGCGCGACGTTTTCGGCCGCGATGCCGATGCCTGTGTCGGCGACGTGGATGATGACGGAATCGTTGTCTTCGGTGGCCGTCGAAAGCGTGATGCGCCCGCCGTCGGGGATCGCGTCGCGCGCGTTGAGCAAGAGATTGGTGAAGACCTGTTGGAGCTTTCCGGCGTTGCCGTAGGCGTGCGGCAGCGTCGTGTCGTAGTCGCGCACGATCTCGATCTGGCTCTGGCGCAGTTGCGGCTCCAGGAGTTGCAGCGTGTCGTCGAGCACGCGGTTAACGTCAACTTCGCCAAACTCGGTGGCGTTTCCGGTGCGCGAAAAGTTGAGCAGGTTGTTGACGATGCCGGTGGCGCGCTCGGTCTGCCGGTGAATCTTCTCAAGCAGCTTGTGTTTCGGATCGCTCGACGCGAGCATGCCGAGCAGCATCTGCGTGTAACTCGAAACGCCCGTCAGCGGCGTGTTGATCTCGTGCGCGACGCCCGCGGCCAGAAGACCGATGCTTGAGAGTTTTTCGCGCTGCTGCAACTGTTCTTCCAGACGCACGCGCCCCGTCACGTCTTCGAGCACGACGAGCGCGCCCGTGTGCGCACCACGGTCAGCGCGGCGCAAGGGGGCGAAGGCGATGTTGAGAATGAGCGAACGGTTGTCGCGCGTCGCGGTGTGGAGTTTGTAGATGTGGCGCAGGTTCGTTAGTTCCCAGCCGCTCGTGCCGAGCGCCTGTTGCAGCGTCTCCGCGAAATCCTCCGCGAATAAATCTTCGACGCGCGCGCCGACCGCCTCGTCGCGGCGGACGCCGAGCAGTTCTTCGAGCGCGGTGTTGCAGCCCGTGATGTATCCGGTGGAATCGACGGCCAGCAGTCCGACGTTGATCGATTCGACAATCGACTCGTTGAACTCTTTGAGCAGTTCGAGTTCGGCGGCGCGCTCGGTCTGCTCTTGGTAGAGCAGGCTGTTTTCGATGGCGACGGCGACGTAGCCGGAGATGGTGCGCAGGATTTCCAAGTCTTCGGAAGAAAGAAGCGCGCCGCCCGTCGAACGCCCCAGACCGATGACGGCCACCATCCGCCCGCGCACCACGCACGGCACGTAGTAATGAAGCGCGCGGCGCACGAAGCCGGTCGTTTCGGGCTGGAGGTCGATGTCGTCGGCGCGCACGATGCCGTTCTCGGCCGAGCGCACGCGGATCATCTCGCGGAAATCCTGCGGCACGATCACTTCCGAAGACAGCCCCACGGCGCGCGCCACGCGATACCCGGAAGCGGCGCGCGCGTCTTCGATGAAGATGGCGACGCGCGCCACGCCCAAGACTTGTTCGAGGCGGCTGACGAGCGCGTCGAGCAGAGGTTCGAGCGTGGTGGTGGCGGAAAGCGTGCGGCCGAAATCGAGGAGGCCGTTCCTGAGGTCGTAGCGTTCGCCGTAGAAGAGACGGTCGGTCTGCTCCTGCAAGAAATTTTTGATGGGCGCGGCCATCATCACGATGACGGTCATCGCCAAGACGGCGATGATCACACGGAGCGTGATGACGCCCGGCGCGACTACTTCGCCGCCGAACGCGTAGAGACCCGCGACGTAAACGACCACGCCGATCATCAAGGCGATGGCGAGCGTCGTCAAAGCGTAGACGGCCGCGCGGCGCACCACCACGTCAACGTCCATCAGGCGATAACGCACGACGGAGTTGCCGAAGGTGAGCGGGATCAAGATGAGGAGCAGCACGGCGGCGTCGACGAGCCAACGCTCCGCGCCCGCATGCGTGGCCGACGCGGGCACGTCGCCGAAGAGATAGCCGACGGCGTAGAGCAGGCTGAACGGCGCGACGGCCAAGACCGATCCCCACACGACCCACTTCAACTGCTGGCGCACGACCGCCACCTTACTCGTCCAGAAACGACGCACGAGCAGCATCGCCCCGGCGACGAGCGCGAGCCAAAAGTGCGCGAACTCCGTCTTGTAAAGGTTACCGATGAAGGCGTCGGAGAAGTTCAGGCGCGAGGGCGGCACAAAGTCTACGAGCGTCGTCAAGATCAGGAGCAGGACGGCGGGCGCGTAGAGCAGGGGCGCGAGCCAGCGCCTGCGCTCGGAGATGTGACGGCGCACCGGATAGATGGCGCAGAAGTGCAGGAAGAGCGGCGCGAAGAGAACGTAGGCCGCGTCGTCGAGGAAAGCGACGGCGAGGTCGAGGTCTTCGTAAAAGCCGATGGGCTTGTAAAAGTGGAGAACGAAAGCCGCGAGGCAGAGCGTCGTGAAATGGAGGACGAACGGGGCGCGGCCGCCCTGTTTGAACAGGACGAAGAGGCCGACGAGCAAGTAGACGATGCCGATGAAGTTGAGATAGTAATCGCGCGTCGTGCGATTAGGGATCGGTTGCAGATCGTCTATGTAGACGTAGTATTCGTGCGGCGTGCCGCCGGGCGCGGGGCGTTGGATGAGGTAGCGGAGGCGTTGGCCGAACTGGGCTGCGTCCTCTAGATACTTGGGGATGTCTTCGGTGGCGACGATGGGTTCGTTGTCCTCTTCGTCGTCGATGCTGATGGCAATGAGACGGTCGCCGGGCAGGATGCCGAGGATGCCCGCGCGGCTCGCGGCCGAATTGGGCGCAACCGCTCGCGCGACGATGCCTGTGTCCGTCTGCTCCCAGGCGACGCCGTCTGTGGGCGGCGGCGTGCGCGTGAGGCGCTGCGCGAAATTGAGCGTGCCGGCGGCGACAAGGAGCGAGGCCGCAATCAGCAGCACCCACGCACGCGTTGTCAGCACCGATTTCATCACGCGCCCCTTGCGCCTCCTTTCACTTCCCAAACCGATAAAACAGAGGCAATTGATGTTCCAGTCGGCCATGGAAACGAGAAGCTCGTGAACGCGCACGGGGCGCGCACGCGCGTCGCCTCGCCTCGCTCGCACAGGAGATAGTTTCCGCCGCACGTCCGCCGCGAGGCTAAACGCCGCACGCGCCCGTCGCTAAATGCGGCGGCGAGCGTATGCGCCGGAAGCCGTGCGAACTTAAATCCAACTTTTTGCATTTATCCAAGTTTTCGGAAACGAGCTGACTTTACCGGCTTTTACCGGGCGGTCGGCTCGCCCGTGCAGAGACGCTCGGGTAGAGACGAAGCGAAGCGGTTTGGGTCTCGCGTCTCAAACAAGCTGTCGGCGGCGCGCGGCGCGTGCAAAAGAAAAGGCAAAAGCGAGCGGCGAAGAAATTCACGCCTCCTGCGCTTTTGCCCACATACTGCGTCGGCCTGATCTCTAAGGAAGTTAGAAGCGGACTGAGATACCTCCGCGCACGGAGCGACGGTTGGCGTTCAGGATGGTCAACGTGTCGCCTTCCTCGACGCTCGTTTGCGCGTCGAGCAAGTTGCGCGCGTCGAGCACGGCCTCGGCTTGCAGGGGCAGGCCGAAGGTCGGCAAGTCCTGCGTCACGAGGATGCTCAAACTCGGATCGAAGACCGCGACGCGACCGGCGAAAGGGTCGATGGCGAAGACGGCGGCGCGCGGCGAGAAACGCAAGACCGTGCGCACGTCCGTGCCCGTGTCGAAACTCGATTCGACCTGCGCGGCCACGGTCTGGAAGAAGCCGCCGCGGAACAAGTCTGAGGGCGAGCCGGTGGCGGCCGAGAAGTTCGGCGCGAGTTGCTGCCCGCGCCCGAACGAGTAACCGGCGGAAGTTTTCAGGAAGTGGTTCAGACGCCGCGCATAGACGACTCGAAGCCCGCGCGCCGCGCCCTGCTGGTTGGCGACGCTCAACAGTTCCGTGCTCGCATCGCCCGCAAACGCGCCGAGCGGAATGTTCATCAAGCCGACGCCGCGCCCGTCCGTGGTGTCGAAGAAGGCCGTCGCCTCGATGCTCGAATTGTTGTCCAAGACGCGCTCGACGCCGAATTCCAGACGACGGCTGCGTTCAATCACGGCGCGGCCATCGATGAAAGCGACGGGACGCGCGGCCATCTCCGGAAACACGATTGCGCCGTCCTCGAAGCGCGCCACCGACTGCGGCTGCGAGTTCACGCCGCCGGGCGTGTAGCCGAAGCGCAGGCGCGTGCGCGCGTCCGTCTCGAACTGAAAGCCGAGGCGCGGGCTGAACGTCCCTGACCCTTGCGTGCCGACGAAGCGCGAATAATCCAGACCGAGCACGACGACCACCCCCTCGCGCACGACCCACTCGTCCGTGGCGCGCGCCGAGATTTGTTTGAGCGCGTGCGGGCGCGACGCGTCGGCCGCCGCGGAACTGAACGTGAGCGGCAGATTCGCGCTGCCCACCGTGGCGCTCAACAGGTGGCGCGCGCCGACGCGCAAGCGGCCGGTGGTTTCAAATCGCGCGAGTTGGTTGGTGGCGAGTTGGCCGGCGAAGATCAAGTTGAGTTGATCGCCCGCCGGGAAAGAGACGGCGAAGTTCGTGCCCGCGTAAGCGGGCGTCTGCGGGTCGGACGACGCGGCCGTGTAAGATTCGACGACGCCGTGCGTTTCGCGCCGGTCGCCCGCCCAGTTCGCGTCCGTGCCTTCGGTCGCGGCGGCTTCGCCGGAGTCTTCGCCGTCGTCGCCCGCAGCGGCTGCCTCTTCGGCGGCGGCAACGGTCGCGTCGCGCCCTTCGTTGTTCTGGAAGATCGAGCGGCGATTTTGCGACGAGCGCAGACGCCATTTCGTATCGTTGCGGTCGTTGCGGCGTTCGGGCATCGTGCGCCCCTGGCCGACGGGTTCGAGATTGAAGCGATAGACGAGTTCGTCTGACGGATTGACTTGGACGGCGTTGAAGGTGGTGGCGTTGAAGCCGTCGGCGAGCGCGGTCAGCAGATAACGGCCGGGCATGATGCGCGTGCTGAACGTGCCGTCGGCGGCCGTGCGCGTCTGTTTGGTGACGTGGTTCGCGCCGTCGCGCAAAAGCTGCACGAGCGCGCCCGCGAGCGGCTGCCCGCGATGGTCGCGGACAACGCCGCTGACCATGCCGAGTCTACGACTGCCGCCGCTCATCGTCGCCGCTGCTGTCGCGTGGTTTGCGGGCGCAAGCGCCGAAATCAGGAACAGCGCGAACAGGAGCGTCAAACTCACACGCCGGTAAGTTTTTCTCATCGCACCAAAACCTCCGGGCACATCCTGCGCGGCTGAGCGCAGGAGCGCGCCCTCAAGCGTCTATTCTCTTGTCCACTGGACGGCGGCACGGGAGACTGAAATAAAAGCGGCTCAAATAAAATTAAAGGTAAATTAAAGTTAAGCCGTTAAGCACGCCGCACGAGCCTGTCTGTCTGCGACAGGCCGTAAACCCGCTTGAGCGCGAAGGTGGCTATTTTCCGTCAACGGCCAAACCCTGTCAAGCAGGCGTTTTAACGCTTGCCGGCGCGTCTCCGGTCGATGTTTGCCCAGTACCTTTTCGCATGCTACGATGCTCTTTTCTGCAAAAGTGATCACCACGCCGTCAAAAATTTTCGCATCAAAGTTCAATTGTTAATGAACGAAGCAATACTCTCAACCAGACTCGCGTGCGGCGCGACCCTCTTGACCGAGCACATGCCGGGCTTGCGCTCGGCCACCGTCGGCATCTGGATCAAGCGCGGCTCGCGCCACGAAACGCCCGCCTTCAACGGCATCTGCCACTTCATCGAACACGCCGTTTTTAAAGGCACCGAGCGCCGCAGCGTGATGGACATCGCCATCGAGTCCGACCGTCTCGGCGGCAACTTCGACGCCTACACCTCGCACGAGATGACGGGCTTCGCGCTCAAAGTCGTCGACCGCGCCGTGCCGCAAGCCTTCGACCTGCTCGCGGACATGCTGCTCAGCCCGCGCTTCGACGAACAGGAACTTGCGCGCGAGCAGAAAGTAATCATCGAAGAGATGAAGATGGTGGAAGACTCGCCCGAAGAATACTTGGGCGAACTCTTCCAAGCCGCTTACTTCCCAGACCACGCCCTCGGCCGCCCCATCGAAGGCACGCCCGAAACCGTCTCCTCCTTCGACCGCGCGCGCACCGCCGAGTTTCACCGCGCGGCCTATCATCCGCGCAACTTCGTTATTGCCGCCGCCGGACAAGTCTCCCACACCGAACTCGTCGAACTGGCCGAACGCGCCTTCGCCGCGCGCGGCTTCGCGTCCCCGGAGCAACTATCGGAGCAGCCGACTCAAACCGAGGCGGACACACTTACAGCGCCGCGTCCGGCCGCGCCCATCCTGCTCAAGCGCAAGCGCGAACTCGAACAGGCGCATCTGATTCTCGCCACGCCCTGGCCTTCCGCGCGCGACGAAGACCGCTACGCCGCGAGCCTGCTCGGCTCTGTGCTCGGCGGCGGCACTTCGAGCCGTCTCTGGCAACGCGTGCGCGAAGAACGCGGCCTCGCCTATTCGGTCGGCGCGGCGGCCACTGGTTTTACGGACACCGGCGTCTTTCAAATCTACGCCGGCACATCGCCCGCGCAACTCGACGAAGTGCTCGACCTCGCGCTCGCCGAACTGCGCCGCGTCGTGCGCGAACCCGTCGGCGCGGAAGAATTGCAACTGGCGAAAGATCAATCAATCGCCTCGATCCTGCTCGGACTCGAATCGACGAGCGCCCGCGCCGGTTCGCTCGCGCGCCAAGAGATCACGCACGGCCGCCGCATCTCGCCCGACGAGATCATCGCGCGCCTCGAAGCCGTCACGCCCGATAGTATGCAAGAGGTCGCCCGCGCACGCTTCACCTCCCCGACGCTTGCCCTCGCGGCGCTCGGCAACCTCAACGGTTTCAAAGTGGCGCGCTCACGACTGGAAATATGAGAAGCAGGTAAATGGTGAATGGTAAATGGAATAAAACTCGTCTTCCACCATTTACCATTTACCATTTACCATTTACCAAAATGAGATTCACGGTTCTGGGAAGTGGTTCGTCGGGAAACGCCGTGCTGCTCAGCGCGGGGCGGACGAACGTGCTCGTGGACGCGGGGATGAGCGCCAAAGAGATCGTGCGGCGTCTGGCGCTGATGGGCTGCGACGCGGCCACGCTCGACGGCGTGATCATCACGCACGAGCACGGCGACCACGCGGGCGGATTGCGCGTGCTCTTGAAGACGCTCTCCTGTCCCGTCTACATTTCCGGCGAGACGCGCGAGGCTTACATCGGCGAACGCGAAGCGACGGGGCGCGACGAGCCGCGCAAGCGCGCCGACGTGTTGCGCGACCGCACCGAGGAAATTTCTTCCAGTCAGGATTTTCGCATCGGCGAGATCGACTTTCATCCCTTCACCATCCCGCACGACGCGGCCGACAACTTCGGCTTCACCGCGCGCCACGACGGAGTCTGCGTCGCCACGCTGATGGACTTCGGCCACATCACCACGCTCATCAACGAGCGGTTGCGCGGTTGCGCCGCCATCATCATCGAATCGAATCACAGCCGCGACATGCTCAAGGCGTGCAGCGTCTACCCGTGGGAATTGAAGCAGCGCATCCTGTCGCGCAACGGTCATCTCTCGAACGAGGATGTCGCACTGTGGCTGCGCGACGACTATGACGGCGGCGCGGAACACATCGTGCTCGCGCATCTGTCGCAGCGCGCCAACAATCCTTACGTCGCCAAGCTCTCGGCCGAAGTCGCCTTGCAGGAGCGCGGCTCGTTCTTTTCCACCGACACCAAGATCACGCTCTCGTTTCCGAAAGAGCCGACGCCGTGGATCGAGTTATGAGCGCGCGCACAAAGCGATATGCGCGCGGCGCGTTGTTGTTTCTCTCTCTGTTGTTCATGGCGGCCTGCGGCGTCGAACAAAAACGGAGCGGGCTGCCGCCGAGCGCGCAAGCGGCGATTGACAACATCACGAACGACTTGTCGCGCGGCGACTATGACAAGATTTACGCCGAGGCGACCGACGAGTGGCGGCGCACCGCGCCGCCAGACCAGAGCCGCGCCCATCTCGAACGCATCCGCACGACGCTCGGCAACGTTCTGAGTCGCCAACAACTCGATGCGCGGGAGCAGTTGGCCGGTCTCGAAGAACACATGCTGATGGTCAACTACAACACCAAGTTCGAGCGCGGCGACGCCATCGAAACCTTTGAACTCATCGAACGCCAGAGCCGCTGGCTGCTCGTGCGCTACGCCGTGAGATCGAACGCTTTGAGATAGTGAATGGTCAACCGCGAATGGCTCAGACCCGCCTTCGGCCGTTTACCATTTACCATTTACCCGATGATCAATCGTTACACATTGCCCGAAATGGGCGCGCTCTGGACGGAGGCGGCGAAGTTTCAGAAGTGGCTCGACGTGGAGTTGGCCGTCTGTGAAGTTCACGCCGAGATGGGCACGATTCCGCCGGGGGCGCTCGCCGAGATCAAGGCGCGCGCCTCGTTCACCGTCGAACGCATCCACGAAATTGAAAAGACGACCGACCACGACGTGATCGCTTTCACGACCGCGCTCGCCGAATCAATCGGCGACTCGGCGCGCTTCGTGCATTACGGCCTGACCTCTTCCGACGTGGTTGACACGGCCAATGCGTTGCTCTTGCGCGATGCCTGCGACCAACTGCTCCGGCGCACGGACGCGCTGCTCGAAGTTCTCCGCCGACGCGCTTATGAGTTTAAAGACACGCCGCAGATCGGGCGCACGCACGGCGTCCACGCCGAGCCGACATCCTTCGGCCTCAACTTCGCACTCTGGTTCGACGAGATGCGGCGCAATCGCCTGCGTCTCGAACGCGCGCGCGAGACGGTTGCCGTCGGCAAGATCAGCGGCGCGGTCGGCGCGTTCGCGCATCTCGACCCGGAAGTCGAAGAACGCGTCTGCGCGCGTCTCGGTTTGCGCGCCGCGCCCGTCTCCACGCAGATCATCCAGCGCGACAACTACGCCGAATATCTTTCGACGCTCGCCCTCATCGCTTCGTCGCTCGATAAATTCGCCTTGCAAATTCGCCACTGGCAACGCACCGAGGTGCGCGAGGCCGAGGAGCGTTTCCGCACCGGCCAGAAAGGATCGTCGGCGATGCCGCACAAGCGCAACCCGATCCTGTCGGAGCGCATTTGCGGCATGGCGCGCGTGGTGCGCGGCTACGCAATCGCGGGGCTGGAATCCGTCGCCCTCTGGCACGAACGCGACATCTCGCACTCGTCGGCCGAGCGCGTCATCCTGCCCGATGCGTCAATCGCGCTCGACTACATGCTCGCCAAGTCCGCGTCGCTCATCGACACGCTCGTCGTCTACCCCGAACGGATGCTCGAAAACTTGAACTTGACGCGCGGCCTCGTCTTCAGCGGCCAACTCCTGCTCGCGCTCACCCAAGCGGGCGTCTCACGCGAACAGGCTTACGAGTGGACGCAGCGCAACGCCATGCGAACTTGGGACGAAGGCGGCGACTTCCGCACGCGCGTCCTCGCCGATACGGACATCTCCGCCCATCTCTCGCGCGACGCGGTCGAACGCGCCTTCGCCCTCGACACCTACCTGCGCAACGTTGACCGGGTTTTCGCGCGCGTGTTTAATGAATCATTGAAGTCTGAGACTGATGCGCCGTCGGAGTCAGCGGTGGAAGTTGCTCCGCTTAAAGTGAGACGCAAGATCGATCAGTCTGGAAAGCTATAATCATTAGTCGGTAGTGGAGAAGCCGTGAAAGCAAAAGTTTATGTGACGTTGAAATCGGGCGTGCTCGACCCGCAGGGGAAGGCGATTCAGAACTCCGTGGGGCTTTTGGGCTACGGCGGCATCGCGGACGTGCGGCAGGGCAAGTATTTCGAGATCGCTTTGGACGCGTCGCTCGATGCGGAGCGGGCGCGCGAGACGGCCGAGCGCATGGCGCGCGAGGTGTTGTCCAATCCGGTGATCGAAGATTATCGCGTGGAGATTGAGTAGGAGATAGAAGGATGAGATTTGTCCTCGCCCGTTATCCTGTGCTCCTCGCCCTGCTCTTCAACTGCGCGTCGTTCTGCTTGGCACAAGGCGTCGAGCCGCCGCGTCAAAAAATTTCTCCCATCGATGAATTCAATCCTGAAACGTGGCCGGAGTTTCAGTCGGCGCCGGGACGCTTCTCCGCGCTCCTGCCCGGCACGCCCGGAGAAAAGGTTCGTCGAGAAGAATTTCCCGCCGGAACAATTGAGACTCACTCATACGTCTTGAGGAATTCGAATCAATCGCCTCAATACAACGTGATGTATTTCGATTTCCCTGCGGGCGCGGAGATCGTCGTGGAGCCGCGAGAAGTTTTCAATGGCGCTCGCGACGAGGCATTAAAGGCGGTCAAGGGAAAGTTACTTGAGGAGCGGGAAGACAACAGCATCGGCTACCCCGGACGATTCTATAAGGTGCGGACGGCCGATGGCCTGATGCGGATTAAAGCGTTTATTGTAAAGACGCGCTTTTACAATCTGTCCTATACGACGGAAGGCAAGACTGAATCTGCGTCGACTCGGCTCCACGACGAGTGGGCGGCAAAGTTTCTCGACTCCTTCCGGCTCTTGTCGGAGCAGGAACTCGCGAAGTTTGAAGGCGAAGTCGATAGGCTGCTGAAAAGTTTGCGCGAGCGCAACGAAGTCGTCATCGGGGTTTGCGCGGAAGGAACCGGCTGCGAAGCTGTGCCCAGTGGCAGTGTCCCGGCGAATGTTAACCAAGGTCGCGTCGAGAGCGGCCGGATACTTAGCCAGCCGCAGCCCGTCTATCCGCCGATAGCGAAAGCGGCACGCGCTCAAGGCGTCGTCAAAGTGCAGGTGATAGTTGACGAGTCGGGCAAGGTGATCGCCGCCCAAGTGCTCGGCGGCCACCCGCTGCTCCAGGCCGCGGCCGTGAAAGCTGCGCGCGAGGTTGCCTTTGCCCCGACGCTCTTGGACGGCAAGCCCGTTAAAATAGCGGGCGTGATTACTTACGATTTCGTATTGCCAGAACTAAGGAAGTGAAGCATGAAATTCGGCGTCATAGTTTTTCCCGGCTCGAATTGCGACCACGACGCTTATCACGTCATCTCGAAACACGTCGGCCAGCCCGTCTCCTTCATCTGGCATCGGGAGACCGACCTTTCCGATTACGACGCGCTGATCATTCCCGGCGGCTTCTCCTACGGCGACTATTTGCGCGCCGGGGCGCTCGCCAGTTTTTCGCCCGTCATGTCGAGCGTGCGTGAGTTCGCGGCGCGCGGCGGCCTCGTGCTCGGCATCTGCAACGGCTTTCAAATTCTGTGCGAGGCCGGACTCTTGCCCGGCGCGCTTCTGCGCAACCGCGACCTGCACTTCGTCTGCCGGCACGTCAACGTGCGCGTCGAGTCGGCCGCGACGCCTTTCACGAACGAGCTCAGGCGCGGTCAAGTCTTGAGCATGCCCGTCGCGCACGCCGAAGGCAACTACACCTGCGACGACCGGACGCTCGACGAACTCCAGAGAGAAGACCGCATCATCTTCCGCTACTGCGACGCCGAAGGACGCATCACGCCGGAAGCCAACCCGAACGGCGCGCGCGACAATATCGCGGGCATCTGCAACCGCGAGCGCAACGTCGTCGGCCTGATGCCGCACCCGGAGCGCGCCTGCGAAGATTTGCTCGGCTCGGCCGACGGGCGCGGCATCTTCCACTCGCTCGCCGCCACGCTGGCCGCCGCCCCGGCCGCCTAAAAAAGTTCCCACAACTTTTTCAGAAACTTTTTCAGGAACTTGTGCGCTGCCTTGCCAGTATTGAATAGTCAATACGGCAAGGCAGTTTCAGTCTCCCGCCGGACAGGACATATCCAGTAAGGAGAAAATCATTTTATGCGTATCTCGAACATCGCATTCCGGCTCGGTCTCTTCATGGCGCTCGCGCTCTCCACCGCCGCAGCAGCGCACGCGCAGACGAAAGAGTTGACGGCCTCCGAACAATCTTACAGGGAAGCGCGGCGCGTCATCGACGCGGGGCTGGCGGCGTACGGCGGACTCGACGCCCTGCGCTCGATTGAAAATTTCACCATCCGGCACGAAGGCTATACCGTCCATCGCAACCAGAGCCGCCGCACCGACCCGCCCTACGAGCGCACGCCCTTGAGCGGCACGCTCATCGTCGAACCGCGCCGCGGGCGCTGGTATCACGACAACAAAGGCAGCTATCCCGGCGGCTTCAACTGGCACTGGGGCTTGATGACCAACGGCAAAGACTCAGCGCGCGTCACCTTTCTCGAACGCCGCATCAACTCCACGCAAGCGCTGCCGCCGCAAGCCCTGCGCGGACGCCTGCGCTGGCTGCCGCACAACATCCTCATCAGCGCGCTCGAACGCGCCGTGCAGGTGCGCTCGCTGGGGCGCGCAAATTTCGACAAGCGCCCGCACGATGTTCTGACCTACGCGACGGAAGACGGCGTGCAGTTGACTCTCTACTTGGACGCCGAGACGCATCTCGTCTCGAAGTTCGAGCTGCTCGGAAGCGACCCTTACTTCGGCGACTCCGTGCAGGAGATCATCTTCCCGGCACATCGCGCCGTCGGTGGGTTTCAAGTGCCGACCGCGCGCATCACGCGCCTGATGGGCGAAGTGGTGGAAGAGATTCCTTACGCGGAAGTGACGTTCAACAAGACTTACGGTGACGAGCAGTTCAAAGCGCCGGAAGGCTTCGCCGCCGCCCCGGCCGCGCCCGCCGCCGAAGCGCCGCCCTTCGCTAAACTGGCCGAGAACGTCTACACGATTCGCGGCGGCGGCTACAACGTGCTCGCCGTCGGCTTCAAAGATCACGTCATGGTGGTCGAGACGCCCGGCAACGACCAGACCTCGCGCGAAGTGATCGCGCGCGTCAAAGAATTGATGCCGGGCAAGCCCGTCAAGTACGCGGCCGTCACGCATCATCACGACGACCACGCGGGCGGCATCCGCACCTACATCGCCGAGGGCGCAACCATCGTGACGACGCCCGGCTTGCGTTCATTCTTCGAGCGCGTCGCCGCCGCGCGCAACTTCACGCTCGCGCCCGACACGCTCGCGCGCACGCCGCGCCCGCTCCTCATCGAGACTTTACAGAACGGCAAACGCGTCTTCACCGACGGTACGCAGACCGTCGAACTCTACGACATCGGGCGCGGGCCGCACATGGACGAGATGATCGTGGCCTACCTGCCGAAAGAAAAGATCATCTTTCAAGGCGACCTCTTGAACCTGCCCGACGACCGGCGACCCCTGCCCGGCAATCAGACGACCGCGCACTTCGCCGAGTGGCTCAAAAAATCCGGCCTCGCCGTCGAACGCATCGTCGGCGTCCACGGCCCCGTCGCCACGCCCGAAGAGTTGCACCGAGCCGTCGCCCTGTTGCAAGCGGGAAATTGAAGAAGAATGGTGAATGGTAAATGGTGAATGGTAAATGGTGAATGGATCGGAACCGTCTTTCTCTATTTACCATTCACCGCTTTTGCGCCATGAATGATTCCGAGTCGCCGTGTGAGATTCTCAGTTGGGCGGAAGTGCAGCGGACGCACCGCATCCGCAATGGCGTCTATCAACGACATGGACGCCTCGTCTCGCTGCTCACGGACTTCGGCCGCATCAATCCTTGCTACCCGGACGCGCACGCGGACGAGACGGGGCGACGCATCAGCTACACGGGCGCGGGACGACGCGGCGACCAACACCTCACGCCCGCCAACCGCGCCCTCCTCGCGGCCATCGACAGCGGCCACGCCGTTCCGCTCTTCAACAAACTCTCCGTCGGCCGCTGGCAACACATGGGCTACTGGCGCGTCACCTCGGCCACACACCAATACGAGCCGCAGGAAGACCGCATGCTCTGGCGCTTCACGCTCGAAAAAGTGACGAGTGACAAGTGATGAGTTGAAGACAAGTGACAAGTAACGAGTGAAGAGTTAAAGAAGCAGTGGTTGACCACCGGCAAGCTGCAAAGTTAAGAAGTGACAAGTAAATGGTGAGAAGCCGGACAAATGACGAGTGACGAGTTGAGGAAAGATTCTTTCTTCAACTCGTCACTCGTCACTATCTTTGAAAGGTTCTTTGTTTTAACTCGTTACTCGTCACTCGTCACTTGTCACTGCTCTTGGCACTTGTCACTGTTCTTGAGCCGCTGTTAATCTTGCCTCTCTCTTCTAACCGACATGATGATGAAGAAACTCGCTTTCGCACTCTTTTCGCTCGCGCTCTGCCACGCGGGCGCGTCCGCGCATGTGATTCCGGCGCAACGTTTCTTGCGCGACGGTATCAACCGTCGCAACGCGAGCACGGCGGCGCAGCGCAAGGCGCGCGGCCGGCAGCAGCAGCGGCGCGCACCGGCGGCGAAGTCCAAACAGGGCGGCGCAAGCGACGCGCCCGTCGTGGCCGTGAAGGAGATCGACGGCGACGGACTCAAGAACCTTTTGCAGCGCGGCGAGGCCGAACGGGCGCGGCCGCTCCTCGTCAACTTCTGGGCGACTTGGTGCGTGCCCTGCCGCAAGGAATTTCCAGACCTCGTGAAGATCGAGGCCGACTATCGCGCGAGCGGACTTGAGTTCGCGCTCGTCTCCGCGGACGACGTGACGGAGATCAAGACGGCCGTGCCGATGTTCCTGCGCGAGATGCGCGCCACAGCGATGCCCGCCTATCTGTTGAACGCCGCCGACACCGAAGCGGCCATCGCGCAGGTTGATCCGGCGTGGGGCGGCGAACTCCCCGCCACCTTTCTCTTCGACCGGCAGGGCAAAGTCGCCTACAGACACTTCGGCATCATCAACCCGGCGGAACTCCGCGCCGAGATCGATAAAGTGACGAGTGACAAGTGACGAGTGACAAGTTGAAAATGCTAACCGGGCAGCACAAGTTATTTGCGGAGACAAAGGCCGTGCCGGTTGTCATCAATGAACTTTGCAGTTTGTCCGACTTCTTCACTCGTCACTCGTCACTTGTCACTCGTCACTACTATTTATGAACCAGATCACACCTGAAGTTATCGCGGCACACAATCTGACGGCGGCAGAGTATGCGCGCATCCTTGAGTTGATGGGGCGCGAGCCGACGTTCGTGGAACTCGGAATTTTCTCGGTGATGTGGTCGGAGCACTGTTCTTATAAATCTTCGCGCGTGCATCTGAAACGTTTGCCGACGCGCAACGAACGCGTCGTCGTGCCGCCGGGCGAGAACGCGGGCGTCGTCGATGTGGGCGACGGCTGGTGCGCCGCCTTCAAAGTCGAATCGCACAATCATCCTTCGTTCATCGAGCCGTTTCAGGGCGCGGCGACGGGCGTGGGCGGCATCCTTCGCGACATCTTCACGATGGGCGCGCGCCCGATTGCCGCGATGAACTCTCTGCGCTTCGGCACGCTCGAAGACGCGCGGCACGGACGACGCAACCGCGCGCTCTTGGCCGGTGTGGTCGCAGGCATCGCGCACTACGGCAACGCCTTCGGCGTGCCGACCATCGGCGGCGAAGTCGCCTTCGACGATGCATACGCGCTGAACCCGCTCGTCAACGCTTTCGCGCTCGGCCTCGTCCGTCACGATCAAATCTTCTACGGCCGCGCGACGGGCGTCGGCAATCCGGTGCTGTACGTCGGCGCGAAGACGGGGCGCGACGGCATCCACGGCGCGACGATGGCCTCGGCCGAGTTTGACGAAGAGGCTCTGGAGAAACGCCCCACGGTGCAGGTGGGCGATCCGTTCCTCGAAAAACTGTTGCTCGAAGCGTGCCTCGAAGCGATGCGTTCGGGCGCGGTCGCGGGGATACAGGACATGGGCGCGGCGGGGTTAACGTCGTCTTCGTGCGAGATGGCGGCGCGCGCCGGGACGGGACTCGAAATCGATCTCACGCTCGTGCCGCAACGCGAAGAGGGCATGTCGGCCTACGAGATCATGCTGTCGGAATCGCAGGAGCGCATGCTGATCGTGGCGCACAAGGGGCGCGAGCGGCAGGTGGTTGACATCTTCAAACACTGGGAACTCGATGCCGTCGTGATCGGCCGCGTGACGGACACAGGCCACGTCCAGATCATGCACCACGAAGGCACTGTGGCGGACATTCCGGTCGGCTACTTGACGGACGAAGCGCCGATCTACGAACGTCCGATGCGCGCGGCGGAGACGAAGGGAAAAGGGGAAGGGGCAAAGGGGAAAGGAGAAGAGGCGTTTGCTGAGAGCGACGCTACACGTCCGTCTCCGGCGTTGCATGAGACGGTCGAAGCGTCGGAAGAGTTGGACACGATCATCTCGGCGTCGAAGTCTTCGGTGGATGCGTACGACGCGGATCACAACGAGGCGCTGTGGCGTCTGCTGGCCGCGCCGAACATCGCTTCGAAGGAGTGGGTCTATCGCCAGTACGATCACATGGTGCGGACGAACACGGCCATTCTGCCCGGCGCGGACGCCGCCATCGTGCGCATCAAAGAGACGCGCCGCGCGCTCGCCATGTGTCTCGACGGCAACGGCCGCTACTCGGCCGCAGACCCTCGCGAAGGAGCGCGGCAGATCGTCGCCGAAGCGGCGCGCAACGTCGTTTGCGTCGGCGCGCGTCCTCTCGCCGTGACCAACTGTCTGAACTTCCCTTCGCCCGAACGCCCCGAAGTGATGTGGGCTTTCTCAGAGACGATTGACGGCATGGCCGAGGCGTGCCGCACCTTCGATACGCCCGTCATCTCCGGCAACGTCTCTTTCTACAACGAGACGGAAGGCCGCGGCATTTTGCCCACGCCCGTTATCGGCATGGTCGGCCTCGTCGAAGACGTGCGCCGCATCATCCAACCCGGCTTCAAACGGGCGGGCGACCTCGTTGCGCTGCTCGGCGTGACGCACGACGATCTTTCGATCAGCGAGTATGCCGCGACGGTCGAGGGGCACAGTACCGAAGCGATGCTGCAGACCGGACGCCTTGCTCGCATCGATCTCAAACTCGAACAAGCCGTGCAGGCCGCAACCCTGCGCGCGGCGGAAGAGAACTTGCTTCGTTCCGCGCACGATTGTGCGGACGGCGGACTCGCCGTCGCTCTCGCCGAAAGCTGCTTCTCCACGCTCAACCGTCCATCCATCGGCGCGCATATCGAACTCGCGGGCACACACGCAGCCACGGTCGAACTCTTCGCCGAGACGCCCTCGCGCATCATCGTCAGCTTCGACGAGTCGGCGCGCGCGCGCCTCGAAGAGATCGCAGGCGAACTCAATTGTCCCCTCTCGCTCATCGGCCGCGTCGGCGGCGCAGACCTCCAGATCAACATCGACGGCCAGCCCGCCATGACGCAAAACGTCGACACGCTCGAACAACACTGGCGCACCGCGCTCGGCAACAAACTCCGCGCCGAAGCGCTGGCCGCCGCAGCCGAATGAAGAAGCGAAAACTTTTAAAGCAGGATGCGTCTGTGCTCGTTGTGAGTTTCCGCGATGCTCGATGCAAGCAACATGACGACGGCGAAGGCAACCGTCTCCGAACTACCGTTTACGGCTGACGAACTCTTGCGCGCGTTGCTGCATCTTGCACCGGAGCGATGCGTGCGGATTCTCGACAGTGGCGGGGCGCGTGGCGACGGCAGCGAGGCGCGTTTTCTGATCGCCGGGTTCGACCCTTTTGAAACGGTCGAAGCGCGCGGGCACGAACTGTCGATTCAAAGGCGCGGCGAAACTTCCATCGGCGTCGAACGCGGCGCGCTCCTTTCACTGTTGGACGAACGGCTCGCGCGTTATCGCTTGGCGCACACGGCGACGCCGCGCGAAACACTTCAACTGCCCGTCGCCGGGGGCGCGTGCATCGCCGCTTTCGCTTACGATCTGGCGCGGCAGTTCGAGCGCCTCCGCACGCGCCCGCCCGTCGCACGCGAAGCGGATGTCGCGCTCGAACCGGACGCCGCGCTCGCCTTCTACGACACGCTCTTCGTTCACGACTACGCGCGGAACAAAACTTATCTGACGAGCATCGCAGGCGACGAGGGGGTCGCACGCGCACACGCCGCGCTCATAGAAGCGCGACACGCCGGAGGCTTCGACGGCGACGACGAACCGCCCGAGTCGCCCGGCGAGCGCCGGACAGTCGCCAATTCAAACTTCACGCGCGCGGAATACGTGGCGGCTGTGCATCGCATCAAGCAACACATCTACGCGGGCGACATTTATCAAGCGAATCTCACGCAGCAGTTCACCTCTCGGCTGCGCGCGGGCGACAGCGCCGCGCGCGTCTTCCTGCGGCTCAGGCGCGAGCACCCGGCATCTTTCGCGGCCTTCCTGCGCCGCCGCGCAGACACAATCGTCAGCGCGTCGCCCGAACGCTTCCTGCGCGTCTCGCCGTGCGCGGAAGACGAGGATGCGCGGCGCGTCGAAGCTTGGCCGATCAAGGGGACGCGTCGGCGCGGCCGGACGAGTGCGGAAGATGCGCGACTCAAAGATGAGTTGCGGCTGAGCGCAAAGGACGCGGCCGAGAACGTGATGATCGTCGATCTGTTGCGCAACGACTTGGGGCGCGTCTGTCGTTACGGCACGGTGGAAGTGGGCGCGCTCTGCGAGTTGCAGGAACACCCGACGCTCTTTCACCTCGTCTCCAAAGTGCGCGGGCGTTTGCGCAGCGAAGTGACGGCGGGCGAACTCCTGCGCGCCACCTTCCCCTGCGGCTCGATCACGGGCGCGCCCAAACTACGCGCGATGGAGATCATCGACGACTCGGAGCGCGCCCCGCGCGGACTCTCGATGGGCGCGCTCGGCTACTTCTCTTTCGACGGCCGCGCCGACCTGAGCGTCGCCATTCGCACCATGACCATCGGGCGCGACCGGCGCGCGCGCTTCAACGTCGGCGGCGGCATCGTCGCCGAGAGCGACCCGGAAGCGGAATACGAGGAATCGCTCGTCAAAGCGCGCGCCCTGCTCCGCGCCCTGAGAGCGACAGAAGAAGAAACGATAAAGGATGAACGATGAAGGGAAACTGGTGAATGGAAGAAGACAGTAAATCGTAAATAGACGAAGACAGTTTTTTCTATTCACGATTTACGATTCACGATTTACCGTCTTCTTCCATTGACCATTTACCATTCACCATCTATGCACGGACGAATCATTCATAACGAGCGCGTGTTGGAATTGGGGAAAGCGCGTCTGCCCGCGCTCAGTTCCGCGACGCTCTACGGGCGCGGCGTCTTCACGACGCTCGCCGTGCATCGCGGTCGTCCGTTCCTGTGGCCCGAACATTGGCTGCGGCTCGTCTCGCACGCGGAGCGTTGCGGCGTGCGCACGGATCGTTTCGATGAAGAGTCTGTGGGGCAGGCGCTCGCCCGTTTGATCAAGGAGAACGAGGTGACGGAGGGACGCGCGCGCGTGACGCTGCTCGTGCGCGCGGTGCGCGGCGTGTGGAAGACGGGCGGCGCGGGCGGCGTGGAGACGGATTTGCTGATCATGACGGGCGACGCGCGCCGCGCGCCGGAAGAAGGCTTGGCCTTGACGCTCTCGCCTTATCGTCTGAACACTCTGTCGCCGCTCGCGGGCGTCAAGAGCGTCAACTATCTCGAACACGTCATCGCTTGGGAGGAAGCGCACGCGCGCGACTTTCACGAGGCCGTCGTCTTGAACGAACACGGCGAGATCATGGGAGCGACGATGGCGAACATTTTCTGGGTCACGCGTGGCACGATTCACACGCCCGCGCTGCCGACCGGCGCGCTCGCCGGGACGACGCGCGCACGCGTCTTGAAGTTGGCGGAGGAACTTGCCTTCCCCGTCGTCGAAGGCGCGTATGACACCTCACACCTCGGCGACGCGGACGAAATCTTCCTCACCTCGGCCACGCACGGCGTCGGCCTCGTCACCACCTACGACTTTCACCGCTACACCGTCTCGGCCGGAAGCGTCGCCCTCCGCCTGCGCGAAGCGTTTCGCCAACTCACGCTGCACGCCGGAGAAGAGTAGACGTAGGCGAGAGAAAGTTTTCAATGAAGACAAAGGGCGCGTCGAAAGTTTTAAAACTTTCGACGCGCCCTTTGTGCGTTCCAACGCTTCAAGTCCGGTTACTTCTTCGCCAGCACGACGGGCGATTGCTCGGCGGCGCGGATGCGCTCGTAGAAGTTGCGCACCGAGGGGTAGTCGGCCGGGGGGATGGTGGCGGCGCGTTGCGTGAAGGTGCGCTTGAAGTGGAGTTGGCCGTCTTTGACGGCGTAAGAGGTGGAGTAGCTGCCGAAGGCCGTGTCGAGTTTAACTGGGTCGGGCAGTTCGTCAACGTCGAATCCGGCGGGGAGTTTGATGTTGACCGATTCGGTGTAGGCTTCGGTTTCGAGCACGACGGCGTGTTTGCGCGTGCCGCTCGTCGGGAAGGCCGTCCGGCTGCGCGAGAGGATGGCGGGCTTGAAGACGAGCAGCCGCTCCTGCATCAGTTGGGCGTAGTTTGCGGCGGTGAAGTCTACGTCGAGCGCGAAGCGCCCGTCGGCGTGGTTGTCGTTGGGTTCGACCTTGACGACTTTCGCGCCGGTCGCGCCTTGCGTGATCCAGCGTTCGACGACCTTCGCGTATTCGGGGCGCGCGAGGCGACGGAACAGGCGACGCTCATCGACGGCCGACTGGCCGACGGAGCGCTCTTTGACGTTCGCCGTGATCGAGCCGTCGGCGGCGAGGCTGATCTCGGCTTCGCGTTCGAGTTGGTTGGCTTCGGGCGACGTCAGGGGCATACGCAGGAGCGTGCCTTCGCCCCCGGCGGCGATGAGCGCGAAGCTGTTCTGTTCGTGGTCTGGAAGGTCGCCGACGGGCGTGTTGTCGTCCGTGGCGTCGAAGATCAAGAGGCGTCCGAGCGTGGGGTGCTGGATGACGGTCGGCGCTTTCGTCTCGTCGCCGACGCGGACGGCGATGATGCAGTGGTTGAACTGGCTCGGCGAAGCCCACTCTTCGCGCACGTAGGTCGAGTCGCCCGCAAAGATGAGGACGGGATAAGCCTCGATCTTGAGCGTGCGCAGCATGGCGCGCATGAGGTTGGCTTTGTCTTTACAGTCGCCGTAGCGTTTGGCGAAAACTTCGGCGGCCGTGTGCGGACGAAAACGCCCGACGCCGATCTGGATCGAGATGTATTGTATGTCCTGCACGTAGCGGCCGATGGCGCGAATCTTGTCGAGTTCGGTTTTGGCGTCGGCCGTCAGTTCGCGCGCCTTCTGCGCGATGGCGTCGTCGGGAGCGGATTGCGGGTCGCTCAGTTCCGTATACCAGAGCGACACGTCCTTCCAAGTTGAGAAACTGCGCGCGCCCATGATGGTCGAGCCGCCGCTCGCGCCCTGCGCCGGCATGTAACTGACGGCGAGGCGCGGCGCGAGACTCGTGACTTCGGGGCTGGCGACTTCGGGTTCGATGGGCGCGAGGTTGCACAACTCCCAAGTGTAGCTCGTGCCGTTGACCGACGGGTCGAGTTTCGCGTGATTGAACATCACGCCGGTCGCCGTCCAGCCGGAGGGAAGCGTCAAGGTGTAGCGCGACATGAGGACGGGCAGGCGTTCCTGAAAAGGCCAGACCATGTGCGGGAACAGAGCGCGCTCTTCGGTGACGATCTGGTAGCCGAAGACCATTCCGGCGTCGGCTTCGTCCGAAGCGTCGATGTGTTTGCTTCGATACTGGTTGTAAACGTCGTTGGTGCTTCCGGCGAGGTCGATGGTCTCGTCCTTGCCGTAGCGTTTGACCTGACCGTCGGGACGGATGAGCCACGCGCGCATCTCGCGCACCTTGCCCGTGTCGGTCGAGTAACCGGCCACGGCATGCGCCGAGCCGCGCCCGCCGCGCGTCAAGATGCGCACGGCGAAGGTCGAGGTGGTGACGATCTTGCCGTCGCTGTTGATGGTCGCCTGCCCTTCGTCGTGGAGGACGACCGCCGGCACGTCTTTCGGGTAGGAAGGCAGGGACGCGGCCGCCGCCTGCGTGAGCCACGCGGGAGCGTCGTCGCCCACGCCTCCCGTGGTGGCGGCGAAGGCGGGTGCGCAACCCAAGAAGAGGAGGAGGAGGAGCGCGCAACAGAGTCCTGACGTTCGTGTGGACATTTTTTTAAACCTCAATTTTCCCTTGCTGGTTTCGCGGCGGCTTGTCTAGTTTGACGACGGCGCGGCGGGCGCGGCCGATGCGGTGGCCGCCGCTTGTTTGAGCGTGATGGTGTGATTATCGCGCTTGTGCAGTTCGTCGAACAACATCTTCAGTTGGCCGTAAGAAGCGACGGGGTAGAGCATCCCGTTCTTGTGGTCGCCGAAGAAGAATTTGCGTTGGTAGATGAGCGTGCCGCCGTCTTTCGTGACGGCGATCTTCACATCGTACCGGCTGGTCGCGCCCGCGTTGATGCCGACGGGCGCGTCCGCGTTGTCGAGCGTGTAACCGGTGGGCAGAGCGATGGTCACGTCGTCCTGCTCAGACCACGGATAGCTGAAATAGACGCTGTTGTGCCGTTCGGTCGTCGGGAAGAGAGGGTTTGCGCCGCGCTGGAAGAAGGCCGGTTGCAGGAACAGGCGCTTGCCGGTGCGCTGCGCGTAGTCGGGCACGCGGATGTGATACGCGTAGGTGAAGGGCTTGAAGGGATCGGTCACGTTCTCGATTTTGATGTCGGACAATTCGGCCGCGCTGAGCTTGGCTTTGATCATGTTGCGCAGAGTCTCTTCGCGCTGCGCGGGCGTATCGTCGTCGTTGTATTCCTTCTTGTCCTTGCCGAGATGCCCCGTGTATTCGATGCGCACGTCGCCTTCGAGCGTGCCGTCCGAGTCGAGTTTGAAGCGCCCGGTGCGTTTCTCCAGAGACTTGTCGGGCGGCGAGAGCGGCGTCTGGACGAAGACCGGGTTTTGCGGGTCGCTGACGAGCGTGTCCTGCGATTCCGATTGCCAGGCGAGCATGCCGAAGGGCATGTACATCTCCGACGGGTCGAAGAAGCGCCAACTGTCGCCGACCTTGACGGCGACGACGATCATGCTCATGAAGTAAGGATCGGCGAAACCGGGATCGAAGAAGATGTCGCTGCGGTCGGCCATCAGCGCCGGGCGCGCCTCGAAGCCGGCGGCGATGGCGAGCGCGGCGAACAGGCCGCCGATGTCTTTGCTGCGCCCTTCCATCTTCTTGAGCGTGTTCGAAGGCGTCTCGTCCTTGAGCTTGAGCCGCGCTTCGATGGGCAGATTCAAGGCGTCGTCGTCCAAGTTCTTGATCTTGGTGCGGCAGAATTCGTAGAGGCGTTCGAGTTTCTGTTCGGGCGTCGTGGCGTCGGCCAGCAGTTCGGCCGACTTCTTGCGCACGTCGTCGCTCGCCTTCATGTCGGATTTGAACACTTCGTAGACGATCTTGCCGAACTGTTTCCAGTACAACTGCGGGATGATGATCTGGTTGCCCGAATAATAGAGCAACATCCACTTGCGTACCTCGTCTTCGGGCGGCATGCGCGGTTCTTCGTGATAGGCGGGCACGTTCGTCACCGTCGTCATGTAAAAGCCGTTCTTCTCCTTCTCGAACTTCGGCAGCGGCATGTGGAACGGCTGGTAGCGCAAGGTCTCGCCGCCGAGGATGTTCGCAGAGGGCTTGAGATAATAGGTGACGCTCTGGACGGGAATGTCGCGCTGGAAATAGAGACGCGCGCGGTTGGCCGAACTGCCCGGATAAACTTCGCGCCAGCGATACTCGATGATCGCGCCCGGCTCGACGCTCGGCATGGCGAAGGTCTTGACGCGCAGTTTCAGATCGCCCGCCTTGGCGATGACCTTCTCGAACACGTCGTCCTTTTTCAGTTCGATGATCTGCCCGTTGGGCTTGATGGTGCGCCCGGCCACGTCTTTGATCTTGCCGTTGAAACGAAAGGGGACGATGTCGATCTTGCTCTGCGATTCGCGCCCGCGCTCGGTGAAGATTTTGATGCGGATGTAGTTGGTGAAGACCAAATCCATCTCGGCATCGTCCACGCGCACGTCCCAGAAGATGGCTTCGGCGTCGGCATCCTTTTCGACGACCGGCGCTTTCAGCGCGAGCTGCGCCGGGTCAACCGGCTTCCAATCTTGATCTCCGAAGGCGTAGACCGGCGCGGACAAGATGGCGGAGAAAAATAGGGCGAGCGCGAGATACACTGGGGCGAGCAGACGCTGGGGATTGAACATGACAAGCGAGCCTTTCGATTGTTAATTGGATGTGGCCCTGCCGAGCCGGGCGAAAACTTTTGGACGAAAACTTTAGGCGAAAACTTTTGGACGAACCTGCTCAGTGAAGTGAGAGGCTAAATTGAAGCCGTTCGGGACAGCGCGAGCGGATATTAGCGCAAGTGTCGAGTTGATGACAAGGACGAATCCGAGATTTTGTAACGCAATGCGGTGAAAATTTTCACCGTGTTTACCGTCTCCGCAAAGCACCGCACCGGCAGCTTCGCCGACCGCGCGGTCTGAGGTTTCGCGCCGCGTTCGTGTTCGCGGCGCGCGCGTCTGTCTGTGCTATAATTCGCGCCTCTTGCCCGCACTACCCGGCAGAAACTAGCCGTTCATATTTCCCCTAGGAGGATTGGAGTTTATGGCGACCGAACTCAAACGCGGAGAGGCGTCCGGCAGCAAGATCGAAGAACTGCTCGGCGACGACGCACGCACCCTGCTCGAATACACCTCGAAGACCATCCCCAAAGATCAACTGCAACTGCCCGGCCCCGATTTCGTGGATCGCGTCTGGTCGGCCTCCGACCGCTCGCCCCGCGTGCTGCGCTCGCTCCAGACCCTCTTCGACACGGGACGACTGGCGGGCACGGGCTATCTCTCCATTCTCCCTGTCGATCAGGGCATCGAGCATTCGGCCGGAGCGAGTTTTGCCCCGAACCCCATCTACTTCGACCCGGAAAACATCGTGCGCCTCGCCATCGAAGGCGGCTGCAACGCCGTCGCTTCGACCTTCGGCGTGCTCGGCGTCGTGGCGCGTCGCTACGCGCACAGGATTCCCTTCGTCGTCAAGATCAACCACAACGAACTGCTGACCTATCCGAACGCCTTCGATCAGGTCATGTTCGGCACAATCGATCAGGCGCACGAAATGGGCGCGGTCGCCGTCGGCGCGACGATCTATTTCGGCTCCGAGCAGTCCACACGGCAGTTAACGGAAGTGAGCGAAGCCTTCGCCTACGCGCACGAACTCGGCATGGCGACGATCCTCTGGTGCTACCTGCGCAACCCGAAGTTCAAGGGCAAGGACGGCGACATGCACACGGCGGCCGACCTGACGGGGCAAGCCAACCATCTCGGCGTCACCATTCAGGCCGACATCATCAAGCAGAAGCTGCCCGAACGTAACGGCGGCTACAATATGCTCAACACCGAGTCGTCCTATGGCAAGACCAACCCGAAGATTTACACCGAGCTGACGACCGAGAATCCGATTGACCTTGTGCGTTATCAAGTCGCCAACTGCTACATGGGACGTTGCGGTTTGATCAATTCGGGCGGCGAGTCGAAGGGCGCGAGCGACACGGCCGAAGCCGTCCGCACCGCCGTCATCAACAAACGCGGCGGCGGCATGGGACTCATCTCCGGTCGCAAAGCCTTCCAACGCCCAATGGAAGAGGGCGCGGCGCTCCTGCGCACGATTCAGGACGTGTATCTCTCCGAAGAGATCACGGTCGCCTAACAAAACGATGAAGCGAAGATAGGTAAATGGTGAATGGTAAATGGTGAATGGTGAAAATCCGTTCTTCCATTTACCATTCACCATTTACCATTCACCACTTTTACTTCATCGTTAATTTTCCTTGATGAGCCAAGCCCCCCCGCAAACGTCCACGGACACGGAACTCCTGCACGCCATCGCGCGCGGAGACGAATCCGCGCTGGCCGCGCTCTACGACCGTTACCACTCCATCCTCTTAGGACTTCTGCTCCGTATATTGCACAGCCGGGTCGAGGCGGAAGACGTTTTGCAGGAAGTCTTCCTCCAAATCTGGCAGCGCGCCGCGAATTTCGACGAAACGCGCGGGCGACCCTTTACGTGGATGGTGACACTCGCGCGCTCACGCGCCATCGACCGCCTGCGCTCTCTGCAATCGCGGCAGCGCGCCGACGACGCGGCCTTGCGCGACGCGCCCGATGACGTTGGCGACGCGAGCGACGACGCCTACCACGCGGAGCAGCGCGAAATCGTGCGCGCCGCGCTCGCCGAGATTCCGGAGGAGCAGCGTCGCGCGCTGCTGCTGGCCTACTTTGAAGGGCTGACTCAATCAGAGATCGCCGCGCGGCTCAATCAACCGCTCGGCACGGTGAAGACACGCATGCGCAGCGGTCTCGGCAAGCTGCGCGATTTGCTCGGCGAGCGTCTGGGCGCGGGAACGAGTTTGAAATTTTAGCGGGCGCGATCCCGGCAGGGATAAGACGCCGCGCAACCGTAGACGCCCGGCCGCATCCGAAATTTAGACGAGGCACGTCGGTTTTCGATGAAGCACGAAGAGTACAAAGAGTTGATCGCGCTCGAAGCGCTCGACGCACTCGAACGAGGCGCGCCGGATGAGCGGCGCGCGCTCAAAGCGCATCTCGCCTCGTGTGCCGACTGCCGCGCCGAACTCAGAGCTTTGCGCGACGCGGCGGCCTCGCTCGCCTACGATGCCGCGCCGCGCGCCGCCGCGCCCGAACTACGCGCCCGCCTCCTCGCGGCCGTCAAGACACATCCGCAAGACACCCGGCTCGCCGCGCACGCGGACGACAACAACGGCGGCGCATCGGTCGCTTCAACTTCGCCGGTGTCCGGCGTCAGTTCGTTTGAAGAATTCGAGCGACGCCGCGCGACGCGCGAAGTTCGCATCAAGCGCCGCGTCCTCGTGTTCGGCTCGGTGGCCGCCTCCATCGCCGTCGCCGCGCTGCTCGTCGCGCTCGCCGTCTTGTGGCAGCGCAACAATCAATTGCAGACGGAACTGGCGCAACTCTCAGAGACCGTCAACCGGACTCAAGGGGAACTCGCGCGGGCGCGCGAAGACCGCGAACTGCTCGCCGCCCCCGAAGCACACACGGCCACGCTCGCCGGGACGAAAATGGCCGAGCGCGCCCGCGCGCGTCTCACCTTCGACGCGCAAACGGGACGCGCCATGCTGATGGCCGCAGACCTCCCGCCCGCCCCCGCCGGCAAAGCCTATCAACTGTGGTTCATCGCCGCGGGCAAACCGCCGATGCCCGGCAGCGTCTTCCGCCCCGACGCGCGCGGCCACGCCGAAATGCACGAGACCATCCCGCCCGAAGGACGCAACGCCTCGGTCTTCGCCGTCACACTCGAACCGGCGAGCGGCACGAGTGCTCCGACCGGCGAGATGTATCTGAAAAGTTCCGCCTCCTGAAATTTCAATCCTCCGGCCGACCGGCGGATGGCTGCCCGCGCCAAATCAACTCCACGCGAAAAACTTGCTATAGTATTTCCCGCTCGCGCCTGCGCGGCGCGCGAATTTCAAGGACGAGAGGGAACGACCGAAAGTGGCTGACAACAAGAAACGCTCCGACAACGACGCCGTGATGAACACGATCTCAGACGAGACCGGACAATTCGACGCGCGCTTTCTCCTCTGGCGCACCTTCTGCGCCGAACACGACGTGCCCGTCGAAACCCTCCCCAGCGACCTCACCGGCGACATCCGCGACAAGTGGAACGAACTCAAGGACAGCAAGTTGAAGTAGTAAACCGTGAATCGTAAATCGTCAATAGAGAAAGAAAATCTTGTCTTCTCTATTGACGATTTACGATTCACGATTTACGGCCTTTAGAAATGTCTGCCCGGCGTGTACGTGCCTGTGAGGAAGGGGTTCGTGAGGCGTTCGCGGCCGATGGTGGTGTTGGGGCCGTGGCCGGAATAGACCGTAACGTCGTCGCCGAGCGGGATGATCTTGTTGAGGAGCGAATCCATCAACTGCTCGTAAGAGCCGCCCGGCAAATCCGTCCGCCCGATTGACCCCGCGAACAGACAATCGCCGACAAACACCTTGCGCTCGCGCGGCTCGAACAGGACGACGTGGCCGGGCGTGTGCCCCGGACAATGCAGTACTCGAAACGAGAGCGTGCCGACTTCGTAAACTTCCCCGTCCGTCCAATAGCGATCAACCGGGGGCGGCGCTTCGTAGTCGAAGCCGAGCGCGCTCCACTGCCCGCGCGGGATGCCGATCCAGGCGGGCTGTTCGGGCAGTTGTCGATAGAGCGTTTCGTCGGCCGCGTGCAGGACAACTTCGGCGTGCGGGTGCAGGCGCTTCAAGGCCGCCACGCCGCCGACGTGATCCATGTGCGCGTGCGTCAGCGTGATGGCCTGCAACTCCAGTTGGTGGCCGCGAAGCGCGCCGTCGATTGCCGAGGTGTCGTCGCCCGGGTCGATGCAAATCGCGCGGCGCGTCTTTTCACAGCCAAGCACACGCGTCTGCTGTTGAAACGCCGTCACCGTAATCGTTTCCAAGATCATCTTTCAGAGTCACACCTTCCGGGACATAAATCAAAGCCGAAATTGCATCTAACGAAAGTATAAAACGCCCCTTCGGAATCCACTAACAGAACAGTTTTCGCTAAGAGGTTTTAAGACTCATGCCACTGGGTAAGAAATCGACTTCGCTCGCCGGAGTGTTGGACGAATTGACCGTCGAAGCCGCGCCGGAGTTGACCGAACATTTTGAGAATAACGATCTACGCTGCTACGCCTGCGGCCATCGCTGCCTGATCCGCGAAGGCAAGCGCGGCATCTGCAAAGTGCGCTTCAACGAAGCGGGGCGTTTGCTCGTGCCCGCCAACTACGTCGCCGCGCTCGCCTGCGACCCGACGGAGAAGAAGCCCTTCTTCCACGCCCTGCCCGGCTCGGACACGCTCACTTTCGGCATGCTCGGCTGCGACCTGCATTGCGGCTACTGCCAGAACTGGTTGACGAGTCAGGCGCTGCGCGACGAAGCGGCGGGGACGCGCCCGCAAGTCGTCTCGGCAGATCGTCTCGTCGCTTTGGCGAAGGCTTACGGCGCTTCGATGGTCGGGTCGAGTTACAACGAGCCGCTGATTACGGCCGAGTGGGCGGTGGACGTGTTCAAGCGCGCGAAGCCCGAAGGATTCAAGACGGCCTTCATCTCGAACGGCAACGCGACGCCTCAGGTCTTGGACTATTTGCGGCCGTGGACGGATTGCTACAAGATCGATTTGAAGTCGATGAGCAACCGCAACTATCGACAACTCGGCGGCGTGGTGGACAACATCCTGGACACCATCAGGATGGTCAAAGAGCGCGGCTTCTGGTCTGAGATCGTGACGCTCTTGATTCCCGGCTTCAACGATTCGGAGGACGAGGTCAAACGCGCGGCCGACTTCATCGCGTCCGTCTCGCCCGACATCCCCTGGCACGTCACGGCCTTTCATCAAGACTACCGCATGCAGACGAACGACAACACGACGGCCGAACAACTCATCCGCGCCTGCGAGACGGGGCGCGCCGCAGGCTTGCGCTTCGTCTACGCCGGAAACTTGCCCGGCCGCGTCGGCCGTTACGAAAACACTTATTGCCCCGCCTGCGACGAACTGCTCATCGAGCGCTACGGCTACATCATCAAGCGCATGAAAGTGACCGGAGACGGCAAGTGTCCCGCGTGCGCCGAGTCGATTCCCGGCGTCTGGTCATAAAAGTCTCAAGTCCCAAGTCTCAAGTCCCAAGTCAATCGGGCTTTCAGACTTGGGACTTCAGACTTGGGACTTGAGACTTGGGACTTTCCCGTGCTTACCTCGCGGGCGTTGCGATAACGGGTGTGCCGTGGTGGAAGTAGGCCAACCACTTGCCGTCGCGTTTAACCCAGATGGTGCTGGCGCGGTGTTGCGAAGGTTTGCCGTCGGGACTTGTTCCTCTGACCATGTAGGTCACAACCGTGGCGTCGTCGTCCAACTTCACGGCCTTGAAATCGCTCGTCGTGGTTTTCGAGAAATCGACTCCTCTGATTGACGCGAGCGTCCCCGCCCGGTCAGAGACGCCGCCCGGTTCGACCTCGACCTGCTCCGGAGCCAGATGAGCGGCGAAGGTGTCCCAGTCCTTCTGCCGGAGCGCTTCCCAGAGATGTTTTTCTATCGCGACCGGATCGTCGGAGGCGAGCATCTCAGGATGTTTCGCTTCGCTCGGCGGAGTGTTGGCGTTTGCCGCGCCGCCCGCCGGTTTGGAAGTTTCCGCCGCCGGGGTGGCGGTTGCCGCAGCCGGAGTGGAAGTTGCCGCAGCCTCTCTGACCGGAGAGTCCTGATGATAGACGGCCACCCATTCCCCGCCGCGTTTGACCCAAGCCGTGCTCACGCGCAGCGCGCCGGCGGGAAGCGGTTGGCCTTGACTCGTGCCCTTGGCGTCGAGCGTGTAGGTGACGACCGCCGCGTCTTCGTCGAGCACCACCGTCTTCACGTCGGAGAGATTTATTTCCGTCGGGGCAAAATTTTTCACGCCGTTGACCGAGCAGGGTTTGTCGCAAACGCCGTCGGTCGAAATATAGATGGAATCGCTCGACAGCATTTTGCCGAACGCCTCGTGGTCTTTATTCTTCAGCGTGTCCCACATCTGTCTTTCTCTGGCCGTCACCTCGGCGGCCATCGCCGCGTTGCCGCCGCTCGTGGCGGCCGAAGCGTTGGCGTTGGTGGCTGACGACGGCGCGTTCGCGTTGCCGTTGGTGGCAATGAGACTGTTGGTGTTGGTGGCGGTCGTACAACCGGACGCGCCGAGCATGAGCGACGACGCGAGGGCGGCCAGCCCCGTCACCGTCAGAAATCTTTTCATAAGATAGACTCCTCCAAGCTAACGAATGTGTAGAGCTAGGCGAGGCGTCGGGAGATTGCAAGCGTGCTTCTATGCCAATTCGCGTGCGGAGTCAACAGGAAAAAAATCGTAAATCGTGAATCGTGAATAGAAAAAGCAGAGCAGTCTTTCTCTATTGACGATTCACGATTTACGATTTACGAGTTTCAGAAATTAGACGAGCGGCGTTCGCGGTCTTCAGGTGTGCCGTAGAGCGGAGTGTATTCCTCTTCGTTCTCGGCGGCTTGGAGGGCGCGTTTGAGTTCGATGAACTGGCGAGAGAGTGCGCGAAACTCGTCCGCGTCGAAGTGTTCGTAGTCGCCCGCGAGGTCGAGCACGCGGTCGATGCGCCGGTTGGCTTTGTCCAAGACGGCGGGAGCGATGCGCCCTTCGGCGACCGCCGTGCAAATCAGATCGCGCGCGGCCTTGAAGTTGGCCTCTTGCTCGCAGATCAGGATCATGTCCGAACCGGCTTCGATGGCGCGCAAAGAAGCCTCGGCCACCGAGAGCGTCTGCACGACCGCGCCCATCTCCATGTCATCCGTGATGACGAGTCCTTCATACTTGAAGGCCGTGCGCAGCATCCGCATCACGACGTTGTTGCTGATGGTGGCGGGCACTTGCGAGAAGTCTTCGAGCGACGGCAGTTCGGCCGTGCGGCGAAACCACGCCTGCAAAAACTCCGACACTTCGGGAAACGCCGCGTGGCTCACCATCACGGAATGAAGCCGCTCGCCGCGCCGGTGAAACATCAGATCGAGGAAGGGCACAAGATCGTGTTCCAGTATCTCCGGCCACGAATGCGTGACGACGGGAAGCCGCCGGTGCGAATCGACCTGCGAACCGCCGAGGCCGGGAAAGTGTTTGCCGCAGCCGACGATGCGTTGCGCCTGCAAGCCGTCGAGGTATGCGCCCGCGAGCCGCGCCACTTCTTCCGGCTTCTCGCCGAAGGTGCGACCGCGCAGGCCGTTCTCTTCGTTGCCGCCTTTCAGATCGAGGACGGGCGCGAAGTTCATGTTGAAGCCGAGCAGGCGTAAGCAGCGCGCCGAGAGTTCGCCGAACTTGCGCGCGAGTTCCGTGCGACCGGCGAGGCGCACGGACTTGGCCGAGGGCATCGGCTCGCAGATTTGGCGAAAGCGATCCACGAGTCCGCCCTCTTGATCGACGCCGATGATGACGCGGCCGCCGAGCGCGTCGCGGATCTGCGCGTTGAGGAGCGCGACCTGCTCGGCCGATTCGATGTTGCGCCCGAACAGGATGACGCCGCCCGGCCTGATCTCACGCAACATCTCGCGCAGGCGTTTGTCCAGACGCGTGCCCGGCAAACCGACGAACAAAAGTCGTCCGGCCTTGCGCCTGATCTCTTCGGTTGCGCTTTGTCCCCTTGTAGTTTCGGTCATCGTTTCAGTTCAATTTCCCTTACACTCAAGCTTAAAGGTTGGATGCGCGAACGCGCAAGCGATGTTCGCTCCGCACCGCAGCCTCAATAAAATTTACCTTTCGCCTTCCTTCGTGTCTTCGTGTCTTGGTGGTTAATGCTTGATCAAGAACTTCACCACCAAGACACGAAGAGAAGCTAAAGAAAGTCGGAATCAGGTCGTTATTCCGCCGAAGCGAGCACCACGCGGCGGGCGGGAATCCCCGCCCGCGCTTTGTTATACTCAAGGCGTATGCCTACCCCGGAGCTTTCACAACTTGCGCGCCACGCCGCCAAAGATGCGCCGTCGCTCGCAGCGCGCATCAAGGAGCGCGCGCTGGAACTCGGCTTCCACAAGGTCGGCATCGTGCCCGCCGCGCCGCTCGAAGCGGAGCGCGCGCGTCTGGAAGAATGGCTCAGGCGTGGATTTCACGGCGAGATGAACTGGATGACGCGCGACACCGAGCGACGCACAGACCCGCGCCTCGTGATGCCCGGCGCGCGCTCGGTCGTCGTCGTCGCGCTCAACTACTTCACGCCGCACGAGCACCCGCCAGGCGACGCGGCCGCCGGCAAAATTTCCCGCTACGCCTGGGGCGACGATTATCACGATGTCGTCGGCGGCAAGCTCAAAGAACTGCTCGCGTGGATCGTGGCCGAGCATCCCGGCGCTGAGGGCAAGGCGTGCGTCGATATTCAACCGCTGATGGATAAGGCTTGGGCTCAGCGCGCGGGGCTTGGCTGGATCGGCAAGCACACGAATCTGATCACGCGCGATTACGGCTCGTGGGTCTTCCTCGGCGAACTACTTCTCAATCTCGAACTCGACTACGACACGGAAGTCTCGGAGGATCACTGCGGCACTTGTACGCTCTGCATCGAGTCGTGCCCGACCGATGCGATCACCGAAGCCTATGTCGTCGATTCAAACCGCTGCATCTCGTACGCCACCATCGAACTGCGCGCGCCGGAGCTTCCCTCGACGGTCGCCGACAAACTCGAAGGCTGGCTCTACGGCTGCGACATCTGCCAAGATGTCTGCCCGTGGAATCGCTTCGAGCAACCGACCGCCGAGCCGCGCTTCGAGCCGCGCGAAGGCCAAGTCGCACCCAACCTCGAAGCCGTACTCGAACTCACGCCCGACGCCTACGCCGCGCGCTTTCGCCGCAGCGCCATCAAACGCGCCAAGCTCTCCGGCCTGCAACGCAACGCCCGCGCCCTCAAAAAAAATCAAGGCAAGTGACCTCGCCAAACGTTCGTTCGCAAAACCAGCGCGGAGGCTCTCGTCCAAGTCTCCGGCCAGCGGCTTTGAACGCCTCCGCACGCATCGTATGATAGTGTTTTGAACTTGGCCGCCGAATCTCCACGTCGTGCATCCAAGCGCGAGACGAAAGCGAAAGAGAAGTTTAAGTGACCCCTGCTGTTGTACTCAAAGATTCATACGGGCGCGCCATCCGCGACCTGCGCGTGTCGCTGACGGACAGGTGCAATTTCCGTTGCTTCTACTGCCTGCCGCACGGCGAGCCGCCCATCGCGCCCAAAGAGCAGATGCTCACCTATGAAGAGATCGACTACGTCTCGGACATCTTCATCTCGCTCGGCATCGAAAAAATACGACTCACCGGCGGCGAGCCGCTGATGCGCCGCGACACCGAAACGCTCATCCGCAAACTCTCTGCGCTCAAACCCGCGCTCCACGATCTGGCGCTCACGACGAACGGCTATTTCCTGCCCGGCCGCGCCCGCGCGCTCAGAGACGCCGGACTCGACCGCATCACCATCAGTCTCGACTCCTTGCGCCCCGAAACTTTCCGCCGCATGACGGGCGTGGACGTGCTCCCGCGCGTGCTCGAAGGCATCCGGGCGGCACGCGACGCCGGACTTGCGCCCATCAAGATCAACGTCGTCATCGTGCGCGGCCACAACGAAGCGGAGATTGCCGACTTCGCCGACTTCGCGCGCGAGCACCGCGTCTCGATGCGCTATATCGAGTTCATGCCTTTGGATTCCGGCCACGAGTGGTCGCGTGCTCAAGTGGTTTCGGGACGAGAAATCCGCGCGGGCGTCGAGGAGCGTTTCCCGCTCACGCCGCTGCCCGTGCGGCGCGGCGCTGAGACTTCCGCGCGCTACGCCTTTGCCGACGGCGCGCCCGGCGAAATAGGTATCATCGCGCCCGTCACCGAACCCTTCTGCGGCGCGTGTTCGCGCATCCGCCTGACGGCCGACGGACAGATCAGAACGTGTCTCTTCTCCACGGTCGAGCACTCCCTGCGCGACGTGTTGCGGCGCGGCGCGACGCGCCCTGAGATCGTCGAATACATCGAATCGGTCGTCCTCAAAAAAGAGCCGCGCCACTACATCAACGATCCGGACTTCCTACAGCCCGCGCGCACGATGAGCTTCATCGGCGGCTAAGCACGAACGAGACCCACGACATGAGTACCAAAACCGAAGCCACCATCGAAGACCTCTACAAAGTCGAAGGCAAGGCGGAACTCGTCAACGGAGAGATCGTGCATATGTCACCAACTGGCGGTACACCTAACTATGCGGCGAGTGAAATTTTTGTATCATTGCGGCATTATGCGAAGCGCACTAAGGCGGGTTACGCAGTAAGCGACAACGCAACGTTTGTGGTGAATCTGCCGAATCGTAAATCTTTCAGTCCTGATGCGGCCTTTTACATCGGCGAAATCACGATGAAGTTTTTCGAGGGCGCGCCGATCTTCGCCGTCGAAGTCCGCAGCAAGGGCGACTACGGGGCGCGTGCCGAGCGCGAGATAGCGCAGAAGCGCGTCGACTATTTCGCGGCCGGGACGCAAGTGGTGTGGGACGTTGATCTGCTGGGCGAAGAGGTTGTGCGCGTTTACACGGCTGACGACCCGGCCAGTCCGCGCGTCTACCGGCGCGGCGAGACGGCCGAAGCCGAACCGGCCGTGCCCGGTTGGACGATGCCCGTCGATGATCTGTTTGTCGAATGATGCGCGCTAGTCCATAATTCGCCGTTCTTATTTTTGACAGTCGAAGAAAAGTTTTCGGGGGAGCTGCGGCGCACCACAGCGTCGCGGCTGAGAGTCACGAATGTGTGAGACCCCTAGAACCTGATGCGGTTAGTACCGCCGAAGGGAGAAACGCCGGAAGACCGCTTGCGCACCCTTCACCGAAGTATCGCAAGCGGTCTTTCTTTTCAGGCCGTCAAGCGGCCGGATGGAACGACAACATGAGCACAACTAAAGAAACGAATGAGCGCGAGACGCGCCAAAGCGACGAGGTGCAACTGCCGAACTCGGAGCGCATCTACGTCGAAGGCAAGAGCGCGGGCGTGCGCGTGCCCTTCCGCGAAGTCGCGCTGAACGCGACGCGCAACCCCGACGGCACGATGGAACAAAACCCGCCCGTGCGCGTCTATGACACGAGCGGCGCGTGGGGCGATCCTTCAGTTAAGTGTGATGAGCGCGCGGGACTCGCGCCGCTTCGCCGCGAATGGATCATCGCGCGGGGCGACGTGGAAGAATACGAGGGGCGCGAAGTGAAACCGGAGGACGACGGTTATCTGACGGCGGGCGCGGCCGAGTATGCGCAGCAGAAGACGAAAGGGCGGCTCGAATATTTCCCCGGCCTCAGACGCGCGCCGCTTCGTGCCCGCTCGGGCGCGCGCGTCACGCAGATGCACTACGCGCGGCGCGGCATCGTGACGCCCGAAATGGAATTCGTCGCCTTGCGCGAGAACATGGGGCGCGAGTCGGCCTTGCACGCGATGCGGGAGCATTCGCGCGAAGACCGCAGTTCTCTCTTTCATCAACACCGGGGCGAATCTTTCGGCGCTGCTATCCCTGAATTCGTGACGCCCGAGTTCGTGCGCGACGAAGTGGCGCGCGGGCGCGCCATCATCCCGGCGAACGTCAATCACCCGGAGAGCGAGCCGATGATCATCGGGCGCAACTTCCTCGTCAAGATCAACGCCAACATCGGCAATTCGGCCGTCGCTTCTTCAATCGAAGAAGAGGTCGAGAAGATGCGCTGGTCTACGAAGTGGGGTGCGGACACGGTGATGGATTTGTCCACGGGCAAAAACATCCACGCCACGCGCGAGTGGATTCTGCGCAACTCGCCCGTGCCTATCGGCACCGTGCCCATCTATCAGGCGCTCGAAAAAGTCGGCGGGCGCGCCGAAGAGTTGACTTGGGAGATTTACCGCGACACTCTCGTCGAACAGGCCGAGCAGGGCGTTGACTACTTCACCATCCACGCGGGCGTGCGCTTGCCTTACATTCCGCTCACGGCCAAACGCACCACGGGCATCGTCTCGCGCGGCGGCTCGATCATGGCGAAGTGGTGTCTCGCGCACCACGAGGAGAGTTTTCTCTACACGCGCTTCCGCGAAATCTGCGAGATCATGGCGGCCTACGACGTGGCGTTCTCTCTGGGCGACGGCCTGCGCCCCGGCTGCATCGCCGATGCCAACGACGAAGCGCAGTTTGCCGAACTCGACACGCTCGGCGAACTCACGCGGATCGCCTGGGAGTACGACTGCCAGACGATGATCGAAGGCCCCGGACACGTCCCCATGCATCTCATCAAAGAGAACATGGACAAGCAGCTTGAGACGTGCGGCGAAGCTCCTTTCTACACTCTGGGGCCGCTCACGACGGACATCGCGCCCGGCTACGATCACATCACCTCGGCCATCGGCGCGGCCATGATCGGCTGGTACGGCACGGCCATGCTCTGCTACGTCACGCCGAAAGAACACTTGGGGCTGCCCGACAAAAAGGACGTGAAAGAAGGCGTCATCGCCTACAAGCTCGCGGCGCACGCGGCCGACCTCGCGAAAGGTCATCCCGGCGCGCAACTGCGCGACAACGCGCTGTCGAAAGCGCGCTTCGAGTTTCGCTGGGAAGATCAGTTCAACCTCTCGCTCGACCCGGAAGTGGCGCGCGAATATCACGACGAGACGCTGCCGCAAGAAGGCGCCAAACTCGCGCACTTCTGCTCGATGTGCGGCCCGCATTTCTGCTCCATGAAGATCACGCAAGAGGTGCGCGACTTCGCGGCGCGCAAAGAGTTGGACGAGCAGGCTGCGCTCGCCGCCGGGATGCGCGAGAAGGCCGCCGAGTTCGTCTCGACGGGCGCGGAGCTTTATCAAGGCGAACGCCCGGCGGGCGCGCATCACGACCACTGATGGGCGTTGAGGAATTAGTTAAGACGAATTAATAACTGGCCGCGCCGTCGCGCTGGAAACTGAAAGGAGTAAAGATGAAATACAAAAACTACTTTTCGTTTCTACTGCTCGTCGGCGCGGCTCTGTTTTGGGGCGCGAGCGCGGCGCACGCCTGCTCGTGCGGCCCGCGTCCCACCGTGCTTGAGGCTTACGAAGGATCGAACAACGTCGTCATCGGCAGAGTCATCTCCGTGGAAAAATCGGAGAAGGCCGCGCCCGATGGGCAAATGGGCAATGGCGAGTATTACGTTGACGGCGTGAAGTCAACCAAGATGCTCGTCGAGAAAGTTTATAAAGGGAGTTTGAAGGGGGGCGACGAGATCACGTTCGGGCAGGGCGGCGGCGCAGACTGCATCTGGACTTTCAGCGAAAAGAACATCGGCGATCAGTTTCTCTTTTATCTCGATGCGAAAGAGAAGAATCCGAAGTTGTGGTACGGCTTCGGCTGCGGCAGGTCGATGGGGTTGGAACACGCCACGGACGATCTGCTCTATCTGAACCGGCTCGATAAAGTGCGCGGCAAAACTCGAATTTCGGGTACGGTCGTTAACTATGGAGACGGTGATTGGAGCGTCGAAGGGAGACGGGTTCGGATCATCGGTGCAAAGAAAACCTACGAGGTGAAGACGGACAAGCACGGCGTCTACGAGATTTATGATCTGCCCGCCGGGAAATATTTGATCGAACCGGAAGCGCCCGCCGGCTGGCGTCTGAATCATTACTACCTCAGATATTCGAGCAGCTTCGCGCCCGACCAAGAAGAAGATGAGAACAAGCCGTTGAAGCAAGTTCCCATCATGCTCGAAGAGAAAAAGCACGCCGCGCTCGACATCCATTTCGAGATCGACAACGCCATTCGCGGCAAAATCTACGACCCGGACGGAAAACCGCTCAAGGACGTTTGCATCAAGGCGGTTCGCGCCGACGGCGAGAAAAGCGCGTATAACGCCGATTGCACGGACGAAAACGGCGCTTTCACCATCGACGAAATTGCGCCCGGAAGTTACGTGCTGATCGTCAACGACGAAGGGAAAATCAGCAGCAGCGAGCCGTTCAAGACGTTCTATTACCCGAACGTTTTCGCGCGAGAGAAGGCGACCGTCATCAACATCGGCGCGGGCGACCATCTGGACGGTTTCAACATCTACGCTCCGCAGATGGAAGAACTCGTCACAGTTCAGGGTCGTCTACTTTATTCGGACGGCAAGCCTGTCGCCGGGGAACGCATAGAGTTTACGGCCGAGCAGACTAAAGACAATATCGAGGGCGATGTGCGCGCCGGCACAGACGCGAAGGGCAATTTCACGCTCAGAATCCTGAAAGGCTTGGAGGGCGAATTATCCGGCGAGATGTGGGCGATGGCGGGCGAGTTTGAGAATTGTCCCAAGCTCGAAGCCATCATCAAACAATCGAACAACAGGATGGCGACGATCAGAACGGAGGCCGTCAAAATTCGCGCCGACCGCGATCTCAAAGAGGTGGAACTGAGATTTTCTTTCCCCGGTTGCAAGAAGGCCAAGCCGGCGGATGAGGTGAAACCGGAGCGTTGAAACGATGAAACTTTAGTCACTTGCGAAGGCAAAAGTTGAAGGGTGCGGTCGGAAACTATCCGGCCGCACCCTTTCACTTTTCGTCCGCGTGAGAGCGTCCGTGGGTTGCAAGGTTTACTGTCCCTTCTTCTGCTCGGTCGTCGCTTGCGGCGCGGGGGCGGGTTGTGGTGCGGCCGGTGGCGTCGCGCCTTTGCGTTGACGGTATTCGCTGAAGTCTTGCCAGACCTGCTGCACCATCTGCGGCGAGAGGATTTTCTTCGCCGCGAGCGCCGGGTTCTCTTCGGAGAAGACGTTGAGTGTAAGTTGCTTGCACTTGCCCGGCTCGAACGGATCGACGGGGAAGGTGTAGATGCCCGCGTAGGTGTAGCGGTTCTTCATCTTGTAATAGCTCGGCATCGGGACGACGAGTTCAGATTTGCCGCGCTGGATGGGCGTGATTGATTTGCCGTCGCATACGAGAGACATCTCGTAGAAGTCTGCCTTGAACTTCATGTCGGGCGGCGTCATCATCCCCGCGCCGGCCATCAAGACAGCGCCGAGCAAGAGCGACTTGCCCGTCATCTTCATCTCAGGAATGGCGAGTATCTGCACGACCGGCTTAAGTTCGCCCGCGTACTCCGCCCAGTTGCGCAGGTTCCGATACTTGTCCATCGTGCCTTGCGCGCCGTCGCCGCGGTTGCGCTTCTCGCGCTCGCGCACGGCTTCGAGACGATCACGCTCCGTCAGGTAAAACTTGTAGACGGGCGTGAGCATCATCACGTCATAGTCGCCGAGTTCGGTCTTGTAGGGTTTGGTCTCGAACTTCTTCACGTCGAGCCGCGTCTTGATGGCGTCGAGCGGGAAGGCGTCTTCGGGCACGGTCGGCATCAGTTCGGCGGAAGGCATCTCTTTCGTCCCTGCGATCTCTTTCGCTTTGGCGAGCGTCTGCTCGGCCTCTTCGATGCGGACGATGCCGGAGACGCCGGGGCCGAAGCCCGCGCTCTCGCCGAAGGTGGTGAGGCCGATCACTTCCCCGAGCGAGTTGAAGAGTGGGCCGCCGGAATTGCCGGGGTTGATGTTCACGTCCGAGATGATGGCGCGCTTTTCAACCTTGCTGACGATGCCGGAGGTGAGAATCTTCTCTTGCGAGAGCGGGCTGCCGATGGCAAAGACGCGCTCGCCTTCGACGACGGCCGGCTCGTCCGTCTGCGGCGCGGCGATCTTCAAAGCCTTGCACGACGAGCACGGCGAAAGGTTCGCCCACAGCACGGCCACGTCGCGGTCGCGGTCTTCGGCGACGAGCACGGCGCGCACCTTGTGCGTGCGGTCGAACTGCACGCGCAACTCTTTCGAGTTGCTGACGACGTGCTGGTTCGTCAAGATCAACCCGCGCGCGTCGACGATGAAGCCCGTGCCGTGGCCGAGTTCGCCTTCGACCGTCACGACGCCGTCGCGCAGTTGTTTGAACAACTCCGCTTCTTCCGTCACGCGGCGACGCCCTGACGCAGCCGGAACGGCGGCGCTTGCCGTCACGGTGGCGTTGTCGTTGCTCAGTTCCACGGTCGCGTCTTGCCCTTCCGCGATCCGGAATTTGGCCGACCACTGGTAGCTTTTGCCGTCGAACTCGACGGGCTTCTGCGCGCTGATCTGGTAGCTGCCCGCGGGGAGCGCGAGCGTGGCCGTGCCGTCGAAAGAGGTGGTCAATTCTTGTGCGGGCGCATTCGTGTCGGGCGCGTTGTCCGCGCCGAGTTTCTGCACGAGCAGCACTTGTTTCGGCACGGGCTTGACGTTGAGTTCGCGGTCGACGAGCGCCACCTTCACCGAAACTTTCGCGGCCGTTTGCGCGAGCGCGGAGGAGGAGGCGGCGAGCAACAGACACACCGCAAGGGCGGAACAGGACTTAGCGAGGTAGGACATAAGAAACTCCTTCGAGAGTGTTCGGGTTGTTCGGGTTGTTGAACTGTGCGACCCGGCAGGTGATGTTGGGCTAACTGCGGCCGGGCGTGTACCTTGGGAATAACCGTGCGTGGAAAACGCTTTCGGGACGGGTCGGGATAATTTCCCACTCACGGGGACGAGGGAAAATAGCACGCCCCGCCGCGCGTTCACAACCTCGGCGCGTGGCCGTCAAACGCCGAGTAATGTCCTCAACCGTCCTTTTGCCTTCCTTCGTGTCCTCGTGCCTTGGTGGTTAATGCTGCTGCCGGAACACTCACCACCAAGACACGAAGACACCAAGAACAGATCGATTGAGGACACCACCGAACGCCGGAGTAATTTCCCGCCGCGCGCCGGATGACGTAAGATGGCCGCTCGAAGTTAGTCGCTGTCAGCCGTAGCCTCGTCCGGCGATCTTTGTCTCGGTCTGTGTCTCTTGAGTCTTCGTTTCGTCCTTCGCGGAAAAATTCCTCAATGATGCGTGTCCTTGTCGCTATCGCCAGTTTCGCACTGATCGTCGTCGTCCTGTGGGACGCCTTCGAAACCATCGTCTTGCCCCGGCGCGTCACGCGGCGACTGCGCCTGACGACCCTCTACAACGCCGTGACGTGGCGACCGTGGCTGTGGATGGCGCGTCTCATCCGCACGCACAAACGACGCGAGATGGTCTTGAGCATCTACGGGCCGCTGTCTTTGCTCTCGCTGATCATTTTGTGGGCGGTCGGGTTGGTCTTCGCTTTCGGGATGCTGCACTGGTCGATTGGCACGCCCCTCAACGTCGCGGTCGAGGCGGTTGACCTCTCAACTTATCTCTACATGAGCGGCGTCGTCTTCTTCACGCTCGGCTTCGGAGACGTGACGCCAACGTCGGGCTTGGGGCGGTTCTTGGACGTGCTGGAAGCGGGTCTCGGTTTCGGCGTCCTCGCCATCGTCATCGGCTATCTGCCCGTGCTCTATCAAGCCTTCTCGCGCCGCGAGGCCAACATCTCTCTGCTCGACGCGCGCGCGGGCACGCCGCCCACGGCCGCCGAACTTTTGCGCCGCCACGGCCGCGTCGGCAACATGGAAGCGCTCAACAAACTTTTGAGCGATTGGGAAGTGTGGTCGGCCGACTTGATGGAGAGCCATCTCTCCTACCCCGTGCTCTGCTTCTTCCGCTCGCAGCACGACAATCAATCGTGGCTCTCTTCGCTGACGACCATTCTCGACTCGTGCGCGCTCGTGATGGTGGGCATCGACAACGCGCCGACGTGGCAAGCGCAACTGACCTTTGCGATGGCGCGTCACGCCGTCGTCGATCTCTCGCAAATTTTCAATTCCGGCCCGCGCAATTGGAAAGACGGCCGACTGCCGCCCGAAGAACTCGCGCGCCTGCGTCGCAGCCTCGCCGCCGACAACGTCCCCTTGCGCGACGGCGCGGACGCCGACGAACGGCTCGCTGAACTGAGGCGCATGTACGAGCCTTACGTCACGTCTCTGGCCGCCCACCTCGCCATGCCGCTCCCGCCCTGGATACACGAACGCGACGTGGTCGATAACTGGCAAACGAGCGCCTGGGAGCGCAATCCGCGCAAGGTGGCCGAGACGGTCGCCAACGCCTGTCGCGGCGCAAAAGACGCCAAGTCGAAACCGATCGCGACGTAAAGAGAAACGATAAAAAGTCGTAAATCGTGAATCGTAAATCGTGAATAGAGAAAAGCAGTTTTCTTTCTCCATTCACGATTCACGATTTACGATTCACGATTTATGGCTTCCCGTTTATTTGTCCTCGTCTTTGGGCTTGTTGAGGCGGACGTAGGCGTCGCCGCGCGGCGTGAGTTCGGCTTTGCGTGCGAGGGCTTCGAGGACGGAGGCGATCATCTCTTTGTTGTCCATCTTGAAACTCATCACGCCCTGCACCTGCGAGTCGGGGTCGTTGAACTGCATCGTGAGGTAACGGTATTTCTTTTTGAAGAGCAGCGCGGGCAGCGTGTAGAGACTGGCGCTGCCGATGACGGTGGCCGCCGTCGGGCGGCGCGATTGCGTGTCGGCATAGGCGGCGGCGATGGCTTTGTAAGGTAGCGAGATGTATTCCTTCTGCGTCTTGTCGCGAAAGACGAGGCGGCTGCTCTCGTCGTCGAAGGTGAGCGTGCCGGTCTGTTTCTTGTTAGCCCCGAAGAATCCGCCCTCGTATTTGGCCTTCACGTTTTGCGGCGCGGGCGCGTTCGTCGTCGTGGCCGACGGCGCGGGCTTCTTCGCGTCGGCCGCATCATTGACGCTGCGCGAGCGTTGCGCGAAAGAGCCGGAGACGAGCGTGGTGGTCAAGAGCAAAGCAGTCATGGGCAGAGTTAGATATTTTATTTTCATAAAGGTGTTTCCCTTCGATTTTCCTTTGAGGTGAAATTTTCCGTCCCGTGCGATCTCTATTAGAGACGCACGCCGCCGAGCGTGCGTTGCCAAGCGAGCGATCTTTTGAGCACGCAGAAACGCTGTCGCTCTTCGGGCGTGCAGATGGTTTCGAGTTGTTCGAGGATGGCTTCGATGAGGGGCACGGCGAACGCCCCGGCGTGCGCCACGACCTGCGAATAGTAATGCAGCCCGACGCGCCCTTCCGTGTCGCGGTGAAACATCTCCGTCTGCTTCTCGTCGAGCCGGTACACGTCCTGCCCGACCGGAATCACGCGGCGCGGCACGCCCATGCGCCGCTCCCGCCCCGCGCGCCAGCCGAGCAAGAGGACGCCGACGAGCACGCCCTGCTCGTTCAAATAATCGGGACTGAGGATGGCGAGTTCGGCGGCGGGCGACAGGCGCGGCCCGAACTGCCCGTATTCAGGATTGACCAACTGCGTGTCGTAGATGATACCGACGATTTCAAAATCGTCCGCGAGCGGCAGCGACACGAATTGCGCGAACCCGTAATCGTCCGCTGCGGGCGCGGCGTCTGCGTCCAAGCGATCAATCACGCGCCCGATGTAATCGACGTGCGAATTCGATTTGACGATTTTGGCAATCTTGGTCATGGAGTAGAGAGGACGGACGGACGACGGACAGTTTTAGATCAGTTGAAAAAGTAAGACCTGAAAGCCCGCGATGAGAAGGCCGGAGCCGACGCAGCAGGCCGCGAGCCGCGCGCCGCCGACGCGCGGCACGAGCCACGCCTCGAAGAGTCCGACGCCGCCGGCGAAGACCGCGAGCGGGCAGAACAGGATGCCGATGAAAGGCACGAGCGCCGAGCAGATGAGGACGAAGGCGATGGCCGCCGAAGCGTTGCCGTTGTTGTCGAACACGCTCAGGCGCGCCGCGCCCTCGACCGAGACGCTTCCGGCAGTAGCGGCGGCGGTGGATTCAAACAACATCGCCGGGCGGTGGCGTTGCTGGTGGTAGGAGGCAAAGAGCGAATCGGCCGGGGCGTAGGCGCGCTCGCGCAAAGCCCGACCGCACGTCGCGCAGTAATGCGCGTCCGCGCGCCGCGCCGCCGCGCCGCACGCGGGACAGTCGAGCGTCGCCATTGGCTGAAGGCCGCCCTGCGTCTCTCTCTGCATCTCGACAGCGTTCGTGCGGTTCATAAAATCTCAGTCCGGCGTAACAAAGGAACGACTAGCGGCGGCGCGCCTTGCTGACGGGTTTGCGCGAGACTTGAAAGCCCAAGTTCTCTGCGGCGGCAAACTCCTGCATCGCGCGCAAAAACTGTTCGCGGTCGTGTCCGGTGATGACGGCCGCCGCGTCGGCCGTCTCCAAAGCGTAAGGATAACCGTTGCCCACGACGCATTCGGCGCGCACCGTGTCCAACACCTCGTCGAGCAAACCGGCCTCGTAAACCCACGCCGGGATGTCGAGACGCGCGGGCACGCCCTCGCCCGTCGTCTGCAAATAGACGAAGCCGACGAGCGGATTGCCCTCTTCGTCCTGAAACTCCTCTACCAATCCCTCGCGTTCGCAGTGGCAGAAGATCGTGCGGTCGCCCCACGCCCCAAACAGCGGCTCGGCGTCCGCGACGTTGGTGGTCGAGAGCAGGCGCGCGTCGAAGGCGTTTGCGATGGGCTTCGCGCGGTCGCCGGAGAGCAGATCGAGCAGGCGCACGAGGTCGCGCGCGTAAGACTGATCGATGTAGCCGACAAGCGGCACTTGATTCTCGCGCGAGAGTTTGACGGCCTCTACAATCGCCTTGATGTACGCGCGGGGAAACGTGAGCGTCTCAGCGCGCACGCGCGTCGTCGAGAGCAGCAGAGCGCCGTCGAAGAAGGCGACGGGCGTGCGCTCGCCGCGTGCGCGCCAACCGCGCCGACGTTCAAGAAACTCGGAGAGGACTTCCAACTCAAGTTCGGAGCGGCGCAGGGCGACGAGACCCGCTGCGGATGCCGCTCCGCCCTCGTCTTCCAACAACTCTTCCGGCGTGATGAGCGCGAACCTCGACTCTTTTCGATAAGCGTCTTGCCCGTCTGCCGTGTGCGGGTTCTCGAACCAAGCGGCCTGCACGGCGGCGACCGGCAGGCTGATCTCTCGACCGGGCAAAATCTGGCTGCCGTCGGCCGCGCACGTCACGCGCCCGGTCAACACTTCCACCGCCCAACGCCGCGCCTCTTCGTGCGAACGCCAACGCTCCTCGAACGGCACGACGAACGCTCCCACGCGTTCGAGTTCATCAGTCGGCAGCGCGCCCGCCGCGCGTGCCGCGCCCACGGCAATCGCACGCTGCGCCGCTTCCTTGATCTCCGCGGACGTGCGCCCGCCCAGTTCACGCAGACGGCGCGCGTAAGTTCCCAGAGCCGCGCCCCATGCCCCCTCGAAGCGCACGAACGCCTCGCGCTGCCTTCTCAACTCCGCATTCAAGTGTGGGCGGTACAACATAAAAGACTCGTGAATCGTGAATCGTGAATCGTAAATAGAGAAGAACTGTCTTTCTCTATTTACGATTCACGATTCACGATTCACGCTCTTATCCTTTTTGCGCGCGCAAGAGTTGTTCGGTGGCGGGCGCGTAGCGCGTGGTCTTGAGTCGCCCGTTGATGAAGGTGTAGGTGATGCCTTCCTTCTGGTTGTAGAAGACGATCATGCCCGCCTTTTCTTCGCGCGTGAAGTTGCTCTTCTTCGCCAGATCGAGCGAGTCCGGCGTGTCGGAAGAATTGTCGTGCCGGAGGACGATCAAGAGCACCGTGCCCTCCACGTCCGGCGAGAGCTTCTTCGTCTGGACGAACTTCGCATCCACGAACGTGACCGTCACCGTCCCGCCCGCGACTTTGAAGTTGAGCGAATTGGTCGCGCTCAACTCCTGTTGCACGGGTTGGCCGAGTTCGCGTTCAACGTCCGCGCGGCGCGACTTCAAAGGCTCAAGGCCGTGCCACTCGGCCGCCCGCGCCGACGACGCGCCCGCGAGCAGGCACACTAGGGCGGCGACGACGAAGGTTAAAGCGTGCGAGGCCGGCATTCGACGCGAGAGAGAACATTCTGGTTTCTTCATGGCTGGATGCTACCGCGATAAGGTTTCAAGTTTCAAGTTTCAGATTTCAAGTCGGCCGTTTGCTCGTGCTTAAAGCTGGCCTCTCAAGACCGGAGCCTGAAATTTACTTTAACCTGAAACTTGAAACTTGAAATCCGAAACTTTCATTTCGCGAAGGGGCGGACGCGTTCGATTGACTGTTGAAAGTCTTCGTCGTCGGGCAGAATCCCCGCGCCTTTCTCGTAAGCGGCGAGGGCTTTGGCGTATTGCTTGGAGACCTCGTAGGCGTAGCCGAGTTCGCGATAGATGTTCGGGTCGTCAGCAGTTTTGGCCGAGGCGCGCTCGAAGGTGGCGATGGCCTTGGGGAAGTTTTTGGCGCGCGAGTAGGCGACGCCGAGCAGGTAGAGCGTCTGCGCCTGCGCGTTCGGGTTCGCGCCCGCGCGTTCGAGCACGGTGACGGCGCGCGCGTACTGCTTCGCGCCGATCAAGGCTTGACCGTTCAAGGCCGCCGCCGGTTCTTCCGCAGGGCGCAGGCGCACGAGCGCGTCGCTCGCACGCACGGCGCTCAAGTAGTCCGCGTCGGCTTTGGCCGGGACGGCGGCGTTCGCGGCGGCGCGGCGCAAGTAGGCGTAAGTCAAAAGCGTCCACGCTTCCGCAAAGCGCGGGTCGGCGGTCGTGGCGCGATTGAGTGCGGCGATGGCGGCGTCCGTCTGGTTGCGCTCGTAACTGAGGCGTCCGAGATAAAAGAGCGAGGCGGAATTTTTCGGATCGGCCTTGACGGCCGCGTTGAACGAACGCTCGGCGTCCGCCTGTTTGCCGGTGCGGTATTCGGCGAGGCCGCGATAGTAGAGCAGCGTCGCATCGGCGGGTGCGCCCGTGCGCGAAGTGGCGGCGACGAGCAAAGGCAGCGCGCGCTCAAACTCATCCGAACGGACGAGCGACTGCGCGAGCGCATCGACGGTGGGCGCGTCCTCTTCCTTGGCGGCGCGTTGCAGTTCGAGCGCGCGTTGGAGGTCTGCGGCCGCCTCTTTGAATTGATTCAGATAAAACTCCGCGAAGCCCGCGATCTTCCAGGCCTCGCTGTTCTTCGGGTCGGCGGCGGCGGCGGCGCGCGCCTCTCTGGCCGCCGCCTCGTACTGCTTTTGTTGCAGCAACTGGAAGGCGCGCGCCGTGTCGCCCGTCGCCGCCGACGAAGCGGCGGTCGTGTTCGCCACGGGGCGCGTTTGCGTCGTCGTCGCGGGCGGCGGCGTCTGATTCGCCGAGGGGTCGACGCGGCGCGGGCGTGTCGCGCCCGATTGCGCGTAGGCTGCGGCGGACGTGAGTGTCAACAAAAGTGCGGCGGACGCAAAGCCGCGCCGAAAAAAACTTTTTCTCATGCGTGTCTCCAAGCTAGGGACTCAAATAAATTTTGCACCGGGAAGAGTATGACGATGCGTGGGCGCGGGTTCAAGCGCCGCCGTGTTGTATGCGATGCGTGCCACGCGCGCGAAGTTCGCTATTGCGCCCGGCGAGGGGCGAGCGCGCGAATCACACGGCTCGCCGACCGCGCAAAATTTCGCCCCCGCACGGCGGAACTCCAGCCGTGCGGGGGCGAACATGTGAGAGCGAAACGGCGCTGGCCTCGGCCTCGCCGCGCGCAATTAACCCGCGAAGGTATTAACTAGCGGCGGCGTTGTTTCTTTGGCTTGGAATCTTTGCTCCCGCTACGCAGATAGGCGACGGCGGCGGAAGCGATGACGGCTCCGACGGCGATTCGCGTCACCAAACTTTTCCGGTTGTGCTTCCACTCCGCCTTCCAGCCACGCTCCGCGAAGACGTTCGGGATGTGGCCGCGCGAGAGGTCTTCGAGGTAGCCTTCCACCACGCCCACACGGTCGGCCAGCATCAGAGGCAGCCAGTGGCCGTAACTGTTTTCGCTATATTTGAAAGCGGCGCGACGAATCATGCCGCTCAGTCCGGCGGGCGGAGTCGATGTCCCGAACACGGCCGAGACGTTCGGCCGTTCGTTGGAATGCAGAATCTCGACGCTCTTGGCTTGCTGCGGCGGACGCTCCCAACTATAGCCCTCGTGTTCCCCGTTGTTGCGATTCTTCATCGGGTAGGTCGGGTCGTTGTCCGAATCGGCGTCCACGCCCCATCCCTTGATCTGCGACGGGTCTTGAATCTTCTTCTCCATATCTTTAACCGTATTTTCCATGACGTGTCCTCCCTAGCTTCTGGCCGACGGCGGAATCAGCACCGGCTTGATACAGTTATCCAGCTTCGCTGAAAAAATCCGGTAAGCATCCGACACTTCTTCCAGAGGGATGCGGTGCGTGATCAGCGCTTTCGGATCGAGGATGCCGTTCTGCACGTGCTCGATCAGTCGCGGCAACAGGCGCTTCACGGATGCCTGATTGCCACGGATGGTGAGCCCCTTATTCACCACGTTCCCGATGGGCACGAGCGTATCAATCGGCCCGTAGACGCCGACGATGGAGACGATGCCGCCCTTTTTCACGCCGTTGATCGCCCAGTGCAGCGCGGTGGCCGACCCGCCCTGCATCAGCAATTTTCTGCCGAGCAGCGTCTGCATCGCGCGGCCTGCGGCTTCCGCGCCCACGGCGTCGATGACAACGTCCGCCCCCAACCAGTCGGTCGTCCGTTTGAGGAAGACCACCACGTCTCCCAGTTCGTTGAAGTTATAAGCCTCGCAGGGCGCGTAATTCTTGACGAACTCCAAACGGTAATCGATGTGGTCGATGACGATGACGCGCCCCGCCCCGAAGAGCCACGCGCAACGGGCTGCCATGATTCCGACCGGGCCTGCGCCGAAGACCACCACGGTGTCGCCGCGCTGAATCCCGGCCATCTCGGCGGCCTGATAGCCGGTCGGCACTACGTCTGTGAGCATCACGGCGTCGTCCGGGTTCATGCCTTCCGGAATGACCGTCGGCCCGACATCCGCGTAAGGGACGCGGACGTATTCCGCCTGTCCTCCGTCGTAGCCGCCCCCGGTGTGCGAATAACCGAAAATGCCGCCGACCGCCGTGGCTTGAGAATTGGACTCATGGCAATTCCCGTAAAGTTCCTGCTGGCAGAAGACGCACTTTCCGCAGGCGATGTTGAAAGGCACGAGGACGTGGTCGCCGATTTTCAGCTTTTCCACCTCCGCGCCGACTTCCTCCACTACGCCCGTCACTTCGTGGCCGAACGTCATCCCCACACGCGTGTCCGGCACGGAGCCATTATATAAATGCAAATCCGAGCCGCAGATACAAGAGCGCGTGACCCGGACGATGGCGTCCTGCGGATGCAGCACCTTCGGCATGGGTTTTTGATCGATGCGAACCCTGAGAGGCCCGCGGAAATTCATTGCAAGCATAAAACTGACCCCTTTCCTTGTTTTAACGTCTGCTTCACTTGTTAATGATTGAGAACCGTTTAGAAAATCGCGCCGAGCAGGTACAACACCAAACTCAAGACCAAAGACAGCAGGAGCATCGACGCCAGCGGGGCGTAGACGCGCGTGCGCCGCCCCTCGTAGCGGATGTCTCCCGGCAGTCGCCCGAACCACTTGAGCCGCGCGCGGGAAAATATCAAGAATCCGATGATTATGAGAAAGATGAGTGCGAGCAGGATGAATATGCCGCCGGAGATAAACACTGAAGCCCCCTTGTTTTGATGACCGTTCTTATTGCACAAGGACTCTCCGGGGAGCCCCATTATGCGCGTTTTCGGTACGACAGATGATTAACGTAGAGAACTCAGGCAGACTGCGTGCCAGTTTCGCCAGCAAGTAAGCAGTGCGCTGTTAAAAAAAGAAAATTGCTTACCGCTGATCGCCCACTTTCTGCTTACTGCGGATCATTGCTTCGGTGAGAGGCGAGATGATGCGCGCGGCGTCGGCCAGTCGCTTGCCTTCGCGCGGCCGTGCCGCAAGGTTGTGGCGCAAGTAAAAATCGTCGGGCACTTCATAGACCTCAAGCGCTTCCGTCTGAACGTCGTAGTGACAAGCGAGCAGTCGGCTGTCCGTGGGAATGGCCACGCCGGCGGCGGCGACGCGTTGCCGCCCGGAGCGATTCGCCGGAGAGCCGTGGAACACGCGGTTGTCCATGAAGAGGACGTGGCCGGGACGCATCGGCAAGCGTGTCAAATATTTTTCTTCGATGACAGGGACGAGTTCCGGATACGGCAACTGGCAAGCCTCGCGCAGATTCGAATTGAAAGCCTGACTGCCGCGCACCACGCCGAGCCAGCCGTTCTCCTGATTCACTTCAACGAGCGGACACCAGATGCTCAAGCCGATGTGCGCCCGTTCGTCGACGAAGCTGAAATCCTGATGCAGCCCGACACGGCTGTACTCGGTTTGCGGCAACTTGACGGCGTAACTGGCGAGGATGATCTTGTATTCGTGCAAGACCGTGAGCAGACGCCTGCGAAAGACGGCGCTCAGCGCATCGTGGATTTTTATTCTCGCTTCAACTTCGCCGGTCAAGATCGTGGCGCTGAAATCATATTGATGGCAATAGCTGAACCCCTCGTAGAAGTCCGCGAGTTGTGCAATGTCTTCTTGTGTAAGCAGGTCGAGAACAACGTAGCCTTCCTGTTTGAAACGCGCATCGAGCTTGGCATCTTTGAAGACTCTCCGATTCATGATCATCATCTCCGTTCACGATTCCGCCGCGTCAGGCTGTGGCCGGCGGGAGCGCGCGGCTCAGGTAATAAGTCAACACGCGCAAGACTGTGGCCGTCGTGATCGTGCACGCTTCGTCTCTGAAGTACTCGCCCGCGGGCGTCTCCCAGGGCGCATCACACGAATTGTCCGTGACGCGCAGGTTCGCATGGCCGCGCCAACTTCCGTCTCGTTGCTGCCACCTGAGCAATGCCCGCGCGTGTTCGCCCACTTGTTCGAGCGGTGCGCCGCGCAGTATCTCGATGCCGACCAGACAGGCGAGATCGAACGAGTTGTCGATTAACATTTGCGCGGGTGCGTCGGCCGCTGTCGGAGCAGGAGAAGGAGGCTCAGGCAGTTGAAGTTCGTCGAGCGCTTCGAGCGTCACGAGAGTGCTGTAGAAAGGCATCCGCCACCAGTAAGACCTCCACATATTTCCCGCGAGCCGGTGCTCTTGCAAAGCGCGCAGGAAAGGCTCGCGCAACTCTCTCTGTTCATGCTCGGCGAGCGCTAAATATCCGAGCGGCGTCACGTCCCAATGAGGACGCCCCCACGCGTTCGGCTCGCTGTAGGTGGAGAAGCCGCCTTCCGCATGCCAGTGGCGGCGCAAAAACTCGCGGTCTTCGCTCCGCACGTCGATTTCGAGTTCGCGCAGGAGCGCGAGACAGACGGCCGTGGAATCGACATCAGCGCCGGTCTGCCCGTTGTAGCCCCAACCCGCGGAGTAATGTTGATGCCTGATGAGCCACGCTGCGCTCTTCTCGGCCGCGCCTAGCGCCCCTCGATGTCGCAGATATTTTCCGGCTCGCGCGAGAGCGAGGCCGACGTAGGCCGTCACCCATTGATCGGATGCGCCGACGGGAAGTTGAAAGTCAGTCCACTTCCCCGTGTCGTCCTGTAGGCGACAGAGATAAGCGATGCCGTCTTCGAGTGCGGCGCTCGTTTCATCACGAAGCGGAACATCGTCGCGCTCCGCAGCCTGTAGGTAAACGTTGAGCCGTTTCTTCCGCGCGTCTCTCTCGATGCCGAACCCGACGAAAGCCACCTGGCACGCGCCCGACGCAAGCGCCTCTCGAACCGGGAGCGGCTGGAGACCAAACTCCGCGACCGCGCGCTCGACAACTTCAACCCACTGTTCGCGTGAATAAGTCAGGCAATGACCGCACAGGTCGATTTTGACATCCGCGAGACGACCATCCGAGGCGCTCACGCCGAGACACAAGACGAGTCCGTCCACATCCAAACCGAAGCCGCCCAACGCCAGCTCCAGAAAGCGATTGACTTCGGGAACATCGAACAGGTCGAGGCCGAGTTCGGACAAGGCCGCCGGACGCGTGAGACGAAAATATATCTTGATGCGACTGTCGGCCGCGTCGGTTCCTTCGAGGCCGATGCTGGCGACCGCCGTGTGGTCTTTCAGTCCATCGACGAGCCGCGTCAAGTTTTCGGGCGCGGGCACGATCTCGCGCAGCAAGCGAGCGGCCGTCTCCCATCCGGCAGCTTGACCGAGCGGCGCGGCTTCGAGATAGAAACCGACTCCGGCACGGCGCGCGAGGCTCGACGCGATCCAGATAAAGCCCTCCGTGTATCGCGCGCGCGCTGCGGGCGTTGCGGGCACAACCGCGCACAGGGATTCTTCGGCGAGATTCGCGAACCCCGCGTCGCCATGATCTTCAAGCACACGTCGCAAGGCTTCGACGGAAGATTGATAACGCGCTTCGACGTTTCCTAAAAAAGCGTAAGGGTCGCCGATCAAACGAACGTCGCAAGCCTCTCGCCCGGAGACGAGTACGAGTTGGAGCGGCGTGCCGTCGTTGTTGAGGGCGGACGTGCCGTAAAGCGAGTGCTCGCCGCCCCGGAGTGAAGCGGCGAGCACTCGCTCGTAGACTAATTCGAGTCGTTCCCCGGAGACGCCCGCAAGCTGGGCGGCGACGTGCGCCAGCCTGCGCGTCTTCCATCCGAGACGAGAACTGTGGCGTTCATCCTTCGCCTTCATTGGATTCGTACTTGCAGCGACAGTCATCGGCCACATCTTCCCGCCCTCGATAGACAGCCATCAAGACTTGCTCTTACTTTTGGCTTTACTCGCGCCTTTGCCGGACGCTTTCTTGGCGGTGCTCTTCGACGCGCCGCCGCCGCCGCTCGTCTCGGTGAGCGCTTTGAGGCTGCGCGCCGGTGCGCTGGCGGCCACCTTGATCAGTTTGTTGATTCTGACTTCGGCCTGCGTCTGAATGGAGAGTATGCCTCCCTGCTTGATCGTCACCGTGTCGAAGGTGCGGTCGTTATCCGTGACGGGATAAATCGTGCCCGCCGCGACCGTGATGCTCGGCCCGCTGATAGGCGGCACCGTGGCCGGCGTCAGTGTGAACGTGCTCGCCACTCCATACTTTGTACCTTCTTTACCTCCTGAGCCGGGCGCACCCGCTTTTCCGTTTATCCCGTTTTTGCGGTCGCTCGCGCCCGCCTGTCCGCCCGTGCCGAGCTGTCCGCCCGTGCCCGCTTGTCCGCCCCTGCCCGGACTGGTGATTTGGCTGGTGGGCACGATCTCGTTCGGAGGCGAGTATGCGCCAAAAGTGATCGCCACGGTGTTGCCGTGGCCGCCGTTGCCGCCGTTGCCTCCCTTGCCGCCGTTACCGCCATTGCCACCGTTGCCGCCATCCGACGCGCCCGCCGAATATGCTCCCTGAGAATCGCCTCGGCCACCTCTTCCCCCATTGCCGCCCCTGCCGCCGTTGCCGCCGTTGCCGCCGTCGCCGCCGTTGCCGCCGCGCCCGTCGATGAACACCACTCCCTGCAACGTGCCGATATAGATTTTCGCGGGATTGGGAGTGCCGCCGTCGATCCCATTACCGGCGTCAGGAGCGTTCGCGCCATCCGAGCCGCCTGCTCCGGCCGTGCTGGAAGAACAACCGGACGCCCAGTTGCAATGTGCGTCGCGGCCATCAGCTCCGCTCTGCCCCGCAGGCATCGACGCTCCGTTGGTGCCGTTTGCGCCTTGAGTTCCCGCGATCAAAATATCCGGTGTGGATTGCCCGTTGCCGACGGCTTTGGCAATCAACTGACTGGCTTCAAGTGTCATCTGTTTGGTCTCCTGTTTTATCTGCTGCGGGTTAACTTCAAAGCCCGTCCCAATCGCACGAGAACTCGCGCGACTGAACGGGCTTCAGTTTGAGTGTCGGATCATGCCAATGGACGGAAGAATGACAAGAAGGGCGACGAGGTCTGTGTTCGTTTAAGACGAGGTGTGGTGGAAGACGCGCCAAAAAATTTGGAAGCATCAGGTTGTCGCCGGTGCGACAACCTGATGCTTCCCTTTGAAAGACCGCGCTTAGAAGTTGAGCTTCAAGCCGAACTGGAACTGTCGCGGATCATAGGCGGCGGTCGGACGGCTGTAGTAGAGACCGCCGCGACGCTGGTTAAAGGCGTTGACCACGTCGAAGAAGGGATTGGCGGCCGCTTCGTTGAAGCGGTTGAAGAGGTTGAAGCCCTCGGCGATGATGTCGAGCCGCAGGCGTTCGCCGAGCCGGACGGCGCGCGCGACGCGCAGGTCGAGCGAAGCGTAGCCGTGCGTGATGCCGGCGTTGCGGCGCAAGTTGCCGCTCTGCAAGAACGGCGGCACGAACAAAGTGCCGTCGGCGGCCACGCTCGGACGGTCGTTGGAGCTTTGCAGGTCGGCGTTGGTGTCCGTGCCGGTGATGATGTTGAAGGGACGCCCCGAAGAGATTTCGAGGATGGGGGCGATGGTGAAGTCGGACAGGAAGCGACGCACGCCGCTCTCCGAACCGCGCCAACTGGCGGGCGACGTGGCGACGCCGCTGAAGACGAAGCGGTGGCGTTGGTCAAAGAGCGAGTCGGCACGCTCCGCACGGAAGTTGCGATTGTCCTGCGGCTTGAGCAAAGTCTGCAAGTCGGAAGAGTCGTCAATCGAGTGCGACCAGGTGTAAGAGGCGAGGAACTGGAAGTTGTTCGAGAAGCGACGCTTCGCTTCCAAGGTCATCGCGTTGTAGTTGGAGTTGCCGTCGGAGACTTGCGCGCTCACGTCGCCGAAGGGCGAGATGAGGCCGGGCGTGCGGACAGACCCGGCGATGGCCGCGTTGAAGACGGCGGGCGTGACCGCGCCGCCCGTCACCGATTGGACGAAGAAATAGTTCGGCGCGTTGGGACGGAAGAAGTTGGCCGCAAGCGGGCTGACGATGGTTTGCCCGGAGACGTTGTTGACGGCGACGAGGCCGGGGATGCGCACGGTAAAGAGCGCGTTACTCGCCGTCGGGATCGGGAAGAGGACTGCTTCGCCGAAACTGGTCGGCGCACGCCCCGACGCCAGACAGCCGGCGCGCGCCGCGCCGAGCGACTCGGGACAGAGCACCGGATTGCCGACGGTGAAGCGGCGGAAGTTTTCCACGAGCAGATCGGTTTGCGGCGCGTTCACGTCGCGCGGGTGCGGCAGGTGGTGCGCGCCGACGAAGATGTAGCTCGCGGAGACAGAGGTGTTCGGCGACAACTGCCGTTCGAGCGTGATGTTCGCCTGATTGGCGTAGGCGTATTGGAAGTCCTGCTCGACCGCTAAGGTGAAAGGCAGGATGGGGCCGAAGCCGGGGAACGTCTGGTCGTCGAAACGCAATTGGCCGCGCAGGTAGTTGGCGCTCGCGGCCACGCCGGGCGTCGTGCCGGGGACGACCGTGCCTTGGAAGATTTGGAGCAGGTTGAGCGTCGCGTTCGGCGCGGGGCTGCCCGGAAGCACGGTGGTGAACTGCTGCTGCTGCGCGGCGTCGGCGATGTCCGAGTTGAACGCGATAGCGAGCAAGGGGTGGTCGTAGAAGAGACCGTAGGCGGCGCGGAAGACGGTCTTGCCGTCGTTCGTCACGTCCCAAGCGAGACCGACGCGGGGCGCGAAGTTGTTCGTGTCGCGCGGGAAGCCTTGCTGGACGCCGAGGACGTTCTGCGCGGCGTTCAAGTCAGAGGCCGAGAGGTTGATCTTCGAGAGCGGGTCGGTGAAGCCGATGGTCGGAATGGTCTCCGTCAGTTCGACGTCGTAGCGCACGCCGTAGTTGAGCGTCAGGTTCGGTCTGACCTTCCACGAGTCCTGCGCGAAGAAGGCGAGCGGCTTGTTCTTCAAGGTGCTGTTCGGATTGCCGAAGCCTTCGATGAAGACGCTCGGAATGCCTACGCCGTAAGCCTGCACGGGCGTGAGCGACGGCGCGCTGGTGGGAAGGTTCGGGATGAAACCGGCGGCCAGAGTGCTGCCGGAAACTTCGCCGAAGTTGAAGAGACCGGGGAAGTTCAACTCGAAGACGGCGTCAACATCGATGAAGTTGAAGTCCGCGCCGAACTTGAAGTTGTGATTGCCGGGCAGCCAGTTGACGTTGTCGGTGAGTTGAAAGCGTTTCTCGGTGCGGTCGACGGGCGAGAAGGGATTCGAGCCGATGAAGGCCGCGCCGGAAATCTGGATGGCCGTCCCCGGAACTTGCGAGTCGAACTTGGCTTTGCGGCGTCCGAAGTTGAAGCGCGCTTCGTTGACGACGCGGCTGGAGAGCGTCGAAGTCAGAGAGGCGACGAAGGACGTGTCTCTGATCTCTTGAATGCCGGTGCGCGAAAAGTCGTTCTGCCCCAAGACCTGATTTTGCGATTCGTCTTGAATGCCCGTCAGGTCGCTCGGGTTGTAGCCGAAGCGCAGCGTCAACTGGTTGCGCTGGTTGATCTGGTGATCGCCGCGCACGGAGAAGAAGGTGGTCGCTTCCGAGATCGGGAAGATGCGCGCGAGACTGTTGAGCGGGCGGAAGCCGATGGGCTGTCCGGCCTCGTTGACGGTGGTGAAGCCGGGCGTGACGCCGTTGTTGGCGGCGGTCGGGACGGGCGCGCCGGAGATGAAGAAGCGGCCGCCGATGGTCTGTCCCGCTGGGATCGCGCCGCCGATGCTCCTGAGCGTGCTCGCGCCGTTCAAGCCGATCTGGCCGCCGGAAGAAGCGAAGGTGGCGTAGGTCAAAGCGGCTTGAATGAGCGCGGCGTTGCCGGTCGAAGCGCCCGCGTTGAGTTGGTTGGCGATGAAGGTGGCCTGCTGCGGCGTCAAATTCGTGAACGTGTTCGGCAGGGGTACGAAGGGAAACGACGTGCCGGGGCCGACGGCGAGGCTCGAAGTTAAGTTGCCCTGCACGTCGGAACTGAAGAAGGCCGACTCTTGACGGCGACGCTGTTCAAAGGCCGCGAAGAAGAAGGTGCGGTCGCGTTTGATGGGGCCGCCGAGCGTCGCGCCGTACTGCGCGCGCGTAAAGGGCGGGTCTTCGATGGGCGCAAAGGCGTTGCGCGCCTGAAAACTCTTGTGACGCAAAAAGCCGAAGAGGTTGCCGCGCAGGTCATTCGATCCGCTCTTGGTGACGACGTTGACGATGCCGCCCGTGGCGCGTCCGAACTCGGGCGCGTAAGAGTTGGTCGCCACCTGAAACTCCTGCACGGCTTCTTGCGAGACGGTGGAGCGCGAGGCGTTGATGGAGTTGTCGGTGTTGTCCGCGCCGTCAACCTGCACGAGCGTGGAGCGGCCGCGCTGGCCGCCGATGTTCAAGCCGGAAGAGGGAGCGGGGCCGATGGGGCGGTCGTTGCCGCGATTGACGGTGGAGATGGTGGTGGAGATGCCGAGATAGTCTCTCTGGTTGACGGGCAGATTCTCGATGCGCGTGCGCTCGATGGTGTTGGTGACGGCGGTGCGCGAAGTTTCCACGATGTCCGTGGTTGCGCCCGTGATGGTCACGGTTTCGCTGACCTGCCCGGCGGCGAGCGGAATATCGAGGTCGGCGCGCTGCCCGACGGTGAGGATGACGGAGGGGATGTTGGCGCGCGAGAAGTTGGCGGCTTCGACCGTCACTTCATATTCGCCCGGCGGCAAGTTGGTGATCTGGTAGAAGCCCTCGTCGTTCGACTGCGCGTCGCGCGTCAGGTTGGTCGCCTTGTTGCGCGCCGTGACGGTCGCGTTGACGACGACCGCGCCCGTCGCGTCGCGCACGTAGCCTTGCAGGTCGGAGGCGTTGGATTGCGCTTGCGCGAAGGCCGCGCCCGCGCTCGTGAGCGCGAACAGGCAGACGAAGACGAAGCGGCCGGCTACGGAGCGCAGCCGCACGGGGAATGCACGCATGTTGATATTCTCCTCAAACGTAAATTAGGGCTTCAGCTATTGGCAGCAGTGCGGGAGACGACAGATCGTGCGCCGTCGGACGAAGGGCGCTCTCTACGGGTACGACAGGCAAGAGCCGAACCGGCAAGGAGTTTCGTCCGAGGACGAAATTCCCGCGAGGCTTGCACTGTTAAGCGAAAACAGATACCGCGCCGACTTTGTACCCCAAAACACGTGCGCGTGGCAAGAGTTAATCGTTTTGGCCTGCCGCATCCGAAAGCGCGTATCGCCTCCGCGTCCGAAGGCGCGCGTGCGGCCGAACTTCAGAGGATCAGTCAGCGGAGTTTCAGACGGAAATTCCTGAACATAAAGGCGAGCACGGCCGCCGAGACCAACAGGGTTGCCCCCGTCCCGATCAAAATTTTGGAGGTTGTGGACATGCCTTTGCCGTGCGCTTTGAACTCGTCCACGTCGCTGTAACTGACGTGGACGGGCGCGCCCGGTTGCTTGTCCGTGCTGACGACGGTGAAGCCGTCGGCGGTCGTCGCGGTGATGTAGCCTTTGAGCTTCGTGCCGTCGTGCAGTTTCACGGCCACGCGCGCCTTCGTGCCCGTGCCGCGCGCGAGGACTTTGCGCCTGAGCTTCTCAACCTTCTCCGCGCGCTTGGCCTCCGCCGCCGCCTCCTCCTGCTGCTGCGTCTTCTGCTTCGACCGGGCGAGCGCGCCGCACCCCGTGCCGAGAATTACGATGACGAGAACAACCGAGATAAATTTTCTGAACATCTTTTCCCCTTTCCGATGTCATGTGTTTCGACTGCCTTTCACATTAGTCTCAGCCGTGGGCGCGCGTCCTTTAGCGGCTCTTAAAAAGTTATTAAAGAGTTATTAAGGAAGGAGCGGAAAGATGGCGAGGCGAACTTGAGGGAAAGTGTCGGCGGCGCGGGAGGCGTTGGCGGAGTCTTGCCTTGCCCACGCGCGGGCAATACAATGCCTGTGTTTAACGGGCGTCATTTCCTCATTCCACTACTCCCGATTCTCGTAGTGCCTGAGAACCGCGTCCCGCACGATGGCTGCCGACCGTTGCTCGCGCGGAAACTTACCGCATAAGTCGTCCGGGATTTCGAGAGCGTGCAAACCAAACTCTTTTACGAATTCGCGCCTTACCTCCTCGACCCGGCGGAGCGCCTGCTCTTGCGCCATGGCGAACCCATCCCGCTCACGCCGAAGGCTTGCGACACTCTGCGCGTCCTCGTCGAAAACTGCGGGCGCACGGTCGAGAAGGACGAACTGCTGAAAGAGGTCTGGCCGGGCACGTTCGTCGAAGAGGGCAACCTCACGGTCACGATCTTCATGCTGCGCAAGGCGCTCGGCGAGGAAAAGGCCGAACCGAAGTTTATCCAGACCGTTCCCCGCCGTGGTTATCGTTTCATCGCGCCCGTCACAGAAGTGCAGACGGACGCGCGTGAGGCGCGCGCGCCGCGTGCGAGCGGGACGGAGGGGCGCGAGCGGAGCGAACCTCTAAGCGTCGCCATCCTGCCGCTCTCGAACGCGGGCGGCGACGCCTCGGCCGAATACCTCGCCGACGGCATCACCGAGAGCATCATCAACACGCTTTCACAGTTGCCCGCCTTGCGCGTCTTGGCGCGCAGCACCGTCTTTCGCTACAAAAATCTGGACGTCGATCCGCAAAGCGTGGGGCGCGAATGGAACGTCCGCGCCGTGCTCACCGGCCGTCTCATCCAACTCGGCAACAACCTCGTCATCCGCACCGAACTCGTCGACACGGCCGACGGCTGCCAGTTGTGGGGCGCGCAGTACGACCGCAGCACGTCCGACTTGTTGAGCGTGCAAGAGGAAATTTCGCGGCAGATTTCCGAGAAACTGCGCACCAAGTTGAGCGGCGCGGAAGAGGAACGCCTAGCGAAGCGCCCGACGACGAGCACGGAGGCTTACCAGACTTATCTGAAAGGTCGTTACCACTGGAACAAGCGCACGCAGGAAGGCATCGAGAAGGGCATCGAATATTTCCAACAAGCCATCGCGCTCGATCCCTTCTACGCGCTCGCCTACGCCGGACTGGCCGATTCCTACGCGCTGCTCGGCGCGGTCGAATACGCGGCGCTGCCTCCCGTCGAAGCCATGCAACGCGCGCGCGAGGCCACGCTCAAGGCGCTGGAGATCGACGACACGCTCGCCGAAGCCCACGCCTCGCTCGCCTACCTCCACATCTTCGATTGGAACTGGACGGAGGCCGAGCGCGAATACCTACGCTCCATCGAACTCAACCCGTCCTACGCGACCGCGCATCACTGGTACGGGCATTACCTGACCGCGATGGGGCGACAGACCGAAGCCGTCATGCAGATGCGTCTCGCGCGCGAACTCGACCCGCTCTCGCTCCCCGTCAATTCAGGCATGGGCTGGCACTATTACCTGACGCGCCAGTACGACGAAGCGATCCACGAATACCGCAAGACGCTTGAGTTGAACGAAAACTTTTACATGGCGCATTTCCTGCTCGGCATGGCGCTCGAACAAACGGGGCGCTACGACGAAGCCCTCGCTTCCTACGAACGCGCTATCTTACTCTCCGGCGGCAGCCCCGCCATGCGCGCCGCGCCCGGCCACGTCTACGCGCTGCTCGGCCGCCGCGAAGAAGCGCGCGCCGTCCTCTCCGAACTCCACGCGCTCTCCGCGCAACAGTTCGTCTCGCCCTACCACCTCGCCGTCATCCACGCCGCCCTCGGCGAAATCGACGAAGCCTTCGACCGGCTCACACGCGCCTGCGACGTGCAATCCGAAGCCCTCATCTGGTTCGCCCTCGACCCCATGCTCGACATCCTCCGCCCCGACCCACGCTTCGCCCGCATCATGGCGCGCATCGGCCTCGACTTCTAAGCGCGGAACGACAAAACCAAGAAACCGAGAAAGGACACGAAACAGCACTAAACTCTGCTTCGTGTCGCGCGCGTGGTTTCTCGGTTTTAGTTTTGACAGGTGAGTTAAATCTCAAACGCGCCAACGTGCAATTAACTTCTACGCAGGACGCGTGGCGCGCGCGAGTGTGCGGCGGACGCGCTCGCTTGAGTTGAGCGCAAGGATGCCTGCCTCCGTCGCCAGACGTGGGGCGAAGGCGGCGCGCCTGAGCCAAGAACAGACGCGCAGGCGTGCCGCGAATCGCTCGCGGTAAAGCGCGCGATAGTCCGTCGCCAGAGATGCGAAATTGTCTTCGCCCGCGCCTAAGCTTGGCAGCGCACGCGCGACCACGTCGGCCGCCAGTTCGCCGCTCTCCAAAGCCATCAACATGCCGCTGCCCGTGAACGGGTCGATGAAAGAGGCCGCGTCGCCCACCGTCAACAAACCGTCGCACGGAACCAACTCGCGCCGCCCGAAACTTTCAAGCGCCACGGCGAGCCATTCGGAACTAACGCGCGCGCCGCCGAGCGTCTCGGCCGCGCGACGGTTCGACATCACCACTTCGCGCATCACGCGCTCCGCATCGCTCGCACGAGCGCGCACGTCTCCGGCCGCCACGATGAAGCACAGGTTACTCAAACCTTTTTCCACCCGGCTCAAACCGCCGTAGCCGCCCCTGTAAAAATAGATTTCGCACGCCGCCGCGCCGCCCGCCGCGCCTTCCAGATGCGCCTTGAACGCCACGAGCGGCATCCGCTTCGACGACTCGACGCTCGCCCCCGCGCCGCGCCGCGCCCCCACGCGACGCGCCAAAGCACGCGCACGCCCCGTCGCATCAATCGTCAAGCCCGCGCGCAGTTCCGACTCCGCGCCGCCCTGCTCGACGCGCACGCCAACCACGCGCCGCCCGTCATCCTCAAACACGCGCCGCCCCGCCTCCGCAAACGCGCCGCCCGCATCGTCTCCGACGCGGCCGCGCGCCGCGTGTCCCGACACGCCACGGCGCGCTTCGTCCGCACCACGGCCGCGCTCCGCGTCCGCAAACAACAACCCTGTAACCTGCGTCTCTTCCCAAACCTCCACGCCCGACGCGCGAGCGCGCAGCATCAATTTGTAATCCATCTCCGCGCGACTCAAACCGAGCGCCGACGCTTTTCCGTCTCCATACGTCTCCGCGTCGAACCACTCGCTCGGCACGCGCGCGCGCCGCCCGCTCTCGGCGTAGAAGACGGTCTCGCCCACGCGCGCCCCGCCCGCGCCCTTCAACTCTTCCCACACGCCGAGCCGCGCGAAATGCGCCATGCACTCCGGCGAGATGAATTCCCCGCACAACTTCGCGCGCGGAAAACGCTCGCGCTCCACGAGCGCCACACGCACGCCGCGCCGTGCCAGATGAATCGACGCACTCGTCCCCGCAGGCCCCGCGCCCACCACGATCACGTCGTAAAATCTCGCGCTCGTCTTCATCATCTCAATAAAAGTTGAACCACGCGCTTCACACGCGCACAACACGAAGCAGAGGTTAGTGCTTTTTCGTTTCGTGTGACTTCGTGTGAAGCGCGTGGTTTCATTCTCATTTGCCCGCGCTCAATACAAGACGAAAAGGAAAACGGCGTCGCACCTCTACGTCGTGAAGCCCCGCCGCCTCGGCGAGTCGTCGCAGTTCACCGGCGCGAAAACTGCGACGGATGGAGAGCGCGCCGTCTTCGCGTATGAGCCGGTTGCGCAGAAAGAGACGGCCGATTGTTCGATAGAGAACGTAGGCGAGCGCATGCCTGTGCAAATCTATGACGAACAGCCGGCGTCGCGCCACGCGTTTGAATTCACCGAGGATCGCCACCATGCCCTCGTCCCGAAAATGATGCGTGAACAGCGAGCAGATGACGTAATCGAAAGCGTCATCCCGAAACGGCAAGTGAAACGCATCGCCGCGCACCGCAATGATCTCCGCAAACTCGCGCGACTCTTCCATAATCGCACGCGCCGAACGTTCGTTTAACTCAAGCCCCACGAGCCGCGTCGCGCGCCACCCGCGCCCGCGCGCCGCGCGCGCCGCCACACGCAACAACTCGCCCGAACCCGCGCCCACGTCAAGCATTGAAAACTCGCCCGCACCCGCCCGCTCGATCTCCGGCACGAGCGAGCGCCTGAGCGCGCGCGCATCGCCCAACCATTCGTTGATGCGCCTCAGTTCGACCAGACACCCCTCATACTCCTCCGGCGTATAGTCGCCCTTATCCAAGTGCTCTAGTTCATAACTGCGCCGGCTGAACATAAAAAGAGTTTCAAGTTCCAAATTTCAGGTTTCAAGTCTGAAAGTTCCCCGGTATCTAACTTGAACTGTCAGACTTGGAACTCGAAACTCTTTCGACGACGAGCGCGCTGTTCTTCGAGCCGAAGCCGATGCAGTTGCAGAGTGCGATGTTGACGCGTGCCTCGCGCGCGACGTTCGGGACGTAGTCGAGATCGCAGGCGGGGTCGGGCGCGTCGAGATTGATGGTGGGGGGAATCGTGTTGGTGTGCATGGCGCAGAGCGCGGCGGCCAGCCCGGCCGCGCCCGAAGCGCCTTGCGGGTGGCCGATCTGCGATTTCGTCGCGGACATCGGGATGCGTCGCGCGTCTGTGCCGAAGGCGAGTTTGAGAGCTTGCGTCTCGATGCGGTCGTTGAGCAGGGTCGAAGTGCCGTGGAGATTGACGTAGTCAACTTCGGCGCTCGTGCGTCCCGCGTCCGAGAGCGCGAGGCTCATGGCGCGCGCGGGCTCTTCGCCCGTGTCTTCGAGCCGGACACGATGATAGGCGTCGCACGTCGAGCCGTAGCCCGTCACTTCGGCGTAGATGCGTGCGCCGCGTGCGCGTGCGCGCTCGAAGTCTTCGAGGACGTAAATCCAAGCGCCTTCGCCGAGCACGATGCCGGAGCGGTCACGCGAGAAGGGGCGCGAGGCGCGCTCAGGGTCGTCGTTCCAATCTTTCGTCAAGACGGTCATCAAGTTGAAGCCCGCAAGTATGCCGGGCGCGATGGGCGCGTCCACGCCGCCCGTGAGCATCGTGTCTTGACGGCCGAGCGCGATGTGTTCGGCGGCGTAGGCGATGGCGTCGGTCGAACTCGTGCAGCCGGTCGAGATGATGTGGGAGAGTCCGCGCAGACCGAAGGCCATGGAAAGTTCGGAGGAGAGGCCGCCGTGCGTCGAGGCCGGAATGGTGTAGACGCTCGCCTTCGTCGTCTCGCCCGTGAAGTAATATTTGTATTGCTGTTCGGTGAAAGCGAGACCGCCGCCGCCCGTGCCTAAGACGACTCCGACCGCGCGCCGCTCGGCCAGACTCAGATCATTGAAATGGAGTCCGGCGTCTTCCACGGCCTCGCGCGCGGCCGCGAGCGCGAGCGGCACGGTGCGCGGCACGTGCTTGCGATCTTTCGGCGGGAGTTCGGCTTCCCAGTCGAAGCCACGCACCTCGGCCGCGATTTGCACGGGCGACTCTCGCACGTCGAAACTCTCTATGCGCCTGACGCCGCTCGCGCCCGCCAGCAGCGCGCGCCAGAACGCCTCGCGCCCGCGCCCGATGGGCGTCACGCAACCCACGCCGGTAATGACGACGCGCCTCAATTGCCGCAAATTTCTCAACATATCCGGTTAAATCTTGCAGGGAGTTGTTTCGCCAGTATCGAAGGAGACACACCAGAGCATAACACCGCGCGCGACCTTACGCCCAACGAGCGCAACCGCGCCGCCCGGCGCTCGTTGGGCGGCGCGCACGCGCGGCATATTTAGCATCGGCCGCACGCGTCTTCCGTCATATAATCACGGCGAACCATTGCCGCCACTACGACGCGCGGCTGGTCGTTTGCAATGTGGGAGGAAAAATGAAACGAACGCTGTCGATGCTCTTGTGGTGCTGCCTCGTCGCGGTCGCCGTGTCCGCGCAACAAGCGAAGTCGCCCGCCGCCGCCGCTCAGGTGAGCGATAAAGAGTGGCGCGAGTTGTTGGTGGCCGTCAGTAATGAAGATTGGGATGCGGCCTTTGCTCTCTCGACCAAGTTCTTGCAGCAGTTGAAAGAGGAAGACGAAGCGAAGCGTCTGGCGCGTCTGCGCTACATTCACGCGTATGCGGCGGCCGGGCGCGTCACCGAAGGCCGGATGAGTTTTGCAGAACTGGAACGGGCGTTGAAGGATTTCAAGGGCAAAGAGATCGTCATGCCCTATCGACAGATCGCGCAGGAGTGTCAGGGCGCGTTCAACTTCGTCTGCCCGTCGGACGGCGCGAAGGACAGGCTTTTCGTCGCCGCCTCGAATCAGACCGGCACGTCGATTTTGGCCTTCGAGTACATCCGTTTGAAAGAGGCTTTCGACGCGGCGAAGCACGAAGGGGAGCGCGCCTCTGTCGGCGGCATCATCGAGCGCATCGCGCCCAACCCGAATAAATCGAGAGCCATCGTGATGCGGATTTTCGTGAGCGAAGGCTACGTCAAATTGGAGCAACCCGACCCGCAGAAAGCGAGCCTCAGATAGACGCGCTAAGTCGCGCGCGCGGAGTCTGCGCCGCCGTCACCATAATCGTAAGCCGATGGAACACCCGAACGTCGAACTGATACGCAAGTTTTACGACGCACGCGCGCGTGATGACGGGGAAACGATCAAGGCCATGCTCGACGAGGATGTCGCATGGCACGATCCTTATCCGCCGCCGCACGGCGGCGACTTGCGCGGAGCGGAAGCGGTCTTCCGAGACATCTTCGACCGCGCGAGTCAATTGACCGAAGGGACGACGCGCATGTGGCTCGACGACGTACTGGCGAACGACCGGCATGCCGTCGCCCTCGTCAACTGGTCTGCGACCTACAAGGGACGCACGATGCAAGGCCGCGAGGTCGCCGTCTATCACGTCCGCGACGGCAAGATCACGGAAGCCTGGTTCTATCCCGAAGACAAGTCCGCCTCCGACGCGTTTTTCGCCTAAACGTCCGACGTGTTATATAGCTCAACGCGGAAGGGCGCGAGAGTCTCACGCGGCAGCCGTTAAAAGTTGCGCCCTGCCAAACGAACGCGCCCCGGCACACATCAACGAATTTCCAGTCCGTCCTCAACGGAGACCAGCTATGTCTTTTCAACTCGTCCTCTCACTCGAATACAGGAGCGACACCGAATGGCGTTGGGTGCTCTCTGATGCTCAGAAGCGATTTCTGGCTGACCATGAAGTCGTGTTGGATGAAACCGAACCGGTTTACGAGAGTTTTAAAGACTTGCCCGGCCGGCTGCGTTTCTATGAAGGCGTGCGTTCATACGAAGAGGTGCTCGGCGAGTTGGGCGCGTGGATGGGTGAGAAGGTCTTCGGCGCGGTGGGCGAAAAGCTGTTGGCCTCTGAGCAAGCCCCGGCCTGCGTCGTGCTGGTGCGCGTCCCGCCCGCCGCGCAGAATTTGCTTTTCCGTCCCTTTGAACTTGCCCATCTCGGCGGCAAACCTCTGGCCGAACGCAAGCTGCGCTTTATCTATATGGTGGCGCGCGATGATGATCGCGTTGAAGACGACGCGCACGGACAGAACGTCGTCTCGCCGGGGACTCTGCGTGTGCTCGGAGTCTTCAGTTTGCCGCGCGAAGCCACGCCGCTCAATTTGCGGCAGGAGCGTTATCGTCTCCAACAATTGGTGCGCCGCTTCGTGCTCAAGGGCAACCGCGCCGTCCAACTGCGCCTGCTGCAATACGGCACGACGCGCGAGTTGTTAACCGAAGTGCTGGAAGAAGCGCCCGGCTGGGACGTGATGCACTTCTCCGGCCACGGCCTGCGGGGCGAGTTGATTCTGGAAAAACCCGACGGCTCGGATGATCCGGTTGACGCCGAAGAGTTGGCCGAACTGTTGCGTCCCGCCGCCGCCCGTCTCAAACTGCTCACACTCTCGGCCTGCTATTCGGGTGCGGCCGACGTGCGCGCCGCCCGCGCGCAGGTCGGTTTGGATAATCCTCCCACGCGCGCCGCGTCCGTCACGCCGCCGCCCGCGCCGACGCCGAACGTCCTCCCCAGTCTCGGCCAACGTCTCGCGGAAGATTTGAACTGTGCCGTGCTGGCGATGCGCTATCCCGTGCTCGACACTTTCGCCACGGAACTCGTGCTCACGCTCTACGACCGTCTGCTGGAGAAGAGACAGCCTTTGCCGCAAGCGCTCCAACTCGCTCTCGACGAGGTGCTCGACCGGCAACACAATCCTTACCGCCCTGAGTTCTCACGCCTGACGCCGCTCCTCTTCGGCGCGCGCGCGGCCGACCTGCGCCTGCAAGCCCCGCCGCGACCGCCGACGTTCAAGCTGCCGGAGACAGGACTATTCAAGTTTCCCAAAGAGGCGGAACGTTTCGTCGGCCGACTGATGCCGATGTTGAATGCGAGCCGCGCGTTCGCGCCCCAAAGCGATAAGACCGGCATACTTTTCTACGGCATGGCGGGCGCGGGAAAAACGGCCTGCGCCATCGAACTCGCACACCGCTACGAGCCGCAAAACGTCGAACGCTTCACGGCCTTCGCGTGGCACAAAGCGCCCGACGAGAATCACGAAATCCACGATGCGCTCACGCAGTTCGCGTTCTCTCTGGAAAAACAATTACCCGGACTTGAACTCGTCGGTCTGATAGACGACCCGGAGGAGTTCGAGCACAATGCTCTGCCGCGTCTCGGCGCACTGATGGAACAGAATTCCATCCTGCTCGTCATCGACAATCTCGAAGGCTTGCTGACCACTCAAGGCGCATGGCGCGATGCGCGCTGGGGTCAACTGATTGACGCTCTCCTCAATCACAACGGTCTTTCGCGCCTCGTCATCACTTCGCGTCGGCTGCCGCGCGCGCTCGAACAACACACGCGCCTGCAAATTGACGCCATCCACGCCCTCAGCTTCCCCGAAAGCGTCCTCCTCGCGCGCCAACTCCCCAACCTCAAAAAACTCTTCGACGACGTGGACGGACTCAAAAAACTACGTCGCATCCTCGCCGCCGCGCAAGGCCACCCCAAACTGCTCGAACTCGCCGACGCCACCGCCGCCGACCCCGTCGCCCTCGACGCACAACTCAACCGCACCGAAGCAGCTAACCCCGGCACTGACGCCACCCGTCTGGCCTTCTTTGAAATTGGCCGCAGCGACCAACCCGAAAACGTCTTCGTCAACGAACTCCAACGCTGGACTACGAGCGTCGCCCAAAACCTCACGCCCACCACCCGCCTCCTCGTCCAAGTCCTCGCCCGCCTCGAAGACACCGACCGCACGCTCGATATTGTGCAAACTATTTGGCCTCACTTCCTCAAGCGGTTAACAGGTGAGGAAGGCGAGCCAAAACAGCCCGCGCCCGAACCCGCCCTCTCTCAAGCACGCACGGCGCTCGGCGAGCACGGACTCGGCCTTGAACCCGCCCTCCAACAACTCTCGCAATCCGCGCTCATCGAAATTGAAACCACTAAGTCACCGCAGTTAAATCTCACTCAGGAAAATCTGCAAACGCTTTTACCGATCCTCGCCGCACAGAATCCAGACCTCGCCGCTCTGCTCAACCACCCGCAAGACACCAACCTGCAAGACATCGACATGCAAGCCATCATGCCCCACGTTCAAGACGCGCTCGCCAACCCCACCTCTCCATCTCTGCAAGCGTGGATTAAAGAACATCAATCAACCATCATTCGGCAACGATTCCGCCTTCACCCCGGCGTCGCCGATGCTCTTCTCCAAGCCACGCCGCCTTTCGTCTTGAGCGCAGTCGATATTGAGCTTGGTAATTACTTCATTGCGATGTACCAGTATGGGATAAAGACCGAAATGCAAGGCGGCGGCGGCTGGGTGGTCGAGGGCGCACGCCACGCCGCGCCTTACCTTTTGCGTGCGCAACGCTGGGAAGAAGCATCGCGACTGTTGGAAGACATGATTAGCCGCGACAATAGCCCATCAACGCTTACACTGGCATTACCGTTGTTACGTTTTATTGTTGAGGGAACCCGCAACTCCGAGCGCGAATCAATTAACGCCGGCATACTGGCTCGCGCCTTGCAATTGACTGGACGCTCTGCTGACGCGGAGATCACAATGCGTGGATTGATTGATCGTTTCGTGGCGCAGGAAAATTTCCGGGCAGCTGCGGCCGCCTCTAGCGATCTGTTTGGCCTGCTTATGGACACAGGCCGATTTGAAGAGGCGATGAAGACGGCGGAACACGGAGTTGTGCTCGTCCAACGTGCCGGACTGGGGTCTTGGTCACAACTAGGGAATGAAGTTATGCGGCTGCAAGCCTTGAAGGCTATTGGGAAGTATAACGAAGTTCTAGAGGCAGTTGAGCTAAAGTTGGCGCAAGTGAAAGACATGCCGGAAAAAAGCGAACAAAAAGAAGCAATCACGCCTTGGAGTGTTCGCGAAATGCTAGTGGATGTCGGTCGTTCCGCGGCTCTAGGTTTGAAGCAGTGGGAAAACGCCCTCGCATATAACGCTCTGCGCGTTGAATACATCCAGCAACGTGGCGGGAACGAAGTGGAAATTGCTGCAACACGCTTTAACAACTACGCGCCGCTCATTAGATTACAACGCAATTCAGAAGCCCGCGCCTTGCTGGAGCATTGTCGCGACACTTTTGAGCAGGCGGGGGTGATTAATCAACTGGGTAGAGTTTATAGCGGCTTCGCCGAACTGGAAGCCTATGCAGGCCGCCCTACGTCTGCCATCCAATTCGAGCAAACGTCTTTGCGTTATTTATATCTGAGCGGTCAGCCGGAAGCTTGCGCCATCAGCCATAACAATTTGGCGAATTTCATTAATCAAGCCGGCGGCACACCTGATGAAGTGCTTGCCCATCAACTTGCCGACGCGATTATCTGCTTTCAAATTAACTCCGGCGGGTTCGCAACTTCCCTCCAAAACCTTGCTGCTTCGCCCCTGCCGGCCGCACCTCCGTCATTCGCTCAGGTGTGCGATACGGTTGAGCAAGTTCAAGGTGTGCGGTTTCGGGAGTTGTTCACAATGCTGCCGAAAAGGATGCCTGACGGCGATGCCGCGATTGAGGCGATATGGAAGTTGGTGTCGGAGTTTGACCTGTCGGCGGAAGCCGCACGTCAGATGCAACAAACGGTATCCAGATTTGAGCCACTGTTGCAGGCCATTGCGGAAGTGGCGCGCGGCAATGAGCAACGCCGCGCTGAGATTGAAGAGGCGTTAGTAAATTTAGAAGAACTTGGTTGGCACATTGCCAGCGTCGTGCAGCGTATCTGGGCGGGCGAGCGCGATATGGATGCGCTCACGGCCGAGTTGGATGAACAGGACGGCGCGCTCGTGCGTCGGGTGTTGGAGTTGGTGGAGACATCCGGGGACGGCGAATAGTTTCAGCGTCGTTGAGGGGCGGGCGCGGACTTGGGGAGGCTGAGGAGGTTGGCGAAGAGACGATATGCGCCGGGGACTCCGGCCGGGAGTTGACGAAACCACGCGTAGGAAGTGTAGACGTAGTGGCCGCGGCCGAGACGTGCGTAGACTTCGCCGCCGCGTCCTTCCGCTTCGCCCGCGTCGTGTGATTCGAGCAGGGGCGTGTAGCCGGGGTCGAAGGTGGTGAAGTTGTAGAGGTTGCGCTCCTGTACCCAGTCGTCGAAGTCGGCCGCGGTGATGCGGTTCGGGAAGTTGAACGCGGGATGCGCGGGCGCGAGGATGCGAACGGGCGCGCGCTCGTCAACCACGCGCGCAATCGTCGGAGAGTCGCCCGCGCGCTCCGGCGGCACTTCCATCGAGGCGGCGAGGGGCGGCAGTTTCTTCGCCGCGTAGTCGGGGCGTTGATACTGCACGATGAGCGCGCCGCCGCGCCGGACAAACTCTACGAGGCGCGCATGGTGTGCGACGAAATCGGGGCGCGTCTGCGAAGCGCGCACGCCGACGACGATGGTGTCGAAACGCGAGAGGTCGCCCGTCGCCAGTTGCGTCTCGTCGAGCATGGTCACGTTCAGACCCATGCGCCGGATCGCTTCCGGCACTTCGTCGCCGCTGCCCATGATGTAACCGACGCGCACGCCGGCGACGCGCAGGTCGAACAGGCGCACCGTGGCCTCGGCGTCCGTGTAGTAGTAATGCGTCCGGATGTGCGGGTAACTGATCTCGCGCTGCGTGCGACCGAAGATGAGCGACTGCGTCAAGTGCGGCGTGCGGAACTGACTTTTGTTCAGAGTAGCCGCCGCGAGACTTCGTACACTGTATGGGCCTTCGCGCGCACCCGGCGGGATTGTGAGCGTGTAGGGTAACGTGATGCGCTCACCTCTGGACTTGAATTTGAAAGCGGTCGTCTGTAGTGGTTGCCAACCTTCGGGGAGGCGAAGACTCGTGTTTCCGGTCGCAAGCGAAAGCCCGCCCTCATTCATTGAAGGCTCGACGTTGTTCACCAACTGCAACGTCACTTCGCGCGTGCGTTCGTGCGTGTGAAGCGGCACGATGATGAGCGACGGATCGATGCGCACGGTCATTTCCGGCACGACGTTCAACTCGCGTCGCACCTCGCCGCGCACCGCGTCCAAATAGCGATACTCGACCGGCGCGCTCAACACTTGCGACGCGCCCATGTCAATCACCGCCTCGCCAACAAGCAGAGGCGGCGCGAACGGCTCGGTCTGCGGGTCGTCTTTGCGCCACACGTACATGTCGCCTTTGCGGCGCGCTTCTTCACCCGCGCGGCGCGCGAGCCAGTAGGGCGCGGTCGGTTCGGCATCGGCCGGGACGTGCACGCGAAAGTATGCGGCCTCGTCAGGCGTCTCGCGCGCGACGAACGCCGCCTCCGACTTCGATGGCGCCAGGAGACGTTCGACGCTCCAACCTTCCGGCGCGCGCAGGCGCAACTCCGCGACGCGCGCCTTCCCCTCCGGCGCGAAAGCGCGCACGGCGACGACGAACGAATCGCCGCGAGCGACGGTCTCTTTGTCGGAGAGCGCATCCACGCGCACGCCATGCGCGAGTTGCAGAGCCTCGCCAAACTCGCGCTCCTTTTCGGCGAGCAGAAAGTCTGCCTCGGCGCGTGCGTCGGGCGCATCTTTCAGAGCGGCGAGTTTGCGTCGCGCCTCGCGCGTGTCGTCGAGTCCGGCGGTGAGCGCCGCGACGATTGTGCGCGCGTCGAGCACGTTGAACTTCTGAAGCGCGGCCGTGGCGCTCTCTTCGATTCGTTTGAGCTCGTTCGAGAGCGCGTTGTCCGTCAAACCGGACGTGCGCGCGATACCGCGAATCGTCGTGTCCAAGCCATCGTAGATGCTCGCTTCGACCGCCGCCGTCCGCATCCGGCTCTCCGCCGCGCGTTCGACGAGACGCACGCGCGACGTTTGCGCGCCGCGCAATTCGAGCGCGGCCTCGCCCTGCGACTTGTGCTGGCTGCGCCCCTCCATCGCCAGTTCGTAGAAACTGCGCCCCAGCAAAGGATCGAAACGTCCCGTGTCGATCTCGACCACGCCCGTCCCGCTTCCCTGCCCCGTCGCTCTCGCTTGCCCCGGCGCGGTCGTCGCTCCCGTCGCCGCCACGGGCGCAGTCGCGGCGTTTTGCTCGAAGTGGCTCACGTAAAATTTCTTCACGCGCCACGGGCGCAAGCCTTCCGCGAGTTGTTCGGGAAACTCCGAAGGGTCTGCGGCCGAGCGCAAAGCGACGGGCGTGAGGTATCCGGCGAACTGATGTTGACCGTGGCCGTCGGCGGTCGTGCCCTGCCAGCGCGAGATGACGACGGCGGGGCGAAAGCGACGTATGACGCGCACCATGTCGGCCAGAATCTCGCGCTCGTTCCAACGCCGCGCCGTCTCTTCGCGCGTCTTCGTGAAACCGAAATCGAACGCGCGCGTGAAGAACTGCTCGCCGCCGTCGAGCCGCCGCGCTTGCAGTAGTTCTTCGGTGCGGATGATGCCGAGCGCGTCGAACAGTTCCGCGCCGATGCGATTCTGCCCGCCCTCGCCGCGATTGAGTGAAAGATATGCGACGCGTGCGCCGTCGCCGCGTGCGAGACGCGCGATGAGCGCGGAGTCTTCGTCGTCCGGGTGCGCGCCCGTGTGCAGCACGCTCGCCGTCGTTTGCAGACGCCTGATGAGCAGCCCCAAAGCGACCGCGCCTTCACGGTAAGTAGAGCGCACCTGCGCGCGCGCGACGTGCGACGCGGGCGCGACGAAAGAGATTTCGGTTGAAACGGCGACGACGCAAACGAGCGCGACGAGGCGGGTGAAGAAACGACGCATAAAATTTCCCGCGTGCAGACAAGAGACGCGACCGGCGGCTAACGCGCCTGCGCGTCGCGCACGGTCAAACTCAACAAGTAGCCGACGACGATCACGACGAGACAGCCGATCACGTTGAACCAGAGAAACGCGATGTCCGTCAAGCGGCTGGCGATCCAGACGGAAGTGATGCCGAACAGGAGGCCCCAGAACGCTCCGCGCGAGCGTGCGCGCGGCACGGCGACGGCGAGCACGAAGACGCCGAGCAGCGAGCCGTAAAAGAATGATCCGAAGCGATTGACCACTTCGATGAGCGAGCCGAGCGTCGCGGCGTAAAGCGCGACGAAGCAGGCGAAGATGCCCCACAATCCTGTCGCGATGCGGCCGACGCGAACGTAGTGGCGGTCGTCGGCTTCCGGTTTGTAGTGGCGTCGGTAGAAGTCAATCGTCGTGGCGGTGGCGAGCGCGTTCAACTCCGCCGAGATGCTCGACATGGCGGCGGCGAAGATGGCGGCGATGATCAAACCGATGACCCCGGCGGGCATGTTCTGCACGACGAAGGTGGGAAAGACGTAGTTCACGTCGGTGAAGGTCTTGTTGCCGCTCGCCTCTTTGACGAGCGCGAGGCCGCGCCCGCGCGCGTCGTTGAAATTTTTATTCGCGGCCAGATACGCCTCGCGCGCCGCCGCCCGCGCCGTCTGGTCTGAACTGTCCTCTTGCTTCACGTACTCGACGGCCGCCGCTTGTCTGGCCGCGAAAGCCTTCTCGTATTGGGCGTTCAGCGCGCCGTAGTCGGCCGCCCGCGCTCCGCTTTCAACTTTCGTCTCCTCGACGCGATTGAAGATCATCGGCGGCGGTTGAAATTGATAGAAGACGAAGACGAGCACGCCGACGAGCAGGATCAAAAACTGCATCGGGATTTTGACGAACGCGCTCATCAACAGCGACGTGCGCCCCTCGCCGACCGACTTGGCCGTCAAAAATCTCTGCACCTGACTTTGGTCGCAGCCGAAATAGGCGAGCATCAGAAACAGCCCGCCGACGAGTCCAGACCAGAGCGTGTAGGTTTGTTTGAGATCGAACGTCGTATCGACCGTGGTCAGGCGGCCGGTCGTGCCCGCGAGATGGAGCGCATCCGCGAGCGAGACTTCGGGCGGAAACTTCGAAAGGATGATGAAGAGGCAGACGAAGAGTCCGAAAAAGATGATGATCATCTGCTTCACGTCCGTCCACGTCACGGCCTGCACGCCGCCGACCATCGTGTAGATGGTGGTCGAGAGTCCCATCGCAAAGACCGTCGCCGTCTCGCTCCAACCGAGCACGATGGAGAGGATCACGGAAGGCGCGGCGATGATGACGCCAACGCCTAAGCCCCGCGAGATGAGAAAGAAGAAACTCGTCAGCGTGCGCGTCTTCAAGTCGAAACGTTTTTCCAGATACTCGTAAGCCGTGAAGACTTTCGCGCGATAGAAGAAGGGCACGGCCGTGATGCAAAGAATGACCATCGCGAGCGGCAGGCCGTAGTAGAACTGGATGAAGCGCATCCCGTCGTTGTAGCCTTGGCCGGTCGTGCCGACGAGCGTGATGGCGGAGAGTTGCGTCGCCATCACGGAGAGGCCGACAGCCCACCACGGGAGGCTGCGATTGGCGAGAAAGTAGCCCTCGACCTTGTTGCTGTATTTGGTCATGCGCACGCCGTCCCAGATGATGTAGACGAGGTAAGCGACGACGACAGCCCAATCAAGTAGGCGCATGTTGTTTCAGTAGCGATTCGATCTCAGGATGAAAACCAACGTGAGAAAAACCACAAGGCCAAGATGACCAACACGGTGGACACGAGCGCGGCCACATAGACGACGTACCAGCGCGCGTCGTCCGCCTTGTTCAACTCACGTTCTCTTTCGGCTTCGATCTCCCGCATCGAAATCCTCTCCCCACAATTTACAGTGATGCCGCGATTATACGCCGAAGGAGGGAAAAGAAACGATGAAGGATGAAGGATGAAGTAAAGACACGTGAATCGTAAATCGTCAATCGTAAATAGAAGAAGACAATCTTTCTCTGTTCACGATTGACGATTTACGATTCACGGCTTTCACTTCATCCTTCATCCTTCATCGTTATTCCTCTCCGCCTGCGCCACAAGTTGAGGGCGACGAGCGCGGTGGCGCTGCCGGAGAGGTCGAGCAGGCTGTCCCGGAGCGTGCCCGTGCGCGCGGGGTTGAAAGATTGATTGTATTCGTCGAGCAGCGCGACGACGGCCGCGAGGGCGAGCGCCGACAAGAAGGGATGACGACGCAGAGGGGCGCGGGTCGAAGGAATGAAGGCGCGCGCGGCGAGCAGCGCGAGCAATGCGTACTCGGTGAAGTGCGCGGTCTTGCGCACGGTGAAATGGACGAGGAGCAGTTGCGCTTCGGTGATGGCGGGAAAGAGCCACTTGAACAGCGGCGCGATGATGCGCGAGGTGTTTGAGGCCGACATCGCGCCCGTCGAGGCGAAGAAGATAAAACCGATCCACAGTGCGAGCGGCGCGTAACGCCACAGGCGGTCGCGCCACGCGGGCGGCGCGACGAGTTCATTGCCCGTTCGTTCATCTCCCGCGCTTCGCATCGCGGCTCTCACAACAAGTTTCCTCTCTGCTCGTTCGTTCGCGCGTGTGATTCTAACATCCGCATCGTAAGATGCTCCGCGAAGTTTGAATCAACAATTCCCCCGAAGGAGTTTGAATGAACCAAAAGAATTGCCTGTTGCTCGTTGCCGCTCTGTTCGCACTCGGATTGGCGACTGCCTGCGGCGGCGCGAGCACCGATTCAGTGAAGACTAACGCTAACCGGACGGCGAACAATAGTAATGCTCCGGCGTCGAATGTAAACGCGGCCACCCCCGCAAGCAGTACGACCGCGCCGAACGACGCGACCAACGCAGCCTCGGCGGGTTCGTTGGCGACACCGACCGAAGCCTACAAAACCGCTTACGCCGCGCGTCAGAAGAAAGACGTGCAAGGGCTGAAACGCGTTTTGTCGAAAGACATACTCGACTTCTTCCAGACCATCGCCGAGGCCGAAAACAAAAAACTCGAAGAGGAGTTGAAGCAACTGACCGAAAAGCCTCAAGCCACGTCGGACGAAACCCGCAACGAGAAGATCGAGGGTGACACGGCGACGCTCGAATACCTCGACGAGAAGGGTAAATGGAAGACGATGGATTTCGTCAAAGAGGGCAACGACTGGAAACTGACGATCCCCAAAGCGAAGCCCGGCGAGGTGGAGGTCACGACCAAGAAACCGAACTGAGCCTGATGCAACTGAGCCTGCGCCGGTAGAGACGCGAAACGCGCCGTGTCGTCCCTCATTAGAGAGGCGACACGGCGCGAATTATTTTGTGACGGCCGATGTTTAAGACTGCGCGGCGGCCGCGCCCGACACGACTTCGATGATCTCTTTCGTGATCGCCGCCTGACGGATGCGGTTCATGTTGAGCGTGAGCGTGCCGATCAGGTCGCCCGCGTTTTTCGACGCGGCGTCCATCGCCGTCATGCGCGCGCCCTGTTCCGACGCGATTGATTCGAGCAGCGCGCGGAACACCTGCGTCTGGATGAGTTGTGGCAAGAGGCGGCTGAAGATTTCCGCGGGCGGCTGCTCGTAAATGTAATCGACGAAGTTTTGCGGTTGCGACGCATTGCCGTCCCCGGCCGCCGCCTCTTCGCCTTCGCCCGCTTCGGCGCGCGAGACGGGCAGGAGTTGTTCGACGACGACGCGCTGCTGCAAGACCGAACGAAACTCGTTGTAGATGAGAAAAACTTTGTCGATGCCTTCGTCTTCGATGAAGCGGCGCGTGATGTCGCTCGCCAACTCGACCGCCTCTTCGTAACTGACGCGCCCCTTGCCCGTCAGCCCGATGTACTCCTGCACGATGCGCGTGTCGCGGCGGCGGAAGAAGTCGCGACCTTTGCGGCCGACGGCCATCAGTTCAATTGTCTGCGCGCCGTGTTCGCGGATGAAAGCCTGCGCCGCTTTGATCAAGTTGGCGTTGAACGCACCGGCCAAGCCCTTGTCGGCCGTGATGAGCACGAGCAGGTAGCGTTCGTCGCCGCGCCGGTCAAGTAGCGGATGATGATAATTTTCATCCGTGTGCGCGGCGAGTTCGGTGAGCACTTCCGTCATCTTGCGCGCGAAGGGGCGCGCGTTCGTCACACGCTCCTGCGCCCGCCGCAGATTCACCGCCGAAAGCATCTTCATCGCCTTCGTGATCTGCTGCGTGTTCTTCACCGACTTGATGCGGCGTCGGAGGTCTAAGAGGTTTGCCATAACGAATAGAGGTTAGAGGTCAGAGGTTAGAGGTTAGAGAAATCAGTTTGTGTTTTTTAACTGACCTCTCACCTCTAGCCTCTGGCCTCTGCATTTAAGCGGCTGTGGTCGCCGCCGCTGCTGCGGTCGAAGTTGCCGCGGGCGCGCTCGCGCCGGTAGTGGCAACGGCCGTCTGGTCGTTCAAGTTCCAAGTGTCTTTGAAGTCCGAGAGCGCCTGTTTGAGATCGGCCTTGATGTCGTCCGTGAGCGCCTTCTTTTCGCGGAGGCGTTGGAGCAGGCCGGGCTGCGCGTTCTCCATGAAGCGCACGAGTTCCGACTCGAAGCGGCGCGCCTGATCGACCGGCACGTTGTCGAGATAACCGTTCGACGCCGCCCAGATGATGAGCACCTGTTTTTCCACGTCGATGGGTTGATACTGCGGCTGCTTCAAGATTTCGGTCAGGCGTTGGCCGCGCGCGAGTTGCGCCTGCGTCGCTTTGTCGAGGTCTGAGCCGAACTGCGCGAAGGCCGCGAGTTCGCGGAACTGCGCGAGGTCGAGTCGGAGCGTACCGGCGACGGCCTTCATCGCCTTGATCTGCGCCGAGCCGCCGACGCGCGAGACCGAGTTGCCGACGTTGATGGCCGGACGAATCCCGGCGTTGAACAAGTCGGCTTCGAGAAAGATTTGACCGTCGGTGATCGAGATCACGTTCGTCGGAATGTAGGCCGAGATGTCGCCCGCCTGCGTCTCGATGATCGGGAGCGAGGTGAGCGAGCCGCCGCCCTTCAAGTCGGACAATTTCGCGGCGCGTTCAAGGAGGCGCGAGTGCAGGTAGAACACGTCGCCCGGATACGCCTCGCGTCCCGGCGGACGACGCAGGAGCAGGGAGATTTCACGATAGGCCGCCGCGTGCTTCGAGAGGTCGTCGTAGATGGTCAGGACGTGGCGTCCGGTGTCGCGGAAGAACTCGCCGATGGCCGCGCCCGTGTAAGGCGCAAGGTATTGCATCGCGGCCGGGTCGGAAGCCGTCGCGCTGACGACGATGGAATAATCCATCGCGCCGAAGTCGCTCAAGGTTTTGACGACTTGCGCCACGGTCGAGCGTTTCTGCCCGATGGCGACGTAGATGCAAATTACGTCTTTGCCCTTTTGGTTGATGATGGCGTCGAGCGCGACGGCGGTTTTGCCCGTCTGGCGGTCGCCGATGATCAACTCGCGCTGGCCGCGCCCGATGGGAACCATCGCGTCAATCGCCTTCAAGCCCGTCTGCAAAGGCTCTTTCACCGGCTGGCGCTCGACCACGCCGGGCGCGATGCGCTCAATGGGGTTGAAATTCTCCGTCACGATGGGGCCGCGCTCGTCGATTGGCTGACCGAGCGCATCGACGACGCGCCCGACGACGGCCTCGCCCACGGGCACGTCCATGATGCGCCCCGTGCGCCGCACCGTGTCGCCCTCTTTGATCTTTTGAAACTCGCCGAACAACACCGCGCCGACTTTGTCCTCTTCCAAGTTCAAGGCCAGGCCGCGCACCTCGTGCGGAAAGTCGAGCAGTTCACCGGCCATCACTTTCTCCAGCCCGTGAATCTCCGCGATGCCGTCGCCCACTTTGATCACCGTGCCGACTTCGGTGACCGTGACGCCCGTGTCGAAGTTTTCGATCTGTTGGCGAATAATATCGCTGATCTCGTTAGCTCTGATCGGTTCCATATAATTTGATCCAGTTCCTACTTGTTTACTTGCCGTGCCGCGACTCGATTTCCGGTCTCGAAAATCGCGGCGCGAAAATTTAAATCTCTCCCGCCATCTTCTGCTTGATCTGCTGCAACTGCGTGCGCACCGAGCCGTCGTAGACGGTCGAGCCGATGCGCGTCACGATGCCGCCGATCAATTCTTCATCCACCGCGAATTGCAGACGCACCCGTTTGCCGGTCAACGCCCCGAGCCGCGCGCGCAAAGTCTCCTTGGCCTCTCCCGGCACGACGCGCGCCGTCGTCACCTGCGCGGAGACGACGCCCGAACGCTCGTCGAGTTGCGAGGCAAACTGTCGATTGATCTCACGCAAGTCCGTGAGGCGATGATTTTGGAGCAGGACTTTGAGAAAGTTGGCCGTCGTCGGCCGCACGCGCGTCCGCGCGATTAGCGTACCGAGGACGTTGCGTTTTTGCTCGTAAGGAATGGTGGGATTGCGAAAGACTTCCAGCAGCGCCGGGTTGTCCTCAAGCATCTGCGCCCAAGCGTTCAACTCGTCTTGCACTTCGCGCGCTTCCCCTTGCGCGATCACGACATCAGCGAGCGCCGCCGCGTAACGTCGTGCCATCGTTTGCACGCTCAACCCTTGATCCCTCCCAACTCTCCGATGTAATCGTTCATCAAGCGCGCGTCGTCGTCCGCGCGGATGTCGCGGCGGATCAACTCTTCGGCCAAGCGGACGCTCTGCTCGGCGGCGTAGCGACGTAAATCTTGTCGCGCAATCTTGCCCGCGCTTTCAATCTCGCGCTGCGCCTGCTCGCGCAGGCGACGCGTCTCCTCGGCGGTCGCGCGCGTGATGTTCTCGCGTTCCGCCTCGGCTTCCCTTCTGGCTTGCGCGCGCACGCTTTCGACCTCCGAATCAAGTTGCGCCAGACGCGCTTCGACTTCTTCCAACTTAGCCAGCGCCGCCCGGCGCTCTTCCTGCGCGCGCATCAACTCGCGCCTGATCGAATCGCGCCGCGCCACGAGCGACGCGCCGAGCGGACGCCGCAACAGAAAAACGAGGACGACGACGAACAGCAGCAGGTTGAAAAATCTCCAGACCTCCCAACCCGGCACGTTGTACCAAGCCGTCTCGCCGCCCACCAGCGTGAAGAGTAGAAAAATATTGCTCAGGAAATAAGTCATAAGAGTTCAACGCACGCCGGTCGTGGTGAAATCGTTAGCCGGGCGACTCAGAATTTGACGGCTAATCTCCGACGCGATCCTTCGCGCGTCATCCTCCAGCGTCCCGCGCGCCTGCTCGGATTGAGTTCGCAACAGACTCTTTTGCTCTTCCGTGGAAGCCTCGATTTCAGCGCGCAGTGCGGTTATTTGATTCTGTCGTTCCGCCAGAGCCTTGGCGCGTTCCTGTTCCAGCAGTCGATATCCTTCCGTCCGCGCGTCTCGCAGCGAGCGTTCATAGCGATTCATACTATTCGCCACCCGCTGCAAAATATCTTGCGCCTCGCCCGTGCCGCCGCGCGTGCGTCGCTCTCGTTCCGCCAACACCCGGTTGATGGGGCGAAAGAGCGTCGCGTTCAAAACATAGATCATTAAAACGATAATGGCTATGTGAAGAAAAAGCGTGCCGTCCGGCACAAGCTGGATCGAATCTCCGGCCAAACCCAGAATAATCATAGAGCCCTACGCACTTCTCACGAACAGGTGCGACACCTAGCGAGGTAAGATAGTAAAACTGTGTGTATCAAAAGGTTGGGAGTTTATCATGCTAACTTAAATACGGTCAAGACAATGGGCAGGGTGGGAGTGTCTAAATCAAAGCTGCATCAAAGCTGCAAGCGGCGCAGGGCAGCGCGGGTGCTTGCGCTTCCGGCAGTCGCCGTGCCGCCACTTAAAGGGCTTCAAGTGCGAACGCGGTCTTTGTCGTCGCGGAGAGGTTGACCCAACCCGCCTGGCCTTGCATGGCCTCGAAGAGTCGGTTGGCTCCTTCGACCGTCGCGATTGGATACTGTTCGAGTTTGTCCGCACCGCCGCCTTTTGGCGCGTCGTAATCGAATGAGAACTCGCAGACGAGCGGCCAACTCTCAGCGTCCGACGGCAAGCGCCAGAAACTGAGACTGGCCTTGAGGTTCGGCGGGCCGCCGAACTGGAACTTGCAGAGCTTGCGTACGACCTCCGCGGCCGTGAAGTCGTTAACTGTTTTCACAGCCACATCCGCGCCCAAATTCAAGACGCCGAGGCCGGGGAAGAGGGTCACCACCTTTCCCACCGTGTCGGCGTCGAGTGCCTTATTCGATTCGAGCGTGTTCGAGTGGGAGAACTTGCTGGCGGACGGCAGCACATCCTCCTCGAACTTGATGTCGCCGCCCAGCGGGGTGGACAGGTCGCGTTCGGCGGAGAGATAGCGGTCGGACGAACGGTACTTGAGGTTGAGTTGGAAGGCCCCGCCGCCTGCGCTCTCGTCGCGCAGCCGCAGCGCGTAACCCGCTTGTCGCAACGCCATCTCGGGCGTATCGAGGTATGAGGTCAGCCGCCGCTTCTCCTCGGTCTGCGTCTCTTTGATCGCGCCCCTTCCTTTTTCGATGAGGAACTTGAGGAGCGCGAAGAAGGAATCTGTGCCCTGAGCGCTATCCTCGAAGCGGTCAGTGTTGAGCATCAGTTTGTACTCTCTGGAGGTGACGGGTCTGTTCGGCATGCTCGTTTCTCCCGGTGTGAATTGTCGCAGTCCTCTGACCTCAGTACGTGTAACAGAAACGGTGTGCTAGCCGCCAGAGATGGCGAGGGGGAAGGCGACCTTCTTGCCCTTGGTGTCCACTACGTTCTTCAGGGGTTGGAGCTGGCCGTTTTTCAGTTCGCCGTAAGGCGTAACGTGCATCTTCCCGGCCTTGTACTCGCACAGCAGGAAATGAGGCGTGGCTGACCATGCGACGTTGTCCGCCTGCGCGTCTTCGCCGAGCTTCTCGGTGCGTACCTCGCCCGCGCCGCCTGTGAGCACGTAGTTAACGTCGTTGCGTTTCATGATCTGGAGGTTGTGCTCGTGTCCGCTCAGGGCGAGGCGCACGCCGCCCTTCTCGAAGATCGGCACGAGGAGTTCGACCACCTCCTCGGTATGTCCATGAGTCGGGCCGTAGCAAAAGGCCGGGTGGTGGAAGAAGGGAACGCGCCAGACGGCGGAAGGCGCGCCCTGCAAGTCAGGCAACACTTCCTTGATGAACTTGAGATTCTCAGCGCGCTCAAACGATCTGGGCTGCTGCTTTCGCTGCTTCGACGTGTCGATGGAGACGAACTCCACGTCTCTGCCGAAGTTGAATTTGTAGAAGAGTCCTCGCTCCTTCAACGCCTCGCCCTCGTCGGCGTCGCCGGAGAGGAACCGCTGGCGGATGTAGAAGTTGTCGAGAAGCTCCGCGTAGTCGTCGGTGAACTCGTCGCCGCCGGCTCCCTCACTCTCGCCCGTGTCGTGGTTGCCGCAGCTCGGGTAGACGGGGACGCGGTTGATGATGTAGCGGTAGGGCTGATAGTAAGCGAAGAACCAATCGGAGTCTGAGCCGCCGCCCGCGTAGATGTTGTCGCCGGTCGTCAGGACGAAGCGGACGCCCTTCTTCGAGACGGCATGCGCCAGCGCCTCGGCCACTTCGCGCTGGCGTGCGGTCTCGGTCGAAGGGCGCTTTACCCCGCGGCCGAAGTCGCCGATGACGGCGAAGGCGAAATCCGGCGTCGCCTGCTCATCGCGCGGGTAAGTCCTGAACTCGTTCTCATAGCGCCCCTTGTTCGGCAGCATCCCCTGCTTACCGTCCCTGAAGACCCAATCGCGCCGTTCTTCCTCGGCCCAAGGCTCGCCCTTGACCATCAGGCGGTAGCGGTAGGCCGTGTCGGGCTTGAGCCCGTTGATCCACGCGTGGTTGAGTTTCTCGCCCGGCTTGGGGTCTACCGAGACCTCAACGGGCTGGCCGCCGCCCTCTTTCTCCCACACCAGCAGCTTCGCCGGGCCATACGAATCCGAGCTTTCGCCGATGGTGGTCTGGCGCGGCGGGTTCAGGAACTTGAGGTCTTTGTCCTCGATGATCTTGAAGCGGCCGTCCATCTCCTCGCCCTTGACGTCGAAGAAGAATGCCCCCCACGTGATGAGCGCGCTCGTCTCGGTCAGCCCGGCCAGCGTAATGTACGGCTCGCGGTGTACGTGTGCCATCAGAAGACCTCCCTCCCCGTTTGCGTGGGCTGCTCACAAAGAGCGGCGTGCACCGGTTAGTTATATACCCAGCGACTTAATGTTCACTTTGCCGGCCTCCACCCAGGCGGTGTACCAAAGGCTCGCCGTGCGTGTCGCGCCTCTGGTCAGGCGTCCGACGGCTATCGGCTTGGCCGTCTTGGCGAAGCCCGACAGGTTGCGCTTTCCGTTGTCGTACCTGTTGGCGAGGTCGGCGTCCAGAATCGGCTGCACGTACGTGAAGCTCTCGCGTGCCCATTCGAAGGCCAGCGCGTGCACCTCTCCGTGGAGTTGCTGCGCCTGCTTCGGCTTGAGTTCCCCGGGCGAGACGTGCTCGTTGAGCAACTGCGACTCGAAGTAACTGTGCAACCCCTTCTGGCCGGTCTTCTGCCCGTCGTGATTCGAGGTGGTGTGGAGCGGAACGTGCACGTCGCCCACATAGTGACCGAGCCACGCAGAGTGTTTGAGCACGGCCTGCCCGTCCTTATCCTTGAACGCCTTGACCAGCTTGCCGTACGTCAGTTCGATCTGCCACGGGACAAGGCCGCGTTCGACGACGACGCTCTTCCCGAACTTGTTGACCGCCGCTTTGTAGTCCTCCGGCAGTTCGGGGAACGGGTACTCGCCGTATTCGTCGAAGTCTATGAAGTGGCGCGGCCGCTCCGCCTGATCGGTCTGCTTCGCGTTGTCGGCGTCCATCGCGTGCTTGACGATGTAAGGCAGGTTGACGGTGTACAACTCTTTCAGCGGTGAGGGCAGCGCACTAATGGCTAGTTCGTTGATCGTCTCGTGCCCCTTTTCGCCCCAAGCCTCCTCGGCCTCGTCCTGCGCGAGCAGCGCGGCGACGGCCGCCGCTGCATCCACGCACCCGTGGCCGAACTCACGCGAGTGGCCGTTGACGTATGAGTCGACCGGGCCGATGCGGCGCGCGGTGCGCTCGATCAGTGCCTTGACCTCGACTGCCGTCAGCGTAGGCCGGACAGAGAGGAGGAGGGCGCAGACACCGGCTACCAGCGGGGTGGCGCTCGACGTACCGCCGAAGTCGTCCGTGTACGCGCCGGGGCTGTAGCCCGACTCGAAGGTCTGCGAGCCGCGAGTGTACTGACCCATCACGTCCGAGGTGGTGATGCCCCAGCCGCCCGCGCCGCTCGAAGGCGCGCAAATCGAAATTGCGTCGCCGAAGTTAGAGTAGTGCGAGCGCTGATCGCGGCTGTTGGAGGCGGCGACCGCGATGACGTCGGGGTGGATGGCGAAGCCGTTGACCGAGACTGCGGGCACATTGATGTCGCGATTCTCATTGCCCGCGGCGAAGCAGATGACTGTCCCGAGGCCGTCGCGTCCCTCGCGGGCGCAACGCTCGATGGCGCGCGACGGGCGGGTGTTGAGCGGGAAGACGCGGGCGCGTGCGCCCCAACTGCAACTGACGACCCAGGCCCCCTGCTCGCGCACGTAGTTGAACCAGCTCTCCAACTCGCCGTCGGACAGATTCCGTCCCCACCTGATCGGCATCAGTCTGGAGCGCGGCGCAGCACCGGCGATCCCTGTGCCGTCGGCGTTGCCGACCGCCACGCCCGCGCACGCCGTCCCGTGCCAATCCTCGTTCAGCGGGTCGGGCACGGGGCTACCGGAGTTACGCGTGAAGTCCTTGGGCGCGACGATCTTCCAGTCGCCCGTCAGGTCTGGGTGTGAGAGGTCGAACCCGTCGTCGATGACGGCGACGACGACGTTCGGCGAGCCGAGGCTCTGAGCGCGCTCCCAGGCCTCCGTCACGCGTGCATCGGCCCCGGCGGAGAAGCCGATGGCGGTGCCGCGATGGAACCCCCTGTTGCGCAGGTGCCACTGGTCGATGATGCGCGGGTCGGTCGGCAGGATGAACGCCTGTATCTGCCCGGGCGTGGCTAGGTCTGGCTCCGCGATACTGACGAGCGGCGACTTCTGCAAAGCGTCGGCCACCTTGAGAGGATTCATTGATTCCGCCGTCACCTGAGCGATCAGTTCGCGCTCGCCGCGCGCCTCGACGATCTGCAAGCCGTGGTCTTCGAGCAGCTTCTGACACTCCGCAGGCGAGGCTTCCGGTGCATACTCGATGTAGATTTGACCCGTCGGGACGAACGGCACTTCGTCGTCAGAAGTGTGGAAGACGTGTGTGCCGGCGCTGACCGCCGGGTCGGCGCGCAGCGCGTCGAGCCTCTCCTCGGCGGGATAGTCCGCATCGGCGACGTTGATGACCTGAAAACCGCCGAGCGTGGTCGAGGGAGAAGCGTTTGCCACCAACTCTGGCGCGAGTTCGGCGAGTTCCCGGTGTTCAACCCCCGGGCGCGGCTTGATCGCGATATACTTCTGGCTCTTGACCAGCTTGACCATGTCGTTGCCCATCTTAAGTGTCACTTCGTCCATGAAAATTTTCCTCCGCAGAATAATTGCCGGGCCGTCGGCACGCCGCTGTCCCGTACCACCTGTTTGAAGATGCGCTTCTTGTGCACGGCGGCGATGTCGTTGTTGCACACATCCAACGCTCTCCTCTGCTTATTCCCGAGTCGAACTGTGCCGCTATACATCGGCCGAGATGCCGCCGAGGAGCCGACCGGCTGTCTCGCGCGCCGCGTTGTTCGGCTTCTCGGTCGGGTTGGAGACGCCGCAGTAGGTATATGCTTCGTTGACGGCGTCGATGGCCGCTGTGTCGGTGGAGCCCAAACGCCCCTGCGTATCGGCACTCGTGCGGCCACGCTTGAGACTCGACAAGGCGAAGGTACGGACGGCCGAGAGCTTGTAGAGAGACTCCTTTGAGTTCGGGTCAACTTTACTGACGACGATGCCGGGGACGAAACGGGTCGTCGGATCGGCGATGGCCTTGATGGCCGCTTCGAGGCTCTGCTTCGCGATGATGAAAGTCTCGACCTTCAAATCCTGCGGCGGCAGGATGACTGCGTCGAGCTTCGAGCCGGTCAAGCCGCGCACCTGCATCACCCAGCTCGCCTGAATGTTGCCCAGCTCGGCCTGCGCCGAGAGGAAAGGCAGGTTGAGCTTGCCCTCCGCGTCCCACTTGTTGACGGTCAGGCAGAAGCGGATGACGTAGCCGTACCTGCACTCGATGCCGTTCGTCCCGAAGAGCGACTTGTACCTCGTCCACTCGAAGATGACGACGCGGCGGTTGTTACCGCCGGAGACAGAGCCGACCACGGGGATGTTCAGTTGCCCGGCCTGCGTCGCCGTCATGTCGTAGGTGAAGCTGAGCAGTTCGCCTAACTCTTCCGTCGTCTGGGGAATCTCTGCCGGGTTCGAGCCGGGGCACTGGCCGTCGCGCGCCTGCGGGGTGAAGCCTTCGGGGACGCTCAGCAGGCCGGGGGCCGAGCCGAGTACGGTCTCTAACGCCGCGGTTATCGCGAGGTCGGCACGCGCCTCGTCGGCTCCTTGTGCATTCTTGTTTTGTAACTGCTCACTCATTGAATTTTCCTTTCAACCGGCCTGCGCCGGCGAACCAAAGTCCGCAGGTAGCGGAGATTTTTTCGGGGGTGGTTTTCGTCCGCAGCCGCCCGGTCACCCGAAGATGGCGCGGCATGCCGGACGCCGCCCCTGTGGGTCGGGTCGGACTGACGGGACTTAGTCGCCCTTGTGCCCTCTTATGGACTCCGGGGACAAAACATTTCAGGGGCAGGTAAAAAAAATGGTGGCGGGGAATGAGCGGCGGATGGAGACAGACCCGTCCCTCAACGCGTGAGAGGCGAAGAATGGCGGCTCGTCTCCTTATGCTTAACTGGCGGTAGGTTGCGGTGGGATTTAGTCGGGCACGATTCGGAAAGAGTATCTGTCGATCACTTCAACTTCGCCCTCAGGGGTGACGCCGTTGAGCAGTACCCGGAAGTCGCCGCCTCTGCCGAAGAGGCTGGCCGGGACGTTGAAGACGACCACCCGGCCGGAGCGCGCGGACTGAGCCCGAAGCGCGCCTTTCGCGTGGAGCGACTTGCCGTCGGCGTCCTCCAGCGTGGCGCGGAAACTACTGTAATCGCCGGTCGCGATGTCGAGCCGCAGCCGCACGACGGCCACCTCCGGTCGTAGCCTCAACGTTTTCGTTTCGCCCGACTCGCGGACGCCGCCGGAGAGCAGGGTGACGGCCAAGACGCTGCCGGCGTGACTTGATGGAACTGGCTTCAAGGGTCGTCCGATGCCGGGCTCGGGCGTGGGTTGTGCGGCGGCGGTCTCCCTCTGACCGCCGGCTTTCATCTGGGATAACTCCTGCTCAAGCCCCGCCCGTCTGTCCTGTTCGCGTGCGAGTTCCTGTGTGGCAGATTCGCGGCGAGCGCGCTCCTCATCAAGTTGCTGTTGCACTCGCGCGAGCGAATCATGCTCGGCGGAGGGAGGCGATTGCCGCGCCTGTAGCTGGTCGAGTTGCCTCCTCAATTGCCACGTCCGGAGACCCATCCAGGCGGCAACACTTACCGCCAGAATCAGTCCGCAGGCGAGCGAGAAGCCGACGGCGGGTCTGTTGAGGCCGAGCAGCAGGGCGAGTTTCTGTAACCAGGGCGCGGGCGGGCGTACCTCATCCGTCACCGTTTTTTTTAACGGCGCGGTGGCGGCGAAGTGTTCTCTCAGCAGTTCGGTAAATCTCAGTTGTTCGTGCCGCTCGGAAGAGAATAGGAAAGCTTCTCTGAAGCGCATGCGGTCGTCTTCGGACAGTTCGCCGGTGACGTAGTCGTCCGTCAGTTCGGCCTCGGCGAGTTGCAACCGGTCGACGAGATCATCGCTGTCATCGAGCAGGCGTTCTTCGAGGCGCTGCCGCTCTGCTGTGGGCAGGTCGTCCAGCAGGTAGCGTCTGATGGTCTGCTCGTCCTCGACGTCTCGTCTCACCTGTCAATCACTTTCTCGCCCGACCGTCTCACGGGGCAGCGGGCACTTGTTACTAGCAAATGAGCGCAGTGCCCGTTTCATTTCAGGATGGTTCATACTGACTAATGCACTGCCGCACGCATTCGAGCAGAACCTGCCGGATACGGTGCGCCTGGATGCGGAGCGCGTTGGGCGTCAGGCCTAATCGCTCGGCCAGTCTCTTCCGATGCTCTATCTTGGCACTTTTCTCTTCCTGATAGAACTCACGTATCAGCTCGCGGCTGCGGGGCTGCAACCGCTGCAGGCACAATTCCAGGCAGGCGTGCTCGCGCTCCACATCTTCCGTGGCGCGCGGGGGAGGTGGCGGTGCGACGTGCGGCTTCTGCTTGATGTGTTCGAGATAGACGTTGTGCGCGACGGCGTAGAAATAAGGCGCGGTGTCGCCGGTGTAGACGAGCCCTTCCTGAACTTTTCTGGCAACACGGTTCATCGTGTCGTCGGCCAGGTCATCGGCGGTGGTGCACCTGCGGCCGGTGAAGAATCTGAGCAGGCGGCGGCGAATCTCCTCGTACCGCTTCGCGGCACGCTCGCGGTCAGGGTCGAGCCAAATCAGCAGGGCGTCGAAAGCCTCTTGTGTTAAGACCCAGTCTTTGCCTGTCGTAGTGGGTGGCCTCTCCAAGTAAGGTCTCTCCGGAGCCCGTCTCGCAGAGAACCTACTGCCCCTGCTGAGACTTAGTCAAGTTCTAGCGCCGTCACTTCCACTCGCCCTGCAGGACGAAGCCCGCCCAGTAGTAAGGTGCGCTCCAACGCCTCTGTCGGCGCAGGGACATCTGCGCCTGCCTGAGAGCCGCCGGAGGCGACATTCCGTCCCTGAGCATGTGCCGGTAGAAGAACTTCATCAATTCGGCGGTGGCTTCGTCATCCACCTTCCAGAGACTCGCCACCACGCGCGCTGCCCCGGCGTACATGAAGCCGCGCGTGAGCCCGATCAACCCCTCGCCCCGCACCTGCTTGCCCAGCCCCGTCTGACACGCGCTCAGGACGACCATGTCCACGGGCAGGTTCATGTTGTAGATGTCGTGGAGACGCAGGAAGCCGTCTTCGCGCGGTCGGCCGCGCTCGTCGAAGAGAGAGAGGACAATGCCCGACAGCTCCGGTTGCCTGTCGTTGAAGACGGCGTGTGTCGCGAAGTGCACGAACCTGTACTGGCTCAACTCCGAGGCCGTAGCTGTCGTCCGGTTGGCCGCGAAGCCGAGCGCGACCGACGCCGTCTGTGCGGGGGCTGCGGCCACGATGTCGTTCGCCTCCCGCCTCGAAGCCATCAACCGCTGTAACCCCGCGCCGAAGCTCCGCACCGCGTCCTCCAGCGCCTGCGGGCGTTGGTGAGGCGCAGCCGGGACGGACTGCTCCTTTAAGGCATCCTGAAGGCGCGGGTCTTCCCGGTCGAAGACCGGGTCGGCTATAACGGCGACGGCCTTAGACAGATGCTCGCGCTTCTGAGTCATGACGCGTAGCGCCGCCAGAGTCGAGGCCGAAGGCAAGCCGACGATTTCGTGCGCCTCCCCTAACGGCGGCGGGGTGTTCTCCGCCGTGAGGTCGGCCGCGTTCAGCAGGCGCATCCGGGCCGGGTCGTCGGTCGCCGCCTCGGGCGCAGGGAGCGCCACAAAAGGGATCTGTTGCAGTTCCCCCTCGGCAACGATGAGCAGCCGTTTGCGACCGAGTTCCGCCGCTGCGGGGCCGAGCAGCATGTCGCTCAGGAGGGCGGCTTCCTTCCGGTACTGGCTTTCCAGCCCGGCGAGGCGTGTCTCGTAAGCTCGGGCCGGCTCGCCCGGCTGCTTCTGCTCGGCCTTGAGGATGTCCCGGACGCGCCGGGCCGCGTTCTCGATCTCCGCGCGCTTACGCAACTCGAACGATTTGATTCCGGATTGTGCCACCACCCACAGGTAACTTCTCTCTTCGCCGAGATTGTATTCAAGCAGGAGAGTCTGTTCGTCCAGCAGTTGACTTTGAATCTCGGCGACGCTTAAAAGCTGTGGCCTCGTCAGCTCCGCGTAGCGGGTGCTGCGCGCGCGCGCCTGCGCATCGACGTCGTCGTACTCGGCGGCGAGTTGTAAGAGTTCCTTCTCGATGAAAGCCAACTCCTCCGAACTCGCTTTGCCGGCAAGCAGCTTGGTCTGTAGTGCCGCCTTAAAGTCTAACCTCTGCTGTATCTTCTGCCGACGTCGGAGCAGCTCTTCGAGCGTCTGATCCATGCCGCCACGCGGCTCGACTCTGGCCTCGGCGAGGATGTCGAAGAGGACGCGCGCCCGCGCCCGCTCGCTCGTCTGGAGCGCGGCGGCCACAAGCTCGCCGGGCGCGGCGACGCTGCGGCCCCCGGCCTGCGCCAATTGCATCTTCAAATCTACGGCCAGTTCGTAGTAGTCGAGCTTCTGCGCGAAGTATGAGGCGCGCAACCGCTGCGCCGTGACCTTCACGCGCAGGGACTCGATGATGTCGAGCGCGCTCATAATACGTGCGTGTGCATCGACAAGGTTCCCACGCCCCCGCTCCGCGCGCGCTATTTTATAGAGCGTTATTGCCTTGCCGTCTAAGTCATTTATCCTCTGCCAGAGATGAAGCGCCTCGTCAAAACTCTCAAACGCTTTTTTCGTATCGCCTGTGCGCTCGTAAGCGGCTCCGGCCTTATCCAGCGTGATAGCGAGTGCGCGCGGGTCATCTATCTTCCTTTGAATCTCCGAGGCGCGGCCGAAATACTCGAGCGCCTTCTCCCGCTCGTTGAGCGCGTCGTAGGCCATGCCCATGAAAAGGTAGGTGTTGGCGAGTCCCGGCGGGTCTATGCTCGGCTTCAACGTGTCCGGCGGCTCCTGAAAAGATAGAGCCCCCTTTCTGTCACCCGCACCCTGACACAAACTGAGCGCATCTCGCGGTCTGCCCAGCAACAGGTTCGAGTAGCACATGCGGGAGCGCGTCGAGCCCTGACCTTTAGGCCGATTGAGTTTGTCACGAATGACCAAAGACTTTTCGAAGGTCGAGAGCGCCGCCAGGGGGTCGCCCAACGAGTTGTACAGTTCGCCCAGGTTGTCGTAAGCGGACGCGGCGTATTCACAAATCCTGCTGGCCGACGACGGCGTGTCTGCGACGCAGGCTGTCAGCCCACCATCCAGTAGTGCTCCGTAGGCGGCCAGCGTGGCCTCGTAGCTCTCCCTCGCCTTCTGCCAGTCACCCCAATTGTCATGCAGGACGCCTATGTTGTTGATAGTCAGCGCCGCGCCGAGCCTGTCGCCCAACTCCTGACGGATCGGTGCGGCCCTCTGGTAAAGGGCGAGAGCTCTGTCGTAGTCCCCGAGGCGGTCGTAAGCTCCACCCAGAGCCGTGAGCGTCCTGACCTCTCCCAGGCGGTCGGCGTCGGCGCTCTGGATGCTCAACGCCGCCTCGTAAGACTTCACGGCCTCGCGTACCCTGCCCGCGCGTGCGAGCGCGAAGCCAGCACTGTAAAGTGCCATTGACTCGCCGGTACGATCCCCGGCGGCGCGAAACAGGGACAGCGCCTGACCGTAGTAGTTCAACGCCTCCTGCGGCGAAGATAATGTCTGATACGCCCGGCCCAGGTTCAGGAGCGTGTGCGCCTCGCCCGCGGGGTCGTTCAGCCTTCGCCTGATCTCCCGCGCCGCCTCGTAGGTCGTCCTGACTTTCTCGAAGTCGCCCGTGTTTTGATAAAGCTCGGCCAGGGCGCTGAGCGTCGTCGCCTCTCCCTCCGGGTCTGCCGCCTCCCGCCAGTGCTGAAGGGACTCTTTGAACTTCGCCTCCGGTGCTTGCCAGCCCGCGCGCTTCCCCTCTGCCAGCGTCCGCTCGGCCATGAAGCGGCTCTTGTCCGTAGCTGTCGGCGGCCGCACGGCTCGCACTTGTACCTCGTACGTACCGTTAACTTTCAGCCCATCTTTGGGACTGACCTCGATCCTGTATTCACCCGCGACATCGGCGATGATGGAGATGGAGGTTGGCCCCGGAGCCCTGATCTGCACGGTGAAGTCGCCGTCCCGTCCGCCGTCAGGCTTGAAGACGGCCGCGTCAAGATCAATCCCGCGCCACCAGAAGACGAACTGCGCATACTGGCCTGCGGTGAGTGCGATACTCAGGGTCTGGCGCTCGCCTCCCCTGACGGCTCTTTTGGTGGTCTCGCCCGGCGGGAGTGTGGACGACACGGCAACTGGCGGCGGCTGTTGTGACGGGGGACTGTTCTGTGTGATTTGAGCCGCTCCGAGCACTGCCGTCAGGAACAGCAGGAGAAGCACTAGGGACGGCGAAGCGGCCGTCCCCCTAAGAGACTCGTGATGACGGAACAAATTCATGGTGCGGTGCGGCTCAGGGGAGATGCATTGCTCCCGACGCCTCAGGTGGTCTTCTCGGCGATCCACTCATCCGGTTCGGTGAACTTGTCCTTGTCCTTGGTCTTGTCGTCTCGGTACTCCTGCTCCAGCAGTTTGGACTTGGGCGTCACCTTGCGTTTGCCGTCGCCTTCGAGGATGTTGAAATTGCCGGTAGTCAGGTCAGGGGTGATTAAACCGTCGTAGTCGTAAATGTAGTCATCATCCTCCCTCTGAATCCGCATGCGGTGTTTTTTGGTGGCCGCGTCATCCGAACAAGTGCCGCTGTTGATCTCCTTACCATCGTGGTCGGGGTCATCACCGTGTTTGCCGGTGAGCTTGCCCGTATCCTTGTCCACTTTGAGCTTAAACTTCTTGTCGTCCTTTTTGCTGCCGCCGGGCGGTATGACCCATGAATTCCATTTGCCGCCGCATTGGAAGTCGGTCGTCAGATTGTCTGTGCGAGATGTCATTCTCATCCTCCTCCTACCAGATTATGAATACTGTCGGGGTTGGCCGTCCCGCGGGAGACGGCGTCCGGGGGAGCCTTCAGTTGTCGCCGCGCGGTTCGGAGTCGTCCGTGGGCTTCGCGCGCAGTCGTCCGGCCGAGGACAGTTGGGCGCTGAAGGCGCTTTCGATTTCTTTATCCAGGAAGCCGGGCGGCGTCGGGTCTTCGGGCAAGTTAAGCGGGTCGAGCCCGTTGTCCCAGATAAACTCGTGGTAAGACAGTGCCGTCGCTCCGAGCGTAGACTCCGCGTCCACGCCGCCGAACTTTTCGAGCGGCCCCGTCTCGACCAGGGACTGCTTGAGCAATTGGGCCGGCGGCCGCTCGTCGTCGCCGACGGCTTCGAGGATGCGCAACACGTTGGCGTCTCCTACCTCCGATGCGAGGGCCGCCTTCACCGCCCGCCCCACGTGAGCGGCGCTGTTGCCGAGCGCCTCCAGCACAATGATGTGTGTGGAGGCTCGGAAAAACAGTTCCTCCCTGATGGACTCTCTGAGTTTCAACGGGGCGAGCCAGAGCGCAAGGTTCGCGTAGAACTGAGCTATCTGGTCGCGGGGCGTGCCGGGCACGGGTTTACAGGCCGCATCCACTGCCGGTATTGCCCGCAGATTTAGATTGAGGAAATGGTGAAAAGAAGAGTCGGCGACTATCCGCCCGACGCCCGCCTCGTCGCCGTCGTAAGCCATTACTAGTTCGTATATCCTCTGCTCGTCCGGGAAGCGCAGGTCGCGCCCCTTCGCCACCACCTGCGGGACGGGCGGGCGCGGCGGCCAGAACTTGTCGTAAGTTTCCGGCACGATCACGCGCCCCTCGTGGTCATGGTCTGGAAAATTTCCGATCCGGACGGGCTGCCCACCCGCGTCGAGGCCGTAGAAGAAGAGGAAGTGCGGCGGCTGCATCTCCTCCAATTTTTGTGGGACTCCGTCAGACTCAGACGGCGGCGCTCCGTTCCCCGCGTCGCTTTTGCCGAGCGTGTAATGAGTGTCCGACCGCTCCAACGGCGAATCGCAGTTTGTCGGCGGCCCCTTCCAGACGCGCAACTGACCGGCTCGCGGTATTCTGTGTCCCAGAGCGAAGCCGCGTGCGAGGAGGTCATTGTGATCAAGGTCATCGCACGAGACTTTAGGAAGCTGGGGTTGGGAGTGGTCGCCCGTGACCATCACGCCCCCCCGGTACATCCATGCGCTGAGGTCGTACACCTCGTCGTCCGTCAGTTCGAGAGCCGGGAGTTGGCGGCAGTTCGGTGAATTACCCAAGCCGATAACCCAGAGCTCGTCGAACAGCTTAAGAAGGTCACAGGTGAGCTTCGTCGCCCCGTGAGTGGGGTGGTGCCGATTCAAGATAGTTACGTCTACGTCAACGATCTTTTTCAGCTTCTCACACATAAGGCGGTGCATGATGCTCACGCCCTCGTCCTTGTCGTCGCTGTCGGACAATATACTCGCCGCGTCGGTGTAAATGAGAATGCGGATCGTCTTCAAGGACATGTGAAACTCCTATCGCGCCCACCCGGGCAGGCTGGTTATTCCTGACCTGAAGAAGAGCGCGGGTAAGATAGTCCGGTGCGTCTCCGCCGTCAACAGGTTGTTAAAGCATGACGGTTTCAGAAACATAACGGTTAGCCACCTGCTTCAACCCAGGCCGAGGGTGAAGTCGATCTCGTCGGCCCAGTCGGGGTGGTCGATGAGGGGATTGCGGTTGCCCTGTTTCTCATGGATGGCGGCGTTGCGGTGGCGCTCGTAGCGCGTGACCTTGAAGTTCTTGTGCCACCCGAGGATCATCTCGATGCGGTCGGGGGTGTATTCCTTCTTGGTTGCGTTGATCTCGCCGGGGTAGCGGAGCAGGAAGTAAAGCGTAGCGCGTGCCACCGCGCCCTTACCCGCAGAGGGTTCGAACCTCAGCTCCTCACGCTTGCCGCACGCCTCGCGAACGGTCTCCTCAAAGTCATCGAACTCGTAGTAAGGGATGTTGCCGCGGAAGCTGTTGCAGCCGGACTCGCACGCGAACAGGTGGTGCAGGTCGCCACGCATCGGCTCCTTCTTGCCGAACCAGGACTGCGGCACGACGTGCTCGCAGTTGTAGGGAAGCGTACTTTCCAGTAGGTCGAGTTGCTCCTGCGCACCGACGGTGCTGAAGGTCGCCTCGCGCAGCAGGCTCTCGCGAATTCTCAATCGCTCCTGCTCAATGCGGAAGTCGGACTCGATGAATTCGGCCGGGTCGAACTCTTTGCCGGAGTAGATGCTCTTCAGTTTCGGCTGCGGCTGACCCTCGTGGAGATCGACCCAAGGATACACCTGTACGTTCGGCTTGTAAGCGAGCTTTTTCTTGTGCGTCTGCGTCAGCAGATCGTTCAGCCAGCGGTAGAACTCTGCCGGGCCGAGGCCGTCCGGTCGTCCTTCATAATAGGCGTCGCGCGCTTTGATGTCGGCCGGCTCGTCGTAATACTTCTTATTGGGAGCATCCTCCAAATCGGCGAGCGCTTGTCGCACTTCAGGGTCGAGCGGCTCGGGAGATGGCTCAGGCTTCTCGATGGAGGTGATGGCCGCGTCCCCGGCATCGCCGGTTGTAGTGGTCGCGGATGTTACCGCCCCGCCTCCTAATGCGGGAGCGCCCATGCGGATCGTCACTTCCAGCGGAATGGTAAGGGTGACGGCTCCACCGTCTGCCGGAACGACCGGCGTGACAGAACTCTTGTCCCCCGTCTTTCCTAGGGGCTGCGGCGGCTGACGGAAGGCGGCGGCGTCGCGCGCGGCCTCGATGGGATCGAGCGGTTCGGCGGTCAACAGTTCCTCCCTCAACCGCCGCTGGTCGGCGGTCATGAGCTTCCGCTCCTTCACGTCGTTGACGATGCTGCTGACGCGCACGCCCTCATTGGCGACCCAATCGAGTTCGTCGGCGTCCATGCCGGGCTTCCAGATCGTCCCGTCCTTGGCGACGTAGTTGCCGTTAGCGTCGATCTTCGGCACTCCGGAGTGATGTAAGGCCACCACCTCCCATTGGTCGTTGTAAACAGGAGACCCGGAGGAGCCGGGCTCGGTGTCGGTCAGGTAGTGGGCGAACTTGCCGTCGGGCAGCAGGTCTATCAGTTGGTTGTGCCTGAGAACGATCTGCTTGGCCTCGCCCTTAGGGTGTTGGATGATATTGAGCGGCTTGCCGACGAGAATCTTACCCTGCTCCTCAAGGAGACGGCTCCATCCGTAGAACCTCAGGTCGATACCGCTGACCGACTGCTGCCTGACGGCCACGAGCGTATAGTCGAGTTCAGGGCTGGTGAGGAAGAATCTCTGCGGCTCCAACCCGTAAGAGATCACCGGCAGCAGCCGCCCGAAGCGGTCGTACTGGTAGTCGAACTCGACCTCGCTATGCCTGGCCGCCTCGACGCTCCCGAGGACGTGGTTGTTGGTTAGCAGGAGGCTGGGCGAGACCATGAACCCGGTACCGAAACCGACGGTGTGGCCCGGCGCGGTTCGGATGTTGATGCGCCCGACGAAGCGTGAGACGGCCAAGGCAAGTTCAAGAAAATTTATGCCCCGGAAGTCCGGGTCGCCCATGACCCGCTCTCGTCCGATCATTTCAACGAGCGTCTGGGCGGGCTGGGCTCCGGCGGGCTCCGGTCTGGCGGCGACCTTTGCCGCTTTCGCCTCCGTCACCGCGGCCTCCAGCCGCTCAAGGTGTCGATGCACCCGCTCCGGCGTGTCGGCTGCAAGTGGGCCGCCCTCCTCCAGCTTTTTGATCGTCTCTCCCCTCTGCTGCTCCCGCGCCCGCCACCTTCCGGCGGCTTCTCGCATGATCTCCCAGTTGATATCCATGTGCTTCTCTCCCGCACCCCACGTGCCCATACCGATGGACTCGGTCAGCCGGTCTCAGATGTATTGAAAAACCGACACTACGGAAACCATCTGCACCGGCTGTTGGCCAATAGCGGACACTAGCGACATGCGACGCCCGCCCAAGCGACTGTCCCCGCACATTATTCATCTGGTGTATGGACGGAAAAAGTGAAACGTTTCAGCGCGCGAGCACGCGACTATCTTTGTCGTGCTCCGGGCGGGCATCGCTGTCCATCTCAGAACAATTTGAAATGTCTCACCAGCCATTTTCATACAGTGGTTGAAAAATCTTCTTCGCGGAGATTTTGACGTCTCGCTGCGGCGGGCGGCTGAAGGTTCTTAAGGCCATCGCCGAGGCGCGGCAGACCATCGCCGAGGCGCGACGAGCCGAACTCGACGCCAACTTCCCGAAGCCCACCTCGACCCCGCTCGCCGGCGATGTCTCTTTTAAGGATGACAACGCCCGAGTCGAAGAAAAGCTCGTCGGGTACATCTCCGTGGCCGAGGCGGCGAACCGGATCGCCGACGCCATCCACAAGAATTATCCGAGTCTCAAGGCGCTCGCGGTATTGAACGACGGCGACGTCCAATTGCTGCTCGTCTACAGCGCAGCAACTAAGCGGGTGGATGCCTACATTGGCCGCTACGGCAGGGTGACGGCGGCCATGCGTGCGGACCTCCTTTCTCCGCACCGAGCGGATTCACAAGGTGTTAAAGGACACCGATGGTTACTAGTTGAAGCTCAATGTTGTCAACGCGGGCGGAACCACGAAGGTCAAAACGCCACCTCTTCATCGACGTCTTTAACGGCGGCCCCCGCGTTCGTTACAGCGGGGCATCATCCACGGTCGAATATCACCTCTACAACCGCCTCGGCCGGTCGATGCTCTCGGACACGACCAACAGCTACATCAAAGACAAGAAGGCCAAGGACGTGCAGACCGTATCTTCGGCTGCCATCCAGGGCACCGATCAGAAGTAGCTGTGCAGACCGAAGCGGCACGCCGCTCCGGCCCGCACGCAGGAGTTCAAAACCATGTCCCTACCAGAACTGTTCGAGCGGACGCGGGTGCGGCTCAAGCTCGTCGTGCCCCACTCGGTGTTGGAAGTCCTGCCGGGCGTCGGCATCACGCTGCCTTTCGTCATGCAGACGCAGAAGCGCGAAGAATGGTGCTGGGCGGCCGTGTCGGTCAGCGTCGCGAAATTCTATAACTCCCAGAGCCCCTGGCGGCAGTGCCAGTTGGTCAATAACCAACTAGGCCTCGCCAACTGCTGTCCGAGCGGGGGGCCCGCAGAGTGCGACCAGCCTTGGTTTTGGAACTGGGACTTGAACGCGTAGGCCACCTGCGGCAAAAGGAGGAGGCGTCCGTTCCATTCCAGACCGTAAGTGATGAGATCGAGGGCGGGCGGCCCTTGGGCTGCTTCATCCTGTGGCCCGGCGGTAGCGGCCACTTCGTCATCATTAATGGTTACTAGATGGACTTCGGCGGTAACCAACCCCGCGAGTGGGTGTCAGTAGAAGACCCAAAGGACGGTCACTCAGACTACACTTACCTCAAGTTCCTTATCTCTTACAGGAAGGTTGGAGATTGGATGTTCAGCTACCTCACACGGCCCTGAAGCCGAAGGAAATTCGACATGTCAATCACCATAGCGCGACCACCGGAGGAAGGGTTGGAGATGGTCTGCAAGGCCTTGGGAAGACTGATTAAGCAGCCCAACACCCGCACCGCCGCGGTCACGGCAGGGGCTGCTGCCAGCGACCTCGAGGCGGCCGCCCCGCACCCGGTCTACTTTGTAAGGGCGGACTACATGGCCGAGGGAAGCCTGCTCACGGCGGTCGAACTCTCCGGCTGGCGCTATATCCTTCTCGCCGATGGGCGCGTTATTCTGGCCGCAGAACTCTCATTCGACCGCGAAGGCCAGAAACTAGAATTTTCTCACACACGAACGACGGCCCGCTCGTCGACGGCACGGTGGAGGGCGTGCGGATAGCTGAGGGGCTAGGGATAGTTCAGGAGGCCGAATTCGAGCTAAGGTTGCTTGAGATTCCTAGCCTCTCGGTCGCAGCGCTCTAGTTCCATGCGGAAGGAAAGGATCTACTCATGCCCATCCCGCCAGCGCGCCGGGGGCTGAAACTATTCACGATTTACACCGAAGATGAACTATTACAGGCCCTCGCCGACGCCGCAGCCGAGCGACTGCGATTCGAAGATGACAGAGCGTAATTTCTGTGATGGTCTGATAGGTGCGGGGGCAGTTGAATCGACTCGTTAGGTTAATCGCAAAAGAGCGATTTGGATTACGGATAGACAACCGCCGCCTCCCGAATCACTCTCTCCAGCCGCGCCGACTCCTATTTCAAACGCGCTGCCAAGTGGCCATGATAATTGGGCGAAAGCGAAAGGCGCATCAACAGGAAAGCATGATACAACTTAATCTACCTTGAGTCCGGTAGACAATATCGTTCAGCACGAACCTAACTTTAATTCTTAAAACTCACATAAATCTTTTAAAATAACAACTTAATCACTCTCATAAACATTTTGTGCACCCATAATTAATTCATAAACTCTCTGCAAATCCGCATCATTGTAATATTGCACTTCTATCTTTCCACCATTTCCAGATTGATTCGGAAGGATGTGTACCTGAGTCCCCAATCGACGACGTAGCTTTGACTCGGCAGCACGTGTATTTGCATCAATTGATTTCTCGGAAGGTGTCGAGACAGCGGATGAACTAGAGTCGCCCCCTGACACGACACGTTTCACGGTGCGTTCGGTATCTCTTACGGACAAATTTCGTTCAATAACGCTACGCGCAATCTCCCTCTGTTTGTCTGCATCGTCAATCCCGAGCAAAGCTCTGGCATGACCCATGGATAACTTATTTTCTTCGACCAGAAGTTGTATATCTTCAGGTAAGCGTAATAGTCTCAGATAATTAGTAACAAAAGTGCGATCTCGGCCGACGCGTTGAGCGACGGTTTCCTGTGTTAAATTAAAAGTTTCTATGAGGCGTTTATAAGCATAGGCCTCTTCGATAGCGTTCAACTCTTGTCTTTGAATATTTTCAATTAAAGCCAGTTCCAACATTTTATCGTCCGGGACATCTCTTATGACAGAGGGGATTTGTTGAAGCCCGGCCCGTTGTGCAGCACGCCAACGTCTCTCACCCGCCACGATTTGATAGCGACCCCTATCAGTCTTACGTACCAATATAGGCTGCACCACTCCATTAGTTTTGATGGACTGTGCTAGCTCATCTAACTGCGTCTCGTCGAAGCGCGTGCGCGGCTGTACATTATTTGGTTCGATGAGATCTATATCAACTTCTCTTAGCTCTTCATTGGCCGTCGCTGGCGTCTCCGACAGCAGAGCGCTCAAGCCCCGTCCTAGAACTCTTCTTGTCATGCGTGATTATCTCCTTCGCCAACTGAAGATAGCTTTCCGCGCCCCTTGAACGTATGTCATAGAGAATAATAGGTTTACCGTAACTAGGGGCTTCCGCCAGGCGCACATTGCGGGGAATTACAGTTTCCAAAACCTGTTGCCCATAAAAACTTCGCAAATCTGCTGCAACTGCTGCGGAGAGGTTAGTGCGGTCGTCGTACATCGTCAACAGTAAACCTTCAATAGTCAAACCGGGGTTAAGAGAGCGCCTGATTCTGGCTAAAGTGTCGAATAATTCCGTCACGCCTTCGAGAGCATAATACTCACATTGAATAGGGACTAAAAGCGTATCGGCACTCGTCAATGCATTTAGTGTTAAGAGGCCAAGCGAAGGGGGACAGTCGATGATAATAAAATCATATTCATGCTGAACGCTGCGCAATACGTCTTGTAATTTGTATTCTCTTCGCTCTACCTCTACCAATTCGACCTCTGCCCCCGTTAGATTTCTATCAGCGGGCAAAACCTTCAAAAGCGGCAGTTCAGTGTTTTGGAGTATGTTTGCCAAAGGCTCTGCGAGGATAAGCGCGTGATAGAGACTGCGCCGGAAACTACCACGTAGGATGCCTACTCCGGAAGTTGCATTCGCCTGAGGGTCTGTGTCCACGAGCAGGACGCGCATTTCAGAGGCCGCAAGGGACGCAGCTAGATTTACAGATGTTGTGGTTTTCCCAACGCCGCCCTTTTGATTTGCGACCGCAATAATTTTAGCCATTTAGTCTACCCAGAGCAGGAACGACCTGAAATTTCGCCTAAACTAGCACATAACTTCCCCCACGTGCTACTTTTTTGTCTGTAACACCTGATTAGACGTGCTAATCCCTATGTTTCACGTGTCACATCACGGGATATGTGACACGTGAAACATAGAGATCAGGTTGATTGCTGTAATTTAAGTCGAACTAGAAGGGTAGATAAGGCCGCAGGAGTCATGCCGGGGATACAGCGTGCTTGTCCGAAAGTTTGTGGTCTTGCCCGTTCGAGACGCTCAATCATTTCGTGCGAGAGACCGCTAACTCTATGGAAATCGAAATTTTCGGGCATCCGTAGACCATCATTGTGAAAGATACGTTCAAAACTATCCTTTTGCGACTGAACATAACCACAATACAGGAGGTCTGCAAGTGACGTTTCTAGTTCAGAATGAGAAATTTCATCTCTTAGAGAGGGGGGGAGCAGACCACGAATCATTTCACGTGAAACGTTCTGACGCTGTGCCAATTGAGAGAGAGTAATAGAATCACCCAGATCACCTAAAATCCGTGCGAGTTCTCGATAGGCAGCATCCGTTCGTTTGAAACGAGTAGTTTCTAAAGCATTTCGTAATCTTGCTAGACGTTCACGGCGAGCATTAAAAGATTCCCAAACAGAGTCGCCAACAAGACCTAGATTTTTGCCATAAGGAGTCAGACGAGCGTCCGCAGTGTCATAGCGGAGCGCAAGACGATGCTCGGCACGGGAAGTAAACATACGATAGGGTTCGTCGACACCGTGCATAATCAGGTCGTCCATCAAAACGCCGATGTAAGATTCGTCACGCCTCAGGCGGAATCCCTCTCGCTTTTGGACGTAGAGCGAGGCATTGATACCTGCCAGCAAGCCCTGACAAGCAGCTTCTTCATAACCCGTCGTACCATTGATTTGTCCGGCCAAAAATAGTCCCCTAATTCGCATTGTTTGCAAATGTGGAGTCAATTCGCGCGGGTCAACGAAGTCATACTCGATTGCATAGCCGGGGCGGATGATGCGCGCATTTTTCAAACCGGGAATTTTATGTACGAGGTCTTGCTGAAACTCGGCCGGCATGGAGGTCGAAAAGCCGTTTAAATAGACCTCCGAGGTATTGTGTCCTTCGGGTTCTAGGAAAAGTTGATGGCGTGTCTTGTCTGGAAATTTGACTACTTTGTCTTCAATTGAAGGACAGTAGCGTGGGCCGACTCCTTTTATTTGGCCGGAATAAAGCGGCGATTCATGGATGTTCGCGCGGATTGAATCGTGAACCTCTTCGTTCGTATAACCGATAAAGCAGGTAACTTGAGGCTGTTCAATAGTTTCAGTGGAAAACGAAAAGGGGACTGGACGTTCATCCGCAAGTTGCGGCTCGAAATTGTCCCAATCGATAGTACGACCATCAAGGCGCGGCGGCGTCCCTGTCTTCAGACGGCCGACGGGAAAACCCAGACGTTTGAGACATTCGGCCAATTCAATTGAGGCCGGTTCGCCGGCGCGCCCGGCAGTGTATGTGCGACGGCCGGTGTGAACTAAACCATTGAGGAAAGTTCCGGTGGCGACCACGACGGCATCCGCACGCAAGCGACGCGTGTCCTGCATTTCGACGCCCTGAATTTGCCCGTCTTTCACAAGTAACTCAATCACAAGACCCTGTCGCAGGTGCAGATTTGGCGTCTCCTCTAGAACTTGACGCATCTCTGTTCGATAAAGCGCACGATCCGCCTGTGCCCGTGGAGCTTGTACGGCAGGGCCTCTTGAGCGATTCAAGAGGCGAAATTGAATGCCGGTTCGGTCGATAACGCGACCCATAATGCCGCCGAGAGCATCAATCTCTCGAACGATGTGCCCTTTAGCAATACCACCGATGGCAGGATTGCATGACATCTGGCCGATCAGATCGAGATTGAGTGTGACCAGCGCGGTCTGTGCACCGAGGCGCGCTGATGCGGACGCGGCCTCGCAGCCCGCATGACCCGCCCCAATTACGATCACGTCAAACTGTTCATCAAAACTCATAACTATTTTCCTATGCAGAACGTGGCAAATATTTGCGAAAGAACATCTTCCGGTGTCGTTTCCCCGGTTATTTCGCCAAGATAGCGGAGCGAATCGTAAAGTCCCACAAGTATCAAATCTTCACTTGCACCTTGCAAGACAAGTGACTTAGATGACCGAAGCGCGTCCGCAGCACGTCGCAACACATCGAAATGACGTGCATTAGTAATCAAAAATCCTGATTCCGTCGTGCGTCCCGATTCAAAGGGTTCCATTATAGCAGTGCGCAAAGCATCTAGCCCCTCGCCTGTCTTCGCAGAGACCGCAAGGGACTTGGAATTAGCCCCAATTTCGGTGCAAAGCAATTTATCAAAATTCTCTAAGTCGCTTTTATTCAACACTATTAGGTATTTACTTTCAGCTATATTCGCAAATATCGCTTTGTCCTCAGCCGTCAATGGCTGAGAACCATCAACTACGAAGAGAACTAAATCCGCATCGGCAATTGCGCGCCGTGTGCGCTCAATTCCTAAATACTCGACAGGGTCGTTTGACTCTCGCATCCCAGCCGTATCCGTAAGCAACACTGGAACGCCGCCGATATTCAACAGCTCGCTCAAACTATCGCGAGTCGTGCCCGGAATCTCTGTCACAATCGCTCTATCCGAAACCAGTAAACTATTGAAAACACTGGACTTACCAACATTAGGTCGACCCACCAGAGTGACTTTGAGACCATCTTTCAAAAGGCGTCCGGCGCGAAAAGTGCCAGCTAATTCGTCAAGAGATTGAATGAGGTTTGTGAGTTGGAGGCTAATTCGTTCGATGGCTATTTGGGGAAGGTCGTCTTCAACGAATTCGAGAGAGGATTCGAGCGGGACGATGATTTCCAGCAGCGCGTCTTTGGTTGGCTGAAGGCGCGCTGAGAGTTCGCCGCCGAGTTGTCGTGCGGCCTGTCGCACGGCGGATTGTGTCTGCGCGTCAATCAGGTCGCGCACGGCTTCCGCTTGGCTCAGGTTCAGACGTTGGTTGGCGAGCGCGCGGAGGGTGAATTCGCCGGCCTCGGCGGCGCGTGCGCCGAGGGCTAGCAAGGCATCCACGACATGTAGCAACAGTACGGGCGAACCATGGCAACTTAGTTCAACGATGTCTTCGCCGGTGAAGGACTGGGGTGCTTTGAAATAGGTGATGATTGCACGATCGAGGAGTTCATGCGTCTGCGGATCGAAGATTTTTCTGAGTACGACGCGATGCGAGTCGGGCGTGAAGTGGGGATCATTGAGCAGCGAACGAACATAGTCGAGCGCGCGTTCGCCGCTGAGCCGGATGACGCCGATGCCGCTTCGTCCCGTCGGTGTTGAAAGTGCAACGATGGTGTCTTTGCTTGACACGGCAAAAAGAAAAGATCGCGTCGCGTTCGCACGCACGACACGATCTTTGAAATGAGTATTAAGGTTTAGCCGGCGACTTTCAAACTCACTTTGAGCCTGCGCGCGTTGCCCTCTCCGATTGATTCGGTGTGGAGGTCTGGCTCTTCGGCCAGCGATGTGTGAATGATGCGACGTTCGTTAGAGTTCATCGGGCCGAAGGTGAAAGACGTGCGCGTGGTGCGGACGCGCTCGGCGGCGTGGCGTGCCATCGCGCGCAGTTCGGCTTCTCTGGTCGCACGGAAGTTCTGCACGTCGCAGATGAATCGTGCGCCGTGTGAAAGCTCGCGTCCGTACGCTTGATTGACAAGATGCTCAAGCGCACTCAACAACTCACCGCCTTCACTACGCAAGAGCGATGCATCCTCGCCGTCCAATTCCAACAGACACCCTTCGGCCGTCTCGGCCGCCTGCGCGCTCAGTTCGAGTTGGCAACCACCGAAAATGTCATTCAGAAAAGTTTGCGCCTGCTGGCAAGTTTCGTTCATAAGCTACGCTCACTACGTTCAAATTTCTCGGCGAGAGAATCACGGTCGAAGGTAACTTTCCGTTGAAACTGCGACGGACTAAGAGGCTCTGACCTCACGCAGTTTTTTAGGTTGACCCGACCCTGCTGCTTTTTTCTCCGGCGGTTCTTCGTCGTCTTCCGATTTGATGAGACGGTTGATCACCATCTGCTGCGTGAAGCCAACGATGTTGCCGACGATCCAGTAGACGAGCAAACCGGCGGGCGCGCTCCACAAAATGTAGAGCATCATTGCCGGCATGACGACTGCCATCATCTTGCGTTGCAGCGGGTCGGCCGACGGCGCGGGCGTGATGAACTGCAAGACGACCATCGAACCGGCCATCAAGATTGGCAGCAGCCTGTAAGGGTCTGCGGCGGAAAGATCGGGCAGCCAGAGAAACGTCGCTTGACGAAAATCTATCGAGATCGTGATGGCGCTGTAGAGCGCGATGAGAAACGGCATCTGAATCAGCAGAGGCAAACAACCGCCGAGGATGTTGCCCTCCTTCATCAGACGCAATTGCTCCATCTGCAACTCTTTCAGACGCGGATCATTCGGCTTCAACGCCTTGATCTTCTCTTGCACCTCTTTCATGCGCGGCGCGAGTTTCTGCGCCTTCTTCATAGACTTTGAAGAACGCCATTTGAGAGGGAAAAACAGAGAATAGATGATGATCGTGAAGATGATAATGGCGAGACCGTAGCTGCCCGTCAGCCTGTGCAGGTGCTTGATCGACCAGAGAATCGGCGCGGCGAGAGGGCGCGTGAGTTTCCCCAGCCAGCCGTAATTGATCAAGCCTCCGAGGTCTATTTCGCGGTTGATTGTTTTGCCGATTTCAGCGCTCGCTTGATCAAGCAAGTCATGATCTTTCGGGCCGACGTAAAGACGCGTCACCGAACCGTCGACGGGAACGTTCACATAAGCAGTCAGGAGAAATCGATCTTCCTTATTGCCGTTGGCCTCATGTTGATATTTCGCGGTGCGAAACTCCAAGCCCTCGGTCGGCTTCGGAGGAATGGCGACCATCGCAAAGTAAGTGTCGCAGACGCCAGCCCAGTCAATCGTCCCGCCGACGACTTGGCGATCAGGACTTCCCTCTGTGCCATGAATCGAAGTCCCGTAAAACAGTTGAGATTTACCACCAATGACGGCCACGCCCTCCGGCGCGACCGAGTAAAAGGTGTAACGAGGAATACCTTGATCGCCGATGCTCGGCCCGATGGCGAGTTTGGCATTCGGCATCACCTGACCGCCGCGTGCCAGTTTGAGTCCGAGATCGACGCTGTAGCTGTCGGCATCGAAACGGAAGGTCTTAACCACGTCGAGGCCGGTTGCTTCATCGCGCATCGTAAAGTCGATTTGCTTCGACTCGCCGTTTTTGATTTCGACGCGTGCCTCGCCGCTCTCACCTTCGACGCCGCTGATCTTGAAATTTTTCGACGCGAGCAAATTATCGATGGACGCATCGCCCGTCGAGAGCAGCAAAGGTGCGCCCGGCGATTTCTGTCTGAGACTTTCCGAAGGAATGAGTTCCAGAGGCTGACGATTATTCTTGTCGCCGGCGACCGAGTAGAGCGGCCGTCCCGTCTCGCGATTTTGTTTGACGATCCAACTCGTCGCAATCGCGCCCTTGCTATCGAACTTCACCTCGTAAAGAGGCGTCACGACGGTCAACGTGCGTTGAGGGACGTTGTCCGATGCGGGCGATGCGGCCGTGTCGGTCGGAGTCGGCGGCGCAACGGGTGCGGTCGCCTGTGGTTCAGGAGAAGAATTCGTAGAGGTATTGGAAGTTCCGGTTTGAGGATTGGCTTTGTTAGGTTTCGGAGCGTTGCGTTCGATGAAATATGTCCATCCGAAAAGTATCGCCGCCGACAAGACGAAAGCCAGAAGTAGTCGCTTTTGATCCATTAGTGTTTGCTGACAGAATAAATGCCCGGCGTCGAAAAATGTTTCCGGCCCGACGCCTAAAATTACTTAACCGGATCGTAACCGCCCGGATGAAACGGATGACAACGCGCAATGCGACGTATACCCATCCATCCGCCGCGCACAACGCCGTAACGATCTACAGCCTGATAAGCGTATTCTGAACAGGTTGGAACAAAACGGCAAGCTGGCGGGAGCAGCGGCGAAACCACTGTCTTATAGAATTTCAACGGCCACAACAGAACGTACTTCACAGCTTTTTCTGCCCGCCCGGACGGCCTGCCTCGCCCCCACTCTTGGCGACGGCGGCGACTATCCTTTGAAAATCTTCCAACGAGTCGCCCAGCTTCACCTTCAACAGTGAACGCTTCGCGTTGAGCACCCAATCGTAATGCGGCTCGACACTCTGAAGCGTCTCTGCGCTCAAGCGAAACATCTCACGCAGCAGACGCTTCATGCGATTGCGTTCGACGGCAAGGCGTGCCACGCGTTTCGAGGCGGTGATGCCCAAGCGATGTTGCCCCACCTCGTTGCGCCTGATGAAGGCTGTCATCAAACGGCCGTCGAAACGCCTTCCACCTTCATAAACCGAACGGAATTCCGCGGATTTACGCAGTTTTGGACGACCGGGCGACACCACGCTGTGCTGGCTTAGTAGTGCGACGGCGTGAGCCTCTTGCGACCCTTGGCGCGGCGTCTCTTCAAGACCAGACGGCCGTTCTTGGTCGCCATGCGCGCGCGAAACCCGTGCGTCTTGGCGCGGCGACGATTGTTCGGTTGGAATGTGCGCTTCGGCATAGTGAATGATTTCCTCCTCCAGCGAAAACAGTAAGACTAACTTTCGACGCTCTTTATGTCAAGAAATGCGTGGTCGATTTGGAACTCAAACGGCATGTGAGGCCATCAATTTCTTTTCAGAACTATAAAAGTACCTCCAAAAATCTTTTCCTGCAAAATGTTCTGAAACCATTCAACTGTGGATTTCCCCATGTTTCCCCGGTAGGCCGAAATTGACGGTTTTCGGGGGTTTCAGAGGGGTGGAGAATTTATTTTTTTGAGCTGTGGAATTCTCTTGCATTTCCTATTTCGCTATGCTAGTCTCGCGCCCGTTTCGCAACGGGAAAATCCCCGTAAGTACTTGATAAATAAATACTTAAAGCAACACTTTAAGTACCAAAGACTTTTCCACAGGCTGTGGAAAACCTGTGGAAAACCTTCAAGTAAAGAGTCAGAAAAGAGGTTCAAAAGGGCGCTATTGCAACATTTTCCGTCGTGCGATTCAAAGGAGTGCTTGAGTAGGTTCAGATTTACGATTGCACGATTTTGATTCAGTCGAATATGAGGCAATTGGTTAAATTCAGAGTGGAACGGGCAAAGCGATGAGCACAGCTATCGAAAACAGAGTTTGGAACAATCTCCTTCAAGCCGTGGAAAAACGGCTCAACCATCAGAGCTTCGAAACTTGGTTTCGTTCGATTCAGTTTGATGGTTGCGACGAGACGGGGCACGTTCTGCACCTGCGTGCGCCGAATCAAGTGGTGAAAGACTGGGTGAGTTCAAACTATGCCGATGTGATCGATGCCTCGCTGCAAGAGTTGAATCTTGCGACTTATCAGGTGGATTGGGCTGTCGACGATGCGCCGAGCGGCGCGGCCGGGTTGGATATAAAAGAAGATAGTGACGGGGATGCGGCCTTCAGTGCGCCCTCGAACGGCAATGACAGCGTCGGCAATAAAACGTCCAGCCTGTTTTCGTTACTTGAAGCGGCGGAATCCGACGGGTTGGCTCCGAGCGCAACGAATTTCGTAGACATAGAGCCGCTCGAACTCTCGCTCAATCCGAAATGCTCTTTCCAGACATTCGTCGTCGGCTCTTGTAATCAGTTTGCGCACGCAGCCGCGCTGGCCGTAGCCGAAGCACCCGGTAAAACCTACAACCCGCTTTATATTTACGGCGGCGTGGGACTCGGCAAAACACACTTGATGCACGCCGTCGGCCACTCCATCAAGCAGCGCAACAAATACCTGCGCCTGTCCTACATCTCGGCCGAGAAGTTCATGAACGAGTTGATCAACGCGATTCGTTACGATAAAACTCAGACGTTTCGTGAGAAATATCGCTCGATTGACGTGCTTTTGATGGACGACATTCAGTTCATGGCGGGCAAGGAACGCACGCAGGAGGAATTTTTTCACACTTTCAACGCGCTTTACGACGGGCAGAAACAGATCGTCATCACGTCCGACTGCCCGCCACGCGAAATTCCGACGCTCGAAGAACGCCTGCACTCACGCTTCGAGTGGGGCTTGATCGCGGACATGGAGCCGCCCGATCTCGAAACGAAAGTCGCAATCTTGAAACGCAAGGCCGATCTGGACGGTGTGACGCTGCCGGACGACGTGGCGTTCTTCATTGCGGGCAAAGTTAAAAGCAACATACGCGAACTCGAAGGCTCGCTCGTGCGTCTCGTCGCCATCGCTTCATTGCGCGGTCTGCCCATCTCGAAGATGCTCGCGCAGGATGCCATTCGCAACATCGCGGAGGACGATCAACCCGTCGGTGTTACCATCGAGCAGATACAGCGCACGGTCGCCTCGCACTACCGTCTGCGGGTCGAAGAATTGAAGTCCAAGAACAACGCGCGGCAGGTCGCGGTGCCGCGACAGGTGGCGATGTATTTGTGCAAGCGTCTGACCAAACACAGCTTTCCGGAGATCGGTCGGGAGTTCGGCGGCAAGCATCACACCACCGTGATTCACTCCGTAGACAAGATAGAAGCGCTCGTTTCGGGCGATCAAAATTTCCACAGGGTCGTGAGCGACCTTATGGATAATCTTTGCAAGTAGTTAGCCCACTTTTGGGTCAAAAAGTTTTCCACAGTACGGATATACGATAAACCGTTTGTATGCTTACATTTGACTTCAAGTTTTCCACATTTCCACAGGGTACGCAATAATAGGGGCTGTGGAAATGTGGAAAACTTTTGTTAAAATCACTTTTTCCACAGATCGCAAAAGTTATCCACAGCGATTTCCACAGCCCCTGTGGAAAACAATTCCTTTGGTGTCAACAATAAAGTGACTTTTCCACATTTCCACAGGCCCTACTACTACTACTAGATATATATACAAGGTATTTAATTAGTATAAATAGGAAAAGGCGAATTTCGAGAAGCATTCGAAATAACGACTTTGAGTCAGCTATTTCTTAGAGGAGATTGTGATGGAATTCAGCATTAGTAAGAGTGCTCTACAAAAAGAGCTTGGATTTGTTCAGGGCATTGTCGAGAAGAAGAACACGATTCCCGTACTGTCAAACATACTCATCGAGTCGGCTGGCGAAAACACGATTCGCTTCATCGGGACAGACCTCGACGCGACGCTACGTTGCGAGACCGAAGCCGAAATCAAGACTCCCGGTTCGATGTGCGTCAGCGCGCGCAAATTGTTCGAGATCGCGCGCGTACTGCCGGAAGCGCCCGTCAACTTTCGCAAGGATGAAAACAACTGGGCGAGCGTCAAATGCGAGCGCTCCAATTTCCGCGTCGCTGGTGTCGAGCGCGAATCCTTCCCTGAGATTCCGAACTTCCGCGCCTCGTCCATCAAACTTCCCGCCGGCGTCTTCAAAACCTTCATCGACCGCACCATCTTCGCCATCACGCTCGAAGAGTCGCGTTACACACTGTCGGGCGCAAAGTTTATTCTCGACAAAAACGGCGGCCGGATGATCACGACCGACGGCCATCGTCTCGCCTACATCGAACGTAAAGATTTGGGCGAAAGTGCCGGGAAAGAGAGTTTGGACGCCTTGATTCCACGCAAGACGCTCGCCGAGCTGACGAAACTGACCACCTCCTACGAAGGTGAAATCGGTCTCGCCACCGACGAGAATCATATTTACTTCGAGGTCGGCCAAAGGCTTTTGATTTCGCGCACGCTGACCGGCCAATTTCCCAACTACGAAATGGTCATCCCGAAAAATAACGACAAGAAGGCACTGTTCGACAGCGCCGTTCTGGGACAAGCCATCCGCCGCGTCGCCTTGATGGCCGACGACCGCTCGCACGCCATCAAATTTCATCTGGCGGACAACAACCTGCACATCAGTTCGCAGACGGCCGAAGAGGGCGAAGCGCGCGAAAGCGTCTCGACCGAATACTCGTCCGAGGACACTGAGATCGGTTTCAACGCACAGTATTTACAAGATTTTCTCAGCGTCGCCAGCGACGGTCAGGTAGCCTTCGAGTTCAAGGACGGAAACTCACAGGCGCAACTTCGCCTCGCATCCGACACCGACTACGATTACAAATACGTCGTCATGCCGATGCGCCTCTGAGCGTCGAAATTGAGAGAGCCAAAATTCGTCAATCCAGCCCGCGCCGCCTAAGCGACGCCTGCGAGCAGCATGTGTTAAAATCCGACACATGCTGCTCGAATCACTTGAGGCTCACTGTTTCAGAAATTTGAACGGCAAGGTCTCTTGGGGCGCGGGACTCAACCTCATCTATGGCGATAACGGTCAGGGCAAAACAAACTGGCTGGAAGCCATCTATCTGCTCGCCACATCGAAATCCTTTCGCACACAGAAACCGCAAGAGACCGTCCGCTTCGACGAAGAACTGGCCGTCGTGCGCGGTCGCGTCGCCCGAAGCAGTGAAGTGCAGCGCGATTTACAGGTCGCCATTCAGAACAACACCAAAACGCTCAGCATCAACGGCAAACGCGAATCCGTCACGCGTTATCTCGGACAACTCCACGTCGTCTCTTTCACGGCAGATGAGTTGGAAGTCGTGCGCGGCGCACCCGAAGCCCGGCGCAAGTTTCTGGATCGCGGTATCGTCTCGATGCATCACGCTTACGTGCAGACGCTCTCGGATTATCAACGCGTTATCAAACAGAAAAATCGCCTCCTGCAAGACGCCGCCGACGCCGAACTGAGCATGGCCGAAACCGCCGCGCGCCTCGCTCCTTGGAACGAACAACTCATCGGCCTGAGCGCGTCGATTCATCGCGCCCGCTTAGACTACGTCGAACGCGTCAACGCAGTCCTCGAACGTCGCCTATTCGGTCGCGAGGAAGTGACCGTGCGCTACGTTTCATCGCTCGAAGGAAAAGGCAATTTAAGCGATTATGAAGCGCTCGTCGCGGAGCGTTTGCAGTTGCGCATGCAGGCCGAAATGGCGGCCGGTTATTCGCTTATCGGGCCGCACAGAGACGAGTTGGAAATCCTCTTCGACGGGCGCGATATACGTACTTTCGGGAGTTCCGGACAGCAGCGTAGTGCATTGATAATACTTGACTTAGCTGCGATTTCGGTGTATCATTCGTGGCACAATGAGTATCCGGTTTTTCTGCTCGACGACGTTGATGCGGAACTGGATCGGAAGCGTATCAATCAACTGTTTGAGTACCTCGAAGGGCGCACGCAGACCTTCGTGACAACGTCCAAAGATAGCCTCGTCGAACAATACGCCGCGCGCGCCGAAATTTTTGAGGTAAGAGACGGCGTGGCAGCGTCGAGCGCCACTCCCGGCGGCCCGTTGACGACATCCTCGAAGGGCGCTTCGAGCATCTAAATCAAGCAAGATTTTGATCGTCTTCAGCAACCGTTCTTAATCGGACAAAAGTTGTTCATCGCAACGAGAAAGAAGGAATTAGTTTGTCAACAGCCATCAACACAAATAAGAAAAGCATGAGTTACGATTCAACTTCGATCACGGTTCTCGAAGGACGCGATGCCGTGCGCAAGCGTCCGGCCATGTATATCGGTTCGACCGGCGACTTGGGGTTGCATCATCTCGTCTACGAGGTAGTGGATAATTCGATTGACGAAGCTCTGGCCGGTTACTGCGACACCGTCGATGTCACGATCCATCTCGATAACTCGATCACGGTCATAGACAACGGGCGCGGCATTCCGGTCGATTACCACAAGCAGGAGAAGAAATCCGCCGCCGAAGTTGTGATGACGAAACTCCACGCGGGCGGCAAATTCGACTCAAACGCCTATAAGGTGTCCGGAGGCTTGCACGGAGTGGGCGTCTCTTGCGTAAATTTCCTCTCTGAGTGGCTTCGTTTGGAAATCTGGAGGGAAGGGTCGACCTACGAGCAGGAATACAAGCGTGGGATTCCTGTGTCGAAATTGGAAGCGACCGGCAAGACACGCAAACGCGGCACGAAGATCACCTTCAAACCCGACACGGAAATCTTCGACGTAACCGAGTTCAGTTTCGACAAACTCTCCGAGCGTCTGCGCGAAAAAGCCTTTTTGAACAAAGGCATCCGCATCACCATCCGCGACGAGCGCGAAGAGACGGAGCGTTCGCACGAATTTTATTACAAAGGCGGCATCGCCGAATTCGTCAAACATCTCAACAAGAACAAGACCGTCCTGCACGATAAGCCTCTCTATTTCGAACGGGTCGCCGATGCGCTCTCGGTTGAGGTGGCGATCCAGTACAACGACGCCTACGACGAAAAGGTCTATTCCTTCGCCAATAACATCAACACCGTAGACGGCGGCACGCATCTCTCAGGCTTCCGTTCGGCCTTCACGCGCACCATCAACGCCTACGCGCAATCTTCCGGGCTCGCCAAGAACTTCAAAAGTTCTCTGACGGGCGACGACGTGCGCGAAGGTCTGGTCGCGGTCATTTCCGTCAAACTGCCGCAGCCGCAGTTTGAAGGTCAAACCAAGGGCAAACTCAATTCGGACGTCAAGGGCGCGGTCGAATCCTTTTTGAACGAACGCTTGACGGAATACTTCGAGCAGAACCCGACCGTCGCCAAGCGAATCGTCGGCAAGGCCATCGACGCCGCGCGGGCACGCGAAGCGGCACGCAAAGCCCGCGAAATCGTGCGCAAAGGCGTGATCGGCTCGACGATGCTTCCCGGTAAACTCGCAGACTGTCAGGAACGCGACCCGACGCTTTGTGAGTTGTACATTGTAGAAGGAGATTCGGCGGGCGGCAGCGCGAAACAGGGGCGCGACCGGAGAAATCAGGCAGTGCTACCGTTAAAAGGTAAAATCTTGAACGTCGAAAAAGCGCGTTTCGATAAAATGCTCAGCCATACTGAGATTAAAACGCTCATCACGGCGCTCGGAACGGGCATCGGCAAAGATGATTTCGACCTCAATCGCCTTCGTTACCACAAAATCATTTTTATGACAGACGCCGACGTTGACGGTTCGCACATCCGCACGCTGCTCTTGACCTTCTTTTACCGGCAGATGCCCGAACTCGTCGAATCCGGCCACGTATTCATCGCTCAGCCACCGTTGTTTAAAGTGAAACGGGGTAAACGCGAGGAGTACATCAAGGACGAACGCTCGATGGTTCGCTATCTGATGCGGCAGGCAACGAGCGAGACTAAAGTCAAATCCGGCGACGGAGCGACGATTGAAGGGAAAGATTTGGCGCGTTCTCTGGAACAGATGGTTGAATACAAGCGGTATTGCGAGAAACTCGTGCGCCGTCTGGGGAATGATGAGCGTCTGCTCTCGACGTTGCTGGATGCTTTTGCGGGGCGCAAGGGCGTGCTGCGTCGTGAGAAAAGCTCGAATCTACGCAGCGTGTTCCAAAAAGACAGCCGGGAACTCCTGCTCGCCGTCGAGGGTCAACTGGCCAAAGCCGGATATCGCACGGACTTGTTGACGGACGAAGAACATGGGCTGTTGTCAATCGAAACGACCGCGACGAGCGGGACTAAAGTGTTGATTGACTGGAATCTCGCCAGCCACGTGGAGTTTCAAAAGTCGGTCGAACTCCACAAAGTTCTGGACGAAACTTTGGCCGCGCCTTTCGTTTTCGGCGAAAACGGCACGAGCGAGCAGATCGAGACGCGCGAAGCGCTGCTGGATCGCGTGCTGGCGACGGCAAAGAAGGATTTGACTATCCAGCGCTACAAAGGTCTCGGCGAGATGAACCCGGAACAGCTTTGGGAGACCACGATGAACCCGGAGAAGCGCACGCTTTTGCAGGTTAAAATTGACGACGCGGTGGAGACCGACCAAATCTTCACGGTCTTGATGGGCGATGCCGTGGAACCGCGCCGCAAGTTTATCGAGGATAACGCGTTGGACGTGAAAAACCTGGACATTTAATCGTCAATTGTTCGCGGCGGCGAAGCGAAGGTAAAATTTGACACTTCGCATCTGCTCGCTTAAAATGCCGTCCTTTCCTCCTGTGGATCATTGCCCGCTGCATGCAACTCGCGCATGCAGCGGCTTTTTTATGCGAGCTAAAACGGCGTCTTCTTGAACAATCGGACGGTGGAGGCGCGCAGATTGGTAAAGCCGGAAGCCAAGTTCCGATGCAAAAGAAACAGGGGCGCGGTATCAAATAACCGTACCCCTGTTTCTTTCATCAGCGAGACGGACGGCGCGTCGGCCGCCGGAAAAGCCGGGTTGAAGAATCGTCAGCAGAAATCCCGTCGCCGTCGGATACGCGCCGGTCGAGTTTATCCCTTGTCGCCTGTCGCGCCGCTCGTCTGCTCGTCCAAATCAATGCGGTCGGTTTCGGTTGCGCCCTGCTGATTGTAATAGCCGCCGGGCGCAAATTGGCCTTGCGCGCCGATGTCGAGCGAACGCTGATTATTTTCCGTGAGGGTATCGGTTTTCAAATCGTCGCCCGCACCGTCGTCGAGCGACGCATTGGCTTGATCTTTGTCCGTCATGTCAATCTTGCTCCTTGTGCTTGTGATTTAGAATGCCTACTTTTCGCCGTAGCGGCGAACCTGAAAGCGATACAATTTAACATCCGCGCCGGGGACGATTCCGGCCTTACGCGCGGTGATCTGTAGTTGCTGCGCCGCCGTCTCGACGCCTTCGAGGTCTGGCAACAACAGGCCGCGACGCCCCTCTTGCGCATCCTCCACGATGAGGCCGTAAATTTTGGGGTTCAGTTCTTCAAAACGAGTTGCTTCGGGCGGCGACAGCACGTCGACGGAATAACGCAGACGAGGCAGTTCGGAAGACTGGACGGGGAAAAATCTGGGGTCGCGTGTCGCGGCGCTGATGGCGTTGTGGATTAGTTCCTCGGCGAGAGTTGGACGGATGGGTTCGACCGTGCCGATACAGCCGCGCAGGTCGCCCTCATAGGTTTTGATGGAGACGAAACAGGCCGCACCCTGATTGAGCAATGAATCATCGGAGACGCGCGGAGTTTCGAGCACGCGCTCTTCGCGCACGAAGGTTTCCACGGAGAGACGCGCCAGTTCGGGCAGACGTTCTTCGTCGCTCGCCATGTCGGCAAGAGCGCGGCTTTCGGCGGCGCGTGTAGGTTCGCCTCGCTCGCTCATTTTAGTTTGGCTGTTCATAGACTGTCCGTGACGCACGCGCCAGTTGAGCGACCATGTAGCCGACGCCGAAAGGCGCTTCGTAATGCAGCACTTCGCAATCGCGTATCGATGCGTCTTCAACTCCGATGGCGACGAGCATCGAGCGGTAGCCGCACTCACCCGCAAGTCGTCTCAGATTTTGATCAATCGAGGCGATCCGTTCGGGCGCGTGCTCGCCGATTGAGGCGACGACCTGTTCGTCGAAAAGATGCGCCTGTGGATTGTAACCGGCGGGCGCGTCGGGCGTCAGACGATGACTGAGATCGCCGCTTGCGACGAAGGCGACGGCGCGACCCGATGCTGCGACGGCGCGCTTGATGCACTCGCCGAAACGCAGGTGATCTTCATTCGACAGAAAACTATAACCGAGCGCGACGACGCGGCCGCGCCAGCCGTTGCGCAAAAGAAAGTAGAGCGGCACGGCCGTGCCGTGGTCGAGTTCGTAACCTTTGAGCGGCACGATTGCGTAGCCGTCGGCGGAGGCAGATAAAGAGATCGCGTCGAGGAGTTGCGCGTCGAGCGGAGCGCGGATAGTGGCTTGCGGGGCGCGAAAGTTGGCGAAGTCTCCGTGCAGTTCGGGTTCGTGATAGGCGACGAAGGCGCGTGCTTCGAGCGGCGCGTGGGGCGAGATGATGACGACGGTTTCCGCTCCCGATGCGATGATGCGCTCGGTCAATTCACGCATCGCGTCGATTGAGCCGCGCACCTCGGCCGCGGCCTCCCGCCCGACTTCAGGAACCATGATCGGCGGGTGCGGAGCGATGCCGACGAAAACGAGAGAGCCAGCCATATTTCACCGCCTAACGCAAGCGAGTTTGCAAACTGTTCTCCGTCGAAGAGGACAACTAAGCGTGGGGGAATCGAGACGCTTTGCGCGCGAAGCCTGACGGCGACTATCGAATCAAACTCTTTGAGGGATGGCCGAGATTCTATCACACCACGCACGCGCCGTGACAAGCAGACCGCGCGGGCGCGTGAAAGAAGCGCGCGCCTTGAGGTACGATACGCGCCGCAATTAACGATGGTGATTCAAGAGATAGTAACGAATGAGTGAGATTGAGAAATTCGATGCGCTGATCGTGGGCGCGGGGCCGGCCGGATCGTTCGCGGCCGAGCGTCTGGCGCGCGCGGGCGTGCGCGTCGCTCTGTTCGACGGGCGGCCTGCGGGCGAACCAAAGGCTTGCGGCGGCGGCGTCACCTCGAAGGCATTGAAGGCTTGGCCGCACCTGCTCGAAGCGATGGGGCGCACCATCGACGAAATTGAAATGTATTCGCCTGCGGGCACGCGCGTGCGTCTCAAACTCGATGCGCCTTTCGCCATCTATTCGCGCGTCGCTTTCGATTCTTACCTGCGCGAGCGCGCCGTTAAAGCCGGGGCGCACATCTTTACAGAGCGCGTCTCAATCGTGTTCGACGGCGACGACCAAGAACTTTGGACAGCACGCACGAGAAGCGGCGCGCGTTGGCAGGGACGCGTGCTGGTGGCGGCCGACGGGGCGAACAGTCCTATCGCGCGGCGTCTGGCGGGCGCGCTGCCGAACGCGGAGATGGAAGTCGCCTTCGGCTATCGCGCGCCCTTGCCCAAAGGAGATGATGCGCCGACCGTCATCGCGTTTCTTCCCGGCTGGGTCGGTTACGCGTGGGCGTTCCCGCGTCTCGATCACATCTCGTTCGGCATCGCCACCTCGCAAGACGCTTTCGATCATCGCTCGCTCGATGCGCTGCTCTGGCAGTTCATGATCGGCTACTACCGCATACGCGAAGATGCACGTGCGCCGCTCTGGCTGTCGCAAGGAGAAACTTCGGGCGAGGACGATGCGCGCCGTGCCGTGATTGAACGAAAACTGCGCGCGTCCGTCGATGCATACGCCGCGCGCATTCCCGGCCTCGCCGTCGAGACTTGGAACACACGCTGCGTCGGTACGGACACGTGGGCGCTGCTCGGCGATGCGGCGGGCTTCGCAGACCCCGTGACGGGTGAAGGCATCTACTACGCTCTGCGCTCGGCCGAACTTTTCGCGGAGGCTTTTCTGTCAGGACGCACGGCCGATTACGAAGCACGCTGGCGCGCGGATTTCGGCTACGAATTGCGTCGCGCCTCCCGGATGCGCCGGCGCTTCTACGGCGAGTTTCTCGGCGCGCCTTTCACCGACCGCATGATCGATTTCGCGCGCCTCCATCCCGGCATCCGACGGACGCTGCGCGAACTCGTCGCGGGCGACCAAGGCTACGTCAATCTCAAACGCGCCCTCGCACGCAGCGCTTTCTGGCCGCTGTGAAAGAGATTGGTGAATGGTAGATGGTGAATGGTAAATGGAGAAAAGCCGTGAATCGTCAATCCTGAATAGAATAAACTGTCTTCGTCTATTCACGATTGACGATTCACGATTCACTGTCTTCTTCCATTTACCATTTACCATTCATCGTTTTTCCGGCTTGGTGTAGGGTGCGAGGCGGCGTTTGAGTTCTTCGGGGACGGGGACGGAGTCGAACGTGTTGCGACGGACGGCGACGAGAACGAAGTGAGCTTCGGCGACGATTGCAGGATCGCCGTGGCGTCGCACCTCGAAATTCAGGCGCAGCGATTTCGTGCCGATGCGACCGACGTAGACGGAGACTTCGAGCAGGTCGTCCAGTTGCGCGGCCTGCCGGAAGTCGCATTCGAGATGCGCGCGCGGCAGCCACACGTCGAGTTCGTCGAACGCGCGGCCGTAGGGCAACCCGGCCGAGCGGAAAAGTTCAGTCTCCGCGATCTCGAAAAAGCGTATGTACGCGCCGTAAAAAATGATGCGCGCCGCGTCCACGTCGCCCCACCTGACGCGCTCCTCGATGCGAAACTTCCAAGCCTCCAAAGATGTCTGATTCATCGCTTCATTCAATCAACAACTCGTCGCAAAAGTGATGCGCTTGCGGAAGGTCGCTTCGCAAAAATTTCAAGCATCCAGTTCGTTGAGGAAATTTTCCAACGCGCGGTTGAACTCCGGCGCGCGCTCCATGTTCGAGACGTGTCCCGCGCCTTCAATGACTGCGAGACGCGAGCCTCGTATCTCTCGATGCATGCGCTCCGAGTCGGCAGGCGGCGTGATCGCGTCGAGACTGCCGACGACGACGAGCACGGGGCGATCTATCTCGCGCAAGAACTGCGTCTGGTCGCGGCGCACGGCCATGCCGCGAAGCGCCGCGGCCGCGCCGCGCGGGTCGGTCTTCAAGATCATCTCGCGGACGCGCTCCGCTATCTCAGGGTGCTCGGCGTGCGTGGAAGGCGCGAGAAGTTTCGGCAACATCGCGTCGGCAATCGCGTGCATGCCTTCGTCGAGCGCGCGTGTGGCGGTCTCTTCACGTGCGAGACGCGCTTCGTCCGTGTCGGCTTGCGCGCGCGTGTCCGCGAGCATGAGCGCACGGACGCGTTGGGGAAAAAGGCGACAGAAGGCGAGCGCGACGTAGCCGCCCATCGACAGGCCGCCGACGACGGCGAGCGCGACGCCGAGTTCGTCGAGCAACGCGGCCACGTCCTCGGCCATCGCTTCCATCGTCGCGGTTTCGCGCGTCGCGGTCGTCTCGCCGTGGCCGCGCAGGTCGGGCGTGATCAGTCGGTAGCGGTCTTGAAGCGCTTCGACCTGTTCGCGCCAGAGCGTGCGGTTGAAAGGGAAGCCGTGGAGCAACACGAGTGGCGCGCCTCCTGCGCCCGCCACGTCATAAGCCAACTCGATCCCGCGCACGCGTGCGACGCTCATCACGTTCTCCTTTCATCTTCACCTTCGATCTTAACTTTGCGCCTTCGGTTTTTCTTTCTTTGCGCCTTTGCCGGAAATACAGTTCACGCAAAGGCGCAAAGAGGAAAGACGTAAGGCGCGAAGGGTTGAATGGCTGACCAGAGTTGTTGAAGTTTGCCCGAAATTCCCTCAAAATTCAGGGCGTAGATAGCACGGGGTTCGCTTGAGCGTCAAACGCGCGGCGGCGTCCGTGCATCTAAATCTTGACTCAAATTCGGCGTGATTTCCCGGTCGCGTCTGGCACACGAAACGCAAATCAAACACAGAAGGAAAAGAGCCAATGAGCAGCAAGAAACAGACGACGAAGGGACAGATTTTTTCGGCGGCCGAACAGCGCGCGGCGCGTTCCGAACGCATCGAGGTGAGAGACGCGGAGCCTTACGGCTGGATCGCTTTTTCCGAATCGGGCACGGAACAGAACTATCACCTGTTTCGCAATCCCGAAACAAAGCGCCTTGCTTGCACCTGCGCCGACTTCATCTATCGCGGCGACGCCGAACCGCGCTACGAGTGCAAGCACATCTCGGCGACGCTCAAATACATCGCACGACAGTATCTCGAAAGAGACTACGACCCGCAGCGTCAATACGCGCGCACCGCTTCGGAAGCACGACGCGCCGCCTGAACTCGGAGCGTTAAGGAAACTTTCAGAGTCAGACTCACACGCGCGCCACAGCTTCACTAACTTTATCTGGCTTCACTAACCTGACTTGGCCGCGAGTGCTTCACGGTAGACTTCCTCCGTCGCATCAACCATTCGTTCCACATCGAAGCGCGCACGTGATTCAACGCGTGCGCGCTTTGCTATGCGCGCGCGTTCTGCGTCGTCGCCGAGGAGTTCGAGCATCACGCGTGCGAGCGCGTCCGTGTCGCCGACGGGCACGAGGCGTCCGTTCGCGCCGTCTTCGATCAACTCGCGCGCGCCGTCCGTGGCGGTGGCGACGGTGGCGACGCCGCACATCAACGCTTCGAGCGTGGCGAGGCCGAATGCTTCCGCTCGCGAGGCGGAGACGTAGAGGTCGAGCGAAGCGATGAGCGGCGTCAGTTCCGAGACGTGGCCGAGCAGCCGGACGTAGTCTTGCAGTTCGTATTCGGCGATCAGCTTTTGCAGATGTGCGCGCGTCCCCCCGGTGCGCGAACGGTCGTCGCCGATGATGAGAAACTGCGCGTCCGTAAAATTCTCTCGACGGATGACGGCGGCCGCGCGTACAAACACGTCTTGACCTTTGACCCGGCTCAGTTCGCCGACAGTGGCGACGAGCAGCGAAGCATTTGCCGAAAGCTCTCGCCGGAAACGAGCGCGGTCGAAATCTTTCAGCGCACCGTCGATCTCCGCGGCGGAGATGCCATTGGGAATGACGCGGACTTTTTCATCGGGGAAGACGCGTCGCAAGCGCAGACCGCGCGCGACGCCTTCGGAGACGGCGATCACGCGTGCCGTGTTCGAGAGTGTGAATTTGTGCAGAGGGCTAACGGGAAAGGGTACGTGGCGCGTGAGGACGAGGCGTGCACGACCGGCAAGGCGCGCGGCAAGGGCGGCGAGCGGGTAGTCGCGCGCAAGGTGCGCGTGGATGATCTCGATCTCGCGCTCGCGGACGACGCGAGCAAGGCGCGTGGCGCTGGCGAGGTCGAGCGCGTTGCGAAGCGAGAGCGTGATGATGTGAGACGGGGGCAGGCGCGCGAGTCTCTCTCGCAGCGGCGACGTGTGGGAGAGCGCGGCGTAAACTTCGTGGCCGCGCGCGGAGAGTGCGTTTGCGAGGTCGGCGAAATGTCTCTCGCCGCCGCCGTAGGTGCGCGCCGAACTGAGTTGGAGAATCTTCACACTGGTCAGTCGCCGTAGGCGCGTTTGCGGCCCGCTAGTCGCTGGCCGTCTTGACCGACGTAGTAGACGCGGACGCGCGCGCGAGGGGCGACGTGTCGTAGCGCGCGAGCAGGTCGGCAGGGTCGCGGTAGATGTCCGTGCAGCCGGCGGCGCGCAGTTCCGTTTCGGGAAAGCCGCCGCAGAGCACGCCGATGGTGCGCAAGTTGATCTTGCCGGCGGCTTCCGCGTCGTAAGGCGTGTCGCCGATGACGATGGCCTCCGAGGCGCGCACGTCGCCGAGCGACTTGAGCGCGGCCTCGAAGATGTCCGGATGCGGCTTCGACTTGTCGGCGTCGTCCGCTGAAGTCTCTTCTTCCACGAGGTCTGTGATGCGCGCGCGTTCTTTGTAGACTTTCAGTTCGTCTTGCTTGGCCGACGAAGCGAGGGCTATCGCCAAGCCGTCGGCCTTGATGCGCTCGAAGAGTTCGCGCACCTGTGGAAAGGCGCGGACGCGCGAGATGTATTCGCGTTTGAAGAGATCGCCTCTGAACTTTTCCATCTCTTCGCCGAAGCGTGCGAGTTCATCTGCTGAAAAGAAGACGGGCATCAACTGGTCGCCGCCCTTGCCGATCTGGTGTCGCACTCGTTCGAACTCGACTTCGCGTCCGTAGTGACGAAACGTCTCTTGCCAAGCGCGCGCGTGCAGATCAACCGAATCGACGAGCGTGCCGTCGATGTCGAAGATAATGGCTTTGAGCATTGGGTTCTCTTCTCCCGCGTGTTTGAAATGAGGCTTAACATTACACCAAGGGCGGGCGATGTGTCGTGTTCTCCAACGTACATTCGTGTGTCATTTCACGCGCGGCGACGATAACCGGCGCGGGCGCGAGTCGGCATAAAGTTTGCTGTCCGTTTTGAGCAAAACAGATCGAGACTTTCTGTTTAAGAGATAAATTTAGAGGAGGACTTTATGGCAAAACTCGTGACGGGATTGTTCAAGACGCGTCTGGCGGCCGAGGCGGCCGTCGATGCGCTCATCAAATACGGATACACGCGCGACGACATCAGCGTGCTCATGTCCGACGCGACGAAGAGTAAAGAGTTTGCGATTGAGACGCGCACGCACGCGGCCGACGGCGCAGGGATAGGCGGCGCGGTCGGCGGAACCGTGGGCGCGGTCTTGGCGGCGATTGCGGCCGTGGGGACGAGCATCGCTTTGCCGGGCGTCGGTCTGGTGATCGCGGGGCCGATTGTGGCGGCTTTGGCCGGTGCGGGCGCGGGCGGCGCGGCGGGCGGCGTCATCGGCGCACTGGTCGGGGCGGGGATTCCCGAACATCGCGCGAAAGTTTACGACGCGGGCTTGCGCAGCGGCGGCATCTTGATCGGCGTCGAAGCCAAGACGAACGAGGACGGCGAGCGCATCGAAAAACTTCTCGCAGACCTCGGCGCGGAACACATCAGGCAGGAGTAAAAAAATAGTGACGAGTGACAAGTGACGAGTTAAAGCAAAAAGAAGGCAGTGACGAGTGACGAGTTGAAGACGAGCTTTTGGTCTTAACTTGTCACTCGTCACTTGTCACTGCTCTTGAGTTATCGTCCGATCTTGTCGCCGATGTCTTCGATAGTTTCACCGACTTTGCGGCGGGCTGTGCCGAAGCCTTCTTGGATGTTGCCGGAAGCGCGGTCGGCCTCGCCTTCGGCTTCGAGGTCGCGGTCGCCCGTGACTTCGCCTACCTTGTCCTTGACAGCGCCTTTGGCTTGATCAAATTTTCCTTCGACCTCGTCGTCGTTAAGTAAACCCATCTTCGTTTGCCTCCTCAAAAATTATCTGCCCGTTTGGTCTGTCAGTCAGAGCGGAAACTTTCATTTCCACCCGGCTCACAGGGCAAAGAGTTCGCAACGAGTGTGCCAACGCGGGCAGGACGTGCGAAAGACGCGTGCGCGTGAGTGTGAAAAGCTCTCTGAGAGAATGAATTGCGCCGAAAGGTTGGGGTCGTGCGAAGACGCGGAGGGGATTGCGGCGTTCGTCCGTTTCCGTACAGTGTGGGGCGCAGGCGCGCTTGCGAATCGGACGAAAAAAGGGCGCGTCCCGGAAGAGACGCGCCCTTTAGTTTGGTTAGAGATGCCGGACGGCCTGAGCGCTCTTTAGAACTGGAAGCGCGCGCCGACTTGCATCTGGAAGACTTGGCTTCCGGGGTTGGTGTTGTTGACGAGAATCGCGCCCGTCACGGGGTCGGTCGTGCGCAGGAAGTTGAGGTTGGTGATGCCGGTCGTGGCGGCGGCCGTGGGCAACCCGCAAAGCTGCGACGCCTGACTACAGAACTGTCCGGACTGTCCCGAAGTCGTAGCCGTGCCCGGCGACGGGAAGATGATGTTGGCGCGATTGAGAATGTTGAAGAACTCGGTCGAGAAGACGAGGCGTTTTCTTTCGCCGAGCGTGAAGCCCTTCTGCAAGCGCAGGTCGACGTCGTAGATCGAGCGGTTGCGGAAGTCGTTGCGTTGATAGGTGAGACCGGGAACGAGCAGCGGGCGGTCGTTGTTGACGCCGTCGCCGTTCAGGTCAGCGCCCGAAAACGCGTTGACCGGGTTGCCGGAGCGCAAGCGAATCGCGCTCGCCACTTCGAAACCGTAGGGCAGGAAGACGACCGGGTTCGCCACGAACTGGTGCTCGCGGTCGAGACGGCTGCGGCCGTATTCGCGGCGCAGATCATAAGGGTCGGCATAGGCCACGCCGCCCGCGTCGCGTTCGTTGTCGTCGTCGCCGAGCGCACGCGCCAGCGTGTAGTAGGCGTTCAGTTGCGCGCGACGATGGTTATAGCGTGCGCGGAAGGTCAGGCCGCGATAGAGCGACTTGGCCGTGGATTCGCGCACCTGAACCGAGCCGAGCGCGAAGCCCTGCTGCGCTTGGGTCGGACGCGGGCGCGTCGTGACCGAACCGCTGGGGAAGGTCAAACCGGCCGGGGCGAAGATGGCGATGTAGCTGCGCTGCGACTGCAAAATCTGACCGATGGTGCCGTTCGAGACCATCGTGTTGAAGTTGGCCGCAGTGTTGTTCGTGCGCAGGAACTCGACGTACTGCTCGGCCGTCAGAGGCGCGGGCAAGTTCAGGTCGCGGTTGCGCTGGATGCGGTCGGTCTTGACGTGCGAGTAGTCGATGCCGACGGTGAAGTTGCGCGCCACTTCGCGCTCGAAGGCGAAGCCGAACTGGAACGAGCGCGGGTTCTTGAAGTCTTCGGCATGGCCTGTGACCTGCGCGCCGACGAACGGGTTCGGGTTCAGACCGAGACCGCTGGAGATGGCCGAAATCTGTTCGGGCGTGATGACCGGCAGGTTGTTCAACGGGAAGTTGTTCAAGTTGATGCCGATGATCGCGAACTGGCGATAGACCGAGTTGGGCGTGCAGCGGTTGCGCGGGTCACTGCCTGCGGCGGCGGTCGGGTCGCAGCCGGTGATGGCGCGATACTGCGCGCCCGCCGGCGTGTTCAGGAACGTGTTGAAGGTCGTCTGGTTGAAGCCGAGGAAAGGCAACGTCGTACTGACGTTGGCGGGCGGGTTGCGATAGTTGTTGGTGCTGTCGGCCAAGACGATGAGCGGCGTGCGGGCGTAGTAGTAACCGGCGAAGCCACGCAAGACCATCTTGCCTTGACCTTCCGGATCCCAAGCGAAACCGGCGCGCGGGCCAACCTGCCAGCCGCTATCGGGAATCGAGGGAGTGTAGCCCGTGCCGCGAATCGGGAAGACGGTGTTGCGCACGACGTTGGCGATCTGCGTGTTGGTCACTTCCGGTTCGGGGTTGTATTGCTGTTCGACGCGCAGGCCGTAGTTGATCGTCAGCTTGGGCGAGAGGCGGAACGAGTCCTGACCGAAGAAGGCCAGTTCGTGGCCGACGAACTCGGCCTCAAGGTTTCCGATCTGGCGGTTGTAGCGGGCGCGCGTGTCGTCGAAGCGACCCAGAATCGCCGGAGTGGTTGCGTTCGCTTGCGGGACGACGACGTTCGCGAGTCTCTGGAACGCGTCGGCGATGTTCTGCGCCGTCGAACCGATGCTCAGGGCATAGCCGCCGAACTGGTTGAAGCCGAAGCGCTGATTGGCGAACAGGCGGCTGTATTCGCCGCCGAATTTAACGTTGTGGTTGCCTCGGATGTAGGTGAAGCTGTCGGCCACCTGATAGCGCGTGTCGTACTGCGTGGTCGGCAGGAAGTTGGTCGCGCCGAAGGTGGCGAAGCTCGTCAGAATCTGCGGCAAGTTCGAATTGGAGATACGCGGGCGGTCTTCGCGCGCCGCCTGAAAGCGCAGTTCGTTGACGGCGTTCGAGCCGAAGGTGCTGACGAGTTGGCCGACGGCGATCTTGGTCTGGTTCTTCTCCGTCCCGTTGGTCGAGAGCGCCTGCGTGGTCGTCGGGTCGAGCGAAGTCTCACCGCGCGAGACGGCGTTTTCCGCTTCGTTCTTGCTGCCGCTGAAACGAATGTTGAAGCGGTTCGAGTTGTTGACGTTCCAGTCGATGCGCGCGAGACCGGCGAAGGCGTCGTTGGTCAGTTCATATCCGACCTGCTCGCCGCGATAGAAATCGAGCACGGACTGTTGCGCGGCGTTGAGTGTCACCTGACTGGTGATGTTACCCGGAATGCCGAAGACGATCTGGCGCGGCGCGTTGAACTTTTGCTGCTCGTAAGCGCCGAAGTAGAAAAGTTTGTTCTCGATGATCGGGCCGCCGATGGAGCCGCCGAACTGGTGCTGCGTCGGGGCGAGCGTGGCGTTGACGCCCGCGGCCGACAGACGCTGCGCTTGCAGGGCTTCGGTGTATTCGTTGCCGCGCGCCAGACGTTGCGGGCGCAGCAGGTAGAAGGCCGAGCCGTGGATGTCGTTGTCGCCGGACTTCGTCACGGCGTTGACGATGCCGCCGGTGGAGCGTCCGAACTCGGCCGAGTAGCCGGAGGCGACGACCTGAAATTCCTTGATCGCTTCCTGCGGAATCGTGAAGGCGAGGTTGGAGCGTTCGCCGCCGCGGATGCCGCCGAAGAAGGGCTGGTTGTAGTCAACGCCGTCGACGTTGATGTTGGAGTTGATGCCCTTCTGGCCGGAGAGCGAAATCTGGCCGCGCTGCGGATCGACCTGCGCCGTCGGCGTCAGGGTGATGAAGTCTTGGAAGCGGCGGCCGTTGATGGGCAAGTTGGTAATCGCCGTCTCGTTGACGACGGCGTCGGATTCGTTGCGCGTCACCTGAATGGCTTCGGCCGAGACGGTGACGGATTCCTGCACGCCGCCGACGCCGAGCGTGATGTTGCCGTCGGCCACACGCCCGACGTTGACGACCACGTTTTCCAGTTTCGTCTCGGCGAAGTTGCCGGCCTGCGCCGCGACGGTGTAAGTGCCCGGCGGCAGAAGCGGGACGGTGTAGAGACCTTCGTCGCTCGTCGTCACGGTGCGCGTCAGTCCGGTTTCTTTGTTCGTGACGGTGACCGACGCGTTCGGCACGGCGGCTCCGGTCGAGTCCGTGATGGCCCCGGCAATCTGCCCGGAACTGGCCTCCGATTGCGCCAGAGCGACGCCGGCTCCGAGCGCGAAGCAGAAGACCGCAAGCATCAGCGCGCAGGCTGAGCGGCGGAGGAAAGTGATTGACATAGTTCGTCCTTTTCTGATTTCGATTGTTGGGCTGAGTCCGGGCGCAGAGCGCAGACCTCGATTAAGGGAGCGACTACAGCGTCCGAAGATGTTAGCGTTAAACCTTGAAGTAGGTGGTGAATGCTGCCTTGCTTGTAAAGCAAGCTTATATCATAAGACGAGGCGTTTGCGCGAGTCTTACCACGAAATAGACGGGATGTTAAATACTACAATTCGCGCGTCGCGGCAAGCCTAAATTGCGCCGCTCAGGCCGCCCGTCTCGCACCGGCGCACATACTTACGCCGCCGCCCGCAAAATTGTTTATTCCCGCGCCGCTCCGTCCGGCAATCAACGATGAGCTACAAAATATTGGTGTGGCCGCCGCCATCATCCACAAGATGAGACGCCAATTTTGAATTGCCGGGCAGGACAGAAACTCCGGCTACTTTATTCGCACCGGCTACTCCGTTCGCACTCAGGATAAAAAGCCTCTGTTTGCGCGTCTTAAATCGGAGATGTGGCTTGCCGGGGCGCGGGTAGTGCGAAGCAAGTATCTCGCCTCGGCGCGCGTATGCAGGTGGGCTGAGTGTTGTCGTGCGAGTCGAAATCGCGGCTTTTGGCTTGTTTCGAGAGTTGCGCAACGCGCGCGGCGTGCGTGGCATGGGGATTGAAATAAGACCCGGGGGCGGCCACAGGTTCTGAGTCGAACGAGCCGCTCCGTGCAAGGATTCAAAATCGACATTTGCGCCAGAGGGGGGAAAACTGTTGGCGCAAACGCCGGACGCCCCGGCAGGCTTTTTGAGGAGAGAGCTTGTCCGGGGCGTCCGTATGGAAGAGCAGGGATGAGGGCGGAGGGATGAATCAGAAGAAGCATTCAAGAAGTTGAATGCTTTCATTCATCCCTCCGCCCTCGTTCTTTATCCTTGCCGTTCGACGATGATGGCGATGCCTTGGCCGCCGCCGATGCAGGCGGTTGAGAGCGCATAGCGACCTTTGCGCCGACCGAGTTCGAGCAACGAGGTCAGGACGAGACGCGTGCCCGAAGCGCCGAGCGGATGGCCGAGCGCGATTGCGCCGCCGTTGACGTTCGTGCGCGAGCGGTCGAGGCCGAGTTCTTTCTCCACCGCGAGATACTGACCCGCGAACGCCTCGTTAACTTCGACCAGATCGATGTCCGACAATTTCAGCCCGGCCTTCTCCAAAGCCTTCCGCACGGCGGGCACGGGGCCGATGCCCATCACATCCGGTTCGACGCCTGCGTAAGCCCATGCCACGATGCGCCCCAAGGGCCGCACCTCGCGCGACTTCACAAACTCTTCGCCCGCGATCACCAACATGGCCGCGCCGTCAACGATGCCGGAAGCGTTTCCGGCCGTGACGAAGCCGTCTTTGCTAAAGGCCGTCGGCAGTTTCGCCAGCACTTCGAGCGTCGTGTCGGGGCGCAGGTGATCGTCCGCGTCAACCACTTTGACGCCCTTGCGCGTCTTCACTTCGACGGGCGTGATCTCTTCCTTGAACAACCCTGCGTCCTGCGCGCGCTTGGCTTCCTGTTGCGAGCGCAGGGCGTAACGGTCTTGCTCCTCGCGCGAGATTTCGTAGCGGCGCGCGAGGTTTTCGGCCGTGCCCGCCATCGTCGTGTTGCAGTAGGTGTCGAGCAGGGCGACCATCAGCGTGTCTTCGAGTTTGCCCTGTCCGAGCCCGAAGCCGGAACGCGCGCCGTAGATGGCGTGCGGAGCCATCGACATCGACTCCATGCCGCCGACGAGAGCCGTCCGCGCTTCGCCGAGCATGATCATGTGCGCGCCGGAGACGATTGACTGGATGCCGCTGCCGCACAGGCGGTTGACGGTGAGCGCGGGACGTTCGGCGGGCACGCCCGCTTTCAAGGCGACGTGGCGCGCGCCGTAGATGGCGTCGCCCGAAGTCTGCAAGGCGTTGCCGACGATGGTGTGGTCGATCTCTTCGGCCGCCACGCCGGTCGCTTCGAGCGCGCCGCGCGCCGCCGCCGCGCCGAGGTCAATCGCTTTCACGTCCTTCAACGCGCCCACATATTCGGTCATCGGCGTGCGCTTGCCGCCTAAAATGAAAATGTCTTGAGCCATTATTTTCCTACTTCCTCACAGATGGTTGAAAACTGATCCTCCGCACGAAACAGACGAAAGTAACAGACGCGCAAACCACGCGTCAAACACGCCCATCAGCTCGTCTCTGGAACGCGAAATTTAGATGAAAACCGGAGACGGCAAGCTGCCCATTGCAAACAAAGTGCATCTAAAACCGGCACTTCTAATCGTGCGGCCGTGCGCCCTCGATGAAGAGGTGTTTGCCAAATAAAACGCGCCTGTGGCATAGTGCCGCCTCGACGTTATCATCAGTCTTTGTCGTCCGATCCCCAATCCTCGACGTGAATCACAACCAGCCGCAAATTACTTGCTGCTTTTTTAAGGAGTAAACCCTCGTGAACTTTTTAAAAATCCAATCCCCCAACGTGCGCGCCGCGACGCGCAAAATTATTTTTACCGCCGTTGCGCTGTTCATCGTCTGCGGCGTCGCGCCGCAAACTCTCCGCGCGCAGTCTTTCGACCGCATCGAACGCGAGCGCGCGCTGACGATGCTCAGCAACATCAAAGACCAACTCAAGAAGAATTACTACGACCCGACGATTCGCGGGATGGACGTGGAGGCGCGCTTCAAGGCGGCCGAGGAAAAGGTCAAACAGGCCAGTTCGCTCGGTCAGGCTTTCGGCGTCATCGCGCAGGTTCTGCTCGACCTCGACGATTCGCACACGAAGTTCTACCCGCCGTCGCGCCCCGAACGCGTCGAGTACGGTTGGGAGATGCAGATGATCGGCGACGAGTGCTACGTGACGGCCGTTAAACCGGGCAGCGACGCGGCGGCGCAGGGTTTGAAAGAGGGCGACCGCATCATCGCCGTCGAGCGTTTCCAGCCGACGCGCAAAGAGTTCTGGAAGATGCGTTACTTCTACAACACGCTCAGCCCGCGCGCCGGACTCAACGTCGTCGTGCAAAGTCCCGGCGGCCAGCCGCGCGAGATGAACCTCCGCGCGAAGGTGACCCCGGGCAAACGCGTCATCGACCTCAACAACAACTTGGAGGTCAACGCGATTCTGCGTGAGATGGAAGACGACGCCAAGCTCGGCCGTCATCGTTATTACGAAGACATCGGCGGCGTCTTCGTCTGGAAGATGCCCGCCTTCGATCTGGAAGACTCCGGCGTCGATGAAGTGATGAGCAAGGCGCGCGGCCGCAGGGCGATAGTGCTCGACCTACGCGGCAACAGCGGCGGCTATGAAACCACTCTGCAGCGCCTGCTCGGCCACTTCTTCGAGCAGGACTTGAAGATGGCCGAAGTGAAGACGCGCAAGGAGACGAAGCCCGTCATCGCCAAGACGCGCGGCAAGGGCAGCCTGTTCGACGGCAAAGTCATCGTGCTCATCGACAGCGATTCGGGTTCGGCCTCGGAAGTGTTCGCGCGCATCATGCAACTGGAGAAGCGCGGCACGGTCATCGGCGACCGCTCGGCGGGCGCGGTGATGCGCTCCATCTTCCGCACCTACGACATGGGCACGGAGCGTATCGTCACTTGGGGCGCGAACATCACGAACGCGGATGTGATCATGTCCGACGGCAAGAGCCTTGAGAAAGTCGGCGTCATCCCGGACGAATTGATTTTGCCGCAGCCGGTCGACATGGCCGCCAAACGCGACGTGGCGCTGGCGCGCGCGCTCGAACTCGCCGGGACGAAGATCGACCCCGCCAAAGCCGGCGCGCTCTTCCCCGTCGAATGGAAGAAGTAAACTCGCCGGTCAGTTCTGGAGAAACTTGAAAAGCGTGGGAATCACTTCCCACGCTTTTTCTCTCTCCGGCTTTTTCGCTCGCGGAGGTCGCGTTGCGGGTTCAGTTGTTGAAGCGGTGCGAGGCGCGATAGCGATGGAGAAGTTCTTCGAGAAAGCCTTCGTAGGTAAACGTCTCGCGGTCGAAGTCGGGTTTGAGTTTGTAGAGGATGGGCGTCGCCACGCGCCAGGCCATCCATTGTCTGGGCGCGTCCGCCAGTTCCCAACGTCTTCTGAGAAATATCTCGACCACTTCGATCTCGCCCTCCGAGAGCGCGTTCGCGTCGCCGCTGAAGGGGACGGGCTTGAACGAGCGACGCAAGGCCACGTCGCTCGTCGGCGCGGCGAACACTTCGGCAAACGTCGGGGCTTGTGCCTCGCGCTCGCGCACGACGACCGTGCCCGCCACGAAATCGCCCACGCGCTGGTCGCGCTCGCTCAGAAAGACGGAGACCAGTCCGATTGAGTAGAACGGAAACGGCATCATGTCGAAGACGCGCAAGAGGTTTCGCGCCGCTGCTTCCCAGACCGTGACGGGGCGGCCGTCCTCGCGGATGACGCGCAGCTTCAACATGCGCTTGCCCGGCGTCTGCCCGTTCCACAGCCACTCGAAGATGGCGAAGTAGCCCGACCACAACACGAACACCAAAATGATCAAGACGGCCAGCAACCACTTCGGCATCTGCGACACGCGGTCGCCCAGCGTCGTCAAGAAGCCCGTCCATAAAAAGACCAACGCCACGAGCGCAATCGTGAACACCTGCAACCCGTGATCGACCGCGCACGCCAGAAACCGGTTCCCAATCGAAGCCAACGCGAAATGCAGCGGCACGCGCTCCGGCGTCTCGATAACTAAAGTCTCTTCGTTGGCGATAGCGACAGACATTTTTAAGACAGTGGCGAGTGACGAGTGACGAGTGACGAGTTGCGGACAAGTTTACTCTTGCTGCGCGTCGCCGGCTTCATAAGTTTCATACACCGCGCACGCGCAGGAAGCGGCGCTTGCCGACTTGGAGGAGGAGCGTCTGGTCGGCGTTTAAAGTGATTTCATCTTCAAGGCGCGCTTGACGTTCGCCGTCGATGCGGACGCCGCCTTGTTCGACGAGCCTGCGCGCTTCGCTCATCGAAGCGGCGAGGGTGGTTTCGACGAGCAGGCGCGGCAGTTTCCACAGACCGGCGGCGACGGCGCGTTCTTCTACTTCGTCGGGAATTTCCTTGCGCTTGAAGATACGGTTGAACTCGGCTTCGGCCGCGTCCGCGTCCGTGGGCGAATGAAAGTCCGAGATGATGCGTTTGGCGAGTTCGACCTTGAGGTCGCGCGGGTTGCGCGCGCCCGCTTCGGCCGAGGCGCGCAGCGAGTTGATCTCTTCGGCGCGCAGGTCGGTCAGCAGTTCGTAGTAGCGCCACATCAAGCTGTCGGAGACGGACATCACTTTGCCGAACATCTCCGGCGCGGGTTCGTTGATGCCGATGTAGTTGCCGTAAGACTTCGACATCTTCTGCACGCCGTCCGTGCCTTCCAGCAGCGGCATGGTGATGACGACCTGTGGCTCTTGCCCGTACTCGCGTTGGAGATTGCGGCCGACGAGCATGTTGAACTTTTGATCCGTGCCGCCGAGTTCAACGTCGGCTTCGAGCGCAACGGAATCGTAGCCTTGGACGAGCGGGTAGAGCAGTTCGTGGAGCGCGATGGGGCGTTCTTCCGCGAGGCGCTTCTGGAAATCGTCGCGCTCTAAAATCTGTCTCACCGTCGTGTGCGCGGCGAGGCGCACGAAACCGTCCGCGCCGAGCGCGTCCATCCAGCGCGAGTTGAAATCGATGACGGTCTTTTCGGGGTCGAGCAGCTTGAATATTTGCGCCTTGTAAGTTTCGGCGTTGGCGTTGATCTCTTCTCGCGTCAGTTGCGGGCGCGTTGTGTTCTTGCCGGACGGGTCGCCGATGAGTCCGGTGAAGTCGCCGATGAGGAAGATCGCCGTGTGGCCGAGTTCCTGAAACGCGCGGAGCTTGCGGATGACGACTGTGTGGCCGAGATGTATGTCGGGCGCGGTCGGGTCTGCGCCGTACTTGACGCGCAAGGGCGCGCCGGTCTGCGCGCTGCGCTCCAACTTGTCGCGCAGTTGATTCTCGCCGATGAGGTCAACCGCGCCTTTGCGTAAAAAGTCGAGTTGTTCGTCAATCGTCATGGCTTTATCGTAAATCGTGAAGCGTAAATCGTAAATAGACGGAAGCCGATGTTTGCGAGTAACTTGTTAGGAATGAACGCAACCTTTACCGAAAACGAATTGAGCGAGAGACCGGACGCGAACCCGCTCGCGGGCGTGCGCCTCGTGTTCGTCGGCGTGGGCGTGATGGCCGAATCGATGATCGCGGGGCTGTTGAAGCGCCGGCTCGTCGCGCCCGCGCGGATTTCGGGCAGCCACCCGCGCGCGGCGCGGCGTGCGGAACTCGAAACGGCTTACGGCATCAGTGTCCACGCGAGCAACCGCGAGGCGTTGAGGCACGCGGGAGGAGACGCAGAAGCGGCGGCGGCCGAAGGCGGCGGCGCGGGCGCGTCGGAGGCGTCCGGCTCAATCGTCATTCTCGCCGTCAAGCCGCAGAAGCTGACGGGCGTGATGCACGAATTGAAAGACGTGCTCGGCCGCGCAGACCTCGTGCTCTCCATCGTCGCCGGAGCGCGCATCGAGACGATCACGCACGAGTTGTCGCACCTGAGTGTTGTGCGCGCGATGCCGAACACGCCCGCGCAAGTGGGCGAGGGGATGACCGTCTGGACGGCGACGCCGGAAGTGGACGACGTGCGGCGCAGGCAAGTTAGTGCGATGCTCGGCGCTTTGGGGCGCGAGATGCGCGTCGAAGAGGAACGGCAGATCGACATGGCGACGGCCTTGAGCGCGACCGGCCCCACCTACGTCTTCCTCGTCATGGAATCGCTCGTAGACGCGGGCGTGCACATGGGATTTTCGCGCGAGGTGGCACGCGAACTCGTCTTGCAGACGATGCTCGGCTCCGTTCGTTTTGCGATGGAATCGCACAAGCATCCGGCCGAACTACGCAACATGGTCACTTCGCCCGGCGGCACGTCGGCCGAAGCGATCTACCAGATGGAAAAGGGTTCCTTGCGCACCGTGCTCTCGAAAGCCGTCTACGCCGCCTTTCAACGCGCCGTCGCGCTCGGCCAGAAGAAGCAGTAGGACATTGAAGCCGTCGCATCGCCGATTGACATCGACTAAGAACATCTAACTACATAAAGAGTGGAACCATGAAGACACACGCGAACAACCCGAAGAATGGGTTCGTGTTGGTTCGTGTAGATTCGTGGTTCCATGGTTTTCTTGCTCACTCTTTATGACATCAACGACACTCGCCAATCGATTACTGCTTGCGCAGCACGCGCCGCCCCTCAATCCTGTAGTTCCCACTGACAACCAAAGCAACCGCTTCCGGGTAGGCTTGATGTTCTTCGATAAGGATGCGCGCGGCCAGCGTCTCCGGCGTGTCGTCTTCGTGGACGGCGACGACGCGCTGCGTGATGATCGCGCCGCCGTCCAGAGTCTCATCGACGAAGTGGACGGTGCAGCCGCTCACTTTGACGCCGTGTTCGATGGCCTGACGCTGCGCGTCGAGACCGGGGAAGGCGGGCAAGAGGCTCGGATGAATGTTGAGTATGCGTCCGCGAAAAACTTCGATGAAGCCGGGCGAGAGCAGGCGCATGAAGCCCGCGAGACAGACGAGTTCGATGTCGTGAGTTTGCAGAGCGGAGATGATCTCGCGCTCGTGTTCGACGCGCGTGCGCCCACGGCGTTCGACGGCGAGCGTCTCAATACGGCGTTCGGCCGCGCGCTGCAAACCGCCCGCGTCCGCGTGGTCGCTCAAGACCAGCGCGAGCGTCGCGCCCGGCACGCGCCCGCGCTCCACGGCATCGGCGAGCGCCAGCATGTTCGACCCGCGACCGGAAATGAGGATGGCAAGTCTCAAGTCTCAAGTCCCAAGTCTCAAGTCTCAAGTTCCAAGTCCCAAGTCAAAACAGTTATTTGACTTGGGACTTGGAACTTGGGACTTGAGACTTAATTCAGACGAATTCCACCGCCCGCGCGCCCGTGACGACGCGGCCGATCTCGAAAATTTTCTCGCCGCGCGCTTCGACGTGCGTGCGGATGGCTTCGACGAGCGGGGGCGCGCAGACGACCACCATGCCGACGCCCATGTTGAACGTGCGATACATCTCCGCTTCCGCGACGTTCCCAAGTTGTTCGAGGAGCGTGAAGATGGGAAGCTGCGGCCAAGAGCCGCGTCTGATCTCGACGGCCGTGCCTTCGGGCAGGATGCGCGGAATGTTATCGACGAGGCCGCCGCCCGTGATGTGCGCCAAGCCTTTGATCGCGCCCGTGTCGAGCAGTTCTTCGAGCACGTGCAGGTAACTCGGATGCGGCGCGAGCAGAGCCTCGCCCGCCGTCGTGCCGAGTTCCTCGACGTGCGTCGCCGTGTCGTAGCGCGCCACTTCAAAAAAGAGTTTGCGCGCGAGCGAATAGCCGTTCGTGTGCAGGCCGACGGAGGGCAGGCCGAGCACCCGGTCGCCCACGGCGATTGATTTGCCGTCGATCACTTTTTCCCTGTCCACGATGCCGACGATGAACCCGGCCACGTCGTATTCGCCCGCCGCATAGAAGCTGGGCATCTCCGCCGTCTCGCCGCCGAGCAGCACGCAGTTGTTCTCCCGACACCCGGCGGCCACGCCTTCGATCACCGCAGCGATGACGGCGGGCGAGAGCACGCCCGTCGCGACGTAGTCGAGGAAGAAGAGCGGACGCGCGCCCTGCACGAGTATGTCGTTGACGCAGTGGTTGACGAGGTCGCGGCCGACCGTGTTGTGCGTGTTGGTCTCGAAGGCGACTTTGAGTTTCGTCCCGACGCCGTCGGCCGAAGCGACGAGGACGGGCGCGCGCATCGCGGGGAACGTGCCGTCGAACATCCCGCCGAAGCTGCCGATCTCGGAAAGCGTGCGCGCGTTGAAAGTGGAGCGCGCCATCTCCCTGATGCGTTCGACGGCCGCGTTCGCCGCCTCAATCGAGACACCCGCGTCGCTGTAGGTAATGGGTTTCATAGAAGCTGTTAGCTGTTAGCTATTAGCTGTTAGCTCTGAATTAACAGCTATCGGATGTTAATGGTTTAACCGCCGGTGATTGGTCAGTTCAATAAAGAGTTAGCTGTTGTCAATCGTCAACCGTACTCATCGGGCAAACGCTTTTGTTATCGCGGTTGTTTTAGCTAACAGCTAATAGCTAATAGCTAATAGCTATTTCACAACTTGAAATCTTTTCGGTCGGGCGCGCCGCCGAGACGCGCGAGACGTTCCTGCATTTTCTTGATCCGGTCTTCGGCGTCGGCGCGGGCTTGGGGCGCGGCTTCGATTGACTTGAGCGTGCGCCGGCCGCGGCCGCCTTCGGCGTCAACATCGAACTTGAGGAGCAGGTGGTCGCCGTCGGAGTTAGCGTCCGCGGGGAGACGCGCGCGCGGCACGTCGAGTTGCGTCTCGTCTTCGAGACTGAGGACGGCGATGTCGCCGTCTTCGATGCGGTCGACGACGGCGCGAACTTCTGTCGCGGCGGAACTTTCAGTCGGATTCTGTTTGCGCTTCGTCATCTCTCGTCACCTGCTGTTGGCCGCTTTCGTTTTGGGCGAGGCTTTGGGCGCGGGGCCGAAGTCGCCGTATTGGATGAAGCCCGACTTGGCCGAGTCGTCCTTCTGCGCCTTGCGACCCGTCGCGATTTCGTCGGCTGACGCTTGCCGTGCGGTCGTGATCTGATAATCCTCTTGGCCGCGCGTCTTGATCGTGATGTCGCCCTGCAAGTCCGTGCGGTAGATTTTCACGTTCGCAGCCCGCAGACGATCCAGCGCCTCTTGACTCGGATGGCCGTAGCGATTATCCGCGCCGCACGAGATGACCGCGTCTTTGAACTTCGCTTGCCGCAGGAAGTCTTCCGAACTCGCATACTTCGAGCCGTGGTGTCCGACCTTTAAGACCCGCGCCTCAAGCCGCGCGCCCTGTTCCATCATGCGCTGCTCGGTCTGCGCTTCGGCGTCGCCCGTCAAGAGCATCGAGAACTCTCCGTAGTCGAGCCGCGTGACGACCGAGTTGGCGTTCGGCTCGTTGCCGCCGGAACGCAACTGGTCTTTCGTAAAGAGCGGCTGGATGGGCGCGAGCACAGAGATGACGACACCGCTGCCGAGGTCGAAGGTCTGGCCGGGCGCGGCGCTGATAAAGTTGTCCTGCGGATTTTCGACGCGCGATTCGATGGCGTCAAGAAAGTCTTCGTAGTTCTTCGTCGTGTTCGGCACTTTGCTGTCGAGCACCTTGTAAACCTTCGTGCCCTTGATCACTTCGTCCGCGCCGCCGATGTGATCGGCGTGCGCGTGCGTCGTCACGAGCAGGTCGATGTGATCGACGCCGCTGCGCTGCATGGCCGCGAGAATCTTCTTGCCGCTGCCCGGCACGCTCGCATCCACGAGCACGGTCTTGCCGCCCGGCGCGACGATCAAGATGGCGTCGCCCTGCCCGACATCGAGGACGTTCACCGTCAATTCATCGCCCGACGGCGGCGGAAGCTGCGGCCCCGGCGCGGGCTTGTAAAACTTGATATAAGCGAACAGTCCGCCGATGACGACCAGCGCTACCACCACGCCCAGACAACCGCATCCCCGCACGTTTCTACTTTGAGCCACTCCGCACCTCTTCGCAAAATTTATGTTTGACTATTGAGAACAACGCATCGCCGAACGAGACTATTGGCCGAGACTATTTGCTACGAGAAATTAAAAAACGCTACTGCTAGATGTTTAATTCAGGAACGTGCTCCGCCTCATAATGTTCGATCAGGACGCCGAGCAATTCCATCAGTGACGCATAAGGATGCGTTTCGTTTTCGCCAACTTCGTCACTTAACTGGTCGAGCAAAGCAACCATCCCTTGATATTGCTCCTCGGTATAAATCACACGCATTTATAAAGCTTCGCTCGTGTCTTCAGTCGGAGGGCACGGGTTCGCGTTCGCGCGCCCATTGGGTTTCGGCTTCGCGTGTGATTTGGGTGGGGTAGTTGCCCGTCCAGCAGGCGACGCAGGCCGCATCGGGGCGGATGCCGGTGGCGTGGAGCATGCCTTCGAGCGAGAGGTAGCCGAGCGAGTCCGCGCCGATGAAGTTGCGAATTTCTTCGACCGTCATCTGCGCGGCGATCAAGTCGTCGCGGTTCGGCGTGTCCACGCCGTAGAAGCAAGGGCTGATGGTGGGCGGGCAACTGATGCGCATGTGAACTTCGGTCGCTCCGGCTTCGCGCACCATGCGGACGATCTTGCGCGAGGTAGTGCCGCGCACGATGGAGTCGTCGATGAGCACGACGCGGCGGCCTGCGATGAGGTCGCGCACCGGGTTCAACTTGATGCGCACGCCGAACGAGCGGATCGCCTGTTTGGGTTCGATGAAGGTGCGATGGACGTAATGATTGCGCACCAAGCCTTGCCGGTAACTGATACCGCTTTGCGCGGCGTAGCCGATGGCGGCGGCAACTCCGGAATCGGGCACGGGCACGACGATGTCCGCTTCGGTCGGCTGTTCGAGGGCGAGCCGCTTGCCCATCTTGTGCCGCGACTCGTTGACCGAATGACCGTAGATCAGAGAGTCGGGGCGCGCGAAATAGACGTGCTCGAAGATGCACATGGAATGCGCGCGCGCGGCGAGCGGGTAGGACGAATGCAGGCCGCCCTCGTCGATCACGATCATCTCGCCGGGTTCTACGTCGCGGACGTAAGCCGCTTCGATCAGATCGAAGGCGCAGGTTTCGGAGGCGACGACCCAAGCGTCGCCGAGGCGTCCGAGCGCGAGCGGGCGAAAGCCGCGCGGGTCGCGGATGGCGATGAGAGAGTCGGGCGTGAGAAAGAGCATCGAGAACGCGCCCTCGGTTTCGCGCAACACTTCGGGGATGGCCTCGCGGATTCCGTTCGCTTGCGAGCGCGCGATGCCGTGCAGTATGACTTCCGTGTCGGACGTGGAAGAGAAGATCGCCCCGTCGCGTTCCAGACGCTTGCGCTCCTCGCCGGCGAAGGGCAGGTTGCCGTTATGGCAGACGGCGACTTGGCCGTGCTGGCAGGCGACGAGAAAGGGCTGCGCCTCGCGGATGGAGACTTCTCCGGCCGTCGAATAGCGCACGTGGCCGATGGCCGCAGCGCCGGGCAAGCGGTTGAGCCGTTCGGCGTCGAACACGTCGGAGACCAGCCCCATGGCGCGCTCGGAGCGCAACTCGCGCCCGTCCGAAGAGACGATGCCGCACGACTCCTGCCCGCGATGTTGCAGCGCGTAGAGACCCAAGTAGGTGAGACGCGCCGCCTCCGCGTGGCCGTAGATGCCGAAGACGCCGCACTCGTCGCGGAATTTATCCATCGCTTTCGTCGTCACAGGAAAAATTACGTCGGAAAAAGTAAGTTGAAGACGCATTGTAACACCGCATAGGGCAGGGATGAAGGATGAGGGATGAGGGATGAAGTGAAGGCTGGTGAATGGTCAATGGTCAATGGATCAGAACTGTCTTCCACCATTCACCCTTGACCATTCACCATTCACCGCTTTTCCTCATCACTCGTCACTTGTCACTCGTCACTGTTATGATTGCCGTCAAATAATTCGGGAGAAGAAAAGAGATGGAAGTGAAAGTGTACGGGGCGGGGTGGTGTCATGACACGCAGGACACCTTGCGGCATTTGAAGGAACTGGGCGTGGCGCACACCTACATCGACGTGGAAGAGAACGCCGAGGCGGCCGAGTGGGTGCGCCGACACAACGACGGCAAGGAGCGCAAGCCGACGCTCGACATCGCAGGACAGGTGCTCTCCGTGCCGACCAACCGCGAACTGGAAAGCGCGTTGCGCGAAAAGGGCTTCATGGCCTGACGGCCGGGTCAGTATCCGGCCGCGCCGAATCTCAAGTGAACGATCCGGTTTCCGCACATCGTTGGCTCGTCGCACTCTTGCGCGTCGCGCTCGTCTTGGCGCTCGCGGGGGCGAGTTGGCTCATCTATCACCGCCTGCCCGCGGACGACGCGGCGCAAGGCCTAGGCGCGGGCGCACAGGCGCGCGAGACGCTCTTGCGCATCGTCGTGCTGCCGCGTCCCGGCGCGCACGAACAAAACTCTGACACCGCTGCTGCTCCGGCGTCGTCTCTGGCCGTCCAACTCTACTCGATTGACATGGCCGCCGCGCAGCGCGAGTTTCTGGACGAGCGGAGACCGGGGCAGCGCTTCGAGGAGTTCATCGTCCGGCGCATGGGCGCGCGCCAGCCCATCCGCACGCAACTCGACGAGAGCGGGCAGACGGCCGTCTACGTCCCGCCCGGCCGCTGGTGGATCCACGCCACGCAAGCGGGCGCGCAAGAAGTCACTTGGCGACTTCCCATCAACGTCGCCGGTCGCGAACAAACCGTCGAACTCACTCCGGCGAACGCTTACATGAGGACGAAAAGATTTTGACGTTAGAGGTCAGAGGTTAGTTAAAAACCGTCTTCTTCTAACCTCTAACCTCTGACCTCTAACCTCTGCTTTTATGAAAGCTCTGCGATACGAGGACGGCAGGTTGCGGGTGGCGGAGATCGATGCGCCGCGCGCGGGGGGCGAGGCGTTGGTGCGCGTCGTGTTGGCGGGAATTTGTAATACGGACTTGGAGATCGCGCGCGGGTACGCGGGCTTCGCCGGAACGCTCGGCCACGAGTTCGTCGGCGTGGTGGAGAGCGCGCCGGACGCTGCGGCGCTCGTGGGGCGGCGCGTGGTGGGCGAGATCAACGCCGGGTGCGGGCGCTGTGCGTTGTGCGCGGCGGGCGATGCGCGCCATTGCACGGAGCGCACGGTGCTCGGCATCGTCGGGCGCGACGGCGCGTTCGCAGAGTTTTTGCGTCTGCCGGTTGTCAATCTGCTCCCCGTGCCGGACGAAGTTGAAGACGTGCGCGCCGTCTTCGCCGAACCGCTCGCGGCGGCGTGCGGCATCTCGGAGCGCGTCGAGATCAGGAGCGACACGCGCGTGGCCGTCATCGGCGACGGCAAACTCGGTCTGCTCTGCGCGCAGGCCATCAAGGCGCAAGCGGGAGCGGCCGTCATGCTCTTTGGCAGACACGAAAACAAACTGCGCATCGCTCGTGCACGCGGCGTCGAAACCGCGCTCGCCGCCGGGGTTGAGGCGTCGCTTGAACGCTTGGGCGCGTTCGACGTGGTGGTCGAAGCATCGGGCGCGGCGGGCGGCTTTGCGCTCGCCGTCAAACTCGTGCGCCCGCGCGGCGTGCTCGTCTTGAAGTCAACTTTTCAAGGCGCGACCGAGATCGACGCCGCGCGCATCGTGGTCAACGAAATCAGCGTCGTCGGCTCGCGCTGCGGACGTTTCGCGCCCGCGCTCGAACTGCTCGCGCGCGATGCGGTCGATGTCCTCAGCCTCGTCACTGAAGAGTTCCCACTCGCCGACGGCCTCCGCGCCATCGAGCGCGCCGCCGAACCGGGCGTCCTCAAAGTTTTGCTCAAACCGTGAAAGAAGTGACGAGTGACAAGTGACGAGTGACAAGTTGGAAAAGCCGTCAATCGTGAATCGTCAATAGAGCATGACAGTCTTTCAATAGAGAAAACTGCTTTCTTCTATTCACGATTTACGCTTCACGATTTACTTGTCTTTAACTTGTCACTCGTCACTCGTCACTGCTCTTGATATGCGACTGAAATCCAATCTGGCGGCGGACGGCGCGTTGATGTTGACGACGCTGATCTGGGGTTCGACCTTCTTCATGGCGAAGGACATCCTCGGCGTGTGGCCGCCGATGGCGTATATGTTCGTGCGCTTCGCGGCGGCGGCCGTGCTGCTGGCGGCGTTGTTTCCGCGCCGGCTCGCGGCGGCGCGCCGGGCACAGTGGCGCGCCGGTCTGGTGCTCGGCCTGTTGATGGGCGCGGGGTTCGGTTTGCAGGCGGCCGGACAGGTTTACACCACGGCCTCGAAGTCGGCTTTCGTGACGGGGTTGACGACGCCGCTCGTGCCCTTCGTCGCTTATCTCGTCCTGCGCGCGCGGCCGGGCGTAGAGAATCTGGTCGGCGTCGTGTTCGCGTCGCTCGGCGGGCTGTTGATTCTCGCGCCGCAAGGTGCGGACACGAGCGTCAACTTAGGCGACCTGTTGACGCTCGCCGCCACCCTTCTCTTCGCCACGCACATCACGTTGATGAGCGTCTACGCGCGACGGCATGACGCGCGACAGTTGACCGTCTTGCAGATCGGATGCACGGCCGTGCTGTTCGCCGTCGTCTGGATAGGCTTGCGCGTGTGGGCTGGCGTGGCGGGCGCGGATGCTCTGCCCACGGCGCTTGCGCGCGAGACCGTGCCGCTCGCGTGGAACGCGCGCATCGTATGGCAACTCGTCTATCTGGCGACGGTGGCGACGGTCGGCTCGTTTCTTTTCTGGACGTGGGGACAGGCGCGCACTTCGGCCACGCACGCGGCCATCATCTTCAGCCTCGAACCCGTCTTCGCCACGGCCTTTGCCGTCGCCGCGCTCGGCGCGGGCGAATGGATGGGAGGGCGCGGTTGGCTTGGCGCGGCGCTCATCTTCGCAGGCATCATCATCTCCGAAACGCGTTGGAGCGAGAGACGCGCAGCCAAGGCTCACGAGCGTGAGATGCGCGCGTCGGAATCGTGATACCTGCGCGTTATAGTCTCGCCTTTCGCCACTGCCGTTGAGTTGTCGGCCGACATTTCAACGGACGTTCATCCGACGTTTCGGATATTTGCGGTGGGCGTCTCTGTTGTTGCTTTGCGGCGCGTCGGGCGATTCGTTATACTCGACGAACTTCGCTTCGCGCATGAGGGCGTGAATAACGGGTGAGTGGGCAGAGAGGGTGCGGTTGGTCATCCAACTGCGAGGCGGCGGGGCGCACTCGGAAGCGCACGTCGCGGCCGTCGGTTTTCAAGAGCGTTAGGTAAGGCGGTAAAAAGTTCTATGTATAAACTTCCCCAAGGCCAAACGACTGAGGCAGAGCAAGCGATCTTGCGTCGCCTGCGTGTGTGGATCGCGGCGCTGGCGCTGGCGTGTCTGGTGGTCGGTGCAGGTCTCGGCGCGATGCTCGCCGGGCGCGATGCTGTGGCGCAGAACGATGCGCAGCGCGCGGCGCAAGTGGCGCGCGCGCCCGAAGCCCTCTCCGCGTCGTTCGCGGAGATCGCGCAACGTGTCGAACCGGCCGTCGTCAACATCGACACGGTCTCCGCGCCGCAGATGACCGAACGCGCGCCGAGCACGGGCAGCGGCAACAGCAACAGCGGCGACGACGACGATTCGGACGACAAAGACGGCGGCGGCGACAATCCCTTGATGGAGATGTTTCGCCGCCAAGCGCAGCGGCCTTCGCGCGGCGTCGGCAGCGGCTTCATCGTCGATCCGAAAGGCTACATCCTGACGAACCAGCACGTCGTCGAAGGCGCAACGCGCATCACCGTGCGCTTGCAGTCGGGCGAACTGATGCGCGGGCGCGTCGTCGGCGAAGACGACGAGACAGACCTCGCGGTCGTCAAAGTCGAACCGATGCGCGACCTGCCGACCGTCAAACTTGGCAACTCGGACGAAGCGCAGGTGGGCGACTGGGTGCTCGCCGTCGGCTCGCCCTTCGGTCTCGACCAGACGGTCACGGCCGGGATCATCTCCACGCGCGAACGCACCACGCCCGTCTCTTCCAGTTTCCAACGCTTCCTGCAAACAGACGCGGCCATCAATCGCGGCAACTCCGGTGGGCCGCTCGTCAACATGCGCGGCGAAGTGATCGGCATCAACTCGCAGATCGCCACTTCGACCGGCGACTACAACGGCATCGGGTTTGCGCTGCCGTCGAACGAGGCCAGTTTCGTCTATCGTCAACTCGTCGCGGGCGGGCGCGTCAAACGCGGCTACCTCGGCGTGCTGCTCGATTCGGTGAAGGCCGAGTTTGCGCGCGTCTACAATTTGAAGGACGCCAAGGGCGCGATCATCACGGACGTGCGCGAAGGCCCGGCGCGCACCGCCGGAATTCAGGTCAACGACATCATCGTCGAATTCAACGGCAAGCCCGTCACCAACTCGCAGGACTTGATCAACAAGGTGGCGAGCACGCCCGTCGGCGAGACGGTGCAGTTGACTTTCCTGCGCGATATGAACGGCCAACTCGAACGGCGCACGGTCAGCGTCTCCGTGGGCGAGCGTCCGCCGCGCAGCGCGGCCGAGGCGACGCCGACGCCCACGCCCACGACGCCGAAAATCAACTCCGACAAGCCCACGAGCACCGAGCGCCCGACGCTCGGACTCACCTTGAGCGAACTGACGCCGCAACTCGCCAACGAGCGCAACCTCAAAGGCGTGCGCGGCCTGCTCGTGCGCGACGTGGATCAGAGCGGGTTGGCTTTCGAGGCGTCAATCGCCGAGAACATGGTTATCCAGCGCGTCAATCGCATCCCGGTCAACACGCTGGCCGAGTTCGAACGCGTCATCAACAATCTCAAGGTCGGCGACGCGGTCGTCATGAACGTCACGTTCCTCGACCGCCGCAACGTCATCACGCAGACGATCATTCAGTTTACATACCAGTAAATAGTGAATCGTAAATCGTGAATAGAGAAAGACGGCTTTCCTCTGTTCACGATTTACGATTTACGATTCACATTCTTATGGCACAGTCGAAAAAGGCTTTGAGCCGCCCGATGAAAAGGGGTTCGCGCACGGCGACGACCGCCGCTGCCACGGTGCGCGCGAGCGTGCAGGGTAAGGGCGGCGCTGCGCGCGGCGGGGCGTCGGTCAAAACTTACAGCAACTACATCGGCGGCGAGTGGGTGGCGGCGGCGGGCGGCGAGTATTTCGAGAACGTCAACCCGGCCGACACGCGCGACATCATCGGCCGCTTTCCCGTCTCGACCAGTGAGGACGTGGAGCGCGCCGTCGCCGCCGCGAAGGCAGCGGCCGAAGGCTGGCGACGCATGCCCGCGCCGCGTCGCGCCGAGATACTCTTTCGTCTCGGCAACATCCTCATCCGCGACAAAGACTCGCACGCCTCGGACATGACGCGTGAGATGGGCAAGGTCTTGAAAGAGACCGGGGGCGACGTGCAAGAGGCCATCGACTGCACCTTCTACACGGCCGGAGAGGGACGCCGCCTGCACGGCTACACGACGCCCGCCGAGATGCCCGACAAGTTTGCCATGTGCGTGCGCCAGCCGGTCGGGCTGTGCGGCTTGATCACGCCGTGGAATTTCCCGATGGCGATCCCTTCTTGGAAGTTGATCCCGGCGCTCGTCTGCGGTAACACCGTCGTCATCAAACCGGCCGAAGACACTCCGCTCTCAACCTACAACTTGATCAAGGCGTGCGAAGAGGCCGGAGTGCCGCGCGGAGTCGTCAACATGGTGACGGGCTACGGCGCGGACGCGGGCAAGCCGCTCGTCGAACACCGCGACGTGCGCTTGATCTCTTTTACGGGTTCGACCGAGACGGGGCGCATCATCGCGGGCGCGTGCGCCGACCGCAACGCCATCTGCTCGCTCGAACTCGGCGGCAAAAACGTCATCATCGTGATGGACGACGCCGACATCGATCTGGCCGTCGAGGGCGCGGTCTGGGGCGCGTTCGGCACTTCCGGTCAACGCTGCACGGCCTCTTCGCGCCTCGTCGTCCACAAGAAGGTCTATAAAAAGTTTACGCAGAAACTGACGGAGCGCGCCGAAGGCTTGCGCGTCGGCGACGGCTTGCGGGCGGAGACGGACATGGGGCCGGTCATCAACGCCGACGCCGTGCATAAAATCCTCGGCTACATCGAAGTCGGACAGCGTGAAGACGGCGCGAAATTAGCGACGGGCGGCCGTCGTCTCGAAGGGGGCGCTCACGCCAACGGCTATTTCATCGAGCCGACCGTCTTCACCGATGTTGCTCCGCAGATGCGCATCGCGCAGGAAGAGATTTTCGGCCCCGTCACGGCCGTGATCCCGACGAACGATCTTGCGGAAGCCGTCGAGATCGCCAACGGCGTGCGCTACGGCTTGTCTGCCGCCATCTACACGCAGGACGTGAACCGCGCCTTCCACGCGATGAACGACATGTACACGGGCATCTTCTACATCAACTCTTCGACCATCGGCGCGGAAGTCCACTTGCCCTTCGGCGGCACGAAGGCCACGGGCAACGGCCACCGCGAAGCGGGCACGCAGGTCTTGGACATCTTCACCGAATGGAAGTCGGTTTATGTCGACTACAGCGGCAAGCTGCAACGCGCGCAGATCGACGAAGTGAATTTTGAATAATACAGAGGTGAGAGGTGAGAGGTGAGAGGTCAGTGTAAGACAGAAGCTGATTTAACTAACCTCCGACCTCCGACCTCTAACCTCCGGAGGATAAAAAGTGCTAGTCGGACTCCCCAAAGAGATTAAAGATAACGAGTATCGCGTCGGGATGACGCCCGCCGGTGTGCGCGCGCTGACGGATGCGGGGCACAAGGTCGTCGTCGAACGGAGCGCGGGCGAGGGTTCGGGCTTCGAGGATGCGTTGTACCAACGCGCGGGCGCGACGATCTTAGAGACGGCCGACGAGGTGTGGGCGCAGGGCGACATGATCGTGAAGGTCAAAGAACCGATTGCGCCCGAGTACCCGCGCATGCGCGAAGGCCAGTTGCTCTTCACCTACCTGCACCTTGCCCCCGACAACGAACTGACCAAGCAACTCCTCGAACGCAAAGTGACGGGCGTGGCCTACGAGACGATCACGGACAAGCGCGGCACGCTGCCCTTGCTCACGCCGATGTCGGAAGTGGCCGGGCGCATGGCGATTCAAGTCGGCGCGCAATACCTTGAGAAGATGCGCGGCGGGCGCGGCGTGCTGTTGGGCGGCGTGCCGGGCGTGCCCGCGGCGCGCGTGGTGATCATCGGCGGCGGCGTCGTCGGCACGAACTCCGCGAAGATGGCCGTCGGCATGGGCGCGCACGTCACCATCATCGACAACAATCTCGACCGCTTGCGCGAACTCGACGACATCTTCCTATCGCGCATCACGACGCTCGCCTCTTCGGCCTATGCGATTCAGGGCGCGATTGCCGAGGCCGACTTGATCGTGGGCGCGGTGCTCGTCCCCGGCGCGGCCGCGCCGAAACTGATCACGCGCGAGATGTTGAAGAAAGTGCCGAACGGCGCGGTCATCGTCGATGTGGCGGTCGATCAGGGCGGCTGCATCGAGACGACGCACCCGACCACGCACAGCGAACCGACTTACTACGTCGAAGGCGTGCTCCACTATTGCGTCGCCAATATGCCGGGCGCGGTTCCGCGCACTTCGACCTTCGCTTTGACGAACGCGACCTTGCCCTACACTCTGAAACTGGCGAACAAAGGTTTTCTCACCGCCATCACCTCTGATCCGGGACTGAAAGAGGGGGTCAACACTTACGCCGGGAAGTTGACCTACGAAGCGGTCGCGGAGGCGCAGGGACTCGAATACACGCCGCTCGACGACATGCTCGGCGTCAAGACGACGGCGAAGGCTTAAAGACCCGCCGCGCGCGAGGTAAAGTTTCGCGCGCGGAGACTGCCGCGCCAGCGCAGTTCAAGCAAACGACGAGAGGCCGCTCTGTTTCAACAGAGCGGCCTCTCGTCGTTTGCGGCGGGGAGAAACTCAAGGCTTGAAGCGTGAATGCTTGAAGCGTGGCGGCGCGTTTGTGATTCAGTTGTTCGCCTTGAGCAGTCGTGCCAGACAGGCGGTGAAATCTTCCGGCCGCACGGGCTTGGTGAGATGCGCGTCGGCGTAGACGCTTCCGGCGGTCGTCGCGGCGTTCTGTTCAAGCCCGCTGAGGAGCAGGATGGGGATGCGCGCGAGTTCGGGGCGCGCGCGCAGGTAGCGACAGAGTTCGTGGCCGCCGAGGTGCGGCATCAAAGCATCCGTCACGACGGCATCGATTTTTTCGGAGACGGCGAGCTTGATCGCTTCGAGTCCGTTCGCGGCGCAGACGACCGTGTAGCCCGCGCGGCGCAGAATGACTTCGAGGTAGCGGCGCACCGCCGCGTCGTCTTCGGCGAGCAGAACGGTCGGATGGAAAGAAACGCGGGGCGCATGTTCGGGCGCGTGTGTGGGTTCGAGAACTGTCTCAGGCATGCTCTTTAGTTCAAGGTGATTTGGCTTAAAGGCCGCGCGGGGAGGGCGTCGGCTTCCGGCTGTTTTCGTGGCAAGCGGCGTGCCCGCAGACGACACGCTTGCGGCGGCGAGGCGACGCGGAACGACCGTCGCTTACAGCGAAATGCGCAAGTCCGAACGAACAGAAGAGTTGCCGTCAGGTGTTGAAGCGTGACGAGAGACGAGAGTCGATCTTGCGTGCGTTCGAGATGAAAGAGAGCGGCGTGCGCGCTCCTGTCAAGGCACATCATTTTGGCAGGCGGGGCGGTCAGATTGCCTCACGAGGCGCGCGTTTGACAGGGGCGGCGGTAGTGGTTGAGTTAGAGATAAAGACGGTTCACGCAAAGGCGCAAAAGCTGGAAAACGTAAGGCGCAAAGAAAACCGATAACTCAGGTAGTCAGTCAACACCTTTGCGCCTTCTGCTTTATCTCTTTGCGCCTTTTTATCTCTTTGCGCCTTTGCGTGAAATTCTTCCGTACGCGCCTTGTCCACCGTGTCTAACTAAAGCACTGGCGGGCGAGTTGAATCCGTCGCGGCAATAGACGATACTATCCGATTCGAGAGAGCCGTTAATTTTGGTCTGTCAGTTGGAGCACGAGAGAGAGAGTTGTTGGTTTTCAGATGTACGAATTCGCCGTCACACCAGCCATCACGCAGATTCGACGCCGCGGCGTGGAAGTCTCCGAAGTCGCGCCCGCAAGCCTCGCCGCAGAGCTAGAGATCGAAGCGGGCGACCGCATCCTGCGCGTCAACGGCCGCACGGTGCGCGATTATCTGGACTTCCGTTTCCAGACCGGCGGCGAGACGGAACTGACGCTCGACGTGTTGAAGAAAAACGGCGAGGAGTGGGAACTACAAATCGAGCGCGGCGAGGGCGAAGATTTCGGCTTGCAGTTCGAGAACATCGTGCCGCGCCAGTGTGCCAACGAGTGCCTCTTCTGCTTCTGTCACGGCAACCCGCCCGACGCGCGCCCCGCGCTCTCCTTCCGCGACGAAGACGTGCGCCTCTCCTTCCTCTACGGCAACTACACGACGCTCACCTCGATCACGGAGGCGGAGATGCGGCGCGTCATCGAACAACGACTGACGCCGCAATACGTCTCAGTCCACGCGACCGACTTGGACGTGCGCGCCTACCTGCTCGGCGTGGACAAACGGCGCGCGGACATCCGGGCGAAGATGCGCCGGATGCTCGACGCCGGCATCGAGATTCACGCGCAGGTCGTCTTGTGCCCGCAGATCAACGACGGCGAGATTTTGGAGCGTACCGTCCGCGATTTGTCCGTCGATTATCCCTTGTTGCGGAGTGTCGCCATCGTCCCTTTGGGTCTCACGCGCTACAACACGGACGCGCGACTGACGCCCGTCACGCCGGAATTTTGCCGGCAGACGATCCGGCAGGTGAAACGGTTGCAAAGCGAACTGCGCGCGCGGTTAGGGACGAACTTCGCTTTTCTCGGCGACGAGTTTTACCTGCGCGCAGGGCAAGATGTTCCCTCGCGCCGACACTACGGAGACTATCCGCAGATCGAAGACGGCGTCGGCATGGTGCGCTCGTTCTACGAAGACTTCCGCCGCCTCTCGCGCCGTCTCGAACGCCGCCCGCCCGCCCGTGCCGCGAGTCTCGACGGCACGATCCTGACGGGAAAACTCTTCGCGCCCGTCCTCGAAAATTTGATCGCGCGTCTGAACGAACGCTTCAACACGCGGCTTCGCGTCGTGGCCGTGGAGAACGATTACTTCGGGCCGGACATCGTCGTCGCCGGGTTGATGACCGGACGCGACGTGTTGGCCGCGCGCGAACGAATCGAAGGCAGTTTCGTCGTCTTGCCGAGCGTCGCCTTCAAGTCGGATGAACCCGTCATGCTCGACGGCACGACGCACGAAGAACTGCAAAGACAACTCGGCCTGCCCGTCCGCGCGCTCGACTTCAAGGGCTTCGCGCGTCTCTTTGCTTGAGGGAAAATCGCCCGGCAGTGTTTAGGATTCCGGCGTGAAATCTTTGGGGTTGAGTTTCTGGTTGAAAGCGAACTGCGTCAGTTCGACAGTCCAATCCTGTATGACCATCACCCCGCCCTGCACGTTCAGCGTCAGTTTGTAAATGTGCGGTAGGTTGAGGCCGCCCTCCTTCTTGAAAACGGAAAATTCTTCCACCAGTTTGTAACGGACTTCGCTCTTGTTCGCGCTCGGCCCGGTCGTCGAGATGCGCGCGCCGAGCGCCGCCGCGAGCGTGTGCTCATACTCGGTGCGGACGTGTTGGAACGTCTCGGCGTCGAAGAAGAGTCTGATCTTGAGATCAGTGCCCTTGCGCGGCATGTAGCGCAACTCGTGCGCCGGCCGGTCGGCGATCTTCTTCGTGCCTTCGTAAGTGAGCTTGGGATTCTTCTCCGTCAGATTCAGCAGTGCCCAAGAGGTCGTCAGCGCGCCGCCGACGAGTCCCTGCTTGAAGACTGTCTCGTGGGTGATGAAAAACTCGCCGAGCGGCGAATGTGCGTTGGGGCGGACGTGCATCGCGCCGAAAGATTTCCCGTCGTAGCTGAACAGTTCGTGCGGGTAGGTGGGCGACTCTTGAAAGACCATCTTGAACAAATTCATCTCGCCTTCGGACGCGATGAGAGACGCGCCGCCCGTCTGTCCTTTTCCGCCCGCACGAATCTGAAAGACGACCGTGCCGCTGGCGACCAAGTTGCGGACGGCTTGCCGCGCCTCGGCCGTGCCGATTGATTCCAGATGTTTCGCCACCACCTCTTCGGGCTTCATTTTCTCTTTGTCGTCGGCCGCGCCCACCGCCGAGGTTGCCACTTGTAACGGTGCGGCCAGACACAGCAGCAGTGCGAGCAGGCGGGTGAAGCGCGTGACGGCGCGAGCGCGTGTGCGAGTGTGTTTCATCTTAACCTCCGTGGAGCGTCGCAGGCGTTCGCGCGCGAGCGTGGACGCCGTTTCGAGTGTGCGGATAAAAGTCGGGCGTTGCCTCTCCTTGGTATGGGAAGGCAACGCCCGAAGCGCTGAAAGCGTAAAACTAAACGGTTGCGGTTCGGGCTTGCCCTGTCCGCCGCGGTTTAGAAGTTGAACTTGAACGCAAACTGCAAAATGCGCGGGTCGAACGTCGAAGTGATGCGTCCGAAGTTGGTGCTGTTGATGCTCTGCGTCTCGGACACGGAGAAGTTCGTGTGATTGAAGACGTTGAAAGCCTCAAGGCGCAATTCGACGTTCGTGTTCTCGCTCGTCTTGGTGCGCTTGATGAGCGCCATGTCGGCGACCCAGAAGCCGGGGCCGCTGACGGGCGTCTGCTGGAGCGCGCCGAGTTGACCTGCGCCCGGGTTCTGGAAGAACTCAGGATTGGCGCGGCCGTCCGAACCGACCAGCGACGGGTCGAACAACTGTGGGCGGCCGGTGACCGGGTTGAAGAACAGACCCGTCCGCCTATCCAAATCCTGAATGGTCAGGTTGGTGTTGACCGTCATGGCGCAGGAGCGTCCCGAACGGTTCAACGTGCCGCGGCACGGTTCAGCCGTCGTGCCGAGTCCGGTGACGATGTTGATCGGACGACCGCTCTGTTGACGATAGAGTCCGCTCAACTGGAAGCCTTCGAGTAGTTTCCCGCCGAAGCCGCCGAAGTTCAGGAAACGCTTGCCGGGGCCGAAGGGCAGTTCGTACACGCCGTTGGCCTTGAAGACATGCCTCACGTCGTTCGCGCTGCGCCGTTTCTCGATCACGCCGCCCGTGTTCAGATCGATGAAGCCCTGGAAGTTGGCCTGGCTGCCCTCGAAGTCGGTGAACGATTTGCTGTAGGTGTAGTTGGCCTGATAGTAGAAGCCGTTCGACAGACGCTTGCGAACCTCCATTTGCAGGCCGTTGTAGTTAGAGTACGAACCGTTGCCCACGTAGTCGGTCACGAAGGCATTGGGGTTGGCGGGCAAGAAGAAGCCCGGCCCGACCTGCGCGCCGTTCGTGCCGATTGTCAAATAGGTGCGGCGCAACTGGACGTACTGCGAAGCCAGTTCGCCGACCTGATTCGTCGAGATCAAGCTAAGGAAGTTGGTGGAAGCGAGATCTCCGCCGTTGCCGATCCGCTCGAAGACCGGGAGTCGCTGACTGCCTTGCGCTGCCAGCGTCGAGTTGAACGCCGCCGACCGGGGAAGGAGCGCCGCGTTGGGATTGGCCGCGCGGCGACGTGCGTTTTCCGCATCCAGAATGGCGAGATTCTGCTGTGCGCGCAGGAAGTCCTGCAAGAACCCGTTCTCGAAGATTCGCGTCTGGTTGGTGTCAATCGCGCGCGTCAGCTTGATGCCGCGGTTGCCCACGTAGCGAATCTCGACGGCCGTGTCGCGGAAAATCTCGCGCTGGATGCCGATGTTCCACTGCTGCACGTAGGGCGTCTTCAGATCGGGATCGATGGTGTAGAGCGTCGGCGTCTGCGAGATGGCGAGGTTGTCGGCGATGGTGCGCGGGACGCGGAAGGTCGGAACCGGAACCGGGACGATGCCCGTGCCGCTGACCGTGCCGCCGAGACCCGTCAGGCTGGCGGCGGAAGACAGACCCGCGTTGGAACTGATGGCCGCGTTCTGCACGGTCGTCACGTTGTTGTCGAGCACGTAGGAGATGGCGTAGCCGAGACGCAGAGAGGTCTTGCCGTCGTTGAACGGATCCCATGCGAGACTGACGTTCGGCGCGAAGTTGTTCAGGTCTTTGTTGTGGAACGCGCGCCCCGTGCCCGAACCGGCGAAGTCGAGCACGGCGTTCGGATCGTTCAAGGCGTTCAGCGAAGTGTCGCGCGGCAGCAAGGCCAGCCCGTTGCGTTCGGTCGGCGGCGAGATGTATTCCCAGCGCAGGCCGAGGTTGACGGTCAGGTTGGGGCGCATGCGCCACGTGTCGCTGCCGTAGAACGACAGTGTGTTGTAGTCGATTCCGCGGCGTTCGCCGAAGCCGGGGACGAAGCCCGACTCGCGGTCGCGGACGTTGAAGGTCTGCGCCGCGCTCGTGACCGCGCCGGTCAGCAGGGCCAGCAGGTTCGAGGCCGTGGTGAAGTCGTTGTTAGAGACGCCGCCGGGGAACTGTGTGGTGTTCTGAACGAGCGGGTTGCGGTTGCCGGTGGAGTTGAAGCCGAGCGTATAGGTCGGCAAAGTGCCCGCGTCGTTGAACACGTCAACCTTGACGATGCGTCCGACGCCGCCGAAGCGGATGACGTGTTCGCCGCGCACGAGCGAAGCGTTGTCGATGAAGTCGTAGTTGGTCGGCACACGACCCTGTTGCAGAAAGTTCTGGATGGGGTTGGTGCTGATCGGGAACGTCAGACGGTAGCCTTCTTCAAACGTCTCGTTATTCAAGAACGCGGGCGTCGTGCGGAAGAAGCCGCTGCGAAACTCGTTGCTCAAGTTCTGGGTCGGCGACCAAATCCACGCGAACGATCCGCGCGGACGCCGCGAAGCCTGACCGCCGCCGGGCAAGCCGGGGAACACTTCGCCGATGTCGTTGAAGGTGTCGTTCGGAGAGGCGAACTTGGCGCGGCTGAAGATGGCCTCGAAACGGTGTTTGGAGGAAAGGTCGTAGTCGAAGCGGAAGCCCCACAAGTCTTGAGTGTTGCCCGAAGGGCTGTTGAAGCGGAAGCCGCCGGTGTTGCGCGTGTCTCCGAGTTCGGTGTTGTTGGAAGTCGGTTGCAGAGAGATGAGGCGCAGGATGCGCGGGTCAACCGAGCGGCCGCTCAGGGCGAGCAGGTTGACGGTCTGCAACTGATTGTTGTCGGCGCGGCGGTAGGTGAACGTGCCGGTGCGCGCCTGATCGAGCAGGACGGTGCGGTTGAGCGACGCGTCGCTCGCTTCGCGCGTGCCTTCGTAGTAAGCGTAGAAGAAGAGTTTGTCTTTGCCGTAAGTGGCGGGCGTGCCTTCACCGACGCGCGGCAGGCGGAACGGGCCGCCGACGTTGCCGCCGAACTGGTTCAGAATCAACTTCGGCTTGGCCAGCGCCTTGCCCGTGCGCGGGTCAATCGTCGAGTTGTTAAAGAACCGGTTGGCGTCAAACTTGTAGTTGCGGTGGAACTCGAAGAGCTGCCCGTGAAAATCGGTCGTGCCGCGCGGCGTCGAGAGACGCACCTGCGCGACGCCCAGACCCTCGTCCGCGCCGCCGTTCTGGGTGGTGATGGTGAACTCGGCGACGCCGGCCACGGACGGGCTGGCCGCGCCGAACAGGGAATCCGTGCGGACGAAGTTGTCGTTGATGTTGATGCCGTCCCACGTCAGGTTTGAGAACGTGCCGCGCAATCCGTTGATGGAAGAGGTGCGGTTGCTGTTCGTGGCCGTGGTCACGCCCGCTTGCAGACCGGCGAGCGCGAGCGGGTTACGACCGTTGATCGGAAGGTCTTGCACCTGCCGCAAGTTGACGGTCGTGGAAAGCGACGCGTTTTCGTTGTTGATGACGGCCTGAGCTTCCGAGGCCGTCACCATCACGGTCTCTTCGACGCCGCCGGTGACGAGAGCGATGTTGACCTCGGCCGGAACGCCGCCCACGTCAACCTTGATGCCTTCGACGACCGTTTTCTTAAAGCCCGCTTTTTCGACGTTGAGCGTGTATTCGCCCGCGCTCATTTCGTTGAATGAAAAATATCCTTCGTCGTTGGCGACGCCGGTGCGCTCGGTTTTGGTCGCCGCCGAGGTCAACGTCAGGGTCGCGCCGGGCACAACTGCTCCCGATTCATCCTTCACGGTGATGTTGACGTTCGAGGTAACTTTCTGAGCAAAAACACGTGGGGCTAGAGACCCGGCCAAGAAGATGGCGGCAACGACGGCCAGTGCCGCTCCCTTGGCGAAGCGCGACAAGTTACTCATTGTGGACTCTCCTTAACTAGCTGTATAGGAACTGCTCGGTTGTGTAAGCGTTACTCGTACCAGAACTTGGTCAGAGGTGAGAAAAGACGCAAGGGCAACTTTTATGCCGGATAAGGAGCGCGAAATTTACCCCGCAAGTATTCAGCAGTTTCACCAAACGCCCCGGAAGCGGGTCGGCATATCCAAAATTTAGGATTTTTTTGATCCAGAATGTTGGAATTCAATGATAAAGTCGCGTCGCCCGGCAAGCGTGAAAAAGGTCGCAAAGCGGAGAGCACAGGCCGGGGCGTCCCGAAACTCTTTCAGGGAAAGAGACTCTTCCACCCGCCTTCTAACTTAGCTTGAGCTACACCGAACCTTTCCCCGTGCTTCCCGGCAAGCGAGTTTGGAAGCGCGCGGCAGACCAAAATTGGAGGTGCTCCGAATGAAGCGTCTAAGCTGTTTTTCGGCTCTGGCCTGCGGTCTACTTTTATCCGCGCTCGCCTACGTCGCCACCGCGCCCGCCGCATCCACCCCGCTCGGCGCGGCGCAGGACAAAGCCTTTGAACCGGGCTGCGCGAGTCTCCCCTTTGAAGCGATCAAATTGAAACACCCGATTGACGGGACGTGCCCGCGCGGCGGCAGCGCCGCGGCGACCGACCCGACGGGCGCGCACGCGTTGGAGAACGAAGCGAAGAACGATTTCTGCGCAACGGGCGCGGCCTTGCCCGTCACTTACAACGCCTTCGTCGGCTTGCAGACGGCCGTCAACAACATGACCGATCTGCCGTGGGGCGAGGGCACACGCCTGCCGCCGGATCGTTCCAAACTGCGCGGCTTGAAGATCAAGGACGGCGGCCGGAGTCTTACGCTCGGCGAGGGCACGAAGGTCGTCTTCGTCGGCTACGTGATGGACGCCAAGCACGACGACACGGAGAAGGGCGAAGACGTGAACTGCAATATTCCGGGGAACGAGTCGAACGACATACACATCTCGCTGCGGACGGTCGCGGGCGCGCAAGCGGCCGCGCCGAAGGGCAAACCGGACTTGCGCTGCAATTCGATCACGGCCGAGATCAGTCCGCACTTTCGCCCCGCCGTCTGGGACAAGTTCGACAGCGCGCCTTACCGTCCGGTCTTCAAGAAATACCCCGTGCGCATCACCGGCACGCTTCTCTTCGACGCGGCGCATCGCCCCTGCACAAACGGCATCCCTCCGTCCGGCAACCCCGTCCGCATCTCCGTCTGGGAGATTCATCCGGTCTACGCCATAGACGTGTGCAAGTACACGACGCTCGCCCGCTGCCAGACGGGAGACCAGACGGCTTGGACTCCGTTCGACCAGTACCGGATCAAAAGTTGAAATTACTCAAGACACGAAGCTGAGATCGAAGGACGACTTGGAACGCGTCCCGTCGCGTCGGGCGGCGGCGATGGATGAGGGGCGCGCGGCGTGTGTTAGAATTCCTCTCGCCTAACTCAGACGACGCGCTCATCTCGAACTTCTCGTCCGATGCAGACCAACACGCCCGCCGCCAGTCGCTTGTCGCTCTCACCGCTCGGCGCGGGTGATCTGATCGACCGCACGATCCGTCTCTATCGTCGTCATTTCATGACGCTCATCCGCACGGCCGCGCCTCCCGTCGTCGGCTCGGCCACCGGCTCCGTGCTGTGGACGGTGAGCATGCGCGCCATCCCCGCCACGGCGAGCGGCGGCCGGCTCGTGCTCTACGTCGGGATGGCCGTCGTCGGCTGGCTGCTGATGATGACGGGCAGTTTCTTTTTCCTGCTTGTGATGGGCGGAGCCTCGCGCAATCTCGTGATGAACTTGCTGTGGAACGAGCCGGTCGCCGTGCGCACGATCTATCGCAGCGTGCGCGCGCGTTTCTGGGGACTCGTCGGGGCGCTCTTCATGATCGGCATCTTCGCCTGGATCGTGGGCGTCTGCATCGCCTTCGTGTGGGTGCTAGCGGTGGCGCTCGTGGTGGGCGGGGCGGTGGCTATCGGCGGCGGGCCGCTGCTCCTTGGCGGCATACTCGGCACGGTGCTCTTTATCTTGCTGACGCTCGGAGCGCTGTTCCTGTTCTTCTTCGTCGTCGGGCGCGCGGCCTACGTGCCGCAAGTGATGCTCGTCGAAGGGCGCGGCGTCTTCGACGCCATCGGTCGCAGCATCACGCTCTCGCGCGGCAACGTCCGACGCCTGACCGCCATGTTCCTCTTCACGACCTTCGCCACCTACTCGGCCTTGATGCTTTTCATCATACCGCTCGGTTGGTACGGCTATCTGCAAGGCGTCAACCCGTTCTCGATGAACGAGACGGAGTGGCCGGTCTGGTACGCCATCGGTTATCAAGTGTTGACGCAGGCGAGTTCGATTTTGCTCGCGCCCGTCTGGATGCTCGGCCTCTCGCTTCTTTATGTGGACGAGCGCGTGCGCCACGAAGGCTACGACATCGAACTGCTGGCCGCGCAGCGACTCGGCGAGATGCCTCTGCTTCCCGGCGGCGGGTTCGCGCCGCTTGCGCCCGCCATCTCCGTCACGCCCGTCGCGCCGCGCGCGCCGCGCGAGTCGCGGCCGGACGAATCGTTCACGCCGATGTCGAACCTCACCACGCTCAACCTCTCGGAGAGAAAGCCGCAATGACGCGCCGCCCGACATGCGCGCCCTCGCGGCGTCGCCCTGCGCTCGCATCGCGAGGCTTCACACGCGCGCCCGACGATTCAGCGTGCGCGCCGCGCCGCACGAGGCCGCGCCGCATCGCCGCGCTCGCGTCTCTCCTGCTCGCGCTGCTCTGTTGTCTCGCGCACGCGCCGCAGACGGTTTTCGCCGCCGTGCTCGCGGACTACCACGCGCGCGTACGCTCGGCCGCGGATGCGCTCGAAGGTTTGCACTCGTCCTTCGACGAGACGGACGATGTGTCGTCCGCTGAGTTCATCGCGCTCGAAAAGAGAGTCTTTCAAGAAGTGCGCGCGGCGCTCCCGCCGACTGAAAAGATCGAAGGCGCGGGCGAAGTCTTCGACGTTGACAACTGTTGGCTGCACGAGGAACTGGATCGCTACGCGAAAATCGACGCCGCCGACACGTCCATGCGCGACGATGTGCTCGTGCGCGTCTCCGAACGCCTGCGCGCGCTCGACCAGCGGCTCGCGGAAACTGCGCCCGCCGCGTCCGAGACAGCGCGCGACAAAGAGGCCGAGAAGGGTCGTTTGAATTCGATCCTGCGTCGCCCCGAATACAACGAACAGGCCGCCGAAGACACCGCGCTTTCGCGCCTCTGGAAAAGGTTCAAGGATTGGTTGGAAGGCTTGATGCCGAAGCGGAGTCCGGTGGGCGAAAGGACGGCCAGCACGCTCTCGGTCTTCGCGCGCTTCTTCGTCTTCGCGCTGACGGCCGCCCTCATCGGCTATGTGCTCTGGAAATACGGCGCGCTGCTGCTGCCGCGCAATCGCGCCGCGAAGAAGACGAAGCCGGAGGCGCGCGTCGTGCTCGGCGAACGGCTCGCGCCCGGCCAGACGCCCGCCGGTTTGATCGACGAGGCCGAGGCGCTCGCACGCGCGGGCGACCTGCGCGGCGCGATCCGCAAAGCCTACATCGCCGTGCTGTTGGAACTCGGCGAACGACGTATCCTGCGTCTCGCCGCGCACAAAACCAACCGCGATTACCTGTCGGCCATCCGGCAAGAGCGCGACGCGCTCTACGGCGACATGCGGCCGCTCACGGACAACTACGAGCGCCACTGGTACGGCTTCGCCCCCGCGACCGACGCCGACTGGCACGACTTTCGTTCCCGTTGCCGACTCTTAACACAGTGACAAGTGACAAGTGACAAGTGACAGGTGACGAGTGACAAGTTAAGACCAGAAACCTAAACGAGTGACGAGTAACAATGAAAGCAGTGACGAGTGACAAGTGATGAGTGACGAGTTGATACCGAGAACTTGTCTTCAACTCGTCACTTGTCACTCGTCACTTTTAACTGTACTCAGATGAGTGGAAGATTCTCCATTACGATTTTCGTCGGCGCGATGCTGGTGGTGCTGGTCGCTTTGAACGCGGCGTCGTATGTGCGCGTGGAGCGCGAGGCGGAGTTGGAGTTCCGGCCGGATCGTTCGACGCTGAACGCGGGCGCGTCGGGCACGCGCGCGTTGTATGAATTCTTGGCCGAGTCAGGAGCGCGCGTGATGCGCTGGCGCGAACCCGTCGCGACGCTCGCGCGCGCGCCCGAAAACGTGCGCCCGCAGACGTTCGTGATCGTCGGCCACACGCGCCTTGAGTTCGAGCCGGAAGAGATCAAGAGTCTGTTGGCATGGGTCGAGGCGGGCGGGCGTCTCGTCGTCATCGACCGCACGCCGCATCCGTCGCTGCTGGAAAACGAGGTGTGGCGCGTCTCGACGAGCGATGTCCGCCTTCCGCCGCGCGACGTGCGCGCCGACGACGTGGACATGCTCACGACGGGCGCAACGCAACTCGCACCCGTGCAGCCGACGCTGCTCACGCGCGACGTGTCGGCCGTCGCGCCCTCGCGCTATGCCAGTCGCCTCCTTGCCGCGCGCAAAGAAGCGGACGAGAGCGCGGACGAACAATCCGAAGAGGCCGCGACGAGCGCGACGGGCGAAGCCGTGGTCGTGGCGGAAGACGACGGCGAGACCGGGAACGCGGGCGAAGGAGAGACGGCGGGCGGCGAGACGACTAACGGCGAGACGGCGGGCGACGCGCCTACTCCCTCCGCCACACCTTCGAGCGATGCGTCGCCGGATGTTCGGGAGGACTATATGTTGCCGAAGCAGACGCCGCCGTCGGATGCGCCCGTCGTTCACTTCGCGGACGAACGCGGCGCGCTCCTTGTGGATTTCGCGCGGGGGCGCGGGCGCATCGTCGTCTTGAGCGATCCTTTCATCGTCGCCAATCGCGGCATCAACCGCGCGGACAATTTGCAACTGGCAACGAACGTCTTGACGGCCGCGAGCAGCGGCGGCCTCATCGTCTTCGACGAGTTTCATCAAGGACGCGGCACGACGCGTAACGAGTTCGCGGCCTACTTCGCGGGCACGCCCGTGATCGCCATGTTCGCGCAACTCTTATTGATCGCGGCGGCGGTTGTCTGGACGCGCGGACGCCGTTTCGCGCGCCCGTTGCCCGCGCCGCGCGTCGACCGCCGTTCCAAGTTGGAGTTCGTCGCCTCGATGGCCGAACTGCAACAACGCGCGCGCGCCTTCGACCTCGCCATCGAAAACGTCTACGGGCGCACGCGCCGCGCGCTCGCGCGTTACGGGGGCGCGGATGTCTCCGCCAACTTCGAGACCATCGCGGCGGCCGTGGCGGCGCGTTCGGGTCGCCGGCGCGAAGAGATCGAAGCTCTGATGCGCGAATGTGAAGACGTCATAGGCGGCGCGCCCGTCACGCCACGCCAGTCGCTCGCGCTCGTCGCTCGTCTGCGCGAACTCGAACGCGCGCTCGGCATACGCATGCGCGCGCGCGAAATACGACAGGCGAGAAGTTTGTAACGGCTCGCGCGGAAGAGACGAAAGCGAAGCACGCATGTCGAAAGGCGAAAGCAATATCAGCATCGGCGCGGCGGAGTTGGTCGAGCCGTCCGAGGAATTAAAATCGGAACTTTTGGCGATGGCCGAAGAGTATCGCGCGGCGGGAGATGGACGCTACGACGAAGTTCTCGAAGATGCCGACGCTTACATGCGAAGTGTGGAAAGATATGCGAGGGGCGTTGGTCTTCCGCCGGGGCACGTTTCGAGCCACACTTTCTTTCTCGTCCACCGGGGCAGAGTCGTCGGCCGCAGTTCGTTGCGCCATCGGTTGACGCCCGCGCTGGAACTGGAAGGCGGCCACATCGGTTACGATATACGCCCTTCGGCCAGACAGCGCGGCTACGGCACGCGCATTCTCGCGCTAACTTTAGAGCGTGCGCGCGGCTTGGGATTGAAGCGGGTGCTTTTGACCTGCGATACTGACAACACGGCTTCGGCGCGTATTATCGAAACGAACGGGGGTCGTCTGAGCGGCCACGCAGTCTCACAGAGAGCGGGGAGACCGATCTCTCAATATTGGATTGAACTTTAAGCGAAAAACGTCTCATGCTGCAAAACGTCTCTTCAACAATCGAACACGTCCTGACGGAGTTGCGCAAGGTGGTGGTCGGGCAGGACGAAGTGATCGAACAGGTCTTGGTGGCGCTGCTGGCCGAAGGCCACGCGCTCATCGAAGGCGTGCCGGGCACGGCGAAGACGCTGCTTGTAAAGACGCTGGCGCGCATCGTCGGCGCGGACTTCGGCCGCATCCAGTTCACGCCCGACCTGATGCCTTCCGACATCACGGGCACGAACGTCTTCAACGTCGCCACTTCAAATTTCACCTTGCGGCGCGGCGCGATCTTCACCGACATTCTGCTCGCCGACGAGATCAACCGCACGCCGCCGAAGACGCAGGCCGCCCTGCTCGAAGCGATGGAGGAGCGGCAGGTGACGATTGACGGCGAGTTGCATCCGCTCTCGCCCCTCTTCACCGTGCTCGCCACCGAAAACCCCATCGAGTACGAAGGCACTTACCCTTTGCCCGAAGCGCAACTCGACCGCTTCCTCTTGAAAGTGATCATCGGTTACCCGTCGGCGGCGGACGAGGCGCAGGTGGTCGCCAACTGGGACGCGGGGTTCAACGCGCGCCGTCTCGACCAGATCAACATCCGCCCGCTCGCCGAGGCGGACGCCATCGCGCAATGCCGCGCCGAAGTGCGCCGCACGCGCATGGAGACGGGCGTGCAAAACTATCTCGTCCAAGTCGTCCGGCGCACGCGCGAGCATCCTTCAATCGCATACGGCGCAAGCCCGCGCGCCTCGGTCGCGCTCCTCCTGTGCGCGAAGGCTCTGGCCGCCATGCGCGGGCGCGAGTTCGCCACGCCCGACGACGTGCGCGACATCACGCGCCCGGTGCTGCGCCACCGCCTGCGCCTGCGCGCCGAAGCCGAACTCGACGGCGCGACGGCCGACAACGTCATCACGGACATCCTCAACACGGTCGAAGTGCCGCGCTAAGGGGCGAGGCTGATTGAAGAAGTGGCGCTCAAGTTGGCCTGAGAGTCTGTCAGGAGCGAGCGTCACAACATGAACGTCCAACTATCCTGCCCATTCATCAGAACGACGACGCGCACCCCGGCGGCTTTGATGGTCGCTCTGGTTCCGGCGTTCCTCAGTCGGCCGGTTCCAATTTCATAAGTGCACTCGGCGCAGACGATGGTGAGCGTAGTGGTACGCCCGCTGCCGCTGATCGTCCCATGAGCCTTGAAGTTGGAGGGCACTACCAACCGCATTAACTCTCCGGCGCTCATGCCGCCGGGCTTGACTTGAGGCACGGCCGCGCCCGCCGATGCCGCCGCGCTCGTCTCGGCGGACTGCGCGCTCGTATTTGAGTTAGGCTGCGCGGGCAATGCGGTAGCACCGGGGGCAGCATTCGCTTCGCTGCCGGCCGGTGGAGGTGTGATTGGTTGTGCCTCATTTAAGAGCGTCAGTTTTTGAGATTCGCTTAAGCCCCGCTCTTGCTGCGGCGTCCGATTGAATGGCTGTGACGAGCTTTCGACACTCGGAGTCGGCGCGGTCGCCGTGGCTTGAGGGGCTATTGGCGCGACTTCTTCTTGCATGCGGGGAAACGACGTTTGAGCAATGCCGGCTGGCGAATTCGACGCCCGCCTTAATTTATCGAAAGGCAATAAAGTGCCGCACAGGAAGATGACCGCCCAGAGACAGACGAAGGCGAGCAGGTCGCCGCGCATCGAGAACTTGCGGTCTGGTTCCCAGAGCCTTGCCGCGAGCGGCGGCGGCCACCGCCGCATCCCCCCTCTTGCAGGATTTAGCGATAAGCCTCGCAGGCTGATGTAAATGTTGACGGCCGCCACGCCCAGAGGGCCGAGGAGACACCCCACGATCAATCCACGCCCGCGACCGAAGTCCAACGCACGCAGCATCCGCTCGCAAATGATGGCCGGTGCGACCGCCCAACAAGCAGCGATCAAAAGCAGCGCAACACCGGTCTCAATTGACATTGTCCGAATCTACTCCATCAGAAAATCGACCGCGATGATCCCTATCATCAGCCGCACGACGTGCGGCTAAACGTGCACTTCCGGCTCAGTCGAGGGCAGCTAAACGCGCTCAATGAAATCCTGATGAAATGAATTTCCCACTCAACTGAACATCGCTCTAAACCATCGCGCTTCAACGTCAGCGGCTCGCGTTGCCAATCGGATCGCCTTGCGGGAGGGGCAGGGGCGCGGTCTGTTTGCGCGGCGCGTCGGGGCGCGCGAGGAAGCGTTCGATGTCGTCGCGCGTGGCGCGGCGATGCGCGGCCGTCGCAGCGTCGGCGGTGGGCAGCTTGAGCCGCTCGCCGAGGTCGCGCAGGGCGTCGGTCGCGGCGGCGCGAACTTGCGGCGCGGCCGCCGCGTTGGCGGCCGTGTCCATCAGGCGCGTGACGGTGAGACTCTGCACGGCGCGCGCTATCGCGGCGTGATAAGGATCGCGCGGCGCGTCGGCGAGCCAAGTGCGTGCGACGAGCGCGTCGAGAATTTGTTTGAAGTCGGGGTTCGACGGATCGAGCGCGTGAAAGTTGTTGAGACGCGCAGCGCGGTGTGGTTCGACGAGCGGGAGGATGGCGAGGTCTGCGGCGACGGTCGCGGCAGCGAGCGGGTCGAAGGCGGGGTCGGCGCGACGCTCGAAGTATTCGCTCGTGCCGCCTTCGTAGCCGAAGGCGCGCGGCGGCAGGAGCGCGAGGATGCGCGGCGGAATGGCGAGCGTCTCAGGTCGCAAGGTGTCGAGCACGGCGGCGAGAGCTTCGCGTTGACGCGCGGGCGCGACGATCTCCTGCACGCGCGCCGGAGACGCGTTGCCCGTCGCGGTCTTGACGGCGTAAGTGTAGTAAAGCCCGCCGACGGATTTCACGGCCGCTTGAAGTTGGTAACGATGATGCAGGTAGAGCGGCAGCAGTTTCGCTTCGAGTTGCGATAGCGGCGTGCCGCGCGGGATGTTGCCGAGGCCGAACTGTGCGAGGCCGATGCGACGCACTTCCATTTCGTGACGCAGCATCGCAATCGGGTCTGCGCCGTTGTCCCAGAGATTGGCGAGCGGGTGCGCCGCGCCGAGCGGGCGCGCGTCGGCGTCGGAGATAAAGAGCAGGCCGCGCTGTGTGCCGTCTTCGACGATGCGTTCGAGTTCCGCCGACTCGTCCGCGCCCGGCGCAAATTGCGCGTAGGCGTAACGAATCGCAAACTTGTCATACTCGCCGATGCCGCGCCCGTAGGCGTTCGAGAAGTCGAGCTTACCGTTTTTGATTTCGACCAAAGGCGCGGGATAGTCCATGACGGAGGCGCGCCCGGCGTAAGTGCTCGCGGCGAAGTTGTGGGCGAGTCCGAGCGTGTGGCCGACTTCGTGCGCGGAGAGTTGGCGTAAGCGCGCGACGGACATTTGAGCCGCGTCGGTCGAAGCGTCCTGCGCGAGATAGTCTTCACCGTCGCTCGTCATCATGCCGAGTTCGCAGAACAGTTCATCGCCGCCGCCGCGAGAGCGCGGGTTGCCAGACGCGTAGGGCGGGATCATCCCTGTGCCGAGCAAAAAGTCTTGACGCACGCGCAGGCTCCCCAAGGTCACGTTGCCTTTGATGATCTCGCCCGTGCGCGGGTCTTCGATGCTGCCGCCGTAAGACCAGCCGCGCGTCGAACGATGCACCCAGTTGATCATGTTGTAGCGCACATCCATCGGGTCGGCGTCGGGCGGGAGCAGCTTGACTTGAAAAGCGTTTTTGAAACCGGCGGCCTCGAACGCCTCGTTCCACCAAGACGCGCCTTCGATGAGCGCGCTGCGGATGGGTTCGGGCGCGCCCGCATCGACGTAGTAGATGATCGGTTTGACGGGTTCGGAGACGGCCGCGCGCGGGTCTCTCTTCTGCAAGCGGTGTCGATTGATCCAACGCTTCTCGACTGGTTCAGTGATGGGCGAAGCGTAGTCGTAAAACTCTATGTTCCCGACGCCGACGCGCGGGTCGAGACGGCGCGGCGTGTAGCCCGCCGCGTCGGGCAGGGCGACGAACGAATGATGCTCGCGCACGGTGATGGCCTCGGGCGTCGGCACGGTCTCGCGCACGAGGCGGCCGGGATCATCGCCGGTGAAGGTCAGTTGCGTTTCCACTTCGGTGTTCTGCGGAAAGTTTTTCGTGCGCGGCAGGTAGAAACTGCTCCGCGACTCGTCGGCCTGAAAGCGTCCTTGATTCGCGCGGCGCAAAGTCTCCACGACGCCGTGCGCGTCGCGCATGAAGAAGGCCGTCGCATCGACGAGCACGCGCGCGTCTTCCACGGCCTCGACTTTGAAACCCCACAGAACGGAGCGCGCGAACGACTCTTCGACCGCGCGCCTCTCGTCCGCATTCGTCGTGATGGCGCGATAGCGATAGTTCGGACGCACGAGTAAGACCTTCGGGCCTGTGCGCTCGAAGAAGACGACGTTGGTGCTGCCGAGTTGGCCGCGGTCGAGCCCAATCGGGTTCGAGCCGATGCCCGTGGGCAGAGACACTTGATAGAGAAACTCCGTGTTGAAGCGCTCGATCTCCAACAGGAGTTTCCCCGCTTCCGCGTCCCAATAAAGCGGCAGGTAGCCGTCCCACTTCTGCAACCCACGCGTGCGCGCGCGGATGCTTTTGTCTTTGTCTTGGGCATGTGCCGTGAGCGAAAAGACGAAGAGAGCGACGACGAGCGCGAGTAGTAAACGTTTCATCTTAGACCTCGAATGAATTTGTGAGGCGCGAAACACCGCACGAATTGTGGAGCATGTGGCGTGCATTGTAGCCGCGACGGGCGCATGCGCGCCAGAAATTTTCCGCGCCGGCTGCGGCGAGAAGATCATCGATGTCGAAAGCGCGATCAATTTGCCTACTTCGCGGGACTGACGTTAGTATGCGGGAGAGTTCTACCAATCAACGCAGGCCAACAGCGGTCGCCCAACGGAGGCGGATGCGCTTCGTCTTCTCAAAATTTTTCTACGTACTCTTGGCGCTCGGCTTCGTCCCGCTGTCGGTGGCGTGGAGGTGGCCGAACCTGCGTTGGTACGTCGCCTGCTACGACGCGTTGCTGCTGCTCTTAGTCTTCATAGACGTGCGCGCGAGCCGTCGGCTTCCCGCGGGCGTCGAGATTACGCGCGAACTGGCGGGGCGTTTCCACATCGGCGCGGAGACGGAGGTGAGCGTTCGCGTCGCCAATCACACGACGAAGACGTTCGCCGTGCGCGTCAAAGACGAGCACCCGCCGGAATTGAAACTCGTGTCGCCACGCGAGGCGTCCTTTCAAGTCGAGGCGCAGACCACCGCCGCGCTCGTCTATGGTCTCGTGCCGCCGAGGCGCGGGCGTTACGAGTTCGGACGAATCGCCGTGCGTTATCTTTCGCGGATGCGTCTCGCGTGGTGCGCGACGGGGGCGAGCGCGCCCGAATGGATCAAGGTCTATCCGAATTTGCGGCGGGCGCGCGAGACGGAGTTGAAGGCTTTGGGGGCGCGTTCGCTCGTGGCCGCGCACAGGCGTTCGACGTGGCGGGGCGAGGGGCGCGATTTCGAGTCGCTGCGCGAATACGTGCCGGGCGACGAGTTGCGCCACGTCAGTTGGAGCGCGACGGCCAGACGCGGCAAGCTGACCACGCGCCAGTATCAGATCGAACGCGACCAGACCATTCTCATCGCGCTCGACGCCGGGCGACTGATGACGGCGCGCATCGAAGATGAGTCGAAGTTTGACTCGGCCATCCACGCCGCGCTCGCCTTGATGAGCGCGGCGGCGCGCGGCGGCGACAACGCCGGACTCGCCGTCTTCGCGCGCCGCGTCGGCGCATACGTTCCGCCCGCGCGCGGCCACGAGCAGATGGAAGCGGTGCTCGAAGCCCTGCACAACGTCGAGCCGGAGATGATCGAGCCTTCCTACACGCGCGCCTTCGAGTTCATCGCCGCCAATTGCAAACGGCGCGCGCTCGTCGTCGTGCTCACGGATTTGGTGGACGAAGAAGGCTCGCGCGAACTGCTCACGTCGCTGAAACTTTTGCGCCCGCGTCACCTGCCGCTCGTCGCCACCATCGGCGACCGCGACCTGACGGCCGCCGTGCGCGACACGCCTGAAAGCGTCCGCGACCTCTTCAACCAATCCGTCGCCGAAGAGATCATGCTCCAACGCGAAGCCGCCCTGCGCAGGGTCGAACGCCTCGGCGGCCTCGCTCTCGATGTCACGGCCGCCACGCTCGCGCCCACGCTTCTGGAGAGTTACATCCGCGTCAAAGAACGCGGCCTGCTGTAGTTGAACCTTCCTCGTTCGTTTCCCGTCCAGCTAAAAGTAGGTAAGTGTAGAGCGCAACGCCGGTGGCGGCGGCGACGGAGTATTTGAAGGCGGGTGAGATGGGCGCGGGCGAGATGAAGCCTTCGATGATGCCGGCGAGGACGAGGAGGGGGATGCAGCCGACGATGAGTTGGATGCTGTCGCGACCTCGTAGACGCAGGGCGTCGAGGCGCGAGAGGTCGCCGGGGAAGAGAATGGCGCTGCCGACGAGCAGACCCGCGCCGCCCGCGATGAAGATGCACGTCAGTTCGATGACGCCGTGGCCGGCCATGAAGGCGAGGAGTTCGTGGCCGAACCCGGCGCGATAAGTGAGCGCGAGCACCGCGCCGATGCTCGCGCCGTTCATTGCCATGATATAGAGCGTGCCGAGGCCGACGAGCGCGCCGAAGGCGAAGGCGTAGAACATGACCTGTATGTTGTTGGTCATGATCTGCGCGCCGCCCACTTGATTGGCGTCGTTCAGTCGCTCCCACCAGCGCACGCGCGCGTCCGTGTTCTGCGCGCGCCAAGCGGCAGTGACTCCGGCGAGGTCGGAAAACTCCGTGTCGCGCCACGTCCCCAAAAAGCCCGCGAGGAAGAAGACCGCGAAGACGACGAAGGCTAAGACCGTGTGTCGCCACGTGCGGCGAAAGGTGCGCGGGAAGTCGCGCGCGAAAAAGAGGCGCAGGCGCGCGCCGCCTTCGAGCGCACCGGCGCGATAGATGCGTCCGTGCGCGCGGATGACGAGGCTGTTGAGATAGTTGACCAGGCGCGGGTCGCGCGATTCGGCGCGCGCAATCGCCAGATCAGAAGAGGTGCGTCGATAGATGCGGCCGAGTTCGCGCACCTCTTCGCGGTGCAAGCGCCGGAGCGACATGCGATCCAGCAGCGTCAACAAATCTTCCAGACGTTGCCACGCGCCCTTGCGCTCTTGGATGAAACGGTTTGAGGACATAAAAGGAGATGCTCTGATGCCGGTTGTTAGATGTTAGAATCAAGAAACGCCGTACCCGTCAACAACAGTCAGATAGTAGCATCCGGCATGAGATGTTCGTCAGGTCGTCGGCGTTGAGAGTTGAAATTTTTAGCGGCGGCAAAAAAGGTTTGAGGGGGAGCAAAACTTATGCGTTGGAGAGGGCGGCGCGAGAGCACGAACGTGGAGGACAGGCGCGGGCTGTCGCGCGGCGGGATGGCCGTGGGCGGCGGACTCGGCACAATCGCTCTGGTGGTGTTGGCGCTGTTCTTCGGCGCAGACCCGCGCGAACTGCTCGAACAAAATCAGGGCGGCGGCGACCCGCGCGGTGGCGGCGTGCAGACCTCCAGACAGGTCAACCCGGAGGAGGACGAACTGAAACGTTTTACCTCCGTCGTCTTGGCCGAGACGGAGGACGTGTGGAACACGCTCTTTAAACAGACGGGCAGACAGTATCGCGAACCGACGCTCTTGCTCTTTACGGGACAGACGCGTTCGGCCTGCGGCGTGGCGGGCGCGAGCGTCGGGCCGTTTTATTGTTCGGGCGACGAGAAACTTTACATCGACCTCTCCTTCTACCGCGACATGCGGACGAAACTCGGCGCGCCCGGCGACTTCGCGCAGGCTTACGTCATCGCGCACGAAGTCGGCCATCACATCCAACACCTGCTCGGCACGATGGAGCAGGTTGATGCGCGGCAGCGTCGCCTGAGCGAAGCGGAAGCCAACCGTCTCTCCGTCATGTTGGAGTTACAGGCAGACTTCTATGCGGGCGTCTGGGCACATTACGCCGAGCGGCGCGGCATCATCGAACCGGGCGACATCGAAGAAGCGCTCGGCGCGGCCAGCGCCGTCGGCGACGACCGCCTGCAACAACGCGGGCAAGGCTACGTCGTCCCCGATTCGTTCACGCACGGCACGTCCGAACAGCGCGTCCGCTGGTTCAGACGCGGCTACGAGACGGGCGACATCCGACAGGGCGACACCTTCAACGCGCGAGGTCTCTGAACACACGTCCGCCGCCATGCAACTCGACATACGCGAAGCCCACAGGGACGAAATCGACGCGCTCTTTCCGTTGCTCCTCTTGGCCGAGCCGAGTCCGAGCGCGCTGAGCTGGGGTTTGAAAAACATGAGCGACACCGTCTACCGTCTGGACGTTGACGGAGAGTTAGCGGGCGCGGCGACGATGCGCTTCAGGCGCGACCCGTGCGAGATGTTGGAACTCGGCATCGCGCGCGAGCGGCAAGGCGCAGGACTCGGCAAGCGTTTCGTCGCGTGGCTGATTGCGGAGGCCGAACGGCGCGGCAAACCTGAGATCATCGTCGGCACGAGCACGACGAGCGCCGCGAACATCATCTTCTACCAGAAGTGCGGCTTTCGCGCCGACCACATCCGGCACGATTACTTCTGGTATTACGACCAGCCCGTCTACGAAAACGGACTCGCCGTCCGCGACATGATCGTCTTTCGCCGTGAACTCGGCGCAGCGAAAGCGACGGAGAAGTAGAAACCGCCGACGCTTTGTAGCGCGTTTCAGAAAAACATGAAATCACGAACGCACACGAAACAACACGAAGAAGAAAGTTTAGTGTGGTTTCGTGAGGTTTCGTGGTTCCATGTTTTTGTTAGTTGAGAGGAGACGGGTTTGGAGCGCATCGTTGAGTGTGTGCCGAACTTTAGCGAGGGGCGGAGGCCGGAGGTGATCGAGCGTCTGGTCGCGGCGGTCGAGTCGGTCGAGGAGACGGCCGTGCTCGACACGCACATCGATCCGGATCACAACCGCTCGGTCATCACGTTCGTCGGGTCGCCCGAGTCGATCATCGAAGCGGCGGTGCGCGTCGCGGCGCGCGCGGCCGAGTTGATCGACTTGCGCCGGCACGCGGGCGTGCATCCGCGCGTCGGCGCGCTCGACGTGTTGCCCTTCGTGCCGGTGCGCGGCATCACTTTGGAAGACTGCATCCATCTGGCGCACGCTGCCGGCGCACGCATCGCGCGCGAAGTAGGCGTGCCCGTCTATTTCTACGAGAGCGCGGCGCGCCGCCCCGACCGCGTGAATCTGGAAGACGTGCGGCGCGCCGGGTTCGAGCAGTTGCGCGCGGAGATCGAGACGAACCCGGAGCGCGCGCCCGACGAAGGCGAGGCGCGCATCCACGAGACGGCGGGCGCGTGCGTGGTCGGCGCGCGTTCACTGCTCATCGCCTACAACATCAATCTCGACACGCGCGACTTGAAGGTGGCGCGGCGCATCGCGCGTGCCGTGCGCGGGCGCGACGGCGGCTTGCGTTTCTTGAAGGCGCTCGGCTTCGAGTTGCGCGAGCGCGACCTGACGCAAGTTTCCATGAACCTCGTGCGCTTCGAGAAGACCGAGTTGCATCACGCGTTCGAGGCCGTCAGGCGCGAGGCCGCGCGCTACGGCGTGCGCGTCGTGGGCAGCGAGATCGTCGGCCTCATCCCGCAGGCCGCGCTCGACCGCGCTGCCGATTATTTCCTACAGATCGAAAACTTCTCGCCCGAACTCATACTCGAAAACCGCATCGCCTCCGCACTCGCCAAAAGACGCGCATCCGACGACGCCGCGCAAAAGAGAGACGCGCGGCGCGCGGCGGACGTTTCGCCGAGCGACCGGACGGCGAGAGATGTTTTAAACGACGACGCGACGAGTTGGAGCGCGGAAGTCGAAACGGAAGCCGTCGCACGGCGCGGCGTCGTGCCGCCGCCGGAGCGCGCGGCGGCAACTGCGACGGAGAGCGAAGCGTTCGGCGCGAGCGAGCGCGCGTCTGCGACGGCGGCGGCGGCGGATGCGCCGCAGCAGTCCGCGCCGGACGAGGTGACGGGCGGCGGCGCGGCGGCGGCGCACGCGGCCTCGCTCGCCGCCGCGCTCGGCGAGATGGTCGCGCACCTCATCGAACGAAAAGGCGGGCAGGCGGACATGGAGCGCGAGGCGCGCGATGCGTTGCAGGCGCTCGGCAGCCTGCGCGCGCGTCTCGACGAGGCGGCCGAAGAGGACGGGGCGAGCTTCGCGGGCGTCGTCGGAGCGCGGCGCATGCGCGCGCGCAACGAGGAAGAGAGGCGGGCGCGCTCGAACGCCATCGAAGAGGCTTTGAAGGGCGCGGCGGCCGTGCCGCTGGAAGTGGCGAGCCTCGCCGTGCAGGTGGCCGAGTTGTTGGAGACGCTCTCAGACCTCGGCGACCCGGCGTGGCTGTCGGACTCGGCCACGGGCGCGCAACTCGCGCTCGCGGCGGTCGTCTCGGCGCGCTACAACGTGCTCGTCAACGCTGCGGAGATCGACGACGAAGAGTTCACGCGCGAACACCTCTCGCGCGCCGAAGATTTGCTCGAACGCGCGCGCGAGATCGCCGGGCGCGTCGAAGCGTCCTTGATGGAGTCAATCGGACGTGAGGCCGCTCGATGAACGGGGACGAGTAAAATACCTATGAATGCCCTGATGTTTTTACTGCTGGTTGTCGTTCCCCCGCTCATCATTATTCAGATCGTTTCCGCTTGGGAGCGCGATGGTTATCGCTCCAATTCCTGGTGGGGATTCTTGGGTTGGGCGACGGGGGCTGTTACGAGCGGAATAATGCTGATGCCGGTTCTCTGGTTTCTGCCGCTCTTAGCGATGTTTCTACATCTGGTCTATACATCTTTATGGGGCTTGGCGACGGCAAAGATCATTAACGGCATCGGCATCAAGACGTCTTGGTCTCCGTCGGGATTCGGCAGGGCGCTGATCGGGCTGATGGTGGGTTTCATCGTGGCGACTTCTTTAACTTATCTTGACGGTTACCTGACGCAAGATTTGCAGAGTCCTCCGTTGCAACTATGTATCTTTATCGTCGGCATGGCTTCGGGATGCGGGGCGGGCATGATGAGCAGGCCGTGCGACGCGAGACCTTACGATTAGTAGAGCGTCTGAATCTTCGCGTGCTTGAATTAGCGCGGCCGGGAGATGCAGGGCGAGAGGACGAAGGGGGCGGATGAGCATGGAGAACGAGCGTCGAGAAGATAAGCGTGCGAGCGTTTCCATCGAGGCGTGGTGGGAAGGGCAGTCGGGGCGGCACGAAGCGCGCGTCTCGGATTTGGGCATGGGCGGCTGCTTCATCGACACGCTCGGCAAAGCGGAAGTCGGCGAATTGATCGTCTTCGCGCTCAAGCGCCCCGGAGGCAGTTGGCTCGAACTGCGCGGCGAAGTCGCTTCCGTCGATGAGCACGTCGGTTTCAGTCTCGCCTTCACCTATCTGACCGAAGACGAGCAACGCGCGCTCGCACGCCTCGTCAAAACTTGAAGCAGTTAACCAGCTAAGACGATGAACCACGCGCTTCACACGAAACAACACGAAGCAGAATTAGTGTTGTGCGCGTGTGAAGCGCGTGGTTTCTCGTTTTTGTTCGTCGCTCTTAAAGAAGGCGCAGGGAGCCAGCTCTCCTGTGTGTTGTTTGCGACGTGTGCCTGCGGTTATTCGGCGGCGAAACTGGGGCGACTTTGGTGGCCGCGATAGGCTCGGACTCGGTCAGCATTTTTGACTGTAGATATTCCTTGCCGAAGTCGATCTGGAGTTCGATCCAGAGCGGGAGATGATCGGACATCTGAAAGGTGCGCCAGTCGTTGTAGTAGCGCGTGCGCGCTTTCGCGTCGCGCCGCTTGCCCCGCTTGTCCTTCGAGTAAGCCTCGCCCATCGACTTCTCATACCTCGCTTCATCCTCCTTGCGATAGACGTACTGGAAGAAATCGAACGCGCCCGCGCTGCACAGCTTGAGCTTCTCTTGAATCGAGGGGGCGATGAAGGCGATCTGATCGTAGTGCTTCGTCTTCAAGGCGTTCGAGGGGTGGCCTTTGAGTTGTTCGGGGATGTAGAAACCCGCTTGCAGGATGGCGTTTAAAGTCTTGTCCGTCGTGTCGAAGACGTTGAAGTCGCCGAGCAGGATCATATTCTTGGCCCACGCGTGTTCTTCGCATGCGCGCGCGGCGAGAAAGTTGGCGAGAGCTTCGATCTCGCGGATGCGGTTGGGGTCTTCCGCCGCAGCTTGGCCGTAGAGGATGTGCGTCGTGCAGATGGTGAACTTGAACCAGCCGACGCTGAAGCCGACCAAGAAGGGCATGCGCGCGCTAAAGATGCCTGCGCAGGAAGGTGACGATCTTCCAGCCGTCGATGTATTTCCAAGGCGACTGGCCGAGCGTGTAATGGCCGCAGCGCAGCCAGACCGTGTCGAGCGGGTGTCCGGCGCGGCGCACGCCCTCAATCGCGTCGCGCGAGAGGTCTTCGGGGAAGGTCAGATCATAGCGCGCGGCGATGAAGCGGATGGGGCGCGGGGCGAGACTTTTCAGTTTCTCCGAATAGGCGAGCGGGCTGATCGGCAGCCAGTAGTGGCGCAGTTCGTCGAGCGTGACGGAGTCCGCGAAACCGGCGCGGACGTGCGCCGTGGAGATGCCGCGCCACGCCACGTCGGCCACGTAGCCGGAGACATGATTGAAGACGCCCGTGCGCACCAAAGGTTCGTGCACCATCGCCAGAAAGCCGACGCACGAACCGATGCTCGTGCCCATGATGCCGATGCGCTCGTAGCCCTGTTGGTTGAGCCAACGCACGGCGGCGCGCGTGTCGAGCACGGCCTGACGCATGGACTGGAGCGTGCGCCCGATGTTGGAAGAGACGAGATGATCCGCGCGTTCGAGTTCGGGCGGGCGGCGGGCATCGTGGTAAGGAAGCGACAGGCGCAGAGCGGCGATGCCGAAGCGCGTGAAGACGCGGCAGAGGTCGGCGTAGCTGTCCGGCTGCGCGTTCCAATGAGGCAGGATGACGACGGCGCGGCGCGTGTCGTTCTCTTTGCCCGTGATGGTCGACTCGCGGAAGAAGCGCGCGTGCGCCGTGTTGTTCTCCGGCGTCGGCGTCTCTATCGCGCTCGTCCACGTTAACTGCTGCCCGTCGAGACGAAAATCCGTGATGTGCGGGAGCGCGTAATATTCGTCGCTGCGGGCGACGGCGTCGTCGGCGTAGGCGGCGAGGATGGCGCGCGGGTCGCCGCCGTTCGCGTGCGGGTCGATGAAAGACGTGCCCCACTCGAAGGGGCGCACGATGCGGTTGGTGTCGCGCGTGGCGAAATGACGTTCCTTGATCTGTATCCGACGTTTGAGCAACTGAATCCTTCGACCTCCGCTGAAAAATTTAAGAGTAACAGAGCGAAAGGCCGAAAGACAAAAAAGGGGAAAGGGGAATAGGGGAAAGGGAAAAGAGGAAGGGGTAAAGATGTAAAGCAAGAAGGCGCGTCGAGTCGTGCGCCACTTGCTTTTAACCTTTACCCCTTCCCCCTTCCCCTTTTCCCTTGCTTTAGTCTGTTGGGTTTAGACGACGCCGCAGGCCGTCCAAGCGGCCGCGACAGAGTTGTAGTTCGTGCTGCCCGAACCATAGAGCGCGGCCGCCGCGTTGAGCGTGGCGGTGCGCGCGCCGCGGAAGTTCGTGCTTGAAGTCATGTAGGTCGTGAGCGCGCGATACCAGATTCTCGCGGCCGCGTCCGCGCCGATGCCGGTCACGGTTCCGCCCCTGTGATGCGTGCCGCCGACGGCCACCAGGTAAAACGCCTTGTTGGCGATGCCGGAGTTGATGTGGACGCCGCCGCTGTCGGCCGTGCCCGTGTAACGCTCGGCGTAGTGGTCGGGGTCGTCGTCGGCCGTGTAGCCGCTGTTGCTCGCGGCGTGCGGGTTGTCCATGTAGCGCAGGGCGTCGCCCGCGATGCCCGGCGTGTAGCACTGCTCGCCGATCTTCCAAGTGTTCGAGGTCTGCCCCTGCGCGTAGCGTTCGACCATCGCGCCGAACACGTCGGAGAACGATTCGTTGAGCGCGCCCGACTCGTTCGCATAAGCGAGACCCGCCGTGCGCTCGGTGACGCCGTGCGTCATCTCGTGGCCGCAGATGTCGAGCGTGACGAGCGGCGAGAAGGTCGAGCCGTTGCCGTCGCCGTAGGTCATGTAGCTGCCGTTCCAGAAGGCGTTGTTGTAGCCGGTGCTGTAGTGAACCAAAGAGCTGATGAGGCCGGTCACACCATCGGCCGAAGTGTAGTAGGCGGGGCCGCCCGCGCCGTCAATGCCGCGCCGGTTATGCGTGTTGAGATAGTAGTCGTAAACCTTCGCCGCGCCGTAATGAGCGTCGACGCCCGCGCGCTGCGTCGTGGAGTTCCAGAGGTTGTCCGAGTCGGTGAAGCGATAGACGGAGGAAGTCGTGTTGCGAAAATCGAACGTGCCGACCTTGCGCGTGATGTCTTCCATGTAATAGGTCGGCGAGCGGAAGTAAGTATTGATCGTGACCGTGCCGCTGTAGAGCGACGAGCCGGAAGCGGTCTGCAAATTGTCGTATTGCCAGACGACGTTGCCGGTGTGAGCATCGACGAAGTAGACGGGCATCGAGGTGTCGTGCGTGCCGTCTTCGCGCCGCAGTTGCACGCGATAGGTCAGATAGTCGTTGCCGTCGTGGCGCAGGATTTGGAGGTCTGTTTGGGGCGCGGCCGTGAGGCACGTATCGCAGCCGAGGGCGCTGACGGCCGTGAGCACGGCTTCGTCTTCGGTGCGATAGGCCTGGGTGTCAACCTGCACGGAATCGATGAGGTCGTCGGTGACGGCGAAGACCGATTCGTCGGGGTTGAGGTGAACGATGGCTTCGCCGCCGAAGACGGGGATGCCTCTGTGCGTCTGTTGAAAACGCGTGTGCGTTTTGTCTTGATCGTCCGTGGTGACGCGCTTGGCTTTGAGGTCGCTCTTGTAGGCGATGCCCTGACGGCCGCCGCGCGCTTCGAGGACGCGGAGCGAGATGTCTTTCGCGCGGGAGAGTTTGTCGGTGGAAGATTTGCTGCGCTGCGCGGAAACTTCGCGGCGCGGTTGGAGGGTGAGGGCGAAGACGAACGCGAGGGAGATCGCGATCACGAATATGGGCTTTTTCATCTGTTCTCCTTATGTCTGGTTCCTGAGTTTGTGGGGTTGGTGAAGTTGAGGCCACCGCCGCACACGGCGCAGCCCCGCGAACGGAAACATGGCGGGAAGGGACAGGCTAGGTGTCGTGCCGATAAAAAAGAAAAATAGAGCACAGTGCACCGGAAACGAAGTGCGCGAACCACTCGAATTAAATTGTTGGCTCAGGACGCCGGCCTGAATTGTTGAGAGTTTTAACCGGCGTAAGGATGAACTAATAATCGCTAACTTATCTGCCGCACATTGGGGGACGCAATTTGTAACATCATCCCCGCGAGGAAGGCAAGACTTTAATGAGCGAGAGATCGCCTCGCAACAAAAAAAGAATATCCGGCGGCGGGAGTTGTGATGGCAGACGCGCAGTGACGGTTCGGCGACGAACGAATCAGAGAAAGAAGAAAGGGTGGACGCCCAAAAGGCATCCACCCCTTCGTGTCTTGACTCCGGCGGAAACGCTTACTGGCAGGTGCTCAGTTTGAACGAGTGAATATAAGTCGTCCAATTGTAGCTGCCGTTGGCAGGGATGTACTCGGTCGTGAAGACCATCGTACAACCGTCCAGCGGATCGACGCTGATGGTGCTGTAGTCGCCCCAGCGTGCGAGTTGATTGCCGGTCTGGATAGCGGGGCCGGACAGGATGTTGGTCTCGCCGCCCAAAGTACCGAGAGCATCGGCCGGGCCGCGTCCCGTGTAGCGGATGCTCGGCTTGAGCGAACTGGCGTTCGAAATGTTGTAGCCGATGGCGATGCCGCCGGTCTTGTCCATCGCCGCGCTGCCCATCCAGCGAAAATCCGAACTGGGCGCATACGTGCCCTGTTGATAGACGACCGGCGTGGCGCTGGAGATGGTATTGCCCGCCGCGTTGCGCAGTTCGTACCAGCGAATACCCGTGCCACTGCCCGCCGTGACGGAATGATTGATCACCAGAGACTCGTGGCCGTCCGCGAACCGGCGATAACTGAGACGATACATCAGGCGGTCGGCCAGCGAGTCGAGTTTCTGCGAAGTGCCGGGTTGCGGGATGCAAGCGCCGCCGCTACAGGCGCGTGCGAAAGTGGCGACGCCGGGGATGGTCGTCGGCCCCGTGAGCGTGCCTGTGCCGGTTGACCAGTTGACGGCGAATTTCCACGACTGCAAAGCGGTTGAGGAGATGCTGAGCATCGGGTTGGCCGTGCCCGCCGCAGGCAAAATCGTGCCTTCGAGGTCTGCCGGTTCGAGACTTGAACCGGCGGTCGTCCGCGCGCAAATCTGTCTGGCCGCCGCCCCGACGAGCATCTTGTCGCGCTCGAAGGCGCAGACGTGGCTGCCGGAAAACGTGCGTGCGCGTTTGAACATATTGTAGGTGATGTAATAGCCGTCAGGCCATACGCCCATCTTCGGATAGTCGTTGAAGTCAGTGCCGTAGGAATAGGCATAGCGATGATAAGTGCCGGTCGGGTCGGGGCTGGTCGAGACGGCCACGCATTGCGAGTAGGGGCCGGTCGAGACGGCGAACTGTGTAAGCACCCAACGGTCTGCCAGTTGGTCGTACTGGACAATGGGGTCGCCGTCGTTGTCTGTCTCGCAGACGCCGCCGAAGCCAGACCAGATGACGTTACCTTGCTTCGGGAAACCCGGCACGAGATTGAAGCCGGTGATGTTGTTGCTCGCGTCTCTCGTCAGCGTGTAGATCGAATAACGCAGGTTGACCCACTGCACGTAATGATTGGGGCCGAGGTCGCCGGTCGTGTCGGGCGGAGCCACGCGGTAATTGGGATCGACGGGCGTACCGATAGTGCTCGCCTTCGGGTCGATGACGGCCGAAGATGAAGTCACACTCTTGGCTGCGAGCGGATCGTTGAAGGCCGGGTTGCTGTTGCCGACCGGGGTGGGGCGTCCCGGCTCGAAGTCTCTGCCGCCGCGCGGCTTCGCGGGCAAGGCTTTAGTCTCAACCATGTCGCGCAAAGGGCGCGAGGTCGTATCGAAGTGGGTGGGGTTGCTGGCCTCGGCGCGATGCTCGGTGGCCTGTGCCGGGAGGTCTGCATTTTGCGCGAAGGCGGAAGACGGCAAGAGCATGGAAACGCACAGAGCTAATGCCGCTAAGGTCGCGAAACTTTTTCTGATCATGGTTTCTCCTGAGAAAGTGGGTCGATGTTGATGAGGAGAAGCCGCCGGGTGAGGCGACCTCGTTGGGGAATGAGAGCGGAATAATGAAACGCCTGCACGAAGTTAGAATGATTCAGACCGGACGAAACAGTCCGGCGCGAAATTAACTAACACAGCTTTTTCTCTTGCGCCGCAAACAGGCGGTGAGACCTTTTGCGATGCATAACCGGAGACGGAAATGTAAGTTAAAGAATACTTCGCGGGAGCAGGGGCGGGAGTATAGCACCTAACTACGGAGTGCGATAGTAGATAGTTATGAGGCTCTGAGGATTTGTGTCGGCGCTGACTTTTAAGCACGCCCGCGCAACCGCTTTAACGGCTGCGCGGATACGCGCCCGTGTCGTCCGGTTGCCAATCGACGACGGGTTGGACGGATGGATTGTCGCGGCAGACCCAGACGTTGGCGCGCATGTTCTTCGTCAGGATTTTGTTTCTGCGCTCGATGCGTCGCCAGTCGCTTTTCGTGAAGGGCCGGCCGTTCAGTAAATAAAACTTCGACGGGTCGTCCGTACCGGGATGGCGGATGGTGACCTCTTCGGTCGTGTCGAAGTTGGTGCGGATGCGCAGGAAGGTGCTGCCCCGGCGGCGTCGATAAGCGATGATGCGGCCGTCATACGAAGTGAGTTCGTTGCGGTCGCATTGAAGCGCGGGCGGGGGCATGAGGCGTCCGCCGCGCGGCTGTTGCGAAAGGCGCGCCGCGCCCGTCGTCGGCGCAACGCAAACGCCAAGCAACAGCAGGGAAATAAACGTCGCACAGATACGCGTCGAAACTATACGCATCGAAATTTTCTCCGGCGGATTCGAGAGCGGAAACCAGTTCAAGTTAAACCGGCTCAAGTTGAGAAGGAGCGCCCCTGCATATGAGAGGCGCTCCTTCCAATTTTCCAGCCACAAGTTAATCGTCGATCAACTTATTTGCCGGCGCGGTACGTAGACCACATCGTATCGGCGCGATCCGATTGACCCGCGCTGAACTTGTACATGCACGGATCGTCCGTGTAGTCCATGAAGTTTTCGTAAGGATCGGGGCCGGCGTTCTGCTTGCAGGTGTCGAGGGTTCTGGTGGGGCAACCGTAGGTCGCCGCGCGCTCGGCGGGCGTGTCCGCGACGCCGTCGCCGCTGCCGAGGCAGCCGCCCTGGAACGTGTGATAGAGGCCGAGCCAGTGGCCGGCTTCGTGCGTGGCCGTGTCGCCTTCGTTGTAAGGCACGTAATTGGAGCCGGGGAGCGTCGCCCAGTAGACGATCACGCCGTCCATCTTGGGATTGCCGGCGTATTCGTTCGGGAAGGTCGCCCAACCGAGATAGCCGCCGCCGCCCGTGGTGTACAAGTTGAGGTCGTCGGCCGTGCCCACGCGCAGCGCATTCTTCATCTGCGCTTCGGCGGCCGAGCCGAGTCCGGCGTTGTACCACGTGTCGTTAACCGTGCGATCCACGCCCGCGCGGACGAAACGGAAAGACATGTTCGAGGCCGCGGCGCGGTAAACCGGCGAGTCCTGCCCGGAGTAGTGCTCGTTCATCGCCGCGATCTGCGCGTCGAGACGCGAATCGGGGATGTTGCCCGTGCCGGTCGAAGTGGAGACGACGTGGAAATAGACGTTGACGGTGATGGAACCGTTCGCGTAGAGACGCGCGCCGTCGGTAGAAGTGCTGCCGCCGCCGCCGTTGCCGCCCTGGCCGTTGGCCGCGCGGTTGGCCGCAATGTCACGGCCGATCTTTTCCAATTCAATATCGTCCGCGTGGCGCGTGCTGCACTTGCGACCGGCATCGATAAAGGATTTATGAGATTCAAAAACAGTGCCGTCGGGAGCAACAACTCGACCATCGGCTCGAACCGCCGCTTGGCTGCCCGGATCATCCGGACGACCCTGTGCGCCGACATCTTTGGTGGGAACGCTGGCGACTAAGAACGCCATGCTGAGGACAAACAAAACCAACGCCAAACTGAACTTTTTCATTCTTTCCTCCGGGGTTGAAAGTTAATATTGTGAGTGGAAGTCAGGTGGGAAGGAACCCGACAAAGGCGAGCGGGCACTATACCCGCTTTGTAAAAAAATTGACAGCTTTTTTTTCAACCGGGAAAGAAGTAATCAAAGGAAAAACACGGCATTTCGCGTTGCAACAAAAAAATAACAATTGCGGGGCCGCATGTGTACGGTGGCGCGCACAAGTTTTCGGATCGGGCGCTTCAATCTTTCGAAGCGGTTGGCTCGCTCCCGATCATCTTTCTCCTCGGCTCATCTTTTCCCCTTGCGTTCGGAAAAGCGGCGGAGCATTTGCGGCAGCAGCAGAGACGTTTGCACGACCGACCCCGTCGTGAAGCGGCGCGCGAAACCGCGAAACAGTTGGGCGGCGCGCGGCGTGTAGTTGAACCACCAGAGGTCGTGCAAACGCGCGAGACGGTTGACGTGGATGTGCTGCGCCGAGACGAGTTCGAGCAAGCCTTGACGGCCGTGCGTGCGCCCCGTGCCGCTCAACTTCACGCCGCCCCAAGGTGTCTGCGCGATGCCGTGCGTGTAGAGCACTTCGTTGACCATGACCGTGCCCGCTTCCAGACGCTCGGCCACGCGCACGCCCCTGCGGATGTCACGCGTCCACACGCTCGCCGTCAAACCGTAGGGGCTGTCGTTGGCGAGCGCAATCGCTTCCGCCTCAGTCCGAAAAGTCATCAGCGGCAAGACCGGGCCGAACGTCTCCTCGCGCATCAACTCCATCGTGTGATCGACTCCGGCCACGACGGTCGGCTCGTGAAAAGTCTCGCACGCGCCGCTGCCCCGGCCGCCGCCCGCTAGCACGCGCGCGCCGCGCCCCACGGCATCGCGCACGTGCGCTTCGACGATCTCTCTCTGCCGCACGCTCGACATCGCGCCGACGTCCGTGCCCTCGCGCGTGCCCACGTCCTGACGGAGCGAGCGCGTCAACTCGACGACGCGCTCGGTAAACGTTTTGGCGACTCGTTCGTGCACGTAGCAACGCTCGACCGAGGCGCACGCCTGCCCGGCGTTGGCGAACGCGCCCCACACGGCCGCTTGCGCCGCCGCTTCCAGTTCCGCATCTTCAAAGACGATAAGCGGGTCTTTGCCGCCGAGTTCGAGCACGCAGGGGATGAGTTTGCGCGCCGCCGCTTCGGCCACGCGTCGCCCCGTTGCCACGCTTCCCGTGAACATGATCTTGTTCACGCCCGCTTCAACGAGCGCCGCGCCCGTCCGCCCGTCGCCCGCGACGACGCTCAAGAGTCCTTCGGGCAAACCGGCGCGCCGGAAAACTTCTCCGATCTTCAAGCCGACCAAAGGCGTCAACTCGCTCGGCTTCAAGACGACCGCGTTCCCGGCCATCAAGGCCATCACGACTTCGCCTAGAGGAATCGCCCACGGAAAATTCCACGGCGAGATGATGCCGACGACGCCGAGCGGCTTGTAGACGATGCGCGACGAACGACCCATCAAAGCATACTGCCCGATGTCGATCTTCTCGGCGCGCAAGAGACCCGCCGTGCGCCGCGCGAAGAACTGCATCAGATCGAGCGTCGGCACGAGCTCCATCATCAGAGCCTCCGCGACGGGCTTGCCCGATTCGCGCGAGATCAACTCCGCGATAGCGTCCATCTCATCAAGCACCGCCGCGCGCGCGCGGAGCACCACGCGCCCGCGCTCGGCGTAAGACAACGCGCCCCACGCGCCCTGCGCCGCGCGCGCACGCTCCACGGCGCGCGCGACATCCGCGGCCGTCGCCACGCGCACGCGTCCCACTTCCTCGCCCGTCGCCGGGTCGTAGGAGATGATCTCTTCGGCGCGCGTCTCGTGCTCGCGCGCGCTCGTTGCTTCTTGAATTCGAGTCGCCATAGAAAACCTTCCGGTCGTCATCTGTCGGAACTGCCGCGAGGTGCACACGGATTATCGTCCGAAATCGTTTGCGGGGAAAGTAGCAAACGACACTCCTCATCCTTGGTCGTGTCTGCAAAAGCGGCGCAGGGCTTCGGTCGCGTCTTCAACGCGGCGCGCCTCTTCGGTTACAATGCCCGCATCACAGCACACGCTCTATCGTTTCCGAAGGAGAGACAGCTTATGGCACGACCACAACTGGCCGAGTTCATGCGGCGCATGGAGCCGGATTCCATCGCCATCATTCCGAGCGCGCGCGAGGCCAACCGCTCAAACGATACCGACTATCGCTATCGACAGGATTCCGACTTCTTCTACCTGACCGGCTTCAACGAACCCGAAGCCATTGCCGTCGTCGCGCCCTCGCACCCGGAACACAAGTTCATGCTCTTCGTGCGCCCGCGCGACCCGGAACGGGAAATCTGGGACGGCCGCCGCGCCGGAGTCGAAGGCGCGATCAAAGAGTACGGCGCGGACGCCGCGCACACGTTTCAGGAGTTCAAAGATAAACTGCCCGAACTCTTGAACGGCCCCGCGAATCTCTACTACAAACTCGGCGCCAATGCGACGCTCGACGACATGGTTGTCAGTACGCTCAGGAGTCTGCGCGCCAACCCGCGCACGGCCAAGCACGCGCCCGACCGCATCATCGAACCCGGCACAGTGCTGCACGAGATGCGGCTCATCAAGTCGGAAGAAGAGATCGCGCTCATGCAGCGTTCGGCCGACATCGCGGCCGAGGCGCACCGCGAAGCCATGCGTGCCGCGCGCCCCGGTCTGAAAGAGTATGAGATCGAAGCTCTCATCGAACACATCTTTCGCCGCTACGGCGCGACCGCTCCGGCCTACACATCAATCGTCGGCACGGGCGCAAACGCCACCATCCTCCACTACATTCAGAACGACGCGACGCTCGAAGACGGCCACCTGCTGCTCGTCGATGCGGGCGCGGAATATCAAGGCTACGCCTCGGACATCACGCGCACCTTCCCCGTCAATGGCCGCTACACCGAGCCGCAGAGAGAGGTCTACGAACTCGTCCTGAAAGCGCAGATGTCCTGCGTTGAGATGGCGCGTCCCGGCGTGACGATGGACGAACTGAAAAAACATTCGATTGAGATTCTGACCGAAGGCATGGTCAGGCTCGGACTCCTTGAGGGCGAGCCTGAGAAACTGATCGAGGAAGAGAAGTACAAGCAGTTTTACATGCACGGACTCGGCCACTATCTCGGCCTCGACGTGCACGACGTCGGCCCCTACTACGCGCGCGACACCAAACAGGGACGGCCGCTCTCGCCCGGCGTCGTCATCACGGTCGAACCCGGCATCTACATCGCCGCCGACACGGAAAACATCCCCCCGCAATATCGCGGCATCGGCATCCGCATCGAAGACGACGTGCTCATCACCGAAGACGGCAACCGCGTCCTCACCGCCGCCGCCCCCAAACAGATCGAAGAGATCGAAAGCCTGATGTCACGGTAAGAAAAGACGTAAATCGTGAATCGTCAATCGTCAATAGAGAAAGACTGTCTTCTTCTATTGACGATTGACGATTTACTTGTCTTTACTTCATCGTTCCTCTCTAAAGTCGCTCGATAGCTCGGCGATGATTTCGCGTGCGGTTTGGCGTGCGCGTTCCACTTCGTCGGGGCTGTAGGAGACCGCGCCGACGACGGCGTGGCCGCCGCCGCCGTAGCGTTCGCAGATGGTGGCGATGTTGTGCGTGCGCGGGCGCGGACTCCAGGGGTTCGAGCCGACGGAGATTTTCGTGCGCTGCGCCGTGCGCGTGACGGCGACCGAATAGGTCGTCTCCGGGTGCAGGTAGTAGGGGATGAACTTGTTGAAAGCCTCGTAGCCTTCGTCCACGAGGTCGAAGGTGACGACGCCGCGACCGTACTCGATCTTGCGCCGGACAACTTCGACGGTCTCTCGGTGGCGCGCGAGTATAGGTTGGAAACGCTCTTGCACTTCGGCGCTCGATGCCACATCGGCGAGCGGGCGTTCGGCCAACTGGCGGATCAGTTTCTCGATGAAGTCGTCGTCCACGTTTTCGATCACCTGCATGAGTTGGAGGGCGGGCGCGGCGAGTTCGACCACCTGCGCGGGCGACTCGTAGAACGCGCCGTCGATGATGTGCGCCCATTCGACGAGCGGCGCAAGCCCCTCGTCTTCGTAGTCGAAACGCTCGCGCGCGATGCGTGCGATAAACTCGGTGCAGGACTTGCTGTCGGCGTCCCAGAATTTGCGCCCCCTTTGGTCGGCGCGAAAGTGCGCTTCGTCGGCGGCGGAGAGAAAGGCCGATTGATGATGGTCGAACCACCAAGTGAGTTTGTCGGAAGGCGAGTATTTGAAATCGACGATGGCGTTTTCGTCGCCGTCGAACATCTCTTCGTCGAAGAGTGCGCCGGGGCGATGCAGGAGCGGCGTGTAGTGCACGTCGGCGCGTTCGTTGATGCGTGTGCGGTAGAAGCGCGTGAAGACGGCCGCCGAGGCCACGCCGTCGAAGCAGTGGCCGTGGTAAAGCAAGCGTAGTTTCATCAAGTGCCCGATCAGAAAAGAAATTTGACGCCGAAAGAACGGGGCATTTTAGCAGCAGACCAAGCAATTGCGGAATGCGGATTGCGGATTGCGGATTAATGTGAAAAAGAGAAATGCGGATTGGAGAGCAAGTTAATGCTTTCCAATCCGCATTCCGCGTTTAGCCATCCGCAATCGTCTTACGGGTTGACGGTGTTTGCGCCGAAGCGTAGACGGTACTCGATGGAGTTGAGGAAACCGTTGATCAGTTGGCGCGAGTTGTTCGTGCGGTTGAGCGCCTCGAGGTTCTGCTGGTAGCCGAGCGGTTCGGGCGTGCGCCGCAGGTAGCCATAGTACTGCGTGGCGACGAACGCGCGGTTGAACTGCGCGGCGACAGCTTCCGTGCTCTCGACGATGATGCGTAGGACTTGCGCGCGTGTGCGCGTCCCCGCGTTCAGACCGTTGACGAGCGAAGTGCGCGTCTCGCCGGTCGCCGGGTCGGCATTCGTCAGCGTGATGCCGAGGTTGGAGAGGATGCGGTCGACAAACTCGGCGTTCGTCGTGTTGGCGAAGACGTTTGCTACCTCGGTGCGCGCCAAAAAGTCTTCGCTGAAGTCGAGCCGCTTGGCGATCACTTCCTCGGCCGTGACGCCGGAGACGCGTCGCGCGTCGGCGACGAACTGAGTGTACTCCGGCACGTAGAGCGGATTGTTGGCGCTGCCGAAAGCCGCTTTGTAGTGCAGGAACACGAACAATCCCTTGATGCGATATTCGAGCGAGCCGAAGAACGCGCCCGACACCGCGATGCGGTCGCAGTTCGAGTTGACCTCAGGCCCGGAGAAGATGTTCTGCGGGCAGTTCGTCAAGACGGCCGACCACGGCTCGCCCGCTTCGGGTTCGCGGTCGAGGAAGTCCAAGTACTGCTGGCGGACGAAGAACGGAATCTGGTTGATCGGGTTCGACGTGGGCGGCGCGGTGTCTTCGCTCTGGATCGTGACGAGCGCGCTGGTGACTGTGCCGAGCGTTGCGCCCTGCGGATTGCTGAGCGCAATGCGGAACGTCTCGTTGCCCTCTTGGAAGACGTCGTTGATGAGCGGGACGGTGAAGGTCTTGGTCGCCTCGCCCGCGTTGAAGGTCAGCGTGTCGATGGTGGTGGCGTAGTCGCAGCGCGCGTAGGCCGTGCCCTGCGGGAACGGATCGTTGCCGTTCTTGATGTTCGGGTCGCAGGGGACGGCCGCCGGGTCGTCGACGGTCGCATAGTCGATGCTGGCCGCGCCCGACGTGTCGCCAAAGCGCGTGACGGTGATGGTGGCCGAGCGCGTCGCGTCGTTCTCGTTGACGGTGAACTCGCCGTTGCCGCTGAACTGAATTTGCGGCGTCGTGCCCACGGAGGTCTGCGTCACGGTGTGGGTGGCCGCGCCGTTGTTGATCAAGATCGTGCCGGAGCGCGTGGCGTTGGTGGCGTTGGCGGCCACCGAGTAGCGGACGCGGCCGGTGCCCGTCTGCTGCGTGTTGCCTTCCGTGATGCTCAGCCACGGCGCGTTCGTCGTCGCCACCCACGGGCAACCGTTCTGCGTGATGACGGTGAAACGCCCCGTAGTGAAGCTGCCGGAAGTGAAGGGGCGCACACTTGGGTAGACGGCGTAGGTGCAAGCCGCCGCTTGCGTCACGGTGAAGGTCTGGCCGTTGACGGTGATCGTGCCGGAGCGCGCGGCCGAAGTCGGATTCGCTTGGACGGTGTAAGTGACGGAGCCCGCGCCGTTGGTATCAACCGTGGCTGCGTTGACGGTGATGAAGGCCGAATTGCTCGTCGCGGAGACGCTGCAACCCGGTTGCGTCGTGAAGTTGAGACTGAACTGGCCGCCCGCGCCGCCCACGTCGCGCGTCGTGGTGGTGAGCGTCGTCGTACAGGCCGACGGGCTGACGACGCGCAGAGTGTAATTGCCGGTCTGTCCCGCTTGCAGAGAATTGGCGAGCACGGTGTAAGTGCCGGTGGCGGGCAAAGTGAACGTGCCCGTGCCGGGGATGCGCGCGGTGTTGTCGCCGTCGCCGTTCACGTCAATCGCCAGAGCGTCGCCCGTGGGGGCGAGCAGGAAGACGACGGGCACGAGTCCGGCCGTGGTCGAAGTCATCGTGATGACGACTTGATCGTTGGCCGAGCCGGTGAAGGTGTAGGCGTCGATGAACGAGCCGTCTTCGAGCAGGCGGCAATCGCCGGTCGCCAAAGAGGCGTTCGTGGTCGCGCCGACCGTGACGGGAATCGACGGGCAATCGGTCGCGGCCTTCGCCAGTGTGACGCTGTAGCCGCCGGTCTGCGACGAGAGCACAGTGTTGACGACGATGGTGTAAGTGCCGGTGATGGGCAGGCGGCCGAAGCCGGTGCCGGCGGGGATGCGCGCGGTCGTGCCGCCGCCGCCGTTGTCATCCTCGGCCAAGATGTCGCCGCTCGGCGTGAGCAGGTACAGGTAAGGATTGACGTTGCCGGAGGTGGCCGTCAAGGTGACGGAGATTTGCTGTCCGGCCGTCCCGCTGAACGTGTAGTAATCGACGAACGTGTTGTCGTTTTCAATGTCGTTGGTGCAATCGCCAGCCGCGAGCGTGCCCGACTTCGTCTCGTTGAAGTTGATGGCCGCGGAGTTGCACGTGCCGCTCGTGGCGAGCGAGAGCGTGTAGTTGCCGCGTTCTTCCGGTGCGAACGAGTTGGCGAGGATCGAATAGGCCCCGCTCTGTTGCAGGGTGAAGACGATGCGCGAATTGCGATTGGGGGGGGTCGTGTTCGGGTCGATGTCGTCGTTGAAGGCCACGACCTGATTGTTCGGATTGATCAGATACAAGACGGTGTCGAAGTTCACCGACGACATATTGATCGTCACCTGCTGCCCGGCCGTGCCGCTGAAGGTGTATTCATCGACGAGCGAGCCGTCGCCTTCGACCGGGTTCAGGCAGTCGCCGTTGGCGAGCGTGCCGTTGACCGTCTGCCCGAAACTGATCGGCTGGTTCTGCGCGCAGACGGTGGCCGGTTGAACGTCGCCGTTGGCGGCGGAGTTCGCGGCGGTCGCGCCCTTGGCTGCGGACTTTCTGGTCTCGCGCGGCGCGGCGGCGGCAGCGCGCTCCACGCCGAGCTTGCCCGTGGTGCGTTTCTGCGACTGGACAGGGCGCGTGGCCGCACCGGCCGCCGGGGCGATGCCCAGACGCGGGCTGCTCATGGCGAACACCGCGAGGCACAGGAAAGAAAAGAATGCGAGCCGGAACGCAAAGCGACCGGAGGTAAGACGACTGGGAACGTTCGCGAATTTCATATTGAACCTTATTACTTACGAAGTGGGTTTAGAAACGACGGTTGAAGTCGAGCGTTTGAGCGCGGCCGCTCGTCGGGCACGCCGCGCGTTCGGGGAGAGTATGAAAATTAACAGGGCGCATTTTCGAGCGCGAACTTCCGCACACAGACGGTTGGTTCGCCATGTTTTTAATGCCGCAATTTGCTGTCTTGGGAAACGCGCGTCCGCTGCAAGAGAAGCGCGAGGGTTAGAGGCAAACCGGCTCCGCAAAAGTCCAATTCCATCCGGCCTGACAATGATCCGAACCCGTAGTTGAAAACTCCTGTGAAACGAGATCGCAGGGAGGAATTTGAACTCTAAATGATACGAGTTTGCCGGTCAAGCCGGGAAGCAAGGATGAGGGCGAAGGGCGGAGGGATGAAAGGAATGCTTAACTTGCTCGAATGCTTTTCTTCTTCATCCCTCCGCCCTTCGCCCTCATCCCTTCCTAGAATGCTGCGATGATGGCTTCGGCGAATTCCATCGTGCCCGCTTGGCCGCCGATGTCGCGTGTGCGCACCGCGCCTTCGGAGAAGACTTTGAGCATCGCCCCCTCGATCTTTTGCGCGGCGTCGCGCTCGCCGAGGTGGCGGAGCATCAAGAGGCCGGATTGAAGGAGCGCCGTCGGGTTGGCGATGCCTTGCCCGGCGATGTCGGGCGCGCTGCCGTGGACGGCCTCGAAGACCGCGCCGCGCTCGCCGATGTTCGCGCCCGGCACGAGTCCGAGTCCGCCGATCAACCCTGCGCACAGGTCGGAGACGATGTCGCCGTAGAGATTTTCGAGCAGCATGATGTCGAACTGTTCGGGGCGCATGACGAGTTGCATGCAGGCGTTATCGACGATCTTATCGTCGGCCTCGACCTCCGGGTAATCCTTCGCCACGTTGCGGAAGCAATCGAGAAAGAGTCCGTCCGAGAGCTTCATGATGTTGGCCTTGTGCACGGCCGTCACCTTCTTGCGTCCCTCGCGGCGCGCATACTCGAAAGCATACTTGGCGATGCGCGTCGAAGCCTTCTCCGTGATGACCTTGATGCTCTCGACGACGCCGGGCACGACGACGTGCTCGATGCCCGAATAGAGGTCTTCCGTGTTCTCGCGCACGACGACGAGGTCGAGTTCCGGGTAGCGCGAAGGCACGTTCGGCAGCGCGCGCACAGGGCGCAGGTTGGCGTAGAGGTCGAGCGCTTTTCGCAGGCCGACGTTGACGGACGTGAAGCCTTTGCCGACGGGTGTCGTGATCGGCCCTTTGAGCGCGACCTTGTTGCGCTGGATGGATTCGAGGAGGTCTGCGGGCAGCGTCTCGCCGAACTTTTCCAGAGCCTGCGCGCCCGCGTAATGCGTCTCCCAAGCGACTTCGACGCCCGCCGCTTCGATGATTCGCACCACTGCGGCCGTGACTTCCGGCCCGATGCCGTCGCCGGGAATGAGTGTGATAGTATGTTTCATAGTTAAGCTCTCAGCCGTCAGCCGTCAGCTTTCAGCAGCGAGCTTTATGCTGAAAGCTGACGGCTGATTGCTATTGGCTTAAAAGTTTTGTCGCATCATACCAGCAACTCTAATTCAATGCGAAACGTAGGCGAGTTACCGGAGCAGGCGGACGTGGCCATCCTCGGCGGCGGCGTCATCGGGTTATCGGTGGCGCGCGAGTTGGCACGCGCGGGCGCGCAAGTTGTCTTGATCGAGCGCGGGGAAGAGCCGGGCGCGGAGGCTTCTTGGGCGGCCGCCGGGATGCTCGCGCCGCAGGTGGAAGCCGATGGCGCGGACGAGTTCTTCAAGTTGGCCGCCGCGAGCCGTGACGCTTACCCTGCTTTCGCGCGCGCGCTCGAAGCCGAGACGGGCATTTCCGTCGAACTCGAACAAACGGGCACGCTCTATCTCGCCTTCACCGAAGAGGACGAGCACGAATGCGAGCGCCGCTTCGCCTGGCAGACGCGTGCGGGGCTGCGCGTCGAACGTTTGACGACGACGGAGGTGCGCGCGCTTGAGCCGCAACTGTCGCCGCGCGTGCGCTCGGCTTTGAGATTCCCGCTCGACTGTCAGGTTGAAAATCGACGCCTCACCAGCGCGCTTGCCAAGTCTTGCGCGCTCGGCGGCGTCCGCATCTGCACGCGGACGGAAGCGCGCGCGATCAAAGTTGAAGACGGGCGCGCGACCGGGGTAGAAACTTCGCGCGGCGTCCTGCGTGCGTCGTCCGTGCTCGTCGCGTGCGGCGCTTGGTCTTCGCTCCTGCGCTTGGAGGTTTCTTCAACGCATGACGGCAACGCGCGTGTCGCAGTCGCCACTGCACGGCCGCGCGTCGCAACCCACGCCGAAGCCGCGCGCACCGAGGCGGCGCACAACGCGCCGCGCATCGAACCCGTGCGCGGGCAGATACTCTGTTTCAAGGGCGCGGGGTCGGCGTCGTTCGTGCGCCACGTCGTCTACAGTCCGCGCGGTTATCTCGTCCCGCGCCGCGATGGGCGTCTGCTCGCGGGCACGACGACGGAGCAGGCGGGCTTCGACAAGTCTCTGACCGCAGCGGGGCGCGAGATGATCTCGATGCACGCGCGCGAGATCGCGCCGGGCGTCGATGCGCTCGACGTGTCGGATGCGTGGGCGGGTTTGCGACCGCGCGGCGCGGACGAGTGGCCTGTCATCGGGGCGTGCTCGGACGTGCCGAACCTTTTCTACGCCACCGGCCATTATCGCAACGGCATCCTGCTCGCGCCGCTCACGGGCGCGCTCGTCGCGGAGATGATCTGGCGGCCCGGCACAACGCACCCGCTGCTCGAAGCCTTCACGCCCGAACGCTTTCGCCGCGCCGCCTCCTCTTCCCGCGCGGTATCAGGGAATTAAAGAGATGAGTTTTTCAAACGACGGAAATCGGAGACTCACGCTGGAGGGCAAAGGCGCAAAGCAGAAACGCGGAAGGGTCTTGACAAGAAACGCGCTCTGCCTTTGCGCCTTTGCCCTCCAGCGTGAGATTTTTTTCTCCGCCCTCACGCTCGTGTTGCTCGCCGCGCTCTGTCTCCCGGCGCAAACTTTCGCGCAGGAAGGCACGAGCACGACGAACGCGGCGTCGGCGGCGAGCGCAAAGAGCGTCGCCGAGTTGTACGCAGAGGCCGAGGGCTACGCGCGCAAAAAATACGAGGCGTTCGAGCGCGAAGGACTCGGCTACGACCAAAAGCTCGTCGAAGAAGTCGAACGCGAGCAGCGTGCGCTGGCCGCGCGTTACGCGGCCGACGCGGCGGCGCGCGCGGCGCTCGGCGCGCGTGAAGTGCTCTACCTCGGCCAACTCTACAACGTCGCCGAAGATGCGGAGCGCGCCGTCCAAACGATGCGTCGCTTCCTCGACGAAAATCCCCGCGCCGCAAACGACGAGCGAGAGACGGCGCTCTACGTCATCGCGCTGCAAACGGCCAAGCGCGCCGCGCGGCAAACGACGGAAGGCGGCCGGGCGCAAACCGCGAACCCGGACGCGACACAAATCGCGAAAGAGGGCGCGACGCAAACTGCAAGAGCGGACGCGACGCGAACATCTAAAGCGGGCGCGCTCGCGGAGGCCGAAGCGGCGCTCGCGGATTATCTGAAAGTGGCCGCGCCTGCGGCGCACGAGGCGCGTTATCGCGTGGAGACGGCGCTCGCCGCGAGTTATCGCGCGCAGCGGCAGCCCGAAGCGGCCGTCGCACACGCGCGCGCCGCGCTCGCGGCCGTCAAAGCGTTGCACGCGGCGAAAAGTTTGGACGCGGCCACGCGCGACGCGGTCTTTTATCGCACGCTCGTCTTCATCCACGATGCCGCGCTCGACCTCAAACGCACGGACGAAGCCATCAACGCCTTGCAGGAACTCCGGCGCTTGAGCGTCAGTTTCCCTTCGGCCGATCTCTACCGTCGCGCGACCATCCTGCTCGGCCGCATCGTCCCGGCCGTGGCCTACGTCTCGAAGCCGGATGATCCGTTATTCAGTACGAACGCGCGGCTCGCGCCGGAGATCAAGGTCAAAGACTGGCTCGATCAGAAACCGGCGACGCTCGCCTCTCTGCGCGGGCGCGTGGTGCTCCTCGACTTCTGGGCTTTGTGGTGCACGCCGTGCCACGCGGCGCTGCCGCACATCGCCGAGTGGCAGGAGAAATACGAGAAGCGCGGCTTGAGCGTCGTCGCGCTGACGGAGTATCGCAACGCCGTCAACGGACGCCGCGTGCGCACGCCGCAGGAGGTGAGCGAACTGCGCAACTTCAGACGCGGCGCGCGCCTGCCCTTCGGCTTCGCCGTCGCCGACACGACCGAGACGGCCGACGCCTACGGCGTGACGACCATTCCGGTCGCGGTGCTCATCGACCGGCGCGGCGTCGTGCGCTTCCTCAACGTCGGCGCGCACGACGCGGACATCGAAGAGTTGCACCAGATGATCGTCAGACTGTTGGACGAGACGGACGACGGCGGCCAGTGAGCGCGAGAGCGTCCGGCGAAAGAGTTTATGAGAAGAGTTCACGTTCGGGTATGGGTGCTCTGTCTGTTCGTTGCGTTGTTGACGGCGGCGGAAAATGTTTTCGCGCAGACCGACGCGCCGCGCGGTCAACAACCGAAAGCAGAGGCGACGCCGACAGCGACACCGACACCAACTGTTAACGCGACACCGACTGTTAACGCGACGCCTGCGGCCAACGCTGCACGGACGCCGCCCGCCGCCGTCAACGTGCCGAGTCCAGCCACGCAAATGCCTGCCGCTGCCGCGCCGTCGCCGGCGGCCAACGCCGCGACCTCGCCGAAGTCCGTGCCGGTGTCGGGTGAGCCGGCCGCGCTCTACGAAGAGGCTGCGAAATACGTGGAGCGGAAGTTTGCGGAGTTCAGGCGAGAGCGCGTGCCGTTCAGTCGCGCGCTGGCGGCGGAAACTTTCCAACAGCAGCGCGAGTTGGCCGCGCGCTATGCCTCGGCGCTCGCCGCGCGCGGGGAACTCGCGGGCACGGACAATTACTATCTCGGCCTGCTCTACGAACTCGCGGGCAAGTCGGCCGAATCAATCGCGCCGCTTCGTCGTTTCCTCGACGCGCCCGGCGCGCGCGGGACGAAAGAGCAGTTGCAAAACGCGCGTCTCACGCTCGGCGCGGACGCGGCCACAGGGAAGCGTTTCACGGAGGCCGAGCGCCTGCTCGCCGATTACCTGCGCGACGAACCCGTGACGCCGCAAGGACTCTTCAAACTTCACCACACGCTCGCGCGCTCTTACTCGGCGAACAAAATGATCGAACTCGGCACGACGCACGCGCGCGCCGCTTTCAAAGCCGCGAAGGAGTCGCCCGTCAAGGCGGGCGACGAGTCTTCGCGTGCGCGCGTCGTCAGCGCGGCCGCTGAGTTTCTGGCCGACCTGTTGTTAAAGTCGAAGCGGGAGGCGGAGGCCGCGGCCACGATGGAAGAGTTGTTGCGCATCGGTCTGGCGCAGCCGTCGGCGCAAATCTTCATCGGCGCGGCACGTTGGCTGGCGGAAAACGAACGGGAAGATTCAATCGAACGCGTGCTCAAAGAGACGCCGCCCGCGTCCGCGCAGACAGCGACCGCGCCTGAGATCGACATCGACGCGTGGATCGATCACAAGCCGGTGAAGCTCTCGGATTTGCGCGGGCGCGTGGTGCTCTTGGATTTCTGGGCGACGTGGTGCGGGCCGTGTCGCGTCACGATGCCGCGTCTGAAGGCGCTGCACGAGCGTTTCAAAAAGCAAGGGTTGACCGTCATCGGGCTGACGCAGTATTTCGGACGCGCGGGCGCGACCGTTTTGACGCCGCAGGAAGAGTTGGAGCGCCTGCGCGCCTACAAGAAGGAGTTGAAACTGCCTTACGCTTTCGCCGTCGCCACGGACGAAAACAACGACGTGCGCTACGGCGTGCAGGCCATCCCGACGGCCTTCCTGCTCGACCGGCGCGGCCGCGTCCGCTACATCACCGTGGGCGCAAGCGAGGCCACCCACGACGAACTCACGGACATCATAGAGCGTTTGCTCGCCGAACAGCCTTGAGGCGTCGAGGAGCGAAGTAGTGACAGAGGGAAGTAACGAAAGAGCGAACGTGCGACGATGAACGAACCCGGCGACGAAGCGAAGATCAGCGAAGCCATCGTGCGCTCGGTCGGTTCATACCTGTCGGCGGAGGCCGAGCGAGAGATCGCGGGCTTGTACGGCGCGCGCGTGGCGGCGCGCGTGCGTGCTGTCTACGACGACGCGTTAAGTTGTCCGGTTGACTGGCGCGCGGCGTCGATGGACGATGGACTCTCGGTGATGCATCAATTTCTCGACGAGAAATACCCTTGGCTGTCGGCCGAGGCCAGAACCCGGCTCAACTATTGTTTCATCATGGCGTGGAAATAATTCGCACGCGAGCGCCATCTCAGCGACGGCGGCGAACGGGTCGTACCTGAAAGATTCGATTCACGATTTACGATTCACGATTCACCGTCTTTCGACCATTCACCATTCAAGAGTCTCCTGTTGTAAGCTGCCGTAAGTTATGGAAGGCACTAATCTCAGTTTTTCGCTCGTTATCGCATTCGTGGGAGGGCTGGCCTCTTTCCTCAGCCCGTGCGTGCTGCCGCTCGTGCCGGGCTACATCTCGCTCATCTCCGGCGTCAGCATCGACCACTTGAAGGAAGGCACGCGCGGCGGCGCGGGCACCGTCAACGCGCGCCGCGCCGTGATGTTGAACTCTCTGGCGTTCAACGCGGGACTGTCTCTGATCTTCGTGGCGCTCGGCGCGGCGGCCGGTCTGGTCGGTTCGGCCATCACTTCCAATCCGTGGGTACGCATCGTCGGCGGCTTGATCATCATCGCGTTCGGGTTGCAGTTGATGGGCATCTTGAAGATCGGCGCGCTCTATCGCGACACGCGCAAGTTCTCCGACGAGAAGCCGCGCGGGATGCTCGGCTCGTTCACGCTCGGGCTGGCCTTCGCCGCCGGGTGGACGCCCTGCATCGGCCCGATACTCGGCGGCATACTCGGTCTCGCCGCGACGAGCGGCGGCTGGCAGAGCGGCCTCGTGCTGTCAGCCTTCTATGCCGCCGGACTCGCCGTGCCCTTTCTCTTGACCGGACTCGGCATCAACAAGTTCCTCAGCTTCTACACGCGCTTCCGACGCCACCTGCACAAGGTCGAAGTCGTCTCCGGCGTCCTGCTCATCCTGATCGGCGTGCTCGTCGCCACCAACAACGTGACGCGTCTTGCCAGCTACGCCTCCGTCCTGCCGAATCCCGAAACGTGGGTCAACGCTTGGGCGGAGCGAAACAACGCGGGCAACACGCCGACGGCAACGGCGAAGCCCGCCGCGTCTTATCCGCCGGCGCCCGACACGGAGATGCGCACGCTCGAAGGCCAGCCGTTTCGCCTCTCAAGTCTGCGCGGGCAGGTCGTGCTCGTGAACTTCTGGGCGACGTGGTGTCTGCCTTGCCGCGCCGAGATTCCGGACTTCAACCGGATGCAGCAGGAATACGCGGCGCGCGGCTTCGCGGTCGTCGGCATCTCCTCGCATGACACGCCCGACATGATCCGCGACTTCCAGAACGTCGCCCGCCAAGACTATCAACTGCTCACGAGCGGCGACGACGCGCCCGCCGATTTCGAGACCGGTGCGGGACGCCCCGCCACCTTCATCCTCGACCGCGAAGGGCGCATCCGCGCACGCTTCATCGGCGAAACCAAACGCGCCGCCTTCGACGCCGTCATCCAACCGCTGCTCGACGAACAGAAACAGGCGACGGCCAGCAATCAATAAAGAGAGTTCGGGCGAAACTCGTCCGCTTGAAAAGTAGAAGCGATAGTCAGGAGTTACAACCATGCGAAAAATTCTGAGCCTCGTTTGCTCCGTCGCCCTTGTGTTCACGGTGGCTGCTGCCGCGGTCGTGTCGGGGGCGAGCGATGGGCATGAGTATGCGCCGATTCAGGAGAAGAAGATCAATTACAAGGATTGGACGTTCAAGCGGGTCGGGACGGGCGAGCCGTTGAATTTGCGCGAGTGGGCGAAGGGGAAAAAGCTCGTGCTCGTCGTCTATCTCGCGCCGTGGTGCAACAACTGGAAACTGGAAGCGCCGGTGGTGGAACGTCTCTACACGAAATACAAAGCGCACGGCTTCGACGTGATCGGCGTGAGCAACTACGGGACGGAGCGCGACCAGCAGATTCATTTCAAAGACAAGCTGCCGCCCTATCCCATCGTCGTCGAATCCGACTCGCGCGAGGCGCGCGACCAGACGACCCATTACGCCTATCGCCAACTGACGGGCGACGCGCGCAAGTGGGGTTCGCCCTACAACATCTTCCTCCTGCCCGGAAAGCTCAAGCGCGACGGCGAAGTGCTCACCGAGAAGGCCTGGATCACGAACGGCGAACTGGTCGAAGCGGAAGCCGAAGAGTTCATACGCAAGCGGCTCGGTTTGAAGGAAGAAAAGAAGGAAGAAAAGAAGGAAGAGAAGGCTGACGAAAAAACTACGGCCGTCTCGTCGCATTAGTTGTCGGTGTGTTCGTCGTTATGTTCGACGTTACGTCATGCCGGAGAGCCTCGCGCGAAGGGAAACGTCCGGCAAAACTTCCGGCAATCGACCGGCTAAGTTAAGGAGTGGGCGGCGGACGAACGTAGCCGCCCTTTTCTTTTTCCACATTCCCCATTATTTTCTCGTTTCACTGCAACCGCAGAGGGGAATCACACATCAAAAAACTTCCCCTAAACCCGTCTTATAGTCAATTTCTGTCCGTCAATTCACTGTCCGTCAATTTAACTCAGGCCGCCAAAACTTAATGATGTCCACCTCGCTTATCTTTAGGAAATTAGTGCGCTCGTGTTGCGCCCATCGCGCTCTTGCTTTGCTGTTTGTGAGCTTACTGGTCGGCGTGGCGCTCCTCGTGCCGCGCGTCTCGCACGGGATGCGCGCCGCTGGGGACGAAAACCCCGTCGCGCCCACTCGCACGGAAGCGAAAAAGGCCGGCGGCGAGTTTGTGCCCGGAGAAATTCTGGTGCGTTTTCGCGCCGAGACAATCGCCAAGCAGGATGCTTCGGGGCAGCGGGTCGCGCGCATGTCGCTCCGCAGCGGCGCGGACGGGCAGGAGATTCTCGCGCGCGTCGAACGCCTCGGCGAGGACGCGGAGTTCGTCGCCGGACTCAGGCTCGCGCGCGTCCAGCCCGAAGAGACTTTGGAGGCCGTCTCGGCCTTGAGAGCGCGCGCGGACGTGCTCTATGCCGAACCCAACTATCGTCGCTATCGCACGGCCGCGCCGAACGATTCGCGCTACGCGGAGTTGTGGGGCTTGAACAACACTGGACAGGCCGGGGGCGTCGCGGGCGCGGACATCAAGGCCGAGACCGCCTGGAACACCACGACGGGCAGCCGCGATTTCGTCGTTGCGGTGATTGACGAAGGCGTCGATGTCAACCACACAGACCTCGCGCCGAATATCTGGCGCAACGCGGGCGAAGTGCCGCGCAACAACACGGACGACGACGGCAACGGCTTCACCGACGACTACAACGGCTACGACTTCTTTCACAACGACGGAAGCGTCTACGACGGCCCGGGCGCGAACCCCGACGGCTCAACCGTCGATGCGCACGGCACGCACGTCGCCGGGACAATCGGCGCGGTCGGCAACAACGGCGTGGGCGTCGCCGGAGTCAACTGGCAAGCGAGCATCATGTCGCTCAAGATTCTCGGCCCCGACGGCGGCAGCGTGGCCGACGCCATCCGCGCCTACGCCTACGCGCGCATGATGCGCGAACTGTGGCAGACGACAGGTGGCGCGCGCGGCGCGAACATCCGCGTGACGAACAACTCTTACGGCGGCGACCGCTCGTCGCAGGCCGAAACCGACGCCATCCGCGCCCTCAACGATGCGGGCATTCTCTTCGTCGCCGCCGCAGGCAATGAACGCGAAGACAACAACATCGTTCCGAGTTTCCCGGCCAGTTGCGACCTCCCGAACGTGATCTCCGTCGCCTCTCTGGATCGCCGCAACAACGTCTCCAACTTCAGCAACTTCGGTTCGCGCACGGTGCAACTGGCCGCGCCCGGATCTGAAATTTTGAGCACGCTGCCCGGCAACGGTTACGGTTATCTGAGCGGCACTTCGATGGCTTCGCCGCACGTGGCGGGCGCGGCCGCGCTCGTCCTCGCCGCGCATCCCGAGTTCAACGTCGCGCGCCTGCGCGCCGCGCTGCTCTTCGGCGGCGAGGCGCAAGCCACGCTCGACGCTTACATCTCCACGGGGCGGCGTCTGAACGCCGCGGGCGCGCTCGAAAACGCGGGCGAAGCCGATTCGACGCCGCCCGCCGCGCCCTCCGGGTTTCGCATCGGCGCGCAGGACGGACGCTTCATTACTTTGAACTGGACTGCGCCCGGCGACGACGGTATGGCCGGTCGCGCCGCGCTCCAAGAACTGCGCTTCAACGACGCGGCGACCGCCACGACGTTTCTGCTCGCGGTTCAGCGTCCTGCGGCGGCGGGCACGGCGCAGAGCTTGAGCGTCCGCGTGCCCTACCGTCATCCGTCAGGGACTTTCACGCTCCGCGTCACGGACAACGCGGGCAACGCGAGCGAGGCGAGCGTGAACGTCAACGCGCCCGAAGAGGACGTGAATCCTTACAGCGTCGTGCTCGGCGCGCCGCAACCGCTCTCGACCGGCGGCACGCGTCTCGGCGCTGCTTTCGACGACCACATCGCCAGTGCCTTTCTCCCTTTCAGCTTCCCCTTCTACGACCGCTTCTACACGTCCGCGCAAATTTCGACGAACGGCGCGATCTATCTGAAGTACCAGCAGAACAACGACCCGTTCAGCTTGCGTCAAGCACTGGACGGGCGCGTCATGATCGCCGGGCTGTGGGACGACTTAGACCTGCGCACCTGCATGCGCGCCGACAGCGACGTCTACGTGGTGCGCCCGCCGGAAAATGATCGCATCATCTATCGCTGGCAAGGCGTGCGCTTTACGAATCCGAGTTGTCCACAGACGCCGAACGCCGCCAATCCCGTCAACTTCGAGATCGAGTTGCGCCGGGACGGCACGATCATCAAACGCTACGGCGACAACCCGCGCGTCGCGCCCGTCGTCGGTCTCGGCAGCGGCGAACCGGAAGGCTACTACATCGCTTCGCACAGCGGCGGCGACACCGCTCCCATCAGTTTGTCGAACGCGCAGACCGTCACTTACACGCTCAGGCGTCCGCCCACGGCGGCCGAACTGGAATTGACCGGCGAAGCGCGCCCGAACCCGATCCTTGTGGGCGAGAATTTGACTTACACCCTGCGCCCCGCGAACCGTGGGCCGGGTCGCGCCTTCGGCGTCTTGCTGACACACACGCTCCCGCCCGAGGGCGACCTCGTTTCGTGCGAAACGACGAGAGGCAGTTGCTCGGTCGGTGCGGACGGCAAAATTTTGATCGAAGTGGGCACGCTCGACGTGAACGCGACGGCGACAGTCAAACTCGTCGTCCGTATCGCGCGCAACCCTTCGAGCACCGTTGACAGCACGACGGTCATCAGCGCTCAGACGTTCGATCCGAGCGCGAGCAACAACACCTTCCACGGCTTCACGCAGGTGACGCGCCCGAACCAAAATCCGCAGACGGGACTCGTCGCGGTCTCGGCGGGCGGCGACGCCTCCTTCGCCATCCGTGCGGACGGTTACGGCCTCGCCTGGGGCGCGAACTTCAGCGGCCAACTCGGCGACGGCTCGCGCACGCAGCACCCTCTGCCCGTCCGCATCGGCGAGTTCAACCCCATCAGCTTCATCGACGCCGGTTACTCGCACACGCTGGCCTTGAAGCCCGACGGCACGCTGTGGGCGTGGGGCAATAACAGCGGCGGCGCGCTCGGCGACGGCACATCCGTCAACCGTCCCACGCCGACGCAAGTGAACGGTCTCGCGGGTGTCGTGCACGCGGCCGCCGGTTCGGTGCACAGTCTCGCCGTCAAGTCGGACGGGACGGTCTGGGCTTGGGGCGTGAACGGCAACGGCCAACTCGGCGACGGCACGACGACGAACCGGAGCACGCCCGTGCAAGTGCCCGGCTTGACGAACGTCAAACTCGTCGCCGCCGGACTCAACCATTCGCTCGCCTTAAAACGGGACGGAACAGTTTGGGCGTGGGGCAACAACGACGACGGCCAACTCGGCGACGGCACGCAGACGCAGCGGCTTGCTCCCGTGCAGGTCTCGGGGCTGTCGAACATCGTGGCGATTGACGCGGCGGGCGATAACGTCTATGCGGAAAGGGGCAGTTTCTCGGTCGCCCTCAGAAGCGACGGCACGGTCTGGGCGTGGGGCAACAACGCGAGCGGTCAACTGAGCGACGGAACCCTCGTCGATAGATCGACTCCGGTGCAAATTCCGGGTCTCCTCGGCGTCAAAGATGTCGCCGCCGGTTGGGCGCACGTGATTGCTTTGAAGACGGACGGCACGGTCTGGGCGTGGGGCAAAAACCGTCTGGGGCAGTTGGGCGACGGGACGAACTTCGATCACTCGACGCCCGCGCCCGTCATCTGGCTCTCCGGCGTCGTCGCCATCGACGCCGGTTTTGAACACAACCTCGCTTTGCGACAGGACGGTCAGGTCTTGGGCTGGGGTTCTTACTCGCAAGGTCAACTGGGTTTCGGCGGCACGGTCGGTTCGCTCCTGTTCCCCTTCGCCGTGAGCAAACAACTTCCCGACCCGCCGCCCATCGCCACGCTGCCGCCGCCGACCTTCAACCCGAACGGCGGCTACTTCAACGCGCCGCAAAACGTGACGATTCGCAACGCTGTCGCCGACGCCTTGATCGTCAACGTGGCTCCCGGTTTCAAGCACACCATCGTGCAAGTCTCCGATGGAAAGTTTTATGCCTGGGGCGCGGCCAACTTCGGTCAGCTCATGGTTGACCCCGCTACGCTGCCGCCCTTGACACAGTCCGTCCCGACGGCGACGCAACTCGGCGGCCTCTTGGGGACGGTTGCGCTCGCCTCCGGCAGCGCGCACTCTCTGGCCTTGCGCGGCGACGGGACGGTGCTCGGTTGGGGGCATAATTTCTTCTATCAGGCCGGTGCGCCCGACAACGGTTACAGCAACCTTCACGTGCCGAAATTGATCGCGGGGCTGACGAGCGTCAGTGCCATTTCGGCGGACGGCAATCGCAGCCTCGCGCTCAAGTCGGACGGGACGGTCTGGGCTTGGGGCGAAGGCTCAGGCACGAACGGCTTCGGCGGACTTCCCGCGCAAGTTCCCGGTCTCTCCGGCATGGTCGCCGTCGAAGCCGGTAATCGACATTCGATGGCTTTGCGCTCGGACGGCACGGTCTGGACGTGGGGCGCGAACGAGAGCGGGCAGTTGGGCAACGGCGCGTCCGGCGACATCCAACTGACGCCCGTGCAGGTGAGCAATCTGGGCGGCGTGAAGGCGATTGCGGGCGGCGGCGGGCATAGTCTCGCCTTAAAGACTGACGGCACGGTCTGGGCGTGGGGCAACAACGTCGGCGGCCAACTCGGTCTCGGCGGCAACGACAACGTGAATCGCTCGACGCCCGTGCAAGTGCCCGGCCTCGGCAACATCACGGCCATCGGCGCGGGACTCGCCTTCAACGTCGCGCTCGCCGCCGACGGCACGCTCTGGGTCTGGGGCAGCAACAACAACGGCGAACTCGGCGACGGAACTTACCAGCAGCACCGCGCGCCCGTTCAGTTGAACACCATCAAGGGCGTGCGCTCGATCACGATTCAAGGCGAGTCGGCCTTTGCTTTGAAGACTGACGGCACGGTCTGGGCTTGGGGCGCAAACGACCAATCGCAACTCGGCGACCGCACCAGCGACTCGCAAAGCAGCCCCGTCCAGATCACGCAACTGACGGGCGCAACCACCATCCGTTACACGACCGACGGCAGCGAGCCGACAGAAGCCTCGCCCACGGTGGCCTCCGGCGGCACGATCACCATCGAGCGCAACACGACGCTCAAAGCGCGCGCTTGGAAATCGGGCTGGACGCCGAGCATCGTCAAGGCCGCGACTTATAACATCGGCGGCGGCGGCCAGAGCATCGTCGAGTTCGGCGCGGCCGGCTTCACGGCCGACGAAGCGACGCGCTCCGCCTCAGTCAACATCACGCGCACGGGCGACACGTCGGGCACGGCTCTGATTCGCCTCATCACTCTGGACGATCCGGCCGCCGTCCCTTGCAACGTCTCGACGGGCACGGCCTACGCGCGCTGCGATTACGCCACGACGGTGGCGCAGGTCGAATTCGCGCCGGGCGAGACCGAGCGCAGCGTCTCCATCCCGCTCTTCGACGACGCATACGCCGAACCGGACGAAGCCGTCGAACTGTTCCTCGATTTCCCCTTCGGCGCAACCGTCGGCCGGCAAGACCACGCGACGCTCACGATCAAAGCCAATGCGGCGCGCGCCGAGAATCCGATCTACGGGACGCCTTTCTTCGTCCGGCAGCAATATCTCGATTTCCTCTCACGCGAACCGGAGGCGGGCGAGCCGTGGTCGAACGTCTTGAACCGCTGTTCGGATGTCAACAATAACCCGCTGTGCGACCGCGCGACGGTCTCGGCGGCCTTCTACCGCTCGCCGGAGTTTCAACTCAAAGGCTCCTATGTCTTCCGCTTCTACACCGTCACGCTCGGCGAACTTCCGACCTACAACGAGATCACGCGAGACATGGCAAGCGTGACGGGCGCGACCCCGGAGGAAGTCTTTCAGAAGAAAGCGAACTTTGCCGAAGCGTGGCCGCGACACGGACGCGCGGCCGAAGTCTTCGACACGTACTCCAGATTGGGGCCGCCCGGCACTATCGTCTTTTATCTCACGAGCCGAAACTACAACCTGCCGCAGATCACGACCATCGACCCGGCGAACCCCGACGGCACGCGCAAGGTCGTGCTCACGAGAGAAGAATTGACGAGGGCATATGAGACCGGGGCGCTCTCGCTCGGACAGGTGGTGCGCGCCATCGCCGATTCGGACGAAGTGGCCGCCGCCGAGTATTACCGTGCCTTCGTGGCGATGCAGTACTACGGCTATCTCAGACGCGACCCCGAACCCGAAGGCTTCAACAACTGGCTTAACTATCTCAAAGCCAACCCCAACGACTTCCGCACGATGGTCAAAGGCTTCGCCAACTCCGTCGAGTATCGTCTCCGCTTCGGGCAACCGTAAAAAGCCCAATCACACACAAGCACACTCGATCACGCTCGATCACAACCGGCACGCGGGCGCGAAAGTTAGACTAACTTTCGCGCCCGCGCGTCTACTTTCGTCGCGCACGTTAATTGATTCTGAGTACCACGTCGCTACGACTCGTCGCGCCGTCGGCCGCGCGCAAGGTCACGCTCGGCGTGCCGAGAGTGTTTTCGGGGAGGCGCAAGTTGATTTGATCGAGGCCGGGGAAGTCCGCGCTCGCGCCCGCGTATTCGACGATTGCGCCGCGCCCGCCGACCGTGGCCGTTACAGGCACGCCGCGCCGGAAGCCCGTGCCGAACAGCGCGACGACCGAAGGCTGATTGCCCGTGAGCGAAGGAAAGGGACTGCGCGTGTAGCGCAAACCGGAAGCGAGCAGCCCGATGGCTTCGCCCGCGCCCGTGCCGTTCACGGTGAACAGTCCCGGATTCGCGTTGACGATCCGCACGTCTTCGGCCGCGACGGTGCGGCCATCCAAGGAGACGACGATGGTGCGCGTGCCTGTGCCGGTTGAATCAGGCACGTAGATGTTGAGTCGATCATCGGCGAACGAATGGACGGGCACGCTCGCGCCTTCAATCGTCACGCGCACGCCGCGCCGCACGGCTTCGGCGGCCGTCGCGCCGCGTCGCCCTTCGGTCAGGCCAGCGCCGAGGATCGTGCCGAGTCCGTCGCGCGTGGCGTTGCCGCGCAAGGAGGCGCTGTTGGTCAGAGAGAGCGAGGCGACGGGCGCAAGCGTCGCGTCCGTGCCGAAGGCGAGGCCGGTCAAGGCTTGCGCGGCCGCGTTGTCGGCCGCCGCGTAGAGCGCGCCGTCGCGCAAGACGCCGTTCAAGGCCGGGTCGGGGAAGGCATCGATGAGAGGCGTGCCGCCGTTGCCTCCGTCGCTCAAAGCGTCGCTTGCGCCCGACGCGTCTTCGACGACGTAGACCGCGCCCTCCCGGTCAACCGTGAGACCGTGCAGGATGAGGTTGTCGTCAATCGAGAGACCTTCGACGACGACTTCCTCGGCGTCCGCGAAACCATTCGCGTCAGTGTCGTAGAGCGCGAGCATGACGGTGCTGTTGCCGACCGAATGCGAGAAGACGACGCCGCGCGAATTGGCGGCGATGTCGAGCGGCGCGTCGTTGGAGAATTGATAGGAATAGTAGGGCACGGGGTCGAGCGTGTCGGGCGCGCCGTCCCGGTCTTGGTCGCGGATGACGCGCAGTTCGTTCGAGTCGAAGTCGGCGATGAGCAGTTCGCCGGTGGGCAGCAGGGCGAGCGCGTTGGCGTTGTTGAGTTGGCCGCTGCCGGGCCGGACGAGCACGCGCGAGAATTCGATCTGGCCGGAAGCGTTGAAGACTAAGAAGACGACGCCCGCCGTCGGTTCGTTGGCGGGGTCGCGCGGGTCGCTGTAGTTGTAGTAGCCGCTCGAAGAGACGACGACGAACTCGCGTCCCGAACGCGACGTGCCCGCGACGACCGAGGCCGCCGAAGCGAGGCCGAACTCGCTGTAGAGATCGTGCGCGGGCGTGCCGAAACTCGTGCAGCCGGAGTCGCGTTGAAAGTCACGGTTCGCGTCGAAGCCGAGCGTGAGGACGCCGATGGAGCGGTCGTCGGAAGTCTGGAACGTGCCCCGGTCGTCGAGGGCTGAATAGACTTGATAGCGCGTGCCGGACAGGCCGACGGCCACGTCGAACGCGCCGCCGCAAGCGTCGAACGTGGCGCGTTCGTCGGCTTCGAGATCGGCGTCCGCGTCGGCGAATTGTTCGAGCGAACCGGCGGACGATGTGGTGCTCAGTTGCGACGCGTGCAGGATGCGTGCGGGCGAAGTGCCGGGACGGATGCGCGCGTTGATTTGAGAGCGCGCGGAAGCATCCATGGAGACGGAGTTGTGCGCGGAAGCGTCCGCCGAGACGGCGTTCGGCGCGGGAGCGGTGCTGTTTGCAGCGGCGGTGTTTGCGGGAGTGTTTGCAGCGGCGCTGTTTGGAACGTTGATGTTGTTCGGCGCGGTGCTGTCCGGAACGTCGATGCTGTTGGAGGCGGCGGGGCGAATGGCGGTCGTCGCAACGGGGCGTCGGTCGCCGCGCGTGCCGTTGTTCGCCGTGCCACGGCGCGAGTTCGTGCGCGGGCGTGCGCTTGCGGCTGAGACATCGAGGCGCGCTGTGGGCAGGTGCGCGCCGGGACGCGTGTTGAGAGAGGTTTTCGCTGGGCGCGTTTTGGCGGAGAGGGCGCGTTTGAGGTCGGGGCGGAAAATTCTCGGCGCAGAGGTTTGCGCGCTCGCCGCCGTCATCAACGTGGCGAACAGGTAAGCGCCGAGCGTGAGCCCGACGATGAGTGCGATGAAGCGCAGGGCGAGGCGTGCGTAAGACATGGGGGCTGATCCTTTCCTTGTTCCGGCCAACGAGTTGTGCGCGGCGCGACGTGCGGCGGCCGCTTCGTGCGGGGAGAAGGATGGTCGCGGCGCGCGGGGCTCGCGACGAGCAGGAGAGTTTGAATTCGTGCGACGTGAGAGCGTCGTGGAAAACTAAGAGTTGAACCGCGACGCCACACGAATCAACACGAAACGAAAAGGCACGAAAAATTTGTTCGTGTCATTGAGCACTAAATTCTTGTTCGTGTGGCTTCGTGTGGCGTCGTGGTTTCAAGGTTTTCTTAATCGCTCTTAAGCTCGCGCCGCGCGTGAACGGGTTCGACGCCGGATACCTCTGCTCGCGCATGGCGGCGAAGTAGAGTCGCGCGCCATGCGCGGCGGAGGTGTTCGACGATACGGGGGTCAGCGCGGGTCGTCGGGCTTGCCTTTGTTCTGCGACGGGCGCGGGATGTAGACCTCGCGCGGCGGGTCGGGGCGACGCTCCTCGCGCGGTGGCGGCGGCGCGGGGCGTTCCTCACGCGGCGGCGGCGATGGACGTTCTTCGCGCGGGGCTGAACGTTCTTCGCGTGGAGCGGAGCGTTCCTCGCGCGGTTCGGAGCGTTCGCGGCGCGGCTCGGGTCTGTCTTCGCGCTGCGACTTTCGTTCCTCGCGCACTTCGGGACGCGGGCGATAGACATCGGGCGCGCTGCGCTCGGAGGGTTTCGCGCGTTCCTCGCGCGGCGGGCGCACGGGGCGATAGTCGGGCTGCGGCGACGCGTTGTTGTTGTCTTCGCTGCGTTCGGGTTTCACTTTGCGCTCGCCGTCGCTCGCGTTCGGGCGCGGACGCAGAGTCTCCGTCTCGCCGCGTCGATTGTCACGCTTCATGGCGGGCACGCCCGTGTTGCCGTCGTTGCCGACGTTGCCGTCCGTCGAATCGACGCGGATGGGTCGCGCGGGTCGAGCGACCGCGCCCGTGCCGCGTTCGCCGCCCGCGCCGAGCGTGCGGCCGTTGCCGCGCTCGCCCGTGCCGCTGTCGCCGATGCGCGTTGACTCGTCGCCCTTTTCAACTTTGCGCGGCTCGCGGTTGTTGTAGATGCGCCCGCGCCGCAGTTCGCCGTCGAGCGCTATGCCGGGACGACGCACGGCCGCACCCGTCTTGCGTTCGACCAAAGCGGCGTTGGCCGTCGCCGGGTCGGACGGATTGCGTATGACGAGCGCGCCGCCCGTCTTACGTTCGCGCGGAAACGGCGTCCCGGTGTTGCCACGATTGCCCTCAATGTTGATGGGGTCGGGACGCGTCGGGCGGACGGGCAGAGCGCCGCGCACGGGTTCGGTGGAGATGGCGCGCAAGGCCAGTTCCTTCGTCGCCGGTTGGGCGCGTCGTCCCTTGCCGAACTCACGCAAGGGCTGCGTCGTGACGGCGCGTTGATAGATCGGATTGACGCGATTCAAGCCCCCGATGCGTTGCTGTTCGAGTGCGCGTTCGCGCGCGCGCCGCCAGTAGTTCGAGCGCGGGTCGCGATGATGATAGCCGAGCGGATACCAGCAGACGTTGTCGTTGTAACTGCTGCCGAAGCTGACGAAGGCGACGAGCGCGGGTCGCCACCAACTGCGATGCCTGTAATAAGCGTGGCGCGGAACCCAGCACCAGTAGTTGTTCACATAGACCCAGCGCCCGTAGTGATACGGAGCCCAGCCCCAGGGTTCTTCGCCCACCCAAGTCCAGCCGTAGGGCGCAACCCAGCGCCAAGTGCCGTAGCGATAGGGAGCCCAATCCGGATATTGGTTGATGACCGTCACGTGCGGACGCCAGACGTAGCCGTACTCGCCCGTGTTGACCCAATCGCCGTACACGTCGAGTTCTTCCGCGCCCCAGATGTTGTTGTCGTAGTAGCGGTCGCGTCGGTCGTAGCGCAGGCGCGCGGCGAGGTAGGTTTCGCGTTCGTCAACCCAACCGTCCCAGTCGTCCGTCGCACGTGCGGAGGAAAGTTCCCAGTCGCCGTCTTCGGGCGAAGAGTTGTTGGAGACGAGTTCGGCGGTGCGCCCGTCGCGCAGGGTGAAGCCGGAGGTTTCCGAGTAGAGGCGCGCGCGCCCGCCGTCGCGCACGGTGACGCGGACGTTGCCGTTCTGCGCCACGTCCAGACGATACGAGCCCTTCTGCTCGGCGGCGAGAGTGGTGCGCGGCGCGTCGATCTCGAAGTACTCGCGGTCGTTGTCGAAGCGCGCGAGGCGCAAGGTGGCCGTGCCTTCGGGCAGACTCAAAGCGACGCCTTCGTCGCGCAGGGTGACGATGTCGAGCGTGGCGTATTCGCCGAGGCGCACGAAGTTGCGCGCGTCGATCTGGATTTCCACGCGTGCGCCCGCGCCCGTGGCGAGACGGTCGCCTTCGACGAGCGGGAGGTTCAAAGCGGCGCGCTCCCAATCTTTCTCCCCGGCGCGGCGCAAACTCACGTCGCCCGCGAGCAGGCTGATGCGCACGACGCGCGCCGTCTCTTCATAGTCGTCGTCGATCTCTTCGTCGAAGCCGGGCAAGGCGGCCGCCGCATTGTTTCGCGCGAAGAGGTTCGGGGTTGCCGAGAGCAGTAGCGGGAGCAGGAGAAAAAGGAAAGCGAGTGGCAGGGACGTTTTGTTGTAGCGCATGGCGCTCTACTCCTTATTTGAGACTGGACGGGACAAGAGAGAGATTTCCTCACCTGTAGACGCGCAGACGAAAGCGAGCGTTACACTTTCATCTGAGAGCGCAGGCGACCGGCGAGAAAAGCGTTTGCGAGGGCTTCTTTCAACCTTGGTAGTCGTCGGCCGAAGCAAAGCGCGTGCCCGCTCGCGAGCGCACGGCGAGGCGCGAGCGCAACCCGCGATTTTCTTCGGAAACTCGAAGACCGCCGCCCCGACATCCGAACGAGATAGTGCAGCCGCAGCACTATTTCGTATGCGGCGCGACCGTCGCAACACGAGCGCGACCGTCACGACGGTACGGCCGAGGGGAGACGGAAAAACTTTTTTCCCGATGTCGAAACGGGCGTATCATGTCGGCCTCGGCGGTCGGCCGGGAGCGCAAAGACGACGATGATGCAAACGCGCCACTGCCAAACGCCTCTGCTTCTGCATCAAGGGAAAACCACCGCGGCCTGTTTTGAAGGGATAGATTAGCATGGCCTCTCTGCCAAACAACTACTACTTAAGCCCGGAAGAATATCTGGCGTTGGAACGGCGTGCGGAATTCAAGAGCGAGTATCTGGACGGCGTGGTGTATGCGATGTTTGAAAGTGCGCGCGCCGAACTCCAAAAGTTTTTTCTACCCGGACGTGTCCGTCGTTTGCGGCGCGCCTCAATTCGCGGACGACCAGCGCGATGTGGTTCTCAATCCGGTCGTCGTGGAAGTTTTGTCAGAAAGCACGGCGGCCTTCGACCGTGGGGAAAAGTTTCAGTCCTACCAGCAGATCGACGCTTTACGTGAATACCTGCTCGTGTCGCAGGACGAATTCGTAGTCGAACATTTTCTCAGACAGACGGACGACCGCTGGCTTTATACGGAGGCCGCCGGGCTGGACGAAGCCATCACGCTCCCCACTGTGAACTGCCGTCTCGCGCTCGCGGATGTTTACAGCAAGGCGACCTGACCCGACAATCCTCGCCGTCCGGCGAAGTAAATTTTTTCCACGAAAAATTTTTCCGACCGCATGTTTACTGGGTTTTATTGATTTTCGCTTCGGGCGCGGCCGCGCACCTCAAGTTTTCCTCAAGTCTGTTTTTTATATTGGCGACAGTTTCGACGGGCGCTCGGGGGAGCGGTCGTTGAAAAGTTTTGCGAGGGAAGAGGTGCCAGAGCGCGTCCTCGCTCGCCGCTTCGGTGGACACCAAGGCTCGGGTCATCGCGGGGCGGCTGGTAGAGACACGCGGCCATCTCAAGCGAGAAGCCGTCATTAATTGCGCGTCAGCAAAGGGGCATGACGGCCTTCGCGCTTCTTCGCAAATGTTGGCCGCCGACGTTGGGGGACGTTGGCGGCCAACCTTTTTTTTGCCCGCGCGCAATCGCGCTCAACATTTGACAGAATCTTTCGGAGAACTATACTTCACCGCTATGAAAGTTCCGCAGTTTAAATTGCTCGGCTTCAAACGGCCGCGCGAAGTCGCCGTCCCGGCGCTCGGAAAACTCGAACGCGAGGTGATGGACGAAGCGTGGCGGCGCGGTCAGGTCAGCGTGCGCGACGTGCACGAGCACTTCGCGGGGCGCGTCGCCTACACCACTCTGATGACGACGCTCGACCGTCTCTACAAAAAACGACTGCTCGACCGCACGAAAAGCGGGCGCGCCTTTGTCTATGAGCCGCGCGTCTCGGCCGCCGAGCTGGAGCAGGGCATCGCCGAAGACGTGATCGATGCGCTGCTCGGCGGCGCGGCCGAACCCGTCTTGGCCTGCATCGTGGACGCCGTCAGCGACCGCGACCGCGAACTGCTGGACGAACTCGAACGCCTCGTGCGCGAGAAGCGGAAGGAACTGCGCCGCGCCTGACAGGCGAGCCACCGGCGCAGTCAAGGAGTCTTCGGCGGCGGAAGGAGTCTTCACAATGTATAACTTGCTCGGATTGTGCCTCGCGCTCGCGGCATTGCTCTGCACGAACGTGTTGGCGACGTTCGTGAGCGTGGCGCTGTGGCGTGCCGCCGGGCGCAGGTTCGCGCCGCGCTCGCCTGCCGCGCAGGCGCAAGTGCTGCTCTACCTCAGGCTCTTACCCTTCGCCTGCGCGCTCCTGTTCGTCTGCGGCTTCATCGTCCCGGCCTACCTGCATCACGAGCCGCACACGACGGAGGAAACCGTCAGTCTCAAACTCGCACTCTTCGCACTCTTCTGCTTCGCCGGTCTCTTGCTGGCCGCCGGGCGCGGCCTGTCTTCGTGGAAGGCCACGCGCCGCCTCGTCGCTGACTGGCTCAGCCACGCCGAACCCGTGGAACTGGCGGGCGTCGGCCTGCCCGTCTATCGCCTGCAACATCGCTTTCCCGTCATCGCCGTCGTCGGCGTCATGCGCCCGCGCCTGTTTATCGCGGCGCACTTGTTCGACGAGTTGAGCGCCGAGGAGTTGCAGGCCGCCGTCCTGCACGAGCAAGGACATCTGGCGGCGCGCGACAACTTGAAGCGCGCCGGGATGCGCGCCTGCCGCGACGTGTTGATGCTCGTCCCCGCCGGGCGCACGCTCGACAACGCTTGGCTCGAACAGTCCGAGGCGGCGGCCGACGAACACGCCGCGCGGGCGGGCGGCGCGACGCGCGCGCTCGATCTGGCCGCGGCGCTCGTCAAGATCGCGCGTCTGGTTCCGGCGGGCGCGACGCCGCGCATGCCCGCCGGTGCGTTTCTCATCGGTGAAGGCGACCATGGCGGACTCGCTTGGCGCGTGCGGCGTCTGGCGCGTCTGGCGACGACGAACGAACCCGCGCCGCTCAGAGCCGCGAGCGCCGTCTTGAATTACGCGCTGGCGGGCGCGTTTGCCGCCGCGCTCATCGTCTCGGCCACGGCCTCTTTCAGTCATCCGAATTTTCTCGCCCCCTTGCACGACGCGCTCGAACACTTCGTCAGCGCGCTCAAGTAGACGACGCTCGACTGTCTCCGAGCAAACGAACTTCCCCGCCAACCGCTCATCCCGACTACGAAGGCTGGTAGTAGTTAGCCGGCGACGCTACTCTCGCCGTTCGCCGTCGCGCTTTCGTCAAACCCCAACCTAACTGCAACGCGAATCCGAAAAAGTCAGAAGCGAGAATTGCGGGCGCGGAATTCACCGGCCGCGAATTTTTTTTCAAACAGGAATGAGATAGGACGACACTAATGAAACACGGACGGGCTCACCAACCGACGCTCTTTGCGGCGCTCGCCTTCGCCGTCGGTCTCTCGCTGCTGTTCCCTCTGCTGTCGGCGTCGGCGCAGAATCGAGAAGGGCGCGGCCAAATTTCGGGCGTGGTCAGAGATGCTTCCGGCGCGGTCGTCGTCGATACCGAAGTGTCGCTCGTCAACGCGCAGCAGGCCGTCTTGCGCGACACACGGACGGACGCGGAAGGCCGCTTCCAGTTCACGGACGTGCCCGTCGGCTCATACGCCGTCACGATCTATCGCCCCGATTTCGGTCGCTGGCGCGAGGCGGTTCAGGTGAGGGACGGAAGCACCGCGGAGTTGAACGTGGTGTTGCAGCCGGGTCAGGTCAGCGAACAGGTGACGGTGACGGCCGAAGCCGGACAAGTCTCCGACGCGCGCAACACCGCACAGCCCATCAACGTGATTCGTGAAGAAGAGATCATGGAGCGCGCGCCCGAAGTCGTCGCGCAAGTGGTTGACGAAGAACCCGGTGTCAACTTGCAGCGCACGAGTCCGAGTTTGAGCGCCGTCTTCGTGCGCGGCTTGACGGGAAGAAACGTCGCCGTCTACGTGGACGGCGTGCGCTACACGACGAGCGCGCAGCGCGGCGGCGTCGGCACGTTCTTCAGTTTGATCGAACCTTCGAGCCTTGAGACAGTGGAAATTCTGCGCGGGCCGAACAGTTCGCAGTACGGTTCGGATGTGCTCGGCGGCGTCGTCAACTTCATCTCGCGCGCGCCCGTCTACGGCAGCGAACCGGAATGGCACGGCAACGCGAGCGCCTTCTACACCTCGCCCACGAACGGCTTCGGCGGCAACACTTTGTTGACTTACGGCACGCGGCGCTACGGCGTGCTCTTGAACTTGGCCGCGCGCCGCATCAACCGCCTGCGTCCCGGCGCTGGACTCGACACGCACGCGGCCGTGACGCGCTTCCTCGGCATTCCTTCCGACGTGCTCGGCGAGCGTCTGCCCGACACGGCCTTCACACAGTACGGCGGCCTCTTGCGCGCGAGTTTCAATCTCGACGACACGACGCAAATACTTTTCAGCTACGCGCGCAACCAACAGGACGGCGGGCGTCGTTACGACCAGTTGGCGGGCGGCGACGGCAACTTGATCGCAGACCTGCGTAACCTGATGACCGATCTGTTCTACGCGCGTCTCGTCAAACAGCGGCTCGCCGTCTTCGACAACTCGCAGTTCACCTTCTCCTACAATGGCCAGCGCGAGGAGCGCGTCAATCAGGGCGGGCAGGGCAATCCGGCCGCAGCGATCACGAACCAGCGCGAGCGCACCAACGTCCTCGGCTTCAACTTCCACGTCGATAAACGCATCGGCGAGTTGAACACGCTGACGCTCGGCGCGGACGTGTACCGCGACAAGATCAGCGCCCCGGCTTTCACGACCGACCCTTTGACCGGAGCCGTCGTGCCTTCGCGCCCGCGCATCCCCGACGGCGCGCGTTATCTCTCCTACGGCTTCTTCGCGCAAGACGTGCTCACGGTTATCCCGGATCGTTTGCGCCTGAGCGGCGCGCTGCGCTACAGCGTCGCGTCTTACAAGTCGCGCGCCGCGAACGCGCCCGTCGTCAATGGTCGCCCGCTCTTTCCGGACGACAGCGCGCGCTTCGACGCTCTGTCGGGACGCATCGGCGCGGTTATCAATATCGGCGGCGGCTTCGACATCGCCGGAAAATACACGCGCGGTTTTCGCGCCCCGAACACGACAGACCTCGGCATCATCGGACTCGTCGGCACGGGCTTCGAGGTTGACGCCGCGACGGCCGCGCAACTCGGCGGCTTCATCGGCACGACGGCCGGCGGCGACGCCGTTTCGTCCGGCATCCCCGTCGAGCGTCTCGTGCCGGAGAAAAGCGACAGCTTCGACATCAGCTTTCGCTACACGCACGCGCGCTTTCGCGCCGAGCTGACGGGCTTCACGAATAAGCTGTCGGACGTTTATTTCGATCAGGCGCTCGTCTTGCCGCCGGGCGCGGTCGGGCAATTTTTGGGGAGCGAGCGGATCATCAGACAGAACGCGAACGGGCTTGTCTTCGTCGCCGCCGCCACGAATCCCGTGCTCGTCCGCGTCAACTACGACGACGCCCGCTTGAACGGCGTCGAGTTCGACACGGACGCGCGCCTCAGCCGCGACTTCACCGCGCGCGCGAACTTCACCTACATCCGCGCGCACAGTTTGCTCAACGGTCTGCCGCCGAACATCGAGGGCGGCATCCCGCCCGCCAACAGTTTCCTCTCGCTGCGTTATCAACCGCGCGGGGCTTCGCGTTTCTACGTCGAGCCTTACGCGATTCTCGCGGCGCGACAGAACCGTCTCTCCACGCTCGATCTGGCCGACCGCCGGACGGGCGCGGCCATCTCGCGCGCGTCGATCCAGAACTTCTTCCGGCGCGGCGCGTGCGTGCGCGGCGTGACGACGCGCGGCACTACGGGGCAGTGCAACTCGGCGGGCGGCATACTTATCCCGACGGGCGAGACGCTCTTGCAAGTGCAGAACCGGCTGCTCCCCATCGGCGCGACCATCAACGGCGTGACCATCGTCAACAACGACACGACCGTCCCGCGTTATCCTTACTTGCCCGGCTACGGACTCCTGGGCGTGCGCGGCGCTTACCGCTTCGACGAGCACTCGGAACTCTTCTTCGATTTCGAGAACATCGCCGACAAGCAATACCGCGGTATCAGTTGGGGCGTCGACGGCGCGGGTCGCGGCGTGACGCTGCGCTACCGCTACAAGTTTTAACCGAGCAGCCGCGCAACGCGCGACGGCGCGAGTCGGGAATTAATAACACCTGACAAAACTAAAACGATGGAATCACGAACACACACGAAGTCACACGAAACGAAACAGCACTAAACTTCTTCTTCGTGTTGTTTCGTGTAGATTCGTGGTTTCATCGTTTTGTTAGTTGCTCCAAATCAGGAAGCCCCGCAGGGACGACATTTGCGCTTTGCATTAGTCGTCCCTGCGGGGCTTCCGCCTATTTGAGCCTCGGCTTTCGTCACTCGCACGCGTCTCAAGGATTCCTCAAGTTCATCTACTATCGACTCAAGTATTTCTCAAGCCGTCTCTCTAGACTGCACGCGTTCCGATAGACGCTCTAACAGATCAAGGATTGAACCAACACCTTGCGGGCAGCCCCTCGCGCTGGAAGCCCGGCGTTCGTCCCCTCGCGAGAGCGCCAACGACGCCACACTTTAAGGAGAGTAAAGAGCTATGTTTCGTTTTCACCAACTGCTGCTGTCGGCCTCGGCCATGCTCCTGTTGCTTGCCTGCGCCGCCATGACGGCGAAGGCCGACACGGTTGTCCTTCCAACCTTCGTCGAACGCACCGCGTTCAACGCCGCCGCGCCGGCCAACACCACCGTCGATTTCCAAAACTCCACGCCCACGAGCGGCTATGCCGGTTCGATCTCCGTCACCGGCCTGAGCTTCAATTTTACGGGCACGGGCGCGCCGACGTGCGGCGGGTGCGGCGTCGGCATCGTATCGGGCGCGAACCCGAACTTCGGCCTCAGTCCCGATAACAACGCGCTCTTCGTCAACGCTTCGGGCGCGGACTTCAACGTCAACACGCTGACCATCACGCCCACATCCGCGATGCGCGCCATCGGCTTCGACTTCAAAGGCAGCAACGGCACGCAAGTGCCCGGCGCGAGCACGGCCTCTTATCGCATCACCGTCACGCTCGCGAACGGCGACACGCACACCGTCAACGTCGCCAATCCTTCGTACACGAATTTCAGCTTCATCGGCTTCAGTTCGCCCGACATGGACATCGCCTCGGTCGCCATCGCCACGCTGACGGGCGGCCAGCCCTTAATCGATAACGTCTCGTTCAGCGCGGCGGCCGAACCCGTGCCCGAACCGGCCACGATGGTGCTGCTCGGCACGGGACTGGCGGGCTTGGCTTCTTACGTGCGCAAGCGTCGTCGCGAGAGCAGCGGCGAAGCGGACGAAGCGTAACGAATTCTTGCCGAAGCGAAGGATAGACCGCACGGGAAGAAACGAGACCCACGCGCGCACGGCTTTTGTTGCCGCGCCGTGCGCGCCGTAAAAATTTCTCTCCGCCGCGTCGGCGTCCGTGTCAGCGCGTATGTCATGCAAGCGCGTGTGCGCGTCGCGCGAAAAAGAGTGCCGTCCGAAGTTGAAACGTCAATCGTTGTCGAATCGTCAAACGTTGCCGAAAGGAGTCCGAAAGCTCATGCCCCGCTTTGCCAAACAGTCCGACTGTCCGGCGTCCGCGACGCTCGACGACGCCGCCGCCGGACGGCTCTCTTTCCTCGCGCGCCCCGCCATCGCCGCGCACCTCGCCGCGTGCGAATTTTGCGCGGCTGAACTTGCACTGCTCGCACGCTCCGCGACGACTGCCACGGCCGCAACAGCAACAAGCGGGACGCACGAAGCCGAATCGTCGCGCGCGGCGATGCTGCCTCTGGCCTTGCGCCTCTTCGCCGAGAGCGCCCTCGCGGAGATGAACGCCGCTGCCGCCAACCCGCGCGTCGAAGTAAAACGCGCGGCTTGAGAGCGCGAGGCAAAGAGCGTCAAAGTGTGCGAAAGGGTTGCGAGATGAAAACATTCGAGTCTCAATCGTTCATAAAATCTCTGAAAAATATTCTCCGCGCGGTCGGTCTCCTGTGCCTCGTCGCGCTCGTCGCCACCGTGGAAGCGCGCGCCGACGAAGTTACGATCAGCGGTACAACGTCGGGCAGTTTTACGAGTCTCGGCGGCACGAACACGGGCACGACCTTGATGGGCTTGCAGTTCATCAATTCCAGTTTCGACGTGACGACCGCGAACGGCGCGCGGACTCTGAACGGCGCGGCGGCCAGTCCTGCGGGCACGAACTTCAACAACCTCGGTTCGTTCTACCTACAGCCGCCCGCCGACCCGACCGTCAACAACTATAACGGCAGCGCCTTCACGCTCGTCATCAATTTCGCCGCGCCCACCGGGCTGGCGGGCGGGCAGATGACGACCTACACGGCCGCCGTCTCCGGCCTCGTCGAGCGCGTCGGCCCGACGCAGAGCTACAGCGTCAACGTCCGTTTCGACAACCCCGTGCAGACCTTCACCTACGCGCGCGCCGACGGCTCGTCCGGCGCGTTCACGCTCACGGTCAACGACGTGCTCGGCATCACGCCGAACTTCGCGCGCGCCATCACGGCCACCATCTCCGAAGCCTCGGAAGTGCCCGCCGCCGTCCCCGAACCGGCGACCGTCTTGCTCTTGGGGACGGGGCTGGCCGGACTCCTTGCACGCTCGCGCCGCAAACGCGGGAGACGCGCGGAAGCTGCTGACTGAAGATCAAAACCCGCTTGTCTTTGCGCCTCCAGCGCCTTTGCGTGAGTTATGTCTTTGGCAAAGAGAAATCTTACGCAAAGGCGCTGGAGGCGCAAAGACAGCTTGAGTTTTTGCCCCGCGCGAAATTTTTCCACGCGATTTCTCACGAAAACGGCCGGTTTTTCGCGGCTTTTTCGTGCGCCCGCCCGCCTCAAGTATTCCTCAAGAATTTCTCAAGTCGCCTGTCTATCCTGTACGCGTTCCTAAGTAACTTTGAAAAGTCCGGCTCACACACAGGAGCGCGCGCCCACGCGCAGACGCCGAAGCCCCGGAGACTTAACTGACGCACGCAAACGCGACTGCAAGGAGAATGAACATGACTCGTCCGCTGCCCACTCGATTCGCCGCCCCGAAATTTTTTCGCCTCTTGGTACTATCGGCCTTCGTAGTTGTGGCGGCCGTGGCGCTCTTCACGCGCGGAGGCCAAGCCGCCACGCCCGCGAGCGGCACGGTTACGACAGCCAACACGTCCTCCAATCCGCTGCGCTACACGGCCGGGCCGTTCAACGTCCCGAACGTGACGGGCTTTGCCGGCGCGCTCCAATGCAACGCCGCCATGCCCTGCGACGACTACGCGTTGAACGTGGACGTGCCCGACGGTCTCATCGACACGCATCAGGTACGCATCGCCATGACGTGGGCGAACACGACGGCCGACTTCGACTATCGCGTCTACCTCCGCAACGCCGACGGCACGGCCGGCGCTGAGGCGCTCTCGGTCGGCAGTTCGGCCGACCCGGAAGTGGGCGTCTTGCCCGCCGTCAAACGTTCCTACATCGTGCGCGTGATTCCGTTTGCGCCGCTCGGTCAGAGCGTCTCGATGGCGATCACCATTGAGCCGAAGGCGGGGCGTTTCAATCAGGGCACGGGCACTGCGCCGCGCTACGCGAACTATCAGCCGACGGGCGGCCTCGGCACGGACGCGGCCGAGCCGACGCTCGGCGTCAACTGGAAGACAGGCCGCGTCATGTTCATCGCCGCGCTGCAAACCTTGCGCGTCACCTTCAACGACACGGTGAATCCGGCGACGGCGACGTGGGAAGACAAGAGCTTCCCCCTGACCTCGCTCCAGACGCTCGACCCCATTCTCTACACGGACAACCGCACGGGGCGCACCATCGTTTCGCAACTCGCCGGAACGAACAGTCTCTCCGCTTTGACCGACGATGACGGCGAGACTTGGATTCCGAACGAGGGCGGCCCGCTCACTTCCGGCGTCGATCACCAGACCATCGGCGGCGGCCCTTATCACGCGCCGCTCAACGGCGGCACGGCCGTTTACCCGAACGCCGTCTATTATTGCTCGCAGGATTTGGTGACGGCCTTCTGCGCGCGCTCCGACGACGGCGGTTTGACCTACGGCCCGACCGTCCCGATGCAGATACTCACGTGCGGCGGCATCCACGGCCACGTGCAGGTCGCGCCCGACGGCACGGTCTACGTTCCGCATCGACAGTGCAACTCGAATCAAGCCGTCGTCGTCTCGGAAGACAACGGCATCACCTGGGCGATCCGCACCGTGGCCGACACGGACACGACCACTTCGACCTACGACAGCATTCCGGGCGATTGGGATCCGGCCGTCGGCGTCGGCAGCGGCGGCACGGTCTACTTCGGTTACGAAAACGGCGACGGCACGCCGCACATCGCCGTCTCGCACGATCAAGGCAAGACTTGGGTTGACGATCAAAACGTCGGCCTCCCCTACGGCATTCGCAACACGGCCTTCCCGACCGTCGTCGCCGGAGACGACGACCGCGCGGCCTTCGCCTTCCACGGCTCGACCGACCCCGACAACACCGATAACGGCGTCTGGCATCTCTACGTCGCCACCACTTACGACGGCGGCAAGACTTGGAACGTCGCGAACGCCACGCCGAACGACCCCGTCCAGCGCGGCTCGATCTGCACGGAAGGCTTCGGCGTCGATGCCTGCTCGAAAGGCGACCGCAACCTGCTCGACTTCATGGACATTCAAGTGGACAAACAGGGGCGCGTCCTCGTCGGTTACGCGGACGGCTGCGTTGGCTGCTCCTCGCCTTCCGGTTCGCGCGCGAAGCTCGCGACCATCGCCCGCCAGACCTGCGGCCGTCGCCTCTTCAAACAATACGACCCGCTGACGGACGACTGCGGCGGCACGAGCGCCACGCCCACGCCGACGCCGACCGCGACGCCCATTCAAGGCAACGGCTGCATCATCCCCGGCGCGAAGATCATCACCGATGCGACGGGCGATCAGACCGGCGGGCAGAACGCCAACCAGCAACAGGACATCGAATCGATCTCCATCGCCGAGCAATACCCGGCGACGGGCGGCCAACTCGTCGTCACCATGAAACTCAACCAACTCGACCCCGCGCTGCTCACGCCGAACGCGAGTTGGACGACGCTCTTCAACGCGACGCACGCCGACGGCACTTCCACCACTTACTTCGTCAGCGCCGACAACAACTCGCTCGACAACCCGGCGGGCGTCTCGTTCAACTACGGCTTTGTCGATGTGACGAACCAGAATCTCAACACGTCCGTCGGCGCGGCCGATGCGGGCGTGATCGACGCGGCCACCAAGACCATCCGGATCACGGTCGCTCTCAACAAACTCAAGAAGCCGGTGGCGGGCACGGGCGGGGCGACCCTCTCCGGCGCGCCGGTCGATCTCTCGGCGGGCAAAAAGATCGTCGCCGTCAACGGCCGCACGAGCCTGCTCGTCGGCGCGCTCGGCACGGGACTCATCAGCACGATTGATTCGACCGCCAGCAACGAATACACCTTCTCCGGCCAAGCCGTCTGCACCGGCGGCGGCGCAACGCCGACCCCGACCGCCACGCCGACTCCGACTCCGACCGCGACGCCCACGCCGACCGCGACGCCGACGCCCACGAGCGATGCGCGCTGCATCGTGCCCGGCCTCGAAGTCGTGGCCGATGCGGGCGGCGATCAGACGGGCGCGCCGAACGCCAATCAATCGCAGGACATCAAGTCGGTCTCCATCGCCGAACAGTACGGGGCGGCGGGCGGCCAACTCGTCTTCACGATGAAGGTCGGCGATCTGACTTCGACCGTGACGCCGAACGCCTCTTGGCGCGTCGCCTTCAACGCGACGCACGCCGACAACACGTTCACCACTTACTTCGTCACCGTCGCGAACAACTCCACGGCGAACGCCACCGGCATCTCTTACAACTACGGCTTTGTCGATACGACGCGCAACAATCTCAACTCCACCGTGGGCACGGCCGACGGCGGCTCGATGTCCGCCGACAAAGACACGCTCACCGTCGTGCTCAATTTGAACAAGCTGCGCAAGCCCGTCGCCGGGACGACCGGGCAGACCTTGACGGGCGCGCAGGTTGATCTCTCGGCGGGCAAAACTCTCGGCTCGGTCAACGCCGCGACGAGCGTCCTCGTCGGCGCGCTCGGCACGGGCTTGAACGTCAACGTCGATTCGACCGGACAGGGCAACTACACGATGGCGGGCGCGGCCACCTGCCCGTTCGTCGCCGCCACGCCGACGCCGACACCGACGCCCGGCGGCGCGGCGAGCGACCCGGCGCGCTTCCACGTCTTCGCCGCTCCGGCCGGTGTGGGCGAAGACGCGGGCGAACCTTCAATCGGCGTCAACTGGAAGACCGAGCGCACCTTTGGCAACAGCGGCGGGCTGATTCCGAACGGCGGCACGGTCACATACTTCGGCGGCTTCATGCCCTACATGCTGCGCGTCACTTTCGACGATTCCGTCTCGCCCGCGCGCGTCGTGTGGGATCAGGCCAACTTGACCGTGGCGAACGCGCCGCGCGTCTACGGCGACCCGATCCTCTTCACCGATTCCAAGACCGGGCGCACCTTCGTCTCGCAGGAACTCGGCTTGACGCCCCTCGGCTCGACGATGGAGTTCACGGACGACGACGGGCGCACCTTCAAGCCTTCCACCGGATCGGGCGCGCCTTCCGGCATCGACCACCAGACGGTCGGCGGCGGCCCATACGCGCAACCCGTTCCGACGGGCATCAATCCGGCTTACCCGCACGGCGTCTGGTATTGCTCGCAGTCCATCGCCGATGCCGTGTGCGCGCTCTCGCTCGACGGCGGCATCACCTTCGGCCCAAGCGTCCCGATGTTCACGCTCGCCGATTGCGTCGGCCTCCACGGCCACATCAAGATCGGCGCGGACGGCACGGCCTACGTCCCGAACAAAGGCTGCGGCGGCTCGCTCCCGTACCACGACAACGGCAAGCAGGCACTCATCGTCTCCGAAGACAACGGCGTGACCTGGAAGATTCGCCCGGTTCCCGGTTCGACGAGCGCGGGTCTCAGTCAAGATTGGGATCCGTCCGTCGGTGTCACGGCCGACGGCAAGTCGGTCTACTTCGGTTATCGCGACATCAACGGCCGCGCGCGCGCCGCCGTCTCGCACGACAAGGGCGTGACGTGGCTGAACGATCAAGAGATCGGCGCGTCGCTCGGCATCAAGAAGATCGCCTTCCCGGCCGTGGTGGCCGGAGACGGCGGCACGAACACCGGCCGCGCGGCCTTCGCCTTCTACGGCACGACCACCGACGGCCTCGATACCGATCCGAACTTCACAGGCATCTGGTATCTCTACGTCGCCTCGACCTACGACGGCGGCAAGACTTGGAGCGTCACGAACGCCACGCCGAACGATCCGATTCAGCGCGGCGGTATCTGCGGCGACGGCGAGTGCCGCAACATGCTCGACTTCTTCGACGCGACGGTTGACAAGCGCGGCCGCGTGCTCGTCGGCTTCGACGACGGCTGCATCGGCGCGTGCGTCCAGGGCGGGCCGAACTCTTTCTCGGCCAAGGCCACCATCGCGCGCCAGTCGGGCGGCAAGCGCATGTTCGCCGCCTACGACACGACTTCGACGCTTCCCGCCGCGCCCGCCGTGAGCGGCACGCGCACGGGTGCGAACGTCACGCTCTCTTGGTCAACTCCGGATAACGGCGGCGCGGCGATCACGTCTTACAAAGTCTACAGACGCGACGGCGCAAACGTCTCCCTGCTCGGCACGACGACGACGGCGACGACCTTCACCGATACGGCTTACACCGCCGGACAGGTCTATCGCGTCACGGCCACGAACAGCGCGGGCGAGAGCGCCTACAAGGAGTTCAATCCTTCGAATGCCGTCGCCGCGAGCGCGTGCGAGGGCGCGGGAATTCTCGTCGTGAGCGACGTGGCGAACGACGGCGCTGATCTCGACACGCAGCAGAACACGCCGCCCGACGCGCGCGTCAACATCAAGTCGCTCTCGATCAGCGAGCCGTACCTCGGCGCGGGCGTGAACAAACTCGTCTTCACCTTGAAGGTCGCGCCTTCGACTTCGGGCACGGCAGCGCCGCCTTCGAGCCAGTGGTTCATCATCTGGAACAGCCGCCAGCCCACGGTCGATTTCGACCGCCGCTACGTGGCGATGTTGTCCGACGCTTCCGGCAACGTCAGGTTCGAGTACGGCAAGTTCGGCGCGGCCACGCCGCTCGACGGCAGCGCCGTGCCGAGTCCGAGCACGAACCAGCCGACGAAACTCGGCGACGCGGCGGGCAACTACGACGCCGCGAGCGGCACGATCACGATCACCATCTCGAACGCCGACGCGGAAGGCGTCGCCGCCGGGCAATCTCTGAACGCCGTCAACGCGCGCACGTTCTTCGTCCGCCCCGAAGCCGGCATCCGCAACGCGGCCACCGCTTCGGACATCACGGGCGACGGCACTTACACGCTCTCCGGCAACGCTGCGTGCGCGGGCGGCGCGTCGTCGGCTTCGGCCGCGTACACGACCAATACTTCGGTTAGCGGCTTCGAGGCAATCGCGTGGCAGGTGGCGGCGCGGGTCATTAACTTCACGCTCTGAGGTCGCTGGAAGGGGCGGGCACTCTCGTGCGCGCGTCGCCCGCGCCTGACGGCGACTCTGACGGCTCGCGTCCGCTCCGTGCGGGCACGCGAGCCGTCTTTTTGCGCGCGGCGTGAGAGAACCTTTGCGCTCCCGGCTCGCTTGAAGAAACGCTCGAGCGCGTCTGTTGTTGCGCGATTGCCCGGTTGAGTTTGAATGATGTTAGGATACGCGCACACCCGGCGGCCGCTTCGTGCAACGGATTTTTAAGACCAACTCGCTATTCATAAAAAAAGCATCCCTGAGGAGGAAGATTCCGGCATGCGCTCATATCTCCCACGTTTCATCTTCGCCCTGTGTCTCGCCGTCGCGGCTTCGTCCGGCTGCAACGAAAACTCCGGCGGCGCGCAGCAACAATCAGGCGCGAAGCCGACGGCCGCCGCGAACAACGCGAACAACGCCGCCGTCGCTCCGTCGAGTGCGGCCACGAACGCGAGTGCGCCGGGTGCGACATCCGCGCCCGCCCTCGACGCATGCGCGCTCCTGACTTCGGACGACATCAAGGCCGTCCAGGGCGAGGCGGTGAAAGAGTCGAAACCGAGCCGGCGCACGTCCGAGTTCGATGTCGCCGCGTGCTTCTACACGACGCCGACCTTCATCAAGTCCGTCAGTCTGGAAGTGACGCGGCGCGGCGGGAGCAGCCGGAGCGTGCACGATTTCTGGGAGGAGCAGGTGGAGAAATCCGGCGAAGAGATGGAACGCGAACGCGAAGCGGAACGCGCGCGTGAGCGCCGGGGCGAGACGAAACAGGAGCGCGAGCGTGAACGCGAAGAGGAGCGCGAGCGCGAAGCCAAACAGCCGCGCCGCTTGAAAGGCATCGGCGACGAAGCCTACTGGGTCAACACCAACGCCAACAGCACGATGTACGTCTTCAAAAAAGATGCGCTCCTGCGCATCAGCATCGGCGGCACGGACAACGAAGAGACGCGCATGAAAAAGATCAAGACGCTCGCCGAGCGCGCCCTCGCGCGTTTGTAAGAGAGCAGACGGTCGAAGCTGTAAATTGACACGAGCCCCGGCGGAGGCGATGTGATTGCGCGTTGCAGTCGTGTCGCTTCGGCCGGGGCTTGAAACTTTCGGCGCGCGCTTTCCGTTAGCACCGGGGCTTCTGTAAAATAGGCGCGCAAACTTTTCAAACGCCCGGCCGCCTCTGTCCGTCGAAGGGACGCGAAAGCCTTTTCGGCTGCGTGTCAACGGACAACCGCCGGTGCGTTTGACACCTTAACGCTTCAGAAAAAGTATTCAGAAAAGTTTCCGGCGCGGTCGCGCTTCTCAAACGAGTGCGCGCGTGCGCTTTCAGTTTTGCATCCAGTCTGTTTCGTGTTTGGAGGGTCTATGAGAAATCTTGTCCACCGCATCATGACTGCGGGCGTCGGCCTGACGCTGCTACTCTCGGCTTTCGCGCCCGCGTCACAGGCGCAAAAGAGAGGCGGGGCAACCGCCGCCGCCCGTCCGGCCGCCGCGTCGAAGAACAGCTTCAACGTGCCCGTCACTTATTACAAACTGCCGAACGGTCTCAAGGTCGTGCTCTCGCAGGACACGAGCGCGCCGACGGTCGCCATCGCCGTCTATTACCGGATCGGTTTCCGCATCGAGCCGCGCGAGCGCACCGGCTTCGCGCACCTCTTCGAGCACATGATGTTTCAAGGCTCGCAGAACCTCGGCAAGATGGAGTTCATCCGTCTCGTCCAACAGAACGGCGGCATCCTGAATGGCTCGACCCGCTTCGACTTCACCAACTACTTCGAGATCATGCCCGCGCACAAACTGGAGACGGGCTTGTGGGCTGAGGCCGACCGCATGCGCGGACTCAGCATCACCGAAGAGAACTTGAAGAACCAGCAGGGCGTCGTCGGCAACGAAGTCAAAGTCAACGTCTTGAACGCCCCTTACGGCGGCTTCCCGTGGCTCGACATGCCGCAGTATGCCAACACCAACTGGTACAACGCGCACAACTTCTACGGCGACCTCGAAGACATCGAAGCCGCCAAGCTCGATGAGGTGCAACAGTTCTTCAAGACCTACTACGCGCCGAACAATGCCGCGCTCGTCGTCGTCGGCGATTTCGACGAACGCGAAGCGCGCGCGATGATCGAAAAGTATTTCGGCGGCATCCCTTCGTCCGAGCTTCCGGTGCAGCCCGACCTGACCGAGCCGCGACAGGAGACCGAGCGCAACGCCGTCAAACAAGATGCGCTCGCGCGCCAGCCCGCGCTCTCCTTCGCCTATCACATGCCGCCGCGCAACACGCCCGAATATTACGCCATGGGCTTGCTCGACCAGTTGCTCATTCAGGGCGAAGACAGCCTGCTCAATCAGGAACTCGTGCAGCGCCGCGCCTACACCGACCGCGTGCTCGGCGGCACGAATCTGCTCGGCAATATGTACAACTATCAAGGCCCGATGATCTGGCTCGGCTATCTCTTCCACGACGCCAAGACCAAACCCGAAGAGATCATGGCGGCCGTCGATACGGTCGTCCAAGGCGTGCAGGACAAGCCGGTCGATCAGCGCACCCTCGACCGCGCCCTGACGAAAGTGCGCTCCAGCTTCTACGACATCCTCGGCCAGTTGAACGGCTTCGGCCGCGCCGACCTGCTCGCCTCGTTCGCGCTCTTTGACGACAACCCGGCGCGCATCAACACGCTCGAAACGGAGTTTCGCAAAGTGACGCCGCAAATCTTGCAGCGCACGGCGCGCGAATATTTGCGCCGCGGTAATCGCACGGTGCTCACTATCGTCCCGAAACCGGCGGCGACGGCCGACCCGAAGCCCGCGAGCGGAGGCACACGCTAAAGCAGATTCAATGGAGATTCTCGATATGAACTCGAAAAAGTTTTTCGCCCTCGTCAATGCGTTTGCGCTCTGTGCGATTGCTCTAGCCTTTACGCCTTCGCGCGCCGTCATGGCGCAGGAGAAGCAGACGCCACCCGCAGGCGGCACGCCGAAACCTTTCACGCTGCCGCGCAAAGAAACTTTCACGCTCAAGAACGGCACGCAAGTCACGCTCGTCCCCTACGGTTCGATTCCTAAAGTCACCGTCAGCGCCGTCGTGCAAGCGGGCAACATCAACGAAGCGGCCAATCAAGTGTGGCTCGCCGATCTGACCGGCGAACTGTTGAAGGAAGGCACGACGACGCGCAGCGGCGAAGCCATCGCGCAAGAAGCCGCGCGCATGGGCGGCAGCCTCGACGTGAGCGTCTCGCCCGATCAAACCACCATCAGCGCCGACGTGCTGTCCGAGTCCGGCCCGCAACTCGTCTCGCTCATCGCCGACGTGTTGCAGCGCCCCGCCTTGCCCGCCTCCGAACTCGAACGCCTCAAGGCGGGTTTCATACGCAACCTGAGCATCCAGCGCTCGCAGCCCGGCTCGCTCGCGCAGGAACGTTTCAGCAAACTGCTCTACGCCGATCATCCTTACGGCCGCATCTTCCCGACCGAAGAGATGATCCGCAACTTCTCCATCGCCGACGTGCAGAAGTTTTACAAAGACAACTTCGGCGCGGCGCGCACGCGCATCTACGTCGCCGGGCGCTTCGACGCGGCCGCCATGCGTCGCCAGATCACGCAAGCCTTCGGCGCTTGGACGCGCGGCACGCCGCCTGTGGAAAACATTCCGAAGACCGTTTCGGTACGCAAGATTCATTTGATCGACCGTCCCGGCGCGCCGCAGTCCACGCTCTATCTCGGCCTGCCCGTCGTCGATCCGAGCCACAAGGATTTCGTCGCGCTCTCGGTGACAAACTCTCTGCTCGGCGGTTCGTTCGCCTCGCGCATCACCTCGAACATACGCGAGAAAAAGGGCTACACCTACTCGCCCAACAGTTCCATCTCCACGCACTACCGCGACGCCTACTGGGTGCAGGTGGCCGACGTCACCACGGCCGTCACCGGCCCTTCGCTCAAAGAGATTTTCTACGAGATCGAGCAACTGCAAAAAGAGCCGCCCACCGAAGCCGAGTTGCAGGGCATCAAGAACTACCGCGCCGGAGTCTTCACCATCCAGAACTCTTCGCGCGCAGGCATCATCGGCCAACTCGCCTTCCTCGATCTGCACAAACTGCCGGACACGTACCTGACCAACTACATTCAGAACGTCTTGGCCGTCACGCCTGCTGACGTGCAACGCATCGCCCGCCAGTATCTCAAGAGCGAGCAGATGGCAATCGTCGTCGTCGGCGACAAATCGCAAGTCACCAACCAGCTCACGCCCTACGGCGACATCATTAACTGAACGCTCGCTCGTTCGAGCGCACAAACGAAAACGGCCGCCCGGCACGAGGCGGCCGTTTTGCATTTTCAAGCCGCACAAAAGACGTTACGCCCCGCACATCATTTCACACACCTCGACCAAATTTTGTTCCCGCTCCCTCATATCTTGTACACGCCCGACCAAAACCTGATTCACCCGCCTCAAATTTCGTACTCCACATCAAACATTTCGTCCGCGTCTCACAAAATTTGAGGAGACCGAATCAAAACTTCAACCGCGCTCCTCAAAAATTAAGGAAAACAGTTGAAACTTTGCGACGCACCGACCAATCTTCAGGAATGACGGTTAAAGTTTCTAACTCTCTCGCCACGTTTTCGGGCAGGGCGGTTATACTTTCCGGCCGCGCCTCTTTATATAAACGTCGCGTTTTGAGTTTCCTTGACGACTTCGCACTTGTGTTTCAAACTTGCGCCTCCTATTCCTCGTATCACACGCCGGAGACCGCATCTCAATCGAAGGAAGGATTTTATGAATACAGCCACGTCCCCTCGCGCCGGTAATTATCGTCGGCGCACGTCGCTCTTTTCAGCGCTCGCCATCGTCTTCGCGTTCCTCGCGCCCGCCGTCGCCGTGTCGGCGCAAAAGCAGCAGCAGGCACGCAAAACGCCCGCGCCCGCGCGACAGGTCAAGCAATACACCATCGAACAGTTTATGGGCACGACGCGCATCACGGGCGCGTCCTTCTCGCCCGACGAACGGCAGATTCTCTTCGCCAGCAACAAGACGGGCATCTTCAACGTCTACACCGTCCCGACGGCGGGCGGCGAGCCGCAGCAACTCACGCGCTCGACCAAAGAGAGCACCTACGCCGTCTCCTATTTCCCGAACGACGCGCGCATCCTCTACACCTACGACCGGGGCGGCAACGAAAACAGTCACCTCTACGTCTTGACGGCCGACCGCGAGGAGCGCGACCTCACGCCCGGCGAAAAAGTTAAAGCCAACTTCCTCGGTTGGAGCCACGATCTGAAATCGTTTTATTACTCGACGAACGAGCGCGACCCGCGCTACTTCGACATCTTCAAAATGAGCATCGACGATTACAAATCGACGCTGCTCTTCAAAAACGAAGCGGGCTACGACCTCGGCGACATCTCGAAGGACGAAAAATATCTCGCCCTCAGCAAGTCGAACACCACGACCGACACCGACATGTATCTCTACAACGCGGCGACCAAAGAGTTGAAACATCTGACGCCGCACAAAGGCGAGATCAACTACAGCCCGCAAGCGTTCGACCCCGCCTCGCGTTATCTCTATTACCTGACGGACGAGCAGAGCGAGTTTGCGCACGTCGCGCGCTACGAACTGGCGACGGGCAAGACCGATGTGGTCGAACGCGCGCCGTGGGACGTGATGTACACCTATTTTTCGCGCAACGGTAAATACCGCGTCGTCGCCACGAACGAGGACGCGCGCACCGTCATCAAGATTTACGACCACGCCACCGGCAAACCGGTCGCCTTGCCGCGCCTGCCGAACGGAGACATCACCGGTGTCCAAATCTCGCGCAGCGAACAGAAGATGGCTTTCTACTTGAACGGCGACCGCAGCCCGAGCGATCTGCACGTCTACGATTTCACGACGCGCAAAGTGACGAAGCTGACTTCGAGCCTCAACCCGGAGATCGACCCGCGAGACCTCGTGGAGACGGAAGTCGTGCGTTACAAGTCGTTCGACCACATGGAAATTCCTTCGATCCTCTACAAGCCGCACGGGGCGACGGCGCAACAGAAAGCGCCCGCGCTCGTCTGGGTGCACGGCGGCCCCGGCGGGCAGACGCGCACCGGCTACAGCGCCTTCATGCAGTATCTCGCCAATCACGGCTACGTCGTGCTCGGCGTCAACAATCGCGGTTCGAGCGGCTACGGCAAAACCTTCTACGCGGCGGACGACGGCAAGCACGGGCGCGAACCCTTGTGGGATTGCATCGAGGCCAAGAAGTATCTCGCCTCGCTCGGCTACGTGGACGAACGTCAGATCGGCATCATCGGCGGCTCTTACGGCGGCTACATGGTCTTGGCCGCGCTCGCCTTCAAGCCCGAAGAGTTCGCCGTCGGCGTGGACATCTTCGGCGTCTCGAATTGGGTGCGCACGCTCCAGTCCATTCCGCCTTACTGGGAATCGTTCCGCAAAGCCCTCTATAAAGAGATGGGCGATCCCTCGACCGATCTGGACAACCTGCGCGCCATCTCGCCGCTCTTTCACGCCGACAAGATTCGCCGCCCGCTCATCGTCCTGCAAGGTAAGAACGACCCGCGCGTCATCAAGCCGGAATCCGACGAGATCGTGGAAGCCGTCAAGCGCACGGGCGGAGTGGTCGAATACATCGTCTTCGACGACGAAGGCCACGGCTTCTCCAAAAAGGCCAACGAGATTCGCGCCTACAAGTCGATCCTCGATTTTCTCGACAAGCACCTGAAAGGCGCGGGCGCTGCAACCAACGGCGTCGCGCACGGTCAATAACTCCCGCCCCACCGCAAAACAAAAAAGGGACGGCCACTCGTCATTGAGTGGCCGTCCCTTTTTTTCATAGCGCTAACGGGGATCGAACCCGTACTCTCTGCCTTGAGAGGGCAGCGTGTTAACCAATTACACCATAGCGCCGTCGGAAGCGGGTTGAATTATAAGTTTGCCTTCGCGCGGTTGGCAAGCGTCGCCCGGTTTAAAGTGAGCGGCACGTGTTTGCCGCGCGGCGCGGCGGCGGTGCTATACTTCTCGGTAAAGGCGCTCGCAGCGGCGGCGGCAACGAAGCGTCGTGATGAATTCTTTGCGCCGGTTTTGAAAGTCTCTCCTTTGATATTTTTCATTCACAGCAACACGCAGCCATAACTTATGCAGGACATTTCGCTGGATAGCAGGAGGGGTGCGCCGGACGAGGCGCGCGCAGAAGCAGGGTCGGGCGCGGGTGCGGATTTCGCGCTCGGCATCGGCGATTTCAGTTACGTCGATCTCTACAAACCGGAGCGGCTGGCCGAACTGACGACCGCCTTCTACGCCGAGCTGCAAAGGGCTGACGCTGTGCTGCACGCGTCGTTCATGGAGTACACGGCGGCGCGCGGGGCGAATTTGCGCGGGACGAGGGGCGAGTCGGAATTGCTGATCGCCGTCGCGCCGCATGTGTCGAGTTTTGTGGCGCGTCTGTTCCGTGTGGAGACGGAGCGTGCGGCGCACGCCGCGCGGATCAAGTCGCAGGACGCGGTCTTTCAATTCAAGACGTTCATCTCGCGTCGCGCCTTGAAGCGCGTGCCGCCCGAGCGCGCGCTGACCTTCGACGCCGAGGCCGTGCACGATGCGCTCGCGCGCCTCGCAAGCGCCGTGTTCCCCGAAGCGCCGGAAGTGAACGAGGCCGTGGATGCGGAACTCGCGGTCGCGCGTTTGTGCGTGCGGCTGCTCGCGTGGGAGGAAAGTTTAACGAAAGCGCCGGCGGCGGGTGATGCTGAGGGCAGCGCGACGGCGGGTGCGAAGGGCGTCGGCGTCGAAAGTCTGCGCGCGGAGATCGCGGAGGCGCGCGGGCGCGGCGTGAAGACGGAAGCGGACGCGGCGCTCAGGGAATTTGAGAGCGCCGTCGGCACGAATGAGATTGAGAATGAGGACGCGCGGTTTGTGAAGTCGGCGCTGAGGCTCGTCGAGACGTGGGCTGCGGTGCACAGCACGCAGCCGGCGGCAAAGGCGCGCGTTCACGGCTGGGTCAGTTTTCGCGTGCCGCATCCTTTGAACTACGAGCATCTGGTGCAGATCGAGCGGCACGATGCGGAGTTGCCGGAGCGCATGCGCGGCCTTGATCAGAATCTGCGTCGCCGGGACGGCTTCGGTTTGACCGACGCGCGTGCGAGTCGTCGCGAAGTTTTGGATGAAGTCAACTACTGTCTCTATTGCCACGAACGCGACAAGGATTCCTGCTCGAAGGGACTCCACGAGCGCGACGGCTCTGTGAAGCGCAACCCGCTCGGCATCGCGCTCGAAGGCTGCCCGCTCGACGAGAAGATTTCCGAGATGCACGTCCTCCAACGCGACGGCGATTCTCTGGCCGCGCTCGCCGTCGTGATGATCGACAACCCGATGTGTCCGGGCACGGGTCATCGCATCTGCAACGACTGCATGAAGTCGTGCATCTTCCAGAAGCAGGAGCCCGTCAACATCCCGCAGGCCGAGACGGGCGTGCTCACGGACGTGCTCGCGCTGCCTTACGGTTTTGAAATCTACTCGCTCCTGACGCGCTGGAATCCCTTGAACGCGAAACGCCCGCACGCGCTGCCCGCGAACGGGCTGAGCGTCCTCGTCGTCGGCCTCGGCCCGGCCGGTTACACGCTCGCGCATTACCTTTTGAACGAAGGCTTCGGCGTCGTCGGCATCGACGGTTTGAAGATCGAACCGCTGAACGCGAAGTTGACGGGCGACGGCGGACGAAGCGTGCCGCGCGCCGTCGTGGACGTGCGAGAGATCGAAACGCCTCTGGACGGGCGCGTGCTGGCGGGCTTCGGCGGCGTCTCCGAGTACGGCATCACGGTGCGTTGGGACAAGAATTTTCTGACGTTGATTCATCTCGCGCTCGCGCGTCGCCGGGGCTTTCGTTTCTACGGCGGCGTGCGCTTCGGCGGCACGCTCGATATTGAGGATGCTTGGGCGCTCGGCTTCGACCACATCGCCATCGCGACGGGCGCGGGGCGGCCAACCATCGTCCCGATGCGCAACAACCTCATGCGCGGCATCCGCAAGGCATCGGATTTTCTGATGGCCTTGCAACTGACGGGCGCGTTCAAACAGGACGCGCTCGCCAACTTGCAAGTGCGCTTGCCCGCGGTCGTCATCGGCGGCGGCTTGACGGCGATTGACACGGCGACGGAGTTGTTCGCTTATTACCCGGTGCAAGTCGAGAAGATGCTCGCGCGGCACGAGACGTTGAGCGCCGAGTTCGGCGAAGAGGAAATTTTCGCGCGGTTCGACGCGGAGGAGCGCACGGTCTACGCGGAGTTTCTGGCGCACGGGCGGGCGGTGCGCTTGGAGCGTGAACGCGCGCGTGCGGCGGGCGAGTTGCCGAACTTCGTGCCACTCGTGCGCGAATGGGGCGGCGTCGCAATCGTCTATCGGAAACGCTTGCAGGATTCGCCCGCCTACCGGCTCAATCACGAAGAGGTGGTGAAGTCGCTCGAAGAGGGCATCAGCTACATCGAGAACATGAGTCCGGTCGAAGCGGTGGCGGACGAGCACGGCGCGGTCGCAGGCTTAGTTTTCGAGCGGATGCAAAGGGACGCGGAGACGCGCAAGTGGCGCGCTTCGGGCGAACTCGTCCGGCTGCCCGCGCGCACGGTCTGCGTCGCGGCGGGCACGAGCCCGAACACGATCTACGAGCGCGAACAGCCGGGCACGTTCAAACTCGACGAGTGGGGCGAGTTCTTCGCGCCGCACAAGATCGAGCGCCTGAGCGGCGACAACGGCGGCTCGTCAAATAACGGCGACGCAACCGGCAACGGCAACAAGTTCCGACTCGTCCCGGCGGCGAAGGGCGAGCGCGGCTTTTTCACGTCCTACGAAAACGCCGGGCGCTTCATCTCTTACTACGGCGACAACCATCCGGTCTATGCCGGAAACGTCGTCAAGGCGATGGCCTCGGCCAAGTTCGGTTACGAGGAGGTGTGCGCGCTGTTCGCGGATGAGATCAACGCGGTCGAGAATGAAGTGCGGAGCGCGGCGGCGCAGGGCGGCGGGAACGCGTTGACTGAGGCGCGTGCGGTCGAGCGCGGGGAGCGGTTCGAGCGGCTGGTTGAGAAACTTGACGACGAGTTGATCGCGCGCGTGGTGAGAGTGGAGCGTCTGACGCCGACGATTGTGGATGTGGTCGTGCGCGCGCCGATGCAAGCGCGCAAGTTTCATCCCGGCCAGTTCTATCGCCTGCAAAATTACGAGACGAGCGCGCCGGTCGTCGCCGGGACGAAGTTGACGATGGAGGGCTTGGCTTTGACGGGCGCGTGGGTTGACAAGGAGCAGGGGTTGCTCAGTTTGATCGTGCTGGAGATGGGCGCGTCGTCGCGGCAGTGCGCGCTCTTGAGTCCCGGCCAAGAGGTCGTCGTGATGGGGCCGACGGGGACGCCGACGGAGATACCGGCGGGCGAGTCGGTGCTCTTGGCGGGCGGCGGTTTGGGTAACGCCGTGCTCTTCTCGATTGCGCGCGCGCTCAGAGAGAACAACTGCCGCGTCGTCTATTTCGCGGGCTACAAAAAAGGCGAAGACCTCTTCAAGCGCGAAGAGATCGAAGCGGCCACCGATCAGATCATCTGGGCGACCGACACGGGCGCTGTCGTCGAGCCGCGCCGCCCGCAGGACAGGCACTTTCGCGGCAACATCGTCGAGGCCATGAAGGCTTACGCCGAAGGCCAACTGGGCGAGCGCCTGTTCTCCTTCGGAGACATCCGACGCCTCATCGCCATCGGCTCAGACCGCATGATGGCGGCCGTGAAGGCGGCGCGGCACGGCGTGCTCGCCCCGCACTTCGACCCGGCGCACGTCGGCATCGGCTCGATCAACAGCCCGATGCAGTGCATGATGAAAGAGGTCTGCGCGCAGTGTTTGCAGCGGCACGTCGATCCGCGGACGGGCGCGGAGTCGTTCGTCTTCTCCTGCTTCAATCAAGACCAACTGCTCGACGAAGTTGACTTCAAGAATCTCAACGACCGCCTGCGCGCCAACACCGTGCAGGAGAAATTGGCGAACCTGTGGCTCGACAAGTTATTCGCCGAAGCTGCGGCGCAGTGAAGCGCATCTGTTAGAATACGCGCGTCGCCGACTTATCCGAGATGAGCGCCATGAATAAAGACACGGAAACCCATTTACTCAACCCTCCTCCCGGCAGCGCCGCCGCGCGCGCGCGCGACTTCGGCATTGATTTGACTCTAACGCTTCAACGCCTCCGCCTGACACCGACAGAGCGAGTGCGCCAGCTTCAATCGGCGATGTCTGAAATGGAAAATATGCGCGCCGGTCAGCGGTCGCGTGACGTTAAGACAGATGATCAAAATCGAGCCGGCCTTACGACTGTTGATACAGCATCAGGTTGAGTTCGTCATCGCCGGTGGCGTCGCTATCAGCGCGCATGGCTCTTCGTACCTGACGTATGACCTCGATGTTGCCTATGCGCGCACGCGGTACAATCTCAAACGACTCAGCGACGCGCTCGCGCCTCTCCATCCACGCCCGCGCGATTTCCCCGCCGACCTGCCCTTCATCTGGGATGAGCAAACGCTCAAGCAGGGCACAAACTTCACGCTGACTTCCGACCTCGGCAACATAGATTTACTGGGTGAAGTGAGCGGCCTCGGCGACTATGAGCACGTGCGCGCCCAATCTGTTGTAATGAATCTTTTTGGTCTGGAATGTCGCGTGCTTTCGCTCGACGCCCTCATCCTTGCCAAGCGCGCCGCCGGGCGCACGAAAGACCTGCTCGTCCTGCCCGAACTGGAAGCCCTGCGCGAACTCGCCGACAAGCAGGATTAATTGCCCGCGCGCGTGATGCCTTTAGCGAGGCGGCGAATCTTCTTGCCAAGTGCGGTGATGTCTGTTTAATATCTTCGCCGCCGCACAAGCCTGACCGGAAGGCGTCGCAGCCAGCCTGTAAATTATTCCGGCCTCGATTCTTCATTCACCTGACCAAATCGTCCAATCTCAACATCTGAGGAGTAAGTGTATCGTGAAATATCTTTTGATCCTGTGCCTACTCGTGTTCCCCGCCACCGTCGCCGCGTCGAAAAAGAAGGAAAAGGCCGCTGCGCCGTCGTCGGCCGCGCGGACGGAAGAGGACGAAGCGACGAAGGCCGCCGCCGAGTTTGAAGCTGGACTTAAATACGAGCGCGGCAAGATCGTCTTGCCCGGCGGCATGGCGACGCTGAACGTGCCGGACAACTTCCGTTACCTATCGCCCGAACAGACCGACCGCATTATCGTCGATGCGTGGGGCAACCCGCCGGGCACGAAGACGCTCGGCATGTTGTTTCCGTCCGATGTCAGCCCGCTCAGTCCGGAAGGTTGGGGCGTCGTCATCACCTTCGAGGAAGACGGCTACGTCGAGGACGACGAGGCGGGCAAGATCAACTACGACGAATTGCTCACGCAGATGAAAGAGGCGACGGCCGAACGGAACAAGGAGCGCGAGCAGCAGGGCTTCGAGCCGGTCAATCTCGTCGGCTGGGCGACGCGCCCGCGCTACGATCAGGCCACGCGCAAGCTCTATTGGGCGAAGGAACTCAACTTCGCGGGCGCGCCCGTCAACACGCTCAACTACGACATCCGCGTGCTCGGTCGTCGCGGCGTGCTCTCCTTCAACGCCGTGGCCTCGATGGATCAACTCGGCGCGATTGAGCAGAATATGAAAGAGGTGTTGGGGTTCGCGGAATTCAATCCCGGCCATCGCTACGCCGATTTCAGTTCGGGCACGGACAAGGTGGCCGCCTACGGCATCGGCGCGCTCATCGCCGGAAAGGTCGCCGCCAAAGTCGGTCTGTTCAAACTCGCGCTCGGCTTCATTCTGGCGGGCAAGAAGTTTCTGTTCCTCGGCCTGTTGGCCGTCGCCGCGTTCGTCAAAAAACTCTTCGGCCGCAAAAGCGAGTAGCGAAGCGCCGACTTAAAACCCGGCCGCCCCACGAGGCGACCGTCAACCTTCGCTTGCGCGCAGCGACTATACGCTTGCGCGCAAGCGACGATAAAAAATTCGCTTGCGCGCAGAGAGTTGTAAAAATTAGGGGCTGTAAAAATTCCGGCTTCGCGCGCGCAGAGTCAGGCCGCTCTCACCCCACGAGAGCGGCCTGACTCTTTATTTCCCCTGCTTGCCGGTTTCCGCTCGTCCTTCGCCCGGCAGTTCCTCTCGCGTCTGATTCGCACCGACGGGCAGCACCGGAACGTTTTCCGTGCCGGGCGTGCGCTGCCGCGTCTCGCCGAGGTTCGTGTCGGGATTCTGAAACATCTCTTGCTGGTCTTGATTGAAGGTCTCGGCCTGTTCTTCTTCTTGCATCTTCGGCTCTCCTGTTTGTTTTAGACGGATGGAAAAACTTATTCGTGTTTCGCTTCCAGCGCGCGTGCGGCGACGAGGCGACGATAGGCTTCGTCGCGGCTGAGACCGAGTTCGCGCGCGGCGCGTTTGAGTGCGGCGCGGTGGTCGAGTCCTTCGCCTTCGAGCGCGGCGACGCGCGCGGCTAGATCGGGCGCGGCTTCAGCCCCCGTCGCGGCCTCCGCGATCCGGTGGCGGTCTATCACGACGACCATCTCGCCGCGTGCCGACGAAGGAGCGGAGAAGCGCGCGGCGAGTTCCGAGAGACGCCCGCGCGCGATCTCTTCGTGGAGTTTGGTCAGTTCGCGCGCGACGGCCGCTTCGCGCTCGCCGAGAATGTCGCGTGCGTCCGCGAGCGCGGCGGCGATGCGGTGCGGCGCTTCGTAGAAGATGAGCGTGGCGGGCGTGTCGACGAGCGCGGCGAGTCGGAGGCGGCGCGCAGAGGAACGCGGGGGAAGAAAACCCGCGAAGTAAAACTCGTCGGTCGCCAGTCCCGATGCGATGAGCGCGGAGACGAAGGCCGTCGCGCCGGGAACGGGGACGATGCGGATGCCGCGCTCGATGCAGGCGCGCACGAGACGAAAGCCGGGGTCGTTGATGCCGGGCGTGCCCGCGTCCGAGACGAGGGCGACGCTCGCGCCCGCCGAGAGTCGGGCGGCGAGTTCCGCGGCGCGTTCGCGTTCGTTGTGCTCGTGATAGCTGATGGTTTTGGTCTGGATGGAGAAGTGTGTGAGGAGCGTGCGCGTGTGGCGCGTGTCTTCGCAAGCGATCACTTCAACTTCACGGAGCACGCGCAGGGCGCGCCCGGTGATGTCTTCGAGATTGCCGATGGGCGTGGCGACGAGATAGAGCGTGCCGCTGCCCGTCGCCGTCGTCGTCGTGTGTTCCGACATGCGGCGTATTGTAAGACAAAAGACGAAAGCGAAGCGTTAAAAGTGAAGGCTGGTTTGTGAAGAATGAAGAGATACAAAGTGAAGGCCGGTCTGACATCTTAAGTCAGACCGGCCTTCACTTTGGTTAAACCCCCCTTTGCTCGTCTATGTCGTCTCGCTTACGCGTTACGGGCGACCGTTGATGATGCCCGGCAGGCGACGCCACCAGTTGTCGTCGCGGTCGTTGCGTCCGCGCGGATAGTCGCGGTCACGGTCGCGCGGGTCGTAGCCGCCGTTGCCTCCGCGATAGTAGCCGTCGTCATAGCCGTCGTAACGCAGGCCGTAGGCGTTGGCGATGGTGCGCAAGTCCTGTTTGATCTGTCGCCAGTCCGAATAGGTGCGCGAATCGACGCGCAGGCGCGAGAGCATGCGCTCGACTTGGTTGGCGTTCTGCAAGAGGTACTGCGCTTCCTGATAGCCACGGTCGCGGCCGTTGTCGCCGACGCGGCTGCGGAAGCGGTCGGCGGCCTGACGAAACTCTCTCACTTCGTTGTTGATGCGATCTTCGCGGCGCGTGCCGTTGGCGCGGCTGTTGTCGAGAAAACGATCAACGTCGCGTTCGAGTTGGCGCGAGTTGTCCCGAACGCGTTCGGCCACGTCGCGCAGGTAGCGCGTGTCGTAGTTGCCGTTGCGGTTGTTGCGATAGTCGTCGTTATTGCGCCGGTCGCGTCGATAATCGCGGTCGCGATCCCATTGCGCGGAGGCGATGGTCGGCAAGCAGAAGGCGAAGAGGATAGCGGCTGCGAAGGTGAAAACGGTTGTGCGTCTGTGATTCATGTACGAACTCCTTCAAGGTCAAACTTAGGGCGGCGTCCTCGCGTAGTGCCGTTCACGGGGCGAGTGAATTGGCGTTGGCGGCGGACTCGTTTGATGACAGCCGCGCGCGCTCGTTCGCTCATCGCAAGAGATGGGACGAGACACACGAAGGCTTGGCAAGCATCATGCCAGCGCGCGCCTGAGACGTTGAAGTGCTCTGAAGCCTGTGAAATTTGGCGAATTAAGCGGGGCGGGGAAGAGGACGTGCGCCGGAGCGCTTCGTATTGTTCCAAAACGTGCAGGCCGCGACGCATATCGTTTGCGACCGGCCGCGCGAGGTCTCAGCTCACCCACGAAACCACACGAAGCAACACTAAACGAAACAGCATTAAACTCTGCTTCGTGTCGTGCGCGTGTTGCTTCGTGGTTCCTTGCTCTTGTTAGTCGCGCTTAAAATTCAAGCGAGCAGTTTCTCGACGTGACGGCGCACGCGCGCTTCTTCGAGGGCGCGGCGCGCGCCGCTCTCTTCGAGGACGAGCCAGCGCGGCGCGGAGTCGTTCGCGGCCTGTACGAGCAGCAGTTCGTCGCCTGAGCGGCGGTCGCCGAAATGCGAGATGCGCCCCATTGCCAGTCCTCCGCCGCGCACGATGCCGTCGCCCGGCGTGCGCGGCCAACCGGCCTCGACGCTCAGGACACGCACGCCCGACGTGAGCGACAAACGGCGTCCGACCATCGTGGAATTGCCGACGCGAAAACGGTGCGCGTCCGTGTTCGCGACGACGAGGGAAGCGCCCGCGCGATTAGCTTCGCCCGCGTGCGCAGCAAAGGTGTCGAGCAGCCATTCGATGCCCGTGTTGCGCGCCATGTCGTTCAAGGCGCGCAGGGCGAGATAGTCGGCCACGTCGCTGCGTCCGCTCGCACGCGCTCGCTCTCTGGCTTCCGCCAGACGCCGCGCCCATTCCGCCTCAAGTTCGCTCAACGCTCGACTCGCTCCCGCCCGCTCACCAGATGATGCGCTCATCGCCTTCCCTTCCGTGTCCCTCCGTGTCCTCTGTGGTTGAATGTTTGATTAACGATCATTAACCACGGAGGACGCGGAGGGACACGGAGGAAAGTAAAACTTATCCGTGCGCGCTCGTACGCCTGCCTTCGACCCGTTCGCGGCGTGATGGTATCATGCCCGCACGCTCGTCGTTAATTTACGCCACAGACATAGAGACTCGCGGTTCGTCCGCCGACTTCGTCACAAGAGTTCTCTCGTCTGCGCATTGGCAACAGAGGCTATCCACGAATGACACACACACGCGCCGACGCCCTGCGCCCCGCCCTCAGTCTTATTCTCTCGACGATTCTCACGTTCGTTTCGCTCGCCGGAAGCGCGTTCGCGCAGCAGCAACCGCAGCAGCGGCGGCAGCCGGCGCGCGGCGCGGGACGCGCCGCTCAGACGGCCGCCGGTTCGTCGAACGCAGCGCAGACGCCCGCGCGCGGCGCGCTGGCTCCGGCGGCGACGCGTCCGCGTCTCGTGCTCCTCATCGTCGTCGATCAATTCCGCGCCGATTACCTTGAACGCTTCGGCGATCTCTTCGCCGCGAACGGGGGCCTCAGGCGTCTGGCGCGCGACGGCGCGTATTGGACGAACGCCAACTACGATCACATGCCGACTTACACCGCGCCCGGCCACGCCACAGTGATGACCGGCGCGTGGCCGGCCGAAACCGGCATCATCGCCAACGATTGGTACGACCGCGAAGTGGGCTGCATCGTCTCGAACGTCTCCGACCCGGAGGACAAGTACACGAAGGAATGTCGCCCCGACCCGGAACGCGCGCGCTGGCAACTCTTCGGCGGCGGCACGGGTGAACGCGCTTCCAGCCCGCGCCGTCTGATCGCTTCGACCGTCGGCGACGAGCTGCGACTCATGAACGCGCGCTCGAAAGTGATCGGTATCTCGGTCAAAGACAGGGGCGCGATGTTGCCCGCCGGTCGTCATGCCAACGCGGCCTATTGGTTCAGCCCGTTCACGGGCAACATGGTCACGAGCAGCTACTATTTCAACGAACTGCCCGCGTGGGTGGCGCGCTACAACGCCGCGCGCCCGGCCGATAAGTTTTGCGGCGCGGAGTGGACGCGCTTACTGAAAGACACGGCCGAGTATGAACGCCGCGCCGGGGCGGACTCTCCGCCGTGGGAGAACATCGGCACGACCACCGACACTAACGCCTTCCCGCACAAGGTCGCGGGCAGCCCCACGAACGCGTCGAGCGCCTGTTGGAGCGTGCTCGACTACACGCCTTTCTCGAACGATTTGCTGTTGCAGTTTACGCAAGCGGCCATCGAACAGGAGAACTTGGGGGGCGACGCCGACACGGACGTGCTCACCGTCAGTTTCTCGGCTAACGATTATGTCGGCCATCGCTTCGGCCCCTACAGCCAGGAGGCGATGGACATCACGCTGCGCACCGACGCGCAGATCGGCCAACTGCTCGATTTCGTCAACGCGCGCGTCGGCTTGCAGCACACGCTCGTCGCCTTCACGGCCGATCACGGCGTCGCGCCCATTCCCGAACACGCCGCGGCGATGAATTTGACGGGCGGGCGCATCAGCAACACGGACATCTTGAACGCCGCGCGCAACGCCGTGCGCGCGCGCTTCGGTCGTCGCGGCGAGGAACGCGATTCCACGGCCGACTACATCTCCGACACGCTCTACAACGCCAACATCTTTTTCAACACCGTCGCCTTGAAACGCGACGGCATCAACCGCGAAGAGATCGAGCGCGTCGTGGCCGAAGCCGTCCTGACCGTGCCGGGCGTCAATCGCGCCTTCACGCGCACGCAACTCGAAACGGGCAGCATCTCGGCCGGAGACGTGATCGCGCGGCGCGTGCTGCATGGCTTCCACCCGCGCCGCAACGGCGACGTGATCCTCGTGCAAGAGCCGTTCAAATATTTCAGCGAAGGCACGTTCACCATTCCGGCGACGCACGGCTCGCCTTATTCATACGACACGCACGTGCCGCTCATCATCATGGGACAGGGCGTCACGGCCGGTCGTTACGCGCAACCGTCGACGCCCGCCGACCTCGCGCCGACGCTCGCCTCGATCCTGCGCATCCAAGCGCCGAGCAACGCGGTCGGCCGCGTTCTCGTGGAAGGACTCGGCAAGTAAAAGTTTTCTCTCGCCGCGCGGGCGACCGTCCGGCGCGGCGCGTTGAAAGTTTTGGGAGAGAGAACTAAGAGTTTGTTATGAAGATTTGTAAAACGCTCTCGAACGTCTGTCTGTTGATCCTCTTGGCGAGTCTCTCAGGCGGCGCTGTCTTCGCGCAGCCGAAGCCGCAGCCGAAGGGCAAAGCGGCGCGCAAGAAACCGACAGCGGCGGCCGCCTCGCAAACGGCGAAGGGGCGCGCGCCGCGCGGCGAAGAGGCTTTGCGCGCGGAACTCGAAGCCTTGCTCAAACTGCCTGCGTCCGAGCGCATCGCGGGCTTGCGCGCTTTTCTCGAAGCCAACCCCCGCACGCCTCTGCGTGTGCGCGCCACCGAGCATCTCGTCAGCGCGCACGCCGCGCTCGGCGACGAACGCTTGCAAGCGCAAGATGCGACCGGGGGCGTCGAACTCTTCAAACAGGCCGTCGCGCTTGCGCCCTCGGAGATGTCCGACAAGTTGTACTACGAAGTCGTCTCGCAGTTGCCCGCGAACCTTTTCCTGCGCGGGCAAAGCGCCGCCGCGTTTGAACTGGCGCGCGCCCTCGAAGCGAAGACGAACGCGGACGCCAAACGCCTGCTCGTCATCGCGGGCTTTTACGTGAGCATGGAACAGGCTGACGAGGCGACGCGTGTGGCGAAGGCGGCGCTCGCGCTCGCGCCCGAACTGGCCGCCGCCTATCAGGCGCTCGGCGCGGCGCATCGCCTCGCCCTTCGTCTGGACGAAGCGACGGCCGCATACGCGCGTGCCGTCGAATTAGACCCGCGCTCCACGGCCGCGCGCCACAGCCTCGCGGACTTGCGCCGCGCGACCGGCAAATCCGAAGAAGCCTTGCCGCTCTACCGCGAGTTGTTGACGGCCGATGCGAATGATCGCGGCGCGCGCACGGGGCTGGTGCTGGCACTCTTCGACGCGGGCAAACGCGAAGAGGCCGAACGCGAACTCGAAGCGGCGCTCGCGGCCGAGCCGCGCAATTTGTTGCTCTTGACCGGCGCGGCCTACTGGTATGCGGCGCACGGCGAGAAGACGCGCGCCGTGGAGTTGGCCGGAGCGGCCGTGCGCCTCGAACCGCGTTTCACTTGGGCGCAAGTGGCGCTCGCACGCGCGCTCATCGCCAACAAGTTGCCGCTCGAAGCCGAACGCGCCCTGCGCCTCGCGCGCCAGTACGGCCGCTTCCCCACGCTCGATTACGAACTAGCCAACGCGCTCGCCGCCGCCGGTTTCTACGAGGAAGCGTTCGACGAACTCGTGCGCAGTTTCACGCTCAAGGACGGCCAACTCGAAACCCGGCTCGCCGGGCGCACGCCTGCGCGCGCTCAGACCTTTATCGAACTGCTCGCCCCCGAACGACGCGCCAGCATCTTTCAAGCGACGGCCGCGGACACGGAAGAGAACGCGCGCATGCTGAAGGCTCTGCTCGCGCTCAACCTCGCGCTCGAAGCGACGGGCGAAGGCGGCGCGCTTAGTCAAACAGAGGCTTCCGCCGCCGCTAACGATTTCACTGCGGGCACGGACGAGATGCGCGCCTTTCGTCAACTCTATGCGGCCAATCGTCTGCTGCGTCGCGGCATCGCCTTCGACACCGTGCTCGACTTGATGGCGGCGGCGCGTCTGAACGTGGAGGCCGCAACGAACGCACCGGAAGCGACCGCCGCGACGACCGCCGAAGAGTTGCGCGATGCGCGCGCCCGCGCCATCGCGCAGGGCACGACGCCCGACCTTCCGGTTCTTCCGCGCAACACGATCTCGAACATCCTGCGCGGGCGCATCGAGGAACTGACCGGCATGGCCTTGCTCGGACAAGGCAAGTCGGCCGAAGCCGTCGCCGCCCTGCGTCGCGCCGTGAGCGTCTTGCCCGAACGCAGTCTCTACTGGCGCACGGCGCAATGGCGACTCGGCACGGCGCTCGCGAGCGGCGGCCAAGAACGCGACGCGCTGGCCGCCTACATCAAAAGCTACAACCCCGACGCGCCCGACCCCGCGCGCCGCGCCGTCATCGAATCTCTCTACACCAAAGTCAACGGCTCGACCACGGGACTCGACACGCAGATCGGCAGCGCGCCCGCGCGTCTCCCAACCGCCGAAGCCGTGAGCGCCGACACGTCCAACACGCCCGCGCCGACCGAGACGCCCGCCGCCACGACGGTCGGCAACACGCCCGCCGCCAACCCGACGCCCGGCACAAGCGCGACGCCCGACGCGACGCCTTCGAGCACCCCCGCCGCTTCATCCGTCGCGGCCACGCCGACACCCGAAGCGTCTCCATCCGCAACGCCCGAAGCCTCTCCTTCGATAACGCCCGAAGCGTCTCGTTCGGCGACGCCCGACGCGACGCCTTCTCCGTCACCGACGCCTGAGACGCCCACGGCGAGTCCCACGCCGCAGACGCAGAGCGTCAACACGACGGACTTGAAGAAGAATGAGACGGAGGCGACGCCCACGCCGGCTGTCGAGCCAACGCCCGCGCCGTCTGAATCGAACACGCCCGCCGCCGGGACGAGCAGCGGCGGAACAAGCGCGTCGCGCGCCGGAGCGAAGAGAGCGGGCGGGCGCGCCGGAAGCGCTTGCACGCTCGCCTTGAGCGCAAGCGAGTTGGAGTTGAAGAACAGCGGCGGGACGAGCAGCGTCGTCGCCACTCTCGAAGGCAGCGACAAACTAGCAAGCGTCAGCGCGACGACCGCCAATTGGTCTGACATCATCATCCTGCGCGAGCCGCAAGGCAGCGCCGATGCCAACTCGCTCAAATTCACCATCACCTCGATCAGCAAAGCGACGGGCAACTTCAACGTCACCTTCAAGTCGGCCTGCGGCACGCAGGAGTTAGCCGTCACGGTCAGATGAGAGGAGAAGGGGAAAAGGGGAAAGGTCGAAGCCGAAAGCAGAGACAAAAATCGGAGCGCAGCACTTGAAAGCTGCGCTCCGATTTTTCTTTTCCTTTACGCCTTCTTTTTTCCTTCTGTCTTTCACGCGTGCGCGGCGAGGCGCGCGGCGATTGACTGTTTGGGCTGGACGCCGACGATGCGTTCGACGAGTTGGCCGCGTTTGAAGATGAGCAAAGTGGGGATGCCGCGCACGCCGAAGCGCGCGGAGGTCTGCGGGTTTTCGTCCACGTTCAATTTGGCGATCACGTAGCGGCCTTGCGCTTCGGCGGCAAGTTCATTCAGAGCAGGCGCGATCCGGTGGCACGGCCCGCACCATTCAGCCCAACAGTCGAGCAGCACCGGCACGTCGCCGCCCGCGAGCACGTCGCGCTCCAACGTCGCGTCCGTCACGGTGAGCGGCTTTGTGCTTGCCGTCCGCGTCTCCGCGCTCGCCGACAGCTTCGCGCCGCACCGCCCGCACACCGCTTGCAAACTCTGCCGCGCCGCGCCCTCTTGCACGCGATTCTTCGCGCCGCACTTCACACACGTCACGACCGGCATTGCTCTCCCCTTAAAAACGATGAAGGAAATGTGGTGAACGGTAAATGGTCAATGGTGAATGGAGAAAGACTGTTCTTTTCCATTCACCATTGACCATTTACCGTTCACCGCTTCTCCCTCACGCGTTGCTGCGCTTCGGTTGATAGTTCTTGATGATGCTGCGGCGGCGCGGCTTGGCGGGTGTGCGCGCGCCGAGCAAATTCTTGTTTCTGTTTTTCAGACGCCAGTTGAGCGATTCGTGATGTTTGAAGCCGAGCAGGCGCGCAGCGTTCGACACCTTGCCCTGCGCGTCGCGCAGCGCCTTCTCGATCAAGCGTTCCTCGAAACGCTGCACCTCTTCCTTGAGCGAGAAGTTGGCCCACGGGTCTGCGAAGTCGGCCTTGCCCGTCGGGCGCAGCGCCACCGTCTCAACCGCGTCGGCTTCGATGAGGCTGCCGTCCGCGGCGGCCAGCATCGTCCGCTCGATGAGCGAACGAAGCTCGCGCGCGTTTCCTTGCAGCGGCAGGCGGCACATCGCTTCAATCGCTTCCGCGGTGAAGCGCACGCGTTTGTTCTGTCGCATCATGGCTTCGCGTATGAAGTGCTCGGCGAGCACCGGAATGTCTTCCACACGCAGGCGCAGCGGCGGCAACTCGAAGTGGAAAGTTTGCAGGCGGTAGAACAGGTCGCGACGGAAACGTCCGGCGGCGATCTCGTCTTCGAGGACATGATTCGTCGCCGCGACGACGCGCACGTCGATGCGTTCGGGTGCGCCTGCGCCGACCGGCTGAATCTCGCTGTGCTCGATGAAGCGCAGCAGCTTGCTTTGATTCGCTGCGCTCAGTTCGGCGATCTCGTCCAGAAAGAGCGTGCCGCCCGACGCGCGCCGCGCCGCGCCCCGTTCATCCTCGGATGCGCTCGCGCTGTTGCCCCGCGCGTGGCCGAACAACTGCGACTCGACGAGCGTGTCGCACAGCGTCGCGCAGTTGACGGCGACAAACTGGCCGGAGCGTCCGCTCCATTCGTGCATCAAGCGCGCCAACAACTCTTTGCCCGTCCCCGTCTCTCCGGTCAACAGCACCGCCCCTTGCGCGCGCGCGGCGCAGTGCGCTTGTTTGAGCAGTTCGGCCGTCTGCTCCGAGCCGTAAGCGAAACCCGAGGTGTCGAACTCGATGTTATGCGTTCGCTCGGCCGCGATCACGCGCCGCGCGCACTCGCGCAGACGCTTGAGGATGCTCGGCTGCTGCGTCTCGGCCAGCAGGTAATCGGCCAACTCGTAGATCGCGCGCAAGTCCGCAATCGACAGATGCTCGCCCAACTCTTCGATCATCGTCAGTTCGGCCGTCCCGGCCTCTTCGAGCGCGCCCGCTTGCTCGGCCACTTCAAAGGCCTTCTGCAACACCTGGCGCGCCTCCGCGCGCCTGCCCAGACGCGCGAGCGCCGCCCCTTGTGTCGTCAGCGCACCGGCCAGAAGCGCGTGCTGCCCGCCGGTCTGCAATCTCTGCACGGCCGCGCTCGCCATCCGCTCGGCCTCGGCATCCCGGCCTTGCGCCAGAAGGACGCGCGCGCGCGTCTCGTCTACTTGAGCGATGTGAACGCTGTCTTTGAGTCCGACGAACAGACGGCGCGCGCAATCGAGATGCTCGTGTGCTTCTTCGTAACGGTTTCTCGTCGAGAGAAAGAAGCCGAAGTTGTTCTCAACCCCGGCTTGATAGGCCGTGTGGCCTGCCTGTTCGAGATGAATACTCGCGGCCGTATAGGCGATCAGCGTGCGGTCTGCGTAGTCTTCGCGCTCCTCCACGGCGTTCAAGGCTTCGAGCACGATGGCGAGTTCCATGTAGTAGAAACCCTTCTGGGCGATGCTGTCGCTCTGCTCGAATAAGGGGGCGGCTTCGTTGAGCAAGCGGAGGGCGTCGCTGAAGCGCGTCGCGCAGGCTTCGACCATCGCGCTGCGCAAGAGGGTCGTGGCTCTCTGTTTGAAATTCTCCGAAGATATTTGCGCGAGGGCTTGGCCGAGGATGACGCGCGCTTCGTCGTAAGCTCCGGCTCTCCAATAACAGTGGCCGAGTTCGGTCTGCGCTTCCGCGATCTTCTCCGTCTCTTCTATCGATTCATAAAGTCTGATACTTTCGCTGATTAAATCCTTGGCCTCTTCCTGCGCGCCCGCGATCTGTTTGAAACTACCGACGTAGCCCGTCAACACGCCCGCCCGCAACAACAATTCGGCCGCGCTCCTCGTCTCCAAACCTTCAACTCTCGGACGCTCGCCCACACCCCGCCACCACTCCGCCAGAGAGACGCACGCCGCCTCGTAGTCTCCTACCTCTTCAAATTGTTTGGCCTCTGCACAACGTAGATTGACGAGTTGGCGGAGCGAGGGGGACGCGGAAATTGATTGCCGGGGAGCTTGGTTGGTTAAACCCATGTATTCGTTACCTTTCTTCTACCTTGCTAATTAACTTGCATGCGATGAAGCCTTTGCCTATGATGCCTGCGAACTTATTTTGACGGTTCATTACCCGCGCATCGCTTCGGACACTATCACCGAACGCAACTTTATCTTCAGGAGAAACAATGAAAGTCTTTAGACAACTCTGCGCCATCAGTGTTTTAACTCTCGCATTAGCACAAGTCGCCGCGGCGGAGGAAGGCACTATCCATCCGGGAATTACTCCGCCGCCCCCGCCGCCCATAACCCAACCCGTTTCCCCGTGCCTAATCGAACCCTGCAAAGAATCTATTAACGAAGACGGCACGGTTGATCTGTTAACGGAGACGACACTGATTCTCGTCCGGAATCTTCTGGCGTTGTTCTAAGGAATTCCTGAAAATCTTAGTTTCTGCCTCGCTGCCGCGATTTATCTCAGGCGGCGCGGTCTTCGTGTGACCGTGAAGACTTGGCCTGCGAGAGGCACGGCGGATGTCCGGGAGAGGAGATAGCCGCAGCACCGCGAAGATTAACTGTTAGGGCACGGTAAATGCAATTGTTTTCTTCGTTTGAGATTTGTAAAAAGTTTCGCCGCGCGAGTGTTGGTCGCCGCCTCCGCTTTCGTAGTAAGATGCGAGCCTTGAAGGCTTCTCCCGTACATCCGGCATAAGTAAAGGAAAGTTGCATACGATGCTTTTACGTCGCGCTTCTCTGTTGTCGTTCGTCTGGGTTCTCGTTTTGGCGTCAGCTTCGGGCGCGGGGGCGCAGGAGCGGCAGCAGCAGCGAAATACACGCCCGCCCGCACCGGGCACAGCGCCCGACATCTCCTACACCGTCTCGATGCCCGAACCGCACACGCACCTCTTGCAAGTGGAGATGCGCGTGCGCGCGGCGACGGGTGCGACGCTTCCGGCGGCGGTCGATCTCGTGATGCCGGTCTGGACGCCCGGCTCGTATCTCGTGCGCGAGTACGCGCGCCACGTCCAGGATTTCGCGGCGACCGAAGGCGGTGGCGCGTCGCGTCCGCTCGCGTGGCGCAAGACGAATAAGAACACTTGGCGCGTGGACGCGGGCGGCGCGTTGCGAGAGTTGCGCGCGACCTACAGCGTCTACGCGAACGAGCTGACGGTGCGGACAAACGAGTTGCACGACCGTCATGCCTTCTGGAACAACGCGGCGCTCCTGATGTACCCGGACGGGCAACTCAGCGCGCCCTCGACCGTGCGCGTCGTGCCCTACGGCGACTGGAAAGTGGCGACGGGCTTGCCGGCCGTCTCGGGGCAGCGCCACACTTTTCGCGCCGAGAACTTCGACATCCTTTACGACTCGCCGTTTCTGGCGAGCGACTTCAAGACCATCTCGTTCGAGGTGCGCGGCGTCCCGCATCGCATCGTCATCGACGGCGAGGGCAACTACGACCCCGAACGCATGCGCCGCGACGTGCAGCAGATCGTCGAAGCGTCCGTGCAGATGATGGGCGACGTGCCTTATCGTGATTACACCTTCATGTTGATGCTGCATCCTTCGGCTGGCGGCGGGCTCGAACACTTGAACTCGACGGCGCTCATCATGCGTCGCTTCGCGTTTCGTCCCGAAGCGGCCTGGGATGATTTCCTCTCGCTCGTCGCGCACGAGTATTACCATCTCTGGAACGTCAAGCGCATTCGCCCCGACGCGCTCGGCCCCTTCGATTACACGGGCGAGAATTACACGCGCCTCTTGTGGGTGGCCGAAGGCATCACGAGTTATTACGAAAACATCCTGTCGCGCCGCGCCGGAGTGATTGGCGACAAGGAATATTTGACGACCATCGCGAACGCCATACGCAATTTGCAGAACACGCCCGGCCGTCTCGAACAGAGCATCGAAGAGGCGAGCTTCGACGCCTGGATCAAGTATTACCGTCCGGACGAAAACACGCTCAACTCGGCCATCTCTTATTACGACAAAGGCGCAATCGTCGGATTGCTGCTCGACCTCGAAATACGTCGCCGCTCGGCGGGCGCGCGTTCGCTCGACGACGTGATGCGCACGCTCTACAACGACTACGCGAAACAGAATCGCAACTACACGCCCGAAGATTTTCAGCGCGCAGCCGAACAGGCGGCGGGCGCGAGCCTCGAAGACTTCTTCCGACGCTTCGTGCGCGGCCGCGAGGAACTCGATTACAACACGGCCTTCAACGCCGTCGGCCTGCGACTTGAGACGACCGCCGCCTCAGCAAACGACCCGTCGAAACCGGCCGCGCCGCGCGCTTACTTCGGCGCGAACCTCAGGCAAGACGGCGACCGCCTCTTGGTGTCGAGCGTCCCGGCGAACACGCCCGCTTACAATCAAGGCATTACCTTCGGCGATCAGATCGTCGCGCTCGACGGCCAGCGCGTGAACCAGACCACCTTCAACGCGCGGCTCGAAGAACACAAGCCCGGCGACGAAGTGCGCCTCACCGTCTTTCGTCTCGACGAACTGCGTACCTTCACGATCAAGCTCGGCGGCCGCGCCGAAGAAAACTATCGCCTCGTGCCGCTCGCGCAGCAGACGCCCGAACAGAAACGGCTCTACGAAGGTTGGCTCTACACGCTCTCGCCCCAACGCGGCAAGACGAGCGAGTAAATTTTGTCGATGACATTCGACGGTCAAGTCGCCATCGTGACGGGCGCGGCTTCGGGAATCGGCCGCGCGTGCGCGCTTGAACTGGCGCGCGGCGGGGCGAGCATCTGTATCGTCGATCTGGCGGGCGAGGATTTGATGACGGAGGCCGCGCGCACGATCAGAGACGCGGGCGCGCGCGTCGTCAGCTTTCACGCCAACGTGGCCGACTACGGCAAGGCCGAGCGCATCGTGGCCGAGACGCGCGTGCGACTTGGCGGCGTCCACCTGCTCGTCAACGCCGCCGGGACGACGGAAGACGCGCCCATCTGGAAGATGACCGAGACGCAATGGGAACGCGTCCTCGGCGTCAATCTCAAGGGCACGTTCAACTACATACGCGCCGTCGCGCCCGGCTTCCGCGCGCAAGGGGCGGGCAAGATCGTCAACGTCGCTTCCATCGAAGCGATGCGCGGTCGTTTCGGCATCGGCAACTACGCGGCGTCGAAGGCCGGAGTCGTCGCTTTGACGCGCGCGGCCGCCGCCGATCTCGGGCGCGACCGCATCAACGTCAACGCCGTCGCGCCCGGCTTCATACGCACGCCGCTGGTCGAACGCCTGCCCGCGGAAGTTTTGGAAGAGGCCGCGCGCGAGACGGTCTTCGGGCGCATCGGCGAACCGGAAGAGGTCGCTTCGGTCGTCGCCTTCCTCTGCTCCGAAGCCGCGCGCCACATCACCGGCGAAGTCATCCGAGTTGACGGCGGACAAATGCTTTAGTCGTAAATCGTGAATCGTAAATCGTGAATAGAGAAAACGGGCTCTTTCTATTTACGATTTACGATTCACGATTTACGATTCTTTTATGGCTAGCTATCAGCACATCAAGTTTACGGTTGAAGATCGCGTGGGGCGCATCAGTCTGGCGCGCGCGCCGTTGAATGTTTTGCACATCGCGATGATGCGCGAGGTGGGGGCGGCGCTCGAAGAGTGCGCGCGCGCGCGCGATATGGTGGCCATCGTGTTCGAGGCCGCGCCGCAAGCGCGCGCCTTCAGCGCGGGCGTGGCGATTGAGGAGCACGTCTCCGAGACGATCTACCAGATGCTCGAATCGTTTCATAACATCTTTCGCGCGCTGGAAGTGATGGCGAAGCCGACGTTGGCGCTCGTGGACGGGGCGGCGCTCGGCGGCGGCTGCGAACTCGTGGCGGCGTGCGACATCGTCCTCGCGACGGAGCGCGCGCGCTTCGGTCAACCGGAGATCAAGCTCGGCGTCTTTCCGCCGGTCGCGGCCGTCATGCTGCCGCGCATCATCGGCGAACGTCGCGCGCGCGAACTCGTCTTGACGGGCGAACTCATCGACGCGCCCGAAGCGCTCAGGCTCGGTCTGGTCAACTACGTCGTCGCGCCCGCGGAACTGGAAGCGAAGGCGCAGGAGCTATTGGGGCGTCTGCGCGAATTGTCCGCGCCCGCTTTGGAGTTGACGCGCCGCGCGCTCGACCTCTCGCGCGGGGAACGTCTGGAAGATGCGCTGGCGCGCGTCGAGAGTCTGTATCTGAACGAGTTGATGAAGACCGAAGACGCCAACGAAGGCATCAAGGCGTTCATGGAGAAACGCAAACCCGTGTGGCGCAATCGCTGATGAGAAAAACGATGAAGGAGGAAGGGGTAAATGGTAAATGGTGAATGGTGAATGGAGCGGAACAGTCTTCATCCATTCACCATTTACCATTTACCAGTCTTCCGTTCCTTCTTCATCGTTTCTTCTGCGCTCAAGGGCTTTCAACTTTAAGAGCTGATCGAACGGGGTAGAAACCTTTACATGCGTCAACGCACACTTCGACACGTTCGGCGAAACGAGCAGAGCCGTCGCTTGGGGACGTGGCTGTGGCCGGTCGCGTTCGTGTGCGCGTTGATGTACGTCGCCGCGCCTGAAGTGGTGCGCGCGCAGTCGGCGCGTGAGGAGGCGCGCGGCGCAGCGTCGGCGGGACGCGTGGAGGCGCGGCGCGCGGTGGACGAACTAGTGCGGCGCGCGATGGACGTGACGTGCGCCGAGCGCGAGCTAGACCCGCAGGGCAGCGCGCCGATTGACGAGATGCAGGCGCGGCCGTCTCTGCCCTTGCGCCACACGGAAGTCTTGGCGGGGACGGAGCGCGCCGAGCGCCTGCTGCCGGTGGCGAAGACTTTGGCGGCCGACTCGCTCAGGCGTCTCTTGCGCGAGTACGGCATCAAGGAGACTGCGGCCGTGCGCGCGGCCTTCGTGCGGCTGGCGCGCGTGAGGACGATCAAGCCGGACATGGAACTGCGCGACAACGCTTCCGTCCTCTACAAAGAGCCGCGCACGATCCGTTTCGGCACGATCTTTCTGGCGGGCTTGCGTTCGGACGAAGGGATGCTCGGCGTGCTCGCGCACGAACTGACGCACGTGGCCGACGGGGCGGACGCCAGTCTCCACGCCCTGTTTCGCGCCGTGGCCGAGAGTGCCGCGCGCGCGGCGGGCTTGCGCATCAGCGTGCGGCGCGGCGAAGAGTTGACGTGCGATCTGGTGGGCGCGCTCGCCGTGCGCGCCTACATCGCGCGCACGCCCGGCGTGGAGACCTTAGCGCGGCGCACGGCGCGTGCGCTCGCGCACAACTGCGTGGAGCGAGACCACACGGATCGCGCGCACCTGTCGCCGCGCACCACGATGCGCGCCCTGCTCGCGCTCGACCCCGCGCTCGCGCGCGAACTGACGGGCGCGCCCGCCGAACCGGAAGCGTCGCCCGTCGTGCCCGCCACACGGACGCCGCGCCGCACGCCGCGCCGCGCCGCACACCCCGTCTCGCCGCGCACGCCGCATCGTTGAGCGAAGAATCGTGTCCTCTAGTTCAACTTTTCTCTTTCTTCCTTCGCGCGAAGAATAATGGCTCAGTTTGAAATAAAGAGCGTTCACGCTGGAGGCGCAAAGAAGAAAGACGTAAGGCACAAAGGAATTGAACGGCTACTAAAGTTAACTGTTTTCTTTGCGCCTTTGGTTTTCCAACTTTTGCGCCTCCGGCGAGAAATTCTTTTCCACACCTCTTTGTCCGGCAAGTCAAACTAAACCACTATCGACCGAGGCGGCACGTTGACACAGCCCCGCGCGCTTCCTATCATTTCCCGTTCAAGATGAGAGAAAACTTCAAGCAGGGAAATCGTGTGCGCGCGCGGGTGCGCGTCGTCCAATTGCGCGGCACGCGGAAGTCGTCCGTGAAAGCGTTCGCAGCGTGCGCGCTGTTGTTGTGTGCGTCGCTCGGCGCGGGCGGTTGCCGCACGGTCGGCGAGCGTCTGGGGATCAGCGCGGTGCGCCCGCGTGCACTGCGCGACGTGCCCGCCGCGCGGCTCGCCTATCGTCTGGAGACGGACATCAGCGAGGACGTGCTGCCCACCGACTTAAAACTCGACACGCCCGAAGAACTGCTCGCCTCCGTCAAGACGCAGTTTGAGACGAGCCGCAAAGACGAGGCGCTCTTGCGCACCGTCGTGTCGCCCGACGGCCAGCGCGCGCTCGCGCTCTACGACCCGGGCGGCGGCCAGCCCGTCGATAACACTTTTCGCATCGACCTCTACGGCGCGGACGGCATGTTCGTGCGCAACGTCATGCCGCAGAACTTGGAGGGTATCACGCTCGCGGCCGTCGCTTGGTCGCCCGACGCGCAGTGGTTCGCCTTCATCGGACGCGAGCGCGCCAACGCCACGCCGACGCCCACGCCCGACGACGCGCCCGACGCCCTCGCGCCGCCCGTCTTCGACCCGAACACGTCGCCCGTGCCCACCGCTTCCATCGCGCCGCTGATTGCGCCCGTGCAGGTCTTCAAAACCGATCAGATTTACGTGGCCGACCGCGACGGCGCGAACCTGCGGCCGCTCACCACGCGCGACGGCCTCATTTATCTGAACCTCGCCTGGTCGCCCGACAGCCGCGCCATCGCCGCGCTCGCCTGCCGTCAAGACGAACTCGACGCGCGCATGAACGAGGGCAAAGAGTTTGCCGGTCGCCCGCGCATCATCGAGCGCGCGGACGGCAAAGAGCGTCTGCTCGACGACCAACTGATGGACGTTGCGCCCGTCTGGTCGCCCGACGCGTCGAAGGTCGCCACGGCCTTCGAGACCGACGTGGCGATCTACGACGCGACCGGCAACGCGCCGACGGGCGCGCGCCTGCCCTTGCGCGAAACGCTGCTTTCGGCCTCGGCCGATTACGACGCCGCGAAACTGAAACGCGCCAATGCGCCGACAACTGCCGACGGCAAAGCCGCTCAAACGGGCACGACGCCCGCCTCTTCCGGCAGCAGCGGCGCTGTAACGCCCATCTCTTTCAACCCGGTCATTCGCCTCGAATGGTTGCAGCCCGAACTGCTGCTCGTCCGCACGGGGTTCATCCGCTACTATCAAAACAGCCCTGAGCCGACGCGCGGCTATCTGCGCTGGCACATCCTACATCTCAGCCCGCAAGCGGTCGTGCTCGGTTGACACGGAGCACGCGGCGCGCGCAGGCTTTTTTAACAGCAAAGGAGTCGAACCCCCTTGACCTACCAAAGCATCGCGGACATCTACGCCGCCAACGAACGTGTGCGCCGGAAACTCACCGAGCGCGTCGAAAATTTAAGCGAAGCGCAACAACGTTTCCGCCCCGCCGACAACGCTTGGTCAATCGCAGAGATCATCGAACACCTGGCGATGCTCGAACATCAGATGGTGCAACTGATCGGCATGCTGCTCAAAAAGAGCGAGGGCGCATCCGCCGCCGCGACGACAGCGACGACCGACGGCGACGGTGCGACCGAGGCCGCCGCGTCAAACGCGCCCGGCTTTCAACCCTTCTCGCTCGATTCTTTCATCGAACGCGTGCGCGATGAAAAGCTGACCGCGCCCGAACAGGTGCGGCCGAGCGGCGGCGTTTCGCTCGCCGAAGGTCTCGTCAACCTGCGACGCACGCGAGCCGCCCTCGAAGACTTGCGCCCGCGTCTCGAATCAGCGACAAACCTCGGCGCGGCCACCTACGCGCATCCCGCCTTCGGCGAATTCAACTCGGCGCAGTGGCTCGCCTTCATCGGTCTCCACGAAGGCCGCCACCTCCGCCAGATCGAAAATCTGATGGCCGCGCCCGGCTTCACCCAAGGCGAAGGTTGATTTACAGGGCGTCCGCTTGCGGCCTCCCGCACGCGACCCTATAATCACGTTCGCACTATCAAGTTATGCCCCTGTAGCTCAATGGTTAGAGCAGCGGACTCAAGTTCTTTGACAGGTCTAAGTGGAAACATACGACCTTCAAAGTTGGGTTGCAGGCACATCACATTCAAGTTCGAGCTTCAGCGAAACTTGTTTCAGGTGCGCTCGTAGAATCTGTCAAATTCGGGGAAGCCTAAGGGCGCGAAAGCGAGACGGTAATCCCGAGCCAAGCCCCACGCGGCGACGCGCGGGGAAGGTGTAGAGACTTGATGGCAGACGCGTAAAGCGAAGAGAAAGTCCAGACCACAAACTCCGTCTGCCAAAGGCACGCGGAGCGCGGCGAAAGCCGTAGAGGTAAGCATAATCCGTTGGTTCCAAGTTCGAGTCTTGGCGGGGGCACATCCTAAAATAAGGCGACTTTAAACGGTCGCCTTATTTTGTTTCAATCACACGGAAGCAGGACGCAAGAGACGAAGGAGGAGCATTCGTGTCTTGCGCGTGTGATGCGCGTGGTTCCGCTCTTTGTTTCGTCAGTCGCTCTAAAAACACGCGGCCTTCGCTTAAACTTATCCAGTGCCCTCTTCTCACTCAACACGGCGAAATGCGCGGCGCGTGCGCGTCGGCGTGGACACGGGCGGGACGTTCACGGATTTCGTCTACGCGGGGCACGAAGGACGATTGAGCATCTTCAAACTCGCTTCGACGCCGGACGACCCGGCGCGCGCCATCGACGCGGGCGTGCGGCGCATCGCGGCGGAGATGAAGGTCGCCGTCGCGGAGTTGGAGATCGTGCACGGCACGACCGTCGGCACGAACGCGCTGTTGCAAAGGCGCGGCGCGCGTGCGGCGCTCGTCACGACCGCGGGTTTTGAAGACGTGCTCGCCATCGGCAGACAAGCCCGACCCGCGCTCTACGATTTGAACGCCGAACGCTCCGCCGCGATCATCCCGCGCGCCTTGCGCTTCGGCGTCGGCGAACGCGTCGCGGCGACGGGCGAGGTGCTGGAAGCTCTCGACGAAGATGCGCTGCAAAAGTTGGTCGCGCGTTTGCGGCGTGCGCGCGTCGAAGCGGTGGCCGTCTGTTTGTTGTTCTCGTTCGTGCGACCGGAACACGAACAGCTCGTCGCACGCGCGCTTGAAAGTTTAGGCGTGCCGCTTTCCGTCTCGCACGAAATCCTGCCGGAGTATCGAGAGTTTGAACGCACTTCCACCATCGCCATCAACGCCTACCTGCAACCCTTGATGGGCGCGTATCTGCGGAAACTGCGCGCGCCGCGCCTGCGCGTGATGCAGTCTTCGGGCGGCAGCATCTCGGCGGCGGTGGCCGCGCGCGAGCCCGTGCGGACTATCCTGTCGGGGCCTGCGGGCGGCGTCGTCGGCGCGCTCGGCGCTGCTCCCGCCTCAGACATCATCACCTTCGACATGGGCGGCACTTCGACCGACGTGGCGCTCTGCGCCGGCGGTCGGATGCGCACGACGAACGAAGCGACGGTGGCGGGTTTGCCCGTCGCCGTTCCGGTCTTGGACATCCACACGGTGGGCGCGGGCGGCGGCTCGATTGCGCGCGTGGACGCGGGCGGCGGTTTGCGCGTCGGGCCAGAGTCGGCCGGAGCCGACCCCGGCCCGGCGGCCTACGGGCGCGGCACGCTCCCGACCGTGACGGACGCTAACCTCGTGCTCGGTCGCTTCGGCGGCGCTGGCCTGCTCGGCGGCGACTTCGAGTTGGACGAGCGCCGAGCGCATGATGCGCTCTCGCAACTCGCGCGCGAGATGAGCGCGGCGTCGCGGAGGAAGATAACGGCGCACGAGGCGGCGCTCGGCGTCGTGCGCGTGGTCAACGCCGGGATGGAGCGCGCTTTGCGCACCGTGTCGGTCGAGCGCGGTTACGATTCGCGCGCGTTCGCGCTCGTCTCGTTCGGCGGCGCGGGCGGCTTGCACGCCGTCGCGCTCGCCGCCGGATTGCGCATCCCGCGCGTCGTCGTGCCTGAGAGACCGGGCGCGCTCTCCGCCCTCGGCGCGCTCGTCTCGGATGTCGTCATCGATTCGAGCCGCACCGTCATGCTCGATGTCTTTGGAGAGACGGGGCGTCTCTCGAAACTCGAACGCGCGTTTCGAGAGATGGAGCGCGCCGCGCTGACGGCGCTCAAGCGCGAAGGTTTCAGAGACGAGCGGCGCGAGCAGAGACACGCGCGCACGTTGGCCGCGCGTTACAAGGGACAGTCGTTCGAGTTAGAGATCGAATGGACAGGTACGGCGCGCGCGCTCGTCGCCTCGTTTCATCGCGCGCATCTGGCGCGCTACGGGTACGCGCAAGCAGAGAGCGCCATCGAGATCGTCAGCGCGCGCCTGCGTTCGCGCGGGCTGGTCGGACGACTCAAGCGCGAACGCATCGCGGCGGCGGGCAGCGCAAGCGCTTCGGCGGTTGCGCCGCACGCGAGCGCGCTCGTCTATTTCACGACGAAACCGGAGCGCACAAACGTCTACCGGCGCGAGCGCGTGCGCGCGGGCGCGCGACTCGGAACGCCCTGCATCGTCACGGAATATTCTTCGACGACGCTCGTGCCGCCGGGCGTCAGTGCGCGCGTTGACCGGGACGGCAACCTAGTCGTCGAGCTATGAATCGAGTTCGAGTTTCAACTCCTTATCGTCTTCCTTCGTCTTCCTACGTGTCTTGGTGTCTTCGTGGTTAATGAAGATGTATTCACCACTAAGACACCAAGTCACTAAGGGACACGAAGGAAGACACAAACGCATCGGACACCGCCGAACTATGAAACGCCGCAGGGACTTCGATCCGGTCACGCTGGAAATTTATCGCGCGCTCTACACCTCCGTCGCCGAAGAGATGGGCATCGCGCTCCGGCGCACGGCGCATTCGCCGAACATCAAAGAGCGGCGCGACTATTCGTGCGCCGTCTTCGACGCGGGGGGGCGCGTCGTCGCGCAGGGCGACCACATGCCCGTGCATCTCGGCAGCATGCCGATGGCCGTCGCCGCCGCGCTGCAACAGACGCGCATCGAACCGGGCGACGTGATCGCGCTCAACGATCCGTTCGCGGGCGGCACGCACCTGCCGGACGTAACGCTCGTCGCGGGCGTCTTTGAAAGCGGGGGAAAGGGGAAGGGGAAAGGGGGCAGGGTAAAGACACGGAGCCGCGCTGCGAGTCTGGATCAACGTGCCGCGAGTTTGAATCAACGCGCCGCGAGTTCAGAACAACGTGCAGCGAGTTCAGAACAACGTGCTGCGAGTTTAGCTCAAGAAGCGACGGCCGCTTCCGGTCTTAATCACCTTTCCCCCTTCCCCCTTTCCCTTTCCCCAATCTTCTTCGTCGCCAATCGCGCCCACCACGCCGACATTGGCGGCGCATCGCCCGGTTCGATGGGGATGGCGACGGACGTGTACGGCGAGGGCTTGCGCATCCCGCCCGTGCATCTGGTGCGCGGCGGGCGCGTGAACGAAGACGTGCTGCGCCTGCTCTTGGCGAACGTGCGCGGGGCGGAGGAGCGGCGCGCGGATTTCGCGGCGCAGGCGGGCGCGCTCAAGACGGGCGCGATGCGCCTGCTCGAAATCGTCGCGCGTACGGGGGCGCGTGAAGCCACCGCTTACGCCGCGCACTTGATCGATTATTCAGCGCGTCTGATGCGTGCCGCTATCGCCGAGATTCCCGACGGAGTTTACGAAGCGGAAGACGCGCTCGACGACGACGGCACGAGCGACGCGCCGTGCCTGTTGCGCGTGCGCGTGCATATCGAAGGGGGGCGTGCGCGCGTGGACTTCGAGGGGAGCGCGACGCAAGTTGCGGGGCCTGTGAACGCCGTCGAAGCGATCACGGTGTCGGCGGTCGCATACGTCTTTCGCTGCCTGCTCGGCGCGACCGAGACGCCCGCGAGCGCCGGGTTGATGCAGCCGATTGAAGTCGTCGCGCCGCGCGGGACAATCGTGAACGCACAAGCGCCCGCGGCCGTCGCGGGCGGCAACGTCGAAACGTCGCAGCGCATCGTCGATGTGTTGTTCAAGGCGCTCGCGCGTGCTCTGCCGGGACGCATCCCGGCGGCGAGTCAGGGCACGATGAACAACCTCACCATCGGCGGCACGGATGCACGGACGGGGCGCGAGTTCGCCTACTACGAAACGATTGCGGGCGGCATGGGCGCGCGTCCGGCGCGCGACGGGTTGAGCGCCGTCCACACGCACATGACGAACAGTCTCAATACGCCGGTCGAAGCTCTCGAATACGCATACCCTCTGCGCGTGCGCGAGTATGCGATTCGCGCTCGTTCGGGCGGGCGCGGGAAACAGACGGGCGGCGACGGCGTCGTCCGCGAGATCGAGACACTCACGGACGCGCGCATGTCTCTGCTGGCAGACCGGCGACGGCGCGCGCCCTACGGTCTCGACGGTGGAGAAGAAGGGCAGAGGGGACGCGACGCCGTATTGCAGGTGGACGAGACGGGACGCAAACGCTCGCGGCGCATCGAGGCGAAAGGTTCTTGGGAACTGAAAGCGGGCGAGCGCGTGCGCATCGAGACGCCGGGCGGCGGCGGCCACGGCCGCGTCGTGCGTTCGCGGAAGAAGAGGAGCGGGAAGTAAGAGTAGAGAGATCAGTTTGCGAGTTCAATTAACGATTGGTGGGGAAGAATCTCACGCAAAGGCGCAAAGGCGCAAAGAAAACAAGTACGGCAGCGACTCAATATTTTGTACGGCAGCGACTCAATATTTTTGTTTTGTCTCTTGCTCGCCCTTAACTTCTTATTCGCGCCTTCTTCTTTGCGCCTTTGCGTGAGATGTTTTTAAACCAGTCGGAGGCGTGCGAAATTTCGTGTGCGGCGGTTCATTTCGCCGTAGACGAAAGGCTCTTTGTTTCCCCCGTGCTTCGATTTAGAATGTCGGAGATCGAAACAGGAGATTGACGCTTCAGTAATTTGTTTGCGCAGGCCGCCGTCGCCTAGCGCGCTCGCATGAGTCTCGACGCGGGGACACGTATCGGACGTTATGAAATCCAGTCGCTCATCGGGGTGGGCGGCATGGGCGAAGTCTACCGCGCGCTCGACACGGAGTTGAATCGCACGGTCGCGCTCAAGTTTCTGCACTCGGACGTGGCGGCCGATCAAGATCGTATGAGCCGCTTCATACAGGAAGCGCGCGCCGCCTCCGCGCTCAATCATCCGAACATCCTGACCGTCTTCGACATCGGGCAGACCGAAGAGGGCGCGCGTTTCTTCGCCACCGAGTTTGTGCAGGGCACGACCTTGCGCGAACAGATCGCGGGGCGGCGTCTGAAACTCGGCGACGCCCTGGACATCGCCGCGCAGATCGCGAGCGCGCTCGCGGCCGCACACGCCGAAGGCATCGTCCACCGCGACATCAAACCCGAAAACGTGATGGTGCGCGCCGACGGCTACGTGAAGGTGCTCGATTTCGGTCTCGCCAAAGTGACGAACCGCAACTCCGGCGCGCTCGCCGCCGTCGATACGGAGGCGGCCACGCGCGCGCTCGTCAACACGAACCCCGGCGCGATCATGGGCACGGTCGCCTACATGTCGCCCGAACAGGCGCGCGGCGAAGCCGTGGACGCGCGCACCGACATCTGGAGTCTCGGCTGCGTCTTCTACGAAATGCTCACGGGGCACGTGCCGTTCGAGGGTCGCTCCGCCAGCCACGTCATCGTCAACATCTTGGACGCGGAGCCTGTGCCGCTCGCGCATTACCTCGCGGACGCGCCGGAGGCTTTGCAGGAAGTCGTCGCCGACGCGTTGACGAAAGACCGCGACGCGCGTTTTCAGACCGCGAAGCAGATGCTCGTCAAACTGCAACGCCTGCGCCAGAGGCTCGACGCCGGAGTGTCGCTCGATCATTCCGTCGTGCCGGGCTTCTCCGCTTCGACCGCCGGGGGCGCGCTCGGCGCGGGAACCCTCACGAGCCAAGTCGCCGGGCGCACCTTCGCGTCCGCCGCCGGAGCCGGACGCACGACCGCCGGCGACATCGCGCCGCAAGACACCGTGCAGAACTCCGGCGCGGGCAACGTCGCCGCGCACGGCGAGCGACGCGGCAGTTTCACCTTCACTCCATACGTCATGGCTCTCATCGCCGTCGTCGTGCTCGGCGGTCTCGCCTTCGGCGTCTATCGCTTCACGCGCGGCGCGAACGAGCGCGCGGTCGCGCCCTTCGCCTCGTTGCAGAACATGAAGTTCACGAAGCTACAGGCGGCGGGGCAGACCATGATCGCGACGCTCTCGCCCGACGGCAAGTACGTCGCGCGCACCGTGTACGAAGGCGGCAAATCGAGCGTGCGCGTCAGGCAAGTGGCGACGACGACCGAGAAGGAACTCGTCGCGCCGAGCGAGTCGGACTACACGGGCTTGACCTTCTCGCCCGACGGCGCGTTTTTGTACTACGTCACAGTGCCCCTGGGCGGCAACCTCGGCGAACTCTACCGCGTGCCGTCGCTGCTTGGCGGTGCGCCGCAAAAGATCACGAGCGACGTTGACAGCGCCGTCACCTTCTCGCCCGACGGCAAGCGTTTCGCCTTCCGTCGCCACATCCCTGATACCGGCGACGACACCATCGTTACGGCGAGCGAGGACGGCGGCGGCGAGCGCACCATTGTGTCGCGCAAAGCTCCGATCATCTTGCCCTCGCTCGCGTGGTCGCCCGACGGGCGGCAGATCGCCTACGCCGTCAAGGGCACGGACGAGCAGGGTTATTACATGAGCGTCGAGAGCGTGCGCCCCGAAGGCGGCGCGGGGCAGGTGGTCTCGAACGCGCGCTGGCGCAGCATCGGCATCCTCGCTTGGCTGTCGGACGGCAGCGGCCTCATCTTCAACGGGCGCGACCGCGCCTCTCTGCCGAGCACGCCCGAACAGATTTGGTTCGTCGCCTTTCCCGGCGGCGAGGCGCAGAAGATCACAAACGATCTGAACTTTTACAAGAGCGTCAGCCTGACGGCCGACTCGCGCACGCTCCTTGCGCTGCAAAGCAACTACAGCGCGGACATCTGGCTCTCAGGCGCGGGTGGCGGCGGCGCGGCGCGACAGCTGACGAGCGAGGGCAGCGCGGGCACGCCCGCGTGGACGCCCGACGGCCGCATCGTCTATCAATCCGGCGTGAGCGGCAACGGCGACATCTGGGTGATGAACGCGGACGGCACGGGCGCGCGCCAGTTGACCTTCGACCCGAACAACGACACCTCGCCCGAAGTCTCGCCCGATGGTCGTCTCATCGTCTTCATCTCGAACCGCTCGGTCGGGTGGAGCATCTGGTTGATGAACGCGGACGGCAGCGGCCAGCGCGAACTCGTCCGCAACGTCGAGCAATACAGCTTCCCGCACTTCGCGCCCGACAGCCGCACGGTCTACTACACTTCGCGCGACGAAGGCGGCGGGCGCAACGCCTTCTGGCGCGTGGGCGTGGAGGGCAGCGCGCCCGCGCGCGTCAGCGAGCAGGCGATTGGCAACGCGCGCCTGTCGCCCGACGGCAAATTATTCTTCACCATGCAGAGTCCGCAGACGCCGAACGCGCCGCGCCGCATCGTCGTCATGCCGGTTGCGGGCGGCCCGGCGGTGCGCGAGTTCGACGCGCCGCCCGCGCTCGACATGCCGCGCTGGTCGCCCGACAGTCAGGCGCTCGATTACGTCGTCCGCCGCGAAGGCGCATCCGGTCTCTGGCGTCTGCCGCTCGCGCCGGGCAGTCAACCACGGCAACTCTCAGACCTCAAGACCTATTTCATCAACTGGTACTCGTGGTCGCCCGACGGCCGCCAACTCGCCGTCGCGCGCGGCAACCCCGTCACAGACCTGATCCTGATCAAAGATTTCAAATAACCGACACACGCGGAGGAGCGACAAAGATGCGCGTCACCATCGGGCAGATCAATACGACGAACGGCGATTATGAAGGCAACGTCGCGCAGTGCTTGCGCGCCATCGAACAGGCGCGCGCGGACGGGAGCGATCTGGTGGTGCTGCCCGAAGTCGCCGTGCAGGGCTATATGTCTTTCGATTGGTTCATGGACAGAGACGTGATCGCGCACGCCACCGAACCGCTCGCCGAGATCGCGGCGGCGAGCCGGGGCTTGACCGTCATCGTCGGCACGGTGCGCCCGACGGGACAGGCTCAAGGACGCAAGCTTTACAACTCGGCCGCCGTCATCTCCGACGGCCAGATCGTCGGCTACGCGGACAAGACGCTGCTCCCCGAATACGACGTGTTCGACGACCCGCGCTACTTTGAACCGGCGCGCGAGCGTCGCCTGTTCGACATCCGTGGCACGCGCGTCGGCATCGCCGTCTGCGAGGATATGTGGAACGACAAGACCTACTGGCGCGAGCGTCTCTACGCGAACGACCCGACCGACGACTTGATCGCGATGGGCGCGGAACTGATCGTCTCGATCAACGCCTCGCCCTTCAATAAGAGCAAGATGGGGCAGCGCTGCTCGATGGTTTCGCATCGCGCGAAGGCGGCGGGCGTGCCTATCGTTTTCGTCAACCTCGTCGGCGCAAACGACGGCGTCATCTTCGACGGTGCGTCAATCGTCACGGACGGCAAAGGGCAGATCATCTTGCAAGCGCCGCCCTTCCGTGAGTTCTACGGCTCGGTCGATCTCGACTGCGACACCTGCGACACCTATTGCCTGCCCGGCGACGACATCGAAACCGTCCACGACGCGCTCGTCCTCGGCATCCGCGACTACGCGCGCAAGAATCGCTTCACGCGCGCCGTGCTCGGCTTGTCGGGCGGCATCGATTCGTCGCTCGTCGCCGTGCTGGCGTGCGAGGCGCTCGGCGCGGAAAACGTGCTCTCGGTGATGATGCCCTCGCCGTTCTCTTCGCGCGGGAGCGTGGATGATTCCATCGCGTTGGGGAAGAATCTGGGGATGCCCACGGTCGAACATCCGATCAGCGCGGCCTACGAAGTGCTCGTCCGGCAACTGGGGTTGGAGCAGCCGGGCACGGGCCTCGAAGAGATCGCGCGGCAGAACACGCAGTCGCGCCTGCGCGGCAACATCCTGATGGCGATCTCGAACGCGGAGAGCCGCTTGCTGCTGTCCACCGGCAACAAGTCGGAACTCGCGCTCGGCTACTGCACGCTCTACGGCGACACGAACGGCGGTCTCGCCGTCCTCGGCGACGTGCTCAAGACGGAAGTGTGGGCGCTCTCACGCTACGCGAACCGCGAGCGCGAGATCATCCCGACCGAGATTATCGAAAAACGCCCCTCGGCCGAACTCGCGCCCGGCCAGTTCGACGACCAATCGCTGCCGCCTTACGACCTGCTCGACCCGATCCTCAAACTCTACTTCGAGCGCAAAGCCACGCCCGAAGAGATCGTCGCCGCCGGGCACGACCAGCAACTCGTCTTCGACGTGCTCAACCGCGTCGAAGCCCCGGCCAACGAGTTCAAGCGACGCCAACTGCCGCCCACGCTCATCATCTCACGCCACGCCATCGGCATCGGCCGTCGCCGCCCCGTCACGCATCGCTACCGGCGACAGGTCTTGAAGGCCGTCGAGCGCGCCGCCGAGAGCGCGTAGGATTCGGCCGCCCGCAAATGTCGCCGCGTCCGCGCCGCACGCGCGTTCGGCTCGCGTTATCGACGCCGTTAGCTTTCGTCCTGTAGCGTACAGCGAGCGTGTGGCGGAGAGGATTATCATGCGTCGCGCTCATCGAACGGGACGCGCCTCCGTCATAAGGGCGTTGCGCGCCCGCTCGACGGCGAATCATCATTCAGACTTTCGGGACAACTTCGTCTCGAAACATTTCAAGGAGGAATTTCACCATGACTTTGAAGTCGCTGAAAGGTCTCGCGCTCGGCGCGGCCTTCGCGCTCGCCTTCGGCGTCTCGACCGCCACGGCGCAGAACACGAACGGCAACACCAACGGCAACACGAACACGAACGGCAACATGCACGGCGGCACGCACGGCCGTGGCAACCCGTCGCCGCGAACGCCACGTCGCGTCCGGCGCGGTCGCAACACCAATCCGGGCACGCGCCGCGGCCCCATCAATCGCAACACCAACACGAACACCAACAGCAACACGCGCTAGCCCACGCGGCCGCAAGCGCAAACGGCAAAAGCCCCGCGCGGCACGCACGCCGCGCGGGGCTTTCATGTTGTTTATAGCTTGGGCAAAGATTGTTTAGAAGGCTACGAAAACACAGAGCGTGCGGCTTAATAGTTTACTCAGCGATCTCGGCAGCTTGGCGTAATGCTAGGAACGCTTCTTTTAGTGGACGGTTTACCGCGCTTTCGGGTTCAACCAAAAGGAATCGTTGATATTCTTCTAAGAATTGCATCCGCAAACGATGAAACAAGTGTAAGAAGTGACGCAGGAAGCCGATGCAATCAAGTATCACTATTTCGATTCCACCTGTCCGGTCATACATTCTGGCAGCATATTCTTTTACTTCAATATCAATGATGTCGGTCGTGATGAAGATGTAATTATCAACGCGCCGTCTGCTTTCAGTTATCTTTTGTAATGCTCTGTTGATGTCATTAATCGTTACCCTTTTATCCTTCATTTCGTAACACGTTATCACGTCGTTATCCGCTAGAAGCGTAATTTCAACATCGCCAAGTGCGCCTGTTTGCTTGTCGGCTGCATTGTGCCCGCCAAGCGGCAGCACCCTTTCGCCTAGATGTTCCGAAGCAGCTTGGTACACAGCGGCAACTACCAAAACGGGGAGGCGGCTGGCATTGCGGCTGTTGAGATGTTGCTCGATTAACTTAACGATTGCTTCGGACGATAAAGGAATCGCACCTTCAACGGTTTGAAGCCCTGCCAGCAATGTTTCCATTCTTTGCCGTTGCTCATCCCTTATGACTAAAAGCCACCGCACGGTTTCGGCTAATAGATCTTCCGCCGATACTTTGCCGGAGTGGACATCATCGAGCAATTGCAAAATGGTTTGATAAAGTCGTGGGGGGCGTCCTACTAAATTCAGGTCGGTAGTTAAGGTGCTATTTCGATTCCGCAGAGCGGGGGTTAAAAATGCCGTAGTGGGGTTGCATGGCAAGTCGTGATCGCTGATGAACTTGGTTATATAACCTTCATCATATGTGCGCCCCGAAAATGTGTCCGTCCCACCGATTTCTGTATAAGGTTTGCGAACATCTATGGCGGGGTTATGAATCTTGGCAAGTAGGCACGCCATTAACAATCGCACGCCGGCGCGGTTCTGTATATTACGGCAGATGTATTCAACGTTATCAACGATTTCCGCTTCATTAAGAAGAGGCGTTGTCGTGTGGTTGGACGCGCGTTGATATGCTAAATCAAGGATGCTTGCCGGTGTGTGCGGCGGGGACGTGATTGACACTGAATATCTTCCTCCAGTTGATAATTCACCCAAAGCACTTCCGTGCGAGCTTTCTTGACGGAATGAATTATCTTTTCGCTAGATTCAATTCGCCGCCAATCACTATATAGCTCGTCCATTAAATCGCAATGATAGCTGGATAGAGCAACCTTACCTTTAACGCTTCGCAGCACTTTTGCCAGTTCGCGGTGTTGGTCGTCCGTCATTTCATTGGCGTAGGCGTTAACATCTGTGCGTGAGCCGTGTGGATATGGCGGATCGCAATAGAACAACGTTTCTTCACTATCAAACCTTTGGATAACTTCGATGGCTGGTGCATGTTCAATCTGCACACGCAACAATCTTTGTGCAATGAGGGGTAAATCTTCGACCGCACCTAGCCAACGCGATACCGCACCTGCCATTCCCGCGCGGCTTGTTAGCTTGCAATGCGCCCATCTCCCCGAACTTGCTTTTTGCGCCAGCCCTGTTCGTACTTGGCGGGCTAGGATGTAGAAGCGGCGTGCCCGTTCTAATTCAGATAAGTTTTCGGGGGATTCCGAGATAGCAGCTTCAAATTCTTCACGCGAGAATGGGGTTAGCCCAATCGCCTTTATCAACTCATCGCCCTGTGCACGCAAGACACGAAAGAAGTTAACAACTTCGCCGTGTATGTCATTATATGTTTCAACGGGCGAAGGTTCGCGATTAATTAGAACTGCGGCTGATCCGCCGAATGGTTCGCAGTAGTGTGTGGTGTGGGGCAATAAAGGCAGAAGCCAATCAAGGTGGCTGTATTTGCCGCCATACCATCCAAAGGCAATCAATTTACCCATCCCTACCCTTTTATTCAATTGTCCCTGATAGGACTTTAAATATTGTTTCTGAATGCTCCGTGCGCTTCGTGCATGCTCTAACTGATCTATGTCTCTTATGAGATCGAGACGAGCGCGGGACGCATCTCGCCCGCCGGGTCGGCGTGGCCGATGGCGGCGTCGAGTTCGGCTTCGATCTCTGTTGCCGGGACGGGCGCGAGTTTGCCGAAGTCGAAGAGTTTGGGGTCGAGCAGGTGCGAGGGCACGGCGTTTGAAAGCGCGGTCAGCATCGAACTGCGTATGTTCGGAATCTCGCGCTCAAGCTCCGTGACGAGCCGCTTCATGCGCGCGCGTTTCAGATTCGACTGCGAGCCGCACAAATCGCAAGGGATCAAGGGAAACTCTTTGAGCGCCGCATACTCCGCGATGTCCGTCTCGCGGCAATAGGCGAGCGGGCGGATGACCGTGTTGCGCCCGTCGTTCGAGCGCAGGATGGGCGGCATCGCTTTGAGTTGGCCGACGAAGAAGACGTTGAGCAGAAAGGTCTGGATGATGTCGTCGGCGTGGTGGCCGAGCGCGATCTTGGTGCAGCCCTCTTCCTGCGCGATCTGGTAGATGATGCCGCGCCTCAGACGCGAGCAGACCGAGCAATAGGTCTTGCCTTCGGGCACGAGCCGCTTGACGATTGTATACGTGTCGCGCTCGACGATGCGAAACGGCACGCCGCGCCCCGCGAGATACTTGGGCAGCACGTCGGCCGGAAAGTTCGGCTGCTTCTGATCCAGATTGACGGCGAGCAGGTCGAACGAGACGGGCGCGCGTTCGCGCACGTCGAGCAACAGGTCTAGGAGCGTGTAGCTGTCCTTGCCGCCGGACAGGCAGACCATCACGCGGTCGCCGTCGGCGATCATCGAGAAGTCTTTGATCGCCTCGCCCATCTGCCTGAGCAGTTTCGTCTTGATTTTGCTTTCGATAAACATTTCAACCGAAGTATCGCCGAAGAACGCATGCGGGTTCAAGCGCGCGAGCCGCGCCGCCGCACCGGGCGCGCGTGGTGCAACGGCATCGCAATAAACTTTCAACGCCGCTGCAACCCCGCTTCCGTCGCATGGGTCTATATTCTCGTCCATCGAACATTCCTTCAACGAGGAATAAAAAAATCGAGAGCGTCGGGCTTGGGGGAGCCCGGCGCTTTCGTTCTCCTTCGAAGTGACTGGGTAAGTAAGCGACGAGCCACGCGGGTGGCGAGTCTCGAACCGGAACAGAGCAGAGTCAACATGAAAGTAAGGGCAGACCTCTTAACGCCGGGTCTGCCCTTTCTCTTTTGGCATGACACTTAAACGGCGACCCGGCCATGCCGTTATTAGCTTGTCGCGGCCGACTCATAGAAGTATCACCTCCGGGTACGGGGCGATAAATGCCCACTCGGCGCCATCACCCCGCAATTCCCATAGATACATCGCTTCATAATGAGGCCGGGCGCTGCTCATGAAAGAGTTGAAAGATTGAGGCAGGCTATAGCCGTCGTCACCGCCAAAGATGAAGGTGTCGAAATCTTTTACGCCTCTGAAATGAAAGCATGTATGTGGAGACGGCGGCTCGCTCGTGCCGATAACGATTTTCAGCTCGTCCCCGTTTTTCTCAAGGTCGAGGATTTTGAACCGTCTATCCGGTGCGGGGTTAAGACTCCCGGCAAACCGTTTAAATTGTCTATCCATGTCCATCCCCTTTATCCCAACGGGAGCGATCTCATGCCGTGGATAAACAGTGCGCGCGCGCAAGGCCGCGGAGTCTATTCAACTTCGCAGACTCGCCTAGGCATCGTCGTCATCCGTTCTTTCAAGTTGCCGAATCCTATTGGCGGCTAATACTTCTTCCATGTTTATCAGGGCTGTGCCGCAGTATCTTCTTTCCCGCCACGCTTCCTCTCGAAGACGCGCGGCGCGGTCGGCCGTTTTCCTCCCGTAACGGTATCCGAACACGTAGGCGAACATGACGATCACGGCTAACGCAGGTAAGGCTAAAATCCAGAGCATCATGTTACGTTCCTCGGAGCGGCGGCCGTCGCTCGTTCTTGTGTTTTCATGCACACGGCGCGCCGTGCGTTTTAAGCCCGCGTGCGCGCACCGGTACGCGGCACGCCGTCGTCCCTGACCTCGGCCGGCATGCTGTTGACGAGTTCCCAGACCCGGCTGCGGTCGTGGATCAGGGGCGGGACGATGACCTTGCCGCCCTCGAAGACCAGTTCGAGCTGGTTGTCTTTGATTCGGCGATACACGCCGCCCGCCCGGTAGTGCTTCGTGACGTGATCCACGTAGTAGAGCTTGCCCCACAGGAACCTCTGCCCGAAAGACCCGCTGACACCCTCGGCGTCGAGCGACTTGGCGAACCCACGACGCACGTAAGCCGCGACGACCGCTATCAGTCCGCACGGGATCAAGATGAGGAACCCGAAAAACAACAATGCGCCGACGCCGTCCTTGGACTTCGCACCCAGCGCGAGCAGGACGAGGCCGAGGGCGATAAAGACCCCCGGCACGCTGAACAGAAGCGCGTGGGCGAAGATCATGCCCGCCCGCGAGCTGAAGAGCGGCCTCACCTCCACACGCTCCCTGATGTTCTGCCTCGCCCAGTCGGCGACCGGCCGGTTGTAGTATGCGCTTGAGTTCATCCGCGTGCTCTCCGCGTCTACCGCGACCAACTTGATGTGTCGGAGCCCGGCCAACCACGGTCAGGCGGGAGCAATTCCAGCAGCTCCGGATACTTCTTCATCCCCACCTCGATCCGGCCATATGCGACCTCGGCGTCCTCCACCGGCTCCGCCCGCTGGGCGCTCGAATCGTGTTCGATGTATAAGACTTGGCCGTCCGTCCGCAGCGCCCACACCTCGAATTGATTGGCGTCGAGCGGGATGGCGTCGTTCTCCTTGCAGAGACGTTGGACACGGTTCACCAACACTTCCGACGGCAGCTCGTCGATCCAACGGCGCATGAGTACGGCCAACTCGGGCGAGGGCGCGCGCGGCACGAAACGCGGGGCGGGCGGCCGCGGCAGCGGCTCAACCGGCGACATGCCTTGCTGTCCGGCGACGGGCTTGGGCGCTGTGGCACGTCGCGCTCGCGGAGGCGTGGACGACTTTGGTTTTGGCTCCGGCTGTGGTGTTGACGGGGGCAATGGCGGTTCCGGGACGACGGTAGCCCACGAACCGTTGCGGCCATCGTAGACGACTTCGCCGGGGCGACGCTCGACTCTCGGCTTTCCCTCACCCCAAGCACCTTTTGCCACGACCTGCACACGCTCGCCCGGAGCCAGCGTGCGGCGGATGCCCCACGGCTCGACGACGAGTGTCAACGGCTGCGCGCCGGTGTTGCTCACGGGGGTCTTGATGACGTACTCCCACAGTTCAGTGGACGGCGGGCAAAGGCGCCACCCGTTCCCGAAGTCGAGGTCGCCATCACGCAGCCTCGCGATCAACTCCTGCCCCTTCACCCACGGGAAGTAGATCGGCGGGTAGACCTCCTCGACGCGGAAGGCGATAGCCCTGACGCCACGCCGCCAAGTTCCCGCAGCACCGCCCGAAAGGCTGGCGTTCGTGTAGTCAGTCCACCCTTCCGAGTAGGAGAACCGCCCGTCGTCCGTGAGCTTCAAGGTGGAGGAGACGTTCCACCCGTCGGGCGAGGTCGAGTTATCTTCGTAAATCTTCATGCGGTCGGCTCGCGTAGACAATACCGGCCGCGCCCAGTCATGCCGTGCGCGGCGGGCGCTCTTGTTTCAATCTCTTTTCTCAAGCACCGGAACCGGCGCTCACCTCTCCTCCGTGTGTTCACACGGCAGGCCAGCAACCAGCGAGATCACTTCGTCGTAATTACTTACCTTCGCGGGAATCACCCACGCGGAGTCACCGTCTTTGAACCTGATTTCAGTCCGCCAGATGGTTTTCCTGCCGGACGGTCGAACTCTGACTTTGTCCACCACGCGGCTCAGCTCAGACCATGAAAAGCTTCGCCCGTCGTTGCGCACCAAGCCTTCCTCGGAAAGATGTTTGACTGATCTCCCGTGCGCTCTGAGAACCAGCCAGACGATTACTGCGAACAGAACCAACAACATCAGGCCGAGCCCAAACTGCGCGATGTTGAAGCCCTTCAGCAGCCCCATGAACAGATTCGCCAGTCCCAGCGGGACGAAGAACAGCCCCAGCAGAATTACCAGCACGAACGGCACCTTACTCGCTTTCACTTCCAGCCGATTCATTTTTCCATCTCCCCGAACGAATACCGCCGCCTTCCGAAGAAGTGTTCTCCCCGGCTTGTCTCAGCGGCGCGCACGAGAGGGCGGTGGCGGCGGTCACGCGCTCATCGCCGCTTGATCCACCAAGAGGTATAGCGTCCGCCGGAGATGTAGTCGGTGATGTAGTCTAATGCGTTGCCGCCGTCGCGTAGCTGTCGCCCCTGTATTTGCACGCGCCCGCCCTTGACGGTGAAGGGATACGCGGCCGAAGGCTTGCCGTCCAGCGTGAGCCGGAAACTGTACGCGCCGTCTTCTTTCAGCAACTCACTCGCCTTGTAATAACTGTTCGGGTCGCCGCCCTCGGCGCGAAAAGAAAAGGTGGCTTTGAGCCAACGCGGTTCCAACCTGAGCGTCGCCTTGTCTGTCGCCAGCACCTTCCCGTCGCCTTCGCGGACGAGTTTCATCTCGTACGGCACGGAGCGTTTTGTCTCGTGCCCCGCCTTCTCCTGCACCCATGTCGTGAAACTGAGGGACGAGGCCGGATCGTTGCGCTGGTAGTAGAGGTTGCCGTAATCGTTCCAAGCGCCTTCGATGAAATAACGCTGTCCCGGCGGGCTGTACGGATCATCGCCGCGCACTTCGACGACCGAGAACGGGAAGCGATAAAACAGCTTATCTTCAAGCGCGAACTCCAACACATATGCGCCCGTCGTCAGAGGCTTGACGGACGACGCGCCGCCGACGATTTTGTAGCGACTCAATTCCCACAGCCCGCCGATGCTCTCGGCGTACCAGACGTATGTGCCGAGCAGTTGCCCGTCGGCGCGCTTGATGACGGTGGAGAGTTTGCCGCCGCCGTCCGGGTCGTATGGATAGTTGGACGCGCTCGGCCGGGCGGGCGGCGGCAGGCACACGGCGTAGAGGCGTTCGAGCGACAGGCGGCCATCCGTGTAACCGATCCCGACGGAGTTGAGCAGTGAAGCGAAGGTCACGCCGGGAGCGCAGTTGGTCTCTCCCGTTTTCTGCGCGGGTGCGACGCGCGCCCCGAACAACACCAGCGCGCACGCCGCGACGAATAAAGTTTTTTGGGGGAACATGGGAAAACCTCCGTCCTATATTCGGATTCGAGCAGGCGCATAGATTCGCGTGGATGAACCGCGCCGGAAAAAACCGTGTCGCATGTTAATGATTAACCGTCCCGCACGTCTATCAAAGACCGCCGGAGCGGCGGCGCTTGAGTCAGGCAACTAAGGGATGACGTTCTTCCGGCGGCGAGGTTGCCAAAGTGGTTGTTGTCCGGTTGCGACCTAAGAAGAAAGGGCAGGCCATTGTGCTTCGGGTCGCCCGAACCATATCCACGCGATGTAGTCCGTCAGGGGTGGCTCGATGCCGAGTTCGCGCAGTCTCGTGTTGACTTGCCCGCGATGATAGGTGCTGTGCATCACGACTTGAAGAATGGTCTCGGCAAGCGTCGGAGTCGCAGGCTCAAGACCCAGACGCCGAGCGAAGCCTCCCGCCCACGGCAGCGCAACGGGTCGCTCAAGATCATCCGCGCCCGGCGCGGAAAAGAATGCCGCCAAGTCCGCGTAGTAGTCGCGGGCTGACTTGAGCGTTGCGTGCAGACGGGGCGGTTCTGATGGAGGCGGGGTGAACGTCCCGGCATTCCAGACGGAGAGAAAGGCACGCTGCACCATCTGCATGTGAAAGAGCTTGCCGCGCAACGCGAGATCATCGGCCGCCTCGGAACTTGAAAGAGCGGCCGTCCAGACGAGAGCATCAGCCCATTGCATGTGTTGAGAAAGTTCTCGCAAACCGTCAATGTCCTTCATCACGTCTCCTTAACATTACCTTCAACTAACCAAGCGGGGCGGCAGCCAACCCCGGCTTCGCAAACCACTATGTGCTGAAAGTGCAGAGCAATTTAGTTTCACGCCCGCCGGAGCTTCTAGCTCAAGTGTTCGCGTAAGAAACGGATGGTGTGTTGCCACGCGTCGGCGGCGGCCGTGGCGTTGAAGACTTCGGGTCGTTCGTCGTTGAAGAAGGCATGGTCGGCGTCGGCGTAGACGTGTATCTCGGCCGATTTGCCGAGTTGTTTCAGTTTCGCTTCGAGTTGGCGCGCGCCTTCGGGCGTGGCGAAATCGTCGCGCTCGGCGTAGATGCCGAGCAGCGGCGCGCGCATGTTTTCCAGATCGGGTTTGACCTTCGGATGGCCGCCGTAGAAGACGACGCAGGCGCCCACCTGTTCGTTCTTCGACGCGGCGTAGAGCGACAGCGCCCCGCCCATGCAGAAACCGATGGTGCCGACGCTCGCGCTCGTCACGCTCTCGTGCGCGAGCAAGTATTCGATTGCGCCGCGCAAATCCTTTTCCGCCTGTTCGATGTTGAGCGCCATCATCAGCTTGCCCGCTTCGTCGGGCGAAGTGGTCGTGCGGCCGTGATAGAGGTCTGGGGCGAGCGCGACGAAACCTTCGGCGGCAAAACGTTCGCACACGTTCTTGATGTGCGGCACGAGTCCCCACCATTCCTGTATCACGACGAGCCCCGCGCCGCGTCCCGCTTCGGGCACGGCCAAGAACCCCGTCGTCTTGCCGCCGTTGCTGTTGAATTCGACCATCTCGTTCGGCATAAAGTTCTCCTCGCGTCAAATAGTTGGTGAATGGTAATGTTGGTGAATGGTAAATGGTAAATGGTGCATGGTGCAAAGCAGAAGATCGTAAATCGTGAATCGTAAATCGTGAATAGAGAAAACCTGCTTTCTTCTATTCACGATTTACGATTCACGATTTACTTCTTTTCAGCTATTATCACGGGCAAGTAGAGACGCGGAGGTGTCGTGCGGCCGTCCCGTAAGTTTGACCGTGCGCGCCTGCTGCCGCTGTAGACAGCCCTACGATCTGTTTTCCATTTCCAAACGCCATCAAGCGCACGACGACCCTAGAGATAGTGAAGGGAGACTTAGATGTTTAGACCGGGAAGAAATCCAAAAGACCAACCGGGCAGCGAGCACCCGAGCGAGCAACCCCAGACGGCGACTTCGGGCTTCGGCTCCGCAGCGACGGACGCACAGAGTCGCAACCCTCAAACCGCAGCAGCAGACCAATACTCTTCAACCGGAGCACGGAACATGAGCGAAACTCAACCCACAACGTCACGCGCCGTCAGCGAATCGGAATCGCTTGCGCGCGACATCAAGGAGGGCACACTCAGCGGCTTTGTCGGCAACGGCACGACTCTGACGGGCGAAGCCAACTTCAAAGGCATGCTGCGCGTTGACGGCCATTTGTCGGGACGCGTCAGTTCGCAGGACGGCACGCTCATCGTCTCCACGGGCGGACAGGTTGACGCCGACGTCGCGGTCTCCGTCGCGCAAATCTACGGCACGGTCATCGGCAACATCACGGCCACCAAACGAATCGAACTCGGTCGCGTCGCCAAAGTGACGGGCGACATCCAGACGCCCGCGCTCGTCATCGAGCAGGGCGCGGTCTTTGAAGGCAGTTGCCGCATGCAGCAGATCAAAGACGCACAGGCGAAGGAAGACGGCCGCGCCGCCGCCTCGTCTTCCGGCGGCGCCACTTCGGGCGCGTCTTCCGCGACCTCTTCGCCCAACGCGGCGGCGACCACCGGAGGCGCGACGGCAGCCAAGCCCTCCGACGGCGCGGGCGCAACTTCAGGCGCGACGAGCGCCACCGGCGCATCGACCGCCACACCCGCCAAGACCACTTAAGCAAAAGTTGAGGACGGACGAACGAAAGAGAGGCAGGGAAAGTTTAACCTTCCCCCTCTCTTTCGTTTTTCCGACCGACGTTTTCAACGTGACGCCGATCACTCAGAGGCGCGCCCGCCCCTGTGTTACAATTCCCGCGAGCCAGACGCTACCGAAGTGTTCCTACCCGAAGAAGTTGGCGCTTCGTTATCTTCCCAAAAACATAGAAGGATTCATTGAGAGATTATGAGCACCGTCATTGATCCGCCGCCCGCCGCGCCCGTCGAAAAACATTTCGAGGAAGTCGACACCGTCACCATCCGTTTCGCCGGAGACTCCGGCGACGGCATGCAGTTGACCGGCACGCAGTTTACGAACACCTCGGCCGTCCTCGGCAACGACATCTCGACCTTGCCCGACTTCCCGGCCGAGATTCGCGCCCCCGCCGGCAGTCTCCCCGGCGTCTCCGGGTTCCAGTTGAACTTCTCCTCGCAGGACATACGCACGCCCGGCGACCAGCCGAACGTGCTCGTCGCGATGAACCCGGCCGCGCTCAAAGTCAACCTCCACGACCTCGAAGAAGGCGGCACGATCATCGTCAACACGGACGAGTTCAACAAAGAGAACTTGAAGAAGGCGGCCTACGAAGTGAGCCCGCTCGAAGACGACACGCTCAAAGGCTATCGCGTCCATCGCCTGCCGATCACGACTTTGAACTTGCGCGCGCTGCAAGAGGCGCAGGTGAAACTGACGCGCAAGGAGATGGATCGCTGCAAAAACTTCTTCGCCCTCGGCGTCCTCTACTGGCTCTACGACCGCCCGCTCGAACCGACGCTTCAATGGATCGACGCGAAGTTCAAGAAACTTCCCGAAGTGGCGCGCGCTAACGTCACGGCCCTTCGCACCGGCTACAACTTCGCCGACACGACCGAAGTTTTCACCACGCACTACAGCGTCAAGAAGGCCGCCATCGCGCCCGGCAAGTATCGCAAGATCACGGGCAACGAGGCGACGGCCATCGGCTTCGTCGCCGCTTCGCAACTGGCCGGACGTCCGCTCTTCTACGGCTCTTATCCGATCACGCCCGCTTCCGACATCCTGCACGAACTGGCGCGCCACAAAAATTTCGGGGTCAAGACGTTTCAGGCCGAAGACGAGATCGCGGCCGTCTGCGCGGCCATCGGCGCGGCCTTCACAGGGCACATCGGCCTGACCGGAACGAGCGGCCCCGGCGTCGCTTTGAAACAGGAGGCCATCGGTCTCGCGGTGATGACCGAACTGCCGCTCGTCATCATCAACGTGCAGCGCGGCGGCCCGTCCACGGGCTTGCCGACGAAGACCGAGCAGGCCGATCTTTTTCAAGCGGTCTGGGGCAGAAACGGCGAATGCCCGGCCGTCGTGATTGCACCCTCGACGCCCGCTGACTGTTTCCACATGGCGGTCGAAGCCGTCCGCCTCGCCTTTCGCCACATGACGCCCGTGTTCTATCTCTCGGACGGCTACCTCGCCAACGGCGCGGAGCCCTGGGCGATCCCCTCGATGAGTGATCTGCCGAAGATCGAAGTGAAGTTCGCCGACGACCCCGAAGGGTTTCTCCCCTACGCGCGCGACGAGAGACTTTCGCGCCCCTACGCCATTCCGGGCACGCCCGGCCTAGAGCACCGCGTCGGCGGCATCGAGAAAGAACACCTGACGGGCAACGTCAACTACGACCCGGAAAATCACGACTTCATGGTCAGACTCCGGCAGCAGAAAGTTGACCGCGTCGCCGAAGACATCCCCGACCTCGAAGTGTTCGGTGAACCGACGGGCAAAGTGCTCGTGCTCGGCTGGGGTTCGACCTACGGCTCGATCACCTCGGCCGTCGAACGCTTGCAGCGTGAAGGCCGCTCGGTGTCGAGCGCGCACCTGCGCTACCTCAATCCGTTCCCGAAAAACTTGGGCGACGTGCTTCGCCGCTTCGAGCACGTCATCATCCCCGAAATGAATCTCGGCCAACTCGCCACCATGATCCGCGCCAAGTACCTCGTCGATGCCGTCACCTACTCGAAGGTCAAAGGCCGCCCCTTCCAGATACGGGAGATCATCGGGAAAGTGGAAGAGTATTTGTAACGGCGCAACCGTGGGATTGGAAAGCGGCTATTGCTGAACTAACGTCAGAGGATAAATTATGAGTACCAACGGAAACGGCGGAAACGGGAATTACAACGAAGGCGACGCGGCCAAGAAGGTCGTCGCCGATACGGAGAACATCGGCGGCAACGTTTCGGGCAGCGGCTCGTCGCAGACTTACCCCGGCCCGGTCGTGGCGGGAGAGGTCGCGCCGCCCCCGGCGCAGTTGAAGAAAGCGGATTTCGTGTCGGGACAGGAAGTGCGCTGGTGTCCGGGCTGCGGCGACTATTCGATCTTGAACAACGTGCAGAAGGTGATGCCCGAACTCGGCATCCCGCGCGAGAAGATCGTGTTCGTCAGTGGGATCGGCTGTTCGTCGCGCTTCCCCTACTACATGAACACCTACGGTTTCCACTCGATCCACGGCCGCGCGCCGGCGGTCGCCACCGGCATCAAGGCCGCCAACCCCGAACTCTCCGTCTGGGTCGTCACCGGCGACGGCGATGCGCTCTCCATCGGCGGCAACCACTTCATGCACGCCATTCGCCGCAATCTGGACATGAACGTGATCCTCTTCAACAACCGCATCTACGGTTTGACGAAGGGGCAGTACAGCCCGACCAGTGAACTCGGCAAGCGCACGAAATCCACGCCGATGGGCGTCATCGACTACCCGCTGAATCCCTTGTCCGTGGCGATTGCGAGCGAGGCCACCTTCGTCGCGCGCTCGCTCGACCTCGACGTGAAGCATCTCGGCGCGACCGTGCAGGCCGCCGCGCGGCACAAGGGCGTCTCCTTCATAGAGGTCTACCAGAACTGCAACATCTTCAACGACGGCGCGTTTGAATATTTCACGGAACGTTCAATTCGCTCCGACCACATGATCTATCTCGAACACGGCCAGCCGATGATCTTCGGCAAGGAGCGCAACCGTGGGATACGCATGAACGGCGCGCATCCGGAAGTGGTCACCATCGGCGAGAACGGCATCACGACGGACGACCTGCTCGTCCACGACATACATCTGAAAGACCCCTCGGTCGCCTTCATGCTCGCGCGCATGGAGTATCCGGATTTCCCGCAACCCGTCGGCATCTTCCGTGCCGTCGAGCGCGACACCTACGAAGACATGATGGAAGCGCAGATCGACGCCGCCATCGAAAAACAGGGCGCGGGCAACCTCGAAAAACTCATCAACAGCGGCGAGACGTGGGTCGTGCAATAAGGGACAAGATGAAGTAGGAATGATGAAGGATGAATGAAAGCGGTCAGGGGAGGCGTGCCGCCCGCGAAGGCGCATCTCCCCTTTTCCTTCGCCTATTTCCGACCGCCTGCGAGCAAATTGCGGATCGTGTCCACCACCAAAAACAGGTCGTGCGGCTTACGCAAGAACTCATTCGCGCCCGCCGCCTTCGCCTCCCGCTCACGATCCTCTATCGAGAACAACACAACCGGCAACGTCTTCCGTTCCCGCAAACCACGCGCGTACTTCACCAACTCAAGCCCCGTCGTGTCCCACAGTTCGTTGTCAACTAACATCAGCGCGAATCGTTCCTCGCTCTTGAGCCGTGTTCGCGCCAGCAGGCCGCTCTCGGCGCACCAGATGTGCCAGTTTCCCGGTTCGAGCACGTCGCGGACGAGCGATGCGAGCAGCGGATTGCTTTCGACCTAGAGGATCGTCGGCCGGCGCACAGGCATCCTGCGCCACGCAGGACGCGGACACATGAGTTCATCATCCATGTGCATGATCATGATGTTCTGCTAAGATGCGGTTCGTTCAGCAGTTGAAAATACCGCGATGGGCGTATGCGTAGCTCACCCTCAACCTCAAAGCGAGTGATGAGCATCGCCGTGCGAGACGTAAGGACTACTCTCTCGGCGACCAACTTACGCACAGACATATTACCCATATTCATGGGTGACGGCAAGAAGCGGCGATCAGTTTCATCGGGAGGAAACTCCTGATGGGCAAGAAGCCGCGTCCACGGCCGGAACGTCTCGCCGAGAAACTCCTTCAAATTCGTAATGCGTTAGGAGTTTCGCAAGGTGAGATGTTCAGGTTGTTAGGAGTTCAAGACGAAGTAGAATCCAAAAGGATTTCAGACTACGAGACAGGAAAGAACGAACCCTCGCTCATGACCGTCCTGCAATACTCACGTATCGCCGGAGTCCACACCGAAGTCCTCATCGACGACACACTCGACCTCCCCGCCAAACTCCCCGGCGACGTGCGCCACGACGAGATTAAACGCAAGTACACGCCGCGCGGCAAGAAGCAATAATCTATCCTTCGTCTCCCTGCCTGCGCCACTCAGCTAATGCTTCGCGCACCGTAACTGCTCTTGGGTCTTTCATCATCTCGCGAATCTTGAGCGCAGCCTCAGCGCTAGCAATTGCTTCCACACGCTCACCAACCTGATCAAGGGCTAGGCTAAGATTCCAGAGGTTATTACCCTCACCGCGTCGGTCACCAATTTCGCGACAAATAGTTAACGCACGTTGGTGGATTTCGATTGCACGACTCGGCTCGCCCGAGTCCCTGTATAAAATACCGAGATTGCAAAGCGTGCTAACTTCGCCAAGTTGGTCACCAGTTTTGCGGGCTATGGAAAAGTGCTGTTCATAGAATTGAACCGCGAGGTCGGTCTTGCCTAAATCTTTATAAGCGTTGCCTAGATTAGCAAGCACGTGACTCTCGCCACGCTGGTCGCCGATTTCTCGCACAATAGCTAATGCCTGTTCGTTAGCTTCGACAGCACGGCGTGGTTCGCCTAGGTCTCTATAGGCGACGCCTAGGTTACCCAACGTATGACCTTCAGCAGCACGATCATTAGACTTTCGGGAAGCGAATAAAGCAGTCTCCAACAAGCTAACTAATTCCTGCGGGTGCAATCGTAAATGAAACATATATATTCCCGCTTTCGGGTAATTACAGCACAGTTGAGACGCCGTATCGTTATCGCTGGCATTGCTCGCTGCCCATGATTGTCCTGCTTGGACGTTAGTCCACTCTGTGTCGAACAGCATTAAAGCACGCGTCAACGCCGCACCGCCTTTCTTATATAGGTCATCAATCTTCCAAAGCAGACCTAAGTAACAAGCGGCGTGATGTGCTTGAATAGTGAAGCGCTCCTCAGTGGTCAAACGACTATCAGCGAACAGGCGGGCGAGGTCGTGCAGGCGGTAGCGCTTGGTTACAGTGTTGTAGAGAACGAGATTGCGGCGGAGGAGGTTGGTAAGGTGGGCGTGGCCTGCGTCCTGACAAATCTCTTCTTCGGCGGGGGCGTCGAAGGAGGCGGGGAAGACGGCGAGGTGGCGGAAGACGCGTGCGGCGTCGGGTTGGAGGCGGGCGTAGCTGAGTTGGAAGGAGGCTTCAACGTCGAGGTCGACGCCTTCTCTACCGATGAGTTTGAGGCGTTCGCGCTCGTCGTGGAGTTGTGTCGCGTAGGCGGCGGGGTCGAGGTCGGGGGTGATGTCGATGAGGCTTCCGGCGGCGCGGAGGGCGAGCGGGAGATAACCGCAGAGGTAGCAGATGCGGTCGGCGCTGTCCTGCGGGGTGCGCGGGGCGATGCTGATGAGCAGGTCGCGCGCTTCGGTCGGTTGTAGTTGTTCGAGCGTGAGACGCTTCATGCCGGGGAGGGCCAGTGTCTCGCGTGAGGTGACGAGGAGGGCGCAGCCCGCGGGCGGGCGCAAGGGGAGCACCTGCGCGCTGTCGGCGGCGTTGTCAAGCAGGATGAGGGCGCGCTTACCGTCTAAAGTGGTGCGGTAAATTTTGATCAGTTCGTTTAAGTGGTCGGGCAGTTTCGCGTCCGCGCCGTGGAAGGCGCGAATGCAGGCGGCGAGCGCGTCGGCGGGGGCGAGCGGCTTCTCGTCCGTGCCGCGCATGTCGATGAAGAGTTGCGCGTCGGGGTATTCGGAGCGGAGGCGGCTGGCGACGAGCAGAGAGAGTTCGGTCTTGCCGATGCCGCCCATGCCGCTGATGCCCGCGCTGCAGACGGTGCGCAGCGCGTCGATGAGAAATTCTATCTCTTTTTCGCGTCCGACGAAATCGCTGACCGCCGCGCGGAGTTGATGGAGCGCGGCGGATGGCGAAAGGGAAGTTTGAGAGACGCCGACTCGCGGCAGGTATTCATCGACGAGCCAGCGGTGCAGATCGCCGAGCACTTTGGCGGCGAGGTCTGCGGGGCTGTCGAAGTGTGCGACGGTGTGAGTGCGTTGCAGTTCCGCTTTCAATGTTTCCAGTTTCGCCGTCTGCTGCGGGTCTTTTTCTGCTTTATCGAGCGTGATGGTCGATTCGTTTTTGAAGTAGATGAAGCAGGGCAGATTGAGTTCGCGGGCGCGGCGGTATTCGTCCTCGGTGATGCCTGAGCCGTAGCGTGCGGCGAAGATGCCGACGTAGAGGTGGCAGCGATCAACTTCGTCGAGCGAGGCGCGGCGCGTGTCCACGTCGCGGCTGCCGAAGTATTCCATTCCGTTGAAGCCGGTGTCCGTGCGCAGTCGTTGCAAGGCCGCTTCCACGGCTTGGCGCTCCGGTTGCAGGTCGAGCCAAGTCGAACTGACGAAAACTCTGAGTGGAGATTGTTGCACGCCGCTGTCACGCTCCGGTGAAGGTTGCCGACCATGCCGTGAGGCGCGTTTAGTTATAGCACCGCCGGGACGGCAGTAGAAGAGAAATGGAGAGCGCGTGCGCAGTTATGTGCCTTGAGCGCGTAGAGACTTGAGGGTGCTTGATCAGTATTCTTTGCTTGCAGTGTCGCCGTCGCCGCCGAGTGTGAGCCAGAGAAGCGCCGCGCCGAAGAAGCCGCAGCCGAGTGCGTCGGAGACAGTCCAGTAGAGGGGCATCCGCGCAGTGTAGTCGATGATGAAGAAGAGGGGCGCGGCGAGGGTGAAAGAGATGGCGTTCAGGAGCACGAGCGGGCGGAAGCGTCGCACGTCCGTGGAGAGCACCCAGAGGGAGACGCCGTGCATGCCGTAGACGTAGGAGGCTTGGCGAATCAGGAACATGAGCACCGCGCCTTCGGGCATCTCGCCGAGTCCGAGCCAGAGGTGCGACGCCTCCATCCAAGAGCGCGGCATCAAGACCGCGCCGAAGGCCAGTATCTCGACCGACCCGGCCACGCGCAGCAGCCACGAGAGGATGCGTTCACGGTTCATACGGATCAGATAGGGGAAAGGGGTCACAAAGGGGAAAGGGAAAAGGGGAAGGGGTAAAGGGGAAAGGTTGAAGAAGCGTGCGAACGGCGCGGCGACAGGTTGCTATCCCTTTCACTTAACGGCGCGAAATTGTGTGTCAACAACTACCGACGCGTAGCGGTTTTCACCTTTCCCCTTTATCCCTTCCCCTTTCCCTTCGACCTGCTCCCTTTACCCCTTCCCCTTTTTCGCCTTCCCCGCTTGGCGTTGTTTGAAGACGCGTTCGCCGCCCGATTCGCCCTTCTTGACGTTGGTGGGCATGGCTGCGGGGAGCGAGGGTTGATTGGAGCGCGGGCGCGCGGCGTTGCTTGAGACGTGTTGCGAAGATTCGTCCGCGAAGAAGGCGCTCTCGGAGGCGCGCTTGCCGCGCAGGGCGGGCGTGTTCTCTTTCGCTTCTTCCTGTTTGACGGGGCTGTTGCTGCGCTCGTCGCCCATCTGCTGTCCGCGCCGGTTGGCGGCGATGCCCGCCTTGCTCTGTGCCTTTTTGTTCGCCATCGTTCCTCCTTGAAGAAAGGGAAAAAGGGGAAGGGGTAAAGGGGAAAGGTGGAAGACGAAGAAGGGCGAAGGCGACGCGCTTCACACTCATCTTGATCTTTTGTCTTAACCTTTCCCCTTTTCCCTTTCCCCCTTCCCCTAAGTTTTTATTGTTCGCGCACGCGCATGGATTCGGGTTGCGCTTGTTGTGTCGCCGGGTTGCGCGCGGCCGCGTCCACGCTCGCGGGCGACGGCGGTGGCGGCGGGTTGGCGACCAACTTTTCGAGCGCCGCCTCCAAGACTTCGCTGATGCGCGAGACGAGTACGATCTCCAACTCCTCGCGCACCTCCGCCGGAATGTCCGCGAGGTCTGCCTCGTTGCGCGAGGGCAGGACGATGCGGCGGATGCCTGCGCGATGCGCGGCCAGCACTTTCTCCTTGATGCCGCCGACGGGGAAGACCAGACCGGAGAGCGTGATCTCGCCCGTCATCGCCGTGTTGTGACTGACGCGCCGCCCGGTCATCAGAGACGCGAGCGCGGCCGTGATGGCGACGCCCGCCGAGGGGCCGTCCTTCGGAATCGCACCGGCTGGAACGTGCAAGTGCACGCCGTAGGATTTGAACATCTCCGGATGGATACCGAACTCCGCGGCGTGCGACCAGAGATATGAGCGCGCGGCGCGCGCCGATTCCTGCATCACTTCGCCGAGTTGCCCGGTGATGGTCAACCCCGCGCCGCCCGGAAGTAGGGTCGCCTCGATAAAGAGGATTTGCCCGCCCATCTCAGTCCACGCCATCCCCGTCGCCACGCCCGCCGGAAGCTCCTTGCGCGCCTCTTCCGGATAGAAACGCGGCGCGCCCAAAAACTCCTTGATGTCTTCGACCGAGACGCGCACTTCGGTCGCCTGCCCTTGCGCGATACGAAGCGCCGCTTTGCGCGCGACCGAACCGATGGAGCGTTCGAGTTGGCGCACGCCCGCCTCGCGCGTGTAACGCGTGGCGATGAGCAGGATGGCCTCGTCCGTGATGGAAAACTGTTCGGGGCGCAGACCGTTTTCGCCCACCTGACGCGGCACGAGGTATTGCAGAGCGATGTGCAGCTTCTCTTGATCGCTGTAGCCCGCGAGCGAGATGATCTCCATGCGGTCGCGCAAAGGGGGCGGGATGGGGCCGAGTTGATTGGCCGTCGCGATGAAGAAGACCTTCGAGAGATCGAAGGACAGGTCGAGATAGTGATCGCGGAAAGTGCTGTTCTGTTGCGGGTCGAGAATTTCGAGCAAGGCGCTCGCCGGGTCGCCGCGAAAGTCCGCGCCGAGTTTGTCGATCTCGTCGAGCATGAGGACGGGATTGTTGACCTGCGCGCGGCGCAGAGATTGGATGATGCGGCCGGGCATCGCGCCGATGTAGGTGCGACGGTGGCCGCGCAGTTCCGCCTCGTCGCGCATGCCGCCGAGAGACAGGCGCTCGAACTCGCGCCCCAGCGCGCGTGCGATGGAGCGTCCGAGCGAAGTCTTGCCGACGCCCGGCGGGCCGACGAAACAGAGGATCGGACTTTTCGAGTCGGGGCGCAGTTTGACGACGGCGAGAAATTCGAGGATGCGCTCCTTGATGTCTTCGAGGCCGTAGTGGTCTTCGTCGAGCACGCGGCGCGCCTCCGTCAGATCGAGCCGGTCTTCGGAAGACTTGCGCCACGGCAGTTCGAGCACGTATTCCAGATAAGAACGGATGACGTGATAGTCGGGCGCGGCGGCGGGCAGGCGTTCCATCCGGCGCAGCTCGCGTTCGGCTTCGGTGCGTACTTCGTCGGGCAAGTCGGCCTCGGTCAGACGCTCGCGCATCAAAGCGGCCTCCGCGCCCTCGCCGTCCTCTTCGCCCAGTTCCTTTTGGATGGCCTTCATCTGCTGGCGCAGGACATAGTCGCGCTGCGCCTTGTCCATCTCGGTCTGCGCCTCGGTCGCGATCTTGGAAGTCAACTGCATGATCTCAACTTCGCGCGCGAGCCGCGCATGAGCCAGACGGAGCAACTCGTCGGTCGTCTCGGCTTCGAGCATCGCCTGTTCGTATTCGACGCCGAGGTTGAGGACGGAGGCGAGAAAGTATGCGACTTGCGTCGGGTCTTGCGCGCCGAGCACGGCCGAGCGCACTTCGGGCGGCACTTGCGGCAGGATCGCCAGCGCGCGCTCGATTAGCACGCGCACGTTGCGCTGCAAGGCCTCGACCTCCTGTTGGTCTTCCGTCCTGAGCGGCGGCAAGACCGCGACGCGCGCGCGCAAGTAAGGATCAACTTGCGTCCATTCGAGGACGCGCACGCGCTCCGTGCCCTGCACGATGATCTGCAAGGCGTCGTCGCCGCGAAACATGCGCTTGACCATGACGAGCGTGCCGACGCGGTAAATCTCTTCGGGCGTGGCCTCGGCTTCCGTGCCCTTGCCCGGCTGCACGCTGACGCAGGCCAGCAACTTCTCCGGCTGTCCGAGCGCCGCTTCCACGGCCGCCACCGAACGCGGCCGACCCGCCGCCAGCGGCACGACCGTGCCGGGAAACAGAGTCGTGTTCTGCAAAGGCAGCACCGCAATCTCGAACGGCGCGCCGCCCGTTGGCGTCTGCTGCGACGTGGCATCAGCGCCCGCCGCCGTAGTGATATTTTCAGCCATGATTGAATCTTTGTCCGTGGTCAGTTGTCAGTTGCATGCGGCTGCCGCGCAAGTTGCTCGAGTTCGTCTCGAACAACTGTCGGCTGATAAAGAGCAACTGACAATCGACAACCGACCTTTCCCCCTTATTCACATTCCTCCGGGCTACGCAGGCGCAGCAAGAGCAGCCCGTCGCGATAGTCGCTCTCGATGCGCGCCCCTTCGATGGGACAGGGGAAGCGCAAAGTCTTCTCGAAGCGGCTGTAGGAAATCTCCACCTGATGATACGAGACCGTCTCGCTGCAAGAGGTGTCGCGCCGCGTGCCTTCGATCACGAGGACGGGGCCTGCAATCGTGATATCCAACTCTTCCGGACTGACGCCCGCCAGATCGACTTTCACGAGCCACCCGTCGCGCGTGCGATACACGTCGGCCGGGGGCGACCAATGCCGTTCGCACAGACGCCCCGGTTTCGTCACCGGCATGAAACGCAAATAACGCTCGATTGATTTTGCCATATGAAAACAGTGACGAGTGATGAGTGACGAGTGACGAGTTAGAACAAGAACAGACACCCTGAATCGTGGTCTTCAATAGACGGAAACTGTTCGCTTCGATTCACGGTTTACTGTTTTAACTTGTCACTCGTCACTCGTCACTTGTCACTCCGCTATCCAAAGATTCTGTTCCAGAAGGACGAGCCGCTGGAAATTTCTTCGAGGGCTTCGGCCAGTTCGCGGTCGTCGTTGGTTTCCAAGGCCACGTCGGCCATCGAGATGATGCCGCGCAGCGTCCGGTCTTGATCCACGATGGGGATGCGGCGCACCTGTTTGTCGCCCATCTTGCGGATGGCTTCGATGACGCGGTCGTTCGGGTGCGCGGTGTGAACCTCTTCGGTCATGATCTCTTCGGCGCGCGTGGTGCGTGGGTCTCGCCCTTCGGCGATGGCGCGCACGACGATGTCGCGATCCGTGATCAGGCCGACGAGACGGCCGTTGCCGTGAATGGTCGAACTGGCGCGGCGCGTCTCGGCGTTTGTTCCCCCGGATGCGTTCGCGTCCCGGCCTCCCGCGTCGCTCGAGGCGTTCGCCTGCGTCTCCGCGCGATCCACGACGGGAATGACGCCCGTGTCTTCGTTCTTCATCAAGCGCGCCACTTCTTCGAGCGTCGTGTCGCGCGTGGCAACCGTCACGTCGCGCGTCATGATGTCGCGGCAACGAACGTGCGAGCGCGTCGCGCCGCGCCGCGACGTGCCGCGCGCGCGTCCACCGCCGCCGTCGCCGCCGCGCCGCTCGCGAAAATAATCTCTCCCCTCTTCATAGAACGAACGCCCGCCGCGTTCGTCTTCGTCGTAGCGTCGCGGTCGTTCGTCTTCGTCGTAGCGTCTCTCGACGCCTCTTCCCGCCCCGTAAGCATCGCGGCGTTCGCGTTCGTCGCGGTAGTCTTCGCGGCGTCCCTCGCTGCCATGGCCGCCCGTTCGACGGCGCACGTATTCGTCGTAGAAGTCGCCGCGCCGGTCTACGTCGTCGCCGCCGCCGTAACCGCCGCGTTCGTCTTCGTAACCGGCGCGGCGTGCGCGCGTGCGTTCGGCGTAAAAATCGTCGTCCCTGTCATCACGATACCTAGACATGCTCTCCTCCCCAAATAAAAGCGAAGATAAACTCACGTCCGCGCCGTTTGACAATATGCACGGCGCGTCCGACCGGCCGCTGGCGGCGGCGCGACGCGACAACGCCTGAGACGGCCGCCGCGCGCTTCTTTTAAGACTTCGAGGGAACGCGGGCGATTATAGAATTTAAAAGTGAAAAGACAAAAGAGGAGCGGGGAAGGCTCGCGCCTCCTTCCCCGCTCCTCTTTCGCTTTCCGAAGTTTTCCCTGTGCGCTGCGCCCTCTATCGTTCGGTGATGATCTCGGCGACGAGTTGCACCTGCGCGCGTATGTCGAGCGAGCCGATCTCGACCGGCGTTTTGGCTGCCGCGTTTCCGGCGACCATGCCGCGCGCCTGTATCGCGTCCGCGTAGATGGGCACAGGCCGCCCCGCGCTCGCCTCCTGCACTTCGATGACGCGCCCGACGCGCCCGCCCAGAGCCACGGCCATCACCTGCGCCTTGCGCAGAGCCTCGCGCGTCGCCGCGGCCAGCGCTTGATCGCGTGCCGGTTCGTCGCGCCGCAAAGTGAACGAGAGGTTGTCTATGTTGTTTGCGCCCGCGCCCGTGGCCGCGTCGATGACGGGGCCGACTTTCGACAGATCGCCGAGCGTCACGGTCACGGTGTTGCGCGCTTCGTAACCGCGAATCACGGGCGTCTGGTTATCTCGATAATTGTACTGCGGCTGCAAACTGTAGCCGCTCGTTCCGACCTCCGCGCCCGCGCCTGCCGCCGCCTTCAGCGCGCGCACCATCACTTCGCTGCGGCGCGCGTTCTCCTGCTGCGCCGCGAGCGCCGTCTGCGCCTGCGTGACGACCGCCACGGAGATCGTCGCCGTATCGGGGCGCGCCTGCACGAACGCGTCGCCCGAAACGACGACGCGCGTTATGCCCGGCGTCGTGGAGACCGCCGCCCCGCCCGTCTGTCCCATCGTGCCGCGCGCTGCCGCTGCTGTGACCTCTCCCTGTTGTGCTGCCGCCTGCAACGCGAACAGCAAACTCAAAGCGACGACTCTTGCCGCCGACATCAAACAATTTCTTTTCATCTTCTCTCCGTTTCCTTTCCCGCATTTTCTCGCGCGGCGCGTGAGCCGCTCCGTTTAAGCCATCGGCGACGGCGAGAGAGTACCGTCGCCGGATTCCGGCGCACGACGCGGCGAAGTACGCTTTCGCGCCCGCCCTCAGAGAACGCACGGAGTCAGCGCACCTTGCGCGCTTTTGCCTAACGGCTGCCCATTTTGTTACGCTCTCCCGCGCTCATGCAAACCTTCGATTCCAAGTATCAAAACTTCAAACGCCCCGCACGCACGGGCGCGCTTCTTACGGTCGGCCGCGTCGAAGACGTGCCCCCGGGGCGCGGCGCGACGGTCGAACTCGCGAGCGGCGCGGAACTCGCACTCTACAACGTCGGCGGCCGCTTCTACGCAGTCGAAAACTTCTGTCCGCACAGGGGCGCGCCGCTCGCCGACGGCAACCTCTGCGGCACGACGGTCGAATGCGACTGGCACGGCTGGCGCTTCGACCTTGCCACGGGCGCGTGCCTCAACCGTCCCGACAGCCCCATCGAATCCTACGAAGTCCGCATCGAAGACGGCTGGATCAAGATCGTCGTCTAAATCTCCAAACACAGAGAGAGGCCGCGCAGTTTATTTCTAAAAAACTGCGTGCGGCCTTCTCAGTTCTACGCTTCAGCGACACTCCTGCGGGGTTTGCCGCGCGGCCTCATGTGAGTTTGTTGATTTGGAAAGAATCGTTCAACCGTTGTTGCCGATGGCCGCGACGGGGCATTCGTCGCGGACGAGTTCGCAGACGGCGCGCTCGGCTTCGGTCTCCGGCTGCTTGTAGACGAACGAGTAGCCGCCTTCTTCGTTGCGGCGGAAATTCCCGCGCGCGCTGTCGCGGCAAATGTCGCAGTCGATGCAGTTCGTATCGACGTAATATCCGCCCGGCGCATTGTCCGGGTAACGTTCATTCGGGTCGGCCAACGAAACACTCTCCGTCAAAGAAGGTGAATAGTAAATGGTCAATGGTGAATGGATTAAATCAGTTCTTACCATTCACCATTGACCATTTACTATTCACCCTTTTTTGTATCTACTTGATCGCGAGCATGCGGTCGAGGGCGACGCGCGCCCAGCGTGCCGTCTCTTCGGGCACGGTGATCTGGTTGGGCACGATGCCGGCGACAAGCGATTCCAAAACCCACGCGAGATTCTGCGGCGCAATGCGATACATCGTCGCGCACATGCAGAGGTCGGGCGCGAGCAGGCGGATGTGCTTGTCCGGGAAACGCTCGATCAGACGATTGACCAAATTCACTTCCGTTCCGATTGCCCAAGACGAACCGGCGGGTGCGTCTTCCAGAGTCTTGATGATGAACTCCGTCGAGCCGTTCAAATCCGACTTCTCCACCACCTCGCGCACACATTCCGGATGGACGAGCACCTTGATGTCCGGCGTCTCGCGCCGCACCTCGTCCACGTGCCACTCGCGGAAACGGCCGTGCACCGAGCAGTGGCCTTTCCACAGGATGAGGCGCGCCGCGCGCAAAGCCTCGACCGTGTTCCCGCCGAGTTCCTGAAACGGATCCCAGACGACCATCTGTTCGAGCGGGATGCCGAACTTGACGCCCGTGTTGCGCCCCAGATGTTGGTCGGGGAAGAAGAACAACTTGTCCGCTTCGCGCAAGCACTTGTCGAACAGCGGCACGGCGTTCGATGAGGTGCAGACCACGCCGCCCTCGCGTCCGCAGAAGGCTTTGATGGCGGCCGTGGAATTCATGTAAGTGATCGGCATCACGCGAAAGTCTTTGAGGATGCCCGCGGCTTCGAGTTGATCCCAAGCGTCCTCGACCTGTTCGGCCGAAGCCATGTCGGCCATCGAGCAGCCCGCGCCGAGGTCTGGCAAAACGACTTTCTGGTGCGGCGCGGAAAGGATGTCGGCCGACTCGGCCATGAAATGCACGCCGCAGAAGACGATGAACTCGGCCGCCGAGCGCTCCGCGCCGAGCTTCGAGAGCTTGAAAGAGTCGCCCGTGATGTCGGCGTGTGCGATCACGTCGTCGCGCTGGTAGTGATGTCCGAGGATGACGAGCCGAGGCCCGAGCGCGCGCCGCGCCGCCTCGATGCGCTCGTGCAACTCCGCATCCGATAGCCCGAAGTAGTCTGCCAAGACGGGCGCTTTCGTTAAAGTTGCCACAGTCATTCCGAGTCCTCCCGAAATCAACCCTTACATCCCATCGACGCGACTTGTCCGCCCGCCGAAACTGCAAACTATCTCACTTTGAGAAACATTGCGCAAGCGCCCGTTTCGCGCCCCGCGCGCCCGCAAAAACCGGAGGACGCGAGCACATATTTAGATGCAAATGAAAGGCGCACAGATGTGTGGGATGGATAGGGGAAAGGGAAAAGGGGAAGGGGAAAAGGGGAAAGGTAGAAAACAAGTGACGCACGATTCGACGCGCCTTCTTGTCTTTAACCTTTCCCCTTTCCCCTTCCCCTTTTCCCGCATGCTTCACGGATGCGTCATCTCTTCCGGCTTGACGTACTGGTCGAACTGCTCGGCGGTGAGGAAGCCGAGTTCGACGGCCGACTCGCGCAGCGAGATGCCTTTCTTGTGCGCGTTCTTGGCGACCTGCGCGGCGCGGTCGTAGCCGATGTAAGGGTTCAAGGCCGTGACGAGCATGAGCGAGTTGTTGAGGTGCGCGTTGATCTGTTCGCGGTTGAGTTCGATGCCGGCGACGCAGTAATCGACGAAGCCGTGGCAGGCGTCCGTGATGAGGCGGATGGAGTGGAGCAGGTTGTGGATCATCACCGGGTTGAAGACGTTCAACTCGAAGTTCCCTTGCGAGCCTGCGAAACCAATCGCCGCATCGTTACCGAAGACCTGCACGGCCACCATCGTCATCGCCTCCGACTGCGTCGGGTTGACCTTGCCGGGCATGATGGACGAGCCGGGTTCATTCTCCGGCAGGATGAGTTCGCCGAAGCCCGCGCGCGGCCCCGAAGCGAGCCAGCGGATGTCGTTCGCGATCTTCATCAAAGACCCGGCGAGCGTCTTCAAAGCGCCGCTGGCGAAGACCAACTCGTCGTGTGCCGACAGCGCCGCGAATTTGTTCGGGTGCGACTTGAAAGGCAAGCCGGTCAACTCCGCGATCTTCCGGGCGGCGCGCTCCGCGAACTCCGGGTGCGCGTTCAGACCCGTGCCGACGGCCGTGCCACCGATTGCCAGATCGTAGAGACCGGGCAGCACCGCGCGGAGGCGTTCGATGTCGCGTTCGAGCAGACTCGCCCAACCGGAAAACTCCTGCCCGACCGTCAAGGGCGTCGCGTCCTGCAAATGCGTGCGCCCGATCTTCACCACGTCCGCATATTCTTTCGCCTTCGCGTCGATGGCGTCGTGCAGGCGTCCGACTTCGGGAATGAGACGGTTCATGCGCTCGGCGGCGGCGATGTGCATGGCCGTCGGGAAAGTGTCGTTGGACGACTGCGACATATTGACGTGGTCGTTCGGGTGGATGGGTTCTTTGCTGCCCAACACGCCGCCCGCCAGCTCGATGGCGCGGTTCGAGATGACCTCGTTGGCGTTCATGTTGGTCTGCGTGCCGCTGCCCGTCTGCCACACGCGCAAGGGGAAATGCGCGTCGAGTCGTCCTTCGATCACTTCGTCGCACGCCTCGACGATGAGACGCGCCTTGTCCGCCGGCAACTTGCCGAGGTCTTGATTGACGAGCGCGGCGGCCTTCTTCAACAGGCCGAGCGCGCGAATCATCTCGCGCGGCATGCGGTCGTCGCCGATGTTGAAATGGATCAGCGAGCGCTGCGTCTGCGCCCCGTAATAACGATCCGCCGGAACCTCGATGTCGCCCATCGAATCGCGCTCCACGCGCGTCGCACCGCCCGACGCCTTCGACTCTTTCGCTTCTGGTTGTGACATGACACGATTGTACAACGGGAAAAGGGGAAGGGAAAAAGGGGAAAGGAAAAGACGAAAGGCACGCCCGGCGGGATGTACCTTTACTCCTTCCCACGCGCCTCCCCTCACGTTTTATTGTCGTCCGGCGCGAACAGCCCGCGAATCGTGTCAACCAACTCGATCAAGTTGTAAGGCTTCCGCAAGAAAGCATCCGCTCCGACCTCGCGCGCCTCCGCCTCGATGTCTAACAAAGAGAGCACGATGATCGGCATCTCCTTGCGATGCGGCATGCGACGCACACGCCGCGTCATTTCCAGCCCGTCGATGCCACGGCGCACCTCATGATCCAGCAGCAACAGGTCGAAATGCTCTTTCGAAACATCGAGCATCGCCCACGTGCTCACACTGTCCTCAGACTCTCTGACGTACCATCCGGCGAACTGCAACACGTCTGAGACCGCCAAGCGCAACTTTTCGTTGTCTTCGAGATAGAGGATGACGCGCGGGCGCGGCAGGGTCATAAACTATCCTCCTCCGTTGAGAACATTGAGAAAAAGGTGCTACGGACGGGCGCGCGACTCTGCTAAGATGCGCATCGTTCAGTGATTGAAAATACCGCGACGGGCGTATGCGTAGCTCACCTCAACCTCAAAGCGAGTGATGAGCATCGCCGTGCGAGACGTAAGGACTACTCTCTCGGCGATCAATTTACGCAAACACATTCTACGTACAACTGTACGTAGACGCAAGCATATTATTTTGCCGGCGGCTGCATCAGGAGGAAACTCCTGATGGGCTACTCGCGTCCGCGCCCGGAGCGCCTAGCCGAAAAACTCCTCCACATCCGTATCGCGCTCGGCCTCTCACAGCAAGATATGTGGAGACGTTTGTGGCCTGACGAATCCGTCACCTATGACAGAATCTCAAAGTTCGAGACGGGAAGAAACGAACCACCACTACAAATTCTCCTCGTATACGCACGCGCCGCCAACGTCTATGTCGAAGCCTTGATTGACGACGCGCTCGACCTCCCCGACCAACTCCCCAGTCGCACCAAACACGAAGGCATCCCACGCAAACGAACCACCCGCACCAAAAAACGCTAACCCCCAAACGCAAAGAAGGTCGCCCACCGGCGACCCTCCCTACAAATACGATTCACACACCTTGCACGCCATTCCCACACATCGGCATAACATTCTCCCACCCATCAACACTATCCCCACACATCCAAACGCGCCCGCACACGCACCGACGCCCCTTCTTCTTAAGAAGCGCCGCCCTCCAACAACTTTAGATTTTGGCGCACAATCTCAGCGTTAGGCGATTTCAGCTTTTCGAAGATGCTTAAAGCCTCGCGCAACAATCTCACCGCCTTTGTCCTATCTCCTTCCTCCGCTGCAAATATCCCCAACTGGTTGAGCGTCATGGCGACACCGCTCGGGCTGCCGAGTTTCTTATTGATGTCAAGACTTTCGTTGCAAAGTCGCCGTGCTTCCTCCAACTCTCCATGCGCTTGTGCGAGTATTGACAATTGATGAAGTGTCATGGCGACACCGCTCAGGTTGCCGAGTTTCTTATTGATGTCAAGACTTTCGTTGCAAAGCCGCCGTGCTTCCTCTAACTCTCCATGCGCTTGTGCGAGCCTCCCAAGTTCATGTAGTGTGCTGGCTATACTGCTTAGGTTGCCAAGTTTTTTATTGATGTCGAGACTCTGATTGTAAAGTCGCTGGGCTTCTTCCAAGTCACCTTGCTCTTGCGCGAGAATTGCCAATTGATGCAGATCAATTGCAACGCCTTGTTGCTCTCCAAGTTTACGTCTAATTGCTAAACTTTCTTCATGTTTAGCTTTCGACTCAGCTAATTTCCCTTCGTCAAATAAAACAATGCCAATTTGACTTGTAGTGCTAGCAATATTGCTCTGGTCGCCGAGGCTTTTGCTGATTTCCAAACTATCATTATAAAGCCGCCGCGCTTCCTCTAATTCCCCGCGATTTTGTAATACTAATGCTGTACTGTGTGTGAACCCTGCTATGTCCACTGCATGCCCTAAATTTTGCGCTGACTCTATTGCCTGTCTACCCCGTCGAATGGCTTCATCCCAGTAACCGTGCATCATCAATAATCCATTGACGCCATCCAAATTTATTGCAGCCATCAATCGAGTCACACTCAACCAATCCTTTAGATCGAAGGCTACGTCCATCGCGTTCAGGATGTTGTCTTTCTCCGCTTCAAGCGCGTCGAAATCTTCAGGGGTTGGCCTTATGTATGCCTCTGCATAACGGAGCAAGTAGGCGACGAATCGCTGCCGGAATTGGTTGGCGCGGTCGTCTTTGGAGAGGTGGCTCTTGGTTAGTTCGCGCGTGAGACCTTCGATCTTGAGGCGCTTGTTGCCCGGCGTCGTCTCTATCAGCCAGAGAGACGAGAGTCGCGTGATGGCTTCGTTGAGACGTTTCTTGTCGGTAGTGTCGAACCCGGCCGTCTCCGCGAGCGCGTTGCGCGAGGCGTCGGGCACGAAGAGGGAGAGGGCGAGCAGTGTGTCGCGTCCGTCGTCGCCCAATTGCGGAAGTTTGAAGGAGCTATCGAAGACGCGGCGCGCGGCGTCGCCTTCGCCCTCTGTCAACTCGTCCAACACGTCTCCCGGTTCAAGCGCCGAGTCGATGCGTGCCAAGACCCATTGCAGGACGAGCGGGTTGCGCCCGGCGGCTTCGATGATGCGTTCGCGTTCCAGTCCCGCGAAGGCGTGCGGGCTGTGCGCTTCACGATTGATCCAGAGTTCGACAAACTCGCTCGCCTCCGCAATCGTCATCGCGTAGATGGAGATGTTATGCGCGCCCGCGATGCGCTCCCGCGTCGTGATGAGCGCGGGGCATGGCGCGCGTTTCGCCAGCCAGTCGGCGCAGCGCGTCTGCTCGGCGGGAGCGATGGTCTCGAAGTTATCCAGAATCACGAGCGCGTGTGATTCTGCGAGCAGCGCGCGTACCGCTTCCTCTTTCGGCGCGAAGGCGAGCGGGCGCAGGTCTGCGCGGCCTAGCTGCGTGGCGATCTCGTCGAGCAGCGTCGAGATCGTGAGGTCTGCGCGCAGTTCGGGACTCGCCCACACGATACGCCCGCCGAAGACTCCGACGAGAGACAGCGCCGCCTCGGCCGCCAGCGTCGTCTTCCCCACGCCGCCCGCGCCCCACAACACGACCAAGCGATTTCTCCCCGGCGCGAGTTCTTCACGCAACTGCTCGACGATGTCGCGCCCCTTAGCGTCTCGCCGCGCGACGAAACCGACGGCGGGCGGGCGCGGAATAGATGCGGGCAGCGAAGCGGGGACGCTCGCGGCACGGCGAGCGCGGCGCGGCATCGGCTCGTCTTTAATGACGGAGAGAAGGCGCTGGTAGCTTTCCTCGAATCGAGCGTCGTCTGTGAAATCTATAGGTAAGAGTGGGCGGAGGAGTGGGGGAATTTCGCAGTCGTGGCGAAGCAAGGGAATCAAACGCTCCTCGCGCGCAGTCAGGGCGATGTGCGTCGTTACCAGTCTTTCCAACTCTACCCATGCTGAATCCATCGCAGCGGGCGACATGATGAGGCCGACCTTGCGACTCTTCATTAACCCTTGCTCGATTTTCAGAGGAATCGACTGGCCGGGGCGTATGTCCCACGGCGAAAAGAAGACCGAGAGCTTGCGCCCTTGCCAGTCTTCCTGTTCGAGACGTTCGGCCAGCTTCTCCGTCCAGTCCTGCTCCTTATGGTTATGACTGAGGAAGATGTCGTATTCGTATGAGGCGTCGTTCGTCATGGACTTATTATCATTCGCCCTCTATCGGCTGTCCAGATTCTTTCCACGCCTTCCAGCCGCCGTCCATGGAGTAGAGATTGGTGTAACCCATGCGCTGGAGGTTGTCGCAGGCGAGGGCAGAGCGGTAGCCGCCGCCGCAGTAGAGGATGAGTTCTGTCTGTTTGTCGGGGATCGAGTGTTCGATGTCGCGTTCGATGATGCCACGCCCGATGTGCGCGGCTCCGGCGGCGTGGCCGGCCTGCCATTCGTGGTCTTCGCGCACGCTTTCCGCGCCTCTCGCTCACGATTCTCTATCGAAAACAGCATAATCGGCAGCGACGCGCGACGGGGCATCGTTTATGATGCGTGCCGCGAATATGATGAATGACGAGGGTAGGCGAGTGAGAGACGCAGAGGCGGGGGACGGCGCGGTGGCGGTGGTGGCGCGTCGCCCGCGCGAGTTTGTGGTGTGGGGTCTGCTCGTGGCGTTGTTTGTGGGGGCGCGGGTGTGGCGGCTGGACGCGTCGTGCCTGTGGTTCGACGAGGTGTTTAGCGTGCACGCCGCGCGGCACGAGTGGGGGGCGCTGTTCAAGTTCGTCGCGCTCGATCTGGTTCATCCGCCGCTCTATTACCTGTTGCTCAAGGGGTGGCTCGCGCTCGTCGGCGACGGGGCGGCGGCGGTGTGGTGGCTGCGGCTGTCGACGGTCTTGACGGCGACGGCGGGGGTCGTGCCCTTCCTGCTGCTCTGCCGGGAGTTGCGCGTGCGCGACGGCGCGGCGCGACTCGCGCTCTTGCTGTGGGCCGTCAACGGCTATTTGATCCAGCACGGACAGCAGTTGCGCATGTACAGCCTGTTGCTGTTGTTCGCGTTCGGTTCGCTGTGGCTCTTCGCGCGTTTCTCCGACCCGGGGCGAGAGGTGCGGCGGCGCGATGCGCTGTGGCTGTTCATCGTGAATCTCCTGTTAGTCTACACACACTATTTCGGCTGGCTGTTGGTCGGGCTGGAAGCTTTCTATTTGGTCATCCGGCAGAGGCGAAAGTTGAAGGCGTTCGCCGTGGTGCTGTGCGCTCTCGGCGCGTGTTTCAGCCCGTGGGCGGTGATGGTGCTCGGGGCGGCAAGTGAGGGGACGGGGCTGGCGCAAAACATCGGTTGGGCGGCGCGGCCGCACCTGTCAGACATCCTTCAACCTTTCCTCTTACTCCACGAACCGTTCCGTTTTCGCCGCAACACTTTTGAGCCAATCGTGCTGCGCGTGAACGTCTGGTTGGCCGTTGCACTGTTCGTCCCTGCGTTCGTCACGCTGGGTTGGCGGGCCTTGAGGCAGCGGCGGCGCGCATCTGTGCCAACGTTAGAGGATGACACGGCGCGAGAGACTGCGCGCGGCGATACGTGGGGGAAGTTTTCAGGAGCCGTGGCGGGCGAGGGGTCGGCCTTAACCTTCCTGCTCTTTTTTTCGTTGCTGCCTGTCGTCGTCGCGTTTGTGTTGTCGCGCGTGCTGCCGCAATCGATCTGGGGCTTACGACATCTCATCATCATCGCGCCTGCGTACCTGCTGCTGGCGGCCTCCGCGCTCGTCTCCTTGCGCCCGCTCTGGCTCGCCACCACGATCAAACTCTTGCTCGCCTGCTGGTTGACGCTCGCCGCCATGCTCTGGCTCGTGCGCCGCGACGCACCACCCATCTGGTGCGCGTGGGAGACGCTCGCGCGTCGAGTCGTCGAGAGCGACGCGCCCGCGATTGGAGCGGCAGGAGGAGGGGGGACGAGCGCGGTCAAGGTCTATGCTGCGGAAGAACTCGTCGCCTATCACCTGTGGTACGGGATGAGCGCGGTGGGCGACGAGAGGTTTCGCGTGGCCGTCGTCAAGAACCTGCCCGGTCTCTCGGAGGACAAAGCCTTCTTCCTCCCGCGCGGGTTTTATGAGGTGGAGGTCGCGGATGCGTCCGCGGCGCTGCGCGAGGAGCATTTCTGGGTTGCCTTCCGCGACACGACGTGGAACGCGGAGCACCCACTGTTGCGCCTGCTGTCCGAACGCGGCTACGAGACGGAGCCTCCGTTTGAAATAACGGCTTCGGGGCAAAAGGCTTTCGTCGTTTCCGCGCGGAGGCGCGCGCGTTGAATCAACGCACCCGCGCGTGAGCCGGCCAGCCTCACTCGCCTTCTTCAGTCGGCGCGCCCGATTCTTTCCACGCCTTCCAGCCGCCGTCCATGGAGTAGAGATTGGTGTAGCCCATGCGTTGGAGGTTGTCGCAGGCGAGGGCGGAGCGGTAGCCGCCGCCGCAGTAGAGGATGAGTTCTGTCTGTTTGTCGGGGATCGAGTGTTCGATGTCGCGTTCGATGATGCCGCGTCCCAGATGCATCGCCCCGGCGGCGTGGCCGGCTTGCCATTCGTGGTCTTCGCGCACGTCGATGAGGCGCGCCATGGGGTTGTCGTCTAAATGCTGGCGCGTCTCTTGGACGTTGAGTTCGCGGATGCGTGTTTTGGCGTCGCGGACGAGTTCGAGGAAGCCTGCGGAGTGTTGCATGTGTGTTTGGTTTCTCCCGTCGCTGGATGAAAAAGACGGGAGGCATTATAATCCGCGTTTGCGAGAGCAACCCACCAAATCAAGTAGTTATTTCGGGGCACGCTAGAGAGCGCGTTGCGTGAGAGGCAAGAGGAGTGCGCGCGTTGCGCGCGTGGCGTCCACGGTTAAGAGGAGAGGATAAAAGGTCTTGGCGACAGAACAATTCGACGTGACGGTGATCGGCGCGGGGCCGGGCGGTTACGTGGCCGCCATCCGCGGCGCGCAACTCGGTCTGAAAGTGGCGCTCGTGGAGAAGGAGAAGCGGCTCGGCGGGACGTGCGGCCTGCGCGGGTGCATTCCGACGAAGGCGCTCCTGATGTCGGCGCACAACTACGAACTCGCACAGAAGCATCTGGCCGATCACGGCGTGCTGGTGTCGGAAGTGCGACTCGCTTTCGACGCCGTGCAGAAGCGCAAGGATAAGATCGTCAACAAGAACGCGGCGGGCGTCTCATACCTGATGAAGAAGAACAAGGTGACGGTCTTCACGGGGACGGGCAAACTACAGCTTCCCGGCAAGGTCGAAGTGACGGGCGCGGACGGCGCGCGGCAGACCATCGAGACGAAGAACATCATCATCGCGACGGGGTCGGTCGTGCGCCCGATTCCCGGTTTCGAGACGGACGGCGAGCGCGTCGTCAATAGCGACCACATCCTCGAACTCAAGGAAGTGCCGAAGTCTCTGATCGTGATGGGCGCGGGCGCGGTCGGCGTCGAGTTCGCGAGCGTCTATTCGCGCTTCGGGACGGAGACCACCATCGTCGAACTGATGCCGCACCTCTTGCCGCTCGAAGACGAAGAGGTGTCGGTCGAACTGGAGAAGGCGTTTCGCAAGCGCGGCATCAAGCAGCAGTTGGGGACGCGTCTGGAGAAGATGGAGAAGACCGCGAGCGGCGTCGTCGTGACGGGCAAGGACGCGAAGGGCGCGGACGTGCGCCTCGAAGCGGAGATGTTTTTAGTTGCCGTCGGTCGCATGCCTTACCTCGAAGGCTTGGGGCTGGAAGGCACGAAGATCAAGGTGGAGCGCGGCAACGTGCAGGTGGACGAGTTTTGCCGCACGGGCGAAGAGGGCGTCTACGCCATCGGCGACGTGATCCCGACGCCGTGGCTCGCGCATCTGGCGTCGAAAGAGGGTATCCTCGTCGTCGAGCAGATCGCGGGGCAGAAGCCGCACCCGCTCAATTTGCGCCACGTCCCTTCGTGCACCTACTGCGACCCGGAAGTGGCTTCGGTCGGTTTGACGGAAGCGGCGGCGCGCAAGGAAGGCTACGATGTGCGTGTGGCGAAGTTCCCCTTCTCGGCTTCGGGCAAGGCGCGCATACTCGGCGAGGAAGAGGGCTTCATCAAGGTCGTCAGCGAAACGAAGTACGACGAACTGTTGGGCGTTCACATCATCGGGCCGCACGCCACGGAGTTGATCGCGGAGGCGGGCGTCGCGCTCCAACTCGAATCCACGGCCGAAGAACTCGGCCGCACCATCTTCGCGCATCCCACCATCTCCGAAGCCATGATGGAGGCCGCCGAAGGCATTCACGGTTTGACGATACATTTTTAAGAACAGTGACAAGTGACAAGTGACAAGTGACAAGTTAAAGCCAAAGACTTGTCTTTAACTTGTCACTTGTCACTTGCGAAGCAATTATGAAGACTGAGACGAAACGCAAAGGGGCTGCGAAGCAGGGCGCGGCGAAGGGGAAGAAGGGCGGGGGCGCGAACGGCGCGGAGGCGTCGGCGAGCGTGGCGGAGGCGACGACGACTGCTGCTGCCGGTGCGGCGGCCGACGAGGAGTTGATCTGTACGACGGAGACGAGCCTCACGCGCGAGCAGTTGTTGGCGTTGTATCGTTACCTGATGTTGACGCGGCTCGTGGAAGAACGTCTGGTGAATTTGTACCGGCAGACGAAAGTGGTCGGCGGCGTGTTTCGTTCGCTCGGTCAGGAAGCGACGGCCGTGGGCACTTGTTACGCGCTCGCACCGGGCGACTTCATCGCGCCCTTGATTCGCGACCTCGGCGCGGTGCTGGTCAAAGGCATCCGGCCGCGCGAGATTTTCGCCCAGTACATGGCGAAGGCCTGGGGGCCGTCCGAAGGGCGCGACTTGAACATCCACTTCGGCAACATGGAGAAGGGCTTCATCGGCCCCATCTCGCACCTCGGCGACATGATCCCCGTCATGACCGGCATCGCTCTCGGCGCGCGCATGCAGCGCAAGAACCTCGTGGCGCTCGCCTACATCGGCGACGGCGGCATGAGCACGGGCGCGTTCCACGAAGGATTGAACTTCGCCGCCGTGCAGCGTCTCCCCGTCATCATCGTCGCGGAGCACAACTGGTACGCCTATTCGACGCCCACGCGTTTGCAGACGGCCGTGGAAAACCTCGCGGACAAGGCCGCGGGCTACGGCATCCCCGGCCACATCGTCGACGGCAACGACGTCATCGCCTGTTACGAAGTGACGAAACGTGCGGCCGACTACGCGCGCTCGGGCGGCGGCGCGGTGCTCATCGAAGCGAAGACCTACCGGCGCAAAGGCCACGCGGAGCACGACGACCAGCGCTACATCCCGGCCGCCGAACTCGAAATGTGGGAACGGCGCGACCCCGTCGACCGCTTCACCCGCCACTTGCTGAAATTTGAGGTCGCCACGCAAGAAGAACTCGACCGCGTTGTGGCCGACGTGCAGCGCGAAATCGACGAAGACGTGGCGTGGGCGGAAGAGTCGCCGATGCCCGAACCCGAAAAGGCCGCTTACGGCGTCTTCGACAACTCGATTGTCGCGCCCGCGTTTCGCCCGAAAGTGTTGGAGAAGTAAATCAACCGACGGAGTTATGAGAAAGACTAACCTCGCCATCGCTGCCATCGCTTTCGTCCTGCTGTTCGCCTCGTCAGGCGCGGGGAAGTTGCAGGCGCAGGAGGCAACGACGGAGCGCGTGCACCTGAGGGAGGGGCGCGTCAGTTTCGTGCCGCCCGCCGGATTCAAGCCGATGTCGAAAGAGGACATCGCTTTCAAGTTCGGGCGCAACGGCGGAGCCTATGCGCCGGAGTTCGTTTACAGCAACGAGCAACAGAACGTCTCGGTGGCCGTCACCTTCGGCGGCAGCGGATTTCGGGCGGAGCAGTTGGACGAGTTGAAGAAGTTTCTCGAATCGCACCTCGAACGCAGCATTCCCGGCGTCGAATGGATCGGGCGCGAGATCATCACGCGCGAAGGCCGCCGCTGGATTCACCTGCACTTGAAGGCGGAGGCCGTGGACACCGGAATCATGAACGACCTTTACGGCACACTCTTCGACGGCCAACTGCTGATGTTCAATTTCAACTCGACCGTCTCGCAGTACGACAAACACAAAGAGAGCCTGCGCAAAAGCGCGGAAACGATCAGCGTCAAATAAGAGACGAGCAACTTTTCAGAACCCGTATGTCAACGGCAGTTAAAAAAGAGCATAAATCGAATCGCCCGGCGCGCGGCGGCGTCGTCACGTTTGTCGAAGCCATCCGGCAGGGTATCTGGGAAGAGATGGAGCGCGACCCGACCGTCTTCGTCATCGGCGAAGACGTGGGCGCTTACGGCGGCGCGTTCAAGGTGACGGACGGCCTGCTCGAAGAGTTCGGCGCGGAGCGCGTCATCGACACGCCGATCTCCGAGGCGGCGATTGTGGGCGCGGCCTGCGGCGCGGCCTTGATGGGCATGCGACCCGTGGCCGAGTTTCAATTCATAGACTTCATCTCGCCCGGCTTCGACATGCTGACGAACTACGCGGCCAAGTGTCGTTATCGTTGGGGCGCGGCGCTGCCGACCGTGTTTCGCGGCCCTTGCGGCGCGGGCGTCCACGCCGGGCCGTTTCATTCGGTCAACGCCGAGGCGTTTTTCTTGAACACGCCGGGCTTGAAGATCGTCGAGCCTTCGACGGCCTACGACGCCAAGGGCTTGATCAAAGCCGCCATCCGCGACCCAGACCCCGTGCTCTACTTCGAGCACAAGAAACTCTATCGCCTGCCGCGCCTGCGCGAAGAGTTGCCGGAGGACGACTACATCGTCGAGATCGGGCGCGCACGCACGGCGCGCGCGGGGCGCGACCTGTCCATCATCACGTTCGGCGCGCAGGTCTTGAACGCGCTCGACGCGGCCGTGGAGCTTGAGCGCGAAGGCTTGGACGTTGAGGTGATAGATTTGCGCACGCTCGCGCCGCTGGATAAAGAGTCGATCATTGCGTCGGTCAAGAAGACGAACAAGGTGCTCATCCTGCACGAGGCCGCGCGCACCGGCGGCATCGGCGGCGAGATCGCGGCGACGATTGCCGAAGAGGCTTTCGAGTGGTTGGATGCGCCCGTCGTGCGCGTCGCCTCAATCGACACGCCCGTGCCTTATTCGCCGCCGCTCGAAGAATATCACCTGCCGCAGATCAAAGACGTGCTCGAAGCGGCGCGCAAACTCGCGGCGTACTGAGTAGCTGTTAGCTGTTAGCTGTCAGCCAGAAGTTTTTGTTTTAGCTAACAGCCGACAGCTAACGGCTAACAGCTAACAGCCATCCGAAAGGAAAAACGTCATGCCGAAATACGTGATTGAGAGAGAAGTGCCGGAGGCGGGGAAGTTGCCGGCGGATGCTTTGCAGGCCATGTCGCAGAAGTCCTGCGCCGTGTTGAACGGCATGGGGCCGCAGATTCAGTGGGTACACAGTTACGTGACGGACGACAAAATCTATTGCGTCTACATCGCGCCGAACGCGGAGATGGTGCGCGAGCATGCGGCGCAGGGCGGCTTCCCCGCCAACCGCATTTCCGAGATCAAAACGATCATCGATCCGACCAGCGCGGAAGGGTAATGAAAGAGTGACGAGTGACGAGTGACGAGTGACAAGTTAATACAAAAGACTTGTCTTTAAACTTGTCACTCGTCACTCGTCACTTGTCACTAGGGAGAAGATATGAGCACAGAAGTTGTGATGCCGCAGATGGGCGAGTCCATCGCGGAGGGGACGATCACCCGTTGGATGAAGCAGGTGGGCGAGCGCGTGGAGCGCGACGAGCCGCTGTTCGAGATTTCGACCGACAAGGTTGACGCGGAGATTCCGAGTCCGGCCGCCGGGACGCTCACCGAGATCAAGTTCAAAGAGGGCGAGACGGTCGAGGTCAACAAGGTCGTGGCGATCATCGGCGCGGAAGGCGAAACGGCTGCCGCCGCCGCCGCAGCACCGGCCGCGAGCGCACCGGAAGCGTCCGCCGCGCAGGCCGCCGTCGCCTCCGAGCCTCCACCCACGCCGCCCGCCGCCGTGGCATCACAGGCGACCGACGCCAACGCGCAAGAAGGCGGGGCGTCCGCGACGACCACTTCGACGCCGCAAGTGACGGCGGAAGTGGCCGGTAGAAGCTACGACGACCAGCGACCGGGCGCGCGTGCCGAAGGGCAGTCGCTACAGTCAGGCGCGGGCAGCGCAGGTAACGGCGAGGCGCAGGCGGTCGAGACGGGAACGGGCGCAAACGGCGGCGCACAAACGGTCGAAGATTTGCGTCGCACGAAGTCCAGCCCGCTCGTGCGCAACATCGCGCGCGAACACAACATAGACATCACGCAACTCGAAGGCACGGGGATGAGCGGCCGCGTCACGAAGAACGACATCCTCAGTTTCATCGAGTCGGGCGCGAGTACACAGCAGCAGCCGGAAGCGCCGCAGCAACAACCCGCCGCCGCACGCGCGCCGCAGCAGCCGGCGGTGCAGACGCCTCCGCCCGCCGCGCCGCCGCAAGCGCCGCACGTCCAGCCGGGCGCGGGCGACCGCGTCGAACCGATGTCCGTCATGCGTAAGAAGATCGCCGAGCACATGATCATGTCGCAGAACACGTCGGCGCACGTCGCCACCGTCTACGAGATCGACATGACGCGCATCGCCAAATTGCGCGAACTCCACAAGGCCGAGTTTCAACAGCGCACGGGCACGAAGTTGACCTACATGCCGTTCATCTTCCAGGCCATCACGAGCGCGTTGCGCAAGTTCCCCATCTTCAACTCGCAGGTCTCGGGCGATCAGATCGTCTATAAGCAGGACATCAACCTCGGCATGGCCGTCGCGCTCGACTGGGGCTTGATCGTCCCCGTCATCAAACGCGCCGACGACCTCTCCATCTCCGGCCTCGCACGCGCCGCGAACGACTTGGCCGAACGCGCGCGCTCGAAACAACTCAAACCGGACGAAGTGGCGGGCGGCACGTTCACCATCACGAACCCCGGCGTCTTCGGCGGCCTCTTCGGCACGCCCATCATCAACCAGCCGCAAGTCGCCATCCTCGGCATCGGCGCGATTGAGAAACGCGCCAAGGTGATGACCACGCCCGAGGGCGACGACTTCATCGCCATTCGCCAGATGGCCTACTTCGCGCTCTCCTTCGACCATCGCATCATCGACGGCGCGGATGCCGAGAAATTCCTCGCCTACGTCAAACAGTTGCTCGAAGCCGGACAGTTCCAAGTGTAACGGAGGAGCGCAACTGACAACGACGACGCGCGCCGACTTATGCCGCGCGTCGTCGTTGTCGCTTGCATCGCGCAACGCGCCGCGAAGGGGGGTGGAAGCGTCGCCCTCCAGCGCCGGTTCTATCATGTTTAGCGAAAGTCGCTCGAACTACTCTTCACGCCTCCGAACGACTCCTCACGCCGCGAAATAATCTTTGCGACGCAAACTTTGCGGCACGGAGTTTTGATACGTGTCGGTACGCATGTATAATCCGGCGGTTTCAAGCCGCAGGCGGGTGTTTCACCTTTAGTGTTCTCCCATGCCTGGACGCATCAATCGTAGGCGTGTCAGACAGAAGCTCCCTCGCACGGTTCTTCCACAAAGCCCCGCCTCCACTACCCTTTAAAGCACTAACAAGCCCGGCCAGCGGAAGTTATCGCCGTCTCCCCATCCCCGGATTGCGACCGCCACGAGTTGCCGCCACGCACACGGAGTTTAAATGTTACAGAGACGCACCCCTGCCCGCACGGCGCGGCCAAATCCCCCACGCGAATTCTTCGCCTCGATCTTCTCGTCGGGGAAACGCCCGCGACATCTCGCGGCCGTCGGCCTGCTAGTTGCGCTCGCGCTCGCGTCCGTGCTGGCCGCGCGTGCGGGGGGCGACTTGAGCGCCTTCTTTCCTCCGGCCGCGTCGAACTCTCTTGAAGCGGCCGGGGCGGTGGCGGTCGATGACCTTCGCACCGTGGCCGAGGCCGAGGCGGCCTACGGCCGTCTGCCTTTGAGTTTCGAGGAGAACCGGGGGCAGGCCGACAAAGACGTGAAGTTCATCTCGCGCGGTGCGAACTCCGATCTTTTCCTGACCGCGAACGAGGCCGTGCTCGCGCTCGGCCGGGGCACGCGGGGCGAGCGCGAAGTTCACCGCGCGACTCAGGGTGCGACTGCGGCGACTGCGGCGACTGCGGCGGACGGACAGGAGACGAAGGTACTGCGCGTGCGTCTGGACGGCGCGAACCGTTCGCCGCGCGTGGCCGGTCTCGAACGGCAGAAGGGCTTGATCAACTACTTGGTCGGCGACGACCCCTCGCGCTGGCGCGTCGGCGTCGCGACCTACGCGAAAATCTCCTACTCGGAAATCTATCCCGGCATCGACCTCGTCTACTACGGCAACCAGCGCGAGCTTGAGTTCGACTTCGTCGTCGCGCCCGGCGCGGACGCGCGCCCGATCAGGTTGGCTTTCGGGGGCGCGGAGCGCGTCGATGTCAGTCCCGAGGGCGAGTTGAAAGTGCGTGTCGGGGGCGAAGAACTCGTCCTGCGCAAGCCTGTGATCTACCAGACGGACGACACGGGGCGGCGCGTCGAAGTGGCGGGCGGCTACCAGTTGCGCGGTCGCAACGAGGTCGCGTTCAACGTCGGCCGATACGACGCGGGCCGTCCGCTCGTCATCGATCCGGTCGTCGTCTACTCGACCTTTCTCGGCGGCAGCGGGGGCGAGACCGGCTACGGCATCGCGGTCGATGCGACGGGCAACGCCTACGTCACCGGCCAGACCACCTCCGCTAATTTCCCTTCCACGAAAGCGATCCGCACCGGCAATAACCTCTCGTCCGGCGACGTGTTCGTCACCAAGATCAACGCGGCGGGAACGGAACTCGTCTACTCGACAATCGTCGGCGGCAGCGACAACGACCGTGGTCACGCCCTTGCGCTCGACGCTTCGGGCAACGCCTACGTGACCGGCCAGTCTTCCTCGGCCGACTTTCCGCTCGTCAATCCCGTGCGCGGCGGCGGCAACTTCTTCAGCAGCGGCGACGCGGGCGCGAACTGGTCGGCCGTCTCCGGCGGCGGCCTGCCGCCGGGCGAGATCGCGTCCGTAGCTATTCATCCGCAGTCGCCCGCGATTGTTTACGCGGGCGTGGCCTTCGCCGGTCTCTTCAAGAGTACGGACGGGGGCGCGAATTGGGCGAAGCTCAACGTCACCTCCGGAACGTATCGCGTCACTTCCGTGGTGGTCGCGCGCTCCGCGCCCTCCGTCATGTACGCCGTCGTCAACACCGAACCGTCCAGCTTTAACCTGCGTCTCTTCAAGAGCACGAACGGCGGCGAGACGTGGGCGGCGGTCGCCGCGTTCGCCAACGAGAACATCTACTCAATCGCCATCGACCCGACCAACCCGGACGTGCTCTACGCGGGCGCTAACTTCGCCCTCTACAAGAGCACGAACGGCGGCGCGAGTTGGAATCAGTCGAACACAGGCTTCAACTTCAGCCCCGCTCACTCGTTCACCATCGACCCGACGAACACGTCCGTCATCTACGCGGCGGCCGGTGGCGGCGGCGTCTTCAAGACGACGAACGCGGGCGCGAACTGGGTGCAGACGAACTCCGGGCTGACGAGCACGAACGTGCTCGACCTCGTGCTCGACCCGGCGAATACGTCCGTCCTTTACGCGGGCACGACCGGCGGCGTCTTCAAGACGACGAACGCGGGCGCGAGTTGGCAGAAGTCCGGCAACGGGATCACCGAACAAAACGTCCACGCGCTCGCCATCGACCCTTCCGCGCCCGCGACTCTCTACGCGGGCACGAGTGCCGGCGGCGTCTACAAGACGACGGACGGCGGCGCGAACTGGACGGCGTTGCGCACGGGGCTCTCGCGCCCGACCGTTCGCATCCTCGAAGTGAATCCGTCGTCTCCGTCGAACCTCTTCTACGCGCTCTCGGACACGAGCGCTTTCTCCAATAGCGACTCGGAGGCGTTCGCCTTCCGCCTCGACGCGGCGGGCGCGGCGCTCACTTACTCGACCTACCTCGGCGGTAACGCTAACGACACGGGCAACGGCATCGCCATCGACGGCGCGGGCAACGCCTACGTCGTCGGCGAGACGCGTTCGACGAACTTCCAGACGCTCCGCGCGCTACAACTCGCGGCGGGCGGCAATGGCGACGCTTTCCTCGTCAAGCTGACGCCCGCGGGCGCGCTCAACTTCGCGACCTACCACGGCGGCAGCGGGCAAGACTACGCGACGGGTGTCGCCGTCGATGCGGCGGGGCGCGCGCACGTCGTCGGCCACACCGCCTCGACCAACTTCCCCGTCACGCCGGGCGCGTTCCGCACGACCATCTCGCCGAGTTCTCCGTTCCTGTCCTCGCCCGACGCCTTCGTCACCAAGTTCAACGCCTCCGGCGATTCGCTCGCCTACTCCACCTACCTCGGCGGCGCGGGCAGCGACTACGCGACCGGCGTCGCACTCGACGCGGCGGGCGCGGCCTACGTCGCAGGCCGCACGGAGTCGGCCAACTTCCCGACCGTCAGCTCCGCGCAGGCCATAGTCTCCGGCGGCACTGATGCCTTCGTCTCCAAGATCAACGTCGCGGGCTCGGCGCTTGAATACTCGACCTACCTCGGCGGCGAGGCGTTCGACGAGGCGCGCGGCATCGCCGTCGATTCGATGGGGCGCGCGCACGTCGTCGGCTCCACCGTCTCGCGCAACTTCCCCGTCACGCCCGATACGCTGCGTAACCGGAGCGCCTTCTACCGCACGGCCGACGGCGGCGCGCGCTGGAACAACGACAGCTTCAACTTCAGGACGACGAGTTCTTCCCCCTCCACCATGCTCGCCGATCCGCGCCGGCCGGGTCACCTCTACGTCGGCGGCTTCGACGGATTCCAGCGCAGCACGAACGGCGGGCGCAACTGGGTGCGCGGCGCGACGGGGCTGCCCGCCGACTTGCCCGTTGGCGTGCAGTGCGTGGACACTTCCCCCGCAGCCAACGTCTACGCGCTGGTGACATCTTCGTTCAGCAGTTCGGGCGGCGAGGGCGTCTATCGTTCGGCCGACGGCGGCGCGACGTGGGTTAAGTTAGTCACCGCGGGTCTGCCCACGTCGGCCGCAAGCGTGCTGGCCTGCGACCCCTCGACGCCGACCACGCTCTACGCGGGCGGGAACATCACCGGCATCTACAAGACGACGGACGGCGGCGCGAACTGGATCAGGCTGGGCGCGTCCTCACTCTTCAACTCGATCTCCATCGTCGTCGATCCGAAGACGCCTTCGACCGTCTACGTCTCGTGCAACTCGTCGCCGAGCGGCGGCGTCTACAAAAGCACCGACGGCGGCCAGACGTGGACGCGCATGAACGAAGGCGTGGCCACCCCGCACACGAATCTGCTCGCCATCGATCCGCAAAACCCTTCGACCCTCTACCTCACCACCGGCGGTCTCTACAAGAGCGAGGACGGCGCGGCCACTTGGCGACTCGTCCACAACGGCGGCTCGGACATCAGCATCGATCCGCGCACGCCTTCCACCGTTTACACCACCACGCCCAACGGCATCTTCAAGACGACCGACGCGGGCGCGACTTGGTCGCCCGCCAACAACGGCATCCAAAACAGAGCCTACGGGCTGGTCGAAGCCGATCCGCACACGTCGGGTATCGCCTACTACGTCGATACGTCGTTTCAGGCGGAAGCGGACGGCGACGCCTTCGCGACGAAGCTCAGCCCCAACGGTTCGGCCTTTGAATACTCGACCTATCTCGGCGGCTCGACCGGCGTCGGGCCGTTCTCCAGTTTCTTCAACGACGCGGCCAACGCCGTCGCTCTCGACAGCGCGGGCAACGCCTACGTGACCGGAACTTCAGGCACGTCCGACTTCCCCGCGAGCGACGGTTCTTACCAGCCGTTCAATCGCGGCCAAGATGTCTTCGTCACGAAGCTGGCCGTCTCATACGCGATCAGCGGGCGCGTCACGGATGCGGGCGGGGCGGGCACGGGCGGCGTGCGCATCACGCTCGCGGGAGCGGAGACGCGCACCACCGTGACCGGCGTTGACGGCTCTTACTACTTCGGGCGTTTGCGCGCGGGCGCGTCCTACTCCGTCCACGCGGCGAAGGAGAACACGCTGTTCGCGCCCTCCTCCCACACCTTCGCCAACCTCTCCGTCAACCAGACGGCCGACTTCACGGCCAGCGTCTCGACCGAACCCTTCCAACTGATTCGCGGCCGCCTGACGGACGCGGGCGGCACGCCGCTGCCCGGCGCGACCGTCGCGCTCACGGGAGCGCGCGTCGAGATCACGCAGACGGACGCGAGCGGCAACTACTCGTTCAGCGTGCCCCGGAGCGGCAACTACACCGTCACGCCTTCGCTCGTCGGCTTCACCTTCGCGCCGCCTGCGCGCGGCATCACCGACCCGGCGGCCGACGTGGTCGCGGACTTCACGGGCGCGCGCGGCCGTTTCGTCGTCACGAACACCAACAGCACCGGGGCGGGCAGTCTGCGGCAGGCCGTCCTCGACGCCAACACCGCGCCGGGCGCTGACTTCATCGACTTCAATATTCCGGGCGCGGGCTTGCATACGATCAACCTCGGCCTGCAACTGCCCGAAATCTCCGACCCCGTCACCATCGACGCCGCGACGCAGCCCGGCTACGCGGGCACTCCGCTCGTCGAGATCAACGGCGGCGGCCTTGAGTACGGGTTCATCATCAAGGCGGGTGCTTCGACGCTGCGCGGCCTCGCTCTCTACCGCTTCAACTCCGGGTCAGTCCGCCTCGAAAGCGGCGGCGGCAACACCGTGCAGGGCTGCCATCTCGGCACGGACGCCGCTGGGGCGACCGACTTCCGCGTGGGCGGCGGCGCGGTCGGCGGCACGGGCGTTTTGATCTTGAACTCGTCCGGCAACCTCATCGGCGGCACGGAGCCGGGCGCGCGCAACCTCATCTCGGCGAACAACTATGGCGTGGTCGTCAGCGGCACGGCCAGCGTCAACAACCGGATCGCGGGCAACTACATCGGCACGGACAAGGCGGGCGCGAAGTCCCTGAGCAACGGCGGCGCGGGCGTCGAGTTGGCTTCGTCGGACACGACGGTCGGCCCCGGCAACGTGATTTCCGGTAACGGCAACGACAACGTGCGAGTCCGTGGCTCGAACAACGTCGTGCGCGGCAACTACATCGGCACGGACGCGGCGGGCGCAAAATCCATCGAAGGCTTCAACGGAACCGGCATCACCGTCAACGGGACGAACAACATCGTCGGCGGGACGACGCCCGCAGACCGCAACGTCATCTCCGGCAACGGCCGCGCCATCGGCCTCGACGGCGGAAACAAGGTGCGGGGCAATTACATCGGCACGGACGCGACCGGCGCTTACGCCGTGCCGAACAACACCGGCATCGAGGTGAGTTTTTCGTCCGCCTCAATCGTCGTCATTGGCGGCACGGAGCCGGGCGCGCGCAACGTCATCTCCGGCAATCAGGGCGACGGCATCCGCTTCGGCAACGCGGGCGGCACGGTGCAGGGCAACTACATCGGCACGGATGCCACAGGCTCTTACGCCGTCGGCAACAACTACGGCATCGACATCGGCGCTTCCGGCTCGATCATCGGCGGCACTACCGCAGAGGCGCGCAACGTCATCTCCGGTAACAACTACGGCATCGACATCGGCAGTTCCACGACCGCCACCATCCGCGACACCGTCATCGCGGGCAACTACATCGGCTCGAACGCCGGGGGCAACCGCCCCGTCCCGAACGTCTTGGCCGGCATCAACGTCGGCGGCTCGACCCAAGGGGCGCGCATCGGCGGGACGGAGGCCGGACAGGGCAATCTCATCGCCTTCAACATCGGCGACGGCGTCGCACTCTCCATCACGACGATCTCCGACTCGCGCGTTACGGTTCGCGGCAACTCGATCTTCTCGAACGGCGACCTCGCGATAGACATCGGCTCGAACGGCCCCGATGCGAACGACCCGCTCGATGCCGACAACGGCGTCAACTTCGGGCAGAACTATCCAATCCTGACGAACGTCTCAACCGCGGGCGGCTCGACGAACGTCTCCGGCACGCTCGACAGCATGCCGAACACGACCTATACCGTCGATCTCTACTCGAACGCGGCCTGCGGCCAGACGGGTTACGGCGAGGGCGCGCGCTTCATCCACACGCTCCAAGTGACGACCGGCGCTGACGGCCGCGCCTTAATCGGCGCGATGGTCAACGCCGCGCTGCCTGCGGGACGTGTGCTGACGGCCACAGCCACCGACCCGGCGGGCAATACTTCCGAGTTCTCCCCTTGCGACGCGGGCGCGGCGCGCGGCAACGCACGTTTCGGCTCGACGGCCTACGGCGCGCTCGAAGACGCGGGTAGCGTCCGTATCCCCGTGCGGCGTGTCGGCGGCAGTCGCGGCGTGCTGACCGTCAATTACTCGACGGCCGACCAGACGGCCACCGCCGGACAAGACTACACGTCCGTCTCCGGCCTGCTCACTTTCGCCGAAGGCGAGACGGAGAAGACCATCAGCATCCCCGTCGCCGCCGACGCCGTGGACGAGCCGGAAGAGTTCGTCCGCCTCACGCTCACGAACGACGCCGACCCGGAGAGCGTCGGCTCGCCGGGCGCTGCGCTGCTCGGCATCAACGACAACGACACGCCTCTCAAGATCAGTTTCGAGGGGCAGCAGGTTAGAGAGGGCGACGAAGGCTCCGTTGAGCGCGCCTTCACCTTCAAGCTGTCGGCCGCCACCAGCCGCGCCGTTGCCGCCGACTACCAGACCTTCGCGAGCACGGCGCTCGCGGGCAGCGACTTTGAAGCAGCTTCGGGTCGTCTCGTCTTCGCGCCGGGCACGACCGAGCAGTCGGTCAACGTCCGCATCATCGGCGACCGGCTCGACGAACCCGACGAACGCTTTTTCATCGGCTTGCAGAATCCGACCAACGCGGAGATCGGCAGCCTTCTCCAAGTGACCATCCTCGACGACGACGCCACACCGGGCGTCTCCGTGCGTGATGCGAGCATTACGGAGGGCAACGCGGGGACGACCAATGCGGTCTTCAACCTCACGCTTTCGGCGGCGAGCGGGAGGACGGCGCGGGTCAGGTTCGCGACCGCGCCGGGGACGGCCACGGCGGGCGAAGACTTTACCGCGACGAACGGCTTCATCACCTTCCTGCCCGGCGAGACGAGCAAGACCGTGGCGGTCGCTGTCGTCGGCGACACGGCGGCTGAAGCGGACGAGTCATTCTTCGTCAACCTGAGCCAGCCGAACAACGTCCTGATCGCGGACGAGCAGGGGCTAGGGACGATCATCGACGACGACCGCGCGCAGCAGAGCGCGCTCTTGCAGTTTGCCACGGCCAGCCAGCAGGTGAACGAAAGCGAACGCAGCATCACGCTCTCGGTCGTGCGCGTCGGCGACGCCTCCACGGCGGCCAGTGTGGATTACCGGACGACGGACGCCGACACGTTCACGGTCGGCTGCGCCGACGCCACGGGCGCGCAAGGCGCGGCCTATGCACGCTGCGACTTCGCCACCGCCGTCGGCACGCTCTCCTTCGGCGCGGGCGAGACGCAGAAGACGATCAGCGTCTCTCTCATTAACGACGGCCACGTCGAGGGCAACGAGTCTTTCAACGTCGTCCTCACCAATCCGACGGGGGCGGCGCTCGGCTCGCCGGGCACGGCAACCGTCGGCATCACGGACAACGACGCGGCGGGCGCGCCCAACCCGGTCGTGGGGCAGCCCTTCGACTTCTTCGTCCGCCAGCAGTATCTCGACTTCCTCTCACGCGAGCCGGACGCGGGCGGCTTCAACGCTTGGATGGGCGTGCTCGGCAGTTGTGCGAACCCGTTCACCACTCCCGAAGTGCAGTCGGGCTGCGACCGCATCTACGTCTCCGGCGAAGGCTTCTTCCGCTCGGCCGAGTTCCAGCTCAAAGGCTTCTACGTGTTCCGCTTCTACAAGGTGGCGTTCAATCGTCTGCCGGAATATTTGGAAGTGGTGGCCGACATGAGTTTCGTCGCCGGGCAGACGGCCGAAGAGGTCTATGCGCGCAAGGCTCAACTCGCGACGCTGTTCACGCAGCGTCAGGAGTTCCAGACCACATACGGCGCGATGACCAATGCACAGTACGTCGTGTCGCTGATGAACAGGTATCAACTGACGCAGATCACGACGCCCGACCCGGCCAATCCGGACGCGAGCGTGAAGGTGACGCTGACGAGTGCGGAACTGACGAGTCGGCTCGATGCCAATACACTGACGCGCGCTCAAGTGCTGCGCGCCGTCGCGGATTCCGATGCCGTGGGAGCGCGTGAGTTCAACAACGCGTTCGTCGGGATGCAATACTACGGCTACCTGCGTCGAAAGCCCGATCAGGCGGGCTTCGATGGATGGCTCAGAGTGTTGCAGTCAGGCGACGTGCGCACGATGGTCAATGGTTTCCTCAACTCCACGGAGTACAAACTCAGGTTCGGTCAGCCGTAACCTGAGCCGGACAGCCAGCGCAAGAAGAAGAAGGCCGCGCCCACAACCGGCGCGGCCTTCTTCTTCTTGCGTCCACACGAACCACACATCAACTCGCCGGAGTCAACGCCTTCCGGTCTTCGTCCTTTTATTCTCCAAATACTTCAGCGGACTTTCGACGTGGTAGAAACCCGATTCTCTGGCGAATTGATTGAGCAACTTGGCGTGTCCCGAACCATACACGACCAGTATCCTGTCGTTCGGCGAGTCGGTGATTCTGATGATGTTGGCGAGGATTTTCAGGTTTCGGCCGTAGAGCCACGAAAGATAATTCGCCCCGGCGTATTCGTTGCCGCGATTGAGACGGATATAGTCGAAATATCTCGTGTGGTCTCGCTCGATGCGGGCGGGCTGATTGAGCAGGATGAATTGATCGACGACCGAGAGCGTCAATAGCTTTTCGGCTTCCGCGTCTATCTCGGCCTTCGACTTGCGGTAGACCTCTTTGAGAAATTTATCCATGTCGGCATGCTTCGCCGCGAACTTTTCGTAGTAATACGACTCGTCGTCGGGAAAGATGCCCCAATCGACGCAGTAAACTTTTCGATGCCCCAGTTCCTTCGCCAAGCGAAACCCGATCTGGTTGGTCTCATTTTTCGTGAGTTGGTAAGTGCCCGCTAAATATTTGTCGTAAAGCTCCTGAGTCTTCGCCTCATCCTCGGTGTCGATCTCAAGCGCGATTTTGGTCGGCTTGAATTTTTTCAATCTCTCCAGCAGCACGGCCAACTGCTTTTGTCTTTCGGGCGAGGTGATGTCGGCAACTTTCGGCTTGAATGTATTCTGCCCCTGAGCGCCCATGTGATAGCTGCCCAGAATAGTGATCGTGGGTTTGAGCTTCGCATCTTTATCGACGATCCCGATTTGCGCATTGACCGTCGCGGCGTGACAAAGAAGAAGACCGACACCAAGCAAGGACAGCCCGCGCCAACTACACGCACGCGCTCGCCAACCGATACGTTCGGACATCATCTTGAAACTCCTTTCCACACTCAAGTTGCATCAACCCGCCCCGGCGGCGTTCCACGCGATCCGAATAGCTCACGCCCGAACGGTTCACGCGCGAACGGGTCACGCGCTTCTTGCGATCAGTTCGCGCGTCTCCGTATCGAAAATCAGCAGCCCTTCGTCCGTTTCATTCAGTTGCCCTAAGAGCAAACCCTCTTCGTTCCAGACGGCGGACTGTCCCGCGCTTTCAAAATTGTCGCAGCGTCCCACGCAGTTCGACATGAGCACCGTCATCGAATACCGGATGGCGATCTCGGACAGCCTCTCGACGGCTCGCTTGACGCCCCGCGCGGATTTAGCCACGCTCGCCAGATATACTCGCGCCCCGCTCTCGGCCGCGCGCTCCGCATGTTCCGGCACGCTTAACTCATAACAGATCGCCGGCGCAATCTGACCTTCATCGCCTAATGATTCGATGGAGCTTTGCCCGCTCACAAAGAAGGGTTCTTCGTCCCGGTGTAAATACTTCTTCGCATACCACTGTCTGGCTTTGCGCGGCTGGAACAGAAGCATGCTGATGCAGATGCCATGCTCACTTCTTAACGGCGCTCCGACTCCGACGGTCACCTGTCGCGCGTCGCTCATCCGCTGGAAATCGTCAAACCTGCCGTCGCCCGGTTCGGTCGCCAGCGCCTTCGCCAGTTCCGGTTCGTAACCCGTGAGCGATAGTTCGGGGAAGATGATCGTGTCGGCCGCATCGGACGCGGCGAGGTCGATCAACCTTTTGTGTTGCTCGATGTTCCTCCGCACGTCGCCCTTCAAGGGTCTCATCTGTACCACACAGATTTTCATTTCAGCCTCACGATTAAAGTAGTCGCCCCGCGCCGTTTATATCAAGCGTTTCTCGTCGGCGCGGACGATAGGGCGCGGCGAGACTTTTCCCTCTTTTCTTTCCGGCGGTTTGTTGCGATCCGGTGACGATCAAATTCTAAATCGGTTCGGCGCAACGAAAAGGCGCGTTTTTGTCATCTACGCTCTTGACTCCCCAAACTTGTTTGAAGAGAATCGCAGGCGATTCAGGAAACCAAAACAACTACCTCGCGTGGCTTTGGTCAAAACGGTTCGTGGGCGCGCCCGACAGCAAGCGTCCGGTGCGCCGCAGCTTGTCGGCTGCGACGCCTTTTCTTTGTCGGGCGAACGGCGCAAGAAGTCCCCAACCCACGCGAATCGACATCTTGAAGCGGCAGCAGGGAACCCAAATTTTATTACTCGGATAAGCAGGAGAGAGGAAACAATGAGCTTGAACAAGTCGAACAGATTGCGGGTGTCTACAGTCGCCCTCACCCTCGTTTTGGCGTTGGCCTCCGTCGCCTTCGCGCAGACCACACAACCCGCCGGCAGCGCCAGCGCGCGCACGGTCGCCAGCGGCCAGAAGATGACCGTCAAAGGCGTCGTCACCAGCCGCGACATCGACGCCGACACTTTCGTCGTGCAGGACATCAACGGCGTCTCGACGACCGTGCGCCTGACCGACCGCACGAGCGTTAAATCCAAAGGCGGCTTCTTCGGCGGCGGCTCAACCTACGGCCCGTCGAACATCCTGCGCGGATTGAACCTCGAAGTCGAAGGACGCGGCGACGCTTCCGGCAACCTCGTCGCCGAGAAGGTGCGCTTCGGCAGCACCGACTTGCGCGTGGCGCAGTCAATTCAGGCGCGCGTCGATCCGGTGGAGAACCGCGTCGGTTCGGCTGAGAATCGCATCGGCCAAGTCGAACAGAACTCGCAGCGTCTCTCCGGACAGTTGGACGAGTTGGCGGCGGTAGCGAACGCGGCGGGCGGCGGCGCGAAGGCCGCGCAGGAAACCGCGGACGCAGCCGTCTCCGGCGTCAACGCCACGAACGAACGCATCTCGGCGCTCGACGATTACGTGGCGCAGCAGACCGTGAACGTCAACTTCCGCGTCGGCAGCGCCGTGCTTTCGCCCGAAGCCAAGGCGACGCTCGATCAGATCGCGCAGCAGGCTTTGAAGGCACGCGGTTATGTTTTGGAAGTGCGCGGCTTCGCCAGCGCCGATGGCTCTGAGTCGAAGAACCGGATGCTCAGCCAGCGTCGCGCCGATGCGGTCGTGCAGTATCTGGCCTACACGCACAACATCCCTCTGCGTCGCATCGTGACGCCGTTCGGCTACGGCGAGCAGCAGGCCGTCGCCGACAACAAGACGCGCGAAGGCCGTCAACAGAATCGCCGCGTGGAAGTGAGCGTGCTCGTCAATCGCGGCCTCATGCAGTCCGCGCCGAACATGAGCACGGCGAAGCCTGATCAGGCGACGCCGCAGGAGTAAGCAACCGTAAGTAGAGAAAGGGGGAAGGGGTAAAGGAGAAGGGGAGACGGCCGCGAGGCTGCCCTCTCTTCCTTTACCCTTTGCTCTTTATCCTTCGCTTCTTTCTTTCCCCTCAATTTCATCGAAGGGGTGAACTTCGCAATGAAACTTTACGACACAACGCGCGCGCTCCTTTTGCCGTCGGCATTCATTCTCGTGTGGACGCTCGCCGTCCCCGCGCTTCCGGCGAACGCGCAGACGATTCGGCCGCGCCGTAGCAACAGCAGTAGCAGCAGTCGCCGTCAGGCGGCGCAGCAACGTGCGCGTGGCGTGCGGACGACTCGCGCCGGGGCGCGGGCGCAAACCGCGCGTGCCAACGTTGCCCCGTCAACGCGCGGCGTCGCTTTGTCTCCATCGCCGCGGCAGCCGGTTCGCATCCCGCAACTCCCGGCTCAACAGCAGCAGCCGCAGGCGACGCCGACTCCCGCTCCCTCGCGGACGCCGGACGCGACGCGCATGCGCGCCATCGAACTCGGGCCGCCGCCGAAGCCCGCGAACGAGGGCGCGACCGACAAGCCCGGCGATAAACCCCCCGAGGTGCCCATCGATGACGACGACGAGATCGTGCGCGTCACTTCGAATCTGGTGGTCGTGCCCGTCTCCGTGACGGACGAGCGGGGCGAGCCGGTGCAAGGGTTGAAGGCGATGGATTTTCGTCTGGAAGAAGAGGGACGCGCGCAAGAGATCGCGCAAGTGGGCGATGCCGAGCAAGTGCCGCTCGACATCGCCATTCTCTTCGACGTGTCGAGCAGCGTCGGCGGGCGTTTCGCCTTCGAGCAAGAGGCCGCCGCGCGTTTTCTGAAACAGGTCTTGAAGCCGATTGACCGCGCCGCCGTCTTTCGCATCGAAGGCAAGCCGCTGCTCGAACAGCAACTCGCCTCGGCCGAGATCGCTTCGGCCAAGTTGCTCAAAATCCCCGCGCCGACCAAATCCACGCCGACCGCCTTCTACGATTCGACCGTCGCGGCCGCCCGCTACCTCGCCGCGAATGCGCCCGGCCGCCATCGCCGCGTCATCGTCGTCATCTCGGACGGCGACGACAACTTCAGCGACCGCGTGCGCGAGGGCGAGGTTGAAGACGCGCGCGCGCTCAATCGCGGCGAGAAGTTGCCGGCGGGCGCAAACGCGCGCCAACAGGCGACGCACCGTAAGGCGCTCGTCGAAGTGCAGCGCGAAGTGCAGCGCGCCGACGCGGTCTTTTATTCCATCAATCCGAGCGGCGGCGGTTTGAAATTCAACCCGCGCGGCACACGCGCTCAAGAAGGCATGCAGCAACTCGCCGCTTCGACCGGCGGCACGTCTTTCGCGCCCGAACAACTCGAAGAACTCGAAGACATCTTTCGCCGCATCGCCGCCGAACTCCGCGCCCAATACCTCTTGCAATACTATTCAAACAGCGATGCCCCCAACGGCAAATTCCTCAGCATCCGCGTCCGCACGCCCACGCGCCCCGAAGCACGCGTCCGCGCCCGCCAGGGCTATTATGTCAAGAAGTGACGAGTGACGAGTTAAAGCACATTGCTTTTCTAACTTGTCACTCAGCTCTGCTCTCACATTTGAAAAAGTCACAAGTGACGAACGCCAAGAGAAGAAAGTAAATCGTGAATCGTCAATCGTGAAATAGAGAAGTCCAATTCTTTCTCTTCACGATTGACGATTCACGATTTACTGTTTCCCAACTTGTCACTCGTCACTGTTCTTACATCTCAATGAGTACGTCCGCGAGTTGGTTGGCGACTTCGATGAGGGCGCGGCCGGCGGCGTCGAGTTGACCCGCGTTGGCGCGTTGTTCGGCCGAGGCGGCGGCGGCGGCGACGCCCGCCAGGCGCGCGGAGTGGCGTTCGAGGCCGGGCGTGGTGCGGAAGTAGAGTTCTAGTTTGTCGAGGCGGTCGCGGATGTTGCCCAGACTATTGATGACGCTCGCGCGGCTGCGGTCGATGATGGCCTGCGCCTGCGGCGAGACCGCGCCCGCGTCGCGCGCCTGCTTCTCGTTGTTCTCCACGTTGATGGCGGCTTGCCCGTAGAGATAGAGAAAACGCGTCAAGGTCTTCAACTCGTCGGCGAGCCGGATGCGCGCCTCGTTGAGCGTCGTGGCGGCGGCGTTCGCGGGCTTTCTCGGGCGCGAGGTGGAAGCAGACGGACGCGCCGGAGTTGAACGTCGCTGGCGCGTCTGTGCCGTGGAATTCGTTGCGGCCACGGGCAGCAGCAACAACAGGCAGGCAAGGCGCAAGGCTTGAGCAAGTCTCAAAATCGATCCTCCTTCGCTAAAAACGTGTTGACGACAAACTATGCCCGCGCGCCGCGCGGCGTCAAGCCGACGACGTGTGCCCGGGCGTGCGTTCGGCGCGCCGGCGTGCGCGCTGTTACAATGAGACAGCGACCACTGACAAGAAATCGACGGGGCGCACATTCTTTGCGATGCGTGAGAGAACCCTACAGGTTCGCCGTCTGGGGCGAATGGAATACGGCGCGGCCTACGCAGTCCAGAAAGAGATCGAGGCCGCGCGCAAACAGGGCGCGGGCGCGGACACGCTCCTGCTCGTCGAACACCCGCACGTCCTGACGCTCGGCCGCCGCGCCGAGCAGACGGCCGTGCTCGCCTCGCCCGAAGTTCTGGCCGCGCGCGGCGTCGCCCTCTTCGAGACGAACCGTGGCGGCAAAGCCACCTATCACGGACTCGGACAGCTCGTCGGCTATCCCATCTTGAATCTGAGTCCCGACCGCGAAGACGTGCACCGCTATGTGCGCGAACTGGAAGAGGCTTTGATTCGCGCGCTCGCCGATTTCCATATCGAAGGGTTCAGGATCAAAGGCTTGACGGGCGTGCACACCGCGCGCGGCAAGGTCGCCGCCATCGGCGTCCACATCTCACGCTGGGTCACCACGCACGGCTTCGCTCTGAACGTCAACACCGATCTCAGCTTCTTCGATCTCATCATCGCCTGCGAAGGCGAACCCGTCACGTCGATGCACGAACTGCTCGGCCGCGAAGTTGACATGCGCGACGTGGAAGCAAGTATCGTCACACGCTTCGCCGAAGTTTTCGAGATGACTACGGAAGAGGAGCATGCACACGCCTGAACTTGGAAGAGAAACATGTTGACGCCTGAACTCGTCCGCGAAGCACGCGAGCGCATCACGCCGCACGTCCATCGCACGCCCGTCATGCGCTCGCGCGCCTTCAACCGCGCAGCGTCGGGGCGCGAAGTCTTCTTCAAGTGCGAAAATTTTCAACGCGCCGGGGCGTTCAAGATGCGCGGGGCGACGAATAAGATTCGCTCGCTCTCCGAGGAAGAACGCGCGCGCGGCGTGGCGGCATTTTCTTCCGGCAACCACGCGCAAGCGGTCGCGCTCGCGGCGCGCGATGCAGGGACGCGCGCCGTCATCGTGATGCCTGATGACGCGCCGCGCGCGAAGGTGGCGGCCACCAGAGAGTACGGCGCGGAAGTCGTCTTCTACGACCGGCAGCGCGACGACCGCGAACAGGTCGCGCGTGACGTGGCCGAACGCGGGCGACTGGTGCTCGTCCCGCCCTACGACGACTATCAGGTGATGGCCGGGCAAGGCACTTGCGCGCTCGAACTGTTGGAAGACGCGGCCGATCTCGAAGCGCTCGTCTTGCCTTGCGGCGGCGGCGGGCTGTTCGCCGGGGCGAGCACGGCGGCGAAAGGGAGCGACAAACGCATCCGCTGCTTTGCGGTCGAGCCGGAGACGGGCGACGACACGCGCCGCTCGTTCGTTGCGGGCGAGCGCGTCCGTGTGCCGCCGCCGCCGACCATCGCCGACGGCGCGCGCTTGCAGTCGCCGGGCACGCTCACCTTTCCCTTCGTCCAGAGATACGCCGAGGACGTGTTGACCGTCTCGGACGCAGAGCTCGTCGAGGCGATGAAGTTTCTGCTGTTTCGTTTGAAGATACTGGTCGAGCCGACGGGCGCGCTCGGCGTGGCCGCTGTGCTTTTCAATAAACTTCCGTCAAACATTCGACGCATCGGAGTTGTAATCTCCGGCGGCAACGTGGACGCGGACGCGCTCGCCCGCTTCGTGCAAGAGTAGAGCGACGTGTTTGGAAACTTCTTCCTTTGTGCCTTCGCGTCTTAGTGGTTAAGTTCAGTTATCAACCACTAAGACGCGAAGGCACGCAGGAAGAAGAGAGAAAGAGTGTGAGATAAGGGAAGTCAGGTGATGGACAAAAACAATCCGCTGAAAGAGCCTTTGAAGGTTGAGAAAGATGCTCCGGCGCGCAACGTCGCGCGCTTCTGGTTGATCGCGCTTGTGCTCATCGTCGTCGGCCTCGTCGTCTCCGGCGTCTTGTTCGGTAGCTGCGGCATACAGCGTTGACGCGGAAGCGACAGGGGCGTCGGCCGGATGTTAAAATCACGGCAGTCGAAAATCCTGGTTGGGAAAATTTTGGGGAGCGAACTTAATTGAGCCGCGAGTTAAAAGTCATCAGTAACACGCAACCGCCGACGGCGAGGCCGACGGGGCGCAAGCCCGATTGGTTGAAGGTGCGCATCGGCGACCCGACGAATCAAAATCACGTTCTCCGGCTGGTCGAAGGGTTGAACCTGCACACGGTCTGTCAGGAGGCGCGCTGCCCGAACATCTTCGAGTGCTGGTCTGACCGCACGGCCACCTTCATGCTCGGCGGCGACATCTGCACGCGCCATTGCGGCTTCTGCGCCGTCGGCAAGGGCAAGCCCGGCGAACTCGACCGCGAAGAACCGCGCCGCGTCGCCGAAGCCGTGCGCCATCTCGATCTCGCCTACGCCGTCATCACCTCGGTCAACCGCGACGATTTGCCCGACGGCGGCGCAGGCCATTGGGCTGAGACGATCCGCGAAGTGCGCGCCGCGAATCCCGCCTGCCAGATCGAAGTTCTGATCCCCGATTTCAACGGCGACGAGGCCGCGCTCGATACCGTGCTCGACGCGCGACCGGACGTGCTCAACCACAACACCGAAACCATCGCGCGGCTCTACCGGCGCGTGCGCCCCGATGCGAAATATCAACAGACCTTGACGCTGCTTGAACGCGCCGCCCGCCGCCGCGACGTGGAGCGACGCGGGATGCTCACCAAGAGCGGCATCATGGTCGGCCTCGGTGAAACGTTCGACGAGGTGGTTGAACTGATGCGCGATTTGCGCGCCGTCTCGTGCGACATCATGACCATCGGCCAATACCTGCAACCGCACGCGCGGCGTCTGCCCGTCGAACGCTACGTCACGCCCGCGGAGTTTGCGCGCTGGCGCGAGATCGGCATGGAGCTTGGTTTTCATCACGTCGAATCAAGCCCGCTCACGCGCTCGTCGTATCACGCGCGGCAGCAGGTTGAAGGCACGGCGCAGGTGGAGACGAAGGAAGACGAGGCGTTGGTCGCGGGTTAAGTTCAGGACGAGCTTGAGGACGGGAAACTTACAGAGGCACGAAGTCGCACAGGCTTCGTGTCTTTGTGCTTTGCAGGCGAGTCGTCGCCGGTGTCGCACTAGATGATCTCCGAATCGATGCTTAACCACTGGCGGCGGACAACCGACGAAGGACGAATCGAATGAAAGCGACGATCTTCAGGCAACACGGCGGCGCGGAGGTGTTGGAATACACGGACACGGATGAGCCGCGCATACGCGCCAACGAGGTGCTTGTAGAAGTGCGCGCGTGCGCTCTGAATCACTTGGACGTGTGGACGCGAAAGGGCATGCCGGGCATTGAGATTCCGCTGCCGCACATACTCGGCAACGACATCGCGGGCGTGGTGCGCGCGGCGGGCGAGGTGGTCGATTGGGTGCGCGCGGGCGACGAAGTGTTGTTGCAGCCCGGCGTCTCCTGCGGCCATTGCGCGGAGTGCCTGCGCGGCGCGGACAATCTCTGCCCCGCTTACGACATGCTCGGCTATCGTCGCCATGGCGGCTATGCCGAACTCGTCGCCGCGCCCGCCGTCAATGTCATCCCGAAGCCGCGCGGGTTGAGTTGGGAGGAGGCGGCCGCGCTTCCGCTCGTGACCGTGACGGCCTGGCACATGCTCGTCACGCGCGCGCGCGTGGAGCCGGGCGAGGACGTGCTGATCCACGCGGCCGGCAGCGGCGTCGGGTCAATCGGCATCCAGATCGCGAAACTGAGGGGCGCGCGCGTCATCGCCACGGCCGGGTCGGACGAAAAGTTGGAGAAGGCGCGCGCGCTCGGCGCTGACGAGCTCGTCAACTACACGCGCGAGGATTGGCCGAAAGAGGTACGGCGTCTGACGGGCAAGAAGGGCGTCGAAGTGGTCTTCGAGCACACGGGCGCGGAGACTTGGCCGGGTTCGATCACGGCGCTCGCGCGCGACGGCCGCATCGTCACCTGCGGCGCGACGAGCGGCTACGACGCCCGCACAGACCTGCGCCAAGTTTTCTATCGACACCTGAGCCTGCTCGGCTCGTTCATGGGATCGAAAGCGGAACTGCTCGACGCCATGAAGTTCGTCGAGCGCGGACAGATTCGCGCCGTCGTCGACCGCACGCTCCCGCTCGCGGAAGCCCGGCGCGCGCACGAACTGATGGAAGACCGCGCGCAGTTCGGCAAACTCGTCCTCATCCCTTGAAACAGTTCACGCTGGAGGCGCAAAGAATTAAAGCAGAAGGCGCAAAGGATTGACGGGCTACGCAACTGAGCGGTTTCCTTTGCGCCTTACGTTTTCCAACCTTCGCGCCTCCAGCGTGAACTGCCTTTTATTCTTCTCTTCTTTCGACCTGACTCACACTCTCGTTGCTCTCCAATTGACAACCGCCGCGCGAGTCTTTATCTTCCACGCGCTTTTCGGCCGTCTGTCACCGTGGAGGATTTTCTTTGCATGGAAGAGTTCAGCAGTTGTTACAGTTGCGGGCACGTCACGACGGACGCGACCGCCGCGTGCCCGAAGTGCGGGAAGCGTTTGCGCACGTCCAAACAGGTGCGTCGTCTCGGCTGGTTGCAGTTGTTGATCGGCCTCTTCCTCGTCGGGTTCATGGGGATGATCACTTACAACCTGGCGCCGCTGATGTTTCCCCTGACGGACGTGCGGACGAACGGCGCGAGCTTCACGGGCACGCGCGAGCAGGCGCAGATGATCCTCGGCCTGTTCCTGATGGTGATCGTGTTCGGACTCGGCAGCATGGCGAGCGGCCTCTGGCAGATCAAGACCGGACGACGGAACAAGTGGCTGTTCATCATCATGGTCGTGCTGTTCGTCGTGCTTATCGGGTTCAGTTGGTTTCTGCGCGCGGCTTTGCGCGGGGCGTCTTGAGACGCACGGTGAGAAATAGGCCGAAGCTAGATGCTTCGCGGCCGGCCGTCATCTTCCCGTGTAGTCTTCGAGGCGGAAACGTTTGTTGAGCGCGTCGAAGTGTTCGGGTTTGAAGTCGAAATTCGTGCCGACGATGAGGCGGCGGTCTTCGTCCGTGAGGATGCGCATGGTAGTCTCGATGGGCATGTTGGTTTTGAGATATGCCTTGTCGTCTGCGTTGAAGGCGAGACCGTCCGGGCGCGTGATGACGTAGACCTTCTGGAAGTTGTTGCGCTGCACGGAGGCCAAGTCGCGCTCGAAGGCCGAGGGCTTGTTCTGCGCCGCGCCCTGCGGCGCACTTGAACGATTGCAGCCGCTCGCCATGGCGGCGGCGAGCGCGAGCAGCAGGATGCGCGCCGCGCGTTTTGAAATCTTCACTTTCATCTCATTCCACCCGATAAATTGTGCATGACCATCCGCGCGTCGAAGAACTGCTTCGCAGCGGAAGATAACGCGCGTGCCGTCTCGTTCAAGACGCGTTTCACGTCTCCGCTTCGTCCGCATCGTCGCCGTCGGTGTCTTCGCCGCCGGGGTCGTCCGCGTCGTCCGCGTCGTCCGGGGGCGGCGCGCCTTTCTGTTCGCGTATGTAGAGGATAGTGCATTCGTCGTCCGTGTAAAGTTGATCGAACCAACCGCTGTCGAGCGCCGTGTTGTAGAACTCGTTGTGCACGTCTTTGTTGTCGGTGAAGACGTAGCGCGCGCCGAAGCGTTCGCGGATGACGGGGCCGGGGTCTTTGTGTCGCCCCAAGGTGATCTCTTCGTAGAGACGCGACAACTCCCGGTCGCGGTCGTAGAGATAGTTCGGGTCGAGGCCGGAGACGTAGGCGTGCGTCGGGTCGTAGTAAAAGAGTTTGGGGAAGTCGTCCCAATCCGTGTTGAAGACGACTTGCCCGGCCGGAACGTGCGTGCGCATCCATTCGATGCCCTTCGTATATTCGTCGTGCGGCGAGGTGTCCCTGATCTCGCGCGTCTCGGCCGCGAGCACCGAGAGCAGCGGGATCAAGAGCAGCACCGAGACGACCGCCGCCGCGAAAGTCTTCTGCGTCTCGCTCCAAGCGGCCGCGTCGCTCGTCTCCGCGCGGTCGAGATAAGGCTCCAGTTCGTCGGCCACTTCCGGGGGCAGCTCGCCGTAGACGTTCGAGCGCGCGCGCTCGAAGACGAGTTGAAGGGCGAAGGCGGCGAAGAGGAGGGCGAAAGGCGGCCAGTATTCGGCGAAGCGACGCCAGCGCGCGTTGGCGATGAGCAGGATGGTCGAGAAGACGAGGAAGAAAAGCGCACGGGCGGCGCGCTTGCGGTCTTGCCAGTTGAAAGCGATGTAGCCCGCGAGCATCGAGGCGAAGGCCACGGCGCTGTTGCCCGCGAAAGCCCAACTGTCGTATGGATACCATTCTTGGCCGACGGCCGTGGGGAAGTCTTTGGCCGTCACCTTCATCGAGACGTGTTCGTAGAAGAGACGAACGTTGTGCGGGAAGTAAGGGTTGATGACTGTGCCCGCCGCGAAGCCGACGACGAAATAAGCGAGCGGTCGCCACTCGAAACGTCGCTCGCTCCAAGCGATGACGGCCGTCCAGATGGCCGCCACGAGGCCGAGCAAGACGAACATATCGTAAGTCAGCGTGAAGACGAACGAGAGCGGCAGCAGCCACACGTACTTTCTCTGAAACAGGAGATGGATTCCAACGACGAGGAGCACGACCGAGAGGCTCATGGCCTTCGTCATGTTCATGCGAAAGAGAAACGGCGCGGAGCAGCCGAGCAGCGCGACGAGCCACAGGAGCGGATACTTGATGCGGTAACGGATGATGAGCCAGTAGCAGGAGAAGACGGCGAGGCTGCCGAACAGCCAGGCCGAAATCTTCGCGCCCGTCCGCACGTCCGAGAAGAAGGTGAAGGGAATTTGCAGGACGTGAAAGAGGAAGTGGTGATCGACGTAGTTGCGCGCGTCGAGCGTCGTCAGCGGCAGCCAAGTGAACTGCGGGAGGATGCGCCCGGCGCGAAAACTTTCGCGTAGCTGCCGGCTCCAACCGATGTGATAGTAGCCGTCGAGGTCGCCGCAGCAGATGGCGTCGGTCGAGAATTGCAGCCACCAGAAGACGAAGCCGATGGCGAGCGCGCCCGCCGCGAGATAGGGCGCGCGGCCGAGCGCGATAGCCTGCACGAGCGAGTTTCCGCGCGGCCGCGTGCTGTCTTCCGCGTCGTCGTATGCGGCGGAAGCGGCGGCGGTCGTCTCGACGGCGGCGGTGTCAACTTCGCGGCTCGCGGCGTTCTCCATAAATAAACTCGGCCTCCCTGCTTGCCTCGGTGCGCTTGGGGAATACTACTGCGGATTGTCCATTGAAACGACAAAATAACACGGAAGCGCGGCGGGAGCGAAAAGGAAGGACGAAGCCGCGCGCTGTTCACAAAATCATGGAACCACGAACACACACGAAACCACACGAAGCAGAGTTTAGTGTGGTTTCGTGTGTGTTCGTGGTTCCATGCTTAATTTGGTTGGTTGCTCTTAGTCAGCCGGTGGAAGTTTCGGGGAGCGTCTGGCGGTGCGGGAATTTGAGGGTGAAGGTGGTGCTGCCGGGCGCGCTCGCGGCTTCAATCGTGCCGCCGTGGCGTTTGATGATGCCGTAGGAGACGGCGAGGCCGAGCCCCGAGCCTTGCGAGCCTTTGGTCGTGAAGAACGGCTCGAAGATGCGGTCTTGAAACTCCGGCGGGATGCCTTCGCCCGTGTCGCGCACTTCGACGACGAGCCACGCGTCGCGCCGCGTCTCGCGCAACTCGATGCGGCCGCCGGCGGGCATCGCGTCGAGCGCGTTGAAGATCAAGTTGACGAAGACCTCGCGCAACTCCGTGGCGTTGGCTTCGACGTGATCATCCTCTCCGGCCTCGTTCGTGAAGTTGACCTCGTAGCGCAAATTACGCACGGTCGCGTCGTCCTCCCAACTCGTGCGCGTCAGTTGCACGGCATCCGTGACGAGCGCGGCGAGCGAGACCTTGTTGAACTGCGCGGGCGCGGCGCGGCGCGCGAAGGTCTGGATGCGGCGCACGATCTCTGCGGCGTCCTGCGTGGCCGTCTCGATGATTTCGAGACTGCGCCGGTGGCGTTCGTCCGTGACGGAGCGCAGGAGCAGTTGCGTGCGGCCGAGGATGGCTGCGAGCGCGTTGTTGAAGTTGTGCGCCACGCCCGCCGAGAGTTGGCCGAGGCTGCGCATCTTCTCGTTTTCGGCCTCGCGCTCGACGCGCGCGCGCAAGAGTGCTTCGGCGCGCTTGCGCTCCGTGATGTCGCGCGCGATCCCTTGGACGCCCACCGCTCGCCCGTGTTCGTAGATGATCTGGCTGTTGACTTCGACGGGCACGCGCCGCCCGTTCTTGGCGATGATCTCCACCTCGTAGAAGGTGAGCGCCTTGTCTCCGGCCAACTTACGCAGCAGCATCTCCGAGACGAGCGGCACGTATTCGGGCGCGACGATCTCTTTCCAGTTCATCCCCACTGCTTCCTCGCGCGTGTAGCCGCTGATCTGCTCGCCCGCGCGGTTCAAGGAAGTGTAGCGCCCCTCCATGTCGGTCGTGTAGACGATGTCGTTCGCGTTATCGACCAATTCTCGATAACGTTCCTCGCTGTGCCTGAGCCGATCTTCGAGTTGTTTGTGAGCCGTGATGTCGCGCGCCACGCCGCGCACGCCCGTGGGCGTGCCGTCGCGCGTGCAGATGAGCGAGAGGCTGAACTCCAAACAGCGCCGCTCGCCGCTCGCGTTCGTGCCCACGGCCTCCGCCCGGCTCGCGCCTTCGCAGCGCAGACGCTTGATCGTCTCTTTCACTCCTTCCGCGCCCGCTTCCAACCTGAGCACGTTGGCGATGTGCTGCCCCGTCACGTCCTCCGCGTGGCGCGCCCGGCTGAAGAGCAGACCGGCGGCGTTGAGGCTCGTCAGCCGTCCTTCGAGATCGTGCGTGTAGATGATGTCGTTCGCCTGCTCGACGATGTCGCGATAGTGTGCTTCGACGCGGGCGCGCTCCAACAGGCGCGCCACCTGCGCGACGAGGCGCGGCGGGTCGTATGGCGCTTCGAGATATTCGTCCGCCCCGGCTCCGAGTCCTTCGAGCGCCGAGTCCGTGTCTTTGCGTTCGGAACTGACGAGGATGATCGGCGTAAGACTGAGGCGCGCGTCTTCGCGCAAGCGGCGACACAGTTCGATGCCGTCCAGATGCGGCATCGACACGTCGCTGATGATGAGCGCGGGCAGTTCGCTGCGTGCCACGGCGAGACCTTCGAGGCCGTCGACGGCCGTCAGCACACGATAACCTGCCTGTTGCAGCACCACGCTGGTGAGCGCGAGCGCATCGGGCGAGTCGTGGACGATGAGGACGGTCGCTTCCGACTCTTCGATAAACATGGATGGTCTCGCCTGCGAGGGAACGGTTACGGAGCGCGCCGAAGCGTCAACTTCTGAGACGCTCGACGAGGGTCAAGAGGTCGCGCGGGTTGATGGGTTTCGTCAAAAAAGCGTTGAAGCCCGATTCCAAGGCACGGTCGCGATCATCGTACATGGTAAAGCCGGTGACGGCGATCATCGGCGTGGTGCGATATTCGGGCAAAGCGCGCACGGCCTCGGCCAGCTCGTAGCCGTTCATGCCGGGCATGCCGATGTCCGAGACGAGCACGTCGAACTGTTCGGCGCGCGCCGCATCGAGTGCCTGTGCGCCCGAATAAACCATCACCACTTCGTAGCCCGCATACTGGAGCAGGATGGCGAGCATCTCTGTGACGTCCGGCGCGTCGTCGATGACGAGGGCGCGCGGTTTGTTCCGCTTCTCCTGCGGCGCGTCGCCGAGGGTCGTGTGTGTGGGCGAGGCCATGTCCGCATCCGCGTCGGCGGCGAGGTGACCGGCGGAAGCGAACTTTGCGACTACTACTTCTGCGCACGACGCGAGTACGTTCGCGTGCGCGACAGTTTCAGGGGCAGCCAGCATCTTTCATCATCTCCCTTTGCGCCTACTAGTGCGGCCTACGGCAACTGGAAAGTTCGTGCGGCGGGCGCGTGCGAGACGAAACAAGCTCACGCGCGCGCTCTCTCTCTGTGTCTCTCCGGACGAAACTACTTCGGTCAGGCATCGGCTTCGGGCGGTTCCGGTTGCTGCCGTTTGAGCAGGGCATCAACCGTGGCGGCCAGTGTGGCCGGATCGAACGGCTTGGCGAGATGTGCGTCGAAGCCTGCGGCGAGGGCGGCGTCAACGTCTTTCTGCGCGGCGTAGCCGGTCAGGGCGAGCGCGGGAACTTCGCGCAAGCGGGGCGTCCGGCTTCGCAGCAGCTTCAACAACTCATAACCGTTAATGTTGGGAAGACCAATGTCGGTGATGATTATATCAAAGTGCTCGTTTGCTGCAATGTCGAGAGCCGCTTCGGGCGTGGCGCAGGCGCGCGTGCTGAAGCCGCGCACCTCGAACGTGACGCGCAACATTTCGAGCGTGTCGGGCGCGTCCTCCACGATCAGGACGTGACATTCCGCTCTCACCTCGCACGTCGTTCCGTCGCTCGTCGCCGCGGTCGCCGTCGCGTCCGCCTGCTGCGGCTGCACGAGGAGCGGCAGCGTCACCGTGAAACAACTGCCGCGTCCCGCGCCCGCGCTCTCGGCGCGGACTGTGCCGCCGTGCGCTTCGACGAAACTGCGGACGAGCGCCAGCCCGATGCCGAGCCCGCCGTGCGTCTTCGTGGTGGACATATCCTGCTGCCGGAAACGGTCGAAGACGTAGGGCAGAAACTCCGGCGTGATGCCCTCGCCCTCGTCTTCCACGCGGACGCGCGCCGCCGCACCGTCAACCACTTCGCAGGCGACGCGGACGCGGCCGCCGTCCGGTGAAAACTTGACGGCGTTCGTCAAGAGATTCCAAAAGACTTGCACGAGCCGCGTGCGGTCGCCGGAGACGGTCGCGCCGTCGGCAGCGCCGTCGGCGAGCGAGAGTTCGAGCCGGATGTTCTGTTTGGCGGCGCGCGTCCGCACCGTCTCGATGGCCTCTTTGAGCACGGCGTCGAGCGCGACGGGCAGCGTGTCGATGCGCATCTTGCCGCTCAGGATCGCGGACATGTCGAGCAGGTCGTTGATCAGGTGCGAGAGCGATTGAGAGTTTTTGGCGATGACGCCGAGGCCGTGCGTCATGTCTTCGACGGCGAGTTGGCCGCCCGACATCATGTGCACCCAGCCGATGATGGGCGTCAAGGGCGTCCGCAGTTCGTGCGAGAGCGTGGCGAGGAATTCGTCCTTGGCGCGGTTGGCTTCCTGCGCCCGTCGATAGAGACGCGCGTTGTCGATGGCGAGCGCGGCGCGGCGCGCGAGTTCACGGGCGAGCGCGAAATCATCCGCGCCGTAAGTGCGCGCCGATTCGGAACTGATGAAGGTGAGCGCGCCGATGGTGCGCCCGCGCGCCGTGAGCGGCATGATCATCGATGCTTTGATGTCGAACTCCTTGAGCATCGCGATCTCTCTGGGATCGCGGATGACGACCGAGAGCAGTTCGTCCGTCACTGCGGAAAACATTTCGGGCCGTCCGGTGCGCAAGACTTTGGCGATGGTGTGCGGCGTGCTGAGGTCGAGCGGGAAGCGGCCTTGCATGTCGCGCCAGGCGGCCTCGCGCTCCGGGTTTTGATGCGCCACGATCATGCGCCGGATCGCGCCTTCCTCTTCGAGCATGTGGACGAGGCAGAAGTCCGCGACGTAAGGGACGGCCAGACGCGCCAGCGATTCCAAGGTCAACTCGTAGTCGAGCGAAGAGGCGAGCATCGTCGTCGCGTCGCCGAGGAAGCGTTCGGTCTCCGCGGCGCGACGCCGTTCGGTGATGTCGCGCTGCGTGCCCCAGACGCGACGCAGCGCGCCCTCTTCGACGATGCCGACCAGATTGTTGAGGAAGTAGACGACACGGCCGTCGCGGTCGAGTTCTTGCGATTCGCGGTCGATCAGTCGATAGCCCGAACGGACGGCGGCGCGCAGGTATTCGAGATTGTCTTCGGTGCGCGGCAGGAAGTCTTCCATTCGCTTCCCGATCAGTTCGGCGGCGCGCTCGTAGCCGTACATGCGCGCCATCACGTCGTTGCATTCGGCCATGTACCCGGCCGTGTAACAGCGTTCGATCTGTTCGTCCACCGGCAGATGGACGGGGACGGGCGGCTCAAACTCGATGCGCCAGATCGGCTCGCTGCTCTGTTCGACGAAGGCGCGATAACGCTCTTGGCTGCGACGCAGCGCCTCGCCCGCCTCTTTGCGCTCGGTGATGTCCATCGTGACGCCGCGCATGCCGGCCGGACGACCGCTCGCGTCCATGATGGCGATGGAATGAGATTCAACCCACAGGGCGCGTCCGTCCTTGCGCATCCAGCGAAACTGGTTGACGCCGACTTTGCCGCTGCCGAACGTCTCGGAGGCGGTGCGCATCGCCTCGTCTCGGTCTTCGGGGTGGACGATTGAGAGCCAGAAGTTGGGCGTCGAGAGCCAATCCGAGACGGTGTAGCCGAGCATCGTCTCGACGTAATCGCTGACGAAGTTGATGCGCTGCGTGGCTTCGTCCGGCTCGCCCCACGCCTCCCACACCACGCCCGGCACGCTCTTGATGATCGCGTCGAGACGATGCCGCTGCGCTTCGACTTCCGCCGCGAGACGTGCCTTCTCCGATTCGGCGCGCACGCGCTCCGTGATGTCTTCGACAAGCGCGACCACGCCGTTCGTGCGCCCTTCCGAATCGCGCAGAGGGGCCGTCGAGATGCTGACGTTGATCTGCGCGCCGTCCTTCCTCAGTCGCACGGTCTCGTAGGCTTTGAAGGCTGTACCCGCGACGGCCTGCCGGTGGTTGCGGCGCACCTCTTCCATTTTGTCGGGCGGGACGGTCGGGAGCACCTGCCCCAACACTTCCCGCTCGCTCCAACCGTAGATGCGCTCGGCCGATTGATTCCACATCTTGACGACGCCTGCGGGGTCGAGCGTGACGATGCCGAGCGGCGAGGCCTGGATGATGGCTTCGAGCGTCTGATTGCTCTCGCGCAGTTCGGCGAGCGCGGCCTGCATCTCGCGCCGGCGCAAGCTCACTTCGTCGGCCAGTTTCGTCAGGTCGTGATGTTGACTGTCGAGTTCAAAGCGCAAGGCATCGCGCGTGCGTTTCGTCTCGATCAGATTGGCGACGCGCGCCAGCAGTTCTTCGCTCACGAAGGGCTTCATCAAATAGTCCTGCACGCCCGCGCGCAACAGCCGGACGCGCAAGTCTTCGTCGGCCTTCGCCGTCAACATGCAGACGGGCACGCTCGCCATCTCCGCGTGCGTGCGCAACTCAGAGACGAACTGATCGCCGCTCATCTCCGGCATCATCACGTCGGTTAGGATCAAGTCGGGGCGCAGCGCGAGCGCCCGCTCGATGCCTTCGCGCCCGTTCCAAGCGCTCGCCACGCGATACTTCGCGCGCAACTGCTCGGTGATGAAACGGTTCATCTCGTGATTGTCTTCCACCACCAACACGAGCGGCGCGAGGGCAAGCTCGGCCACCGTCGGCGGCGCGGGCGACGCACCTTTGCCCGCGCCGCCGGTCGTCGCCGCGTCATGGCTTCGCGCGTCGTCGTTCGTTCGCTGGCCGTCGTCGTGTTGTTGGCCGTCGTGCGGTCGTGCTTCAACGCCTCGTGTCGCTTTCGTATCGCCCGCGCCTTGTGCGTTGCGGCGTCGCGCTTCTTCGACGAGTTGCGCTTGTTCGGTCTCAATCGCGCCGAGCGCGAGCGCGGCCGTCTCGCGCAAGTTGTCGGGCGCTTGCGCCTCCTCCTCCTCCTGCGCGTCGCGCCGCACCTCCGCGTCGCGCGGCGCGTTGAGCGGCAGTTCCAACTCGAAGCGCGCGCCGCCTTCGGGCGCATCGCCCACCTCGACGCGTCCGCCGTGCAACTCGACGAACTCTCTGGCAATCGACAATCCCAGACCTGTGCCGCCGAAGCGACGCGTCGCGCCGCTCTCGGCCTGCCGGAAACGCTCGAAGATGGCCTCGCGCAATTCGGGCGCGACGCCCTGCCCGCTGTCGCGCACCTCTATGCGCGCGCGTCCCTCCGCGCCCGCCAGCGTGCAACAAATGCGCCCGCCGTCGGGCGTGAACTTGAAGGCGTTCGAGAGCAGGTTGACGAGGACGCGCTGCATCTTCTCGGCGTCGGCCTCGGCGTGCAACTGTTCGGGCGCATCGACGCGAAACTCGATCCCGCGCTCGATGGCGAACGACTCGAAATAGGCGGCGGCCAGCCGCACGAGTTGCGCCAGATCGGTCTCCGCGTAGGAGACGTTCATCTTGCCCGCTTCGAGCTTCGAGATGTCGAGCAGGTCGTTGACGTGCTTGAGCAGCGCGCGCGCGTTGCGTTCGATGGTTTCGAGATTGCGACGCTCCGCTTCGTCGAACTTGGGAGAATTGAGCAACTGGCGCGCGGGCGAAAGAATGAGCGTCAAGGGCGTCCGCAGTTCGTGCGAGACGTTGGCGAAAAAGTGGGTCTTCTGTTCGTCGAGTTCTTTGACCCGGCCGTAGAGAATTTCGAGTTCGCCGTTGGCCCGTTCGAGTTCCTCCCGACGCACCTCCGAAACTTTGGCCGCTTGGACGAGCGCGAGCGTGCGCGGAATCAAAGGCGGCAGGACGAGCGCCGTGGCGACCGAAGCCACGGCCGTGATCAGTTTCAGATAACCGGCGAACCAGTAGACCGGCGCGTTGAAGGTCGTCCACACTTCCATGAAGTGGGTGCTGCCGCAAGCGACGATGAAGAGGCCGAAGGCGAGGAAGACCCAGTGGAAGGGGATGTCGCGCCGCGCGCGATAGACGAGATAAGTGAGCGTTAAAGAGATGGCGACGTAGGAGAGGCCGATCAGCAGATCGGAGGCGAAGTGCATCAGGACGAGCGGTGCGATGCCGAGGTAGCAATGCTCGTGCGTCATAAAGGTGTCCGCCCCGTTGCCGACGGAGAAGAGGTTCGCGGCCAGACCGGGCCACAGCAAGAGCAGCGCGGCGCAAGCGACCAGAAGGCCGACGCTATAGTTGAGCAGGGACGAGTAGCGGAGGACGCGGATCATACTTTACACCTCGGAGACGTTCGGTCGGGCGGCGCGCTTCGGGCTGATAAAGACTGGACGAAGATGATTCAAGGTTGAAGTTGAAGCAGGCGCGAACGTTAAACCACGCTTGAGAAAGGAAGCCGCCTTGTACGCTGCAAAAGCTAAACTCTTCGGCAAACCAAGTCAAGACAGACTTGCACCCGCCCGCCCCCTCGCTTCACGCACGCCGCACGCCTCTGCTAGTCTCTGCTGAGTCTCTGCTAGTTCATGGGCCACGAAAAATTTCCATCGAGGTGAGAGCGACTTTGTATCCGGCAGGCAATCTGTTGATCCCCGCGCCGCACGGCAAGCTCGAAGCGATCTTGAAAGAACCGGCGGGCGCGTCGCGTCGCGGCGTCGCGCTCGTCTTGCACCCCCACCCTTTGCACGGGGGCACGATGCACAACAAAGTGGTCTTTCGCGCCGCACGCGCACTGAACGAAGCGGGCTTCGTCTCTTTGCGCATCAACTTTCGGGGCGTCGGCCAGAGCACCGGCACGCACGACCATGCGCGCGGCGAACAAGACGACGCGCGCACGGCGCTCGACTATTTGGCGGCGCAATACACGGCCGCGCCGCTCTTGCTCGCGGGCTTCTCCTTCGGCGCGCGCGTCGGGCTGGAAGCAGGGATGAGAGACGCGCGAGTGCGCGCGCTCATCGGCATCGGCACGCCCGTCAGCATGGCCGAACGCGACTACGATTTCTCGTTCCTGCGCGAATGCCGCAAACCCGTCCTCTTCGTCCACGGCGAGCGCGACGAATTCGGCGACCCCGCGCGCCTCCAAGCGCTCGCCGCCGAACTCCCTCCCGAAGCCCGCGCCCGCGTCCACATCATCCCCGCAGCCGGCCACTTCTTCGACCACCAACTCGACGAACTCAGCCGCACCATCAGAGAATGGGCGGAAGAAACGATGAAAGAGCCGTAAATCGTGAAGCGTAAATCGTCAATAGAAGAAGACAGTTCTTCTCTATTGACGATTTACGCTTCACGATTTACGCGTCTTTAAACTTTCATCGCTTTCCAACGGCCGCGCCGGAAGTAGATGATGGCGAGGATGGTGAGCAGGGTTTCGGCGATGGGGATCGCCATGAAGACGCCGCGCGCATCGAAGTCGAAGCGAATGGCGAGCAGGTAGGCGAGCGGGATTTGAAAGAGCCAGTAGCAGAAAAGGTTGATCACGGTCGGAGTCAAAGTGTCGCCCGCGCCGTTGAACGCCTGCACCATCACCATCCCGTAGCCGTAGAAGACAAAGCCGTAGCTGATGATGCGCAGAGCGGAGACGCCGTAAGCGACGACGCTCGCGTCCGTCGTGAAGATGCCGATGATCGGTTCGGTGAAGGCGATGAAGATGAGCGCGACGACGGCTAAGAAGACGACGTTGCTCAAGCCCGCCAAGAGCACGGCGCGCTCGGCGCGTGCGGGTTTGCGCGCGCCCAAGTTTTGCCCGACGAGCGTGGCCGCCGCGTTCGACATGCCCCACGAAGGCAGCATGGCGAAGATCAGGATGCGCAACGAGAGCGTGTAGCCCGCCAGCGCCTCGCTGCCGAAGACGGCGATGATGCGCGTCAGCCCCAACCAACTCGCCGTCGCCACCAAAAACTGAAACATCCCGCCCACCGAGATGCGCAGGAGCTTGAGCATGACGGGCGCGTTCAAGCGCAGAGCCCCGCGCCCGACCTCGATGCGGCTGCGGCCTGAGAGCAGCACCCAGAGTTGGAACAGGACGCCCGTGCCGCGCCCGATGGTCGTGGCGATGGCCGAACCCGTCACGCCGAGTTCGGGAAAGGGGCCGAGGCCGAAGATGAAGCACGGGTCGAGGATGATGTTGACGATGTTGGCGAGCCAGAGCGAACGCATGGCCGTCGCCGCGTCGCCCGCGCCGCGAAAGATCGCGTTGATGAGAAACAGGAGCAGGATGCAGACGTTGCCGCCGAGAATGATCGACGCGTAGGTCGAGCCGGTGCGGACGACCGCCGCTTCCGCGCCCATGACTCTGAGGAGCGCGGGCGCGAACATGACGCCGGCGACGGCGAGCGGCAGCGAGACTAGCACGCCGATGATGATCGACTGCACGGCGGCCACGGCCGCGCCCTCCGCGTCGCGCTCGCCCGTGCGGCGCGCGACCGTGGCGGTCGTCGCCATGCTCAGGCCGATGGCGATGCCGAAGACGATGGTGAGCATCGATTCGGTGAGGCCGACCGTGGCAATCGCTTCCGCGCCGAGCCGCGCCACGTAGAAGACGTTGACGATGCCGAACAGCGACTCCATCACCATCTCCAAAATCATCGGCACGGACAAGAGCACGATGGCGCGCCCGATCCCTCCTTCGGTGAAATCCTGCCGCGAGCCGAGGACGGCCTCGCGCAGCAGGCTGAATATCTTTTTGAAACTCATGGCTCTTGGTCGCTCGCTTGATGTCTTGACTGTCGCTTAAAAACATTCACCGCAGAAACCGTGCGCGCGAGGTTGACGCAAAACGGCGCAGAGAAAACGAAAGATGAAGAAAGCAGGGATGAAAAGTGAAGAGGGGCGAGCGCCCGGAACGCCGGGGCAAAGTCGCTACTCTTCAGTTTTCATCCGATCCATCTTCATCGTTCTTCCTCTGCGCCGTTTCGACGTTGAATCTCGCGCGCCCTGTCTCCGCGGTGAAAAGTCTTCCTGCCGCCGCTGATGCTTGTGCCCGAAAAGTCCTTCAACGATTCGCGCCGCGCTTAGGTTTCAGTTTTTAACTCTCTTCGTACAGGCTGTCAATCACGTCGCGATATTTTTCGTCCACGACGCGGCGTTTCACTTTGAGCGTGGGCGTCAGTTCGCCGCCTTCGATTGAAAGTTCGCGCTCAAGGAGCGCGATGCGTTTGACGCGCTCGTATTTCGAGAGGTCGGCGCAAGTCGCGTCAACCTGCCGTTGGATGAGGTCGATGATGCGCGGGTGGCGGCAGAGTTCGGCCGGAGTCGTCCCTACGTCGCGGATGCCTTTGTGCTGCGTGTAGGCGCGCAGTTGTTCCCAATCGGGAACGATGAGCGCGGCCGGAAACTTGCGCATGTTGCCGATGAGCACGACCTGATTGACGAAGCGCGACGACTTGATGCGCGATTCGATGACGGACGGCGCGATGTATTTGCCGCCGGAAGTTTTGAACAGCTCCTTTTTGCGATCCGTGATCTTCAAGAAGCCGTCGGGGTCGATGAGGCCGATGTCGCCCGTCTTGAACCAGCCGTCGTCCGTGAAAACGGCGCGCGTCTCGGCGGGCTTCTTGTAGTAGCCGCGCATGATGTTGGGGCCGCGCGTCTCGATCTCGCCGTCCGCGGCGATGCGCACCTCCACGTTTTTGATCGGGCGTCCGACGGTTCCGATGCGGTTGTCTTCCAAAGTTCCGGCGGCGATAACGGGCGAAGTCTCCGTCAGCCCGTAGCCCTGCACGATGGGCAGCCCCGCGCCGAGGAAGATGTAACCGATCTCTTCCGGCAGCGCCGCGCCGCCCGACACGAACAGGCGCATCCGGCCGCCGACGCCCGCGCGCCACTTCGAGAAGACCAGCCGGCTCGCGATGTCGTGCTTCAACTGAAGCAAAGGCGGAATGGGTTTGCGCTCGACCGAAAGCTGCGCCCACTCTTTGCCGACGCCGACAGCCCACGCGAGCATCGCGGCTTTGAGTTTCCCCCCGGCGGCGGCCTTGTCCTGAATGCGCCCGTAAATCTTCTCGAACAGGCGCGGCACGCAGAGCATCACGGTCGGTCGCACCTCGCGCATGTTCTCGCCGAGCTTGTCGATTGATTCGGCGAAGAAGACGCTCATGCCGTGATGTATGTACATGTACATGCCGAGGCGTTCGAGGACGTGCGAGAGCGGAAGGACTGAGAGCGCCACGTCCGTTTCGTCGAAGGCGAGATGACCGGAACTGTCGATCAGGTTGGTGACGAGGTTCGAGTGCGTGAGCATCACGCCTTTGGGTTCGCCCGTCGTGCCCGAAGTGTAGATGATGGTGGCAAGGTCGGACGCGGAGATGTCGCGCGCGAGTTCGCCGAGCAAGTCGGGCTGCTCTCTTTGCAGCGCGCGGCCGCGTTCCAGGAGTTCGTCGAAGGTCGTTGCGCCCGTGTCCTCAGCGCCTTCGGGTTCAAAGAAGATGAGGTGTTCGAGCGCGGGCGCGCCGTCGATTGACTCGAAGATGCGCTCGAAGGCGGCGCGGTTGCGGATGAAGAGGACGCGCGCGCCGGAATCGTCGAGGATGTAGCGCACCTGCGGCGGCGCTTGCGTCGGGTAGATGGGCACGTCAACTACGCCTGCGAACTGGCAGCCCGCGTCGGTCAGAGTCCACTGCGGCGTACTCTCGGAGAGGATAGCGGCGCGTTCGCCGCGACTGAGGCCGAGCGCGTGGAGGCCATAGGCGACCAGATGCGCGCGCTCGATCATCTCGGCCGAAGAGATCGTGTGCCAGCGCCCGTCGCGCTTGTAGTTGAGCGCGTCCGTTTTCGGGTGGTCGCTGACGGCGCGCGTGAACACTTCGGCGAGCGTCGTGGGTTCGTTCGCCGAGAGCGGCACGCGCGGCGGTGGCGGGATGGGCACGAAATCCTCCGGCGCGCTCTCTACGCCGGTCTCCGTCTCCTTGAGGTCTGCTCGTGTGTGTACGGTCGTGTTGGGGGTCATTTGTGGCTGCTTACTCCGTTGAGAAAAATATCGAGCACTTGGTCGGCCAGCGGCGCGAGCTTGTAGGCGCGCTGCGAGAGAATCCAGTTGGTCGCCATCTCGTCGAGCGCGCCGAAGAGAATCTTGGCGACGACCTTCGCGTTCAACTCGGCGCGAAAGAGGCCGGCGCGTTGTCCCTCTTCGAGCGTTTCGCGGATGAGGCGCAGGTATTCGGCGAGACCGGCGGCGGAAAACTCTTCCATAAACTTCGTCGAGCCGCGCAGTTCGACTTGGAAGACGACGGCCAGATCGCGATCCGCGCCGAGCCGTTCCAGATGGAGACGCGCGATGCGCCGCAACTTCTCGCGCGGGTCGTCGAGCGCCTCGGTTTCGGCGCGCGCGGCGGCGATAGCCTCACCGACGCCGCGCTCGAAGATGGAGCGCAAGATTTCCTCTTTGCTTTTGAAGTAGAGATAGACCGTGCCGTCGGCCACACCGGCGACGCGCGCCACGTCGGCCACCTTCGAGTTGAAATAGCCGCTTTCGGCAAAGACCTTCGTGGCGGCGCGCAGGATGGCCTCGCGCTTGTCGGGGACGGACGGGCGCGCAGCGGGGCTTGAGTTCATGGAACGTGCGGAACGCATGCGGGGGCTTCTACTCCATCCTGATGTAGTCGGGCGACTTGCTGAGTGGCCATTCATTCATACAAACGACAGCCTAGCAGAAGTTAAAAAAAAGGGAAAAGGGGAAGGAATAAAATCAGGGGGAAAGGGAAAGGGTAAAAGCAAAGTCGGTTGTGGCCGCGTGAATCAATCTCTGCTTCTATTCTTTACCTTTCCCCTTCCCCCTTTCCCTTAACGTCTTTATCTCCGCGTCAGGTTCTCTTCGCGCACCTCGTCTTCTTCGCCCGCGTCCGTGAGCAGGAGGTGGCGGCCGTCGGGCGCTTCGAGGCGCAATTGCGCGCCGCGCAGGTTGAGGTCGCGTTGCGGGAAGGGGATTTCGATGTTGGCCTCTTTGAAGAGACGCCAGATGCGGTAGTTGATGTCGCTTTTGATCTGCGGGTGGCGGCGCGGCCTGTCCGTCCAGACGAGCAGGCGGAAGTCGAGCGAGGATTCGCCGAAGCCGAGAAACTGCACGCTCGGTTTGGGGTCTGGCAAAACGTGCTGGATGCCTTCCGAGGCGCGCAAGAGCGTGTCGGTGACGAGGTCAACGTCCGAGTTGTAGGCGACGCCGACGGGCACGCTGATGCGCGAGCGCCGGTCTGCGTAAGACCAGTTGACGAGATTGTCGTTGACGAGTTTCGAGTTGGGGACGATGACCGTGATGCGGTCGTTCGTCAACACGGAGGTCGTCCGCAAGTTGATCGACTGCACGCGCCCTTCCGTGATTTTGCTGTCGGGGCCGGTGATGGTGACGAAATCGCCGATGCGCGCCGGGCGTTCAAACAGGAGGATGAAGCCGGAAGCGATGTCGCCCGCGATGAACTGCAAGCCGAAGCCGATGCCGACCGAGAGCGCCGTGAAGAGGACGGCGAGCGAAGTGAACTGCAAACTCAATCCGACGGAGGCGGCGAAAATAATGCCGAGGGCGATGATGGTGTAATGCGTCAGCCTGAGCAGCGTGAATTGCAGACCCGGATCGAGATGCGTGCGCGCGGCCAGACGTTTTTCGAGAAAGCGGCGGATCGTGCGCGACACGACCCACGCGACGAACAAAATCAATATTCCGCCGATGAGTGAGGCGACAGAGACTTTGAGCGTGTCGCCGATTTCGAGTCGCTGGTTGAGGTAGTTGTTCCAGAAACGGATCATCCAGTTGACGCTCGTCTCCGGGGGGGGCGCGGCGGCGGTGGTGGTCGTCGTGGTCGTCGTGGTTTGTTGCACCGTGGCCGCTTGCGGGTCGGGCGTCGGCTGTGCTTGCGCCTGCCACAACCAGAGATTGAACAAAAGCGTCTGCCCCGCCGTCGCCGCTTGCAGCGCGCGCGCGCCAATCGTCTCACACACCAATGCGAACATAAATTTTCATCCTCCCCGCTTGTTTCGCGCGGCGTTCGCTAGACTCGTGTCGCCGTCGCCGCCGCGCTTTTGTCGTCAAACGACGAAGCCGCCCATGCTCACTGGCAAGCGGGGGCGGCCACGATTCTGACTTGAAAGGCAAAACTGAACGGAGGCTGAGGGACTCGAACCCCCAAGCGCTTTCGCGCGGCGGTTTTCAAGACCGCTGACTTACCAATTAGCCTAAGCCTCCGCAATTTACACGCACACTATAACGCAACGCTCTTGGTCGTCTCAACCCGCAGGTCGTGCGAGACGGGTTGCATGCTGACACGCGTGTGCGCGGTCGTGCGGGTTCGTCTCCGGTGTTAGCTTTTCGGCTTTTGGAGTTGCTTCCACGCAATCGTCACCGCGCCGTCCGGGTCTTTGCGCGTGACGCGAAAGGCGACGAGCACGTCCGCCGGCCGGGTGCGGTTCGGGCCGAAAGAGATGGAGCGCAACACGTAAGTCGTGTTCTCGCGCACGGCGGCGGCCGGGCCGTAGACATAAGCCGGCGACTTGAGCCACGCGCGGCTGCGCAAGAACTCTCGTTCGGTCTCTTCCTGCGTCCGCGCAGGCACGAACTTGAGGAACGGCCGCACCGCCTCCGTTTCCAGCGACACCGATTCGAGCGGCACGTCGCCGAGGGTCGTCAACAGGCCGAGCGTGTAACGCATAAAGCCGACGTTGAACGCATTGTCGCGCAGAGCGATATCGGCCTGCGTCGCCGTGTGGTGCTTCTTGTTTCTGAACGAGTAGAACGAACCGCCGCCCGCGACCGGCGGCACTTGCTCCAAGCACGGCAACTGCTCGACGTTGACGATGCGCGGATCAATCGTGCAGCGCGTGTAGGGCAACAGGCGCATCAGTCCCGTGCCGTCTTCGCGCAAGAGCGCCGAGAGCGACGCGCGTTCGGCCTCGGTCGGATAGAGACGCCGCTTGTGCTCGGCCGTCATCTTGCGCGTGGGCGGGAGCACTCCCGCCGAGTTCGGACGGTTCGCGTTGTTCCTGCGCCATTCGCTCTCGCGCTTGAATCTCTCGTTCTCGCGCGCCATCTGCCGGCGCATCAGCTCCGACTCGCGCTCCACGCGCCACGCTTCGTATTCTTCTCGATTCCCCGGCACGGTGATGACGCGCTGCGCCCGCACCGCGCTCGCCATGCAGGCCACCGCGAAAATCGCCAGCGTCGCTCTCGTGCAAATGCTTAACCACTTCATCTCGACACCTCTTCTACAACTCTCGTTTCCCCGTCGCCTGTCAGCAGACGATAGGCGAGCGCCGCCGCGAGACCGCCCGCCAGATACCAACCGATGGTCATCGCTTTCGTCTCCGTCGTGCGCGCGCTCGGCTCATTCCCCAGTCCGAGCGGTTCGGGCAGGAGCACCGCGCCGACGCCCGCCGCCAGGCCGAGCAACGCCCCGCGCGCCACAGCGCCACGGGGACGCCCGACGCCCACCAGACTGTAATACAAACTGTTGGCGACGATGTCGCCCGCGAGCGCGAGCGTGTGCAATTCGTCGGCGGGCGGCGGCTCTTGCCCCGCGCCCCGCTGCAGCGACTTGGCAATCGCGCGCATTCCGAGCACGTCCATGCGCGGCGCGCGCGGCCAGATGCGGCGCGCCGATTCATGTATCAGAGTAAGGGCGCACGCCCCGGCCAGCCCGCTTCCCACGGCTCGCAGCACAGCCATTTCAACCCGTTCCTTTCTCCCGCGCCAGCATATCTCACGACGCGTCGTTTGACGTAACTTTAAATCGCCCGCTTACTTTTAAGCCGTCCGCTTACTTTTAAATCGTGCCTTTGGCCGTTTCGCTGACCAGCAGCTCGACGACCGCTTCGTAGCTCTCCGTGCGCGCGTAGACCTGACGCTGTCTGGTCGCGCCGTTGCCGCGCGCGAGCGTGTAGCGCGTGAGCGCCGCCACCTCTTCCCAGTTGCCGTCCGCTTCGAGCGCGGGGCGCAGGTGCGCGAGAAATTTCTCGACGACTTCGGCGGCCGGACGCGCCCGTCCTTCCGTCACGTCGATCAGTTCGGCGTCGAGGCCGTAGCGCGCCGCGCGCCACTTGGCCGCGCGCAGCACTTCCGGACGCACTTCCGTCATGCTCGCGCCGCGCATGTAGTGCTCGTAGGCCGTGCGCGTCAGCGCGCGCACCAGCCCCGCGATCATGACCGCTTCGTCTATCGTCAAACACACGTCCGTGACGCGGTATTCGAGCGTCTCGAAGCGCGCCGAGGGGCGCACGTCCCAGTAGATTTTCGTCCCGTCCGAGACGCTGCCCGTCCTCACCAGAGTTTCGACGAGACGGTCGTATTCCTCGCGTGAGGCGAAGACTTGCGGCGTGCCGGACATCGGCCAGCGTCGCCAGATTTCGGTGCGGAAACTGGCATAGCCCGTGTCCCAGCCGAGCCAGTAAGGCGAGTTGGCCGCGAGCGCCAAAAGCGGCGCGAGATTCAGGCGCGCGCGGTTCATCACGTGGATGGCCGCCTCGCGGTCTGTGATGCCGACGTGGACGTGGCAGCCGAAGATCAACTGCTCGCGCGCCAGTTGTTCGTACTCGTCCGCGATGCCGCGATAGCGACGTTTCGGGGTGAGCGTCTGGTCTTCCCAGTGCGAGAAAGGGTGCGTGCCGGCGGCGGCGATCTGGTGGCCGTCCCGCTCGGCCGCCGTGATGATCTCGCGGCGCAGGCGCGTCAGTTGGTCGCGCACCTCGGCGAGCGTCTTGCAGATGGGCGTGCCGATCTCGATCTGCGAGAGGTAGAGTTCCGGCGTCACGCTCTCGCCGACGGCCTCGCGCGCTTCGGGCAAAATGCGCAGGGCGCGCGGGCGCAACTCGCGCGTTTGCCGGTCGACGATCTGATACTCCTCCTCGACCCCGATGGTGAACTGCTCCGCTGTGTCCGGCATAAACGCAAGTGTACAATAGCCCGCGCGATGTCAAAACAAGCGACCGTGATTATTTTCTTCCTCCTCTTGCTCGCGCCCGCCGTGCGCGCCGCGCAAGACGAGCGCACGCTGTCGGGTACGATCATCACTGCGCGCGGCGAGCGCGTGGCGGGCGTCTCCATTCTCGTCCGCACGCCTGCGGGCGAGCGGCGCGCGGAGAGCGACGAGGCGGGCAACTTTAGTCTCCGCGTGCCCCGCGAAACTTTGTCGCTGCGTTTCTTCGGCAAGAAGATCGCGCTCGTGTCGAAGACCATTACGGCCGAAGAGCCGAGCGAGAATCTCGCCATCCGCGTCGCCTACGTCGTCCCGCCCATCCACGAAAGCGTCCTGATAGAAGCGACCGCGCTCGACCCGTCGATTGAACGCCGAAACGAAACGGTCTACGACCACACACTCTTCGCGCGCGACGATCAACTGTTCCAGACCTTGAGCGCCGGGATCAACGCCGGGCAGCACGAGGGCGGCGGCAAGTCGCTCGAAGTGCGCCGCTTCGGTTTCAACCTGGATCACGGCGGCGTGGGCGGCGGCCTGAAAGTGCTCGTCGATGCGGTGCAGCAGAATCAAGCGACGCAGGGACACGGGCAAGGTTATCTCGGCAGTCTGAAAAGTCTGACGCCGGAGTTGGTGCAAAGCGTTGACATCTTGAACGGCCCGTTCAGCGCGCAGTACGGCGACTTCTCCGGCCTCGGCGTCGTCCACATACGCCAGAAGGAGACGCTGCCCGACGTGCTGACGGCGCGCCTGCAAGTCGGCAGCTTCAACACGCGCCGCGCCTTCCTCGCCTACAGCCCGCGTCTCCGCTCGGCCGCCGCGCTCGTCGCTTACGAAGGCTCGCGCAGCGACGGCCCCTTCGAGCGCCCGCTCGCGTACACGCGCGACAATCTGAACGGCAACTACACGCGCCGCTTGAGCGACAAGCGCGCCGTCGGTGTGAAGTTCAACGCGGGGCGCAACGATTTTTTCTCTTCCGGGCAGATACCTCTGGACGAAGTGGCGGCTGGTCGTCTCAGTCGCTTCGGCTTCCTCGACCCGGACGGCGGCGGGCGCGTGCGTAGCGGCGTCGTCAGCGTCTACTTCCGCGACGAACGCGCCTCGAGCGCGACCCTCAAGGCCGACGCCTTCGTCTCGCGCTCGCTCTTCGACCTCTATTCCAACTTCACTTTCTTTCTCGCCGACGAAGTGAACGGTGACGAGATACAACAGCACGACTCGCGTTTGCAGGAAGGCGCGAACGTCCAATACTTGCGCCCCTACAAACTCTTCAATCAACTCTCGCTCGTCACCCTCGGCGCAAACTATCACGACAACCGGATCAACGTCGGCCTCTACCCCACGGTCGCGCGCAATCCCATCGCCGTCGGCGCGCGCGTGAGCGCGAATGTGACGACGCGCCTTTTGACCGATGCGCGGGCGCGCGTCACGAACAGCAGCGGCTACGTGCAGAACGGCATCGACCTCTGGCACGGCCACCTGCACGTCGAGACGGGCTTGCGCTTCGATTACTTTCGCTTCGACGTGCGCGACCGCGTCGCGCCTGAGCTTTCGGGGACGGAGCACGCTGCGCTCGTCCAACCGAAGTTCAACGTCGCTTATTCGCCCGCCGACAATTTTCCCGCCACCTTTTATTTCAATTACGGGCGCGGCATTTCCAGTCAGGACGCGCGCGGCGTCGTCCGCAACCCCGCTGCTCCGAAAGTCTCCACGACCGACTTTTATCAACTCGGCACGTCGCACCGTTTTTTCAAACGCCTCTCGCTCGTCACCGACTTGTTTTTGATCGACCGCTCGAACGAGCAGGTCTACATCCCCGACGACGGCAGCTTCGAGTTTCGCGGCGCGAGCCGTTCCTCCGGCTTTGAGTTCAAGACCTCGGCGCAACTGACGAAACAACTCTCTTTCAGCGGCGGCCTCACGCGCGTCTCGAACGCTTTCTATCGCGGCACGCGCCCGCGCCTCTACGTTGACGGCGCGCCGCACGCGGTCGCGAACGCCGCGCTCACCTTCGCAAGCGAGGGCGGCTTCAACGCCGCGCTCGGCTATCGCCACGCCGACGGCTATCGACTCGACGGCGAGGATGCGCGCCTCCGCGCTGCGGGACTCGACGTGCTCGACTTCAGCATGTCGAAACGCCTCGGCCGCTGGTTGGACTTCAACCTCGCCGTCGATAATTTGACGAACAAACGCTACTACGAGACGCAAAACTATTTCGAGTCGCGGCTCCGGCCGGGCGACCCCGCCGCCATGCGCATCCACGGCACGCCCGGCTACCCCTTCGGCGTCACGGCCGGACTCACCTTTCGCTTCTTCGGGAAAGACTGAACGCGCACGCCGACGAATGAAACCGCGCTGGCCCTCACTTGCGGTTCGCTATCAAAACTCGGCCGCGTAGGGCGCAATAAAAACAGAGAGAGGCACGGTCAATCTCGACCGTGCCTCTCTCTGTTTTTATTCAAACTCTCGAAGGCTCGAAACGAGACTTAGGGAGTGTTGCGGTTCGCGGCCGTGCCGGTGTTGGTGTTGCCGTTACGCACGCCGCCCGTACCGCCCGTGCCGCCCGTGCCACCAGTGCCGCCCGTATTCGTGTTGCGGTTGCCGCCCGTGCCGCCCGTGTTCGTGTTGCCGCCCGTGCCGGTCGTGCCGCCCGTACCGCCGGCGTTTGTGTTGCCGGTCGTGCCGGTCGTGCCGGTCGTGCCGCCGTGCGTGTTCGTGTTGTCGGCCGTGCCGGTCGTGCCGGTCGTACCCGCGCCGGTTGTGCCCGTGCCGGTTGTGCCCGTGCCGGTTGTGCCGGTGTTGCCGGTCGTGCCGCCGATGGCGTTCGTGTTGTTGGCGTTGTTGGCGTTCGTGTTCGCGTTGTCGGTGGCGGCGCAGGCCGCACCGAAAGTCGCCAGAGCCAGCAGGCTCACGAGAGCTAAAGTTCTACGCATCGAAGTTTCTCCTCCTGTGTTCTTTGAAACCAAAATTTAATTTAAACGCACACGTTGTCGCCCGTCCGGCGAATCCGGCCGAACTCCCACGCGTCGTTCCGAACTACAATGACAAGAATGACGATCAACTCACATTCTTGCGCTTCATGGTTTACTAATTTTTACGCGTTCTGTTTGGCGAAATTATAACGATGAAAAGTTTTTCTTCTGTACGCGAACGCACAGACACGCACAAAGACGCGGGCATAAGATGCGCTCCAACACGCCGGACGCTCTTGCCGAAGTCCTGTCAAAGTGCTCCTGTGAGGTAAAGCGCCAGACGTGTCTCCAAACGTGAAGAGCTAGAGGCAGAAGGGTGAGTCTCGTTTACCCGCAAGTTTCCGAGACTCACCCTTTTTATTTTCCCGCCAGGGCGAGCCTCGCAGACTTGTCCCTTCTTCGTTATTCGCCCCGCAAACCCGGTTCACATTCCGACTCGATTTTCGCTCTAAGTCGTCAGACGACGATAGATGGCGGGCATGCGTTCGGGCAGTGAGAGCACGTCGTCGATGATGGTGTAGCCGACTTCGCCGTAGAGGTCGCGGAGTTCGGCTTCGGAGTCGCGGTCGATGGTGATGCAGAAGGGCGTGATGCCGGAGGTGCGCGCTTGGCGGAGCGCCTCGCGCGTGTCTTCGCGTGCGTAACGCGCGTCGCCGTAGTCGTGGTCGTAGGGGCGACCGTCGGAGAGCACGATGAGGAGACGGGTGCGTGCTTCCTGTGCGCGCAGGCGCGCGGCGGCGTGGCGCACGGCCGCGCCGAGACGCGTGTTGTGCTGGTAGTTGATGCCGCCGATGCGCCGCTCGATCTCGTCGGAATGGCGCTCGTCGAAATCCTTGACGACGTAAAACTTCACGTTGCGCCGTCCCTCGGAGGTGAAACCGTAGATGGCGTAGGCGTCGCCCACGGCTTCGAGCGCTTCGCTCATCAAGACGAGTCCTTCCTTTTCGATCTCGATGATGCGGCGACCGGGATGGGTGTAGGGCTGCAAGGGGTGGCGGCCGATGGTGCGCGCCGTGGACGAAGACTGATCGAGGAGAAACGAGACGGCCACGTCGCGCTCGCGGCGCAGGCGCTTCGTGTAGAGCCGTTCGGATTGTCGGCCGTCGGCGCGGCGGTCGGCGACGTAGTTGATGACGGCGTCCAGGTCGTAGTCGTCGCCGTCGAGTTCGTTCTTGACGCGGTGCAAACTTTCGGGACGCATCAACTGGAACTGGTGCTTGATCGAAGAGATGACTCCGCGATAACGCGAGCGCGTGAGTTCGACGAAGGTGCGGTCGCCGCGACGGACGCGTTTTTCGACGACGCGACACCAATTGACGCGCGTGTCGGATAGCTCCCTGTCCCACTCGTCGTAGTTGTAAGCCACCTCGCCCTCTTCCAATTCCTGTTCGGGCGATTGCGATTGCGTCCAACGCTCCGCGCCGAAGAGTTGTTCGGCCGCGTCTTCCTCGGACGAGTTGGACTTCGCCCACGCGTTGAAGAGTTCGCGCGCATCGTTCGGCGACTGTGAATTTTGCGGGTCGCTGTCGGGGTCGCGCGCGGGGTCGCGGCGGTTCGGCAGGTCGATCTGCGATTCAGCGCCGCTCGCGCCGTCATCTTCGGAAGTCTCCGCCTGTTGCTCCTGCTGTTCGGTCGTCTGCGGCGTCACGGTTTGAAAGAGCGTGTAGACGCGGCTGGTCGCCATCAACGTGTCGGCCACCGTCGCCCCCGCACCGTTCAAGTAATCGCTGACGATTGTTTCGAGTTCGGAGACGATCTGAGAATAGAAGGCGCGCGCATCGTCGAGCGCGCCGCCGCAGAGCGTGATCTGGAACAGCAACTCGAAGGGCACGAGCGTCAAAGGGACGGCGACGATGCGCGGGCGACCCGCACGTAGGTGCGCGCGGATGAGATCGAGGTCGCGCGCGAGACCGCGATAGCTCGCGCGCAGGCGACGGTCGATGCGGCCGTTCTCAAGCGTGCCGAAGATACGCGCGGCGAGCACGGGCAGGGGAAAGAGCGCGAGCGCGGCGCGATAGTCCGCCTCCTTCGGCATCCGCTGCCGCGACGCACGCGCACGCCGCGCCTCTTCTTCGGGCGCCAGGGCGGGTTCGCTCTTGGCGGGGTCGTTGATGTAGCCGTCGAGCGCGAAAGCGTCGAGCGCGTCCGCGTTCTCTTCCGCGTAGAGTTCGGCGATTGAAGCGTAGGCGGCGCGCAGGGCTGAGGCCGCGTCGTCGTCTTGTCCGGCGCGCGCGTGCGTGCCGAATTCGATCTGCCCGGCGGCGTGCGCGGCGAGCACTTTGTAGAGACGAAAGTTGCGTTCGTCGTCCGGAAACTCCGCAACCGTTGCGGGCAAATGGATCGTGCGCCCGTCGCCGATGCGCGACTCGTCGGGCACGGCCGAGAGCGACGCGACATCGACGGCACGTCCCGTCAAACCTTCGACGTAGAGCCGGAGCGTGGGCGCAACCGCGTCGAGCGCCAGCCCCGCGCCGCCCTGCACGAGCGCGGCGTTGCTCTGCCGTGTTTCCAGCCCGTAATAACTGCGGCGCGTGCGCGCATCGTTGCGTTTGAGCGAGAGGCCGTCTTGCGCCCACTGTTCAAATTGTTCGAGCGAAGTCGCGCGAAGCGCCGACGGCGCGGAACGAAAACAGGAGATCGCGGCCTCCGCGTCAACCTCGGCGACGGCGCGCGTGGCCGCGATGACGCGACGCGCGAGTTCGCCCGCGCCTCGCGCGCGCGGCTCACGCGCGGCGGGCAGCGCGCGGAAGAACAGAGGGCTGTGGCGCGCGAGCGAGACGAGCGGCGCGTTGCCTTGCGCGGCGACCGCGTGCAAGAGCGCAATCCAGTCGGCGAAGACTTGCGGCGCGAGCCTTAAGACTTCGCCGCCCGCGATGAGGACGTGCAAGGCCGCCGCGCCGCCGCGTTCGAGAAACGCTTCGGTGTGACGAAAGAGCGTGCGCGCCTGTTCGGCGTCCAGTCCATTAGTTGCGGCCGGGAGATTCGCCCACGCGTCTGCCGCCACGCCGCCCGCGCGCACGGCGAACACTCCGGCCAGATGCAACGCCGCGCGCGCCACCTCATTGCTCCCCGCTTCATTGTTCGCCGTTTCGTGACGCGCAGTTTCGTGACGCGCCGCGCCCTCCACCGTCGTCGCTGCTGCTGCTCGCTCGTCCTGCGATGCTCCGCCCGCTCGCGCGCCGTCAGTCGCGTCGCTGTGCTTTGCGGCGACGACGCGATACTTTTCCAGATGCGCGAAGGCGGCGGGCGAACTCGCCAGAAAGTCGGCGCTGTGGCGCGCGGAGCGACGCGCGATCTCAAGCGCGACTTCAAAGGTTGCCGACAACAGTTCGCCGTCTCCGGCGGCTCGCGCCAGTTCCGGCGCGCGTCTGAAAGTCTCCGTGGCGATGGAGGTCGAGAGCGGCAACTGTCGCGCGCAGACTTGAAACAGCAGCGAGCGCGCCGCAGGCGGAACATCGAGCAGTTCCGTGACGCCCGCCTTGAAGAAACTCACGCCCGTCTCCACGTCGGCCATCGCCAGACGCCGCCCCATCTGTCCCCACTCGCGCAACTCCGACGCTTCCAACACACGCGCCGCCCCGACCGCCGCGCGCAAAAACTCCACGCCGACGCGCAGGCTCAAGCCGGCCAGCCCGGCGCTCACTTCGAGCGCGACACGCGCGCGGTCGGCCGGGAGCTTCCCCGTCTCGCGCACCAGCCGCGCAATCGTGCGTCGCTCGCTCGCTGACTGCGCCTCGCCGAGTTGCTCGCTCAAGGCTTCGGCCAACGGCCGCGTCTCCGCACCGCTCTCCTTGTTTTCCTCTTCGTTCATCGCTTCAGGCAACGCTTAACTTTCTCAGTCTCTCTTCATGTCTTCGTGGTTAATCAACCGTCATTCAACACCGAGACACGAAGACACAAAGAAAACCTGCCGGCTCTGCACCTCAAACAGTTTCCCGCCCCTCGCGCATGTTTCGGTTGAACGCATCGGAACGCCCGCGCGCGATGCTCAACGACTGCCAGCGCTCCGATTTGAAATGCTTCGCCAAGAGCACGATCTGCCCGACGTGATACGCGTAGTGCGTCAACTGCCGGTTGATGGCCTTGACGACTGTATGCGGCTCGCCCCTGATCTCCACCGTGCGCGCGAGGTCTGACGCGCGGAGCGGTTCGACCGCTTCAAAGACCGTGCGCCAGCCCGCCTCCCACCAGCCGAGCACGTCGGCGCGCGTCACGCCCGCCCCGACTTCAAACTCCGCGTCCCTGTCCCTCTCAGGCTTCTCCCCGTCCGTCGTCAAAAAATCCGACCAGCGCGAGCGCATGTTGCCCGCCAAGTGCTTCACGATGACGGCCACGCTGTTACTCTCCGCGTCAATCAACGCGAAGAACTCCGCGTCGTCCAATTGCGCCATCGCGTCCTCCCCAAGTTTCTTGTACTTGCGAAAGACCGCGAGCGCATCTTCAAGGAAGTGTACGGCCAATGCTTCGTCCATAGTGTGTGTTGAAGTCTAGATGACGGTCGTGATGATCTCGCGGATGCTGCGTTGGAGTTCGCGGTCGTCGGTGATGGGCGAGGCGAGTGCGACTTCGGCGGCGGCGACGGGCGGGATGCCGCGCGCGATGAGTTGGGCGGCGTAGATCAGGAGACGCGTGGAGACGCCTTCTTCGAGGCCGTGGCCGCGCAGGTTTCTGACCTTGTGGCCGATCTGGACGAGGTCGCGCGCCGCTTCGGGCGCGATGCCGCCTTCGCGCGCCACGATCTCGGCTTCGAGTTCGGCGGGCGGGTAGTCGAACTCCAGCGAGACGAAGCGTTGACGCGTCGATTGTTTGAGGTCTTTCAAGACCGATTGATAACCGGGATTGTAAGAGACGACGAGCATGAACGTGTCGGGCGCGTCGAGGATCGTGCCGCGCTTTTCGATGGGCAGGCGGCGTCGATGATCCGTGAGCGGGTGGATGATGACGACCGTGTCCTTGCGCGCTTCGACCACTTCGTCCAGATAACAGATCGCGCCGCTCTTGACCGCCGACGTGAGCGGCCCGTCGTGCCAGACGGTCTCTTCGCCTTCCAAGAGGAAGCGGCCGACGAGGTCGGTCGCCGATAAATCTTCGTGGCACGCCACGGTGATCAGCGGCCGCTGCAAGCGCCACGCCATGTGCTCGACGAAGCGCGTCTTGCCGCAGCCCGTAGGCCCTTTCAACATCACGGGCAGGCGCGCCGCGTTCGCCGCCTCGAACATCTCCACCTCGCGCGCCACGGGCAGGTAATAAGGTTCTTCGGCGACGGTGTACTCTTCGATGGCTCTTTCCATGTTTTAAGTCTCAAGTCCCCAAGTCTCAAGTCCCAAGTCTCCGGATTAACTTCGGGACTTCGGCCTTCGGGACTATCTCCGGCGGCTGAACTTTCGCGCCGTTTCGGGTATCCTTAACTGTTATTTGTCAGGCACATTTGTTGTCTGAGCGGTCATCTTAACACCCGCCGCGAAGGCGCGGCAAAAGCGGCACATAGTAAATGGCGTTGGTGAATAGATAAAACAGTCTTCCTCCATTGACCATTGACCATTCACCATTCAAGAGGTTTTATGAAGATTGCGGTGGCGATGAGCGGGGGCGTCGATTCTTCGGCGGCGGCGGCGATTTTACAGGCGGCGGGGCACGAGCTCGTCGGCTTCACGATGCAGTTGTGGAATCAAAACCGCAACTTGAGCGTGGACGAAAACGGCGACCCTTTGCCCTCGCGTTGTTGCTCGCTCGACGACGTGTACGATGCGCGCCGGGTGGCGGGCGAGCTTGGGTTTCCCTTCTACGTCCTGAATCTCGAACAGGATTTCGAGCGCGACGTGGTGCGTCCTTTCGTCGAGAGCTATTTGCAAGGCGAGACGCCCATTCCGTGCGTCGCTTGCAACAGCCGCTTGAAGTTCGCTTCGCTCGACCGCCTGGCGCAAAGCCTCGGCTGCGAAAAGGTGGCGACCGGCCATTACGCGCGCGTCGAGTTCGACGAAGCCACGGCGCGCTACAAACTTCTGCGCGGGCGCGACGCGAACAAGGATCAATCCTATTTCCTCTGGGAGTTGACGCAAGGGCAACTCTCGCACGCCTTGTTTCCCCTCGGCGAGATGCGCAAGGAAGAAGCGCGCGAGGCCGCGCGGCGTTTCCGTCTCGCCGTCTCGGAAAAGGCCGAGTCGCAGGAGATCTGTTTCGTGCCCGACGGCGACTATGCGGGCTTCATCGACCGCTATCTGGAAGCGGAGGACGAGACACGACGCCTGCCGGCTGCGGGCGAGATCGTAGACACGGCGGGGCGCGTCCTCGGCGAGCATCAGGGCGTGCATCGCTACACGGTCGGACAGCGGCGCGGTATCGGCATCTCGCGCCCGCTTCCGCTCTACGTCGTCAAAGTTGACGCGGACAGCAGGCGCGTCGTCGTCGGCGAAGGCGACGAGTTGCTGGCGACAGAGTTCACGGCTGCGGGCGTCAACTGGATCAGCTTCGATGAACCCACAGCGCCCGTACGCGCGGAGGTGCGCGTCCGCTATCGCCACGCGCCCGCGCCCGCACGCATCGAACCGCTCCCCGAACGGCGCGCGCGCGTCGTCTTCGACGAACCGCAACGCGCCATCGCCCCCGGCCAAGCCACCGTCTTCTATCGCGGCGACGAAGTCTTGGGCGGCGGCTGGATCGAGAAGCAGGGATGAGGGCGGAGGGATGAGGGATGAAGTAAAGACAAGTAAATCGTGAATCGTAAATCGTGAATAGAAGAAGACAGTTCCGATCCATTCTCCATTGACCATTTACCGCTTTCACTTCATCCCTCATCCCTCCGCCTTCATCCCTGCTTCGTAAAACCTTTTGCTCCGGCGGGGCGTATTACCGAACGCCCACGCACGCTGCATGCGCAAGCGGGGGCATTTCTAATTTTCAGGCGGGATTAATTAACTTATGGCTATGTCGCGCGGTGGAAAAATCTTTTTGTGGGTGGCGGGCGTGCTCGTCGCGTTGGGGTTGCTGGCGGTGCTCGGCATCGCCCTCTTGTTCGCGTCTCTGGACGACGAGCCGAACATTCGCGACAACAGCGTGCTCGTCTTGAAACTCGAAGGCGCGCTTCCCGATTACGTCGCGGAAGACCCTTTCGCGAGTCGTTTCCTCGGGCGCGACGACCGTTCGCTCGCGCGCCTGCTCTCGGAGATCAAAAAGGCGAAGGCCGACAAACGCATCGGCGCGATCCTGCTTGAGATCGACATGACGATGATCGGTTGGGGCAAGGCCGACGAGATACGCGACACGCTCGCCGATTTTCGCTCAAGCGGCAAACCCGTCTACGCCTACATGGAGTACGGGACGAACAAGGAGTATTACATCTCGACGGCCTGCGACCGCATCTACGTCGCGCCCATCGGCGACCTCTTCATCGTCGGACTGGCGGCGGACGTGATGTCGCTCGGCGGCTCGCTCGACAAACTCGGCATCAAGGCGGACTTCTACCAGATCGGAAAGTACAAGACCGCGCCCGAACAATACACGCGCAAGGAGATGTCCGAGGCGAGCAAAGAGGTCATCAACTCGATCCTCGACGAATTTTTCGCGCGCTACGTGACGACCATCGCCGCGACGCGCAAGAAGTCCGTCGAGGACGTGCGTGCGCTCATCGACAACGCGCCGCTCGGCGCTTGGGAAGCGAAGGCGGCCGGGTTGATCGACGATGCGAAATACCGCGACGAGGTGGAGGAAGAACTCAAGCGACGGCTCGGCTACAAAGACTCGGACAAACTGCGCAAGGTGTCGGAGTCGGATTACCGACGCGTGCGTCCCGAATCCGTCGGCTTGGGCGAGGGCGAACGCATCGCGCTCATCTTCGCCTCCGGCCCCATCGGCGGCGGACAGTCGAACGACGGCAACGCCTTCAGCGGTCAATCGACGGGTTCGGATACGGTCGTCAAAGCTCTAAACGACGCGCGCGACGATAAGAACGTCAAGGCGATTGTCTTGCGCGTCGATAGTCCGGGCGGGACTTCCTACGCTTCGGACGTGATCTGGCACGCGGTCGAACGCGCGAAAGCGCAGAAGCCCGTCGTCGTCTCGATGAGCGACGTGGCGGCTTCGGGCGGCTATTACATCTCCGCAACGGCGTCGAAGATCGTCGCCCAGCCTTCGACCATCACCGGGTCAATCGGCGTCTACGCGGGCAAGCCCGTGCTCAAAGGTTTCTACGATTGGATCGGCGTCAACAACGAATACGTCTTGCGCGGCAAGCAGGCGGGCATGTTTCGCGAGACCGAGCCGTTCAATGCGGACGAGCGCGCCAAGTTCGAAAGTATGCTCAAGAGTTTTTACTACGACGACTTTCTGCCGAAGGTGGCGCGCGGGCGCGGGCGCGAAGTTGAATACGTGGATTCCATCGGGCAGGGGCGCGTCTGGACGGGCACGCAGGCCAAAGAGCGCGGCCTCGTTGACGAGTTCGGCGGGCTGGACAAGGCCGTCGAGATCGCTAAAGGTCTGGCGAACATCCCGGCCGACAAAGGCGTGCGCCGCGTCGTGTTTCCCGCGCCGCGCACGTTCCTCGAACAGTGGCTCGGCGGCGGGGGCAGCGAAGACACGGCGAGCCTCAAAGCCAGAGAGCAGCGCGCGGCGGTCGAAGCCGCCCTGCCCGCGGACATGCGCCGCGCCCTGCGCTTCCTCTCCGTCTTTGAAAACACCAGACGCGGCGAAACGATGGCGATGCTCCCGTTCGATTTGCAGATCAAGTGAGCGACGCGAGAAGTGGATAGATAACAGTGAGACCCTGATGATTCAGTTCATCAGGGTCTCGCTGCATTTGAAGTTAGAACTTTATCGAGACGTGCTACTCGGCTTCGATCTTCTCCATCCCGTTCATGTACGGCCGCAGGGCTTCGGGAATAATGACCGAGCCGTCCGGCTGTTGATAGTTTTCCAGAATCGCAAGCCAAGTGCGCCCGACGGCGAGGCCGGAGCCGTTCAAGGTGTGGACGTATTCGGGCTTCGCCCCGGCGCGGCGGAAACGTATCTGCGCGCGGCGCGCTTGAAACGATTCGAAGTTGGAGCACGAAGAGATTTCGCGGAAAGTGTTCTGCGAGGGCAGCCAGACTTCGATGTCGTAAGTCTTCGCGGAGCTGAATCCGAGGTCGCCCGTGGAGAGCGTGACGACGCGGTAATGCAGACCTAACCGTTGCAGGATCGCTTCGGCGTCGCGCGTGAGTGCTTCCAGTTCCTCGTAGGAATTTTCGGGGCGCGTGAGCTTGACGAGTTCAACTTTATCGAACTGGTGTTGGCGAATGAGGCCGCGCGTGTCGCGGCCGTAGCTGCCGGCCTCGGAGCGAAAACAGGGCGTGTAAGCGACGAACTTCATAGGCCGTTCCAATTCGTCGAGCATCTCTTCGCGGTGTATGTTCGTGACGGGCACTTCGGCCGTGGGGACGAGGAAGAGTTCGCGTTCGTCCGTCAACTTGAACAGGTCTTGCTCGAACTTCGGCAACTGCCCCGTGCCGAACAGGGCATCGCGGTTGACGATGAAGGGCGGCAGCGTCTCCCTGTAACCGTGCTCGATGGTGTGCACGTCGAGCATGAAATTGATGAGCGCGCGTTCGAGCCGCGCGCCCGCGCCGTAGAGAATTGCGAAACGCGCGCCCGCGAGCTTGGCCGCGCGTTCCAAGTCGAGTATGCCAAGCGTCGCGCCGAGATCGACGTGATCCTTCGGCTCGAAATCAAACGCGGGCGGCGCGCCCCAGCGTCGCACTTCCGCATTGGCCGTCTCGTCCGCGCCGACCGGGACGGATTCGTGCGGGAGGTTGGGCAGGGTGGAGAGCAGCGCGCGCATGTTCGCTTCGGCCTCTTCGCGCCTGTGGTCGAGTTCCGCGATGCGCTCCTTGAGTTGTCCGACCTCTGCGCGCTCGGCTTCGGCTTCGTCGCGTCGTCCCTCCTTCATCAACGCGCCGATGGCACGGCTCGCCGCGTTGCGCCGCGCGTTGAGTTCGTCGGACTCGGCGATGACGCGGCGACGCTCGGCGTCCATTCTGGCAAAGTCTTCGAGCGGGGCGGCTGGAGCATGGCGCGCTTCGAGCCCCGCGCGGACGCGCTCCAAGTTGTCGCGGACAAAGTTGAGATCGAGCATTTGTGCTGTCCTTTAACGTGTGGTATGAAGTTGTCTCTTTACTACGCCAGTGCCATTTGACGAAAGGGGTCACGCTAGCCGACCGCGCGCGAGCGTGTCAAGCTATAGTCTCGGCCAGAGGGAGTTGAACCGGAAGATATGGTACAGAAGATTCGTAAGGCCGTGTTTCCCGCCGCAGGCCTCGGCACGCGCTTTCTGCCCGCGACGAAGGCATCGCCGAAAGAGATGCTGCCGCTCGTCGATAAGCCGCTCATTCAATATGGCGTCGAAGAGGCGGTCGCGTCCGGCGTCGAGTCGATCCTGATCATCACGGGGCGCGGCAAAAACGCCATTGAGGATCACTTCGACATCTCGTTCGAACTCGAAAGCCTCTTGCGCGAACGCGGCAAGGACAAACTGCTCGCCACGGCGCGCTCCGTCTCAGACCTCGCGCGCATCAGCTATGTGCGACAGAAGGAAGCGCTCGGACTCGGCCACGCTATCCTACAGGCGCGCGATTTCGTCGCGGGCGAACCCTTTGCCGTCATGCTGCCCGACGACATCATGGACTGCGAAACGCCCGCGCTCAAACAGATGCTCCGGGTTTACGAAGAATACGACGCGCCCGTCGTCGGCACGATGCAGGTCGAGGGCGAAGCCATCTCGCGTTTCGGCGCAATCGACGCGGAAGAGGTGGCCGAAGGCGTCTACAAGATCAGGGACATGGTCGAGAAGCCGCCCTTCGCCGAAGCGCCTTCGGACTTGGCGATCATCGGGCGCTACATCCTGACGCCCGACATCTTTGAAGAGATCGAGCGCACCGGACGCGGCACGGGCGGCGAGATACAGATCACGGACGCCATGCGTTCGCTCCTCAAGCGCAGACCCTTCTATGCCGTGCGCTTCGAGGGCGCACGCCACGACGCGGGCGACAAACTCGGCTTCCTCATCGCCACCGTCGAATTTGCCTTGAAGCGTCCAGACCTCGCGCCCGCGTTCAAGGAGTATCTGCGTTCGTTGGATTTGCACAAATAAGCGTGAACGCCCGGGGCGGCATTCGTCGCTTCGGCAACGGAGGATGAAATTTTGAGCGACGAGACGAAATCTTTCGACGGGCGAGCGGCCATCGTGACCGGAGCGACGCGCGGCATCGGACGCGCCATCGCGCTCGAATTTGCGCGGCGCGGCGCGGCGGTCGCCTTCAATTACGCGAAGAGCGCCGAGGCCGCCGAAACTTTGCGCGCCGAACTCGAAGCGCTCGGCGTCAAAGTCTTGGCCGCGCAGTGCGACGTGGCGCAGACGGAAGCGGTGGCCGGGTTGGTCAAGCAGACCAAAGAGGCGTTCGGGCGCATAGATTTTCTCATCAACAACGCGGGCGTCACGCGCGACAATTTGATTTTGCGCATGAAGGAAGACGATTGGGACGCCGTCCTAGATACAAACCTGAAAGGGCCTTGGAACTTCGCGCGCGCGGCTTTGCGCATCATGCTCAGGCAGGAAGACGGCGGCTCGATCTTGAACATCTCCTCGATCAGCGGGCTGGTCGGGATGGCCGGACAGTCGAACTACTCCGCATCGAAGGCTGGGCTCGTCGGTCTGACGAAGGCTCTGGCGAAAGAGGTGGCGAGCCGCAAGGTGACCGTCAACGCGCTCGCGCTCGGCCTGGTGGCGACGGATATGTCGGGCGCGCTCGATGAAACCTACCGCACAAAGTTGCTCGAACAGATTCCGCTCGGACGCTTCGCGGAGCCGTCGGAAGTCGCGGAGATCGCCTGCTTCTTAGTCTCTCCGTCGGCGCGCTACATCACCGGACAGGTGATACAGGTGGACGGCGGGCTGGCGATGTAAGATTCTCAGTTCGCGAAGAAGTCTTTTGCCGAAAGCTGATAGCTACAAAGAGAAGCAGCCTCGTTAGCTTGGGGAACTAACGAGGCTGAATTTTTTGGGCAGGCTCGGAGATTCAGGGTGGCGTTGACTTGGGCGCTGGAGATCGTCACTTACGGGCGATCCGGCATGTTGGTCGGCTGCGTTGGTACGGGCGAGTTGAAAATTGCAAGGCTCGGAAAAAAAGAACGTTTCGTAAAACTGGCCTCTTCCGTCTCGTGGCATCTGCCGAAAGTCTCTGGCTTTCAAAAATCTCGAAGAGCAATTGCTAAAATCTTTGTATGAAACTTACTGCCCTTCGACGTGTGTGAAATTACACTAAACACTTGTTAGATGTCAAGCACAAAATGCAATAAAAAGTAACAATTTCGTGACAGCACAACGAGGCTGCAAGCTAAATGTTGACGACAAAGAACAAAAAGTGTCGAAAGAGGCGAAAAAAGTTTTCGAAAAAGTGTTCAAGAGAAGCTGTTGTTGCCGGTAGGGGCGGCGAGCTGTGACTCTTTTGTGTCGAACTGTGTGCGCGGAGTGTATAAATCAGGCTCGCCTGCGGGGCGCGTGCGCCAGCGTTTGTGAATCCAGAGCCATTGTTCCGGGTAGGCGCGGATCATGCGCTCGATGGCGGCGGCGAAGTTAGCGGTGTTGATTTCAACGTCGCGTTTGTCGTCGCCGGTGCGGACGAGCGCAACGGGCGGGTCGCCGTGAAAGAAGAAGCGGCCGCGCCCTTCGTCCCAGACGGCGCAGGTGGGGATGACGAGGGCGTCCGTACGCAGCGCGAGCGTGGCGACGCCGGAAGTGGTGCAGGCCGTGTGGCCGAAGAAGGGGACGAAGACGCCTTCGTTCGGGTGCGAATTGAGGTCGGCCAGAATGCCGAGCGTGCCGCCGTCGCGCAGGACGCGCAAGGCCTGGCGCGCCGCCATTTTCTTGTTGATGGCCGTGTTGCCGTAGCGCGTGCGGATACCTTCGATCAATTCCTCGACGCGCGGATTGTCTATCGGGCGCACGAGAAAACTGATCGGATACTCAAGCGCAGACCAAGCGAAACTCAAAAACTCCCAAGCGCCGAGGTGCGCCGTCAGGAAGATGACGCCGCGCCCTTGCCCTTCGGCCTCGCGCAGATGCTTGAGCCCGACTTGGTCATACTCGACGAGCCGACGCAAGCTCTCCGGCGTGGCGCGTGGAAACTGGCTGAACTCGCCGAGCAAGCGTCCCAGATTGTCGAACGAAGCGCGAAGCATCCGCGCGCGCTCAAGCTCGCTCATTTCCGGGAAGGCGAGTTTGAGATTGATCTGCCCGGTGCGACGCAAGCCTCCGGCAAGTTTGTACGCGAGCCTGCCCGCCGCGCGCCCCGTGGCGACGGCCGCACGGCGCGGCAAAAGTCCGAGTCCGCCGAGCAGCGCACGCGTGACGGCGTATTCTAAATTCGTCTGAAGTTTTCCGTGTTTACTCATCGATCCAAATCAAGCAGGGCGCGGGCAGTTTAGCGCGCCCCTGCCGCGACAAGCAAACGGCCGATTTTTGCGCCCCCGCTTCGCCGCATGCTATATGTAAGAGGTCAGAGGCTAGAGGTTAGAGGTCAGCAAAAGACAGAAGCGACAGAAGCCGATTTAACTGACCTCTAACCTCTGACCTCTGACCTCTACTTTTATGCCTTCTGGAAAAACACACGACGCGATCACGTTGTTGCTGGCCGTGCCGACCTTCGCGGCCGCGTGGGGCGTGACGGGCAGCGTGCTGCTGGCAGGCGTGGCGACGGGAGCGACGTTGTTCGGCGGGTTGATGTTCGGCCCAGACCTCGACATACAGTCGCGGCAATACACGCGCTGGGGCGTGTTTCGTTTCATCTGGTGGCCTTACAAGGTGTTGTTTCGGCATCGCTCGCGCTGGTCGCACGGCATCATCTTCGGCACGCTCATCCGCGTCGTCTACTTCGCGTCGATGCTGACGCTCTTGGCCGTCGCGGCCGTCTACCTGCGCGCGCTGCTGGTCGCGCACGAGCCGCCGGATTACAGCCAGATCATACGCGCGTGGCAGGCCATCGAAGCGGGGGCGCGCCTCGAAGGCACGGGGCGCTACGCGGCGCTCGCCGCACTCGCGGGTCTCTGGTGGGGCGCGGCCAGCCACACGCTCACCGATGTCGCCTGGTCTGTGCTGCGCAAAGGCTCGGAGATTTTTTAAGTGACGAGTGACAAGTGACGAGTGACGAGAAAAAGCGGTGAATGGTAAATCGTAAATCGTGAATAGAGGAAAGCAGTTTTCTTTCCATTCACGATTTACGATTTACCATTCACCTGTCTTCCGACTCGTCACTCGTCACTTGTCACTCGTCACTGTTTTAGTGTCCGAGGCGTGTCTGGGCGAGGCGTTGGGCTTGGCGGCGGACGGCTTCGGAGACGTTGCGATTCTGGGAGATGTTTTGCAGGTCTTTGGTTTGGAGTCGCATGAGGACGTTGATGGCCGTGGCGATGGGCGTGCGCGGGTTGCGGGCGAGATTGTGGATGACCGGATAGTTGCGCGCCCACGCGCGATTCTGTGCGATGAGCCGGAGCACTTCGTCGGAGACAGTGCGCATGGCCGAAATGCTCTCCACCTCTTTGTCGGTGATGCGTGGATTGTTGATGACGCCGGTGGCGACCACTTTGTTGGAGTCGCGGATGAGAATTGAGCGCGCCTCGCGGTCGCCCTTCATGGCGAGTTTGACGCGGTCTTTGACGTTCATCAGCATGACGCGGCGAATGAGCGAGATGCGTTCGGGCGCAACATCGCCGACCTCCGCGGCCGTCTCCGCGATAACGCGTTCGAGGTTGGCCGCGCGTTGTTCCTCGCTTTCGCTGAACAACTCTTCAAAGCGTTCGAGCGGCAGCCAAGAATCGTCGATGTCCGCGTCGGAGACTTCGATGTGCGCGGCGAGCAGCCACGCGTCGTCGTAACTCAAACCCGAAGGCGTGCCGATTGATTCGGCCGCTTCGATGAACTCGGCCGCCGCCGTCATGCCGCGCGCGCGCATCTCGTCCGCGATCTGTTGCGCGCCGCGTTCCTTCTCGAAAAATTCGCGTCTGGTTTCCTGCGCGCGTCGCTCGGCCTCGCCCGTGCGCGCCGGGTTCGACAGTAGCGCCTCGATGATCTGCGGCGCGCGAATCAGTCTTTGCTGGTTGATGGAGATGAGTTCGAGGAGCGAGCCGTCGGTGGTGGCGGAAGCCAATTGGGCGATGGCTTCGTCGGGCGTGGCGGCGTTTAAAGTGACAGCTTCGTGGACTTCCTTTTGCGTGCTCGCGCGCGTCGCGAGGTAAGAGAGGACGGCGGGCGAAGTCTCTCCGGCGGAGGCGACGGTGAGAAGCGTCTCCGTGGTTTGCGCGTCGAGCGTTTCGGCGGCGGCCTGCACGATCTCCTGATTGTCGTCGCCGCGCAAGGTCACGAGCACTTCCAGCAGTTCGTCCGCCGCGAGCGGCAACAAGCCGCGCGCCGCCATCAGGCGCGCCGGTTGCGGAGCCGTGCCCGCCACGATGGCACGCACGACCGGATTGGTGGAAGTTGTGTTTGCGCTCATAAGTTGACTGCGGAACGGTCGCGGCGCGCGCTCTGCTGTTGTCTCATTTCAAGAGCGCCGTCTTTCGTCGCCGTTCAGTAGATGTTGAAATTATACTCGATGGTGACGAATTGCGAGACGCGGCGGCCGTCTTTCGTCGCCGGAGTGAATCTGATTCCGCGCGCGGCGGCGACGGCTTTTTCCGTCAGTCCGGCGGGCAGATGATTGAGAACTTGGACGTACCTGATGCGGCCGTCGCTGCCGAGCAGGATGCGCAACCTGATCGTGCCGGAGACTTGTTTGTTCCGCGCCTCCTCGGTGTAGAGCGGTTCGGGCTTCGACGTGATCTTGGCTTTGGTCGTCACGTCATTGGCAGAGTAGATGAGGGGCGCGTTGCCGCCGCCGACGAGTTCCGACACTTCGGCGCGCAGGCTCTCGGCCTCTTTCTTCAACGGCGCGGCGTCCTGCGAAGCGGGCAACAGCGCCGCGTACTGCTCCAGATTTTTCGCGGCTTCTTCGAGCGGGCGCGCGAGTCGTGCGCGTTCATCCGGCGCAGGGTTGAACATGGGCGGAATCTCGATGCCCAAGTATTTTTCGAGCAGAAGAGTTAACTGCTTCGCGTGAATCTCCTGAAAGGCGCGGCTCCTCAGCAGGAACGCACCGGCGAAGTTTGGATTGCCGCGCAGCGTCGCGTCGGCTTCGGCAACCGCTTGCTCCGGCGCGCCGCGACGCAAGTGAATCAAGCCGAGCGCATAGTGTGATTCGGCGTTGAGCGGGTCGAGCGCGAGCGCGCGTTGCACGGCGCGTTCGGCTTCGCTCGTCTTGTCCGATTCGAGCAGGATGTAGGCGATCCCGATCTGCGCCTGCGGCGTCGCAGGCTGCAACTTGAGCGTCTTCTCAAAAGCCTTGCGCGCCTCTTTGTTCTTCCCCGCACGCGCCAGAGCGATTCCCAGATGCAGCCACGCCTGCGCGTCCCTGTTGCGCCGCTTGACCGCGCCTTGCAAAACTCCGATTGCTTCCTCGTAACGTCCCTCCTTGTACAGCGCGATGCCGTTCGCCGTGTCGGCCGCCACGGAGACGTTGGCGGCCGTCTGTTGTGCCGCCGCCGTCTGCCGCCCAGCGGGCGCGCCGAAGCACGTGCCTGTCCATTTGAACAGGCACGCGCCGACGAAGAAGATTGTAAGCAAAGTTGATCCGAAGGAACGGCGAGGAAAAAACATCGCTCAACTACCTCTGACGAGAAAGTGCGCGGCCGGGTCTATTCGCCGTGGCACTTCTTGTACTTCTTGCCCGAACCGCAGGGACAAGGATCGTTGCGGCCGACTTTGGGCTGGTCGCGCGTGACGGTTCTGATCTTGCCCTCGTCCGTCCCGGCGGCGGCAGCCGTCTGGTTCGGCCCGGTGAATGTCATCGAGGTCGGCGTGCGTCGTCGTCTTTGCTGCAACTGTTCGGGCGCTTGCTCGGCGACGACCTGCAAGTTGAACAGTGAACGGATGGTGTTCGTGTCGATGCGGTCGAGCATGGCTTGGAACAGATCGAAGCTCTGCTTCTTGTATTCGACGAGCGGGTCTTTCTGCCCGTAGCCGACGAGCCCGATGCCCTGCTTCAAGTGATCGAGCGAGAGCAGGTGATCTTTCCACTGCGCGTCGATGATGTTGAGCATGATGATGCGCTCGTAGGTGCGCATCGCCTCGCTGCCGATCTGTTGCTCTTTCGCCTCGTAGTTGGCTTTCAGTCGCTCCCAGATGGTCGCCTGAATCTCTTCGGACGTGGCTTGCTCGAAGTCGATCCCTTCCGCCTCGGCGTCGAAGTCGAAGACGCTCTGGAGTTGGATGCGGTAGTTCTCCACGTCCCAGTCTTCGAACGCCTGTGACGGATCGATGTATTGCTTCGACATATCAAGGAGCAGGTCGTGCGCGACGCCCTTTTCGCCGAGCAGGTATTCGCGCTGGTCGGGTTCTTCCATCAACTGACGACGCAAGCCGTAGATCGTCTCGCGCTGCTTGTTCATCACGTCGTCGTATTGCAGGAGGTGTTTGCGCGACTCGAAATTGCGCGCCTCGACCGACTTTTGCGCCGCCTCAATGCGCTTCGACACCATCCCCGATTCGATGGCGACGCCCTTCTCCATCCCGAGGCGCTGCATCAACGCTTTGACTTTGTCGCCCGCGAAGATGCGCATCAGGTCGTCTTCGAGCGAGAGGAAGAAACGACTTGAGCCGGGGTCGCCCTGACGACCGGCGCGACCGCGCAACTGGTTGTCGATGCGCCGCGCCTCGTGCCGCTCCGTGCCGATGATGTGCAGGCCGCCGAGCGAGACCACCTCTTTGTGTTCGGCTTCGACGATGCGCTTGGCTTCAGCGAGCGCCTCCTCGAATTGTTCCTCGGTCGCCTCGTCCGGGTCGATCTCTTCGCGCTTCAAAAACTCGCGCGCCATGAATTCGGGGTTGCCGCCGAGCAGGATGTCCGTGCCGCGCCCGGCCATGTTCGTCGCAATCGTGACCATCCCTTTGCGCCCGGCCTGCGCCACGATCTCCGCTTCGCGTTCGTGATACTTGGCGTTCAAGACGTTGTGCGGCACGTTGATCTTCTGGAGCTTGCGCGAGAGCACTTCGGAGTTTTCGACCGAGACCGTGCCGACGAGCGTCGGCTGCCCCTTCTCGTAGAGTTCCTTGATCTCTTCGGCCACGGCGTCCCACTTTTCCGGGAGCGTGCGATAGATCAAGTCCGAGTGATCGACGCGCACCATCGGGCGGTGCGTCGGGACGACGGCGACTTCCAGTTTGTAAGTGCCGTCGAACTCGGCGGCCTCCGTCTCGGCCGTGCCGGTCATGCCGGAGAGTTTTTCGTAGAGGCGGAAATAGTTCTGCAAGGTGATCGTGGCGAGCGTCTGGTTCTCGCGCTCGATCTTGACGCCCTCTTTCGCCTCGACCGCTTGATGCAAACCGTCCGACCAGCGACGGCCGGGCATCGTGCGTCCCGTAAACTCGTCGACGATGATCACTTCGCCGTCTTTGACGAGATAGTGGTGGTCGAGTTTGTAGAGCGTATGGGCTTTCAAGGCTTGCTCGACGCAGTGCAGCATCTCCATGTTCGACGGGTCGTAGAGATTGCCGACGCCGAGCAGGCGTTCGGCCTTGTCCACGCCCTCTTCGGTCAAGACGGCCGAGTGCTGTTTCTCATCGACGAGATAATCGCCCGTGATCTTCTTCTTGCCCGAACCGTCGTCCGTCTCCGTCCCTTTTTTGAGGTGCGGGATGATGGCGTCGGCCTTGTAATACTTGTCGGTCGCTTCGTCCGACGCGCCGGAGATGATGAGCGGCGTGCGCGCCTCGTCGATGAGAATCGAATCCACCTCGTCCACGACGGCGAAGTAGTGGCCGCGCTGGACGCAGGTGGCGAGGTCGAACTTCATGTTGTCGCGCAGGTAGTCGAAGCCGAACTCGTTGTTCGTGCCGTAGGTGATGTCCGAGCCGTAAGCGTCCTTGCGTTCCCAGTCGTCCAGATCGTTCGTGATCGCGCCGACGGTGAGGCCGAGGAATTTGTAGATGCGTCCCATCCATTCGGCGTCGCGCGTGGCGAGGTAGTCGTTGACGGTCACGACGTGGACTCCGCGACCCGTCAAGGCGTTCAGGTACGTGGGGAGCGTGGCGACGAGCGTCTTGCCCTCGCCCGTGCGCATCTCGGCGATCTTGCCTTGATGGAGGACGATGCCGCCGATCAGTTGCACGTCGAAGTGGCGCATGCCGGTGGCGCGCACCGATGCCTCGCGCACGAGCGCGAAGGCTTCGGGCAAAATTTCGTTCAAGGCGTCCTGCTCGTGCTGCTTGCGCGTTTCGGGATTTTTCGCGTCCGAGACGGCCGCTGCGACGAACTGTTTGAGTTCCACAGTGCGGCGGCGCATGTCTTCGTCCGAGAGCGTCTTGATCTTGGCTTCGAGTTCGTTGATGCGCGCGACGGTGGGTTGCAGGCTCTTGATGTAGCGCTGGTTGCTGCTGCCGAAAACTTTGGTCAGGAATTTATCAATCATGGTGTTACCTTAAGCTGTTAGCCATTAGCTGTTAGCTATTAACTGTTTTTTGTTTTAGCTAATAGCTGATAGCTAACAGCTTCTCTGCGAAACACGCGGCACAAGTGAGGCCGCCGTAGGACGCGTCCGCGCCCGCGAGCGCAACGCGTGATTGTAAGTGAGCGTGTGCGACGGAGCAAGCGAGCCGCTATAACCCGTTTGAGTTTAACGGGCGGCGCGCTCGCAGTCGCGTGCGGCGTGTTTCAGGGAAGTGAGGTGTGCTGTTTGAGCAGATTGCCTGCCATCTCGCGCGACATCTCAAGCTGCATGGTGAGCTGCTTGCCGTTCGCAGAGACGGCCATGTTGTTTAAAATTTCGATGCTCGCGCCACGGGCGACGTGTGGTATGCGGCGTCCCATGTCGAGCAGGGTGTTGTAGGTTTGCGCTAACTGCGCGGCCTGCTCCGCCGAGTTGAAGACAGCGTTGAGGCGCGCCGACGCGCGCTCGTCCAACCGGAGCGTGATCGTCAAGTGCTCCGCGCCCGGCAATGAAGAGAAGAGCGCGCCGCTGTCGCTCAAAGCCGCGACGAACTCATGCGCCAGAGGCCGCCAGTGTCCGTTGGCCGCCGCGCCCTCAGTGAACTTGAGGTCGCGCAGCGTGCCGTCGGCGTTGCGCTCGGCTTCGAGCGTAAAGTCGAAAGTGTCTTGCGGGCTGAGTTTGCCCTCTTCAATTAGCCGCCGCGTCTTCGCCAAGAGATCGCGGAACGGGCGCGCGTTAATGGGACGAAACTCTCTGGCGTCCGGCGTCTGTTGCGGAGTAGCGGACGAGCCTTGAGCAAGCGCATGCGGCGCGAGCGCGGCGCAGAGGACGAGCGAGCCGACGACAGCGCGCACGAGCAGCGCCTGCCGCCGCTTGCCGGCCGCCGTGGGTCTTTCGCGTTTCTGGCGTTGAACTCTGCCGTTCATCGTTCGGAATCTTAACATAGAGACGCGCCGCGATGCGCTTGCGACGCGCGCGCCCCTGCGGTTTAGGTCTGCGGCGTGGGCGCGGCCGTCGTCTCGTTCTTCTTGATCATCTTCGAGAGCAGATCGCCCGCATCCTTGCGCGGCATGTTGAAGGTCAGGATGATCTGCTTGGCCTCGGATGCGATCTGGACGCTCTTGAAGATGGCCTCTTCTTCCTTGCCCTTCTTGCTCTGCGCGCCGATCCAGAGCAGGCTGTTGTAACCGTTCGACATCGAAGCGGCTTCGTCGGCGCTCGCCATCTCGGTCAAGACGCGCACGGCGACCTCTTTGTCGTCGAGCTTGACGCGCATTTTAAGATGACGCGTGCCCTTCAAGGCGGCGAGCACTTTGCTGTCGCTGATGGCCGCGATGAAGTCTTTCGCCAACTGCACGAGCTTCGGGTTGCTGGCCGCCGCGCCCGTCACTTCGACGTTCGTGAGCCGCCCGTCTTCCTGCCGGTCGCCTTCAAACTCCATCTCCAAAGTGCCGGACAGATCGATCTCGCCCGCGTCGCGCATCTCCTTGCCGTGTTTCAACAGGTCTGTGAAAGGCTTCGTGTTGATGGTCGGAAGTTTTTCGACGTTCGCTTCTTTGGCGATGCGCTCGGCCTCTTCGGCCGACTGCGGCGTCGCGCCGGGCGTGGGCGAGGCGTCGGGGTCGCCCGTCTTGTCGCCCGCGTTCTTGGCCGTCGCGTCGTCTGTGGGTGAAGGCGAAGGTTCGGGCGTCGGGGTCGGTTTCACTTTGACCGGCCTCGGCGTCGGGATGGGTTGCGGCCTGACCGTCTCCACGAATTGCGGCGCGTCGGGCATGGGCACGTCGGTCTGCGAAGAGAAGTAGCCGGGCGGGTAGTAAAGTTTGTTGTCGGCGAAATTGAGCATCACGTCGGCGCGCTGGCCGACGGCCGTCTTCGTGTAGTCTTCCTCTACGAAGCGCAGGCCGGAAAGCGTGCTCGCCAGACTGAACGCGTCGCGCACGATGGGGACATAGACGACCGCCGCGAGAAACAGCGCGTGGACGACGACCGAGATGCCGAGCAGCCTGAGCATCGGCGCGGTACGCGTGTCGCGGTTCAGTCTCCGGTGGGTTTGAAAAATCTCAGCCATAGTTTTAAACAAACGTGCGGCGCGAACCTTTTGTTGCCGCGAATCACCCGCTTTCAGACGCGCGCACGAATCCCGCGATTGATTAGACGCCGGACGCGCCCCGAACGTTGCGAACTTTTCGGGGCGCAAAAACTCGATTCAGTTTTCGGGGGCATAAAAACTTAACACCACACGCAACGATTTCACAAAGGGCGTGAGGTACAATCCCGGTCTCATGCCACGAACGAGAGACGGAGGGGGACGCAAGAAGGGCGCGGGCGGCGGCAACGGTCGGCGCACGAGGAAAGGCGCGGGCGGCAGACGACGCGACGGCGCGGGCGGCGGAACCGGACGCGCGCGGCGCGATGGTGGTGGTGTCGGTGGCGGCGCGGCGGGAGGTGACGAACGCCGTCGTGGCGGCGGTCGTGACGAGTCGGCGGCCGCGCGTCGTGCGGCGGGCGCGGCGCACGTGGAAGAGACGGAGCGCGCCGCGCGTTCGTCCGCTCGCTCGCGTCCCGTGCGTCGCCTGCTCGAAGGCATCGGCACGCCCGCGCGCACGGAGTTCAAACCAGACCCGTTTCAACTCGAAGCCTTCGCCGCGCTCGAACACGAAGACGTGCTCGTCACGGCTCCCACGGGATCGGGCAAAACCTGGATCGCGCGCGAAGAGATCAGGCGTCTCTTGGCGGCGGGCAAGCGCGCCTGGTACACGAGTCCTTTGAAGGCTCTCACCAACTCGAAGTATCAAGAGTTCTCCGAAGCGTTTGGCGCGGAGCGCGTCGGCATCCTGACGGGCGACCGCAAGGAGCGCGCCGACGCGCCACTCATCGTCGGCACGACCGAAGTTTATCGCAACCAACTTTTCGACGCCCTCCGCGAAGGCCGCGAACTCGGCACAGACCTCGTCATCATGGACGAGGCGCACTATCTGGCCGACGAGGAACGCGGCCACGTCTGGGAAGAGGCGATCATCCTGACGCCGCCGCGCGTGCGCCTGCTGCTGCTGTCGGCGACGGTGGGCAACGCCGAAGATTTCGCGGCGTGGGTGGCCGAGGTGCGCGGCGTGCGTTGCGGCGTCGTGACACGGCCGGGCGCGCGCCCCGTGCCCTTGCGCGCGGCCTTCCTCTACCCGGAAGGACAGATCGCTCCGCTCTTTGACGAAGAGGGACGCTTCAACGCGGAGGTCGCGGGTTTCCTCCAACGCTCAAGCGCGCCGCAGCGTCACGGGTCGAATCGTTGGGGCGAGCGGCACGCGCCGCCGCCGCGCGGCGGGCGCATGCAGATGCCGGAGATGCCGCCCGCCTCGTTGCTCTCCGCGCTGCAGTCGTATGACTTGCTGCCCGCCATCGTCTTTCTGCCCACGCGGCGTCGCTGCGACGAGGCGGCAACGGAAGCCGCCCTCGGCCGCCGCGACACGGACGCGGCGCGGCGCGATGCGCGGCGCGACGTCATGCGCGACTTCACGGCCGAGCACGCCGAGATACGCAAGCACAGGCATTGGGAGACAGTCTTGCGCGGCGGCGTCGCCTCGCATCATGCGGGGCATCTGCCCGCTTGGAAACTCCTCGTCGAAAAATTGATGAGCGTCGGACTGCTCGACGCGATCTTTGCGACGGCCACGGTTGCCGCCGGAGTCGATTTCCCGGCGCGCACGGTCGTCCTCTCGAACATAGACGTGCGGCGCGGGCAAGGGTGGCGCACGCTCACGGCTTCGGAGTTTCAACAGATGACGGGGCGCGCGGGCAGGCGCGGGCGCGACCGCGTCGGTTTCATCGTCGCCGCGCCGGGCACGCACCAAGACCCGCAGAAGATGGCCGCGCTCTTAGGCGCGCCGCCCGACCCACTGGAGAGCCAGTTTCGCGCCACCTACACGACGCTTCTCAACTTGCTCGACGCCTACGGCAACTTCTCGCAGGTGCGCGAGATCGCCGCGCGCAGTTTCGCGCACCGCGAGACGGTCGAACGCGTCGCGCGACTCGAACATGAACGCGACGAGGCCGAGCGACGCATCGCGCGCAAGTTGGCCGAGGCGGGCTACGGCGAACAGGCGGCCGACGCCGTGCGCGGCTTGGAACGCTTGGCGAGCGCGCGCGACCGCGTGACGGGCGGCGCGCCGCAGACGCGGACGGAGCTTTTCCTGAACTGGTTGTTGGAGGCGGTCGTGCCCGGCCGCGTGGTCGGCATCGGGCGCAGCAGTCGCCGTCTGGTCTTCGTGACGGAGCAGCGTGGCGCAAATTTCGTCGGCGTGCGCGAAGACGGCCGCCGCGCCTCGCTCGAACTGACGCGCGTGGGGCGCGTCTACGAGGAAGTCTACCCTTTGACGGAGAACGCGCGCGACGCAGCCTTTGCCGACGTGCGGGCGGGGCGCGCCACGCTCATGCACGAGCCGCGCCTCAGCGACGCACGCGCCGGGACGAACGAGGCCGTCGATGTGATCAGCGACCTGATGGAACAACTGACCGCGTCGGTCGTGAACGAAGCGGCGGCAGGAGGCGGCGACGGCGCGGCGACGGGAAACAATGAGGCGACGGGCGGCGCGGCGTCCGTCGACGTTGCGGACGCGCGGCGGCGCGCCGAGGAGGCTTTGTGGGCGGCGCTGCCGGATGCCGAGGCAGCCGAGCGCGCCGAGCGGCGCATCGAAGTCTTGCGCGCGGAGGTCTGGCAGCCCTTTGAACGCCGCGCGCGCGTCCTTGAACATTTCGGCTATCTGGATTTCGCGGCCGAGCGCGTGACGGAGCGCGGGCGTTGGCTCGCGGACTTGAGACTCGACCGCCCGCTCCTTGTCGGCGAGGCTATCGAGCGCAATCTCTTCGCTTCGCTCGACGCGGCGCGCGCCGCCGGTCTGATGGCCGCGCTCGCCGCCGACGCCGAGCGCGACTACGGCGAGTTGCAACTGGACGACGCGCTCGTCTCCACGCTCGCCGAGTTTGAACGCATCGCCTACGAAGTGGCGAGCGTGGAATGGAAGCAGGGTTTAGACCCCGCGCCGGAGATGAACTTCTCGGCCGCGGCGGCCGTAACGCGCTGGGCGCGCGGGATGAAGTGGGAAGAGCTCGTCCGGCAGACGCGCGCCGAAGAGGGCGACCTCTTTCGCCTGCTGTCGCGCACGGGCGAATCGCTCATGCAGATCGGGAATTTGCGCGAGTCGCACGCGCAAGCGGCGCGCGTCGCCGGGGAAGCGGCCGAGTCTATCTTGCGCGAGCCGGTGCGCTCGGAAGAGATGTTGTAGCGGTAGTTTTCGGCCGAAGGCTCTTATTTGAAAACGGAAAGGTTTGAACGGGTCAGAGAGTTTTATGAGCGAGGGGTTTTATCGCGCGTTCGTCGTTTACGCGCTGGCGTTTTTGTTGCTGGTCAGCGCGGCGTGCGGCTTGAGACGAACGCGTGCGAGCAAAAACGAGGTGATGAGCATGAGGGCGGAACAGAGAGTGGCGGAAGGGAAGGCGGCGACTTCAACGACGGCGACCGACGCGCCGGTCGTCTATGTCGCATTCGGAGATTCGACGGGCGTCGGCATCGGGGCGCGTGGCGGCGGTTATGTGGCGCGCGTCTTCGAGCGTATCAGGCGCGTGCGCGAAGGGTCGAGCGTGCGTAACTTTTGCGTGAGCGGCGCGGAGACGGCGGACGTTTTGCGCGGCCAACTGACGCGCCTCGACGGGACGCGTCCCACGCTCATCACGCTCGGCATCGGCATCAACGACATCAGCCACGGCGTCGCGCCCGAAGTGTTCGCGCGCAACTACGAGGAGATCGTCACGCGCCTGCGCGGCAAAACGGACGCGCCCATCGTCGCCACCAACATCCCGGACATCTCGCACGCGCCGCGCGTCCCCCCTTTCCTCCACGAACAGGTGCGACAACGCATCCAACTCTTCAACACGCACATCGCGGAGATCGCCGTGCGCCACAACGTCGCGCTCGTCAACGCCTACGACATGAGCCGCGAAGTGATCCCGAACCACCCGGAATTTTTCTCAGCGGACGGCTTCCATCCTTCCGACGAGGGCTACGAGTATTGGGCGAAGATGATGTGGCCTGCCGTCAAACAAGCCATCGGGGAAGAGTAAGCGCTTAAGAAAAACAAGAAACCACGAACAGACACGCGCACAACACGAAACAGAAGGAAACTCTTCTTCGTGTTGTTTAGCGTGAATTCGTGGTTTCTTGTTTTGACGACCGTGCGGAAACTTGGCGCGTGCGGCGGACGTAAAGATAGCGAGTTTCGTTTGCGCCTCGTTTGCTGATGCATCTTGAACCGGAGAAAAAACGATGAGACGTGTATCCCTGTGCTTCGCCCTGCTGCTGCTGGTCTGCCTCGCGCAGCCGTTGACGTATCAAGCGTCTGCTGCTGCGCCCCGGCCGGAGTTCAAAGTCAAAGTCGCGGAAGAGATCGAGACCCTGCTGCGCCGGTTCGCGGCGGCGCAGAAGAATTACGACGCGGCCACTCTGGACGAAATTCTCGCGCCCGATTACGTGGAGATTTCCCCTGCGGGCGAAGTTGACCCGCGCGCCAAAGTGCTCAGCTTCTATGCGCCCGAAAAGAAGAGCGCGCGGCAAGGCGAACTCGTCTCTTACGAATTGGACGAGATGACGAGTCGCATTTACGGCGACACGGCGATTGTCGTCGCGCGCTTGCCCTTCACGATGAAAACGCCGGACGGGCAGACGATGAGCCGCGCCCTTCGCTGCACGTTCGTCTGCCGCAAGACGCGCGGCAAGTGGCGCATCGCGTCGGCGCAATACACCGGGATCAGGCCGACGCAAACGCCCGCTCCGAAGTCCTGAAGTTCGCGCGCCGTGTGCTAGTATTGCGACCGGGAACGAACGCGTCGGCCGTGGCGTATGAAGAGTTTGGAAGGAGTGATTTTTACCGATGGCTGAAACAAACGAAACACGCTACCACACGGGCGACACGCTCTCGGACGCGCTGCGTTTTCTGTGCGACGCCTCCTACGCCGTGCTGCCGCGCGACGTGGCGCACAAGCTCGGCGAGTTCGAGAAGAATTTCTGGGGCGGCGTCGGCTGGCTGGCCGACAAGAAGATAGGTTGGATTGACGAAGCCCTGCGCGGCGGCGACCGCCTGCGCGAAGAGTGGCAGCGGCGTTGCCGACGCGATGACGACGCCGAGCCGCAGACGCAAACGACTGCGACGCCTCCGCCGCCGCAGGGGATGGGATAATTCGGGGAAGGGATAGTTTTCAGCATGCAGGTTTTGTTGGCCGAAGAGTACGGGTTCTGTTTCGGCGTGGAGCGCGCCGTGGAGATGGTGGAAGACGCGCTCGCGCAGGGCGCACGCGTCCGCACGCTGGGGCCGCTGATTCACAACACGCAGGAGATTCAACGTCTCGAATCGCAAGGCGTGGCGACGATTGATGCGCCCACGGACGTTGAAGGCGAAGTGACGGCCGTCATCCGCGCACATGGTGTCACGCCGCAGGTGCAGCGCGAACTCGAAGCGCGCGCCGCGCACGTCGTCGATGCGACCTGCCCGTTCGTCACTAAAGTGCAGAAGTTGGCCGAGCGCGCCGCCGCGGAAGGGCGCGACGTGGTGGTGGTCGGCAATCCGGATCACCCGGAGATGATCGGCGTCGTCGGCTACGCGCCGCGGAATGCGCACGTCGTGCGCGACGCGGGCGAGGTGGCAAACTTGCCCGCGCTGCACGCACCGCTCGTCGTCTCGCAGACGACGATCAAGCTCAGCACTTTTCTCGAAGCGGCCGAGGCCGTCCGCGCGAAGGCCGACAGCGAGCCGCAGATCGTCAACACCATCTGTTCGGCCACGCGAGACCGTCAAGACGCGGCGCGCGCTCTAGCCGGACACGTCGAAGCCTTTTACGTCATCGGCGGCAAGCATTCATCGAACAGTCTGAAACTGCTCTCGGTGTGCAAGGAGCAATGCGAGCGGAGTTTCCTCATTGAGACGCCGGAAGAGATCAACGCGGAGGATTTGCGCGGCGTCGCGCGCGTCGGCGTCACGGCCGGAGCGTCCACGCCGAACTGGCTCATCGAACAGGTCGTCGCGCGCCTGCGCGAGATCGGCGAAGCGCAGAAGGAAGAGACAGGGGCGTTAGCCGTTTAAGAGTTTGCGCGTTGAAAGAGGCAGGTTGAACTAAAGCTAAAAGGCCGCTCGACTGTCGAGCGGCCTTTTTCAACTTCAAACAGTTCCTTTTCAAGTGCGAACAGTTTTTGTGCACGGAGTTTTTAGAGTTCCTCTTCGCCCGCGTCGGCGCGTGCCAGAGCGCTGACGACCCAGCGGGCTTCTTCCGAGCCATAGTCGGCGGCCTGTAATTCGAGCGCGTCGCGCGCCACGTCCGCATCGACCGGATCGCCGAGCAGTTCGACGAGGATGCCTGTGGGCGTCTGCGCGAGGGCTTCGTGTGCGAGCGCGCGAATGCTCGGATTCGGATGGCGCGCCAGTTCGCACACTTCGCCGGGCGGCAGGCGCGCCGTGAACGTGTCGGCCAGCACATCGACGCGCGCATAGTCGCGGACACTGAAGGCGCGTTCCAACAGTTGCGCGAAGACTTCGGCCGAACGCGCCTCGCGATAGAGGACGCGCGCGCAAGTGTCCGCCATGCGCGTCAGTTCGCGCTCCTCCTCGGCATTTAGGACGCGCGCGCCCGCCTCTTTCGTGCGCCCGTCGAGCGCATCGAGCAGGCGGCTCAGTTCCCATTCGGAGCGCGCATCGTAGGGGGTGGTCAGGGCGCGCGTCGTCGTGGGCGGTGCGGCGGGCGCGGCCGAGGTGAGCGCGTGTTCGACGAGGCTGCGCGTCGAGGCGCGCAGGTTTTGCCACACGCTCGCCACGCGCCCGCCGAATTCCTGAATCGTGATGTTGGAAGTCTTCTGCATAAGTAGATCGGCGCGAGACGCTTCGCTCGGAAATTACGCCCGCACGCGGTTAACATCATACCTTAAAAACCGCGTGCGACAATAGAGACCGCGCCGGGGAAAAAACAAAATATCTTGCGGCGCGAGCGCACGCGCACCACAAAATACCGGCCGTTAAAGTGCGGCCGATAATTTGACGCGCGCTTTCAGCTCGGATTGTGATCGACGATTTCCGTGATGATGTCGAAGGTGATTTTGACGATTTCGCCGTCGGCGCGTTGGATTTTGACGCTCGGTTTGGTGAGTGCCTGCGTCGTCTTCATGCTCTTGACGAGACCGCGCACGCGCGTGCCGTCCTCGGTTACGATCTCGATATTGTCTTTCCCGTAGAGCGGCTGCAGAGCAGCGAGGGCTTTTACTACTTCCAAGTCGGGCCTCGATTCTTCGTCTGACAGTTCGCGGTCACGCGCACCGCTTGCTGCGGACGCGGCCGGTCTGTTGGTTTACGTGAGGGAAAGTTTATGCCGCCGACGTATGAATGTGCAACCGGGGTGCGCGAGTTGGCGTATAATTCGTCACGCCGGAGGCACTTGTAGCAATCATGTAGGCCACGCCCGGCCGCGTCCGCCGTTCACGGCAATCGAACGATTAGGGAAAACTTTTTTATGGACACCGAAACACAGCGCGCCGAGAGAGAGGCCGCCGCCGGCGCGAACCCGGAGACGTGCCCCAGTTGCGGCACGCCGCTCGTCGGCGGGATGCGCTTTTGCCGCGCGTGCGGCTATCGCCTCGGCGAAGGCAGTGCCGAATACGTCGAGACGGTGCGCTTCGACCGCCTGGCCGACCTCTCCGGCATGGGCGCAAGCCATCAACCTTTGACGGGCGCGCCGACAACCGTCATGTCACCCGTCGCAGCAGCAGCGACGCAGACGCAGAGTCCCGCGCGGCGTCGGCGGCGCGGGCGGAAGCTGATCGCCGTCCTGCTTTTCTTGGTGGTGTTGATTCCGGTGGTGGGCGTTGGCGGCGTGTTTCTGTTTCGCTCGATAAGAAACGTGGCGCAGCAGAGGATGGCCGAGATTCAGGCGGAGAACCGGCCGCGCTCGTTCTTCGGCGCCGACGAGTTCCACGACGCGGACGGCGCGGGCGCGCTGCTCGCGGAAGCCATGCCCGGCAGTCCGGCCGAGCGCGCCGGTCTGCAAGACGGCGACATCATCACGAAGTATGACGGGAAGACGATCAACGGCGAAGACACGATCAGAGAGGCTTTGCACGAGACGCCCATCGGCAAGACGGTCGAGGTCGTCTACGTGCGCGACGGCGAGACGAAGACCACGAAGCTGACCACCATCTCAAGCGAGGAGTACAACTCGGACGCCTTCATGCCGCCGGAGCGCGGGCTGCTCGGCATCGATAGCGACGACACCGAGCGCGTGGCGGTCGAGGGGACGAAGATTCACGGCGTCCGTCTGGGCGAAATTTACCCGAACCGTCCGGCCGATCTGGCCGGTCTCAAACAAGGCGACATCGTCGTCGAGTTTGACGGCAAACCCGTCCGCACTCCCGAAGGACTCGACGGCTACATCACTCTCGCCAAACCCGCCACCACCGTCAACGTCGTCATCTACCGCGACGGCCAGCGCACCACCGTTCCCGTCAAGATGGGACGCAGCGTGAGGTAGCTGATAGCTGAAAGCTATCAGCTATTAGCTTTCAGCAAAACGGAACCGTCCGGTTGTCAACTGAAGGGCGTCGGGGCAGGGTTAGTAGCCGACGACTAAAGACCAAAAGCTCTTAGCTAACAGCTAACAGCTTTCAGCTACTCCACGTTGAGCCTCTCTTTCATCTTCGCTTCCATTTCGCGGCGCACGTCTTCGCGGTCTTCTTCGGCCTCGTCCGGCTCGAAGATTTCGAGCAGCGCGTAGGGGCTGTCGCCGACGAGGCGCAGTTCCCAAGCCTCGCGCGCGCCCGCCGAAGGGCGCACGAACCACATGGCGTCGAAGGGAAACTCGCGCGCCTCGACCGAATCGAAGCGCGCTTCGCCCGTGGCGGCGCGCAATTCTTCGAGCGTCCCGGCGCGCATCAGGACGCGCGCAAGTTGCCAGCCGTATTTGCGATAAGTCGCCAACGTTTCATTGAACTGATCGAGTCGTCCCGTCACCTTATGTCTCGCCGTGCGCGCCGGTTGGGGTTGCGAGTTTCCCGCCGCGCGTCGAAATCCTCTCGTCGTTTCCGTTCAGCCCTGACTCTTGGTAGCATACATCACGCCCGCGCCCGCCGCGAAAAGCGAGACCAGCGAAACCGAAAAGGCACGCCCGACGTAAAGCACGACCGCGCATGCGCAAAAAAAGCGACCACCCCGCCAACGCCGACCGCGGCACAACCGACAGCCAAGCGGACGACTTCACACGGACGCCCTTCTACGCGGCGCTCCGGCGCGCACTCGCGCGCCGGGGGACGTGTCCGGAAGAGTTGTGCGACGTGAACGACGCGGTCGAGCGTCGTCTGCTCGCGGAGTATGGAGCGATGTTCGTGGCCGATGAGCGCGTGCGCGTGCCGCCGCGCTGCGTGTTTCGCAGCGAAGCGGAGTGCGAGCGTTTTCAAGCGGAGGTCGAAGCGCGCGCGGCCTTCGTCGGCGATGCGCGCATCGAGTTGCAGCCCGTCGCGCTCGAAGCCCTCTTGGCCGCGCGCGCCGAAGCGCACGACGCGGGGCTTGAGATCACGCCGCGCGGCGGAGTGGAAGCGGCGCGACGCAGCTACGCCGACACGCTCCGCTTGTGGGAATCGCGCGTCACGCCCGCGCTCGCGCATTGGGTCGCGGCGAAAGCGCTCGCGCCCGACGAGGCGGCGCGTCTCGGCGCGCTCGCTTCGACGGAGCAGATCGCGGCCGTGCTCAAAGAAGAGGAGCGCGGCAATTTCTTCAGCAAAGATTTTTCGCGCACGATTCTGTCTTCGGTGGCCGCGCCCGGCGCGTCGCAGCACTTGGCGATGCTGGCCTTCGACGCGACGGAGTTTCGTAGCGCCTCCGTGCGCGAGATACTGGCGCGCCACGGTTGGTTTCAAACCGTGCTGCACGACTTGCCGCACTTTACTTTTCTCGGCGTTCGTGAGAAAGAGTTGCGCTCGCTCGGCCTCAAACGCGTCGTCGAACGCGGGCAGGATTTTTGGATCCCGGATATTTAAACCGGACGCCCTAAACTCGTTAACAATGACTCGTTAACAATTCAACTACCAATTCAACCATCCCCGAAGGAGAAGATAATGGCAACTTGCGCCTCTTGCGGTACGAACAATGTCGAAGGAACGAAATTTTGCGTCAGTTGCGGCGCGACGCTCGCGTCCTCCGCGCCCCCGCCCGAATCGTGGCGCATGAGCGGCGACCTGAACAGCCAGCAGCAGCAGACGCCCCCGCCTCCGCCCGCCGGAGACCCCTATAGCCCGCCGGCGGGCGGCTACGCGCCGCAGACGCCCCCGCCCGGTTATCCCGCTTACAATGCGGGGCAGAACATGACGCCCTCTTACCAGCAAGCGCCGGCGGGGAATCAGCCGATGCATCCGGCCGTGCCCGCCATCGTCAGTTTCTTCATCCCCGGCATCGGCCTGCTTTTCGTGCCGAACAAGGCCGGCCTCGGTCTGGGAGTCTTCGCCGGTTACGTCGCGCTTAACATCATCTTGTTCGTGCTGGCGGTCGTCACCTTAGGGATCGGTAGTTGTCTGTTTCTGGCCGTCCCGCTGGTCAACGTGGCGGCGGCGATTCACAGTTGGGATGAGGCGGCGAAAAACTCGAACGGGCAGTTTCAGCCGCTCCTCTTCAAATAACAAAACAAGTGACGAGCTTCGACCAGACGGCTGAGAGCGTCTACCGCGCTGTGATGTGGGCGGGCAGTTGGTGGTGTCATCAACTGCCCGCGCGCTCGCCGCACCTGTGGGGCGCGCAACTCCCTCTCTGCTGGCGCTGCACGGGGATACTGGCGGGCGCGCTCCTCTTGCTCGGCTGGCTCTTGTGGCGACGCCGCGGCGTGCCTCGCGCGCGCCTCAGTTTCGCGCTCGCGCTACTGCTTCCGCTCGACGTTCTCTACGCCGTCCTGACGCACACCGAAGGCCACAACGCGCGTCGTCTCCTGACGGGCGTGCTGTGGGGCGTCTTCGGCACGTCTCTGTTCCTGCATCTCGTCAGACGCGTCGCCCTGTCGTCGTCTTCTTCACGCACGCGCACAGTCGCGGCGACTTTGAATCACACGACCTCGACGTGAAATTGCCGCGAGTTTCGATGAACCGGAATTTAACGGGCGGCGCGGGAGCGGCGACGTTTGCGCCCGGCCTTGTCGGCGCGTGCGTCTTGCTGCAACTCGCGTTGCTGCGTGCGCTCGCGTCGGTGGTCGAGGGGCGTGTCCATGTCGCCGGGCGCGAGTTGCCTTGGGAGTGTTGGTTCAAACGCCGCTTCGATGTTCCGTGCCCGACGTGCGGCATGACGCGGAGCGTCCTGCTCACGCTGCACGGGCAATGGAGCGCGGCGTGGGGTTTGAATCCGGCGGGGCTATTTCTCGTGTGCGGTCTCGCGTCGCTCGGCCTCGCGCTCGTCTTCCTCGCGCTCTATCGCAGGCGGCGCACGCCGCGCGCAAGCGGCGCGCTCCAGCGTCGCATCCGCATCGCCACGAAAGTCTACGCCCATGCGCTCGTCCTCGTGCTCGTCGCGCATTGGCTCGCGGAGATGGCCAACCTGGGAAGAAATTGAAACCACGAATCCACACGCGCACGACACTAAATTCTTCTTCGTGTCGTGCGCGTGTGGATTCGTGGTTTCGTGGTTTTGTTTGACTCTCTTAATCGTGAGCGGCCGCTCTTGAGTGCTCGTTGGCGGCGGGCGCGGGATTGAAGTCGCCGCGCGCTCGTTCGATCTTTTGCCACTGGTTCGGGACGACGCGGTGCGTGCCCCACGCGAAAGCGCCCGCGACCGACGGCGGGGCGCAGATGCGCAGGACGAGCAAGCCGCCGTAGCCGCCGAACTGCTTCGGGTTGACCCACCAGCCCGCGCTCGCGTCCCACAGCTTGATCTCGCCATTGCCCGCGACGACGGCGCAGCCTTCGTGGTAGATCAAATCTTCGTTGATCCAGTGAGTCGAAACCTCTTCGCCGTTCCACTTCTTCTGCCAGTGGAGCACGGAGTCTTCGCTGTACTGCTGGATGAATTGCGCCGGATAACTCGTCACTCCGCGCGCCGTGTAAACTTCCTGTGCGAGCGCGGCCAGCGCGCCGCAGTCCAGAGTTTTGCGCTCGACCGCTTCGCACCAACTGATCGGCCAGCTCGAAGGCCCCCACGTCCATTTCTGTCGAATCCAGCGCGGCCCCGTGAGCGGGTGCTCGCCGTTCAGTTGCGTGTAGTCGGTCGAGAAAATCCACTCGCGCGCGATGCGGCAGCACAGACGCCCGTGGTGCAGAATGGTGGAGTGCGGAAAGTCGCGCCACTTTTCGATGGCGGCGCGCGTGTCCACAAAATCCGTTTCGTTGACTTCGATCAATTCCTTATCCTCGGCCAAAGACATAAGACATGCTCCTATCGTAAGCTCCCGCATCACAGAAAACTAAAACGTCGCCGACGCGTGCCTCCCTAGGCAGTTCGACGTTCAAAGCCACAATGTCGTGCTCCATGCAGAGGCGTCCGAGCAGTTGCGTCCGGCCGCGCCTCAGCGCGCGCCACTCGCCCGTCCGTTCATCGCGGTGCAGAATCCGGTGCGGCTGAAAGAAGTGCATCGGCAGTTCGGCAATCGAGCCATCGACGACGGCCTCTTTGATCTCGCCCTCGGTCGTCTCTTCAAACTCCAGCAGACGCATCGCCAGCGCCATCGAAGGCTGCGCCATCGCCTTGCCCGGTTCGGAGATGACTTCCGCGACGCCCGGCAAAAACTTGCGCGCTCGCTGCACGGCCGCCGCGAATTGATCCGACGACTCCGTGTGCCAGTCGTCCGGAAACCAACCGCCGCCCACGTCCAGACATTCGATGCGACGCCCCGAAAGCGTCTCGACCGAACGACACCAGCGCAGCATCGATTCGTACAGATGCCACCACTGCCGCACGCCGATGTTGCTGCTCGCCATGTGGAAGTGGACGCCGAAGCTCGCATCGCGCGGAAGGAGTTCGATGGCTTCGACCAGAGCCCGGAGCGCGTCGGGCGTATCCACGGGGATGCCGAAACGAGAGCCGGGCGTGCGCAGACGGACGCCGACGATCTTGGCCTGTAGCTCTTTGCTCGCGAGGCTCGCGGCCATGCGCCGCAAATCCGCGATGGAGTCGCTGAAGACGGCGTGGATGGGCGCGGAGGGCAGCAAGCCTTCCGGCCACCATTTGCCGGGGCCGTTCAAGATCACCTGTTCGGGTTTGAAGCCGGTCTTCAAAGCCTTCTGCACTTCGAGCAGGCTGATGGCCTCGGCTAAGAATCCGGATTCCTTCGCGAGCCGGATCAGTCGCTCGTCAGGGTTCGTCTTGATGCTGTAACCGTTCGTGACTTTGACCGCCGGGGTCGTGAGTTGTCCGGCCAAGTCGGCCGCGCGTTTGAACAGAGACTCGGCCGTGCTTTCGAGAAACAACCAAGCGGGCGTCTCCATCTCCTGTAGCGCGTAAGTGTCGAGGTCTGCGATGAAAGAGGGCGGCACGGACGGGGCGGTGTTCGCCGCAACGGCGACGGCGGCGGCAGCACTTGTGCCCGCGCTCGTCTTCACCGTCTCCATGCTTGCGCTCGTCTTCACCGTCTCCGCGCTCGCGTGATGCCCGTTGCCGTTCCCGTTGCCATTGCCGTTCCCGTTTCCGTTTTCGGACTCGCCGATGATGTGCAGCTTGTGGAGGCGTTCGGCCAAAGCGAGCGTGCCCGAAGGATGCTTCATCGAATGGCCGATTGCGCCGGGAAAGGGTTCGGGCAAGCTCGGCAGAGGAAATTGCGGGCGCACCGGAACTTCGAGGACGATGCGCGTGAATTCTTCGCAAGGCGTCTCGACGGTCTGGGCCGCAATGCCCGTCGCACGCTCGATCATCAACGCGGGCAGATTCCGCCCGGCGATGGTCGAGCCGTAAATCCAGGCGGGGAAGCGCGGGTTGCATTCCAGCAGCCACAACTGCCCGCCCGTGTCGCGCACCATCTCCAACTCCGCGCCGCCCGTCCAGTTCAACTCGCGCACGACGCGGCGCAAGGGCGCGACGAACTCTTCCGGCGCTTCCGTCACATCGCCCGCCCACGTTTTGCCTTCCTCGGTCAACTCGCGTTTGCGCATGTAGACGCAGCCCGTCAACTCGCCCTTGTAAGCCGAGAAGCAGACCGATTCCTCGTAACCCGTGACGTGTGTTTGCAGAAACAACTTTTCGGTTGACCAAGCGCGCGACAACAACGTGCGGACGCGTTCGAACATATCCCAAGTGTGCGTGCGTACCGCTTCGTAGTAAGGCCCTTTGAGCCAGACCTTCCAGCCGTGCTGACGGCAAAAGGCGTGCAGTTCCCAATCGGAGCGTTCGGTCGAGATGTAGGTGGGGATGCTCAAGGGCAGACTCTGCGAAGCCTCCACGGCGGGCTTGCTGATCTTTCGCAAGGCGGCGGCCGAGGGCGTCAACAAATTCTTGTGCCCTTCGGGGAAGACCGAGGCCAGCCACATGATCTCCAGATCGACTCCGGAAATCCAGAGCGCGCCGCCGTCCAAAACTTCCTTGATGCCTTCGGCGTAAGCGTCGAGGTTCAACTCCTCCCACGGTCTTTGCAGCCACAGTTCATCGAAGTCTTGCCAGTGGATACCCGAACAGCGATTGGAATATTCGACGCCGACGATATTGGCATCCGGATAGGCCGCGCGCACAGACCGCGCGACGCCGATGCCGGGTTGCGGATTAGTGCCGCTGTAAAGCCCGCTGATATAAATCTTCAAATCCGATCCTCCTCAAAATTGATGACACTCGCACGGCGCGGCCGCATGTCCTTGCCGCCGCCGCCGATTTACCGAACCAGCACCGAAGAATTCGCTTCGACGCGAAACCGATTTAGAAACTTTCGTGAAAGTAATTCGGCCTCGAGGCTACGCAGGTTTATTACTCTGACGCACGAGTCCGACGCTCGAAATACTGGTCGTGGGACTTGAGTTAAGTTGAATTTTAAAATAAATATCAGCCGCGAACTCGGCTTGTCTGTACGCTTAGGTACGGAGCACCGTTGATCAAACCCATTAAACTCGCGCGGCACATTCCGCTGAAATGATCAGAACGAGCATTATGCAGGGGACGACGCTCCCCCTCGTCGTCGAGTTGGACGGCCGCCGGAGCGGCGCGTCACGGCAGTTGACGGCCGCGTGCTTCGCGCGCCTGCTCGACGAGCGCGAACGCTTGCACCGTCTGCTGCTCGAACACGGCGCGCTGCTTTTGCGCGGCTGCCCCGTCGTCGACTCTCCCACAGAGTTCGCGCGTTTCGTGCATGAGTTTTCGGGTCGAAGTCTGCTCGATTACGCGGGCGGCGCGTCGCCGCGCGTGCGTCTGGGCGAAGGCGTCTACACTTCGACCGAGTACCCGAGCCGTTGCACGCTCTCGCTGCACAACGAACTGTCTTACACCTCCGAGTGGCCGGCGCACCTTTTCTTCTGCTGCGTCACGCCCGCCGCGACGGGCGGCGAAACGCCCATCGGCGACAGCCGCGCCATCTTGAAAAAGATCGACGCCGGCGTCGTCTCTGAATTCAAGCGCAAAGGGATCAAGTACGTGCGCAATCTGCACAGCGGCGCGGGCACGGGCTATTCGTGGCAGGAGGCTTTCGAGACGCAAGAGCGCGCGGCGGTCGAAGAGTTCTGTCGCGCGCGCCGGATCGATTATGCGTGGAGACCGGACGGCGGTTTAACTTTGACGGAGATGCGTCCGGCAACGGCCGTGCACCCTTTGACGAGCGAGGAGGTCTGGTTCAATCAAGCGGACGGCTTTCATCCGAGCGCGCTCGACGAGGAAACTTACAGCGCGCTTCGTTCGACGTTGACGGAAGAAGAGTTTCGCTTGAATTCCTACTTCGGCGACGGCTCAGCAATCGACCCGCAAGCGCTCGCGCACGTCCGCCAAGTGATGCGCGAGGCGAGCGTGCCCGTTCCGTGGCGGGCGGGCGACATCCTCATCCTCGACAACATGCTCGCCGCGCACGGCCGCATGCCTTTCACTGGCGCGCGTAAAATCCTGCTCGCCATGACCTGAAACAGTCGCGACGCTTTGTCTCGCCGTCACAATCAATCCGCGAGGCAAGCCCAGAGGGCGGGCGTGGAGGCGGCGTTCGAGGTGGGCACGGGGATGCGGCTGCGGAACTCGTCCGAGAAGATGCCGTCCACGCGGATGCTGAACGATAAACCCTGCCGCCGGTCGCTGCCGTGAAACTGGTTAACGGTGTCGAACCAAGCGCTGTAGGATTCGACGTAGAGCTTTTCGTCCGTGTGGTGGTTGAACATAAAGAAAGGCTTGCCGAGGTTGGTGCGAAACCAGATGAACTCGTGGAGCACTTCGGTCTCCAGATGATCCCTGTGAACCGGAACGGCCGCGCCCGTCGCGTCGTAGATGACGAGCATTCTGCCCCTTGCTTTGAACGGCAAGGTGTCGATGAACTCCAACAGCGCGACGAACTCGTTGGCCTCTTCCGTCAGTCGCCACACTTCGGTGCGATTGAGATCGAGATAATCGTAGGGCGTGCCGGGCAGGGTGCGTGTGAGCCAGATTTCTCTCGCGCCCGGTTGGTGAGGCGTGGCGGCGTCGAGCCTGTGTTGATTCAAGAAGTAATCGCTCGCCGGTGCATGGAGGCGGCGCGTGATCCGCTCCGTCATGTAACCGTCGAGCGATTTGAGCCGCTCCACGTCGATAAAGTCGTCGAACGATTTGTAACAAGGGTACGTGATGCGGGCGTCAACCTCACGCTCGATCATCGACGTGTCATCAGCTAGCACCTTCATCTGAAACCCTCCCTTGATCGAATCCTCGCGGCGCGACGACGACGTTCAACTGACTATTCGTTTGTCGCACGCGCCGCAAAAGTTCACTTGTTAACAACTGCTTTGGCGGACGCCGACGAGGTCGCCGCCCAGAGCGCGGGGGTGGAGGCCGCGTTCGTGGCGGGGACGGGAATGCGCCTGCGGAAGTCGTCCGAGAAAGTGCCGTCCACGCGGATGCTGAACGTGATGCCATCGACGGGATCGGTTCCGTGAAACTGGTTAACGGTGTCGAACCAGGCACTGTAGGATTCGACGTACTGCTTCTCGCCTGTCTCGTGGTTGAGCATGAAGAAGGGCTTGCGCAAATTCGTCCTGAACCAGATGAACTCGTGGCACAAGTCGCGCTCGGTGTGATCTCTGTGCGCGGGGACGGGTCGCTGCACGTCGTCGTACATGATGAGCATGCGCCCGGTGGCCTTGAAGGGCAGCGTCGAGATGAAGTCCATCAAGAGGGCGAACTCGCTCGTGGCCGGAGTCGGCTGCCACAGTTCCGTGCGGTCGAGATCGAAATAACTGTCGGGCAACTTCGACTGCGCCAGATAGATCATTCTCGAACCGGGGCGGTCTGGGAGCGCGTCTTCCAGCCGGAAGGGGCCGGTGTAGAACGGCATGTCCGAGCGCGCCGCGATGTGGCGCTCGATGCGCTCGATGATGTAAGCGTCGAGCGCCTTCAATCTCTCCACGTCTATAAACTCGTCGAACGATTTGTAACTGGGGTAGGAGATGCGCGGGTCGATGTCCGGCGCGGCGGACGCGCTGCTGTTGCCGACTGACTCGACCGTCGATGTGACCGTTGATGTGCGCTCCGCGTCGTTCGTCGAACCGGGCGCGCCGAAAGTCTCCGTTCCTAATTTATGAGTCATAGACCTTCCCCTGTATGAGATACGCTTGGCACGGCCGCGCGGAAATCGGCCGGAGCTGAAGCGTCGCTAGAGCAGGTGAAATATAGCACGCGCGCGCTCGTCTTTGGATGTCGCAAAAAGCGGTCGGCGGCCATTATCGCCCAAACACAACTCGCGTTTTGGTACGCAGACGTACATAGTGACGCCCGCCGCGCTAATCAGACCGGCGCATGATGAAACTGATGTCGCCGTTTCGTTCCAGATGCGCGGCGGCCACCTCGCGCACGTCCGGCGGGTGGCCGCTGTTGCGCATCGACTCCTGCAAATCGTGTTCGGTGAGATGTGCTTTTCTCATCGCCTCCCACTGAATCTCGCCTTCGCGGACGAGCACGCTGTCGCGACCTTTGACGAGCGTGCCGAACCACTGCGAGCGGAAGGCGACGGCCGATGCCACCCAGTGCAACAGCACGAGGACGAAACTGGCGATGAGCGTGGGCGTGAAAGGCGCGTTGCCCGTGATGGCGCGGCTGACCATCGAGCCGAAAACGATGCCGAGCAACACGTCGAGCGCGGCGTTCTTCCCCATGAAGCGTTTGTTGCCGATGCGGATCATCGCAATCGCCAGCGCGAAGACGACCGCCGCCCGCAGAGACATCTGCGCGACCGTGATGTCTTCGGTTTCCACACCCAGACCGAGCGCCTTGTCGATGAACGGCTGTATTTGCTGAAGCATCTCTTCCTCGCTTTGCTCGCGACCGTGAACGAACGCGCCCGGCGCACCCGCTCCGCTCGTTCCATTCGTTCTTAGGGCGACTCAGGAAATATAGAGTTGAATCACGAAAATTTTTAAGGGGCGGACAAATATATTGAACGAGGGGCGACTGATCTGTACTAAGCCGTACCCACGCGCGCGCTCTCTCTTCCGCGCCCGCGCGTCGCGCCCCTTCGTTTTCGTACGGATATTGCTCGCGCGCAAATTTGCTTTTACCTTTGGGCACGCTTGGTGCTAAACTCCGTCTCTGTCCGGCAGCCGCCGTCACAAGCAGACGAACAACTTTCCCCGTTGCCCGTTAGAAGGATTAACTAAACGAGTCTCCTCTCGCCGCTCGACCGCGCTACTTCCCCCTCGTCCTGTAGCAGAAGTAAACGGCCAAGTAAGTGCGACCCTTTGTCCCCAAAAAGAGGGTTCTATCATGGACATCCCCCGTGTCATTGCTAACCGCTTCCGCATCGAATGTGAGATCGGCAGAGGCGGGATGGGCACTGTCTATCTCGCCACGCATCTCGGACTCGAACGCCCCGTCGCCATCAAAGTTCTCAAAACGGAGTTTGCCGCCGACCCCGAAGTGGCCGAACGCTTCATGCGCGAGGCGCGCACGATGGCGCGTCTACGGCACGCGCGCGCCGCGATGATCTTCGACGCCGGGAGTCTCCCGGACGGCCGCCCCTTCATCGTGATGGAACACGTCGAAGGCTCGACCCTTGCCGACGTGCTCGCGCGCGAGGGGCGTTTCACGCCCGAACGCGCCGTGCGCATCGCCTGCGAAATCTGCGACGTGCTCGCCGAAGCGCACGCGCTCGGCATCGTCCATCGCGACTTGAAACCGTCGAACATCATGCTCAACGAGCGCGGCGTCTCCGTGCTCGACTTCGGCATCGCCAAAGTGCTCACCGCTTCGGCCGACGTGACCAAGACGCACGCCACCACCGAGTCCGGCTTGATCATCGGCACGCCGCGTTACATGTCGCCCGAACAATGCCTGGGCAAGCCGGTCGGGACGGCGAGCGACCTCTACAGCGTCGGCGTGCTCGTCTACGAAATGCTCGCCGGTCAACCGCCGTTCACGGATCAGTTGCAATCGGCCGTGCTCGTGCGGCAGGCGACCGCCGCGCCGCCGCCCTTGATGGCGCACTGCCCCGACGCGCCGCGTCGCCTCGCGCTCATCACGCACACGCTGCTCGCCAAAAATCCTTCCGACCGTCCGAAGTCCGCGCGCGAAGCACGCCGCATGTTGGAACAGAGCCTCCGGCAGACGGCCGAACTCGTCATGCCCGACGCCGCCGAGACCGCGCCCTTCGCTTCGACCATCGCCACGCTCGACACGCGCGCATCGAACGCCGCGCGCGCCCTCGCCGCCCTCTTCGCGCTCGCGCTCGCCGGCGGCCTGTTCTTCGCTTGGTCTAACGGCAGCACGACGAGCGCACGCGGCAACAACAGCGGCGGCACGACGACGGCGTCGAGCGCACGCGCCAAAACGAACGCGCCGCGCGAAGGCGAACGCGCAGCGGCGACGGCGGCGGCCGTCTCGCCCGCCGCCGTCCAGACGGCGTTCGCGGAAGAAGCGGGCGAGGATATGGATGCGCCCGCCGCCGCGGTGCTCCCCGCGTCGCTCTCGAACGACGCGGCGCGACAGATCGCGGCCTCCGTCTCGACCGATGCCGTGGTGACGGAAGCGCGCGTCCTGCGCACCACGCGCGGCGCGACCATCGCCGCCGTCCGCGACGAACGCCTCGCGGGCACGTCGCAACTCTTTCTGTTGGAATCGCGCGGCGCGCACGGAGGCTTTCGCGTGGCCGCCCGTAGCCCGCTCGACAAGGAAGGCTTTCGCGGCGCGCATTGGACGACGACCGTGGTTGACGCAGACCACGACGGCTACGACGAGATCATCTGCACGGGCACGGACTCGCGCGACGATCCCTTTAGCCGTCGCCTCGTCATCTACGTGCCGCGCACGCGCCAGTCTTACAGCATGAGGGTCGGCCTCGACAGTCGCGAACGTCAGGCCATACGCGTCCGCTGGTCTTCAAACGCCGGAGGCGACGCGGCCAAGCCCTTCCGCGCAGCCCTGCGCGCGCACGCGCTCGCCGACATGCCGCAGGCGAAGTTGTAGTCTGGCTCCGCTTCGCTTCGATGAGTATCGTGTCCAAGTCACGCCACGCGCTCGTAGTTTTCCTGATTCTAGTCAGCGCTGTTGCGGCCGGCTGCAATTCGTCCGCAACCGGCTCAAGCAGCGCCTCCGCACCCGAAAAGAAAGAGAGCGCGCCACCACCTCCTCCCGAAGCCCCTAAGCCGCGCGTCACCGATCCGACCACAACGGGCGAAAGCGACTCCGAAGCGCTCAGGAAAGCGTGGCAGCGTCTGACGGCCAACGGCCAATATCGTCTCGCGCAAATGGAAGACATGCGTTTCTCCGAGGCCGCGATCCGAACGAATGAGATTGACCATATCTACTACGTTTATATCCGGGGAGATTTGGCTTACGAGAAACGGGTTGAGGATGACCATCTGGCCGCCATCGTGGTGGACACGACGCGAACCGACGCGAACCGTTTCGGTCTGGTAATTTTCAGCCCGCCCGAAGGCAGCCGGGATTACAAGCTTCACTGGCTGTATCGCGCGCGCGACTTGTCCAGAACCACTGTGGGCCGTGCGAGCGGGTCTTTTTTCGTCTCTGAATATCTCGAAGACGGCTCGCGGCAAACCTGCGCCGTGCATTGGTATCGCAGCCGGAAACAGTTCGAGTGCAAGCGCGCCGGAGCGACAAGTTGAACAATTCCGGCCGCGCGCCCGCCGCCCGCATCCATTTTTCCGTTCTCACCATCCACCACAGCGTTCCGCCTGCCACCCGCTTACCGGCCAAGCAACGCGGCGTGTTATGATCCGACTCTAACGTTGAGCGAATCTGTAGACGCCTGCCAGTTGATGTCTCTCGGCCGCACGTCGTGCTGTTTGTCGTCATTGCGAGCGCGCGTGGACAATTCTTTCGTCACACAAATAATTTATGAAGCGAACTTTTCTGACGCGTTATCTCTCGGCTCTGGCGCTCCTGTCGGCTCTCGTCGTCGCGCCGCTGCAACTAACAGTCTCGTCTTACGCGCGCGCGCCGCAAAGTCGGCAGCAGCGCGGCGCGACCGCCGCCACGCCCGCCACATCGCAAGCCCCGGCCACGGCGACGACGGCCACGCAGTCGCAGCTTGTCAGCCGCGTGCTGGAGAACGGGCTTGAAGTCATCGTGCTCGAAGACCATTCGATTCCGCTCGTCTCGCTGGAACTGGCCGTCAAGAACGGCTCGTACACGGAGCCGCCGGAACTGAACGGCCTGTCGCACCTCTACGAGCACATGTTCTTCAAAGCCAACAAGGCCGTGCTCGAAGGCGCTGAATATTTACAGACGCTCGACCAACTCGGCGTGCTCTCGAACGCCTCGACGCGCGAGGAGATCGTCAACTACTACTCGCACACGACCAGCCCGAATTTGCGCGTGGCGCTGGTGGCGATGCGCGATTCGGCGCGCTACCCGCTCTTTCACCCTTCGCAGTTCGAGCAGGAGCGCCAAGCCGTCCTCGCCGAACTCGACCGCCACGAATCGAACCCTTACGGCTTCCTCAGTATCGAACTCAACAACCGTCTCTTCTACAAATATCCGAGCCGCAAGAATCCGGGCGGCAACCGCGAGACCGTGACGGCGGCCACCACCGAGACGATGCGCCTCATCCAGTCGCGCTATTACATCCCGAACAACTCCGCCCTCATCGTGACGGGCGACGCCAAGGCCGAAGAAGTTTTCAAAATCGCGCAGGAGCTTTTCGGCGACTGGAAGCGCGGCGAAGACCCGTTCGTCAAATATCCGATGGTCGAACACCCGCCGCTCGCGAAGAGCGAAGGCGTCGTCATCAAGCAGCCGGTCAACAACGTCATCCTCAACATCGGCTGGCACGGCCCTTCCATCGGCAAAGACAACGCGGCGACCTACGCGGCCGACGTGTTCTCCTTCATCCTGCGCCAGCCCGACTCGCGCTTCCAGCGCGCGCTCGTCGACACGGGACTCGTCTCCGCCGTCGATTTCAACTACTACACGCAGCGCAACGTCGGCCCCATTCAAGTGCTCGCGCAGACGACGCCCGACAAAGCGCGCGCCGCCGCACGCGCCATCTACAAAGAGATCGCCGCCTTCAACGATCCGAACTATTACACGGACGAACAACTCGAAGCCGCCAAAGGTCTCTTGGAAGCCGACGACCTCTACTCGCGCGAGAAGTTGAGCGACTACACGCACACTATCGGCTTCTGGTGGGCTTCGACCGGACTCGAATATTTTCGCGGCTACCTCGGCAACCTGCGCCGCACCTCGCGCGCCGACATCAACCGCTACATCACGACCTACATTCAGGGCAAGCCCCACGTCGGCCTCGCCCTGCTATCGGAAGAATCACAAAAACAGGCGCAACTGACGCCGCAAGATTTGATCGGACAGTGAAAGGAAATGATGAAGGAAGGCAGTGAATGGTGAATGGAAAGAACCGGTTTTCACCATTCACCATTTACCCTTCACCATTTTTAATAATGATGGAAACTCAAAATCGTAAACAGGCGGGGCGCGCGCGTGTGTTGTGGGCGGCGTTCGTCGTCGCGTTATCTTTGTTCTTCTCGATTGGTGAGGCGTGGGCGCAGCAGCCGGGTACGACGCCGCCCGCCGCCACGCCGCAAGCGCGCGCGACGCCCGCGCCGACGCCCGACAAAGAGAAGGTGAAAGAAGTGGCGGCGACCGCCGAGTCGCTCGTCACCGAGTTTGAAGTCAACGGGCTGAAGGTGCTCGTCAAGCGGCGTCCCGGCAGTCTGTCGGTATCGGGCGGACTGTTCTTGCGCGGCGGCGCGCGCAACGTGACGGCCGAGAACGCAGGCATCGAAGCCCTGATGCTCGACTCGATGTCGGAAGGCAGCGTCGGCTTTCCGCGCGAGCGTCTGCGCAAGGAACTCGCGCGGATGGGGTCGAACATCAGCTATGGTTTGAGCTACGACTACTCCGTGCTCTCCTTCGCTTCGACGCGCGCCAACTTCGAGCGCTCTTGGGAAATTTTCACGGACGTTGCGCTCCGGCCGCAGTTCGTGCCCGAAGACGTGCAGCGCGTCCAGAATCGTCTCATCATCTCGCGGCGCGACGACACGGACACGCCCGACTCTTTCATCGAGGTGTTGCAATCGCGCGTCGCCTACGCCGGTCATCCTTACATGAACGACCCGGACGGCACGGAGCAGACCTTGAGCCGCCTGACGGTCGAAGACATCCGCCGCTATCACACGCAGATGATGCAAACGTCGCGGCTCTTGCTCGTGCTCGTCGGCGATCTTGATGTAGCGAAAGTGCGCGAAGGCATCAACGCGTCTTTCGGCAAACTGCCGCGCGGCGATTATCGTCCCGCGCCCTTGCCGCCGCTTGCCTTCAAGTCGGCCACCGTCGATGTGACGCAGCGCTCGATCCCGACCAACTACATCCAAGGGGTCTTCTCCGCGCCCGCCCTTTCGGCCGAAGACTACTATGCGATGCGCGTCGCTTCGTCGCTCCTGCAAGACCGCGTGATGGTCGAGGTGCGCTACAAACGCAATCTCTCTTACGCGCCCGAAGCCTTCCTGCGCACGCAAGGGGCAAACCTCGGCGGCATCGCCGTGTCGGCCGTTGACGCCAATCAAGCCGTCAGCGTGATGCTCTTTGAGATCGCGAAGATGCAGCGCGAGGCCGCGCCCGAATCAGAGATCGCGGGCGTCATCTCCGGCTTCCTCACGCGCCACTACATGGGGCAGGAGACGAACGCCGCGCAGGCCGGAGACCTCGCCATGTATGAACTGATCGGCGGCGGCTGGCGCAACTCTCTCGTCTTTCTCGAACGCCTCCGCGCCGTCACGCCCAAAGACGTGCAGCGCGTCGCGCAGAAGTACATGCACCACCTCCGCTTCGTCGTCCTCGGCGACCCGGCACGGATCGATAAGAACGTGTTCACGGTGCAACTGGGAGAGTAAGACGAGGGGAAGCGGAAGGGCAAAGGGGAAGGGGTAAAGGTTAAAGACGAACCACAGACAAAAAAGCGGCGCGCAGTTTTGAATAACTGCGCGCCGCTTTGCTTTTACCTTTCCCCTTTAACCCTTCCCCTTTGCCCTTTCGCCTAGCGGCGCAGTTCGTTGATTAACTTCTGATACAGTTCGGCGTCGAGCGGTTGGAGCAGCCGGCTTTGGGCGAGGGCGGCGTCGCGGTCGCCGGTTTCGAGATAGGTCATGGCGAGGTTGTAGAAGGCTTCGCCGAGGTCGGGCCGGAGGCGCGCGGCCTGCCGGTAGGCGTTGATGGCTTCGTCGAAGTTGCTGGCGTAGTAGTAGGCGTCGCCGAGTTTGTTGTAGGTCTCGACGGAGTTCGGGCGCAACCGGAGCGCCTGCTTGTAGGCGCGGATGGCCTCCGTCATCTTGCCCTGTTTGACTTTGCAGTAGCCGACCTGTATCCACGCCTCGACGCGGTTCGGATTTTTGTTGACCACCTGCTCGAACGATCCCAGCGCGCCGTCGTAGTTCCCCAGCCACAGAGAGTTCAGACCGTTCTTGTACCACCATTCGGCCGAGGCTTCGCCGCCCACCGCGTTGCGGTTGCGCGCGGCGAGCACTTCGTAAGGAGTCAGCTTGTCGGGCTTGAGCAGGCCGAGACGCGCGGAGGCGAGCGCGAGGTTGATGTTCTGCCCGTTGGTAACTTTGACCGTGACGATGCCGACCACTTGCCCGCGATAGTTGAAGACGGGGCTGCCGCTGTTGCCGTGCGAGATGGGCGCGGTCGTCTGGATGATCTTGCCGAGGTTCGGCACTTCGCGCACGGCCGAGACGATGCCGTCCGAAACGGAGCCTTCGAGCCGCAAGGGATTGCCGATGACAAAGACGCCCTCGCCCTCTTCCGGCAGGCTGTTCGTCAGTTCGATGACGCGCGTGCGCTCGTGCGGCACATCGACGCTGAGGACGGCGAGGTCTGCCTCTTCGTCATAGTCGAGCACGCCCGCCGACGGGTAGATTCTCCCTTTGCCGTCGAGCGTCTTGACCTCGACGCGCCGCGCGCCTTCGACGACGTGCAAATTCGTCAACACCTGACCGGGACGGATGAAGAAACCGCTGCCGCTCAGGAGCGGCTCGCCCTTCGCGTCGTAGGTGACGAGGGCGACGACCGTGGGCTTGAGGCGGCGGACGAGTTCGGGGAGCGTCTCGGCCTGCGCCGGTTGCTGTTGCTGCTGCGCGTGCGTTGTGGCGGCGGTGATGGTCGCCATGAGCGCGAGCAGGCAGACGGCGAGCAGGCGGCGTGCGATTGGGGGAAGTTGGCGGTTCGACATGGCTATAAATTTCGGACGAGACGACGACGGCGGACACGGTCGCGCCGTCTCGTCCGGCGGCCGTGTCGTTAGAGCGTAAATCTCTCTACGAATTGTCTGAGAGCTAAGTTTTGGCCTTTAGGTGGAGACTGTCGAGGTGTGCCTTGCCTTTGGCGAGACGGCTATTCGGGGAACTGCTTCGCCGTCTCTGTCAGCCCGTCCGGACTTGCCGGGCCATAAGAAATATACAGGCCGGACGAACGGCGGGTCAATAAAAAAGGCGCGCGTGAACGTCCGTCCAAAATTTCGTACGGGTTCGCGTCGCGCGCGTGTCTCCGCTCTGCTTAAAAAACGGCTGCCCCCGGTCGGAAGGCAGCCGTCGAAGTCGCTTTGCGCGGTGCGCGCCCCGTTCAGTTGATCGTGAATTTGATGTCGTCACCGCTTTCGGCGAGCTTGCGGTCGGCGCTGCTGTAGGCTTCCACCTGCCAGCGGTAAGTGCCTTTTTGGAGCGGCTTGTCCACGGTGAAAGAAGTTCCTTCGAGCCGTTCGTTGACGTAGGGCGCGGGCGTGCTCGGCTCCTCGGCGAAGACGCTGAACTTGTAGTAGGCCGCGTCGGGGTAAGCGTCCCATTTGAGTTCGAGATTTTCCGCGCTGACCTTCGCGCCCGCCTTCGGGTTCGTCAGTTTCAGGTCGCTCTTGAAGAGATTCGTCGGCGAGACGAACAGGGTCTTATCCGCCGTCACGTCGTATTTGGCCGAACTCAAACCGCCGATGCCCGTGGAAGCGAAGATGTACGAATCCGTCTCGAACACGCGCGCGAGCAACCCCTCGTACACTTTCGGCTCGACCCCGGTGATCACATACTCGCCGCCCGCATCCGTGCGCGCCGTATAAGTTTTCCCGTCGCAGCCGCCGAGGAAGCGGTTGAACTTTTCGCACAACTTGACTTCGATATTCTCCGCCGGCTTGTTGTTGTAGAGCACCTTGCCCTGCACGTTGCCCGTCCCCGGAGCGGGCTTCTGTTTCTCGACCCCGCCGACGTTCTCCGCAGTCGCTCCGGAGTTCGTCGCCGCCGCACCTGAATTCGCAGGCGATCCGGCCGACGGCGAATTCGTGTTACCGCTCTTGCCGCAACTCGCCAACGACACCAACGCGACGGCGCACACACAACTAACCAGCCACTTCTTCAACATCGTCATATGAGCCTTTCCTTTTTCTCTCCGCCGACGGGGGAACTCGGAGCGATTCGTCTCAGGTTGGAATGCCGACCGGGCACGGCGGTCGTCCCGCGTCGCTTGAAGGGACGCGGGACGACCGCTGGCCGCGAATGATGTTCGTCATGCTCGAAAGCGAGGGTCTAGCTTCGGCTCAGGCGGCGCATAATTTACGACAGCGAGAGCAGTTCAGGGAAGCACTAAATGAGATTTTTGCGTGGATCGAAACGACGACACGGCGGCACGAGTTTGCATGCGCTGACGGCGGGATGGCGACGGATATCGAAGGAAAGAAAAGGGCGGCCGCTCGTTACGCGACCGCCCTTGCGGGTTCTCAGAGTTAGAGGCGCGCCGTCAGTAGGCTTTGAGTTCGTTGATGGCGCGGAGCACGTCTTCGGATTGGGGGAGGATGTGGTCTTCGAGTTGGGGCGCGTAGGCGACGAAGGTGTCGAGGGCGGCGACGCGGCGGACGGGCGCGTCGAGGTATTCAAACAGTTCGTCGCCGATGCGCGCGGCTACTTCAGCGCCGAAGCCGTGCGTGCGCGTGTCTTCGTGGGCGACGATGACGCGGCTGGTCTTCTTGACGGTCGCCACAATCGCATCCCAGTCGTAAGGCGCAAGCGTGCGCAGGTCTATGATCTCGACGCTCAGCCCCGCGGCTTCCGCCTGTTTGGCGGCGACGACCGAGCGTTGGACGAGCGCGCCGTAAGTGATGATCGAAAGGTCTGTGCCTTGGCGCACGGTCTTGGCCTTGCCGAACGGGATCAGGAAATTGTCGGGCGGATACTGCGATTTGTTGTACGCCTGACGGTAGAGGTGTTTGTGTTCGAGAAAGAGCACGGGGTCGTCCGAGCGGATGGCCGTGCGCAACAGGCCGTTGGCGTCGAGCGCGTTCGAGGGGTAGACGACGCGCAAGCCGGGAATGTGCGTGAAGATCGTGTCGCCGGATTGCGAGTGATAGATCGCGCCGCCTTTGAGATAGCCGCCGACGGGGCAGCGGATCACGATGGGCGCTTTGAAGTCGCCCGCCGAGCGCCAGCGCATGAGCGCGAGTTCGTTTCTGATCTGGTGATAGGCAGGCCAGATGTAGTCGAAGAACTGTATCTCGACGACGGGCTTCAGCCCGCGCGTCGCCATGCCGATGGCGCGGCCGACGATGTTGGCTTCGGCCAGAGGCGAGTTGAAGACGCGCGCCGAGCCGAAGTTGCGCTGCAAGTTGGCCGTCACTTTGAAGACGCCGCCCTTGCCTTTGACCTTGCCGAGATTTTCTTCGCGCGACACGTCGGCCACGTCCTCGCCAAAGACGACGATTGAAGGATCGCGCGCCATCTCTTCGTGCAGGCAGCGGTTGATGTTGTCGACCATCGTGCCGGTGTTGCCGGACAGTTCAGCGCCCGCTTCGGTGTCGAACTCCGCGGAAGTGGGGTCGACGTCCGTCGAGTAGACGAACTGTGTGGCCGTCTCGGGCGCGGGCTGCGGACTGGCAAGCGCGATGTCGGCCGCCTCGTTGACGGCGGCGTCAACTTCGTCTTTCAAACGCTGCAACTCTTCCTGCGTGACGAAGCCTTCTTCGACGAGGAGCGCGCCGAAGCGTTTGATCGGATCGCGCTCGGCGTCGGTGGTGCGTTCCTCGTCGGGGCGATAGAGTTTTTCGTCGTCGGAGAGCGAGTGCGAATAGGGGCGAATGACTTTGGCGTGGACGAGCGCCGGGCCGCGCCGCGCGCGACAGTGTTCGACGGCGCGCTGGATGGTCTCCAAAGATTCGACGGGGTCTGTGCCGTCGCACTTCTGTACAAGCAAGTCCGGGAAACCGGAGACGAGGCGCGACACGTCGCCGCCCGCCGTCTGCACTTCGACGGGGACGCTGATCGCATAGCCGTTGTCTTCGACGAGGAAGAGGACGGGCAACTTCAAGTTGCTCGCCGTGTTCAGCGCTTCCCAAAACTCGCCTTGACTCGTCGTGCCGTCGCCGGTCGAAACGTAGACCACTTCGTCCGTGTGAAAATTCTCGGTGCGCCCTTTCAACTCTTCGATCAACTGGACGCGATAGCCCGCCTCGGCGCAGCCGACCGCCTGCAAAAACTGCGTGCCCGTCGGCGACGATTGCGAGACGATGTTGAGCCGCTTGTGTCCCCAGTGTGAGGGCATCTGGCGACCGTGCGAGTTGGGGTCGGCCTCTGCGCCGACGGCCGAGAGCAGTTGTTCGAGCGGCGTCATGCCGAGTTGCAGGCAGAGCGCGCGGTCGCGGTAGTAGGGGTAGAACCAATCGTAGCCGGGACGCAAGGCCATCCCGGCGGCCGTGAGCACCGCTTCGTGCCCCGCGCCGCTGATCTGGAAAAAGATTTTGTTCTGCCCTTTGAGTTGAATCTCTTTGTCGTCGATGCGCCGCGACATGAACATCGTCCGGTAGATCGAGAGCATCTGCTCCCTGTCCAATCCGCGATACTCCCGCGCCTTCAATTCGGTCGCCATCTTCTTCAATACCTCTATCTGAAATTTATACTCTAATCCTCGTACTCGTTCTCCAGCGTCATCCGGTAGTCTTCGGCCATCGAGGGGTGGCCGTGGGCGGTGGCGACTTCGATGCCGCGCCGGTAGGCTTCGCGCGCGGCGTCGCGGTGGCCTAAGCGTTCGTGCGCCGCGGCGAGCATGCCGTAAGCGTTGCCCTCGTCGTTGAAGATTTGGAGATACTTCGTCAGCGCCGCGACCACGTCGGCGTGTCGCCCCGCCTTCTCATACTCCTTCGCCAGCCCGAACAACACCAGCGCATTGTCCGGCTCGCTCGCAAGCATCTGCTCGAAGAGTTCTATGCGTGACGTTCCCATCCGTTATCCTCGGCTTAAATTGAGCGCCCGGCGCTAAACGCGACTCAGAAAATTCTCAAGGACGAAAATCTTGCGAATGCGAAAGCGCAGAGGGCTTTCGACAATCGAAAACGCTTTCAAGTTCTCCAACCCCCCGACAAAGTAAGGCTCTCGACATGCCGGCACACGCGCCAGCCACTCCGGCGGCTCGATGCCCGCTTCGTCGCATAAGCTCTCCGCCGTCGAAGCCAGCAACGCGTCAATCTTCTCATCCGATAATGCAAACGGTTCGGCAATGACCTGCCGGTCTTTGTCGCGACGAAAGTCGTCCACAAAATCCATGAAGTGTATCAGCCACCACTGCGGGTCGGCGAGAATCTGCTCTTTCAATTCGCGCAGCGTTGTCATCATCCATGCCCGATCAATTCTTCAATGAAAGTTTGTGTCGCAGGTTTAACCTGCTTGTGTGGATAGTAGTGTCGCACGATCTCCAAAACCTGTTCAGCGCTCCTTAAGTCTAGTCGCCCGATTAAAAATTCGATGTCGTGCCTGTCCATCGTGTTAGCCCTCGCCGCGAGCACTTTCATTGCCAGCAAGTATTCGGGCGTCGGCATCATAAAAACCTTAAGATGTGACAAGTCGAAAAGTATGCGTTTATCGTGCGGCACTAAAAACATCTTAACCGCATGATTGAGCCAATCTTTCGACAATCCGTGTCGCTCGGCAATTCGTCCGGCAGCGCCCCGAATATGACGCACCGGCTCGAAAACAGCGTCAACATCTTTCGTCGCCGGGCGCGCGTTGAAAGCCACACACATCACCGCGCCGCCGTACAAACAAATTTCGCCTTTGACATCTATCCCGCGTAGCTCGTCGTTCAACTCTCCGAGGTATTGTCTGATTTCAGCCGTGTCCACAACCGTTCACTGCACTTTCGGCTGCCGGTTCTCGATGATCAGCTTGGCGATGGTTTGCAGTTGCATGTTGGACGTGCCTTCGTAGATCGCGCCGATCTTCGAGTCGCGCCAGAATTTCTCGACCGGGTAGTCTTTGACGAAGCCGTAGCCGCCGTAGAGTTCGATGGCTTTGGAGGCGATGTGTTCGGCGGCGCGCGAAGAGTAGAGCTTCGCCATCGCGGCCTCTTTGACGAAGGGCAGCCCGGCGTCTTTCAGGCGCGCGGCGTTGTAGACGAGAAGGCGCGCGGCTTCGAGTTCCACGGCGAGTTCGGCCAGTTGGAATTGCACGCCCTGAAACTGATTGATGGCGCGGCCGAACTGTTGCCGCTCGGACGTGTAGGCGAGCGCCGCTTCAAGCGCGCCGCGGGCAAGCCCGATCATCTGCGCGCCGATGCCGATGCGCCCCTCGTTCAGAGTCTCGATGGAGACTTTGTAACCCTTGCCGAATTCGCCGAGCAGATTCTCTTTCGGCACGCGGCAGTTGTCGAAGATGATCTCGGTGGTGGAAGAGGCGCGAATGCCGAGCTTGTTCTCTTTCTTGCCGACGCTGACGCCTGCAAAATTTTTCTCGACGATGAAAGCCGTCACACCGCGATAACCCTCTTCGGGCTTGGCGTTGGCGAAGACGACGAAGATTTCCGCCTCCATGCCGTTCGTGATCCAGAGCTTCTGGCCGTTCAAGACGTAGTGGTCGCCCGCGTCCACGGCCTTGGTCTGCATGGCGAAGGCGTCCGAGCCGGAACTGGCTTCGCTCAAGCAGTAAGCGCCGATCTTGTTCTCGGCGAGTTGCGTCAGGTACTTGCGCTTCTGTTCGGGATTGCCCCAACGGATGATGGCGTTGTTGACGAGCGTGTTCTGCACGTCCATCAAAACGCCCACCGACGGATCGACGCGCGACAGTTCTTCGACGCCGATGATGGCCGAGAAGAACGATGCGCCCGCGCCGCCAAACTCTTCCGGCGTCTCGATGCTCATCAAGCCGAGATCGAAGAGATGTTTGATGATGGACGCATCCATCTTGGCGTGCTCGTCCATCTGTTCGCGGCGGGGTTTGATCTCGCCTTCGGCAAACTCGCGCACGCTGGCGCGAAACATATTTTCGTCTTCGGAATAGACGGTTAAAGGCGTGCCGCTCAAAAGTTCGGTTGCTGCTTTGCTCATCGCTCTCTCACAAACCTTCTCAAGTTGGATTCAAATTTTGTGGCGGACAATTGTAACCGTAAGCATCGCCGATCAATAAGCCTCCGGTCAACCCTTGAAGAAGTGACAAGTGACGAGTGACGAGTGACAAGTTGAAGACAAAGTCTTGATGACGAGTAATAAGTGACCAATGACGAGTTGAAGACGAGCCGTTTGTTTTAACTCGTCACTTGTCACTCGTCACTCGTCACTGTTCCTTTCGCCTGTCGCATTTTTACGACAGGGCGAGGGGCTTTGTGTGCGTGTGCGACGCAGAGAGGCGCGGGCGGTTTCGTGCGGCGCGGGTGCGAGGCGAGAGTTGGCGCGGGAGTTGCTGTGTCGTGGGAGCGTGCGCGGCGCGCCTGTCGGTTGAGTGTGGGGGCTGGAATAACGTATCTTGCTAAGTCCTAAACGTGTCTTGCGGAGTCTTAAGGGCGCGGCTATCTCCGAGCGCGACGGGCGGCCGTCCTACTTTCCACCAACGGAACGGGAGCGAATGAGCGAGAGCGAGCAAGTTGAGCGAGGCCGGAGCGCGCCGGGCAGGCTGGCGGGCGTGGTCTTCGCCGTGGGCGGCCTCTTGCTCTTCGTCTATTACGTGTGGAAGGCGGGGCCGCTCGGTATCTGGCAGAACATCACCTCGCTCGGCGCGGGCTTCGCCGTGGTGCTCTTGATCTCGGCGGTGCGTCCCGTGGTTCGCGCTTTGGCCTGGACGCGCTGCTTCGAGGGCGGCGTGCGTCTGAGGTTGCGCGACGCGCTGCAAGCCTATCTGGCGGGCGACGCGCTCGGCAGTTTGACGCCGCTCGGCATGGTGGTGAGCGAACCGGCCAAGGCGGCCTTCGTGCGCGACCGCGTGCCCGTCGTCGCGAGCATCTCGGCGCTCGCGGTCGAGAACCTCTTCTACATGCTCTCGGTCGCGCTGTTCATCTTCGCGGGCACGGCGGCGCTCTTGTTGAGTTTCCCTTTAAACTCGAAACTGCGTTTTGCGAGTTACGCGACGCTCGCCGTCGTCGCCGTCGTCGTCACGACCGGCTACCTCGTGGTGCGCCGCGAGTGGCGTTTCCTGAGCGGCGCGCTCGCGGCGCTCGAACGCACAGGCATGGCGCGCGGATTCGTCGCCGCGAGGGGCGAGCGCGTGCGCGCCGTCGAAGCGCGCATTTACGGGTTTTACGAACACAACCGCGCGCGCTTTCTGCCCATCCTCGCGCTCGAAGCCTGCTTTCATCTGGCGGGCGTGGCCGAAGTTTTCGCCACGCTCTACTTCATACTCGAACGGCCGCCCGCCTTCGGCCAACTCGCGCTCGCCTCCTTCGTCTTGGAATCCGTCAATCGCGTCATCAACGTGATTTTCAAATTCGTGCCGATGCGCGTCGGCATCGACGAAGCGGGCACGGGTCTCTTTACCAAAGTCTTAAAATTCGGCACGACCGCAGGCGTCACGCTCGCCATCATACGCAAGGCGCGCGTCATCTTCTGGACGGCCGTGGGCGTCGCGGTGCTCGTCAGACGCGGGCTGACCGTGCGCACGATGGCGCGCGAGGCACGCGCGGCGGCTGCCCTCGCCGCGACGCAAGTGGAACCCTCACACGTCGCCGCGACAAGCGAGACGGGCGAAGGCTTGAGCAGGAGTGATGCGGGCACAGACGGCGCGGGCAAGGACGATGCGGGCAAGGACGACGCGGTGGACGAAGCCGAGTTGACCGTGCCGCGTTGAAGAAACAGCGTGCGGAGTTTTACTTGGAACGATCTCTCGAATTAGTTACCGAAGAGACGACGGGCGCACAGCCCCCTTCGCCCGCCGCGAAAGAGGCGGCGCACGAGGAGGAGGCGTCGTCGTCGCACGGAGAGCGCGCGCTGGTCGTCACGCGCGCCGGCGTCGTGCTCGTGCTCGCCTTGCTCGTCCTCTGCGGTTTCGCACTGCGCGCGCGCGGCCTCTCCGAGATCGGTTTCGCCGAAGACGAGATCAACAAACTCGAAGCCGCGCGCGCTTACGCACGAGGCGACATCACGCCGAACGCCGAGCACCCGATGCTGATGAAGACTTTGATCTTCGTCTCGCTCAAAGCAGCGGACGCGTGGAACGCGCGCGGGCGCGCGGGCGATACGCTTCAACGGCTCGACATCAGCGAAGAGACGGCCGTGCGCCTGCCGAACGTTTTGTTCGGCGCGCTCACCGTCGTGCCGCTCTATCTGCTCACGGCCGCCTTCTTCGGCCAGCGCACGGGACTCGTCGCGGCCTTGCTCTGGGCCACGGGCGTTAACGCCATCACCTACAATCGCATCGCCAAAGAAGACACGCTGCTGGTCTTCTTCATGCTCCTCGCCTTCTACTGTTACCTGCGCGCCAAACAGACGAGCGGTTACGAGCCGCGCGCGAAGCGCAAGTTTTATCTCGCCTCGGCCGTCTCTTTCGGCCTCATGCTCGCGTCGAAATACTTCCCGCACTATTTCGGCCTGAACATGCTCTACCATCATCTCGTCGCGCAACGCGCGCGCGCTGAGGGCGAGCCGCGCGGACGCACGCCCGCCATCTTCTACCCGCTCGTCCTCATCACCTTTCTCGTCGCCAACCCGGCCGTCCTCTTGCCCGAAACTTGGCGTTACCTGACGGCCTATTCGAGCGAGGGACTCTTAACGCATCACGGCTACTTGATGGGCGAGACGCTCTACTCGAATCAGATGTCGAGCACGCCGTTCGGCACGCCCGTCTATTTCTACCTGCTGTTTCTCGCCATCAAGACGCCGCTCCCTTTGCTCGTCGCTTTTCTCGTCGGACTCGTTCGCTGCCTGCGCCATCCGCGACGACCGGGCGAGGCGTTTCTACTGTTGATGTTCGTCCTCTGGATCGTGCCCTATTCGCTGGCGGGCGCGAAGTGGCTGCGCTACGCGCATTCGCTGTTGCCGTTTCTGTACATGCTGGCGGCGGTCGGTATCCTGTGGCTGTTGCGGCTCGGCGCGTCGCGCATCGAGCGGGGGGGCGGTTTCTCGCCGCCGAGGCTCGTGCGCGCGCTCGTCTTTCTCTGCTTCGTCGCGCTGCCCGCATGGGCGGCCTACGACGCCGCGCCGCATTACGCGACCTACACGAACGCGCTCGGCGCGGGGCGCGCGGGCTACTACTTTCCGCACGACGAGTTTTACGACGACGGACTGCGCGAGGCACTTGCTTACGTCGCCGCACACGCGCCCGCGGGCGCGAGCGTCGTACACGAGACGCCGGGCGTCGTGCGCTACTACCTGCAAAAGTTCAATCGCGCCGACATGGATTCGCGCGTGCTCTCCGACGCCCTGTTCCAACTCGACGCCGCGCCCCGCCCCGCCTACGTCATCCTGCAACGCGGCCGCACCTATTTCGAGAACCGCGCGAAGATGATGGACGCGCGCGCGCGCGGCCGAAAAGTTTACGAAGGATTCGTCGGCGGCGTGAGCGCGGTCGAAGTGTACGAATTGAAATAGTTGAACTCTTCTTTGCGTCTCCAGCGCCTTTGCGTGAGCTTAATTTTCACGCAAAGGCGCTGGAGACGCAAAGGAAAGCTGAGCGGGGATGAAGAAACTTTTAGCTGTCGGAAATTCGCTGCCGTGTCTCATGTTGCTGTTCGCGTTGTGCGGCGCGTTCGGTCTCGCGCACGGGCAGACGGAGACGACGAAAGCGGAGCGCGCTTTCGTCACGGTGCTTTCAACCACGGACTTGCACGGCAACGTCCTGCCCGTCGATTACTACACGAACAAGCCGGACGCGCGTGGCTTGGCGAAGGTGGCGACGCTCATCCGCGCGGCGCGGCGCGAGAATCCGAAGGGCACGCTTCTCGTCGATTCGGGCGACACGATTCAGGGCACGCCGCTCGAATATTTTCACAGCAAGAAGAACAACGCGCCGCCCGACCCGTTGATGCTCGTGATGAGCGCGCTCGGGTACGACGCGCTCGCCGTCGGCAATCACGAATACAACTTCGGCCTCAAGGTGCTGGAGAAGGCGCGGCGCGAGGCGACGTTTCCGTGGCTCTCGGCCAACACCTACCGCGCGGGGACGAACGAAACTTATTACCAACCTTACGTCGTCAAGGAATTGAACGGCGTGCGCGTCGGCCTCCTCGGATTGACGACGCCGGGCGTGCCCTTCTGGGAAAACCGAGAGAATTTCGCGGGGCTTGAGTTTCGCGAACCCGTCGCGGAGGCGCGCAAGTGGGTCAAGGCGTTGCGCGAGAAAGAGCGAGTTGACTTGGTCGTCGTCGCCATGCACATGGGACTCGAAGCCGATTTGCGAACGGGCGAGACGACGCCGGGACAGGTGACGAATGAGAATCAGGCTATCGCTATCGCGCGTCAGGTCGAAGGCATAGACTTGATCCTGATGGGGCACACGCACCGCGAAGTGTCTTCGCTCAACATCAATAATGATTTGGTCATGCGCCATGTGTCGGCAGGCATGCACGCTCCGACTTATGCGTCTTCTTATTTCATCAACGGCGTGCTGCTGACGCAGGCCAACTACTGGGGGCGGCATCTGGCGCGCGCGGACATCTATCTCGAACGCGACTCGACGGGACGTTGGCGCGTCGCGGCCAAGTCGGCGCGCACGATTCCGGTTACGGACTCGACGGAGACAGACGCGGAAGTCGCGCGGCTCGTCGCGCCTTATGACCGCGAGACGCAAGGCTGGCTCGCGCGCGTCATCGGCGAATCGGCGGCGGAGTTGACGGCCGAAGAAGCGCGCTTTCGCGATACGGCCATTCTCGATTTGATTCAGCGCGTGCAGTTGGAGGTGGGCGGGGCGGACGTGTCGATGGTGGCGAGTTTCAACCCGCAGGCGCGCTTGCCGCGCGGCGCGGTGACGGTGCGCGACATCGCCGGACTCTACATTTACGAAAACACGCTCGTCGTCCTCGAAGTGACGGGACAACAGTTGAAAGACGCGCTCGAACATTCCGCGAAGTATTTCCGCCCGTACGAACCGGGGCGCACGCCCGCCGAACTCGTGGACGAAAAAATCCCCGCCTACAATTTCGACATCGCCGAAGGCGTCACCTACGACCTCGACCTGACGAAGCCCGTGGGCGCGCGCGTCCGTAATTTGAGCTTTCGCGGCCAGCCGCTCGACCCCGCGCGGAAACTCAAACTCGCCACGAACAACTATCGCGTCGGCGGCGGCGGTGGCTACACGATGTTTCGCGGCGCGCCCGAAGTTTATCGTTCGAGCGTGGAGATACGCGAACTGATCATCGACTGGGTGGAGCGCAACCGGCGCATCCCCGCCGAGCCGACGAACAACTGGCGTCTGTTGACCAACTGAGGAATCGCGAATCGTCGAACGGCCGAGCGTGCCCGCGACTTTTGAGCAACCAAGAAGTCGTCACCTGTTGACCAACTGAGAGACACGCCGCTTGCATCCCACGAATTATGAAAATCTTCGTCGCCGCCGCCGCGTTCCTCGCCGTGAGTCTCGCTCTTTCGTCCGGCGTCTCGCGCGGCAGCAGTCGTCCCGCGCTCCACGCATTCAAGAATTCGATGCCCACTGAAAAACAGGCCGCCGCCGAAACGAAGCCGGGCGAACGAACGCCGGCCGTGCACGGCGACGTTGTGCCGGCGGCGACGGATGCCGCCTCGTCGCCCACGCCCGCGCCGCAAGCGCCGCTCAAACTTCCGCTCGCAGACCCGAAGGTGTTCGTCTCGAAAAGTAAACGCGAGCTGCGCCTGTACGCGGGCGGGGAACTCGTGCGGACTTACCGCATCGCGCTCGGCTCGAACCCGGTGGACGACAAAGTCCGGCAGGGCGACCGCGCGACGCCCGAAGGCGACTTTTATATCTGCGTCAAAAACGCGCGCAGCAATTTTTACCTCTCGCTCGGTCTCAGTTACCCGAACGCGGAAGACGCCGCGCGCGGCCTGCGCGACAAATTGATCACGCGCGCGCAGTATGAACAGATCATGCGCGCCGTGCGAGGCAAGCGGCGTCCGCCGTGGGACACGGCGCTCGGCGGCGAAATTTTCATACACGGCGGCGGCACGGAAGGCGACTGGACTTGGGGCTGCGTCGCGCTCGCCAACACGGACATCAAAGAACTCTTCGACGCCCTCCCGATGGGCACGCCGGTCAGAATAGAACGATGAAGTGGAGAATGGTAAATGGTAAATGGTGAATGGAAGAAAACCCGCTTCTTACCATTTACCATTTACCCTTTACCGCTTTTCTTCCTGATGGAACGTGGAGCGTTCTTTCCAGCGGCCGTAGAGGTAGAGCGAGAAACCGAGCCAGAGGCCGCCGAGGAAGTATGCGCCGATGGTGTCGCTCGGCCAGTGTGCGCCGAGGTAGACGCGCGAGAGGCCGACGAGCGCGACCATGAGCGACGTGAGTGTGAGCGCTAACCGGCGCGCGAGCGAACGCTTGGGCAAGAGCGCGTAGGCGACGAAGAAGAGGAAGCCGAAATAGCAGACGTAGAAGGTGACGTGCCCCGAAGGAAAACTCTGCCCGCCGTGTTCGCGGAAGAGGCAGCCGCCGACGACGGTGGGGGCTGCCGGGCGCGGGCGCGCGATGAGAATTTTGATCGTGCGATTAAGCAAGCCGCTTCCCGCCGTGCTCAAGAAGAGCGCGCAGGCTTCGGTGCGACGGCGCACGGCGAGGAAGGCGAGCGAGGTAGCGGCGGCCAGCGCGTATGGATACCAACTGTAGCCGACGAATGAGACGGCGTACATCAATGTGTTGAGACCGGGCGAGCAGAAGCCCTGAATCCGTTGTGCGACCGCTCTGTCCCACAAGAAGTAGGCGTTGGCGCGCGCGTAATAGGCGAGGATGGCGAAGGCGACGAGCACGACGCCGTAACGCACCTGCGCTCGCCACAGGCGCGACGCCGCCAGACGGCGCAACAGCCTTTGCCGCGCGCTCTCAACCGGCGTTTCGTCGCCCTGTCCTTCCTCGACTTCTTCCATGTTTCGTTTATCGTCGCTCGCGGCGTCGGTTCGCGTCCTTGTCAGCCTGATTCGCTTTCGCCTGTTTTATAATACCCTTCCGCGCCGCGCCGCAAATGAATCCGCGAGCAATCGCACGCCTGCGTGTGAGCATCTAAACTCTCACACGGCGCGGACGCGGAACTAAGAAAGGACGCTTGCTTTGCTCAGAGTCGAATACAAGGAAGGGTTGTACCTGCCCGATCTCGATCTGTGGCTCGACGCGGACGGGCCGCGCGAGCATTGCGTCATCTCGCACGCGCACTCGGATCACATCGCGGAGCATCGCGCCATCGTGGCGACGCCGGAGACGGCGCGCATCTTCCAACATCGACGCGGTGAAGCCGAAGTCACGACGCAAACTTACGGCGAGCGGCGCGACTACGGCCGCTACGCATTGACTTTCTACCCGGCCGGGCATTGTCTCGGCTCGGCGCAAATTCTCGTCGAGGCCGACGGCGAACGGCTCGTCTACACGGGCGACATCAAGTTGCGCCCGAACGTCGCGGCCGAATCGGCTGTCATCGTCCCGTGCGATACGCTCGTCATGGAATCGACCTTCGGCGACCCGCTCTACCGCTTCCCGCCCGACGTGGCGACCTTCGAACGCCTCTACGCCGGAATCGACCGCGCCTTTTCGGACGAACGCGTTCCCGTCGTGTTGGCTTACGCGCTCGGAAAGAGTCAAGAGGCTTTGGAGTTACTCTTGCGTCGCGGCTATCGCGTGACGCTGCACGGCTCCGTCTGGAACGTGGCGGAAATTTACCGCGAGTGCGGTGTGGAGTTTTCGGGGCGTTATGAAAAGTACGACCGCGAGCACTTGAAGGGGCGGGTGCTCGTCGCGCCGCCGGGCTGCCGCAAGCAACCGATGCTCTTAAACATCGAGCGCCGCTACCTGATCATGCTCACGGGTTGGGCGATGAGCCGCAGCGCGCCCTACATGTACAAGGGCGTCGATCTCATCCTCCCGCTCTCAGACCACGCGGACTACGACGACCTCGTGCGACTGGCGCGCGAATCGGGCGCGCAAAGGATCATCACCATGCACGGCGAAGCGAAGTTTGCCGCGCGCCTCAGAGAACTCGGCCTCAACGCCGAACACCTCGCGCACCATCCCGGCGCAACCGTCAAGACCAAGAAACGCACGACCAAGAAAGCCGCCACGGCCGTCAACCGCTCTCTGTTCGATTAACAAATACTTCCGACTTCCTTTGCGTCTTTGCGCCTTTGCGTGAGATTAATTTCTCGCAAAGGCGCAAAGCTCGCAAAGGAAGACAGAAGTTGAATAGTTGTTCCTGAAACCTTGTCACGGCTTGGCGGACATGGCGTTGAAGTGTGCGCCGCACTCGTCGCAGATGCGCGTGATGGCGCGTTCGAGGTTCGGGTCAACGTCCGTCAGCATTTTGACGACGCGCGTGGACAGGCGCATGGTGACGACCATGTATTGCTCGTCCGTGCCGGGCGCTGCGAGCGCGCGCTGGAAAGCCTTCAGGAGCGCGTTGTAGTCGGGGGGCTTCGAGAGATATTCCTGCACGCCGAGGCGCGTGCACACGTCGCGCGATTCGGCCAGAGTCTCGCCTGTCACCACCACGACGGGCACGCTCGACGAGAGATTCCGGATGTCTTCCAGAACTTTCGTGCCGTGCATCTCCGGCAAGGTCATGTCGAGCAGCACGGCGTCCGCGCCGCTCGTCTCGAACTCGGCCACGCCTTCCTCGCCCGTGTAAGCGTTCGTCACGTCGTAGCCCGCACGCTCCAATGCCGATTCGTACAACTCCGCGAGGTCTTCTTGATCTTCTATGACGAGAATGCGATGCTTTGCCACGAGGAACTTCCCCCTTAATTTGTAAATGCAACCGTGGATCAAGAGACGCTTGGTCGCCGGTTGCCGATCTCTTTTTGTTGAGCGGCCAGTATAGCAGAAGCTTCTATGACTCTCTCCATTGCCACGGTTATCATCCTGCTCTTCGTCGCGCTCGTCCTATTCGGCACGGAGCGCATCCCGATTGACGTGGTCACGATTCTCGTCGTCATCGGACTCGTCCTGACGCGCACGCTTACGGCGGGCGAAGCCTTCGCCGGTTTCGGCAACGACATCATCATCACGATCTCAGGTCTGTTCATCCTGACGGGCGGACTGGTCAAGACGGGCGTGGTCGATCTCGTCGGGCGGCGTCTGCACCGGGTGTCGGGCGGCAGCGAGTTTCGCCTCACGGTGCTGATCATGTTCACGGCCGCCGCCTGCGCCTCCGTGATGAAGAACACGACGACGACCGCCATGTTCGTGCCCGTCGTGTTGGGTTTGGCCGAGCGCGCGCGCGTGCAGCCGTCGAAGCTTTTGATGCCGCTCGCCTTCGGCGCGATCCTCGGCGGGACGTGCACGCTCATCGGTACTTCGACCAACCTCGCCGTCAGCGGCGCGATGACGCGTTACAACCTTGAGCCGTTCACGATGTTCGAACTGACTCCCGTCGGCATCGCCATCGTCGCGGCCGGGATGCTCTACATGCTGCTCGTCGGTTTGCGCCTGCTGCCCGCGCGCGGCGGCGCGGACTCGCTCGCCGACGCCTATCACATACGCGAGTATATGTCCGAGGTCGTCGTGCTCGACACGTCGCCCCTCGTCGGCCAAACTCTGGCCGAAGCAGACCTCAGCCAATCGCTCGACCTGGCGGTCGTCGGCATCCTGCGCGGCAAGCAGGGACGCGTCGCGCCGCGCGCCGACGAACGAATTCTCGCGGGCGATCTGCTCTTGGTTCAGGGGCGCATCGAAGACATCCTGCGCGTCAAGACCGAGGCCGGAATCGAGATCAAGGCCGACTTCAAGTTGAGCGACACAGACCTCGAGTCGGGCGATCTCGAACTCTTTGAGGCGATGGTCTTGCGCGGCTCGAATCTCGTCGGGCGCACGCTCAAAGGCACGCGCTTTCGTGAGCGCTACGGTCTGACGGCGCTCGCCATCAATCGCCACGGCGTCGCGCTGTTGTCGAAACTGAGCATGGTCAGTTTGCGCTTCGGCGACGTGCTGCTCGTGCAAGGGAAGCGCGCGCAGGTGGAACACCTCGCGACTGAAGGCAACCTGCTGCTGCTGGAAGACGTGTCCGAGCGACGCGGCCGCGTGGCGAAAAGGCGTTGGGCGCTGCTGGCCTTCGCGGTCTTTCTCGTCTTCTCGATCTTTCACCCGTTCGGCGTTCCTCTATCGGTGGCCGTCTTGTTCGGCGTGCTCATCCTGCTCGCCTCGCGCGCCGTGCGCACGCAGGAGATTTACGGCATGATCGACTTTCGCCTGATCGTCCTCATCGCCGGGATGATCAGTTTCGGCACGGCGATGGAGAAAAGCGGGGCGGACAAATATCTCGCCGGATTGATCGTCAACATGGCGGGCGGCTTCGGCGCTTATGCCGTGATGGGCGGCTTCATCCTGTTGACCATCGCGCTGACGCAGCCGATGTCGAATCAGGCGGCGGCGCTCGTCGTCTTGCCCGTCGCTATCCAGACCGCCACGCAACTCGGTCTCAACCCGCGCGCCTTCGCCGTCGCCGTCACCTACGCCGCCTCCTGCTCTTTCCTCACGCCGCTCGAACCCGCCTGCGTCCTCATCTACACGCCGGGGCGCTATCGTTTCCTCGACTTCGTCAAGATCGGATCGCTTCTAACGGTCGCCGTCTTCATCATCATCATGTGGCTCGTGCCGCTGCGCTGGCCGCTCAGATAAGCGCGGAAGGGAAAAGGGGAAGGGGGAAGGGCAAAAGGGAAGAACGCGCCCGCGGCCGGGTTATATTCGCTTGTGCGGCCTTCCGACTTTTGCGTTTCGCGGCGTGGCTTGTATAATTCGCGGGCTTTTCAAGAAGGGTACTGCATCAGTTAGGAAAGCTCTCGCGCTAGTTAATTCTCATTCATCCACATTCAACGAGATCATATGTCGAACAACGCCGGATGGAAGTCTCCCCGTCGCCGCGCGCACGTGCCAGTGCCGCCGCTGGAACGGCCGAAGCCTCTGCGCACGTTGGCCGCGGGCGTGATGCAACTGGCGCGCGCCGCTCTGGCCGAGCCGTACAACCTCGTCGTCGAACGCACGGAGATTCACTTGCGCCGTCTGCCCGCCGCGCTCGACGGCCTGCGCGTCGTTCAACTCTCGGACATACATCACAGCCCTTTCACGGGACGCGCGCAGGTCGAGCGCGCCGTCGAGTTGGCCAACAGTCTCCAGCCCGACATCATCGCCCTGACGGGCGACTACGTCTCGCACGAACGCGAATACGCGGCTCCTTGCGCCGAGATGCTCGGCCGCCTGCGCGCGCGCTCAGGCGTCTACGCCGTGCTCGGCAACCACGACCACTGGACTGACGCCGCGCTCATCACAGACCTCTTCCGCGCCGAAGGCATCCGCGTGCTCGTCAACGAAGGCATGCGCTTCGAGCACCCTGAGCACAGGGGCGCGTCCTTCTGGCTGGCGGGCGTGGACGACACGATGGTCGGCCTCGAAGACCTCTCGCTCGCGCTCGCCGGTTCGAGCGCCGACGAGTTGAAACTCTTGCTCGCGCACAACCCGATAGTCTTGCGCCGGGCGGCGCGCGCCGGAGTCGATCTCGTCCTCAGCGGCCACACGCACGGCGGTCAAGTGACTCTGCGCGCCGAACGTTCCGCTTCGGGTCGCCCGCGCCGACGCCTCCTGCGCGGCCTCGGGCGACAGGGCGACACGCAAATTTACGTCACACGCGGCCTCGGCACGGTCGTCCTGCCCGTCCGCTACGGCTGCCTCCCCGAAGTCTCTCTGCTCGAACTGAAAAAGCAGTGACAAGTGACAAGTGACGAGTGACAAGTTTTAAAAGCAGTGACAAGTGACGAGTGACAGGTGACAAGTTGAAGACCAAGAACTTGTCTTTAACTCGTCTCTTGTTACTCTTAACTGTCTTCTTGTTGCTTTAACTCGTCACTTGTCACTTGTCACTTGTCACTGTTCTTATGTCTTCTCGCATCCTAACCCTGCCGAATTTTCTCACCGTCTTGCGGATGATGATGATTCCGGTCTTCGTCTCGCTCCTCTTTTACCAGCGGTTCGGGTGGGCGCTCGCCGTCTTCGTCAGCGCCGGGCTGACGGACGGCCTCGACGGCCTGCTCGCGCGCGCGCTCAAGCAAAAATCCGATTTGGGACGCATACTCGACCCCATCGCCGACAAACTCCTCCTCGTGACGGCCTTCGTGGTGCTTTCGATGCGCGCCATTTTGCCCATGCCTCTGCCGCGCCACTTCCCCGTGCCCTTCTGGGTGACGGCCGCCGTCATCAGCCGCGACATCTTCATCATCGTCGGCTCTGCCGCCATCTACATCGTCACCGGATTTCGGGATTTTCGCCCGTCGCTGCTCGGCAAGATCAACACCGTCATCCAAATCTGCGCCGTCGTCGCCATCCTCATCGCCGCGCAGTTTCCGGGCATCAGCGGCTACCTCCCCACCGTCTACACCACCACTTTCGCCGCCGCGCTCTTCTCCGGCGTCCACTACATTTTTCACGCCTCCCGCATTATGAACGAAGGCAAACCTGATTCGAAAACTCCCGCCGCCGACCGGTAAGCCGTGAAATAGCGTGGTTTAAGCGACACGGGCGGGTTCCGGGCAACGCGCCGGAAATTTTTGCAATCAAAAGTTGACAACAAGAGACTCAGATATTATATTAACGCTGTATTCAACCTATGCCTTTACTATCTGAGATTCAATGAACGGGTAAGTCCGCCAGAGGCCGAAAGGGCGAAGTTGGGCGGGCGGCGTAAAGCCGGCAAGCGGAAGGCGGGTCAGTTAAACAACATCTGGAGAGTGAAAAGATGAGCAAGATAATCGGTATTGACTTGGGCACGACCAACTCGGTGGTGGCCGTGATGGAAGGCGGCGAGCCGACCGTCATCACCAACTCGGAAGGCGGGCGCACGACGCCCTCCGTCGTCGCCTTTACCAAGGACGGCAACCGTCTGGTCGGTCAGGTGGCGAAGCGTCAGGCCGTCACCAACCCGGAGAACACGATCTATTCGATCAAGCGTTTCATGGGGCGCGGTTTCGACGAAGTGACGGAAGAGAAAAAGCAGGTTCCTTATCAGGTGCAGGCGGCCGGAAACCGCGACGTGCGCATCGTGGCGGGCGGCAAGGAATATACCCCGCCTGAGATTTCCGCGATGATCCTGCAAAAGATGAAGCAGTCGGCGGAAGACTATCTGGGGCAGAAAGTGGACAAGGCGGTCATCACCGTCCCGGCCTACTTCAACGACGCGCAGCGGCAGGCGACGAAGGACGCAGGGAAGATCGCCGGTCTCGAAGTGATGCGTATCGTCAACGAGCCGACGGCCGCCGCGCTCGCCTATGGCCTCGACAAGAAGAAGGATGAAGTGATCGCCGTCTTCGACTTCGGCGGCGGCACGTTCGACATCTCGATTCTCGAAGTCGGCGAAGGCGTCGTCGAAGTGAAATCGACGAACGGCGACACGCACCTCGGCGGCGACGACGTGGACGAGCGTTTGATGAAGTGGATCGTCGAAGAGTTCAAGAAGGATCAGGGCATCGATCTGTCGGGCGACAAGATGGCCTTGCAGCGTCTGAAGGAGTCCGCGGAGAAGGCCAAGATCGAACTCTCTTCGGCGATGGAGACGGAGATCAACTTGCCGTTCATCACGGCGGACGCTTCGGGGCCGAAGCATCTGGTGATGAAGTTGACGCGCGCGAAGTTCGAGCAGTTGATCGACCCGATCCTGCAACGTTTGCGCGGCCCCGTGGAGCAGGCTTTGAAGGACGCGGGCGTGGAAGCCGGGAAGATCGACGAAGTGGTCTTGGTCGGCGGTTCGACGCGTATCCCGAAGGTGCAGGAGATCGTCAAGGACATCTTCGGCAAAGAGCCGAACAAGAGCGTGAACCCGGACGAAGTGGTGGCGGTCGGCGCGGCCGTGCAGGCGGGCGTGCTGTCGGGCGAGAAGACGGACATCCTGCTTCTCGACGTGACGCCGCTCTCGCTTGGTATCGAGACGCTCGGCGGAGTCTTCACGAAACTCATCGAGCGCAACACGACCATCCCGACGCGCAAGTCCGAGGTCTTCTCGACCGCTTCGGATAACCAGACTTCGGTGGAAGTCCACGTCTTGCAGGGCGAACGCCCGATGGCTTCGGACAACCGCACGCTCGGCAAGTTTCACCTCGTCGGCATCCCGCCCGCACCGCGCGGCATGCCGCAGGTCGAAGTGACGTTTGACATCGACGCCAACGGCATCGTCAACGTCTCGGCCAAAGACATGGGCACGGGACGCGAGCAGAAGATCACGATCACGGCTTCTTCCGGTCTGTCGAAAGATGAAGTTGACCGCATGATGCGTGAGGCCGAGTCGCACGCGGGCGAGGACGTGAAGAAGCGCGAAGAGATCGAGGCGCGCAACCGTCTCGACGGCTTGCAGTATCAGGTTGAGAAGACCTTCAGCGAGAACAAAGAGAAGCTCGACAGCGCCAGCGTTTCGCAACTCGAAACGGCGCTCGCCGATGCCAAGAAGGCTCTCGAAGAAGGGGGCGCTGAACGCATGAACAACGCCTTCAACAACCTGCAAACCGCTTCGCACAAACTGGCCGAAGCGCTCTACCAGCAGTCCGCGCAAGGCGGCACGGCGGGCGGCGAGCAGGCTTCGGCGGCGGGCGCGTCCGCCGGAGGCGGCGGCCAGACGACGGGCGGCGGCGACGACAACGTCATCGACGCCGAATACGTTGACGTGGACGAAAACAAGTAAAGCAGTGACGAGTGACAAGTGACGAGTGACAAGTTGAAAAACAGAACTTGTCTTAACTCGTCACTTGTCACTTGTCACTTGTCACTGTCTCTAGAATGGCAACAAAAGAAGATTTCTACAAAGTGCTCGGCGTCGAGCGGAAGGCGAAGCCGGAGGAGATCAAGAAGGCGTATCGGAGGCTGGCGCGCAAGTATCATCCGGACGTGAATCCGGGCGATAAGTCGGCCGAGGAACGCTTCAAGTTGATCACGGAAGCGCACGACGTTCTGTCCGATCCGAAGAAGCGCGGCATCTACGACCGCTTCGGGCAATACTCGGACAATCTGGCCGACGCGGCGGCGCGCGGCGCGGAACCGGGCGGAGCGGGACGCAGTGCGCCTTTCGACTTCACGGGCTTCGATTGGGGCAACAACGCGTCCGGCGCGGGCGGCGGCAATTCCGGCGGTTCGAGTTTCCGCGACATCTTCGCGGACTTGTTTGGCGGCGGCGGCGGCGCGAGCGCGCGGCAAGAGCGCGAACCGCCGCGTCCGATGCCGCAGCGCGGCGCGGACATAGAGATGCCGCTCGCGCTCTCTTTCGCAGAAGCCGTCACGGGGATGACGACCAACATCACGGTCAACCGCTCCGAGCAGTGTTCGCGCTGCAACGGCGCGGGCGACACGGGCGGCACGCCTGTCACCTGCCCGACCTGCAAGGGCGCGGGTCAAGTGCAGCGCGCGGGCGGGCGCATGCGTTTCGCGCAGGAGTGCCCGGATTGCAACGGTGCGGGCAAACGTCGCCCGCCGTGCTCGCTCTGTCACGGCAAAGGCACAGTGCCGAAGACGGAGAGCGTGAAGGTGAGGATTCCGGCGGGCGTCGATACAGGCTCGCGCGTGCGGATACCGGGCAAGGGCGAGGGCGGACGACTCGGCGCGCCGCCGGGCGACCTCTTCATCATCACGAACGTCGGCCGCCACACGCACTTCACGCGCAAGGGCGACAACATCTACGTGACGATCCCGGTGACCGTGCCGGAAGCGGCGCTCGGCGCGAAGATCGAAGTGCCGACCGTCGAGGGCAAGGCGCAACTGCGGATTCCGCCGGGCACGCAGTCCGGGCAAAAGTTTCGCCTGCGCGAACGCGGCGTGCCCAGTCTGCGCAACCCGCAGGCGCGCGGCGACCAGTTCGTCGAAGTGCAGGTCACGCTCCCGAAAGTGATCTCGGAAGAGACCAAAGAACTGCTCAAGCGCTACGCGCAACTCAACGCCGAGAACCCGCGCGTGGCGATGGGACTGGAATGACAAGCGGTTAGCGATTAGCTGTTAGCTTTCAGCTTTTGCGCTTTCACAAATCGAATGCTCAGGCGCAAGCCGAATGCTTACGGCGGATTCAAAGCTAACAGCTAATTGCTAACGGCTAACAGCTTCTTTATGAAACGCAACAAGAGTCGCACTTATACGATCAGCGCGGTGGCCGAGCAGTACGGGCTGCATCAGCAGACTCTGCGTCTCTACGAACGCGAGGGACTGATCAAGCCTTCGCGTTCGGACGGCAACACGCGTCTCTACACGGACGCCGACCTCGAACGGCTCGAAGTGATTCTCTCTTTGACGCGCGACCTCGGCGTCAATCTCGCGGGCGTCGAGATCATCTTGAACATGCGCGAAAAGATGGACGCCATGCAGCGCGAGTTCGAGCGCTTCTTCTCTTACCTGCAAGCGCACGCCGAAGAGTTCGCGCATTTCACGGACACGCCTCCGCCCGAATCCGGCGCGCTCGTCCCCGTCCGCCGCACCACGGCGGTCATCCGCCGCCGCAGCACCGCCAACTCGCGCGGCTAATCAGCCCCGTTTAGAAGGAAATCAGCGCGCGTGCAAAATTTATCGCCACTCGTTCGCGCACGAGGCAGGGACGTTTATAAGTTACTTCGAGATGTTCCTCCGTCAGTTCGGAACGTCCCCTAATTAGTTCGGGACGTTCCCCGATTAGTTCGGAACGTTCCTTAGTCGCAAAGGGACGTGCAGTAGTTACTACTGCACGTCCCTTTGCGACTTTGGGAGGTTGCAAACTAACTTCGGAACGTCCCTCGACGACCAACGAACGTCCCAAAGTCACTACGAAACCTCCGCCATCAGCTTTAGGAGGTTGCCGACAAACTTTTGAACGTTCCGAAGCCAAGCTATAACCTGTTTTTGGCACGCATTCAGGCGTGTTAGGTAGGCTGCACCCTGCGGCTTTTGCCGCTCTGTCACGGAGTTCTGCCGCAGAGTGCGGCTTTTCACGCTCTCTAACGTAGTTCTGCCGCAGAGTGCGGTAGAATATGCGTTAGGCCGCTATGCTATATGGAGTTTCTTAGCAGTTGACCTCACTAGAGGAATTATAAGATGCGCCTTAACCTGATCATCTGTACCGCCCTGATGCTCCTGCCGGTGGGCTTTCTGCCCGAGGCCAAAACGAAAACGATGCGGCTCGTCATCTGTCACAACCGCACCATGACCATTGTTGATGGCGCGGAGTCATTCAGTGTCGGCCTATGTGCGGGCGGCGAGTGGGCTTCTCCGCTCACATTAAAACATTCAATAATCGGCGAAGATGAGACATCAACTGCAAAGTCAAAAGAGCTTCTGAGTCTCCTCCAGTCCATTCCAGTAAAGAGTTTCAAGCCGAAGCAGATTGATGGAGTGCTTACAAAGGCAGCAAAAATCAGCCCGACTAAAGAGAATGTGGTTATCTCTCCGAATAAACTCCCTACCCATGTACGTGCGTTCTTTATGCGAGCTGAATCCAAGCCACACAGCATGGTGTTTGTCATTTCCGTAGGGGCTAGGATTGTCGGTGAGGATGAGAACTACGTAAAGAAGTATGAAGAGTATTATTACTACATAGTACGTGTCAGAGGGAATAACCCCACTATCGGTGAAATTCTTGAGGAAGTAAGAGAACTTACCTTTGATGAGATAATTGAGCATCATGGGCCAGATCTATCTCTCATGCACCCAGCAACCCAAGATAATTTCGACAACAGGAAATCCGTTACTGACTATGGTCTTACAAATGGCGCTGTTCTCTGGCTTGTCAGTGAAGTGCGATAAGGCTTTGCTACTAGCGTGCGGCCTAACAAGGGGATGAACCGGACTCGCAACATAGCGGCTCTTTCATCGCAAGTTGATAGCTCGCCGGTTATCCCCGGCGTTGGGATGCTGCGCGCGACATGGCGGAATCAGTAACAGTAAATGCAGGAGCGTGTCATGGCGTTTAACATCGTGCATCGTGGCGGCTGGTTTGAAGATAAGCCTTCGATTGAGATGTTCGAGGAGCTATACAACGAACGCTTTATCGAAGATGATGAGCACCTTAGTGTCTCCGTTGCACACGAGAGCGAATGGTATTTATCGCTTTATCCGGATGGCGAGATAGTTTGGGAGAATGTTGAAGCTACAGACAACGAACCGCGGCACATGGATGATGTTCCGAAAGACAAAGTTCTTGAGCTATGGACGAAGCTTGCAAATGGCGACATTGAGTCCATTGAGGCTGAGCCGTGGCTACCCGGCTACTACTGACCATTCGACTCTCTAACCGCAGCCCAACAACGGCATGCACCCGACGCCCCTCCACGCTGCCTCTCATGGACGTTGAATGTGGGCGCGGGTGATGCCCGGCGTTGGGCGGCTATATATGTTGGCCGAAGAAAGGGCCGGTATAACGGGACATGAGTGATGGATTAACGAGAGCGGTCGAGTCACCTGACAGAAAGCATATGGCTGTTCTCAGTTACATTAACGAGATCAGATATGGGCCGCCATACTTCTCCCTCAGTGTTGACGGGGTATCCTTCGGCGTGCGTATTTTCGGTGATGTCCATCTTTGGTCGGGCGATTCACGATTTTTCGCCGTCCAAGAGTGGATGACGACGAATTATCAGGCCGGCCCGGTGACACAGTTACTGTTGGTTGATGCAGTCGAGAGAAGGGAGCGGCCGCTGGCGGTAGCTGATCAAGGTTGGGTAATCCCGGAAAGGTTTGAAGGCGACCGCCTCATTTATACCGAGCGCTACTATAGCGATAGAGGCAGAGAGAAGGTCATGGAATTCGAGGCTAAGTTCCTGGAAGCAGGTAAGTGGGGGCCGCTCTAGCAACGGCCGCCCAACAACGGCATGCACCCGACCCGAACCAGCGTGCCTTTCATCGAAAACTTGCGTGGTTTCGCAGTTGTGTGCGGGCAGGTGATGCCGGGCGTTCGGCGGCTTCGATGTGGCGACGGGACACCTTGGTAGAGGTATATGTGTGGGCGGATTCTGTGAAGACATTAGGGCGCTGATCGGTGAGGGGCTACGCGTCATCGGCGCGACCCATATCAAGGATACACGTTCGGGGAGCGGAATGGATGAGACGGAGGTCTGCTTTTTCTCCGCGTCCGACAAAATCATAGCCATCAGTTACTCCATCCGAGACGGCGCCACATGTTTTATTCGTGATGCGGGATCGGCGGAGTTGTCGCAATACGAAACGTGGGATACGTTGTGGCACGTCCTCGAAATGGATAAAAATGCTGATACCGACGAGGGGCTGATTGAATATATTGGGATGTTCCCTCATGGATATGATGAATTCATTGAGTTCATTGGAACCTGCCTAGTGAAATACTTCGGCAGTACAAGGTGAGCAAGAGCGACGTTGCATGGTCACGTCGTAAGCGCCGCCGAACAACTCATTCAACCCGACCCTCGCCAGCGAGACTTTCATCATCAAGTTGTGTGGTTCCTGGTATGTTGTCGCTCTCGCGCAGGCTTCGGGCGGGTTAATTCGGGCGTTAGATTGTTGGTGAATTTGCTCAGAGTGACTGAAACATGTCTCGCTATACTTTAGCCTTCGTAATTTCTTCTTTATTTTGCATGGGTGGATGTTGCATCCCATATGAAGAAAAACTCGAAGCGCGTCCACCTTATGTACAAGGCTGGAAAGAAGTGACCATTGAGAACAATGTTCGCTTGATTGGACAACATGTGCTGAATAAAGGCGAATCCACTGATAATGGTAAGCTAGGTGTTAAGTTAGTCGATATTAGCCCGCCCGTTACGTGTCAAGGATTGTATTTGTGGAAGCCACCCGCCCGCAAAGCTAAGCTTCAATTCTTCCAGCCTAAGAATAATGAAATCTTATGTGAGACCACTGTCACGGAAGGAAATAGTGTTTTGAAATGCGGTGGTCGAGTTGGCGTTTATATGATTGGCGTGAATGCCATCAATAATAAAGAGGGATGGATCTGGTTTGATTTGCGAGAGTAAGGATAGTGCAGCAATCACCACAATGAACCGCAATCTAACAACGGCATGCACCCGACCCGCATCAGCGCGGCTCTCATCCGCAAGACTTGGCCGTCAGACGAACTTGCAATCAGTAACTCTTTTATCATCAAACTTGATTGCTCCCCGATTAATTCGAGCGTTAGGCGATTCTTCCCTCTATGCGTTTCCTACAAGTGTTAAGCGGTTGGTGAAGTTTGTAATTGACGCGTCCCATCCTTCGTCATACATAGGCGGCTGACTCACGACGCCTCGCGCCCGAAACTTTTCTCACCACTCACCGGAGGATTCCACACATGGCTTTGAAGAAGCGCACCTCGAAAATCTTCGACCACGCAGACCTGCGCGCCAACGGTATGCAGTCCATTGCTCCCGACCTGTCGTTCGCTAACAACCTCATGCTCGCCAAGTTCAAACAACTTATCGCAGACGGCCGTGCCAAACTCGACGACTACAACCAGACGCTCGCCTCGGCGGATCAAAAAGCGAACGACGTGGCGGCGGCCGAACAAGCCGTCCGCGATTATTCGGGGCGGATGCTGGCGGACGTCGCCGCCATGTACGGCAAGAACAGCAACGAATATGAGCAGAGCGGCGGCACGCGCACCAGCGAACGCAAACGAGTTGCACCCAAAAAGTCCCCCGCTCCGCAGAAATGAATAGCTGAGAGTCGACCACAAAACTAATAGTTCAACCACGAAGAGACGCCAAGCAGCACGCAGAAGAGGTTCGTGCTGCTTGGCGTCTCTTCGTGGTTTCTTGCTTTGGTTAGACGCTCATAATTAGCGGCATCACGCGGACGCGAAAGGCACACACTCGAACAGGCATTGCAGACGCGGCGCAAGGCTGACTCGCACTTGCCGCAATCGTGCGCCGCAGTCCTCTTGCCGGGATAGTTGACGAGACGGCTTTTTGTGCCCGTCAATACGAGAAAATGGAAGCCGTTCGTTCCCCTTGACAAGCTACAAGAGGGAACATAATCCGCGCACCTGTCGTTCATCTACAGGAGTGATATGGCGAAACAAAAAACAGACTTGTTGCAAGGCACGCTCGATCTTTTGATCCTGAAAATTCTCGCGCTCGGCGCGACGCACGGTTGGGACATCTCGCAGCGCATTCAACAGATTTCTCAGGACGTGCTGCGCGTCAATCAAGGCTCTCTCTATCCGGCTTTGCACCGCTTGGAAGCGCAAGGCTTGATCGGCGCGGAGTGGGGCACGTCCGACAATAACCGGCAGGCCAAGTATTACAAGTTGACGCGCGCCGGACGACGGCAACTGGCGACCGAGACGGAGACGTGGGAGCGTTTCTCCGGCGCGATCAGTCTGATTCTCGAAACCACCTGAGCGGAGTGTTGGCGCGATGTGGGCGAAGCCGAAACTACGGCTGCGGGCGCTCTTCCGGCGCAAGCAGATGGAGCGCGAGTTGGACGAGGAGTTGCGCTTTCATCTCGAACGGGAGACGGAAGAGAACCAGCGCCGGGGGATGACTTGGGAAGAGGCGCGCAGCCGGGCGCGCGTCAGTTTCGGCCGGATTGAACGAATTAAAGAACAGTGTCGGGAGGTGCGCGGCGTGGGCTTCGCGGAGACGTTTTTACAAGACTTGCGTTACGGCGTGCGAATGCTTGCCAAGCATCGCGCGTTCACTTTCGTCGCCGTGCTGACTTTGGCGCTCGGCATCGGCGCGAACACGGCCATCTTCTCGGTCGTCAACGCCGTGTTGCTTCGGCCGCTGCCTTATAGAGACCCGGATAAAATCGTCTATCTCTGGGAGCGTCTGCCGCAAGGGGGCGAAGGCTCCGTCTCCGTTCCGAACCTGCGCGACTGGCAGACGCAGAACGATGTCTTCGAGCAGATCGCCGCGTACGAGCAGGGCAACTTTAGTTTGATGGGAAGCGAGCTGCCGGAGCGTTCGGCGGGCGCGTCCGTGACGGCCAACTTCTTCGACGTGCTCGGCGTTCAGCCGCAGCGCGGGCGCACGTTTGCGCCGGGCGAGGACGCGGCGGGCAAGCATCGCGTCATCGTCCTCAGCGACCAACTCTGGCAGCGGAACTTCGGCGCAGACCCGGCCGTCGTCAACCGCGACGTGCTCATCGGCGGCGAAAATTATACGGTCGTCGGCATCATGCCGCCGGGCTTTCAGTTTCCCTCGCGCACGACGGAGTTGTGGGTTCCGCTCGTCTTCTCGGACAGTCAGGCGACGAGTCGCGGCAATCACGCCTTCTCGGCCGTCGGCCGGATGAAGGAGGGCGTCACGCTCGAACAGGCGCAGGAGCAGATGAACCTGATCGCGCGGCGGCTCGAACAGCAATATCCGGATCAACAAATCAATCGCGGCATCATCGTCGGCCGCGTGCAGGAGGAGATCGTCAAGAGCGTGCGCCCGGCGTTGTTCGTCTTGCTCGGCGCGGTCGGGTTCGTGCTGCTCATCGCCTGCACGAACGTCGCCAACTTGCTCTTGGCGCGTGCGACGGCGCGGCGCAGGGAGATCGCCATCCGCGCGGCGCTCGGCGCGGGACGCGCGCGGCTCGTCCGTCAGTTTTTGACCGAGAGCGTGTTGTTGGCGGTCGTCGGCGGGCTGCTCGGTCTGCTGGTGGCGAAGTGGAGCATCCAAGGCTTGCTGACTTTGACGACCGGCGTGTTGCCGCGCGCGGGCGAGGTCGGGTTGGACATGAGAGTGCTCGGCTTCACGCTGCTGCTTTCTCTCCTGAGCGGCATCATCTTCGGTCTTGCGCCCGCGCTGCAAACTTCGAGAGCGGACGTGCAGGACGCGCTCAAAGACGGCGGCACTTCCGGTTCCAGCCCGCGCGCCAACTGGCTGCGCGGCCTGCTCGCCGTGGCGCAGGTCGCTTCGGCCATCGTGCTGCTCGTCGGCGCTGGATTGCTCGTCAAGAGTTTCGTGCGCTTGCAACAGGTCGAGTCGGGCATCAGACCGGAAAACGTGCTGACGATGCGCCTCACGCTGCCGGCCGCGAAGTATCAGACGACCGAGGCGACGACCGCGTTTTACACCCAATTGCTCGAACGCGTCGCGGCGCTGCCGGGCGTCGAGGCCACGGGCGCGATCAATCTTTTGCCCGTGCAACGTTCCGGCACGAACGGCGACGTGCAGATCGTCGGCGACCCGCCCGACCCCACGGGGCGCGCGCCGCTCGTCGAATTTCGCGCGGCCACGCCCGACTACTTTCGCGCGCTCGGCATCCCGCTCGTCGCCGGTCGCTTCTTCGCACCGCCAGCGCGCGAACGCGTTCCGGTCGCCATCGTCAACCAGACGTTCGTGCGCGTGATCCTCAATGGCCGTGAGCCGCTCGGCAAGCAGATTCAGAGCGACGGCAGCCCAGTGGAGATCGTCGGCGTCGTCGGCGACGTGAAGCAGACCGGACTGACCGCGCCGCCGCGTCCGGAAATGTTTCTGCCTTACAACTCGCCCTTCTGGCAGGGGATGACGCAAAACATGACGCTCGTCGTGCGCGCATCGAGCGACCCGGCGACGCTGACGCAGGCGATCCGGCGCGAAGTGCTCGCCATCGATCCGGCGCAGCCCGTCTACAACGTGCTGACGATGGAGCAAGTGCTCGACGAATCCATCTCAAGGCAACGTCTGAACATGACTCTGCTCTCCATCTTCGCCGTGCTCGCCACCGTGCTTGCGACCGTCGGCATCTACAGCGTGATGTCTTATCTCGTCACGCAGCACACGCGCGAGATCGGCATTCGCATGGCCTTGGGCGCGCGGCCGCTCGATGTTTTGAAACTCGTGCTCGGGCAAGGATTGATGCTCACCTTGATCGGCGTCGCCGTTGGCATCGGGGGCGCGCTCGCGTTGACGCGTCTGATGGAGAGTTTGCTGTTCGGCGTGAGGGCGACCGACCCGCTCACTTTCGTCGGCGTGTCGCTGCTGTTGACGCTCGTGGCGCTCTTTGCGTGCTACATCCCCGCGCGGCGTGCGACGCGTGTCGATCCGATGGTCGCGCTCAGATACGAGTAAGTGGCGAGAGGTTGTGAGAGTCTTTCCGCGCACACAAACGCCGGTAAGGCCAAGTCTCGCGCACGAGGGCGACGCTATTCGCGGTCGGGTGCATACGGTGGTCGGGCTGCCGCGGTTAAGACTTCTTTGAAAGAGGTAAAATCCGCACCCTGGATTTGCCTTCATCCAAAACTATTAAAGCCCCCGCTTCGAGCAATGATGCGTACTTATTCAAAACATCAATCATCATTGCCTCCAGATGGTGCGGCGAGACATCTTGCGTGCGGACTTGGATGGCGCTCGGACTTTCGGCCTGCGTTAACGCCAGCAATGTGCCGAAATCCAGATCGTGGGTGAACACAAGGTAACCATTTTCGCGCGCCCACTGCATCAATACCGGGTCTTCAGCATGTGGGTCGCCGATGGTTGACCAATGAATCGCGCTCAAGCCATGCCGTGCAAATAGCTCTACCCAATCAGGGGAAAGATTCATATCCACGAGAATCTTCATGCCGTCACGAGCGGAAGCTCAATCTCTTCAGAACGCCACGCGGCATACGCTAAAGCCTCGCGTAAATCTTCTTCTTCCAAGTATGGATACAAATTCAGTATGTCGGCTGAAGTATGGCCTGATGCGAACAACCCAACTATTGTGCCGACGGTGACACGCAGCCCTCGAATACATGGCTTGCCACCCATCACTAATGGATTGAATGTAATTCGAGTTAGATGTCTCATAATAGGAGTATAAACCGGAAACTCTGTTAAGTGAATGCATTCAACTCAGCCGCCCAACGCCGGAATTGAGCGTCGCACATTCAACGTATCCAGCCTTCAAGTCTCGCGCACGAGGGCAACGCTATTCGCGGTCGGGTGCATACGGTGGTCGGGCCGCTGCCGCCCATAGCTTCTACCATCAGCGCTTAAGTGAGAGGCGTTTTTTTCTCAACGGCCGCGTCTATTTGCGTGACTTGCCGGGGCGGCCTTGCTTTCGCCAGTATTGGAACTCTTCTTCATGCACCTCAAGGTCGAGTTCGGAGACGCGCTCTTGAAGTCGTCTCTGCGCGTCGGCCACGCCCCGGTTGTAGACTGCCGGCCCGATCTCCTCAAGGAAGAAATTCAAGAGCCCTCCGGCGGCCAAGTTGCCGATTGGCTCCCGCATGTTTTCCTCAAAATACTTCTGAATGGAGACGACCGCCTCGTCACGAGCCTCTTTAGTTAGTTCTATCGCCATATCGCAGTAATGTTGCTCCTTCTGGCTAACACGCCTCGCTGCGGCTGTTCGCCCTAATTGATAACCGCCGCACCGGCCATCGCCATGAAGACGTTGCTCTCGTTATTGAAGCCGAAGCGGTGTTCGAGAAAGATTCTGATCAGCTTTTCTTGCGGGTCGATCCAGACGAGCGCGCCGAACGCTCCGTTGTGGCCGAAGCTGCCGGGCGTCGTCAGTGGAAAATCATTGAACGGATCGCCGCTCAAGCCCCAACCCAAACCTTGATAGGCGGGTCGCCCCGTCAACGCGTCTTTGAGGTTCGCCGTGTAATTTCTCGTCATCGCTTCCACGGACATCTTGGAGAGGATGCGCTTGCCTTTGAACGTGCCGCCGTCGAGCATCATCTGGCAGAGCGCGGCCAAGTCGGAAGCGGTCGAATACATGCCAAACTCCGGCGCGGGGTATTTAGCCGTTCTGCTGTAAGCCTCGATCTCCGTCCAACGGCTGAGCCTCCTGCCCGCCCGCACACGATAGACGGCCGCGACGCGACTCTGTTTCTCCGCCGGGATGAAGAAGAAACTGTCTTTCATGCCGAGCGGGTCGAAGATGCGTTCTTTGATGAATCGTTCGTAGGGGCGGCCGGAGACCACTTCGATGATGCGCCCCAAGATGGCGTAACCGCCCGTGTGGTATCTGAACTGAGTGCCCGGCTCAAACTCGTAGTCCTGCCGCGACAACAAGGCCACGACCTCGGACAAAGTCCGGTCGCGCTTGATCGTAATGTCTTCGATCTCCTTTGGACGATTGAACGGGAAACCGGAAGTGTGCGTCAGCAAGTGCCGGATGGTGACGGGCGCGTTCGTGCCCTTTGTCTTCCGGCTCGCCGCCGCGAATTCGGGGAGGTATTTTTCCACCGGGTCGCTCAGAGAGAGTTTGCCTTCCTCGAACAGAATCATAATGCCGGTGGCCGTGATGGGTTTGGTGACAGACCTGATATCGAAGATCGTATCTGTCCGCATCGGCTTCCCGCCCTCCAAATCTTGATAGCCGACCGCTTCCAGACTGACCACGCGGCCGCGCCGCGCAATCAACATCACCGCCCCGGCCATGTCGCCTTGCCGGACGAAGGAGTTCATCTTCGACGGAATCGCCGCGAGTTTGCGAGCGTCCATGCCGGAGTTTGAAACGCTCTGCTTCCGGGCTGCGACCGCGAGCGAACAACAGATGACGAGCGAGGCCAACAAACTGAGGCCAAGATTCTGACGGGAGATATTTACGCACATGGCTCGATTATCTCAGCGGACTGAGGGCGCACGCCAGCGCCGCCGCCGAGGTTCAGGGGCGAGCCGTGAGACGCAACGGGGCGGCCGGATTGAGACGGCACGGGTCGGCGGCCGCAGAATACGCGTTTGAGTTTTCCCGCCGCGCCTGTTTCGCCGCCGCCGTCAGCGTCCGCTCGTCTACTCTCGTCAGCCCGCATTCGACTTCGGCGAGCCGTCGTCTGAGCGCCTCCAACTCCGAACGCAGCAGATCGATCTCCGGGTCGCGCGCGGCGCGTGCGCCCGACGCGTTGTTCGAGAATCTGATTTGCTGATCGAGATTGCGGATGCTCGCCTCGATTGCGTAGAAACGTTGCTCCATCAGGCTCAGGCGGCTCTCGATGCGGGTCAACTCCTGCGGCGGCAATGCTGCCGCCTCGCCCCTCGTGCTCAACTCCGGTTTCCAAGCGTAAGCGACCGTTGCCGCGAGCAACAAGGCGGCCGCCCATGCGGCGGGCGCGTGGCCGTGGCGCGTTCTGAAATTCATGTGTCTCACCTCTGGTCTGATTTTCCGTCGATAGATTGTCGCTCAAGAGAAGGCTTTGCAAATTCGCCTGACCGCGGCGCAGGCGAGAACGCTCTCGCCTGCGCGCAGACGGCGACGGTCGCACCTTTTCTTCGCGCTTTTCAAAAGATAAGGTCACGAATTGTTACCGCTCCGTTTGATGTGCGGCGCGTGTTCGTGAAAAGCCTCGACGACAAGTTATTCTTTGTAGAATTTAACGCGAGTGCGCGCCGGGCGTCGCCAAGTCGAAAAAGGACATAGCCGGGAGAGAGTTTGTTCGGGCATGATGTCGGGCGGCGCGCGCCCTCTCAAAGTCCGCTCCGGCGGGAGAACGAATCAAAGGGGGTTTTTTTAGAGTGAACCGACTGAGGAAAGTTATTTTCTGGTGTCATCTCGCGGCGGGCGTATCGGCCGGGGTCATCATCCTGATCATGTCCGTGACGGGCGTGCTCTTGGCCTACGAGCGGCAACTGACCCGGTGGGCTGACATGCGCGACTACAAGGTTGCGCCGCCCGCGACGCCTGCATCCTCCGCGACGCGTCTGCCGCTAGAGGCGCTCGTCGCCAGAGCGCGCGAAGGGCAGGCGGCCGCGCCCGCGTCCGTCACACTTTACAACGACGCCAATGCGCCCGCCGTCGTCGCCTTCGCGGGCGGGCGCAATCTCTACGTCGATCCGTACACGGGCGAGCCGTTCGGCGAAGGCGCGCCGCGCGTGCGCGCCTTCTTCCGCACGGTCACGGACTGGCATCGCTGGCTCGGCGCGGGCACTGAACGTCGCGCGGCGGGGCGCGCGTTGACGGGCGCGGCGAACCTCGTCTTCCTGTTCATCGTCGCGAGCGGTTTCTATCTCTGGTGGCCGCGCAAGTGGACGCGCGCGCAATTTAGAAACGTCGCTTGGTTTCGGCGCGGTCTGTCGGGTAAGGCGCGCGATTTCAACTGGCACAACACCGTCGGCATCTGGATGCTCGTGCCGCTCTTCGTCGTCGTCCTCTCGGCCGTGGTGATCTCTTACACTTGGGCGAGCAATCTCGTCTACCGCGTGGCGGGGGAAGCGCCGCCCGCGCAGCCGCAACGCGGTGCGAGCGGCGGTGCGCCGGGGAACGCCGGACAGGCACAACCGGGCGCGGCGGCATCGCTTGAAGGCATCGACCGCCTGTGGGCGCGCGCCGAGCAGCAGGTGGAGGGCTGGCGCAGCATCAGCATGAGAGTGCCGGATGCGCCGAACGCTCCCGTCGTGTTCTCCATCGACCGGGGCGACGGAGGACAACCGCAGAAGCGCGCGCAGCTTACTTTGAATCGTGCGACGGGCGAGGTCGTGCGTTGGGAGCCATATTCGAGTTACACGACCGGCAGGCGTCTGCGCTCTTGGCTGCGTTTCGCGCACACGGGCGAGGTCTACGGCGTCGCGGGGCAGACCGTCGCCGCGCTCGCTTCGGCCGCGGGCGCGCTCCTAGTCTACACGGGGCTGGCGCTCGCATGGCGACGCCTGCGCGCTTGGCGACAGAGAAGAGGCGAGCGAGGTCGAAGAGGCGAACGAACGCCGGCTCAAGTCTCTGCGCCTTGAGCCGGAGTAGTCCACGCTTCCGGCGACCACCGACCGGCGATTGGGAGAGAAGCGAAATGTCTACAAACGACAACTTGAGTCTATCCGAGGACGGCACTTACATCATCCAACGGATGGACGTGCCGGTGTCGAATGAAGTGGCCTTGCAGAGAGCGAGCGCGGCGGCCGAGTTCGCCAACGAGCGCGGCGTCTTTCGCCTGCTCTCCGACGTGCGCGGCGTGCCTTACACCGGCACGCCTTTCACGCATTACGAATTCGCTTACATGATGAAATCCGTCGTGCCGACCGGGCATGCGCTCAAGGTCGCCGTCGTCGCCTCGCCCGGAGACGACTCGCACGACTTCTTGCAGATCGCAGCCCAGACCGCGCACTACAATCTGCGAGTCTTCAAGGACTACGAAGAGGCCGTCCGTTGGCTCAAGGCAGAGACGGATTGAAAAAGATTGAAGCGCCCTTCGCTATCTCCCGCGCGCTCGCTTCCGTGCAACCGGGCGCGTGTAGAAACTTAAAGCGGCAAGACGCCGTATTGACTGCGCGCTCAACCGTCACACTCGCCGCGAGACCGCTTCGGGCGAAAGTAGATGATGCGCCGGACTGTCGGGAGCAGGGAACGAAAACCACCGCCCGTTTGTGCCGTAGAGAAAACAGACCGCCCGTTTGTGATGTGGAAAAAAACAGACTGCCCGTCTTTGCTGTAAACAATATGAAGAAGAACCAACTGGCTCGCTTGCTCGTCGCGTTCGCGCTCGTCGGTGCGGCGCACATCGCCGCGTTCGCGCAGGCGCCACAACTCACGCCGCAACAGCAGCAACTCGCCGACTACATTAAAAACAGTTACACCAAGCGCGAGGTCTCCATTCCGATGCGCGACGGCGCGCGCCTGTTCACCTCCATCTACGAGCCGAAAGACCGGACGCAAAAATATCCGATCCTCTTGAACCGCACGCCCTACACTGTCGCGCCCTACGGCGCGGACGCGTACAAAACTTCTCTCGGCCCCGACGAGCTGTTCGCGCGCGAAGGCTACATCTTCGTCTATCAAGACGTGCGCGGGCGTTGGAAGAGCGAGGGCGAATTCGAGGACGTGCGCCCCTACGTCCAGAACAAACAGGGCAAGCAGATCGACGAGACGACGGACACCTACGATACGGTCGAATGGCTCGTCCGAAACGTCGAGGGCAACAACGGGCGCGTCGGCGTCTACGGCATCTCGTATCCGGGTTTTTACACTTCGATGGCGGGCATCGATTCGCACCCGGCCGTCAAAGCCATCTCGCCCCAAGCGCCCGTCTCCGATTGGTTTCACGGCGACGACATGCACCACAACGGCGCGCTCTTTCTCGCGCAGAATTACGGCTTCTTCGCCTTCTTCGGCCAGCCGCGCCCGCAGCCGCTCGAACCTTCCGCCGATGCCTTCAAGCCTTTCGCTTACGGGACTGAGGACGGCTACAAGTTCTTTCTCGAAATGGGCGGCCTCGCTCAGGCGGGCGAACTCTACCGGCAGAAGCTCGGCACGCGCATCAAGTTCTGGGACGAGATGATGGCGCATCCCAATTACGACGACTACTGGCGCGAGCGCAACATCCTGCCGAAGTTGAAAAACATCCGCGCGGCCGTGATGACGGTCGGCGGCTGGTACGACAACGAAGACTTGTTCGGCGCGCTCAGAACTTATCAACACATCGAACGGCAGAATCCCGGCATCTACAACGTGCTCGTGATGGGGCCTTGGTTTCACGGCGGTTGGGCGCGCTCCGACGGCGACTGGCTCGGCACGGCTTACTTCGGAAGCAAAACCTCGCACTATTATCGCGAGCGTTTTGAAATCCCGTTCTTCAATCACTTCCTCAAAGACAAGGGCGACATCTCGCAGATCAAAGAGGTCAACGCGTTCGACACGGGCGCGCACAACTGGCGCGACTTCGCGGACTGGTCGCCGAACGCTTCGGTCGAAACGCCCCTCTACCTGCAAGCGAACGGGCGACTCTCGTTCGCCAAACCGGCGGGCGCATCCACAGCCTCCACAGCTTATGACGAATACGTAAGCGACCCGGCGCGCCCCGTTCCCTACACGCAGAAGATCACGCTCGGCTACCCGCGCGATTTCATGACCGAAGACCAGCGCTTCACGGCGACGCGCGCCGATGTGCTCGTCTACCAGACCGAGCCGCTCGATGCGGACATCACTATCGCGGGCGACATCAAGCCGCAACTCTTCGTCGCTTCGACGGGCACGGATTCCGACTTCGTCGTCAAACTGATCGACGTGTTCCCCGACGATTACAAGTACCCGGAAGGCGCGCTTCCGCCCGCCGCATCGGCCGCGTGCGTGTTCGAGCCGGGCGGCTACCAGATGCTTCTGCGCGCCGAACCGTTTCCGGCGCGCTTCCGCGAGAGTTTTGAACAGCCGAAACCTTTGCAGCCGGGTGTGCCGGCGTCGATCTCTTACGTCATGCCCGGCATCGTGCACACGTTCAAAAAAGGGCATCGCGTGATGGTGCAGATTCAGAGCACTTGGTTTCCGCTCGTCGCGCGCAACCCGCAAAAGTTCATGCCGAACTACAAGCAGGCGACCGCCGCCGATTTCCAAAAGGCGACCGAGCGCGTCTACCGAGACGAGGCGCGCGCCTCGCGCATCGTGCTGCCGGTCATCAAAAAGTGAAGACGAGGAAAGTTGATTGATGCTCAAGGCCGTCATCTTCGATATGGATGGTGTGCTCATCGACTCCGAGCCGTTTTGGCGCGAGGCCGAGATAGCAGTTTTCGGCCGGGTGGGCTTGCACCTCACCGATGCCATGTGTCGCGAGACGATGGGGCTCAGAATTGACGAGGCGGTCAACTACTGGCACAAAAAACACAGGTGGGAGGGACAGACGCCGGGCGAAGTGGCCGAAGCGGTCGTCTCCGATCTCATCGAGTTGATTGGCACGCGGGGCGAACTCATGCCGGGCGTCCGGGATGCCTTATCTTTCTTCAGAAGCCGCGAGGTGAAGATCGCTCTGGCGTCATCCTCGGCCTATCGCATCATCGATGCGGTGGTCAAACAACTCGGCCTCGCCTCCGCCTTCGATTGCGTCTATTCAGCCGAGGAAGAGGAATACGGGAAACCTCATCCGGGCGTCTACCTCACGACGGCCGCCCGGCTCGGCGTGGCTCCGACCGAATGCCTCGCCATCGAAGACTCTCTCAACGGCGTGCTCGCCGCGAAGGCGGCGCGCATGAAGTGCTTGGCCATACCGGACGCCGATAGTCGGCTCGACCCGCGCTTCGCCATCGCCGATCACACGCTCGGCTCGCTGGCCGACGTAGGCGAAGAACTTTGGCGACAACTCAATCAGAAGTAAGTCGATTCGCCGGGCGGCGCAGTCTTTGTGAGAATCGTTGACAAATGATGCGACGGGTCATAATCTTCCGTCGCTTAGCGCCAACGCGCGAGTCCTGCTTTACTCCGAGCACGCAGTTCCGACCACACTTCGTCTGCTTTCTATATCTCAGTTAAATGATGAGGACGATCAACGGATGAGCCTGAGTAACGAGAGCGCGCAGACCGACATCCCGCGCCCCGAATATCCACGCCCGCAGTTTGTCCGGCGCGACTGGTTGAATCTGAACGGCGAGTGGGAGTTCGCTTTCGACGATGCCGATCAGGGCATGCAAAACGGCTGGCACGACGGTCGCGCGCTCGACCGCCGCATCCTTGTTCCGTTCCCCTACCAGTGCGAACTTTCCGGCATCAACGATAAAGGCGTGCACGAAGTCGTCTGGTACGCGCGCAGTTTCGATATCCCACAAGAATGGCGCGGGCAGGATTTGCTGCTCCACTTCGGCGCGGTCGATTATCGCACCACCGTCTGGGTGAACGGTCAGGAAGTGGGGCACAATCAGGGCGGCCACATCCCTTTCTGGTTCGACATCGCTCCCTACGTGCGTGCGGGCGAGAACCGCGTTACCTTACGCGTCGAAGACCGGCAAGACCCGGAGCAGCCGCGCGGCAAGCAGTCCGTCTCCGGTCTGCCGAACGAAATCTTTTACTACTGTTCGACCGGCATCTGGCAGACCGTATGGCTGGAGCCCGCGCCGCCGTTGCGAATTCAGGAGTTGAAGATCACTCCGTTCGCCGAGCAGGACGCTTTCGAGTTGAGCATCTACCTGCACGCGCCCTCCGGCTCGTGGCGACTCGAAGCCGAGCTTTCGTCAGAAGGCGAAGTGGTGGCGACCGAGTCGCAAGCAATCGTGGCCGCCGCCGGTCGTCTGCATCTCGCCGTGCCTTACGCGAAACACTGGTCGCCGGAGTCGCCCTTTTTATACGACCTGCGGGTGCGCTTCTACGACGGCGACCAACTGCTCGACGAGATCGAATCCTACGCCGGTCTGCGCAGCGTCGAGTTGCGCGAAGGCTCTCTGTACTTGAACGGAAGCCCCTGTTATCTCGTGATGGTGCTCGATCAAGGCTACTGGCCGGAGAGTTATCTGGCCGCGCCGTCGGACGAGGCCTTGCGCGCGGACGTGGAATGGGCGAAGCGTTTCGGGTTCAACGGCGCGCGGAAACATCAGAAGGTGGAAGACCCGCGCTGGCTTTACTGGTGCGACCGTCTGGGGCTACTGGTCTGGGGCGAGATGGCGAACGCGCGCGCGTGGTCGGCCAAAGCGGAGGAGCGTCTGGCCGCCGAGTGGCGACGCATCATCCGCCGCGATTACAACCACCCGTCGATCATCACGTGGGTTCCCGTCAACGAAAGTTGGGGCTTCCCCGGTCTGGAGCAGAGCCATCCCGGACAATACGCTTTCCTCGAACGGATGGTCGCCATCACGCGCCGTCTCGACCCGCGCCGCCCCGTCATCGACAACGACGGTTGGGAGCACACGGACGTGACCGACATCTGCGCCATCCACGACTACACGCAAACGTCCGAAGGCTTGAAGGAGCGCTATCGTGAGACGCTCATCAACGGCGTGCTGCCCGAAAATTTGTGGCTGCAACATAAGCCCCTGTTCGTCCTCGGTTCGAGTTACAGAAACCAGCCGATCATGCTCACGGAGGTCGGAGGTTTTCTCTTGATCCCGCCCGATCTTGCCGAAGCGGAGCGCGACATCCTCTATAAGTTCTACGGCTCTTTCAACACGCCGGACGAACTGTTGGAGAAATACGCCGATCTCATGGCGGGACTTTCGTCGCTCCATTTTCTGGCCGGCTTCTGCTACACCCAACTCACCGACATCGAACAGGAGATCAACGGCCTGTTGACCTACGACCGACGGCCGAAAATCGCGCCGGAAAAAATCGCGGAGATTCACCGGACGCTCTTCGCGCAGGGTCTGGAGTCGTTGAGAGAGCGGGCGAGGGAACGAACGTCGCCTTCGTGACCATGAGCATAAGAATCTCTTTAACCGTCGTCGTTTATGGTGCGAAGCGTCATCTGGGCTGACGAGCGAGACATCAAGTGGAAGCCGAAACAACGTCTGCGCCGCAACGCCGACGGTAGCTGGATGGCTATTTCCAGCGTACTCTCCCGGCAAGGCGCTCACAAGCGCGCGCTCACACTGCTAACTTAAACTGAACCTCTCCCGAAGCCAATCCCTTCTTTAGTAGTGTCCTCAGTTCAACCATCCTTCTGTCTTCCTTCGTGTCTTCGTGCCTTCGTGGTTGATGCTCTCTTATCAACCCTCACCAGCAAGACACCAAGACGCCAAGCACTAATCAATTGAGGACGCCATCGCTTCTTTAGCAGGGAAGCGACCGAACAAGATTCCTCTTGCGCCCGCCGCCCGCGCGGTGCTACAGTGCGCGCTTCTGTCGGGAGACTGAACCGGACGCTTCGCTCGCCTCTCAAACCCACACACGCGGACGACGTTCTCCATACCAACTCGCACACGTCCACAAGAGCGCTCGCCGCGCACACTTTTACGCTCAGCGCGGCCTCGCTTCGTTTCTTCAAACGCGCACACCGCCGCGCGCTCTTGAAGACGTTTGCGCCTCACACGCGGCCGCCCTCTCCGCAACTGCGCGCGCCGCTGTAACCGGAGTCTCTTCGATGAATCCTCTCAACTCACACGTCCGTCTCTTTAATCCTCGCAACTCACGCCGCGTCCTCCATCACTTTCGCACATGCTTGCGCCCCGCGCTGCTCCTACTTCAACTCATGATGTTGTCTGTCCTAATCAGCTTCGCGCAAGACCTCGACGACGTGAACATCAGTGGGCGCGTGGCCGACGAAAACGGCGCTTCGGTCGTCGGCGCGAAAGTAGTTGTTAAGCACACGGCGACCGGCGTCGAACGCACGACGACGGTTGACGCGGAGGGTCTCTATCGTTTCGTCGAACTCGCGCCGGGCGCGTACACGGCGCGCGCTTCGGCCGCCGGGTTCGCCGCGGAAATGCGAGCCGTCGGGGAACTGGCGGCGGGGCGAAACGTGCGGCTCGATTTCGTGTTGCGACCGGCAGGCGTCACGGCCGAGCAGACCGTCGCGAGCGAAGCGGGCGGCGCGGCGGTCGATACCGCGCGCACCATCGTCGGCGGCACGCTCACGCGCTCGGAGACCGAAACGCTGCCGCTCTCGACGCGCGCGCCGCTCGATCTCATCTACACGCTCGGCGGCGTGACAGAAGAACCGCTCTCGACGCGCGACCTCGCCGAAGACCGCGCACGCACCCCGGCGCGCACGCCCGAAGAAGCGGGCACGTTCGCGCTCTCAGGCGGCGCGGCCTACTCCAACAACCTCACCATCGACGGCCTCGACAACAACGACGACCGCGCCGCGCGCGAACGCTTCCAGCCGTCGCTCGAAGCCGTCGAAGAAGTGCAGGTCGTGACGAATCAGTTTTCCGCCGAGTACGGTCGCGCCTCCGGCGGCCGCGTCAACTTGCGCACGCGCTCCGGCACAGGGCGCTTCCACGGCCGCGCCTTCTATTTCTTCCGCGACGAATCTCTGAACGCGAACACTCCCGCGAACAACGCGCGCGGCCTTAAGCGTCTGCCGCTGCAAGAACACAACTCCGGCTTCACGCTCGGCGGCGCGCTCCGCGCTCCCGCGAGACTTTTCCACGCGCGCCCGGCGAAGCGCGGCGATAGTGACGATGAGCAAGCGGAGCGCGGCGACGGCGACGACGGGCAAGCGGCGCGGCGCGCGCGTCACTTCTTTTTCCTCGCCGCGGAATTTCAGACAGTGCTCGACTCGACCGTCATCGACACTATGAGTTCGGGCATAAACCCTGAATTGATGGAGCATAAAACCTGAAAATGGGTGATGAAAACCTAAAAGGCTCAAACTTGAAAGTGTGTTCTTATTGTTTAACCCTTAATTGGGAGGCTTAACCTCGTTTTCGTCCCAAACATATCGCCCATTAACCCTGTCTGTAGAAGTAGATTCATTATCATAGTAATTTTCTGTGAGTTCTTCTCCTACACAAATATTTTTATCGGCCACTATTGCTTGTCTTCTTTCATCCCACGCCAGATTAGGGTGAGATGAGTGATTGAGGAAACGAGCGTCATCCCCATATAGAGTAAAATATCCTTCGGTACTTTGGTCGGTTCCATAGCGGCGTATGAATGCTTGGGCGAGCGGAGGCAAAGACTCAAACATCTCTAAGGGCAATATCACATCGAAACCATCTACAAATCTCCATACTTCTTGACCTGTAAGTATATTTTCGTCCGCAAAAAGACCAAGACCTTGTATGTCAGAAGGCAGTAATTGCGTTTTGACGAGAAGCATTGTTCCTCCCGCGAAGTTCAGTAACTTATTTAACCTGACTGCTAGCTTCGTTGGCACGCGGTAGCTTAATTTCAGCATCGTTCGTCTATATATTTCATTCTGATGCTTGTTATGACAGAAACTACCATAGACATATCCTGATCAAGCTTTGGGCCGGAACCCAAATGATGGATGGCGTTTCCGCAGCACGCTAATCAGATGTTCCTTAGTAATGTGGGTATAACGTTGTGTGGTAGCGATAGAGGTATGACCCAAGAATTCCTGTACCACCCGGATGTCAGCACCATTACGGAGAAGCAACGTTGCCACGGTATGCCGCAACATGTGAGGAGTAATATGACGTTCTATCCCGGCCTCTTGGCGTAACCGGGTGATAATGTTGGCGATCCCTTGCGTCGAAAGTCGCTCGCCAGAGGCGTTTAGAAAGAGAGCGGGGCTCTCTGTTCCTATTAGCAGCCGTTCCCTTAAGTGCTGCCGCTGGATCTGCATGGTTTCTTTATCTACGACGAAAGCCAGCCGGTTCCTTCCGCCTTTACCTTGTACTCTGAAAACCGCATCCTGCACAAAAAAGTCTTTGATGTCGAGAGATGAAGCCTCCCCAACACGTATCCCTGTCGCGAAAAGTAGGTCGACCATTGCTAGGTTTCGGAGCGCACGATAGCTGTGGGAAAGGGTTTGCTTAGTCTGAGGCGGCTCCGTTCCTGCCACGCCCTGCTCAAGATCGAGAGCAAAGTGTTTTCGCCGTGCCTGAGCGAGGAGTGCCTGCATTTCCTTGTTTGTTAATGTCCGTGGAAGCTGCACGATTCGCCCGAAGCTCAACTTCACTCTCCAGAAGGGTGATTCCGGCAGTACACCTTTGCGCACCCAATAGGAACAGAATACTCTGAGAGTAACCGTTTTTCGTCGGATTGAGGCCGGAGAGTAACCCTCTTGGCGTAAGTGAGCAGCCCAATGTTCAATAATGGAACCGCTTAACGACAGAAGCGCAAGGTCTTCGCCAGCAAACACGCAGAATTGGACTAAATCTGAGGAGTATGCTGCTTTGGTTTTGCTCATACGATCATGAGTCGAAAAGTACCCGCTCAGAAACTCAACGCTTGCTTGACTTAATTGCATAATTTACACATAGCAATAGATCTTGGCCCTGATTTTTCAAAGTGGAAAAGCTTCTCGTAGTGGGATACGCAGGAGGATTGGAGATAAAGTCTTGAAGTCAGTTTAATAATAAGGGTCTGAGGTTTCAAGTAAACTTGGGGTAAGACTGACAACGAACTTAACGTGAAAACAATGGGTAGTAATCAAGGAAGGGCGTTGAGGTGGAATTTCCCCCTAAGTCTTTCACATCTATATGGGCATGTGCAGTCATGCATGAAGCATGATCTTAAAAGATTGCGGTAGTGGGTCAGTTTGAAATTGACTCTAAGAAATAGTTGATGCGTCCGCCTGCGACCCTAGCCCATGCCTACCCGCGCAAGCAAGAAGCCGCCACGCGATACGAACGAACTGGCGAAGTATATCCTAGACGTAGCAACTGGCGATGCTGAGAAGATAGAGCCGCCGGAGAAGAACCCGGCCGCCGTCGCGCTCGGTAAGTTAGGTGCGAGCAAGGGCGGTCAAGCCCGTGCTGCAAAGCTATCCGCTAGGAAGCGGGAAGAGATTGCTAAGAAAGCGGCAGAGGCACGCTGGAACAAGGCCGAAAAAAGTTCTTGATCTATTACCCTTTTCGCGGTTATATTATAACCATGAATCAGGGACAGCAGCCGAACACGCCAGAAACCGTCCTCGCAGAATTGCTCCCGTTCCTCTTACACGCTCATCGAATTTTTGAGGCCGCTGTGCCAGAAGCGACCTACGATGAGTTTACCGCAAAGGGCGTAGAACAGATCGAGGGCTGTCATCACTCAAGCGCCATTCGGATACGTGCTAGGCGCGGCTTTGCTGACAAGCCGCCCGATTTAGACTACACGGTGCAGGACTTGACCAACAACGGCCTTGAGGTTTTCCATAAAAGGCATACGATCAAGTTCTTCAAAGGTGTGAACGGTCAACCGCCCGCCTGTCGTAAGTCCGAAAACCGAAAAGCCTTCTATCAGCAATCCCTATTCGGCGTTCTCCATGAAAGTTTTCTTGCGCGTAACCTAGTCGTCATTTACAACGTCGCCAAAGATGGTACGTTCTTAGGACTGGATTTGGCTTGTCCAAAAGACGTTGTCTCTGACTACGCCCCACCTGAGCTTTATTGGTCTATTCCCGTGCCGCATCCTGCTACGATGCAGGACAGCGAGATTAAGTACGAACAAGCGCCAGACGATCTCGACATTAAGCGTGATGATGAGGACGAAGGCGATCTCGGCATCTCGCTAGACGGAACGGACGACGAATGAACGGCGACCGCTTAAAGCGAGCAAGGGAAATTAAGGGCTGGACTCAGGAGCAAATGGCTGAGGCGGCCAACGTGTCTCAAGTGGCAATCGCGCGTATTGAGCAAAATCTACTTAAACCGTCTGAGCAGTTAGCCCAACAGATCGCGATTGCGACAGGCTTTCCTGTCGCCTTCTTTTATCAGGAATCGGCTGTTGATTTCCCTTTAGGCTCTTTACTCTTTCGGCAGCACATGACGCTAAAGAGTCGTGAGCGCGATCAGATATTGCAGACGGCTTGGGTTACTTACGTTATCTATGACTATATGGCGCAGAAGCTAAGGATGATGCCCCTGCGCTTGCCGCGCATAGAGAATGAAGATACTCAAACTGCCGCCCTGTTGACTAGAAACGCACTAGGCATCAACGCCGAAGTGCCAGTCAACAATCTGATAAACAAGTTGGAAAAAGCCGGAGTTGTAGTCTTAGCTATCCCGCTTGAGATTTACGGGCATGATGGCTTTTCGCTTTGGGCGGATAATCGAAGGGCTGTAATTGTCTTGAGTAGTGGCAAGCCCGGCGACCGGCAGCGGCATACCACCTCACACGAAGCAGCACATTTAGTCTTGCATTATGCCCTTTACGGTAGCCGTGAAGATATAGAGAAAGAGGCTGACGACTTTGCCAGCGAGTTTTTGCTGCCTGAAGAAGCGATGCGCCGAGAGATTGTTAAACCTGTTACGCTCTCTAGCCTTGCCGAGTTAAAACCGCGCTGGCGTGTATCAATCGCATCCTTGATTGAGCGCGCTTACAAGCTAAAGATTATTAACCCCGATCAGCGTAAATATCTTTGGAAACAGATGGCCTTACGTGGTTGGAAAACGCAAGAACCGGCTAACCTCAGAATAGACCCTGAGAAGCCGCGCGCCTTACGCCAAATGGCCGAGATGCTGTACGGCAATAAGGACGGAACGATCAGCTATAAAAGACTCGCGCGGGATACATCCATGCCACCGAGCCTTGTTGCTCAGATTCTTGAAGCCCATTCCCCACATCATACGGTTAAGGCTGAACCGCCCGGCCTGATTAGAAACTTCCCCGTTAAGCCGCAGATGGATAGCGATTCCGAGTCCGCTTTAGAAAGCGTAGGATAATATCAATCTTCCCCTGAAAAGATGAGAAAAGTGCTCAAACTAAGCACTTTTCTATTTGGCTACTTGCACGGGCAAGCATATAGCCATTTTCAAGATGAACAAGCCAAACAACGAACGCCGCGCCCAAGTAATCGCCGCCTTAGTCGAAGGTAACAGCATCCGTGCCACTGTCCGCATGATGGGCGTTGCCAAAAACACCATCGTTAAATTGCTGGAAGATTTAGGAACGGCGTGCGTGGCTTATCAAGATGAAGCCTTCAGCAATCTGCCTTGCAAGCGCATCCAGTGTGGTGAAATCTGGTCGTTCTGCTACGCGAAGCAAAAGAACGTCTCGCCGGAGCATCAAGGCGTGTTTGGTTATGGCGACGTGTGGACGTGGGTTGCGATTGATGAGGAGACTAAGTTAGTTCCTTGCTGGCACGTTGGCCGCCGCGATGCGTTAGCCGCTTACGAGTTCATCACCGATCTGGTGAGTCGGTTGGCTACTCGTGTACAGCTAACGACGGACGGCCACCGTCTTTACTTGGAAGCTGTCGAAGCGGGCTGCGGTTCTGAGATTGATTATGCGATGCTGGTTAAGATTTATGGGAAGCCTCAAGAAGAAGTCCGCTATACCCCTGCGGAGTGTGTCGGCTGCAAAGTCGTAGAAGTCTCCGGCACGGCCGACAAGAAGCACGTCTCTACGTCTTACGTTGAACGTCAGAACCTAACGATGCGTATGTCCATGCGTCGCTTCACTCGGCTGACGAACGCACTCAGCAAAAAGTTAGACAACCATCGGCACGCGATTGCGTTGCACTATATGTATTACAACTTCTGCCGCATCGATAAGAGCCTACGATGCACGCCCGCAATGGCGGCCGGAGTCTATAAGAGACTTAGGGAAATCTCAGATATAGTCACCCTGCTTGAAAATAAATCTTTACAGGCGGCAGACTCCGGTCTATGATGCGCCGTCCTTTCGCCTTCAAGGGTGGAGGACAAGCGAATGATAACTGAATTGTTAATGTTCGTTGCTTTAGTAGTACAGATAATGCAGTGGTTAGATGATAGGAAAAAGAAGTAAATTAGTAGAAGCAAGTTACTAACACAATAAAAAATTAGATGCCCTTGAAGGTAGAGGACGGCAGAGAGGCAAACTTTCTGCCTTTTCTCTTTTCTGTCTCAGATTTCAAACTGACCCACTACCAAGATTGCACTAATCTTGATTTCGCGGAATAATGCCTATAAGTTGAGAGAAATTACTATCTCACTACTTTGGATAACTAGTAATTATCTTGCGTCAATCGGAGCATAAAAATGTCCACAGACGACCCGGGGCAAAGCATCTTATCTACGGCAATTACAGGCCCTATTTCTGCCGAAGAGGTGTCGCGCTATTTCTCACCTCGCTCCAATCTGACCTATCGTAGATTCGTTAATTTGGAAGTCTCAGATGCAAATGTCCACCAATCTCTCTTCACTGGATCTTTGATTAGTGATTGTGTTTTCACTAGAGTTACATTCACACGTTCTGACCTAGATGGGCTGAGGATCGAAGGTTCCACATTCATCGATTGCGACCTCTCGTCTTGCGACTATCGGTCGAGTATTTTTGCTCGTTGCACATTTCACGCATGTAACTTTAACACTTCATTTATTGATGATTGTGAGTTTCAGGAGTGTGAACTCGATAATTGCAGTTTCTCGAACTCCAGCTTGACGCACTGTCGCTTCCAGAACTCTTCACTCAGTGCCTGTAACTTTACCCCGGGGACGCTTCTTCATAATAAACTTTACAACTCTACGATCTCAGACACGATTCTCGGAGATTGCACACTATTATACGTAATTTTGCGTGATTGTAAGCTGACGCGCGTTAGTATCAATGCCGAGTCTATTGGTGCGATCTTCGGTTTGACGCGAGAACAACTTGCACAGGCAGACATGGTCTACTTGGGAGAGGAAGAGCCGATTCCTCCGGGCACAGACATTTTAAGTTTAATCTCGGAGGAGTACCACAGACGGAAGTGGCACATCGGCCAACTTGTTCTTGCTGTAAATTTCGGGTTGGCCTCCACCATCAACGCCTTTGACGATTATTTATCACTCTCCTACAAAAGATTTACTGAATTCGGTTTTGCTAAGGGCGAAGAACTGGAGTTCTTGGGTGATCTTCTTCAAGAATTGGCTTTTCTTGAGCGACTCCCACTCTTAACCGCCCTCAACGTCCTTGAGTGGTGTACAGCCCTAGAAGCAGCCATCATACAAAGTAATCTAAATCAGCCGGAGAGTGCCGGAGACTCGCTCAGAACCTTAGCGAGTCGCGTGGCGATATTGACGAACGCTCTTCTGGATAGATTAGATAATTCATTACCTCAAGTTGAATCAGGAGAAAACGATAGGCGATTGTGTATAAAGGCGACCTTTCAGGAGAAGCCCGCTCTCCCATTAGCTGACTTTCTCAACTCGCTTGCATCAACATCAGCCCTTGACGCTGCCCCGAAATCTCACCTTGTTCGCGTCGAAAAGGGCTCATACGTGGAGATCGTTATAACCACTATATCTACAATTATTGCTTTTCAGGTCGTGCTGTTTTTAATAAACGGTTGCGTCATACAATTAACAGAATTGAAGCACCGCGCTAAGGTTTTGGCGCGCAAGAAAGCGCCCCGAAATTACAGGAACCTCGTATTATCTACCAGTCAACAAGCGTCGCCGCTGATGCTATCAATCCTCCCCATCTTAGTAGGACATGTTAAATCTCTTCCTTGGTTAAAGGATCAATCTTTGTCCGGCTATAAAACCTCCAATATAAAGTCATTACAAGAGGTTCAGTGCGAGGATTCCAAAGATGATTCCGAAGAGATCTGAAAGTTTCCCTACTTATAAATACCAGACCGACGCTGGACGTCAATTGGTGCGAATTGAACTCAGCCCCCAAAAGGTTGTGGTAAGGATTGTACAACTGATGGAGCTCTCAGATTTGATCCAACTACATGAGCCGAGCTAGGAGAAATTTGAACTTACATCCGAGAGATATTCAATCGTTCGATATAGCGATGCGTAGAATTGAGGGCATCCCCTCGCCAAGTTAATCCGGAAATTAAAGCCTATGTCTGGATTAAAGTGGTTCCTCGTACCCGGAATCAAAATCGCTCCGGTGTTTGAAATCAACTGGCGCAAGAACTGCTTGTCATCGCCCCATATGCCGGGTACTTTCGGCGCGTAACAGGTCATAAAATGCCCGACGGAACTCTCGTCCGTCTCAATCAATGTCGCCTGCCGGTTAATCAACTCTAAAACATCCTTACGTGTTTCTTCTATATGCTGGAAGAATGCGGACTGAAAATGAGAAAAGTTGTCGTCAAGAAAATGAATAAGTGCGGAGTAACTTGACGCACCTAGCCCACCTGCCAGTACATCAACCCAACTATCAAAAAACTCCTCATATTGGGGGGCGGACACTATCGCCGCGAACTTTACCGCGTTAAGGCACACTGACTTATGTGGCGAGTAGAGTCCAAGAAAGCGTTCGCTCCAGCCCAACGTCCTGCCGAGTTCGTGACCACTTTTGGAGAGGCACTCGTCCGCCACAATCGACACACCTCTCTCAAGAAGCGAGTTAAGGAATCCTACGTCGAACTCAGAAAGGTAGAAGCCGGTACAGTAAACCGGATTCGTGACCCAAACCGCTGTCTCCGCTGGTGACTCATGAATGTAAGCTGCAATCTCTTCTTGTGGAAGATGCCATTTGCCCATATCACGACGCATGTAAATGCGTTCGTAGCCCAAATCCATCATTTCAGAGGCATAAAAAACGGGGAAATATGCCGGACACAGAATCAAGACGCGGCGTAGCCTTAGTGCCTTAAGCCACCTGACGGCTATAACCATCGCGTTTGTGCCGGAGTGAACAAGTAAGCAATTGCGCGCCGCCTGAAAGCCCAAACGCTGAAGTATCTGCTCTTGGACCCCTGTGTAGTATGAGTAGATGTAAGGGACTGCTAGTGGTGGGACTGGAAGCCTGAGATATTTCAGCAACGCATTTATGGCATGGTTCGACGGATCCCAATGCGACAGGTCAAATGGAGCCGAACCGCTCTTGCTCTCATATTCCTCGGCTAAATCTTCAAGGTAGGAGAGTCCCTCTAGCTCATGAATCTCACTCCGTGGCATCTAAAATCCACCGATATAATTACTAGTTATCATTACCCAAGAGGCCCCGGCGGCTACTTCTACTTTTCAGCAGAATGTGAGGTAGGACATGAAAGACGGTCTGGTTTCAGCATTCCTGAAACGTAATTTTCGGCACTTCAACGCAGCATCTCTCGTTGAAGCTGCTAACGGTTACAAGCATCATTTGCAGAATGATGGCCTAATGTTCGTGGCTCTCGCCGGAGCTATGAGTACCGCTGAACTTGGAATCTCGCTTGCGGAAATGATTAGACAGGAGAAAATTCACGCCATTTGCTGCACTGGAGCAAATTTGGAAGAAGATATTTTTAACCTTATAGCTCACAATTCTTATAAGAATATTCCAAACTACCGCGATCTCACCCCGGCGGATGAACTTGAATTATTTGAGCATGATTTGAACAGAGTGACAGACACATGTATTCCTGAGAATGAGGCTATACGGAAGCTTGAAAAAGCTATTCTGGACGAATGGGTGCTAGCAGATACTTCCGGTGCGCGTCTCTTTCCTCATGAGTTCTTGTTCAATCTCTTACGGGATGGGAAGCTTAAAGATTCATACGAAATAGATGTAAGAGATAGCTGGCTTTATGCGGCAATGGAAAACAATCTACCAATATTCGTTCCCGGGTGGGAAGATAGTACGTTAGGGAACATGTATGCTGCGCATTTTATGGCAGGAAACATCAAAAACGTCCATACTGTTAAAACCGGGATAGAATACTTACTCCAGCTTGCGGATTGGTATGCAGGTATAGCGAAAGAGCACTCACTTGGATTCTTCCAAATAGGCGGCGGCATTGCGGGTGACTTCGCAATATGTGTGGTTCCAATGTTACGGGAAGACTTCAGAAAGGGAGACGTGCCTTTGTGGGGGTACTACTGCCAAATTAGTGAATCGACTACAAGCTATGGTTCATACTCAGGAGCACCTCCCAACGAAAAAATTACTTGGGGTAAACTTGCCGTTGAAACGCCAAAATTTATCATCGAATCTGATGCTACAATTGTTGCTCCATTGATTTTTGCAATCGTGCTTGAGTATTGAATTCTAGTGTTTTTATTTGTCGCTCTAAGTTCTACTTGGCAGAATTTAATCTATGAAAAAAGCCAGTGAATCTAAAAAGCGCAGCGACGTGGATTTAACGCGGAATGAAGACGATAGGGGCGCGGCAAGCAAACCTATCTCACTCGTACCGCTCTCATTCGATGAAGCGTTGAACGGTCTGTTAGTTGTGAAGCCCGAGTGGGTCTAAAGGTGAGCCGAAAGCGATGAAGAAGGCCATGAAGCGGGAAGACAAGAAGCGTGCGAAGTGAACACGACTGAATCAAAGCGCAGATACCTTGCTGTTAAAATCTTTGGCAGTATCTTTATTGTCTCTGCGATATTTATTCTGGTGTCTTTCGACATAGAAGAAATCCGCGAGCTTGCTGAAGCTCAACATATCACTCGCCCGACACCGCGCCCGTCACCTCAATCAAAAAATCCACCAGTCGCCCGACCTAATAAACCCTTAGACTTGGCTGATTGGATTCTTAAGTACACCGCCACCATATCGGCCATTGGAACTATCCTTAGCATCCTACTTGCGTGGGGAAGCGATAGAAGACTAGTAATAGAGTTGGTTATTAAGAACACTAAGTTAGAGCGAGAGCTAGAAGATGCAAGAAAGAAGATGCGCTAGCAACCTTTGGGTTTGTCAAGTACATAATCCCCAAGTAAACAATTGTTTCGCTCGACAGTATATTATTTTGAAGATGTATATTCGTATTATGGTTAAGGTGCAGACAAAATTTGGGGCTTCGGTCGCGAACGATGTGAGGATGAGTGGATTCCGCATGACACTGAGAATGAACTGCGTGTATGTCCAAAGTGCGAAAGTCCGTATTGGAACAAACCAAAAGATAGAAGAACAGCCGGAATCATTACAATCGTTTCACCCTCAAGGCGTAGATTCATTTTCTTGGCTCTAATCTTTGCATTCCAAAAGTCATAGGCAATGATATGAATTGCCCACCACGACGGGTCGTGGTAATAACTACAGGAGTAAGTCCGACAAGATTCCTCTAGCATCGTCACAAGGAGACTCGAATCATGTATTACGAAATTTACAAAGACACATCAGGTCAATGGCGTTGGCGGCTATGGGCTGCTAACTATAAGATCATAGCCAACTCTGGCGAGGGTTATTACAACCGCGAAGATTGCTTGCACGCTATCAATTTGGTGAAGCAATCTAACGCCGCACCCGTGCGCGGATAAGGTTCACCGCCCTTCGTAGTGATTGTTTGAACTTTCATGGATACGGTTTTAGTATGTACCGGACATAGCCATGTTTATCTTCCTATTTCAGACTGTCCCTCCACCTTGCATCCCGACAGTTTGGTATAAAGACCCCACTACTATCATTGCCGCAGCTACCATTGTGTATGTTGTTGCCACAATTTTGCTGTGGTGGGAAACCAGAAGGAGCGTGAATATCACAAGAGACTCATTTGAGAACTCTTTTATGCCTATCATTCACGTTCCCTCAGTTACCCCTCATCCAGACACAGAGAACACAGAATTTGCATTCAGCTTTATGGTGAAAAACTACGGCAATGTCCCTGCCGCAGAGCTTGAACCATCGGTAGGCATGCTTGCTGACGGCATCCCCCTCTCCCCTAGAAGGCATGAAACCGGCCTGTTATTCATCCCACCTTACTCAGATACTCAAATTGTCTTTATCCTTATTGGTGAGGACAAGGAGAGGGCACTCAGGAGCGGGAAACTTGATCTTAGTTTTTCTGCTCTGTACGAAGGCATAGCAGAGAAGAAGTACCGGTACGATTACAAAGGCGCGTATTACCCCAACCAAAACAGGTTCGTTGATCAGGGTGGCGTCTCTACACCCCTCGGCAAGCCAAAGAAGCGCACCAACTCCGCAGCAACAAACTAGCGTAGCGAACCTCTCACCATTGCGTGCCGTTAAGTAATCCCACACCAGTAGCGCCACAGACGAAGTTAGGACGTTCACCACTACGTGCGTATCTTGCACCTTTCTTTAAGATACACATATACCCTTAGACTTTCTTAGGCCAACATTCTCGCCCGACAATTCCGAATCTTGCCTGACAATCAACCTCTAGTTGGACTGTTGGGCGAATCAAACTGGCGTAGAAAAGTCTAAGACTCTGCTGTCTCTGCACAGTTGGCTTCGTCATAGATGCGGAGGCACATGATGCATTAAGCGTATGATTCTTATGGGTAAGCGCATCCTTTGTAGGGGCTAGGAACAGCACTGGTGACTTCTGGTGACGGACGCCCTTAGAGTGAGCCACTTGTGAACGGGGTAACCGCGCGTCGCGGTTATCCACGTATTACTTTTATTCCCAAATCTTCGTAACGTATTAGCTCCTCATTCGGGACGCTTTTGTCTGGAATGATGTAAGTGATCTTTTCGAGTGTATCGACCTGATATGTCGACTTCTTGCCGAGTCTCGCATTTGTGATCGGTAGAGCCACCTGCAAAGCATTAGAAATCATCTCGTGCCTTAGCATGGCTAGATCGAGGTCGGAGGTGGTTACTTCTTCAGGGTCAAGGTGGCAAGGCCCCAACACGCAAAGGTTCGGACGGCTTATTCCAAGGATTCCATCCACCCCTCCTCTGATTGGCATAAGAACATCGCCACTCACTTCGCTGCCGATCATTCTCACACGAACTTTCGGGTGCTTCGATAATGTTATAGCAACCGTCAGACTGTTCGTGAAGATAGTAGCGTGCGCATCTTTTTTAGATAGCATCTCTGCAATCTGGTTCGAAACCGCCCCACCGTCCAAAATAACCGCCCAATCATCTTGTATTAGTTGCGCCATAGCCTCAATTGCTGAAGGCGCAGTCTCTCGTTCTTGACTGCCCGGCGCGGGGTCGGTGGCGGTCGGAGCAGCTACCAGTTCCACCCATCCCTCTTTATACACGACGGAGCCATCTATGTATCGAAGATAATTGATATTCCGTCGCATCATACTCTCTGAAATACCAAACTTTTCCGCAAGTGCCTTAATCGTGGCTTCAGGGTGGTGTTTCCCCGCTCGGAGCAAAAACTCCTTAATTTTCTCAAATCTGTTGCGTGTTTTTGAATGCACAATTTATGCGCGTTTCTCGATAATTTTGCGCGAAACTTGCACAAATGGACGTTGACAAGTCCGTTTTGTGCATATATTATGCACAAAACGCGCACAATTCGCGCAGAATAATGCGCGTTTTGCACATTGTCAATAGCGTTTTTGCAAATCCCAAGTTTAGGGCGGGCGTTGAGGTTGTCCGGTTACAGAGATGTCTGAAGTTGAGTTCGTGTCCGAAATCGAAGAGCAAATCTTTTAGCAAGCGGTCAACAGCAGAACCTATAAACCAAAACAATGAGCACCTCACGAACGGACTACCCGCTCGACATTGCCGCCACTGTTTTCAAGGGAGTAACACCTGCACAAAGTGTGTCTCCGCCTGCGCAAATTTGCGAGTTGATTGAGCGATTTAACCGTAACCGCGACGATTACCGCTTTGGCCGCTACCATGAAACGCAACTCCGGCGGGAGTTCATCGACCCCTTCTTTGAGGCTCTCGGTTGGGATGTTAATAACAGTCGCGGGTACGCCGAGACGTACAAAGAGGTCATTCACGAAGACGCGCTTCGGATCGGGGCCACAGTTTCCGCACCGGACTACAGTTTCCGCGTCGGCGGGATGCGGAAGTTTTTCGTAGAGGCTAAACGTCCCTCAGTCAATCTGCGGGAAGATTTGAGCCCTGCGTTTCAGCTTCGCCGCTACGCTTGGTCGGCCAAGTTGCCTCTGTCGATCCTCACCGACTTTGAGGAGTTCGTTGTCTACGACTGCCGCGTCAAGCCGGCAAAAACCGACAAACCCTCCACCGCGCGCACCCTGTACTTAACCTGTGAGGAATATCTTGAACGGTGGGGGGAAATCACCGGCATCTTCTCCCGCGAGGCCGTACTGAAAGGCTCTTTTGATAAGTATGCCGAGGTGAGCAAAACTCGGCGCGGCACACTCGAAGTTGATGCGGACTTCCTCGCTACCATTGAATCTTGGCGCGAAAATCTGGCGCGCAACATCGCACTACGCAACCTCGACCTTACCAGACGGGAACTAAACTTCGCCGTCGGACGCACCATTGACCGCATCGTATTTCTTCGCATTTGCGAGGATCGCGGGATTGAGCCGCCCAGTCAGCTAAAGAATCTGCTCAACGGCGAGCATGTGTACTCGCGGCTGTATGAAATCTTCCTGCGCGCCGACCAGAAGTACAACTCGGGTCTCTTCCACTTCGAACGGGAAAGAGATCGAAAAGAGCTACCTGACGTCCTGACGCCTAATCTTGCCGTAGACGATAGGGTACTAAAAGAGATCATCAGGAATCTTTATCTTCCTGAAAGCCCGTACGAATTCTCCGTCCTTCCGGCGGACATCCTCGGTCAGGTTTACGAGCAGTTTCTAGGTAAGGTAATTCGCCTGACGGCAGGTCACCGCGCCGTGGTGGACGACAAGCCGGAGGTGAAGAAAGCGGGAGGCGTTTACTACACCCCAACTTACGTAGTGGAGTACATAGTCAGGGAGACGGTCGGTAAACTGCTCGAAGGCAAGACACCGCGCCAAGTCGCGCGCTTGCGGATCTGCGACGCCGCCAGCGGCTCGGGCTCGGTACTCCTCGGCGTTTACCAGCATCTACTGGATTGGCACCGCGACTGGTATGTTAAGGACGGACCGGAAAAACACACTAAAGAGGTGTATCAAGCCGCGGGCGGCGAGTGGCGGCTCACTACCGCCGAAAAGAAGCGCATCCTGTTGGCGAACGTTTACGGCGTTGACGTTGACCCTCAAGCCGTAGAGGTGACTAAGCTCTCGCTGTTGCTGAAGGTCTTGGAGGGTGAGTCGGAGCAAACTCTCGCCAAGCAGCTTAAAATGTTCCACAAAGAACGTGCGCTGCCTGATCTCGAAAATAATATAAAATCCGGCAACTCACTGATCGGGCCGGACTTCTATCGCAACGCGCAAAGTCGGCTCCTCGATGAAGAGAAGCAGGAACAGGTCAACGTCTTCAGTTGGGAGAAGGAGTTTCCTAAAGTATTCGAGGAGAACGGTGGATTTGACGCCGTGATCGGCAACCCGCCGTATATTCGAGTGCGGGGACTGAAAGAGTTCGCGCCCGAACAGATCGACTACTTGGAGTCGCACTACAAGTGCGCGACTCACGTGTGGGATGTTTACCTGCTCTTCTTCGAGCGCGCTTTGGAGTTGCTGCGCGAGGGTGGCCGGGTCGGTTTCATCGTACCGATCCAAACGCTGCACCAGCCGAACTGCGAATCCCTGCGATCTCTATTATACGAGCAAACCGCTATTGAAAAAGTCGTCGACCTTTCGCGCATCAAGGTTTTTCAGGGTGCGATAGTTAAGAACTGTATCCTCATTTGCAAGAAAGGTAGAAGCACAAACCAGCGTATGGAGGTTTTCCAACCGGACAATCCGCGCGGCCTTCTGACAGACACTCCGAACGAATGGCCTCAGAAAGCGGTCAAAAGTAATCCGGGGCTGAGCCTTAAATTGAGCCTCCTATCGCCGCAAAAGCTGTTATGCGAAAAGCTGATGGAGAGGAGTTGGTCTCTGGACGAGCTTTGTTACGTCACCTTCGGTCTACGCTCCAGCGCCAAAGGGGTCGGGCAAGGAACCAAGGATCGCCTTATAACTTCCAATCCTCAAGCGCCCGGCGCTAAACCGTATCTGGAAGGGCGAGACATAGACAGGTTCGCGATCAAGCCTACCGGTAACTACATACGATACATCCCGGAGGAAATGTACAGCCCTCGAACTCCGGCGCTCTTCGAGAATAAGAAGATCGTTTCCCGCTCAATGCTATCCAACATGCGCTTGGTGGCTACGCTCGACGAGGAAGGGTATTACGTCGAACAGAGCCTCGTCTGTATTTTGCCTCATGGCATTGCAAACGAAGGGACTCCTGCCGCTACCCTTCCGCTCGAATTCATTCTTGGCGTCATCAACTCGCGCTTACAAAACTTCTTCTTCGCCACCTACATCATCGACCACTCGTTAGGCGGGGGGCTAATCCACGCCACGCCCGGATCGCAGGCTAAACTCCTAGTGCCGAAAGCCAAGCCGGGGCAAATAGATATTGTAGTTGAGTTAGTGAAGCGGCTTCTGTCCTTACAACAACGGCTGTTGTTGGCTAAGACCGGTCAAGACAGAAACGTTATTGAAAGGCAACTAGAAGCCGCCGACGAGTTGCTTAATCGAAAGGTCTATGAAATTTACGGTCTGACGGATGATGAAATCGCCACCATCGAAAGAGCAACGATATAACATCGCCCTCCTGCCAGCCGCATGCCTTATTCTCCTCCTTGACCGAAGTGAATTAGCGTCGCCGCCAAGTTCCTCGCCTGCGGTGGAGCCAGAATCACGCGGAGCACCCCGTTGGCCTTTCGTATAGGATTTCTTTCATTTCCAACACGCAGTTCCCCCACAGGGACGTTCACCATTTCAACCAAGTCTTGATTGATCTCGCCTCGCACGTACTGGAGACTGATGCCGATGTGGATTTCAGGGCCTTCCATTTCTACGTGTACCCTGTCGGGTGCTTCGTGCTCAACATAGATTGGCCCTGAGTTCCCCCCAATAACGCAACCGGCAATACGCAACTCTGTGCCTGAATGTCGGACGGACCGTGTGCCCCTGATCAGCGGAAGCCTTTGCGGACCTCTCCGGAAGTCGTCGGGGTTAACTTGTGACAGCTCGGCGACCTCCCCGGGCCCGAACTGCTCGACAATATCGACCCCGAGTCCCATCGCGGCCTCACCCGGCATGTATATGTCGATACGAGTCTTCGGGTTCATTTGAACATTGGGTTTAAGCTTGAATATATCTTCACTGACAAGCACGAGATTATCACCCTCTGTGGTCGAGTTGAGCAGTGGGTTATGTCCCTGATCCCTGTAGTGAGAATACGGGAAGAAGTCCCGTGCGCTAGGCGCTGCTTGTACAACGTGGATTCTTCTCGGAGGCATAGTTTTCTTTTCCTTCTATTTAAGTTTTCGGGGTGAGCCGAAATGAAGAGAATAGTTTTAACTTATGATCTCAAGTTTGGAAGTATAATCTAGCATTCCCTTTGAAGGATGAAGTGAAAGCACCAATGCTCCACACAGGGCCGCGTTGAGGACATATTATCCTATCGTTTGGCGATCCTCCCTGCTGAGTCAAAGTGATGTTCGCCGACCTTAAACTCACTTTATAGCAATTTGTTAAAATTCTGTGAGCAACACAATTAACAACTGCGTGTCCGCAGGGAATGGAGCCTTAGAATTCGCGAACAGTTCCGGCCTATCGTAGTTGAAAAAAGCGAGCAGCGGCGCGTACTTCGCACTACCGTAGAAAATCTTGGCGACGGTTTCCGGCGACTCGTTAGGCTCGGGCTTGTAGAATTTTTCGCCCCACTTCCTACCCGTGCTCTTGGTCAAGCCACGCTCGAATTCCGGCACACCGCCTCTCACGTTCCACCATGCTGCCGGGTCACGCCGATAGTCCGGCGATTGCATTACTTGCTCCGCCATATTCGACACTGTCTCATACAACTGTTCCTTACTCTCCCCGGCGGTGACGCGCAGGAGTGTGCGGGTTGCGCTGGTCGAAGGCTGCGCCAGCGCGAGCAACGGTTGCAGAAAATAAACAGTCTTGAATGCCGGGATGGGTGAGTCGTCTCCGGGGAGTTGTGGGTTCGACGCCCGCAGCAGGGGGGCATATTTCGCGTCGCCATAGGCCATTTCGGCCATCTCTCGAACCGTTGAAGGCTTGTCCAGCATGAACGAGTCGAAACCGACCGCTTCGTCGCCGTACTTAGCGCGCAACATTTCAGCCTGCTCGCCTAGTTTCTTACCCTTGACAGCATCGATCTCCGCCAGCCATTTATCTAACGTCTCCCGGCGAAGAGTCTCTACCATGTCCACAGTTATTTTAGAAGGCACTACCCCTCTCGTCTGCTCACCAGTGGGGCGCGTGGCAGACGGCGCGGGCACGGGGCGTGGAACCGGGGCGGGATAAGCGAGCATAATCGGGGTGTTCTGTGCAGGCGCACGCCCTGCGTCAGCAGGCGTCGCAGACGGCGCGGGAGTCGAAGTCGGCGTTGTTGACGGAACGGGGGCCGGGGCAGTGTTCAGCGCCTCGCGCTCAACGCGCGTTGGCAGGCGTACCCATCCGCCGCTCGTCTGCTGGCTGCTCGTCTCGTACTGGAAGGGTTGCAACACGCAGACTATTAACAGGACGGCTCCAATGCCGATCAGGAGCACGCCGGGGCGTGTCCGGTTCAGAGAAAGAGTACCCTTTGCTATGTCTGCTTGCAGACCGGCTTCGTTCGTCATGCGCAGGAAGTCTTCCATCTGCTTGCGCGTGCGCAGCATCCGGTATTCGCGCACGACAACGTGAAATCCGAAGAACAGAAGGCCGAAGGCGAAACAGACAGCGCCGACGAGGATAATCGCACGAACTGTAGATAGGAGGGTTTCCATAAAGAGGTTATAATTTTTTGAGGCCGTGGCGGACGTGTTCGCTTTTGCGGAGGGTGACAAACCCCGCGAGAGGTATCTCGCGCCCACTGCTGCAAGATAGCCGATTAAAAGTTCGGCACACGGCCTTCACGATTTGAGACTGCTTCTAATTCAATCGTATTTCAGATAAAACTCAGCGGCCACAGAAGCGACCTCGTTTACGCCCTCATTATTCGCGAAGATCAAATAGTAAGTGCCCGATTTGAGCATCTGTCTTAATCGGGCGGAGGCTGCTCTCTCACGTTGGGTGACGGACGAGAAGTTTTTTGAGCCGCTCGCCCACTGCTCATACTGCTTATCGTCCAGAATGTAGAAGTTAACATTCGTTCCCGACGTTACCTTATACCCACCGACAACGCGGGCTTTTGAAGCCTCCGGCGGGACAATGATTTTGAAAAGAGAAGGTTGCGAAGCAGAAGTGTTAAATGAACTATTGACGATGGTATTGATGGTCGCCGCTTGGTCAGAGGCAGACGCCGCACCGGAGCCGCGAAAATAGCTAGCGATATATAAGCCGCCAACAAGCAGGAACAACAAAACGGCGACTGCCCCGCCTAATACTACGGCCCGCCCCACTCTTTGAAACAAAGCTTCAAGCCGTCCCGCTATCGTTTCCGAGTGTTTTGTATAGGCGAGGCGCGCCCCACATTGTGAGCAATGAGATTTGTTCGGTGCCATCCAGTGACCACACTGCCGGCAGGTCGTCTGATTACCCTTCGATGTGTTACACGTCGGACATAACAGTTGAATGTTATCGGCGGTATTAGGCCCGCCCAAGTCGAACGGGATGATATGGTCAAAGTGGAGGAACTCCGTTTCCACTTTGCAGTTCCGGCACCTATTTCCATCGCGCGCCCTGACAGCGCGTTTAACGTGCTCAGGAATATGACGGCTTGCTTTGGCTGGTTTAGCCCGACTCATGTCCTTACCTCTGTAAAATGTAGTTAACTAACTTCGCCCGACTTACATTAGGTAATCATTCTAGAAATAATTACCAAGCAAGTGTTTCTATAAATGGTTTGATGTAAGCGCTATGCTTCTTTGCTGCCGACTGAAAGAGCCCGCCGCACTCTTCGCGTAGTGCGCATTGCTCACACTCATTCAAATAGATATTTTTCCAGTCCGAGATGGACTTGCGCGCAAACGGCCAGAGCCCCTTATCCAATACGCACAACTGGTGGTTATAGATTGAAGTGTTCAACCCTGAGAGGAACAGAATCTCCGTTGCTTCCCGCAACTCCGCCTGATAGTCGTAAGGGTCAATCCACAGAGCGTCCAAGTTCTTATGGACGAATCCGAACATCTCCATACCCATTAAGGTGACGTGGGCGGCGAAAGGAAAATTACGTGAGATAAATTCCGCTAGCCTCGGCAGCCGGCGATAAGTTTGCTTATGGATTACAACGCGTATCTCGACCGGCACGTTATAACGACCTAGATTCTGAAGGCCGAGCACCGTTTCCTCGAAAGCCCCCTTGGCCTGAACGACATAGTCATGCTCGGAATCAATATCCGAATAGAGGGGGATGCCGAGCATCAGATCAGGGTGGGTGATCTCTCCGAGTTTTAGGGCAAATTCGCGGTAATAGAAGAGCCGCCCATTCGTAAGCACGTGTAAGGTTGTGTTAGGCAGCTTATCACGGCAGTATTCAATGAGGCGGAGAAACTCGTCCTTAAAAAGAGTGGGTTCGCCCCCGGTGATTCCTAACTCCGCCGTCTCAGGATCTATAAGATCGATTAAGCGAAGGTGCTCGCTAATTCTGTCGAAATCATTTACCTGTTTAGGAGGTTGAGAGCACATCAGGCAGAAACTGTTGCACTGATCCGTCGCCAGAATAAAGTTATGCGGCGAATCTCTCCGGTAGAGCGTCCGGACGAATCCGGTGGGGCTGATGTAAACAACGTCCCCGTTCGATAGGTAATCAAATCCTGAAATCGAATGCACGAGTGGGACTGTAATATCCCACGCGGGTGCTTTAGCCGGAGTCATCACGGCCACGTATCCTGACGGATCAACCGGGGGCGCAAGTTCCCGCCACATCAGCACCGAATCTCTCCGAGCCTCATAGGCGGAGAGTTCTTTTGTAGTCACTCTCCCGATAATAGGCTCTTCAATTTCATGGGTGTGTCCAACGGAATGAAGCCTCATGCCGCCTCGCCTCCCAACAGTTCAGCTACATGTACGTTATGAACCCACGACCAGAAAATCTTGCGCGCGGTCGGATCGGAGTGATAAAGGCTCAAGAGATATTTGATGATGAAGAAGTTCTTCTTGTGAAAGTCACTCGTCGGGCGGTGGCCTACCACGTCTCCCTGACTTGCGTAGTTGAAGATAGGGTCGGCACCGCAGAAGGTCTGGAATGCGCAATCCGCACACCCGGGCATTGATTCCACGCATGAAGAGGCGACGATATTGCGGATAAGTTCACCGCCGAAGATTTGCTCATAAGAGTCAGAATGTACATTCCCAAGTTTGAACTGTTCATCTCCCATCTCGGCCAGCATGCGCGACTCGTCGGAGGCGTACACATTACCGTCATAGTTATAAACAGCCACGCCAATGCCCGCTCCCGCGGGGGACTGAAGGTCCACATACCCCGTCGAGAAGGGGGTCAATATTCGGGTCAGCAGTATTTGCGCGTATGTTTCAACCAGATTGATGCCTTGCCGGTTTAAGTCCAGAATGTAATCAAAAGCCTCTTTATAAAAAACTAAGAAGTCGTCAATTGTGTAACCGATGAGTTTCTGAGTTTTAAGGGCAAAGCCGTAGGGGCTGAGATTACGCAGGAAGATGGCCTGAAAACCGTTATTGACGTACTCGTCAATGATTTCGCGCGGGTGCTGGAGACTGAGCCTCGTCGCCGTCATGATGGCGCTTACTTTGTCATACCCCAAAACCTCACGCACCCTATTCATATTCTGAATAGTCAGTTGGTAGCTGTTATTCCCGGGACGCGGGCGGTTGGGATTATGAATGAACTCCGGGCCGTCTAGTGAGGTCGAGACAAAAATGTTGTGCTCGCGGAAATATTCGAGTATTTCATCGGTCACAAGAGCCAAGTTGGTGGTGACAACGAACTCGACCTTCTTGCCCGTCGTTTGACTCTGCCTCTCAGCTTCCTCGACGATCTGCACGATGCGCTCGAAGTTCAGAAGCGGCTCTCCTCCCTGAAATTCGATCTTGATCTCTTCGGATGGCGACCGGAAAACCATGTCGAGCGAGCGCATTGCCGTCTGCGGGCTCATATCGTAAAGAGCTTTATCCGCGCTCACCCTCGACACTTGGCAGTAATGACAAGAGTGCTCGCACCGGAGCGAGACGACGAAGATGTGAAGTTTTGTGAACCCAGAGAGATGCGCTTTCTTCGTCCGGTACTTTACCGCGAGAAGTTCGAACGGGACAGGCGAGTCGGAGTCGAAAAGGAAGTGCTTACCCTTGAGGTCGTAATACACATCGCAGGATTGTTCCAGCCGGTGGGCGGTGAACGAATCGAAGTCCTCGTTGCGTAGGAAGAGGTACTCGCCGACATTGTTAACTACGATCTTCCGATCAGCATCGAATTGCATGAACTGGAAGGGCAGCAGGCGGTATTGCCGGGCGGGTCGGTAGTATTCACGAGGTAGAAAGTCTGTCTGTCCCATTATCTTCCTGAAGCTCTGTCAAGTGTTTTTCTAAAGATAAATCCAATAAGTAGTTTAGAAACTCGTCGGCAAGCTGCTTTTCATCTACTAAATCTGCCTCGGGGCTAATCTCAATGGAATATCCCGTCAGGGTTTCATCAAGAATCCGCACAGAGCAGAGGCCCTGATACGCTGTAATGACAGGGCGGAGACACTCCTGCGGATAGATCGTCGATGATAAGGCTATTCGGGTGCTCATCCGGCGATGCCTTTAGGATCGTTAATGTAGCTGGATTCTGAAAGGGACCTGTCGAGCAAGTCGGCCTCGGCAAAAGCCTGTGCCACGATCAGTTCACGAATGGCTCTCGTCTCAGACGCAATCTGTTGGCGAACTTTCTGGTTAATCAGTTCGTTGGAAAACTCACCGGCAAGTGAGGGCAAATCGCAATCGGGGGTCTTTCGTGAAAACTTCACCCTGACGACGGATGACGCTTCTTCAGGTTGAAGGAAAAGGTAGCACTTGTCGGTAAAGCCATAACAGACACGGAATAGCGCTTCGAGCGAATAAACTGCCGTATCAACGCCGATACATAGACTCTCGTCCGTCACCTCTTCGAGCCACGAAATTCTTTCGGAAGCCATTGATATGCCTTACTAGCGTACGGGGATACGTTATTGTTCGACGTGAGCTACGAGACGGAAATTATCGAACACCGCAGTGCCCGGATTACTTTCATTCAAGTAAGTACCGGCACCGAGATAAATGTAGAGGTTTGTCAGAGAAAGTTGCGGAGTCAGGCGACGCTGGACTGTCCAGTTCTCCCCGTCGGTGCTGGTCTCCCACAGGATTTCGTTGTCCATTGCCTCGTGGCGGAGCCGCCAGAAGCGATGCTGTGTGGCGTTGTACGGAATGTCGGTGGAATTCTTCTTCCCGCCAATCTTGCTTTGCATGTAAAGCTTGCCGCCTTCGATTACGAACCCGTACCAGTTGTTACTGTCTATACCAACGGCGAAGATCGTGTTGGCTGTGCCTGCCGTGGTTTGGAGGACTTCAACCCGGGCGTGGGCGGCAGTCATGTCCCATGCGGAAGCGGAGACGTAACCGTTATACGAGCGGGTTGCAACTCCCGCACGTGGTTTGACCTGCAATTTCCCGTCTTCTTCCGCGATCTCGATTCCCTCATCCGTAAACGATGACCCTGCGGTTAGCGAGCCGGGCTTCCATTTCTGTGCTGAGACTGCCTTTTTGCTGAAATAATCACTGAGAACGACCGTCGATTTGGTAGTTCGTGTCGGTGTTGAAGGTTCTGAAATCACCGGGGCGGATGGTGTAGCTCTAGCTCGTGGAGGCGCAGGAGCAGGGGCACTGGACGAGTAATGCGAACTATGAGATGGGGCCGGGGATGGGGAACTGGACGAGTAATGCGATGCGTGAGATGCGTGCGAACTATGTGAGCTATGAGAACTATGAGATCGGTGCTGAGCCAACATTCTGGAAAGAGAGCCGGTAGCCGACTTAAGGAGATACTTGGCGGAATATTTTGATATTTGGCTCTTCTGGAGAGATTGTTTGGGATCAGCCGGAATCTTCGGCAGCGCAGTTGAAGAGCCAGAGGAAAGCGTCAGGAGGCCGGCACTGAGGATTATCTTTTTGGAGTTATTTATGACCCTCTCGACTGATGAAAGTAATCCCTTAAAACTTTTCTTCACTTTGGGGAATTCCATCTTGTCTCCTTCTAAAATTACGGTTTGAAGGTACTATCAATCTGGTGACAGGATAGTTAGAAGTTGCGTGCTGCCGGGGTAGTAAACGCGTAATAAAGCCTGACCGAGGGAAATCGTGAGAAGGCTTCAACAGCCGCGGATTATAGTCTCAGACATATTAAAAAACCAAGAATTATTTGTAGAAGTGAAAGGAAACTTCCCGGGCTTACCGCTGGCATTTTATATTAAACCCGAAAGATGTGGGTATGATACACATCTTTCGTTATGTGGGGGCATAGGCATGATCACAGAATAATTTTATGTGATTATCCAACCTGAAATGCTTACTATTTCTTGGAGTAGTAGTGATTTGAAAATGATGTGCTATGCCAAGTGTTCGTAGTCAGAGCACATAAAGGGTAAATCCAATAGAGGTGTTTTCTCATGCAAAGCAAACTATTCCAATTGCTACTGGTCATACTCTTCCTCATATCCGCTTGTATTGCTTCGGCTCAGGAATTAAAAGTTTCACCTGCCGACTACCTGCCCTTAAAACCAGACCTGAAGTACGTTTATCAAGCTACAATTGAAGGCCGAGTCATACAACCCGCCTATTCGATTGTCTCTAAAAGAATTGCTCGCGGCACTTACGACATTATCTATTTCGTTGAGGAGCAAAACGAGATAAAGACTTCCAACCCTAATATAGATTTACCGATGATTGGCTTAGGCGGATATACCACAGGGGTGGATGGTCTCTATACATTTGATTGTACGTGGCTTGCTGATCTGCAAAAGATTCCCCCTAAGAAACCGCACCTCTTTTTGCGTAATCCGTTGAAGACCGAAGACGAGATAAAGGTAATGTCTGATGCCGGAAACCAGATGACTGTGTTCAAGGTATTAGCTCTTGAAGACGTGCAAGTCCCGGCTGGAACATTTGCTAACACGCTAAAGTTAAGCATCAAAACAGTAAGACCGGACGGTTCATCCGAAGAGGGATTCGCATGGCTCGCTCAGGGCGTTGGAGTAGTTAAAAGAGTCAGAGCAACGGGGCGCCTAGAAGTATTGATAAGATCCGGCTCAACCTTTATCTCGCGCGATATTCAAGAGTGGAATAATCTAAGATTCGTTTTCCTCCCGGTGCGAAAACCACTACAAAAGTTTGGCTACCAATCGCTTCATAAGCTGAATAACTTGAGAGCATCGTTGCCTTATGAGTCATATAAGGGCAAGGTCGCGAAAGTCATCAAAGTCTCACCATTCGACTACGGCTGGAAAGTGTTATTAGAGATTGAGAGCACAAAAGAACAGGTGCTTGCCGAAGCATATCGCGGGACAATTAACGGTCTCGCCCCGCTAGCAGATATTGAAGAAGCGCGGGCTCAATATCAAGGTAAAACTTTGTGGACACGCGCCACCCTTTATACCTACAACGAAGATTTGGACGAGTTGGGAGTGGTAGCGTCTTCGCGTTATCTTCCCGTGAAGGTCGTTGAAGTTGTGCCGGGTTGGGAGGACAGCGCCCCTATTCGCTTTATCGTCGAGACCAAAACGGGCTGGCGTGCATTTGTTGACGTACACATGAGTGATACGAATATTGCGGAACAGCTTCGGCAATACAATAGATTTGATGATGTATTTGTCAGCGAAGAACAGAAGAAGCTTGATCCGCTTGAAAGACTCCGGCAAATAAATGAGGAACTAGAACAACAAATAAAGCAGCGTCCTCCTGTGCCGGAACCAATTCAGAGACGGAATTTATGAGCTACGTCGCTAGCTGATAGAAACAGCAGGCACAAAATGCTGATAGCAATTCTTTTCATAGCCGAGCAACGAAGTTAGAGCACGCCCTGACTGGCTAGCGCCATTGCGTTATTCGTGACGTGGTTCGATTGCAAGGGGTGAGAAGGTCTGCAAGTAGCTTGTAGTATAATCAAGAGGGTTTAGAGCCATCTCGCCACGCCCCCATGGTGTGAGCATGTACCACTCCTACTCCTACTAAAACTATACGAACCGTCCCGGCACTGTGCTGATGCCCCCGCCGGAGGGCCGTCACTACTGAAGGCCGGCCTGCGCACACGCTCGCCGTATGTATTCGTGTAATAATCGTCTGAACTCGCATCACCCGGCTGGCTAGCCGTTGGTGTTCGCTCGGTTGCCGTACTCCGTGTGGATGGCCTGACTGCTGGCGAAGGTGATGTGTCTGCTGTATAGCTTGATGAATCTTCTCCCTCATCTTCCGCCCCATCAATATCTGCATCGGGGGCAGGCGCAATTTGCGGGGTGGGCGCTTTCGACGCTAACTCGATCTGCTTCTCCCGCTTCACCACCTCTTTCAGTAGCTCTTGCGCTTCCGCATATTCAGGAGCACCGGAGCCGATTGCTTTCAAGTGCCATCGAGCAACCGTGACCTCGCCCCATGCTGCTTTCTTCGGGTCTTTATTCGGCCTATAACCATCCGCGAGTGCCCGCCGAGCCTCTGCGAGGTGCTGCGCAGAAGTCAGGTCGAGGGATGCTGGTGCTGGCTGGAGGTTGCTAGTATTGGACGGAATCTGCGTCGAAAGCGCCTGCGGCGGTATTGTTGTTGGGGTTGTCGAAACCTTATAGCCTGCGGCGGCCCAAAGCAGTCCGACGAAGAAGACGGCAAGCGCGGCGATTAAGACCTTCGAGCCCTTTCCGGATGAACCTACTCGTGCTCTACAAGCAGCACAAAACGTAGCAGTGTTAAAGTTAGAATGGCCGCAATGAGGGCAGAGGCGCGGTTGATTCACGAGAGAGCCTTTCAGTCGGGGATGAGGTGGGTAATCACTGGCCGGAGAATCCGGTCATGCTTGGTTTGCGCGCTAGGCTTTTACGACGAATCAGGGATTGAAGTCAATGATTTTGCGGTCGCGCGTTATAATCTTGCCCGTTCGCGGATGTATTCAAATCTACTATTACGTATGCCATGAGGAAGCAATTATTATTTGAAACCATTGCCTTTGACTCCCATACATTTAGCGCCGGAAGCACTATTCCTGCCGGAGCTTCAATTAGGTACTTTGATCGCTATGATGACTTAGAGGATGACAATGTCACCAAGGAAGACGAAGAGGCGATTGTTAAGTGGTTGCTAGGCTCGGCAGCAAACGATTTGCTGTTCCGCGTGTTGGGGGTCAGTCAAGATTCCTTCGTTGCTTGCTCGGTCAAGCAACCCGTTGTGGAAGACCCACAGAAGAAGCCCGGCGACATTGATATTCTGATTTGCCCTGAACACAGGGCGGATCGGGCGATTGCCCTCCAATGCAAGGCGGTTAAGGTCGTAGCCTTCAATCAAGAGGAAGATGATGTCAGCAAGCTACCCGACATCAGGGGCGCCGTCTTACAGGCCAATAAGCAGCGGAAAAATTTCGGCTTTCATCGGAATTACTTGGCGATCATCGTCAAGGCTGACGGGAGGAAAAGGACGCATAGTAATACTATTTTCCGGGTGCCGAATCAGGACACGATGAAGCTCTTATATGAATTCCCCCAAAGAGAAAGTTTACACAGTGATGTGGGCATCTTGTTTATCGACATATCTCAGCCTACGGGCAAAAGTTATGATCGCATGGCTGTAGTTGGCATTTGCCACGACGAGCAGGCCGCAGTCTTAGATCAGAGCCCGAATCTCACCAATCGGATCAAAGAACTAATGCGGCAGCGTCGGATCATTGAATGAACATGAGTAAGCGGCGCAGGACAAAGGCTAGACATAAAGCAGAATAGATATTGCCTTTTAAGCTACAATTCTGCGATTCCTAGATATTGACAATAATCTTCATAGAGTAATACTGTCTGCATGTCCATGACAGTTGCCTGCTGGCGAGAATCTACCACTCGCTAGCCTCACGTTACCTGCTTAAACTCATACGCACCGAAAGACGCCTCACTCCCACATCGGAGGTACAAAATGAGAATTCCAACGCGAATTATTGCTGCCCTGTTAATCGTCCTTTGCTTTGCCCAATCGCCACTCGCTCAAAGCATATATGAAAACGGTTGCACCTGCGACGCTTCAACGAAACTGGAAAAGTTTGTCAAGGAGAGTTTCGCTGAAGTAGAGAAAATAGGGCCATCGCTGTTCAAGAATTCCGGAAGCGCAAATTGGGGTGTCGCCCGACTTGTCGGGCAAAAAATTAACGGTCTGAGGGCCGACGGAGTTTCGGACCCACGACACCCGCTCGATGCTTATTTTATTACGTATGCGACGGACCATACGTCCCGCTTCCACTATTCTTTGTTGGCGCATCAATACGGTGATGTGAAAAAGCCGCTCGTCGATTACTCAAAGTTCGAAGAGCTAAAAAGCTACTCAAACTTTGAGGCAGTCAGGAAAGACATTGCGGCTAAAAAGTTCCTCTTAGCTGTACACTCAGGTGATGCGATCCCGCCTGCCGATATAGCACCGGCCAATATCATTTTCACCGACTCATCATTTATCGGGCTTGGAGATTATGACCGGTTCAAGAAGATAAATGAGCAATTCGATGAAAGCCTTCCTGCGCAGAGCCGTAAAAGTTTATCTTTTGAAAGAGTGCTGTTTATCACTTCTGCGAAGGGGGAAAATGGTCAAGAGGCGATAACTATTTATGAGAGACACTTTATCGAGGGCAATGACCATCAGCATCACTTAGTCGGTCATGCCTACATAACAGGTGCTAGTCATCCGAAGACGGAGGAATCTCTAACACGAGCGCTACAGGCTCTTGGGCGGGGAGGACGAGTTTATCTATATGGCGACGAGATCAAGAACCTGAACATTGAGGAATTAGCGGATGGCTACGGCGTTGACCTAATTCGCAGAAGCGCCGATATGATCAAGGACTTCGCCATAACTGAAAGCCAACTCAATACCATTGAGAACAGAGAGTTCAAAAAAGAGACGACCGTACTGCTGAATGGCACTCCTAGCTCCCGCGAAGAGTTAATATCACTAGGCTTTCCCCTGTATGGCCTTGAGGGTTGGATAGAAGATAAGGAACGTGTGGAGCGCACAGCTCAAGACAAGTACCACCGCAGGATTGAAAACAAGCAGGAGCTTTTGCGGGAGCTTCAATATGGTGACAATGACGTCATCCTCATTGTGGCACATAGCGATGGGGTGAGTATTTATTTTCGCGGGGAGAAGGTTTCCATAGCTGAGTTGAACGCGCTTCCTGCGCGCCAACATTTCAGGTTCAGAGAAAGGCTGGCGGTGCTGATCAGTTGTAATACTGGCATATCGGGAAAGGGTAATTGGCTTAATGGGAAAGAAACGAAAGCGTTTGCCGAAGTTCTGGTTGAGAAAAGGTTCGTTGAGGCTGTAATAGCGCCCGATCATGAGATTTCTGTAGATGCTGGCATTAAAGCCCTCGCGGCCGTCCTTCAGGGGCGACCTCTATCTGCCATACGCTCGTCCAGCGGGTGGCGGAAATTCGCGCAGATTAAAATTTATACGAGGAAAAGCAGAGTATGAGTCGGTTCTTAAATTACTTCACGAACTTCGAGTTTTATTGGGACCGGCGCACATTTGGCGCGAGTCTTCAAAGGAAACGTAAGGCTTGGACATTAGCTGTCTACATACTTTTGTCCCTCGGCATCTTCTCGCGACAGATCACAGCCTTTCCAAAGGTGGACATCAATATCGCCAACGTGAGAGTACCCGTCTTGGCGGCGTCGTTCATCATCGGTTTAGCACTTTTACCACCGGTCATGAGATGGATTAGCAAGAAAGTTAAACAGCCGAAATGGGAACATGTGCTTTCCGCTTTTTCCATCGGATTTTTTATTGATCTAACGAATGACGTCTTAATCTCTAAGGTATTTACTTCATTGATAAAATGACTCGTTCTACGGGAGCCTCTCAGGTATATCGCACGATGCTGCCTTCTCATCAGATGCAGTAACCCACAGTAATACTGAAAAGCCCGCCGCTCTAGTAGAGAGTCGGCGGGCTAATTCGCACGTAGGTTAAACAGGGAAGTACGATAGTAAGATGAAACTAAGCCGGGTGCGGAAGCGACCCTTGACTCATCCTCGCTACCACTTGTGCCTCGGTCGGCGGTGTCCTTCTAAAAACATCCTGACCAATGATGGTGGATTTCCAGTTATTGGCAGGATCAGTCTCTCTAGTCAAAAGCCAAAACGTCGTAATGACTTCTTCTCCGCCAATAACCTGTAGCTGGCCTGACCAAGATGTCACCGAGTTGGAGTTCCCGTAGGTCGGATTTACCCAAGACACACTAAACCCGATGTTCGGAGTCGCGTCCCCGGTACCCTCGTCGCTGATGCCCGACAGAGTATAAATCCCTCCCGCATCACCCACTTTTGATTGGTAAGTCCCGGTGATAACACTTCCATTATCGGGGATTTCATTTACCGACAATTCCATGACGGAATTTAACTCGTTGTACCAAGTACCGGATAACGGCATAGATTTCTCCTCGTTAATTTATAAGTTGATGTGAGGCTAACGAGAGAAGCTCTCATCAGCATGGATACGAGTGACAGACTGAGGCAAAATATTCCCGTACCTCATGAATGTCAATAGAATTCATTCCACAAATGGTTTTACAATTCCCGGAGCCGAATTAACTACTGGCTAGAAATACAGCGAGAGGTAAGCTCTTTCTTCGATGCTTAGCGTCTCCGCACTGGTCGCGCACTTTCTCGTAGACTGCCCGAATTACGTGTGCGGGCAGGTATCTCTTCGGGCAGGTCAAGATTATCGCGCGCTAGTGCGTCAAGGTAAAGATTAGCGACATCCGCGTAGGCACAGAGAACCGGCAGAGGAGGCTCAAGAATCCCACGTTCATATTTACTCACTCGTTCCTGATTGAACTCTTCACCGAAGCCGAGACGCCGGACCATCTCGTTTTGACTCAGTCCTAATTTTAGACGAATTTCCAGCAATTTCTCTGCCAACCGCATTGGCTTGGGACGTCTGCTACCCATCGAGGTAACCTCCTCGACGGATAGATAAACTAGCTTTAGCCTTGCAATTTCTTTGAAGGATAACTATCCTCGCAAGTGTAAGGATAGTTATCTTTGCCTGTGCTGAGTATTTCAGAGAGGCCGGACAACTCAGAAGTTGAGTTTGTCGGCTCTCGTACACCTTATTCCCGTGGCCGAGCCGCTTGAGTTATGAGCATGTGTTCCCCGGTATTTCAACAACTCTCAGGGTGTAACGCAGCTCCATCATGTGATGGAGTTTGTTCATTTACGATAGTCGCGCCCGTTTGTAAAGGATAATCCGGCTCGGCCACGCCTCAACAGCTTCGCCCCGAAGCTGCCCGTGAGCACTTAGAATGAAAAAATGGTTTGCCTCACCATCCCTGTTACTCTTCATGTGGGTTTGTCTCAGTGTTTCAACTTGCGCCTTCGCGCAGGCCGTTTACCCTCCCTCGGAAACAATCACGTATCAATCACTGACCAACGGCCCGCTCACCCTGCGCGCCTTCAGTGGCCGCCGCGTCCGTTACGCGCTACCAAACTCGTGGTTGGAAGGCGGCGGCTCGCAAGGACTCACCCCCGTAGAACTCATTTCACTAATCGAACGAACGGACGCGCTCTACGATGCGATGACCGGGATCGTCGGAGGAGAGCTGAAAGACGCGGGGCTAATGACGCTCGGGGTGACTCCGCTGAGTTCCAGCGAGGACGGGTTGGCGGTGTCGGGGACCAAGCGGCTGGAAATCTCCGAGCGGATACGAGACCGTGTCAAGGTCGCTCTGGCTGAAGGACGGCTGCACTCGACCATCACGCACGAGATGGCTCATTGTTTTGCCATTTATACACCCCATTTGAATTATTACTCGGACGCAGGCCATGCGTGGACAGACTTTTGGGAGCAGTATGCGGAGTATTTACTCTTGACTGGTCCCTATCGAAACACTCCTGAATCAGCCCTCCAGTTGGCGGTCGATAACTTCACCCGCAAGTGGGACGCGCTCGGGACGCCCGCCACATGGGCACGGTGCGTGAAGCCCGGCTCAGGGTGTGAAGGCGAAGGCATTGTCGCGAACCGCGTCTACGCCGGACTGCTCCTGCGATACGCGAAGCTGCACGGGCGGGAGGCGCTGCGGCGTACTTTCGATTTCTATAAAACTTATAACGCGACGCATGATCCCAACGAGATTTTCGACTTCACGCCTGAGCAGAAGAACGACCTGCTGGCGGAGGCCATGAGCTTCGGTATTGCCTCCAACATTAGTGGTGAATTCGACGTTTGGTTTTGGCCTGTTTCACAGGCTACGCGTGACAAGCTGCGCCAAGCTTATCCTCAGTCGAATCCATTTGCTGAGGACGCCGACGGCGACGGTTGGGCGCCCGTGCGTGGTGATCTGGACGACCACGATCCTACGATTCATCCCGGGGCGACGGAGACAGTCAACGGTAAAGACGATGATTGCAATGGTTTTATTGACGACGTGGTTAGAACCGCAGGGGCAACGCTCTTCACGCCGCCAGCGAGGCTCTTAGGTCGCTTACGACCGGAGCAGATCGAGTCCTACCGTTTCGAAGGAGCGGGAGATTTCCTGATTCGCACCCGCACGACGAAGGGGGAGTGGGGCGGGAGGGTCGAGATCAAGCGTGAAGGCGAGGCGCTTCTGGTTGCGCGCTTCGTCATTAGCTCCTCCGCTTCCGCCATCTATGCGCTGCGATTGGAGTCGGCGGGGCCGTGGACACTCACCGTCACCTACAGCCAGACGAGCGGCCCGGAAGGCGACTACGAAGTCGTGGTCGCGCCAGTGACCACAGGCAGGGAGGGCGCGGGGCAGGTCTTTGCCCTACCGCTACGAGCATCGAACTCGGCGCGGGAGCACGTGCTGGTGACGGGCGGGCTGTCACGCGCGGTCGGCACGCTCCCCGGCGCTGACGTAGCGGCGGCGGACGCGCGTCCTGACGGGCAAGGCCGGTGGCCGACTTCCCTTTCCGGCATTGAAGTGCAGGTAGCCGGGCAGCTTGCTACGCTCCTCGCCGTCAGACCCACCGACGGTGATAACTACATAGTTGACTTCGTCGTGCCCGCGCAGGTGACGCCCGCCGTGTCGGGCGTGCGCGTGCCCGTCGTCGTGCGCCACCTGCCCTCCAGTGTTCAATGGCGGCTTGATGCAGCGGAACTGTTGGAGGAGGCACCGGTCATTTGGGGACGACAAGTTAGCGGTCAGAGCACGCCGTTAGCACTCGCGCTCCAATCGCCGGCGTTCGTCGTCTTCGATGAGGGCAATCGAGTGCCGACGGACGGTGCCACGCGCGTCATCATCTTCACTAGCGGTTTAGGTTCTGGTCGTACCTCCACCAACACACGCCTCATCGCCCAACTCGCCGACGGCAGCCGCGTGCCGCTTCCAGTCGAGCAGGTTGGTGACACTAGCCTCCCCGGACTTCAACAAATAATTTTCAAAGTTGGTGCCGCCCTAACCGGTCAACCACGTGTGCTTCTTTCGGTCGAAGGTGGCGAGGAGGCGTTCGTGGCGCTGCCTCTGCGCTGAGGAAGAAAACCGATGCAAAGAATATTACTAATTTTTTCTGCGCTGACTACCGTCTGCCTCGTCGCACTGCTTCCGGGCTGCTCTGCCCAGAGTTCAAAGGAACTTACGCGTTCACGCGCGCTCGACCTGCTCCGCGCGCACAAAGAGTTCAAGACACCAAAGGTGCTGCCACTTCGTGACGTCAACAAGTTCAACATACCCGCTCTGGCGGAGGACGAGGACCCTGTGCCTTATGATCGCGCCATCGCGACCTTTTTTGAAAATTACCCTGACATGGGCGTGCTTCGGGAGCTAGGGCTGGTTGAGGCGGACGCCACCCTAACCGACAGGCCGCAGGCGCAGCCGAGGACGGACACACTACTAGGCTGGCGGTTCTCGGTCGACGTACGACTGACCGCCAAGGGGCGGGAAGCGGTTCAGGCGGGAGGCGGCACGGGGGATGAAGCCATACCTCTCTTAAAGAAGGAAATATTAGAGGTGTCGGGCGTGACGAAAGAGTCTGAGAATCGCGCCCGATCCGATTTCACGTGGAGGCCAGTCCCGACACCCGTGGGCGAGGCGTTTGACCCGACCAGCAGCGCCTTCAAGAGTCTTCCCGAGAAGCTCCGACAGAAGGTTAGCCAGCCTACTATCTTCGGTAATTCGCTGAAATTGGAGTTTGGCAAGGTAAGGAAGGCCGTAGCCTACTTTCAGCTATACGACGACGGATGGCGGGTGGAGTATATCCAATAGTATTGAACACTTTAGCGCGAGGGTCGTTCCACTATCACAGACATGACCCTTGCGAGGCACGGCCTATTGGGGGGAAGGCCATGCCGAGCCGCCGCGACTTTCGGTGCGTAGTCGCGGCGGCTATCATTTGCTTGCCCTCAAATGTGCTCAGCAGCCGGGAAGTAGCTCTTAAATTCCGGTGTGACCTTAGTCTCCATCCGACAAGCCTTCCGCGATATAGCCTTGTCCTGCCGGGGTCATGACAAAGCCCGCATCGGTTTCGTAGATGGCGAAGTAGAGTTTAGGTCTCTTTTCCCGAGACATGGCTAGGAAACAGACGAGCGGGGCCGTCGTGTTTTTAACGAAAACGGCTTTATACCCGCCGCCCCGTAATCCGTTGAAGACGACGACCGTAACTTCGTACTGGAAGCGGTGAGTGTCGGCTAAACCGGGGTCTTCCTTCGGCGGCACATCTTTAACCAGCACCAGCGCGAAATCTTGTCTCCCATCGCGATTAAAGTCTCCCACCCGGTAATAGGGCATAAAGCGCGCCCCGAAGTGTTTGCGCATATCTCTCAAACTATCTCGGTCACAGCCGCTTTCGGACAGAAAATCTAAATCCGGGTGACCGGATAAGAACTGCTGTAATGCGGAGGCGTGCGCGAGGAGCAGTTGCGAAACAGACTTTTGAGCCGCACTATCGAGCGGCAGTAGCAACAGAAGCAAGAGAGTGATGACGATTTTGTTCAACTGATTCGGGCCTCGCTACTTCCTCGCAAGTATTATTAAAATCTGGTGAACGGTCTCCATCGCACCCGAACAACCGGAGCAATCAAGCACGAACTTTTCCGGGGAGTATTGTTTTCTTGTCCTCGCTTCTGTCGGATAGAAGTTGAAGCCTTTCCGCTCCTCTTTACTCCCCTTCGGTATAACCACTTCCATGTGCAATCGTCTGCCCTTATCCTCCTCGTACTTAACCTCCGAGATTTTGGCAAACGGTACGGTAAAGTTGGGCTCGGAGACGCTCTGACCGTTGACCGTCGTGTTTGATTTACTGCGGTACTCAAGACTACCTTTCTCAAGGAGAAGCTCGCCGGAAATCAGATCGTCGTTCAATCCCAACGAGGTGCGGCGGTGATGGTAAACGGGGAACTCCAACCTCTGGCCGAGTGCCGCCGCTCTCGCCAAGTAAGGCACGGACTCCTTGTACTTACCGGCGGCGAAGTAGCTTTTGCCCAACAACAGGTTCGCCTCCGCGTTGTCCGGTTCGGTCTCCAAGACGCCCGTGACGTTAATGATGGCGCTGTCGTACTTCCCATTCCCGAAATCCGTTCGCGCCTCCAAGAGCAGCGTGTCCGTCGAGGCGAGCGAGCGATCAACGGCGACATCGTCGTAGCGTGAAAGCTGGCGCGACCGCCACGATACTATCTGCCAGTTGCCGTGCCGCTTCACGTAGGTGAAGACGTTTTCGAAACGCACGCTCTGTGACCTTAAAGACCGGTAGCGAACGACGGAAGTCATCACAGGGTTGTTCATGGAGTCAAAGCCAAGATCCGCTCTTTCCAGTACGTACAGCATCACGTCCCGGGCGCTTGTCAGTTCCGCTAGATACGCTCCCTTGTCCAGTCTACTGAAGCGGTCGATCAACATGGTGAAGTCATCGGCCAGCAGGGCGCTCATGGCGGCCCTGTCACCTTCGACTCTGGCCCGGATCGTCTGCCGCAGAATGGGCAGAAGTTCGTTATGAGTGACCTTCGGGTCGGGCCGAGGGGGTGGAGGAGGAGACGCCTCCGCCTTGGGCCGCGGCGCAGCGGGAGGGTCTTTAGTGGTAGCGATTGTCGGGCTTGAAGGGACGCTCTTTCTATTCCCGGCGGGTGGAATTGAGTGCTCGCGTCCTGAGTTCTCGGTGACAGCCGGAGCGCCGTTCTTCTCACGATTTAACAGATCGACTAAGTGGGACACGTGGACTGCGAAATTGAGGTTCTGACTCTCCCTGAAGAAAAGAGACGCGACCCCGATGACCTCGCCCCTGTTGTCCAAGACCGGCCCGCCGCTGCTGCCCGGGGAGATGGCTGCATCGAACTGGAGCAATCTGACAGTACCGTCCCGCCTGACCCCGCTGACGAGCCCCGAAGAGATCGTCCCTTCGAAGCCTTTCGGGTTACCGAGTGCGTAGGCGGTGTCTCCGGCGGCGATCCTGCGACTGATACCTAGCGGAAGCGGTCTGGCTTTGATACCGCTCACCTTGACGAGCGCTAAATCCGTGTCCCGATCCACGTCGATGACTGTCGTCGTGTTGTATTCCTTCGCTTGGCCGACGATCCTAACGTAGATGCGCGTAGCCCCTTTGATGACGTGGAAGTTGGTGGCTACCACGTCGGGCCTGACGAAGAAGCCCGTCCCTTGAGTCAAAGGCTTACCGTTTGCATCCTCCGTAACTATTAACACGACAGAAGGGAAAGATGTGCGGGCGATCTCCGGAGGGGTGAGTTGGCGACGCGCCCTTGTCTGCGCTTGTGTAGGGAACAACAGACAGAGAATTGCGATGAAAAGGGAAAGGGTTTTGAGGATCAATCGTTGTGTCTCTGACATGGAGTGAGGTCCTTAATATCTTGAGCGATCTTATTAACCTACAGATTAAACCTAGAAGTGCGACGCCGGGGCGTGAGAATCGCGCAACGGTTTTTTCTTGGGATTGTTGAGGGCGGCGAGCGTGGCGAAACTGCTTGCCAGCGTTTGACAGAAACTACAAGGCAAACATACCGACCCCGGCGTTCGATGTCAATATTCAGGTTGCAGTAATATCTTAAACATCAGGTTGGAAGCATTTCCAGAAGAGTTGGTTTTGCACGTAATGTTTCAGGAGACTTAATTTTCACATTTCGAAATGAAAATATGAGCGAAAGTTCTCAATGAAGACATAACGCGTCCACAAAGTAAGTAATACAGTTTGTTGCTACTGCGGCTCTCCCACATCATTTCCAAATTTGGCACGCGACGAACTTAAGGTTCTCACAATTACTCTGGAGGGGGCCAGAGCACGGAAGTCTATAATTCGCGGCCAGTGCTTGGGGTTATGAGTGGCTCAGTAATTCAGATCGATCAACAATCAGCGGTTGAGTCATGGGGGTCCGCAAGGAAGTTAATCTTTTTCTGCGGCTCCGGCGTTTCGCAGTTCTCACCCACCGGCTTCCCTACCGGATGGAAGCTGGTTCAGGGGTGCTGTCAGTCGCTAGAAAAACAACTCCATAAGTTCGGGCACTCCGATGCTCATCTGGAAGATTTAGCGCAGCTTCCCTTCGAAACCCTACTCGGCTTCACTGTCGAAGACGTATCTGATCCCGCTTATGCTGGCACCCTTTCAGATATAGCAGCATACTTTCAAAACACAACACCCAACCGGCTCCACTTCCTGCTCTCCGCCTTCCTCTATCATCGGAAGGATTGTCACATCATCACGACGAACTATGACACCGGCTTTGAACGGGCTCTTGCTCGGATTCGGGTCGCAAATACTTCTACGACCCCCGGCCACGCGGTGAAGGTCTTTGGCGTCGAATCACTCGACACTGCCCGACCGGACGGAAGTAATCTTATTCTTAAAATACACGGCTGTGCGTATCTGGATCAGCCGGAGAGTCTAGTCCTTACCACCAAACAAGAATCTTCAGGATTGCCGGGGGCCTTCTTATCAACACTACGTGAATTATTCGAAGACAGTCTGGTCGTATTTCTTGGCTATAGCCTTTCCGAACCTGACTGTCTGGACGCCCTCATGAGCGTCTCGAACTTTGACGTGATGTGGATAGACAGGAACTACGAATCGTTCGCGGGTAACTTCCGGGCACAGATCATCGTCAATCAAGCAAGGAAGGCGTACTTCTTAGAGAATCTGATTCCTTTCATAGAACTTCCATGGCAGGACATTCATCCTGAGCTTAAGAGGTTCTATTTCGACTGGCTTGATAACCCCGGCCTACGCACCCCTTTCTCCGCCGGGCGTGAAACTCATGAAGAAGAGGGAGTCAGATTGTTTGAGCGACTGACACGTGCGGCACATGAAGAGATGCTTATTAAAACAATTATCCTCAGTTATTCGCACTTGAGAGACTTTGAGAAGGTAGATGCCTACTTGGACAAATATCAAAGATTAAAAAATCACTCTCCGTTCGATTACTATATTTGGAAGGCGTCTATAACTAGAGATAAGAATGTTAACTGGAGACAAGCGCGAGATTACTTTGAGGCCGCTTCGAATCTTAGCCACATAACTCCGCTGCAAAAGTCCTTAGCCCGGTCACTACAATTCGGGCTTGATAGTCTCATTTATCAAGACGAAGACCCTAGGCTATTGAAAGTCGAAGCAAAGCTTCTAGCCCTCATATCCTTTGTGAAGCAACAACTGAATCAGTTCCCGCCTGCCGACAAGCTGGCGTGGCTGAGTATTTTGGGAAGGACTCAGAAAAATTTGGTGCAGAATCGGAGCTACCAAAAGAAGCTATCTCTTGATGCCCTCAAGGAAAGCCTTAGTATATGCGAAGAAGCGATTCGCAATTTGACGGAAAGTCAGGACATTCACGGTAAGGTGGAAACCGAACGACTCATGGCGAGGGTATGCTTTCGACTCCACCAAATCACAAAGGATGATGGCTTGCTGAAGGTCGCGCTAAACAACTCCGAAAAGGCTCTGAGGTTTTTCTCCTTGTTAAGCGGAAGTATGGGAATAGTTAACGCCAAAAGACAGTACGCGCTGATGCTCATGAAAGCCGAAAGATTCGAGGAGGCGCGGAAAGAAATTAAAGAACTAAACCGCCTATTGCAAGATTCACCCGACAAGTTAAGCCGGGTTAAAGTAAGGGCTTTGGAGACTTATTTGTACTTTCGCACCAAGGAAGTATTACCGCTCATGAAAAGCGCGATTGGATTCATGCATCAATCATTAAAAATTACTGAAACGGAATCTAGCTGGAAGAATTTCATGCTGACCATAAAGTGGTATATTTCATGGCTGCGTGGAACAGCAGGTTGACAAATCACCTAATGAACTTTCTAACTTCTTCAATCTCTTGTCGAATGCTATTGATGACTACTTCGGATTTCTCACACTGAATCCTAGTGCCACTATTGGAACTATCTTGATATTAGCAGCAAGCGCGCGAAGGATGAGCCAACAAGAATTAAGCTCCTATTTTCGGTAGTCAGCGGAACCACCCTCTCGTAGAAAGAGTTGTGACATGCTTTGAGTACCAATGCACCATAATTTTAGAGTATTAAGATGCCCAAAATACCTCTGGAAGAATCGGGGAAGATCGCACAGTATGTTGACTCTTTTAGGGAGAGTTTCGTTAACGGCACGTATGACGTTATTCGCGATGGGGTGCCGCATCAGGTTGAGGTCAGATACTTACCCGGTATCGCAGAGGTATTCGACTCCCTTGAGAGACTTCTAAAAGAACTCAAAGGTGAGTCCACTGACGGCTTTACAGAAGTAAGCCCCACTTCGATCCCCTGTCTAAAGCGGGTGATGTTGACCATCCGGCGTCATCAAGCCTCTAGGATTGAGCAAGGCAAAGCAGACGCGAGAAATCCTGACGTTTTGAGGATGCTCGACGAGCACCTAAAACCGTTCGACGACTTTCTCAGGCATGAGTGGATGCAGAAGGTTGCGCCGATGATAATGCCGCGCCTCACCGACTACCTTTCCGTCCAACAAATAGTGGGATCTCTTCAAAGTAAAGGGCGATTACAGCAACGCGACGAGGACGACCTCCGTCAACGGCAATACGATGATAAATTCGGAATCCTTCAGTCCCCAAATCAATTTTACGACGACTTAATATTCTATCGCCAGATATGCAGTGTACGTGGAGCCGGGGTGATAGTCGCCTTCATCGACATCGACGACTTTAAGAAGATCAACGAATTGTTAGGCGCGGAAGCCAGAGTAGACCGATTGGTGTTGCCACGATTCATGGAAGCAATCGAAGCACACATTTTCACTCACGGGCGAGCATATCGCTACGGAGGCGACGAGTACGTCTTGCTGCTCCCGAATATGGACGTCGGGTCAGGCGGGTTCTTTTTAGAACAGCTAAGGCGAAAACTTGCGGATATGAGTTATCCGGGAACAACCGCCAGAACGACTGTTTCAATCGGCTTCGTTCTAGTTGACTCAGATAGCTTCCTGACGGAGTGGGATGCACTGGAGCGGGCAAACAGGGCTAAGACTTATGCCAAAACGGAGGGCAGGAAAAACTGTATAGTCACTTACCACGGGCCGTTGTTTGATGAGAATGAATTGTATGTCGTCGGGGCTTGATGGCCCGAACCGGGCAACGAATCCTGTTGATATTCAGCGCACTATGCCAGTAAACAGCCCACACTAAAGTAGCACGTTAAAGATAAAACTGAGTGCCTAACCTTTTTAAGACAATAATATACTTGATTCACCTAATAAGAAATTTTGCTCTTTTATTCTAAAACATCTCGAATTTATTGTTGACAGCCATAATGCCAAGCGATAGAGTCTCCGCGCCTGAATGTAGTTTGGTTCCTCTACGAGTTTCCATGCTAATAATCAAGCCTCATTTCAGGAGCGAACCCATATAGGTTGCGCAACCAGTCGAACGGGTTTGTCATTTTATTGTCCTGACTCACCTAATATGTAGCTCGGTAACGCCCGTATCCGAGTCCGCACATTATCGACGGCGATACTCAATGCCGAGATCGTGCGCTGCCTCTTCGGATTTTCAACGCATTAAGCTCACACCCGGAAGGAGAAACATCATGGCTACAGACAAGAGACAAATTCAGCGGGCAATGAGAGTACAAAAGTTTGTCGTGTTGCTGTTATTGCCGGTGTTCACTGTCCTGTCGCTCTACCCAATAACGTCTGCCGCAAAGAAGAAACCCGCGTGTGTGAAGACGTTAGGAAAATGCCCTGCGCAGGGCTGCGGCGGCGATCCTAAACTTAATACTTTCAAAAACCAGATGGATAGTCCTGCGGCCTCGGATGTGGAGGAGTGGACAATCGCGGACATTATTGAATTAAACGAGACAACTCCTAAGACGTGGAAGTCGGGTGCGGATCGTGGGCCGCTCGAAGCCATTGGGGAGGGCAAAGCCGTGTCGGTGAAGGGCTACCTGATCCACGCTAAACTGACCGGCACACCCGAATCATGTAACTGCTTCTTACAGGGCGCTGCTAATAACGACTTTCACCTTAATATCGTCCCTACAAGGGCAGGAACAATGAAACAGTCGCTGGTGATCGAAATGAGTCCGCGCTCACGCAATCAGCAGTGGAAACTCCCGACGATGCAGGCACTGGCTGGCACGAAGACTTATGTGAGGGTGACGGGCTGGCTGATGTTTGACAGTGCCCATGCCCACTTCCAGAGTATGCCGAGGGCTACGGCTTGGGAAGTTCACCCGGTGACGAAGTTCGAAGTATGTCAAGGCACGAAGAAGCAGTGTGACGCGGGGAACAATTGGAAGGCTCTGGAAGACCTCTGATCTTGTGAGCTTATTCCTTCAGGGCTTTTGCCAAGAAGCTATCGACAATCTTCAGGTAGTCAAAAGGCGCTTTGGCATGCTCCAGAGCAAGTTCGTATATCGCCTCGCGGTAGGCGAACTCATAGGTCTTAAAGCCTCTGGCGGATAACACCTTGTTTGTGGTTGATAGCCCAAGCTTTTCTTGTAACCTTAAAAAGAGTGCCTGTAATAAGGCGCTCTTTTTATCCATGGACTTGTCGGTTTTATCACGCTTCTTCAGTATGGTAGGCGCTTCCTTAAGCAAATTCTCGCAGAGGAGTTTGAATTGCTCGCGGCTAATAGTCTCTTCCGGCATGATGGCTCCTGAATAATTTGGGATTTCATTCTAAAGTGTCGGTCTGAGATAAGCTAGGCAAGGAAATAATTTGCCGGCTTGATCTCGAATCCAGATTATTTTGTGCGCTGTCGGAGTGGCTTGTTCGCCCTCCGCAAAAGCGAACACATTCACCACAGCCTCAAGAATAACTATTACCTCTCGTAGACTTTGGCACGCGGCTAATCCTCCTAAATTAGCGAGTCGAGAAGGAAGCCATGACACATCAAACCGAATAACTCTTCCGAATAATTTCCTTGACACCTCATAGGAGCAAGAGTAGATTGCCCGCGTTTCCCGATTCCTGTTAACAAGAGACTCACTCCTCCAGAGTTTCTCTCCTGTTAACCTCACGACCACGTCACACACGGCTCATGACTGAGGTGAAACGTCATGCGGCATCCAGTCATTACTAATAGGAACTCTTGCGAGTAAACACACCGCCTTTGTGCGGCGGACTGCGCTATGCCCGCCGACACTCTGGTCTATTCAAGGACTGAACTCTAGCAAAGGAGAAGAGTATGCCATCGAAAACGCCGACGGGCGGCAAACAGGAAGAACCTTGCGTAGTTCACGAGTACGGTCTCATGGGGCCGCAGGTCGAACCACAGGCCGGTTACTGGATGTTCTGCCCCAAGCTGCGCATCGTCTCGATCAAAGAACTCACCGCCGTTACAGACAAGCCCGGCAGTGACTTCTTCCCGCCCTACCCCGACCCGTGCAGCAAGGAGGGCGCGGCGGAAATCCAAAGAGAGATCGACGAGCTAGTTGAACTCTCCAAACGCCGCGATGACCCCTGCTCGCTTGTCGGCGACCCACAGGGTAAGCTCGGTCGGCGACTTCCAATCAGCAAACTCCTTAACTTAACGCCGCCCGCGCTCGGCGCGGTCGTGGTGAATCGCTTCCCGGGTGAGCAGATCATCCGCACGGGCCGCGGCATGGCGCGCGCCGTCGAGAGCGAGACGCCGGGACTCTTCCACCGGCACGCGCTCAACTACCTGATCCAGACGAGGAACTGGTCGCCGCCGCGCCAAGCGTTGGTGTGGGCGACGCTCGACGTGGCGATTGCCAGCGCGCTGCAAGCCTGCTGGTACTACAAATGGCTCAGCCCCCGCAAGCTGACCTCGCGCCGCGAGCGTCCGATTGAATACGCCCTGCGCAACAAGATTCCTCTGGACGTGCTGTTTGACCGCCCCGACGAACTCAACCCCGCTTACAACTTGTGCCCCGACGGGAGGCCGGATAAGAACGGTAATTTCCCTGCCAACCAGTCGGGCACACCGCGTCACCCGGCTTACCCGTCAGGTCATAGCACCTACTCGGGCGCGGCCAGCGAAGTGCTGGAGTTCTTCTTCGGCTCGACGCCCGTCTTCGCCGGTGCTCAGCCGTCGAGGGGCACGGGCAACGCCCCTCCTCCCAATAGCATTGGGAAGGAGTTGGAGAGAATGGCCGATAACATCGGTTTGGGCAGGATGTGGGCGGGCATCCACTGGCGCAGCGACCACATAAACGGCATGGCGCTTGGTCGCACCGTCGCCCGCTTGGTGCTCCGGCAATTGATGGACATGGGCATTGTGTTGTGCCCGCCCGAACGTAAACCAATCAAGGATCAGTGCGATCTGAAACAGACCGTGGCTTGCGACACCTCAATCAAGCCGCCGACGAGAGAGATGTTGGAAAAAGAGGCCAAGCAGTTCGAGAAGGACTGCGACAAGAAGAAGCCGCAGCAACCACCGTGCGGAGCGCCCCCGCAGCCGTTGGAAGACGCAGTGGACACGTACCGTGGCGTGCAGCAGGGCGGAGAGTAAGTTACGTGCGAGTGGGATATGTGCAAAGCTGCGACGTAGGGTTGTAACTTTGTTCATGCTCATCGGATGGAAATGGGAAAGGCGCTCCGAAAGTCTCAGGAGTGCCTTTCCTATAAATCATCTTGTTGAGTTAGCCTAAACATGCCCTTGCCAGCCCCCGCGTTGAGCCAAAGATCATAATTCTCCGTCGCTAAGATGACCAGCATCCAGTGGTGTACAGGTGCGAGAATCTCGTTGGTCGCCGTCGTCAGGACCGAGCAGGTTTCGACCGAGTCGCCACCTTGCTCAGGAGTTCGCTCGCAGTGACGGGAATGGCTAATGGGCTGGATCCGACAAAAGTTTACGTCTCACTAATTTTATGACACAGGCTCCGTACCGACGGGAGCCAATGCTTGTCTGCCCACTAATAATTCGCTGACGTTCCCCGCCCAAATGGTGGTGGGTGTTTGGCTGCCGCTAGGCAGCAAATCGTGCACATTACACTGTGCCGTCAAAGCAGGATTGACCGGTCAAATTACGGATTACGCGACGTCCAACGCTATGGGAACAGTGTTCATCCGGGAAGACACACAGGTCGGTCAACCGATCCCGACGCGGCCCGGCTCGATGCGCTTCCAATTGTGGGTTTGCTCTAACGTCAACCAGACGGCGCCCTTTGCGGCGAATCCTGTCAAATAGCGCGGGCCAGATGTGGTAGTTTGTTATATGGAGCGTGTAACCTCACGAGAAAGGCCAGCAGCCCCGGCCTTCCTCATTTCCAGTCGATTAGCCGGAACAAAGCTGCAATCTAATGTCGTGGGTTTTTAACCCTTTTCTCCGCTTTGGACCGGTTGTATGTAGGTCGAAACAACGTATTTTACCGCAGTTTAGGCGGCACATGTTTAGTCACTCTTTCCGCCCTTAATAGCTTGACAGATCTGTACCTCCGGCGTAGACTCCGTGCCTCTCGATGTCTTGGTTATGCGTAGACGATAGATTTCACCTTCTTCGTCACCTCACATAACAAACACAAAAATTGATGCTTTGATGTGGCTCCCTCGGACTTTTTGGGCTTGCCGCAAGCTAAAAAGTACCCCGACGATTCGCTCCTACGGCGCCACCTGTGCCTGAAGCGGTGGACTTGTGTCTGACTGCTTTCCATGTTGAACCTCAACTCTTTTCCCCGCTGAATTACTTTCAGCTTCAACTCAATTTTACGCTTAACTAAAGGCCGTAAGGTCAGGGAGGTAAGTGACCGTGAACAAACTCATAAAAGTGTCCGGTGTGCTGTTCGTCTTTTGCATTTTCGGGGTGGGGTCGTTTTGGTTGAGCGCCAATTGGCCGATTAAGGCTCAAGCACAGCCAGCTTCCGGCCAAGAAAGCGCCTCGCTAAATCAGCCTTCCCCGCTGGAGCGGGTCAATGAGAAAGCAAAAGCCGCAAGAAACGGAGAAGAATCTGCTGTTCGGGAGCTAACGAACGCAGTCTTCAACACAATTGTCGATGAGGATGATGTGATTGGCGGTTCTACGAATGATTTGAAAGAGCGCGTGGTGCGTTCCGAGATGGAATACAGAAAGGGGAAAAAGAAGGGCGTCGAGGAAATTGAAGTGGTCAAGGTGGTGAACGGTTTGGCTAAGAAGTATGGAGCGCCCGATTACGCGAAAACCAATCAGGGCGAAGTTCGAGAATTGCGCATGAGCATGCTCCTCACAGAGGGCGACTTCATCGCGCGAGGGAAAAACGACGGGAAGAGCAAGCCTAAGAAGAAGAAGGGTGACACCATCGGTTCTGAGATGTCGCCGCTGGAGGCGGTCTATGTCACGGCAGATATGCTCAAGCAGAAGTTGTACAACGAAGACTACCAGTTAACACAGGAAGAGCGGCGCGCTCGTTGGGCAGAGAAGCACGACGGGAAGAAGAAGAATTGCGAGGGCGAAGATTGCAAGGCAAAAGTTCTCGATTCGCCGAGATACAAAGAGATGCAGGAAGTTGTCCGCAGAGCTACTAACACGAGTGCTGGCGCCGCGCTCGATACTGCCCACCGTACCTTGGACATTTTAGGCATTGACCGCTAGAGGAGGCACGCTAATGAGTAAATTGAGATGTGTATCGCTTGTCTTAATTGTCGCCCTTGCGGGTACGACTGTGGGTTGCGGCTTTCTGCAATTCATCAGGTCTTTAGGTTTCAACATCCACACGACGATCAGCATCCGTGAAGCCGGAAGAACAAGGGTCGTCGATCATCCCCGCGTGATTATCGTCGGATTTCGGCAGCGGGATTTATCCGGCGCGGCCGGAAATACAACTTACTTCGATGTGACGACGAACGACAACGGACGAGCTGCCATCGGCGGCGGGAGAGCCCCGGCGATTTGGGAATTTAACAACCTCGGCGACGGGATTGGGCTCAATGCCTGCCGGAATCAAAGGTTCACCGGCTTTACTACCCCACTCGGCACGACGGATATTTTCTGTGCCAATACCATCGGCATCTTCTTCACGGCTGCCCCTGATTCGATTGACGTGCAAGCCCCACCGGCGACCTTTACCATTTACGGTCAAGGCATAAGCACTGCCTATGGAATGCCGGTCATAGAATTTTGGAATGAGTATGGAACCGTCGTGGGACAGACAACCGCGACTGAGGTCGCTGCTGACGGCACTTGGGCCAGAGGTAACACTCCGTATATGGATACGAGCAACATGTACGGCGGCGCATACACGGTGGGCATCAACAACGTGGTAGCTGGCGGTGGTTACGACACTATCGGATACGCATCACTGTCGGTGACCAACAGCAACCCGCCGCCGCTACCGGAACCGTACCCGGACCCGACGCCTGATCCATGTGGTGTTAACCAAAACCAATATATGGAACGGCAGCCTTGCTACGAGAACCCGACTTATTGAGTTCTCGCTACAGACAAGATGCACTAAAGGTGATGGATGGGAAATCGGTGTGGAGATAGCTCCCCCGAGTTGATCATGCATTAAAATACGCCCCTGTACGGTCGCTATGCTGCTGCACAGGGGCGTATTCGTTCGCCACATGACATTCTGAAGCCTAGCCAATTCTGGTAGTGGTTCAGTCTGAATTACTGCGGGAGAGATTCCCGCGTTCGTATCCATGAACCTCATAAACGTGTTTTGTAATCAAGTCAAATTCCTCTTTGGGAGTGTTTATCTCTAAGGCGATACACTCATTACATTTTTCGCAGGTAATGAAGTATTTGTTTGCTTTTGCGTCAAAACTCTTGGGGAATTTTATGCTGTCGCCATCCATCTTATTTTTTCTCCTCTTCTAATAGAGCTACTATATTGCTAATCAGATTTCAAACTGAACCACTACCCCAATTCTTGATTTATTGCTATCTGTCACGTAATTTATACAGAAGGGGTAAACACTATTATGCGACATCTCACACTTTGTCTCTATGCTGTAATTATCACTGTCCTCACTTGTGTCTCCTCCTTTGCGGCTCAAAGCGGCGACAGCCAGCAACCTGCTCAACTCTCTTTGGATAGAGTAGCCGTACAACTCCAGCCCGACGCGCCGTTGCGCATCTCGTCCGTGGTGGATAATTCCGACGACCCGGAAGCACCCCTCGTTAACTTTGTGGTGGAGAACGTCAGCAGTAAACCGATACAGGCATACTGGATCAGTTATGACACTATCGCGCACGGCGTCAATGTCAGGCTTGGCTCCGGCATCAATGCGACGAGTCGAGACTTGGTCTTACCGCCGGGTAAGCGGCGCGCGACGGCAATTCTTAATCGCGGCAAAGAGAAAATTAGTTTATGTGTGGACTTTATTGAATTTGCTGACGGAACTACATGGGGAGAAGACACAGCTAAATATGGAGAGAGTTTAGCGGGGGAGCGCAGAGGCGCACAGGCAGAGGCCGAACGCCTCCGGAAACTGCTGGAGATAAATGGACTGTCGGCAGTAGTCGCCGCCGTCTCGGAGCGGGAAAACTCTCAGCGGTCTAACCATTTTTCGCGTAATGAATCCGGTTCACTAATCGGAGTACGAGCCACGCGCCTGCGCGTGCGTCGTGCTTACGATCAGGGAGGTTTATCTGCGGTAGAGAGTGCCCTCTGCCAACCATACGATATGTCAGCCTTCTCTCTTCTGCGCTGATAAGTGGAAATTCACACGCTGTATAGAAGGGTTCTGTGCCTAACAATCCAGTCTCGGAGGTACTTTACTAATATCGAAACGGAAAGGTATTAGTGCCCCAAAGGGAAAATCAGGTTTACCCCGCAGGCTATCGGACATCAGTCGGAAGAAGGCACTCGCGAGACTGCATCTATTGTCAGGAGTTTTTGAGGTTTCCAACAGACTATTACCTCACTTGCGCGCCTGTATATGCCGCAGCCTCTTGGCTTCACCAGAGTAGTGGGACAGTCATATTACACATAATCACAGTGCCACACCGCACGAAACAGGGGTTTCTCACTTCTAATATTCCATCAGGGCCAGAGCAGTTAAGAACTGGCCGAGAGTTCATATCCAAGTCATTACGAGACGTTTACGGCCGTTTAGTGCATGTTGTTAATCTCGAACGCAAAATTCAGCCGTCAATATCTATAGAAGGTCATCTTAACTGACCTCTGCCGTTGTTTAACTACTTAAGCTCCATTCCATTTACAATTTCATTGAGCAGGGGTAAGCTGCGCTCTAGGGTATTTGTAAAGGATAAGACTTCAGCCTGTGCTAGGGCTTGTGGCTTCCCCATTGGACGAAGAGATTAGTAATAAGCCCCTTCGTTCTAAAACAATGAACCTCTCAACCAATTAACATCAGAAGCAGTGTATGGAAGAGCCAAGATACTCTGGTGCGGGCTCTTACCGTCTCTTGCCGCGTTAGTGGCCTCGGGCATCAGCGCGGCCGGGAGCAACCCCGCGCCTTCCAGCAGCATGGCAAGAACCAAGCAACCCAACTCTGACAAGAAAGCGGCGGTCTAGCCATTACACCCTCACCGATGGGCCGCTAGCTAGGTTCCCTTTTGCTCTTAGGCTTGACGCTTTTACTCACGCCGAGTTTTTTGATGAAGTTATGAGGATCGAAGCCAATTGCATCAGCCGTCGCAAGAAACTCGATCAAGTCCATCCGGCGCTCCCCGCGTTCGCATTTAGAGACGAATGTTTGGTGGCGACCTAGACGATCCGCCACCTCCTGCTGAGACAGTCCCGCGTCCTCTCTCGCTTGAATCAACAGGCGCTGTAACAGTTCATACTTATTACTCAAGTCTGGTGATTTCATCGGAGTTTCGGGAGCAATACGACCTCATTTAGACTCAAGCCAAGATAGGTTAAGAAAGTTATTGCAATTCAACCCGACTTGGGTTAAGCTTCGCGCCCCTTCGGAGTTGCACCTGTGCGACGAAGTATAACCCGTAAAACGGTGTTTATACCGACGTCGAGAGTTTACTCATCAAACTGTCAGGCGTCCACAATGGCGATGCGTGTCTTCATTGATATAGAGACCCTCCCTCCCGAGCGGGAGTCAATCGCTCGGCATCCCAAAGTATGCGACTGCGACGAAGAAGCATTCCGAAAGCTGTCCTTGACCGGCGATTACGGCAGGGTGTTGACGATTGGATTGATCATCGAGCGTAACGGAAAAGTCATGCACAGCGGGTGCTTAGGGCGAGACCGGCAGACGCTGCTTTTTCATCTTGAAGAGCATCGCACCCTAAAAGCATTCTGGAAGTTGATGCGAGGCTTTGATCCGGGACGGGATGTAATTGTCGGACACAATATCTTCGCTTTCGACTTGAACTTCATCTACAAGCGGTCGGTAATAAATCGGGTTCAGCCTACCGTTACACTTAGTTTTGCGCGTTATAAGAGCCGCCCCCTGTTCGACACAATGATGGAGTGGAACAAATGGGACATGCGCAACTTCGTCAGCCTAGACGACCTTGCCCGAATTCTCGGCCTCGAAAGCTCCAAGAATGATCAACTCGACGGGGCTCATGTATATGACCGCTTTTGCGAAGGCAAACACTCCGAGATAGCCGACTACTGTATGGCCGATGTGAAGCTGACGCGCGTCATCTACTACAGAATGATTCAGCCGGAAGGACTGCTACCGGAAGAAGCAATTTAGCGTTTGAAAAGACGTGCCGGTAGATCAGGGTTACTTCGGTCAAGAAGACTCTTCTTCGTTTGTGAAGCGTTTTGTAAAAAACCGCGCCCTTAAATTAAGGCGGTATCTCAATCGATATTTAACAAGGGATTGAATGACAGAGGCCGGAACAAAAATTTTTACGAAAAGTCTTGACGAACTCCGTGTCGAGACCACTAATGAGAGATAGAGGTGGCCGGAGGCGGTCTACGGGCTGACGGAGATAGGAACGCAAGGGCGAGACGATCTTGCCAGAGCTAAGACTACCTCTCATGGTCTCCGAATTCGTCTTTCGGCGGCACGCTAAATCCGGGTGGGGCTAACCGAGTTTACGCGGGTATTCGTCTATGAAGTGCGTTTCAAGCATTACACAAACTGTTACCCGTGAAACATCGGATGTCCAAAGATTGATGACGATGGCAATAATGATCAATTGAGGGAGCAAATGAGAGTTAGAAAGCCCTCCAACAAAGGCGGGGTTAAGAAAATCATAAGCAAGTTTCCGAGCTACCGGATGAACAGGACGATATACGCGGAAGGAACTATCGAACTGGATTACCTCTACCTCTTGGAGTACGACCATCCGAACGTCATCTACTTCGCGGAGCAGCCCGGTCGTATTCACTACGAACTCGACGGGAAGTGGCGTTACTACACGCCGGATTTTCACGTGCAGACAAACGACGAACACCTGATCGTGGAAGTGAAGCGGAAGGATGACGCGCTGGAGGAGGAAAACCAGCGCCTCTTCCGCATCGCTGCGGACGCTTGCGCGAAGGAAGGTTACAGATTTGTCGTCATGACCGACGACGTGATCAGGGAGCAGCCGCGCTTGAACAATATCAAGCTGCTCAGCAGGTACGAGAGGGTAGACATCGATAACCCGCTCTACCAGATCGCCTGCCACGAGTTCTTCACCGGAAGGGGCGAGACAAACCTCGGCGAGCTCATGCGTTTCTTCGAGTCCCGCGAAGTGGGGAAACAAGCCGTGTACGCGCTTCTTTTCTGGCGGGTGCTCGCGATTGACCTGACATTGCCAATCGGGCCGGAGAGCGTCGTGCGACTGCCGGGCCGCGAGGTGATTTCCGAAAGGAGGGCCTCTTAAGCCATGTCCAATTTCAGACTACGTAGGGATATGCACATTGAGTTGCGGGGACGTGAGTATGTCGTCAACGAGCGGCTCCCGAACGGCGACATTAGGCTGACGGACCTCGCCCTGAACGAATCGGAGACGGCGTCGCAAGACGCGCTCCTCGACGCCCTCTTCGACGGCGGGATGGAGTTCCTCGGCGACGGTCGGCAGAACTCCTTGGTCAGTCGGAAGATGGCCGAATCCTTCATCGACGACCTCATGATGCTCAAGGATAACGACCCGAGGAAGAAAGAATTTAAGAGAAGGCACACTTACGTCAAAGCGATCCAAGAGGCTAACCTCACTAAGTTCAGGGCTGCCACCCTCGAACCCATCATCAGGCGCGTACATGAGGAGATCAAAGACCCCAAGAGATTGCCGAATTGGAAGACGGTTTTTTACGAGTGGTTCATGCCTTACCTCCGCGCCGGTGAGGACGTTCGAGCGTACGTGCCTTCGTTCAAAAAGCGCGGCAACCGTAAACGCAAGTTCACGGGTCGGCGCAAACGCAAGGGGCAAAAGTTTTCCGAGGCCGAAAGGCGAAAGGCCGAGGAAGTGACCAGAGTGGTCGGTGAAGTCATCAACGAAGAGTTCATGAACGAGCAGCGACTTTCGGTGGCGGAAGTTTACCGCAAGCTGGAGGAGCGCATCGACGAAATCAATGAAACCAGAAATGCGGGAGACCGTCTCCCCCTGCCGCACCACGACAGTATCTACGACATCGTCGTCAAGATGGACGAGTATGAAAAGGATAAGGCGCGCTACGGAAAACTCTACGCCGAGAAAATACACGAACAGAAAAAGCGCGGCCCCCGCCCGACCAGACCCCTGCAAAGAGTCGAGATGGATCACACCAAACTGGACTTGTTCGTCATAGATCCGGTGACGAGACTGCCCCTTGGTAGGCCCACGATCACCGCCGAAATCGACAAATTCTCAAGAATGATCACGGGGATACACGTCGGCTTCGACCCTGCCGGCTACTTGTCGGTCATGCTGTGCCTCCTCAACGCGATCCGCCCTAAGAGCTATCTCAAAACCGACTACCCGAGCGTCGAGAACGAGTGGGACACTTACGGCATCCCCGAAGTCCTCGTCGTGGATAACGGCCCGGAATTCCACTCGGAGGATCTGGAGAACGCCTGCCTGCAAATCGGGACGGTCATTATGTATAACCCGGTCAGGCATCCTTGGTTCAAGTCGTCCATCGAAAGGTTCTTCGGGACGGAAAACCGGAGGCTGCTGCACAACCAGCCGGGAACGACGTTCTCGAACATCATCGACAGAGAGGACTACGACCCTAAGAAGAATGCCGTCATCGACTTCGACAGGTTTATGGAGATATTGCATATCTGGCTCGTCGACGACTATTCGCAGGAGATACATCGCGGGCTCGGCGACGTACCGGCCCACGTGTGGAAGGCGGGAGTCAAAGAGTGCCCGCCCCGGCTGCCCCGGCGCGGTCAAGACCTCAAAGTCGTACTCGGCAAGATCGAGCGCAGGAAGATCGGGCAGAAGGGCATCCGGCTGTTCAATCTCATTTACAACGACGACAATCTGGCGGCCCTCCGGCGTGAGTTAAAGGGTGAGCGTGCCGCTCTGAAATTTAATCCTGACGATCTTTCCGTCATCCACGTTTACGACCCCAAAGACGACAACTACATTCCGGTACCCGCCGAGGATCAGGAGTACACCAAGGAACTCAGCTTATGGCAGCACGAGGTCATCTGCGCCTACGCCCGCAAGGAGGCGGAGGGGCGAAGGGACGCAAAGGCGCTCATGCGCGCGAGGAGGAAAATTCAAGCCATCGTAGATCGCGAGTGGCAAAAGATAGGCAAGAGCGGCGCGAGGTCGAAGATGGCCCGGTGGCAGCGCGTTCGCCAACGAAATTACAGCGCCACCTTGGAGGTGAGCGAGCGTCGGGACGAACAGTCTCAAGATCGGGGCGAAGCCAAAGGCACTCTGGTAATGCTCAACAGCGCTCCCCCGCAGGCGGAGACACTGTCCGGCGTAGGAGGATTGCCGATCATTAAGGGAGTGTCGGGTGAGAGTAACGATACCGGCGTAAGACTCCTGCCGGGGACGGTGGAAGTCGTAACCGTCGCAAAAAGCTCCGAGGCGAAAAAAGGGCGGGCTGTCGCGAATACGCCGAGGGCGGATGAGACTACGGCCCGACAGGAGCCGGCGGGAAGCGCCGATGCCGTCTCGGAGAACGCGGAGGACGACGAACTGGATTTGGCCGGTTACAGCGCCAGTTACCGATTGCCCGCACACGGAGGTGTTAATGGCTAAAGAGCGCCGGGACTATTCCAAGATGCCTAAAGATGAGAGGCAGAAACTGGTCGAACAGATATTCGTCGAATATCCGAGGCTGACCGCCATTCTGGATAAGGTGCGGCACTGCCATCAGTATTCCAAGATCGCCGCCGAGCCCGAATGCATGTTCATCGGAGGGCACGCCGGCACGGGCAAAACCACCCTTTATGAATTCTACGAGGCGCTATTCCCGCGCGGTATGGATGAGGGCTGCGCGAGGGTCCCCGTCTTGTCGAGCACGACCCCGCAGAGGGCGACCGAGAAGACGCTTGTGGGAGAGATTCTCGAAAGCTTAGGGGATCCGATGGCTAAGAAGGGAACTGCCGACGGCCAGACGTCGCGCCTCAGAATGTTCATCAGAGAATGCGGCGTGGAGATAATCATCCTTGATGAATTCCAACACTTCGTGGACGGAGATTCGAAGAAGATATTGAAGAACGTCTCCGACTGGCTAAAGAACTTAATCGACGCCACCGGAAAGCCCATCGTCCTGATCGGCCAGCCGTACGCCGATAAAGTGTTGGACGTGCGCGGCAACGAACAGTTACAACGGCGTTTCTTGGTGAGAGAAACGCTCGAACCCTTCGGTTGGATGAACGGACAGCAAGCCGACCCCGAAAAGAAAAAAGAGTTTCGATCCTTCTTAGGGGCGGTCGATAGCAGCTTGCCCCTCAACGAGGCATCCAATTTGGGGGACCCGGCGATGGCCTATCGCTTCTATTGCGGCACTAACGGGAGAGTCAGCAGAGTAATGGCAATCGTGCGAAGGGCCGCGGAACTAGCCATAAACGAGTCCATGGAGAGACTCGATTTAAAGGTGCTCGGTCAAGCATACGAAGATCGATTGAGAAAAATCGATGTGAGACGGGACAACCCGTTTCTTACCGAATTCAAAGACCTTAAGATTGTACCCGTCAAGGAGGAGATGCCTGAATTTTTGAGGAAGATGGCGGAAGATAATGAGACGGCCTCGAACGTTTTGAAGACGTAATGCTTGGTTTTTTCGCATTTTTGCGTTGCGACAAGAAGAGATTTGGCCGGAATGAAGAAGGCTGGCAAAAAACTGTTGCGCACGGAGAGACCTTTACCCGACGAAAGCCCGGTGGGGTTCGTCCTGCGTCTTACTGAATTGAACGGCTATGAAACTCCTTGGTGGGTACTGTGTTTGTCCGGATTGGAACCGAGCGCTTTGCATAATTGTCAATTCGTTTTCGGCAGTCAATGGAACGTGGAATTGCTCTCGGTCGTGACGGGAGTGAATCCTTCCGAGTTATCGGCGTTGAAATATGCCGCGGCGCCGACAAAAAATTCCACTTACAGATATGAAGTGTTCGGCTCTCCGATTGCACGGTATTTCATCTGCCCGAAACATCCTAAAATCTGCCCCGCTTGCCTACGCACCTCCGGCTACTGCCGCAAGATATGGGAACTCGCGCCCGTGACCGTCTGCCCCCTGCACCGTTGCATGCTGATTGACGAGTGCCCTAAGTGCAAAAAGCGCATCTCTTGGGTCAGGCGCGAGGTGAGCGTTTGCCGGTGCGGATACGACTGGCGAGATGCGCCCCTTAATGCCGTAAGCGGTTCCGAATTAAGCGTGGTGCTACGCGTCTATCGCCTGTGCAACTTGCCATCCGGCAAAGCCGTCCCCGTGCGAAAGTCCGATGTTAACCCGCTCGACGACTTGGATTTGGAATATGGTTTATCAGCCTTGTTTTTCCTCGCGGCTCAAGATCGCGGCGTGACCGATACGACAGGCAAACTCAGTGTGAAAGGCAAGCGAAACACCGAGTTGCACAATTTATTGGTCAAATTCGCGGCTGTCTTCGACAGATGGCCGAAGAAGTTTGAAGAGTTTCTGTCCCGGAGGCGAGGCCGGTTCCCGTCAAAGAGGGCATCGGGCAGCGGGCTTTATAAGGACTTCGGCACGTTCTATTACGGTCTCTACTACAATCTCTCTTCCGATAAATTCGACTTCATGAGAAGGGCCTTTGAAGATTATGTAGGACGATATTGGAGTGGCGGTTACGCGGCCGTGTTAATGAGGCGCAAAGGCTCCGGCTTGAATGATAGAAAATATATTTCTCGGAACGAAGCCAGAATACGGTTGAGGGTCAATCACCCATATATCAACTGGTTAATCGAGCAGGGGATGCTCAAAGCCCTCGTTCGGGAAAGAAGTAAAAAGAGGATGTTTTTGATTGAGGCCGCGAGCGTCGCGAAACTGGAGCCTGAGTTTCGCGATCTGTTGACTGGTGAACAAGCGGCTCAACTGCTGAATGTGACCCCGAGGACTATTCTCGAACTGGTTCGTTATAAATGTTTGAAACCACGGCGCGGTCCAAACATAGACGGTCTGGCTCATTGGAAGTTTACGCGGAGCGAGGTCAACGAACTACTGAGCAGCCTTGATAACCGCATCGTACAAGACATCAATCCCAGAGAAGCAGACCTGATGAATTTATCAGCAATCATGCGGACGAATATCAATCGTCTTTACAACCTCGGCAGCTTTTTGCGAGCCGTACTGGACGGGAGGATTAGCCCGTGCGGAAAAGATGAAAGTGGGGGATTAAAGCGATTTCTGTTTGCCAAGGAGAAAGTAAACAATTTGCTGACAGCGAGCGGAATAACATGAATGGTATTAGAGCCCAAATAGATAATGGCTATACGCCCGAATTTTATCGAAACTCCTTCCCCAACGTTCGGGCTTTGATTTAGTCGAATATGAATAACCGGAGTAGAAAATTATTGCTGGCGACCGGACCCGAGATCGCTTTCGTTGATACCGAACAAGATTTGGTCGGAAATACAGCTTGCATGAGTATGAGATCTTATATGAAATGGAGGTATGGCTCCGAAGAACCAACAAAGGCGCAACAGGCTGCGTCTGACGGACAGACCGCGACCCGGGGAGAGTTTCATCGGGTTTCTTTTACGTCTCACCGAGGTAAACGGGTATCAGTTTCTAACGTGGATACCGAACATGGCCGGTCTTGGCGGGGCAGGTTTTCATAACTATGGGGTTGTTTTTAGAGAATTTCAAGACTTAAATCTACTCTCGGAGTTGACGGGTGTCAGCCAAGTCGAATTGGCATCCTTACTCTATGAACCCGCCCCTTCGGACACGTCTACGTTTAGGCATTACGTATTCGGACTCCCCATACCAAAATATTTCATACGTCCGCGGAGACCGAAGATTTGTCCGGCATGCCTTCGCGAAGACGGGTACTGCCGAAAGGTATGGGAACTGGCTCCAGTAACCGTTTGCCCGAACCACGGATGCCTATTATTGGATGAATGCTCGAATTGCCTGAAGAGTATCTCGTGGAGCAGAAAAGAAATTCGTATCTGCGCCTGCGGTTATGACTGGCGCGATATAAAGGTTACTTCAGTTGATGACTCGGCGCTTAGTTTATCTCGACGCATACACTTGAAGTGTGATCTGACTATCCGCGACTTTACTCAAGCCGAGCGGGGGAACCCCCTTGATGATCTCGCTTTAGAGGATTTATTGTCGGCGGTCTTCTTCATTGCCGCTCAACATACGGGCACACTGGACACCAAGGGTAAATTCACCGCAGTTGATAGAAGCAACATTGAGCTACATGAAATATTAACCAAAGCCGTCTCCGTATTTGAAGAATGGCCCAAGCGATTCGAGCAATTTATTTCGTGGAGACAAAATCGATTTTCTTCTTATAAGAAGTCACGCACAGAAACAGGTTTTTATAAGGATTTCGGCACATTTTATTTCGGGTTGTATCACAGCCTTCCTTCCGCGTGTTTCGATTTCATGAGAACCGCTTTTGAGAGGTACGTCGAAGATTATTGGGACGGCGGCTATACGTCGGTCGTCGGGCGCCACGGGCACCGACTAACACACAAAAAATATGTAGGACTTATAGAAGCTGCGCTAACGCTTGGGACATGGGTAAAGGGGATAAATCTTCTAATCGAAAGCGGTAAGCTTGAGGCGAGCATTCGGGATAAAGGGAAAAAAAGGCTCGTCTTAATCGAGAGGGCAAGCCTTGAACGGTTGAAGAGGGAATTTGATGACTCGTTAAGTCTATCCGAGACCGCCGAATTGTTAGGAGTCAGCGAGCCCGCTGTTAAGGATTTAATGCAACACGGATGCATATCCGCTCTCCGCGGGCTGCCTATTGATGGTTTTAAGCATTGGAAGTTTGGCCGTGAATCGATCAACGGTCTTTTAGAGCGCATCGAAAAGAAACTAGTGCCGGACAGAGGGGCTAAAAAGCTAACTTTTGCCGCCGCCCTAGCAAAGGTCGATGAACACTGTTCCGGGCTAGGCGGTTTCGTGAAGATGGTTTTAGACGGAGAGATAATTCCTTGCGCGAAATCCGAGGGCGCAGGGCTTTATAAGTTCTCATTTTCGGAAGAACAAATAATTGAACAAAGGCGGGCTAAAAGAGGCGGCGCATATTACCTAGCGGAGGCGGCTAAGCGGCTAAATGTTACGACGGAAATCGTCAGGTTTCTGATTAAACAAGGGATAATTCCGACCGGGCCGGTAATGACGGGGCAGTATGAATTATCGGTGGATCAGGAGGGGATCGATACTTTCACTTCCACATACACAATGGCAAGTAAACTCGCCGCAACTTTACGGAGCAGTTCGGAGTTTGTGGTCGATGCCCTTGAGGCGTGCGGAGTCTTTCCGGTATCAGGCATGAAAATAGACGGCGGCCCCGCTTACGTATTTCGGAACTCTGATCTTAAAGCCGTCAACTTCGCGGAGGCGGTTTCGAAACAGAGGACGAAGTACAGACCGAGTGACAGTAAATTGAGGTTATGCGTGGACCAAGCGGCTGATGTTCTCGGAGTTGATTGTCGAACCGTGCAAAAGTTAGTTGAAAACGGCGTGTTGCGCCCGTATGTGCCAAAGGGCGTAAAGGGAAACAGTGAGGTAGAAGCATACTTTACAACTTATATGCTTGAACGCTTCAAAAGGCGATTTGGCGGTGACATGAAGCTTGCTACTGAAGTCGTGTCCATTGACGTAGCGATTACAATGCTCGATGAATCCTCCACCCAATTTTACTCAAGATGGATTAACACGGGTCGTCTCAAACCTGTCGAAATTAAAGACGCAGGAAAGATAAGATACTTTCGACACGAGGACATAGTAGCGATTGCACGATTTAGAAAGACTGCGCTTACGCTGGCTGAAGTGGCAAGGTTAAAGAAGCAACCATCTCCGGTCGTGCTGGCTTGGACGATGTCCGGTAAATTAAAAGCTGTTTCCGGCCCTCATATTGACGGCTTCGATAATTATTTCTATTTGCGTTCAGACATAGAGGACTTGAAGGTGAATAACAAGCGTCGGCCACGGGCATCGTTGTGTGAAAAAAGGATGCTGAAAGTCCAGCAGAAAGAGTGTGTAAGATACGGCATTCAAATGGAATTTCTATTCCATTGTTGAGTGTTGGCACCTCTCTTAAAATATCCAACACTCCATTACTAAGTATCTCCCAATAAGTCTCTATGTCGAAATTCGGAGCCCTAGTCTTCAAACATACCTTTAAGATAATAAATATCTAAGATGAATATAGTTAGTGCCAGAGAGAAGTTCTGGTTAATCTTCAAGCCAAAGGACGTTGCTGGTGGCGATGGCGTGTGAGGTAACCGGCGGCCTAACAACGGCATACACCGGACGCGACGCTGCGCTGCCTCTCATGAAGATTGAATGGGGATCGGGCGATGCCGGGCGCTAGGCCCAAGCAACCTCAGCTAAGTAGCTTTCGAGGATTCGAGCCGGATTATTGTCGGAGTTGATTTGTCGACAGGATAATCCGCATAGCTAATTTCCACTAACTCAGTATTTCCAGCCTCGGGTTCAGAGAAAGAGAGATGAAGATTGTCGTGATTTTATTTGGCTTCCAGTTGATAAATTTCTTGACATGCATTGTCTGCGAGAGTAGAGTTCCTGCGTTTTTCGGCTAAAGTTGTCAAGAGACTCACACCGCAAAGAGTTTCTAAGATGAGACCGAATACCTCATTCGCTCTCATTGGAACATTCTCATAAACTTGGGACGATTTCAATCAATTCGGGTTTTCGATACTTACTTTAAGGAGCTTCTCACCGTGATCCTTTTGAAAAGGCCCCTCTTCATAGTTACAGTTGCTGCCAGTTTTCTCATCCTCATAGATGTTACTTCTGCTACCCAACAACAACGACCCATCGCACAACGACCGGGACAATTCATTAAAGCCTTAGGAATTGAAGTTACCCAAAGCCAAAATAAGACATTCTTTATGCAAGCGGCAACCGCGAACAGAAGAATTTCAGCAGTTATCAAGGTTCCCGTTAAAAATGGGAATTTGCCCGTCCAAAATTCCGTTTCGGCAATCAAGCTAGATCCCAAACTTGAAAAAGATAAGGTCCGTGTTACTGTGTACGCCATATATGGTGACTTAACGGGTATCCAAAAATGTGAGGATTTGAATTCACTGAAAACCGTAAAGGTTGGTTCCTATGTGGCCGGTGAGGATAAAGAAGTATCCGTATCAGATCTGCGAAAGTACGGCGTAAGGATGGAAAAAGACCCATTCAAGTTTCGCGTCATATCTAAGACTATATTCGCCCCTGTACCTAATAATCCCGCCCCTGATAGCTGTGGCTGCATGCTCTGTAATAGGGCCACCTGCTGTCCCAATCCCGGATATTGTGTTGATTGTGATTGCGCGACCGTGTGTTGTATGAGGATATAAATATTTGTGGCGCGGATCTTCTCAGGCAGATCCAAAGATTGTTTTGTTAAAGTTTGTTTTTTTTGTTGCTGTCAGTACCGGTGATAGCTATACTTTAACCTCGTAAGAAGATATTTTCCCATATCTTCGAGTCCACAGTGTGTCTGCTGATGCGCCCACAAACACCGCATTCAGCTCAGAGAAGGCCGATGGTCGCAAAACAAACTATCCGAATTGCTGACCTTATACTCACGTAAGGAGATTAGGAATGTCCCGTAGATTCCCCGCATGGGCATTGTCCCTGTGCTGCGTAGCCTCACTCCCTGCGCAGTCCCGCGCACAAATTCCTACCGCTAACACTTCTTCTGCTAAAGGACGTTACGTAGCTACAGTTCCAACTAAGAGCCACGGGCCCGCTGACGTATCTCAGGAGAATCAGTCAATTGCTATCTCAATAATTAAGAAGCTAGTTAATGAATCAGAGAGTTACCAAGACCCGACCTTACGAGTTCGAACCCAAGCACGTGCCGCAGATGCTTTGTGGGACACTAATGAGAAAGATGCTCGTGATTTGTTCGAACGAGCTTGGAAGACAGCCGAGAGCATAGATGACGCCGGGGAGCGAAGCGCGGAAGAGGCACGTAAGATGTTTATGTCGTCTCGTAATAGCGAGATGATATTGATACCTAGTGTGTCTAATCTGCGTGCTGAAGTCCTTATACTTGCCGCGCAACGTGACCGCGCGCTCGGAGAAAAGTTCCTTGATCGGCTTGATCGGGTGAATGAGCAGGATGTTGCAGACGCGGATCCAAAAAATATCGATACAAGCTTCTTCGACCCGACCCAACCCAAGCTTGTTATCGCTAGAAGACTAGAGCTCGCCTTACAGCTACTTGAGACGGGAGATATTGAGCGGGCTAAGTTCTTTGCTGAACCGGCACTAAATTATGCGACATCGCAGGGAATAATCTTCCTTTGTGCCCTACGACAGAAGGAAGCGGAGAATGCGGACAAACTGTATGGGAGGCTATTAGCGTTCACCGCAAATGACCCGTTGGCGGACGCGACGACAGTATCACTACTTGCATCGTATGCCTTCACCCCTAATTTTCTTGTGACAGCCACGCGCCGCGGCAGGGTATCAAAGCAGTTGAGTGATACAGGTCCGATATACGATTTATCTTCGGAGCTACGCACCAATTTCTTTAACATTGCCGCTAAAATACTTCTTCGCCCGGTACCCGCGCCAGAGCAAGACCGCACATCGGCAGGAAGAGCCGGAACATATTTTACAATCGCACGGTTATTGCCACTCTTCGAACAATATGCGGCCAATTACGTTCCCGCACTGAATGCACGGCTTGCTCTGTTGTCGCCGGATGCGCCGGAGTCTTTTAGGAATGGCGAAGAGGGCATGCTAAAAGTAGGGCTTGTTCCGGAGAAGTCTGGTAAAGATGATTTGTCGGAGATATTGAATAAAGCCACTAGCGCTGTTAATAGCGGCGACCGCGACGCCCTTTACGTCAACGCCATTCAGTCCGCCGCGACGAAGGGTGATGCCCGGGTCCGTGAATTCGCCGAAAAGATTGAAGACTCCCATTTGAGGGGGCAAGCGCGCTATTTCGCTGACCTTACAGCAGTTCGTAGTGCTCTCGATAAAAAGGATGTGGATAGAGGTTTGCGCCTTATTCGTGAGGGCTATCTTGCGCCAATTCACCGTGTGTGGGCGCTCATGCAGTTCGCGCCTTTAGTGAAGAATTCCGACCCCGCGCGCCACCTCCAACTCCTTAATGAGGCCGCCGCCGAAGCCAATCGTATCAATGTTGGCGAACCCGAGCGTGTTTACGCCTTTGTATGTGTTGCCTTATCTCTTTTCGAAGTAGATCCCCTACGTACATGGGACCTAGTAGGGGAGACTGTCAAAGCGGCGAATGCGGTACCTAATTTTAGTGGTGAGGATGGTAAACTGTATGCTCGCCTGCGTGCGAGGAATATTGTTGCGATGGTTAATTCGGATGAGCCATCATTTAATATGGTGAATCTTTTTGCGCTACTGGCAAGAGACGACATCGCACGCGCCCGCTCAAGAGTGGATAAACTTACCAGTGACACCACACGTGCCGCCGCCAATTTAGCTATTGCCCGCTCTATCCTAAATAGGCCGACAAAGTTAACGGCTTCCTTACCAAAGTAAAAACCGAAGTTCGCGAATAGTTAATCCAACAATTCATCGCGTCGCAATAGCCGTTCGGAGAGAACATGGCTCTTGTTCTCATATGTCGGCATCAGACGGCTGCGTGCTAGCCTCATGCTGCCCACCGTAATAGAATGAGGAACGCATCATGATTGTTTCATTCTTAAAATACCTCTCTCAAATATTACTTCTAATTGGTGGTATTATCAGCTTTTGGCGGGAGCCTTACATAACCACGCCTAGAGGTAAGCGACCTTCAGTTGCTGGCTGGATTACCATTGCGGCATTTGTCGCCGGCTTCATACTCTTTATTATAACAGACATAAAAGAGCGAAGTGATGATGCCCAAAGGGATGCCATGCAACAGCAACAAATTTCTTATTTGAGACAGTTACACCTTAATCATAACCTTTCCAGAGTTGAGCTATCCTTCAAACCATCTACCGACCATTGGTCTAAGATCGCCGAAGCATATAGTCAAACGAATCCTCCTAATATGGCATTATCTTACATAGACACTCTCATGATTGCGGAAAGAAACGGTGATTACTGGAAAATCGACTTTAAGCCCATAAACCGTGCGGAAGGTATTGTCACCTTTAATCCAGTTACTACTGATAAGCCGGATGGAAAGTGGTTTGAGAACATTATACGCGAAGCTGCGATAAATCTTTGGATAAAATGGGGTGACAGTGCGCCAACAGAGATCCGGCCTGAGAGGGAAGACTACTATCCGGCAGCTATTGAAATATCAGAGGACAGAATTGCCTTTATCTTACGTGATCCACAACTAAAGTGGAATTTGAATAATCTACACGACAACCCGATTATTATGTTAAGGGGAGGAAAGAATCGTCCGAATAATCTCAGAGTTCGCTCTTTAGATGATGTGGTTATGTTTGACCAAACTTTTGATCTGAACTGGACAGAGAAAGATGATGGGTCCTTTGAGTCAAAGATAATGCCCTACATTTCAGGGCCACATCGCTTGAATCCCATGTTCAAATTTGAGCCGAAAGTTACTGCCCAAAGCAGATAATTGACTCCTGAATGAGTTTAAGGGTAATGATACGAACGCACTTCTTCGGGCTAACGTCGACTTAAGGCGCATCGCCCAATTATTTGAAGTTTTAACCTTGATTTTTTAAGGAAAATAGGCTGCTTTTGCATATTCAGATTATATGCCCGAAATCTTATCCCTTTTCCGATTATATGCCCGAAAAGATTCTGTTTAATTGCCCGAAAATTTCTTGTAAACTGTTGATGGGTCATTGAGCAAATTCGGGTTTTATGCCCGAACGCATAACGCTCGTGCCCGTCCACGCCAATCCGCGTTTCTCTCTGCCCGCGCCCACCATGCTCGAAGGCCGCCGCACGGAAGCTATCGTGCCCGGCGATTCATCTTTCGCGCCCGCCGACCTCGCCCCTTTCGTCGCTTCCATCAGCACGCCGCTTCGCGCGTCGAACCTCACGGCGCGCACCGATCACAATTTCACCGGCGCGCACAACGGCACGTTTCTCTATCAACGCGGGCGCAGCCGCAACCTCAGACAGTTCGGCGGCGGCACGCGCCTCGCCGACGCCCTGCAAGGCCGCACGCGCGACACCGATGCGCTCGCCTACACGGACAACCTCGTCTTCTCCGCGCGCCTCGTCAATCAACTGCGCGCGCAAATCTCGCGTCTCACCCCGGCGCTCGCGGCCGGAGCAGATCGCGCGCGCCCCGTCGTCCTCATCAGACTGGAAGACCCGCTTGCGCCGGGCGAGACGTTGAATCGTTCGGGCACGCTCGTCGCCGGTTCATCCAACGCGGGCGCGAGCGACCGCCGCGAAACGCGCGCTCAGGTTCAAGACACTCTCACTCTTCTCAGCGGCGCGCACACCTTCAAACTCGGCGGCGACTTGCAACGCATCCGCTCGACTTTCATAGACCTCTCGGACGCGAGCGGCACGTTCGACTTCCGGAGCGCGTCGGAGTTTCTCGCCAATGCGCCCGCGCGCTTTCGCCAACGCTTCAACAACGAATCCGTGCAGCGAAACACTTACGCCTCACTCTTCGCGCAGGTGGAATGGCACACGCGCCCGAACCTCACGGTCACCTATGGACTGCGCTACGAAAACGAAACCATCATCCGCGACCGCAACAACTTCGCCCCGCGCGCCGCCCTCGCCTACGATCCGTTTCACTCCGGCAAGACCGTCTTGCGCGCAGGCGCGGGCATCTTCTTCAACCGCGCACTGTTGCGCACCATCGACGACTTCACGCTCGGCGCGCGTCGCCTCTTCTTCGACACGGACGCTTTGCGCCATCCTCAAACCGGCCGCCCCTTGACCGACGCCGAGCGACGCGCCTTCATCGCCTCGAACCTCAGTTTCCCCGACGCGCTGACACTTGATTCGCCCGTCGTCCGGCAGTTCGGCACGCTTCAAACAGATTTCACGCGCCGGCTCGACCCGGCCTTGCGCATCCCCGAAAGCTATCAAATAAACGTCGGCTTCGAGCGCGAACTCGCGCGCGGGTTCATCCTCGAAGCGAACTACACTGTCAATCGGGGCATACATCTCTGGCGCGAGTTCAATGCCAACGCGCCGCGCCTGCCTGCGGGCTACGCCGATTTCACGGCCTACCTGCTCGCGCGCGACTTCCCGAACTTCCGCGACGCCGCGGGCACGCGCCCGCTCTACAACACGCAGTCGGCCGGTGAACTCGTGCGCTTCACGCTCGCGCCGCCAGGGCCGTCGAACCCGGATGCCATCGCGCGCGTCGTCGAGTTCGGCGTGCCCCTCACCGTCTTCAATCTCGACACGTTCAGTTCGGGGAGCGCCCTCGAGGCCGCGCTCGGCGCGCTCAATGACTTGCGCCCAGACCCGACGCGCGGCCAGATCGAACAACTCGCTTCCGTCGGCAACAGCTTCTATCACGGTTTAACCATCGAAGCGCGCCGCCGCTTCAACGCGCGCGAGAGCGGCTTCGACCTTTCGCTGCGCGCCGCTTACACGCTCTCGCGCCTCGTCGACGACGGCGTCGTCAACACTTCGAGCGCGCTCGTGGTCGGCGACTTTCGACGCGAACGCGCGCCGAGCCTGCTCGACCGACGCCACCGCTTCTCTCTCTCCGGCACGCTCACCGCGCCCCGGCGCTTCGGCGCGCTGCGCTTCGCCACCATCCTGCGCCTCGCCACGGGCGCGCCCTTCAACCTCTCGCTCGGCGGCGCTGACCGCAACCTCGACGACGTGAGCAACGACCGCCCCGTCTTCAACGGCGACTTGCGGCTCATTCGCGCGCGCCGCCCCGGCGAACCGCTCCCCGCCGAACTTGCCTACGCGTTCTCTCTACCTGTCATCGGCCGCACCGGCAACCTCCCGCGCAACGCCGGGCGCGGCCCTGCCTTCCTCACCTTCGACCTCAACGTCACGCGCGAGTTTCGTTTCTCCGAACGCCTGCGTCTGCGTCCCAACATCGAGATCGACAACGTGCTCAACCAAACCGTCTACACCTTCGGAGCCGAGTTTATTAACTTCAACGCCCTGCGCCCGGCGGCGACCCCCGCGCAGCGTCAAGCGTTCCTCGACTCGTTCCTCGTCCCGACGCACACCTTGCGCCCGCGCGCGATTCGCCTCGGCGTGAGGTTCGATTTTTAGAGGCGCATCAATCCCGCCATCACCGCCACGGTCTACGTCATAATCCGCATGGAGGTGAATGAGTATGTGCGGACGATTCGCGCGGCGGGGCGATCCGAAGCGACTAGCCAAAGAGTTCAATGTGGCTGAAGTGCCGAAAGTGGAGGCGCGTTACAACGTCCGCGCCGCCGCAAGGACATACTGGCCGTGCGTGAGTCGGCCGACCGGCGGGAGATGACGTTCTTCAAATGGGGTCTCGTGCCCTCTCGGGCGAAGGACGCTTCGATAGGCGCGCGCCTGATTAACGCGCGCAGCGAGACGGTCGAGGAGAAATCCGCCTTCCGCGATGCCTTCAAGCGAAGGCGCTGCATCATCCCTGCCGATGGCTTCTACGAATGGCAGAGAACAGGCGGCGGAAAACAACCGTTCTTCTTCCGAATGAAAGACGAGCGCCCGTTCGGCTTCGCCGGACTCTGGGCGCGATGAGAAGGAGAGGGAAGGGAAGTTCTCAACTCCTGCACCATTCTGACCACGGAGGCTGATGAAGTCTGACGACCTATCCACCACCGGATGCCCGTCATCTTGCACCCGGATGATTACCCGCTCTGGTTGGAAAGCGGCGAGCGCAAGCAGGCATTGCTGCGAGAGCTGCTGCGGCCTTACCCGGCCGAACATCTCATCGGCTATCCGGTCGGCGCTTCGGTCAACAGCCCCCAGCATCAAGGTGCGAAATTGATCGAGCGTGCAGCAGTGAACTCTGCCTGAGACGGGAGTAGCGGCAGTAGTATGCCTGACGCGCAAAAGGATGGCCTCTAGACGCGTAGTGCCGCCACTTGAAAGGCGAGTGAGAGCGCTTCTCGGGCTGATTTGAACCTGCTAATTGGGCGTCCGCGGCATGACGTTGTTAGGCCGACGTTTAGAGCGGGATGATTTCTTCTGCCAACACATCAAACCTCGACTCCCCGGACTCTGCCTCAATGGCATCAGGTTTAGCTGTATCAATGGTACGGACTTCCCGACCGTGCTCGTCACGCCACGACCTAATGACTTCACAGGCGATCATGCCCGGCTGTGGGTAACTACTGCCTGCGCCCAAAGGTGCTTCGGTGAAGATGGGCGCCTTGTCTACGAAAATCCATTCTCGGCCCCACGCATCTCGCAGCCTCGCCTCCACCCAGCCGGGTTGAGAATCATCGACGTGACGCGTGATCTGAACTCTGACTCCGCTCATAGATTGCCGGCTCTCAAACCCTGCGGCCTAACGCCCGGCATCACCAGCCGCGCACTTGACGCCGAGCGCCCCCAGTCGCGCGGATGAAGGTCGCGCTCTTCGCGGTCGGGTGCATGCCGTTGTTAGGTTGCGGCCGGCGATGCCGGGAAAATCTATTTCGTGCTCGCCGAGTCCTTCGCGTTTAAGCCGCCGAGGAACGCTCTCGCCTCCTCGATCTCGGGCCTGATGCTATCGGCCTGACGGCACACCTCTAAGAGCTTCCCGTAGTATGTCCTCGCCTTCTTCCGGTCGGCCGCGAGACGAGCCGCACGCGCCGCGCCATAAAGCCCGTTGAACCGATTGGGCGCGCCGCGAAGCGAGGTCTCGAACTCCTGTAAGGCCGCCGACGGTTGCTTCAACTCCAGCAGCAACTCGCCGAGCTGCTCGCGCGCCGGAAGAATTGCCCCCGGCGTCACGGGATGTTTTTCGGTGGTGTCATCCAGTTCCGCTGCCGCGCGCATCAGCCGGAGCGATTCTTCGTACTTACCTTCGGCGTGCGCCAGCCATGCGGACGCAACCTGCCGCTCGATCTCGACCTGTTTGGCCCAATCATAACCGCCTTTGACTTCGACGAGCGCCTGCCGGATGGCGGCTAATTCCTCGACATCCCGGCGCGCCGAAACTATGTCGCCGAGGCGCGCAGCCCCGACGGCACGAGCAAAGTGAATGTGGGCTTCAGCCCAGCGGAAGCGCTGCCAGGGGAACTCTCCCAAACTACCCGGCGCTCTTAGCGGGTCGGGGCCTGCGCCTGTTAGCTGCGGCAATCCTTGACAGCTTTAATCATCGCCAGCTTCGACTCTTTAGCAAATCGTTTTTGCAAACTCCGGCTCAACGGATACCCTAATTTCGCCATCAAGTGTTGCGGCCGGGAGAAAGCATATAAATCATAAGAGACCAATCCGCTCTCCCGATCCCACTCGACTCTAAATCTTTCCTCCCCCGATTCTCCATGCCCGGGCAGCGTGCCATACGCAAACCCATATTTTACCAGCGCGCCTTGTTCTTCAATCAGATAGACTATCCGGCAGGCATTTAACGACCAGAAGCCGAAATGATGGATGCTGATCGCGACCGTCGTACCGACGTCAATGGGAGCCTGTGGCGGATATATCCGGCACCATCCGAGATTGAACATCTGCCAAGCTCGGATAGCCGCGACGGCCCTGGCAAATAACTCTTCCCCGGAGCCGAGCAAGGCGCGATTGTGATCGACCGTATAATTATCAGGGGCTTGCGCGCACGATGCCCCAACTTCTTGATATGAGAAGGTCTGTCTTTGCTGACCCCGAAGGAAAGACTTGATTACCGAATCAGAAGGTTTATGTAGAAGAAACATCTTATTCGTCTGATGCCCGTGAGCATCTAACGCCCGGCATCACCCGCGCTCCTATTCAAGATTCATGAGAGGCGCGCTGATGGGGCGTCGGGTGCATGCCGTTGATAGGTGGTGTGCAACCCGGCAGTGTCTCTCTACTTTCTGATTGGCGGTTTATATTCGATGCCGAAATGTTTCAGGTACTCCTTGAGCGGTATCAAGCCGACAGACGCACGCCTCTTATCTACGTGCTCCTCATTCTCGATAGGCAGTAAGACCAACTTCCCTCCCGTATCTGTGCCGGAATGAACTTGAGTCCCGTAAATCTGCTTCTTACCCCTGCCGACCAAGATTCTGTCTTCCAACATGGCTACATCAGCCGGGAGCGCGTCCCCTTTCCTCGCAGCCTTTTTGAGTAGGGGAAGATATTTCTCCTGCCGTCTCAGGTCGCTATGTTGAAGAATAAGAAATGCCGCCTTGCTGGCTTCTTCTCCAACTAAACTTTTACCCGGCCACCCATGTCGCTTAATGATATCCTCCAGCCGAGCAATGTTCCGAGCATCGATCTGATCCTGACTTTTGACTGCGGCGGCAAACTCATCCGAAGCCCGTGCCGTGCCGGTGGAAGCCATTCTTATCATCTCGGCCTCTATGAGACCTCTATATTTTTGATCATCCGCCCCTAGTTCAAGCAGTTCGGCCTCTAACCTTTTGTTCAATGTGGAGGCTCTATCATTGCTTTGTGCAACACCGATGGAGAGCGAAAATGAACCGATAATGACAAAGAATAGACCTGTGAGTATGTTCATTCGCCTGCTCCTATGCGGCGGCTTCAACTGACCGACAACGCATATACTTGCTGGTCACCACCTCACGCCCCGCTTGCTGGAAGAACGTGAGAGGGTTGATTATAATCAGGAGACTAATTTTCGAAACACTGCCATTTTTCTTTTAGTTTATCGCAAAAATTTGCCGGTTCCCAAGCAACCAAAATCGCTGATAAACATCAATCTACCCTCGGACTTGGAGGCGCACTACCAACCGGCAGGTCTTCGGATACACGGCAGGCCGGCCGCTACAATTTCCAACACGCTGATTTAACAGTCATGCTCTACCCTCGTCGTACTAAGTTGTCGCAAAACGCTAAGCATGCGTTACGTCTCATCGTCGTCGTCGCTGCGCTGGCCGGATGCCTGACCACGCTGGCGGCCTTCAATCATGCCATCAGTCAGGCGGCGCGCTCCGAGGCCGCCCCCCGGCGCGCGGAAACTGCCTCTCCCCTCACGTTAATCGCCGACGACCGGCCTGATGTCGAGGCACAGAAGATCGAGAAAAGGTTAAGGCGCTACGATACGCTCAAACTCGATGTCCGCGAGGCGGCTAAAGGGGTGCGCGAGAGCGGGAAACTAACGCTCGTCACCGCCAATGCGACGCTCGATCTGCTGCTTGAGCCGAATGATCTGAGGGCGTGGAACTATCACGCCGAGGAGACGCGCGACGGCGGCGCAGTGCGCGCGCTTGCCGCGGACACGACTCGTGTGCGGACGTTTAAAGGCATCGTCCGGGGAAGGGAACATTCCGCCGCGCGGTTCACCATTGATGAAGATACTCTGGAGGGCCTCATCCTCCTCGACGGCGAGAAGTTTTTCGTCGAGGCGAAACGGAAATATATCGAGTCGGCGACGGCCTCCGAGTTACTCTTTTATAAAGAATCGGACGTGCTGGAAAACACCTCGACCGCTTGCGACGCGGGCATCGGTCAGCGGATGAAACAGGCGGGCGAGGTGCTTTCGCTGCCCCGCGCCGACGAGTCGTTGGCGTCGAGCGAGGTCGCGGCCGCCATTCCGCTCAACCGCGAGATCGAGCTTGTCACCGAAGCCGATTACGAGTACGTCAGTGCGTTCGGCGATTCCGAGTCGGCCAACGACGAGATTTTGAGCATCCTGAATCTGGTCGAAGGGGTTTATCAGAACGAACTCGGCATCAGCTTCACCGTCGTTTACCAGCACACCTGGGCGACCGCCAACGACCCATACCAGTCGAGCGCTCCGGGCACGACGCTCGCGGAGTTTAAAAACTACTGGAACGCCAACTTCGCGCACGTCAACCGGGATGCGGCGCACCTCTGGACGGGGAAGGACTTGGATGGCGACGTGATTGGCAGCGCCGAGATCGGAGCCGTCTGCTTAGCGCCGTCGCGGGCTTACGGAATCTCGCAGCGTCTCTTCGACACGGACATCAAGATCGGACTCACGGCGCACGAGCTTGGTCATAACCTCGGCGCGACGCACACCGATCTGGACTCGGCCGCGACGAACTGCGGCAACACGATCATGCAGAGCCGGGTCGGGTATTCACGCTCCTTCTGCCCCTATTCGCGCGAACAGATCGCCACCTATGTCGGCAATCATGCTTCGTGTCTGGCGCGGACGTTTGCCCTCAGCGGACATATCACGTCCGAAGCGTACTTGACCGACCTGACTCTGACCTTGACCGGCGCGAAAACGCGCTCTTACCACCTTGTCCTCGCGGGTGGCGCTGCCGACTACACGATACGCGGGCTCCCGGCCGGCACTTACACGGTCACGCTGTCCGGGCGTTTCCATAATGTGACGCCCCCGTCCCACACGGTCACGATCACGGATGCCGACGTAACGAATTTGGATTTCGCGACCACGCTCGTGCGCTTCAAAGTGGGCGGCAGACTGGTTGACGCCAACAACGTCGGCCTCCCCGGAATCAACGTCAGCATCAGCACCCCGGCGGCCCTGGTGGCGCAGACCGTCTCCGACGCCAATGGGAACTATTTGTTTGAAGTGCCCGCGACGCGCGATTACTGGATTACTCCCTACAGCCCAAACGGCCACTTCACGCCGATTGATGCCTCCGTCAGCGCGCTGTCGGAAGACAGGCTCAATTTGAACTTCGTGGGAACGATTCGCACGCCGCCGCCGACACCCACGCCGACGCCCACGCCGACTCCCATCTCCGGCCTGAGCGGGAGCATCGCCTTTGTCGGTCGCAATGAGCAGGGACTCCACAACATCCAGATCGTTAACGCCGACGGCAGCAGCCTGTCGAGTCTCACCGACGACGGTCTGCAAAACATGTCGCCCGCGTGGTCGCCCGACGGCTCTACCCTCGCGTTCGTCCGAAACAATTATGTCTATCTGATGAATGCCGACGGCAGCGGCCTGCGGCGTCTGACCAACACGAGTGAGCCTGAGTCCTCACCGGCGTGGTCGCCGGACGGCTCGAAACTGGTGCTCAGAAAAGTCTGGGACTTCTATCTGGTGAGCGCCGACGGCAAAACCCAGACCAAACTGGGGCCGGGCGGCGACGAACCGAGCTGGTCGCCAGACGGCCGGAAGATCGTCTACACCATCGGCTTGTACAACCAAAACCATATCTACGTGATCAACGCCGACGGCACGGGCTGGACGCCGTTGACCAGCGGATACGCCGGATACAATTCGCCGGAGTGGTCGCCCGACGGCACGAAAATATTGTTCGTCGGCCCATCCAGCACCGGCAGTGGCGGAGCACAGATCTATCTGATGAATCCGGACGGCACTGAGCGCCAGGCACTCACTACGCCGGGCGCGAATCTCGAACCCGTGTGGTCGCCTGACGGCTCGCTCATCGCCTTCAACCGGGGCGGCGATATCTACATCATGCGCAAGGACGGAAGCGACCTGACTAGAGTGACGAGCGGCGCGCGCTATGACATGTCCCCTGTGTGGAGAAGCGCCCCCGTCCCGCGTCGCTCGTCCTTTCAATTCGCCTCAGCCAATTTTCAGGTCGGCGAGGGCGACGGGCGCGCGAGCGTCGTGGTCGAACGCAGCGGCGAGAGCGCGGAGTCGGTGTCGGTTGACTTCTCCGTCTTGGACGATCAGGCGGCGGTCAGTTGTGCCGATACGGTTAACAACCACGGCGCGGCCTACGCGCGCTGCGATTACGCGACCGTGGTCGAGACGTTGGTCTTTGCGCCCGGAGAGACGAGGAAGACCGTGACCATCCCGCTCGTGGACGACGCCTTCATCGAAGGAGCCGAGACGGTGAAACTGCGTCTCGGCAATTCGCTCGGAGGAACACTGGGCGCGACGAATACAGCGACGCTCATCATTCAGGACAACGACGCGGGGCAGGCTCAGAACCCGATCTTCAACACGTCCTTTTTTGTCCGCCAGCACTACCTCGACTTTCTCTCGCGCGAGCCGGAAGCGGACGAGCCGTGGTCGGGCGTGCTGACGCGTTGCGCCAACCAGTTCAACCTCGATGCGAATCATCCGAGCGCCGCTTGCGACCGGCTCCTCGTCTCACAAAGTTTCTTCGGCTCGCCGGAGTTTCGGCTGAAAGGTTTGTACGTCTTCGCCTTCTACCGGTTAGCCCTCAACCGGCTGCCGCAGTACGAAGAGATCATCACCGATATGCGCCGTGTCAGCGGAGCGACGGCCGCGGAGGTCTATCAGAAGCGAGCCGCCTTCGCCGTCAGTTTCACCGAGCGGGCGGACTATCGTGTCATCTATGGAAATATTGACGACTATGGTTACGTCTCGATGTTGATGAGCCGTTACAACCTGCAAAGCATCACGACGCCCGACCCGGCCAATCCGGACGGCGAACGGAAGGTCGTGCTCACACGCACAGACCTGACCAACCTGCTCGGCGCAAATCGGTCGCTGCCACAGACGTTGAGCCGCCCACAGGTGTTGAGAGCCGTGGTGCAGTCGGACGAGGTTTCGGCGGCGGAGTATAACCGCGCTTTCGTCGCCATGCAGTACTACGGATATTTGCGCCGGACGCCGGAGGACGCCGGTTATCAGGCGTGGCTGAGGGTGATCAACCAAGACCCGAACAACATCCGCCTGATGGTCAACGGCTTTATGAATTCGGTGGAATATCGTCTCAGGTTCGGCCAGCCCTAAAGGCCGGGAAAAAGCAAGAAAGAGAAGCCCATTGAGTAATGTCTCAATGGGCTTCTCCTCGATTCATTGAATGCGCGCTCGTTGCATGCCGGGCGTTAGGTTGCGCCTAGCGGTAAATGTAGTTGTAAACAGCATCATCTCTCAGCGCCGCCATGATTTTGGCTTTCAACTCTTCTTTATTCGGTAGCGTGTACTCTCGGTTGTAATAATCCCATGCCTCGCCCCGCCGTCCGGCGTAAATGTACGGCAACATGAACCGCAACACCTCGGAGGCCAATGCCTTCTCATCGGCACGGTTTAAGTTCACAGGTCTGTCCGTCATCCCCGCCAGCGTGTAATCCCGAAAGATGTGACTCGCTGGAACGTATTTTTTGGCCTTCTCATCGTACTTCAGGACTATATCTATGATATGTGTCGCTCCATACGTAATGTCCTCGAAGAAGACGAAGGTTTTCAATTCTTGGGAAATCTCATAAGCGCCATCCTTATCGATGTCGAGCACCGTCATTTCTTCTCTACCCAGACCGTATTCGGCGCTGTCATAGATCACGCGGACAGCGGGAGACAGGCTGACGATCCAGTGCCTTCCGTTCCGGGGGATGATTTGCGAGACGACAAGCTGCTTGGTTTCGCCGCCCAAGAAAGGGAACAGGCCGAACTGCGTAACGTTTCCCATTCCGAAATATACGCCCTCAAATTTAGCCAACACCCGCCCCTTCTTCTTCAGCACCGCGTAGGAAACGTCAATCATGCGAGGCGGAGAGTTTATTTCAGACGGGTATTCATCTTTGACCTTCTTCTCCAGTTTAACGACCTCGTAGCCGAGGTAGGACAATCTGTCGTCATCAACGAAGAAGTCGCTGATAAGCTTCGACTCATCATCAGTCTGCTGAGGGGGAGAGGTGGCCTGCGCAACGCGGGCGGGGGAGGACTGCGACATCTTTGGTTGCGCTGCACAGCTTGAGGTCAGGATAGTCAGAAGTGCCAAACCCCAAGTATAGAATAAACGGCGCATGATGCTCTTATCCAATCACAGAGGAAGCAATATAACGCACGGCATCAGCCGCCGCGCATTCAACCTCTAAACCGTACAAGTCCTCGATGAGAAGATCGCTGCTTACGCGGTCGGGTTGCGCGCCATGGTTGGACGGCTCGCTGCCGGAATCTACTCATCAACTTTATAAAGACCTGTATTTGAATCTCGGCTTGTCGCCGAGACGGTACTCAAATTCTATGACCCGTCCCCCGTGAGTTATCGGCCGAGGTTGACCGGTGGATAATGTTCATTAGCTTGTAATCCGCACGCTGCTTCGCGTTCGCGTGTAGGCCGTGGCCGGATGCGGCTTAGATTAAACGCCTCAACTTGATCTTGGTCTGTATCTTCCGCCCGTCGCGGTTGATGATGAGCCGGTAGCTGCGCCCCTGTTGTTTGAACATTCGTCGCATTTGTTCCAGCGTCGGGTGCGAAGCGGCCTTGCCGCCGACGATTGAAATGATGTCTCCTTCACGCAAACCTGCCACCGTCGCGGGCGAGTTTTCGATTATTCGTCTCACCTTGAAAGTCTTAAAATCTTTCCCTTCGGCCACCAGAAGCATTCCGCTCATATCGTATTCCTCCGGGTCGGAGAGATAGCGGTTGGGTTCCAGCATCATGCGCCGGCGCGAGTAGTCGAAGATGACCTTGAACCGGCGCAGGATTTCGCCGCCGATGACGCCATCGAATTCCGTACTGGCAACGATCCCTTGTTTATCCTGAAAGAAGATCGCAACAGGTTCTTTGATTGAGAATCGCCCGAGCTGAATGACGGGCACGCGCCCGATTGATTGTTTCGATTCGCGTATCATCGCGCCGCCGCCGAGCGGCACCTGGATTGTCCGCCGGGCGGACTGCAATAATTCGTTCGCGTCAACGAAAGGCGTATTAAAGCTCAAGGCACTTCTCACCGCCGTGTCGGCGATAAACTTACCCTCGACGGTGGCGCGTCCCCGTTGCGAAATCCTGACGCGGACTATAACGTCACGGCATCACCCGCGTCACTATCACGGTCTCGGCGCGTGCACGGCATAGAGGCAGTTGCGAGCAGCATGTTCATCAGTAGGCAGCGCCGCGCGCCACGCTCAATGCGCTCGCAAGGCACGTGCGACGAGACCCACGCCTCCGGCCAGCAGCACCAGCATCAAGATGGTGTTGAACAAACTCGTCGGCTGGAAGTAGATGTGAAGGTTCGTGATGATGCCGGTGAAGATGATGACGACCCCGACGAACAGGAGCAGCCACCCGATCTTCGACCTGCCGTTAAAGAAGAGAAGGCCGACGCCAAAGATGAGCGGCAGCAGCGACAGGCCGAAAGCGTTGTAGCCCCAGACTGTCCACAACCCGCTCGACACGGTGACGTTGCTGGTCAGCAGATAAGCCCCGGCCGTCGCCATCCCCAGACCGAGCAGAAACTCCCCGACCCCTCCCGGCGTGCCACCGGCTCCCTCCCACTTTCGTTTATTCTCGTTCGTTTCCATAATTCAATTTAAGGACGCCTGACGCTTGAACCGATCCGCCGCGCACGAAACCAAACGCGCGCGGCCATCTCGCGGATGAGAGCCGCGCCGTTGCGCCGTCAGGTACATGCCGTTGCGAGGCACGGCTCCGGCTGAAAGCGTGTGAGCCGACATGAAGCGCCATCACTCATAATCCGGCCATTCCATGAAACGGTCTTCGGATTCCTCGGTCATGAAGAACATCCGGTACTCCTTGGCCTGATGATCCGTCACGATAAACATCCTGTTATGCTCGGCGCTCCTCGGTTCTTCAACCATAAACCTCCAGCCCAGATCGGACTTGTCCTCGAAAAACTCCCGCCAGTAGTCGGCCGTCCAGCCCGACGCCTGACCGCCTCCGAGCCGGAAATACATCTCCTCGAACAATCCCTTCCCGACCTGTTTGAAAGCTGGCTCGTCCATTTGTTTCTCCATCGCGTAATCCGACCGGCCGGGAGTTTCGAGACCCGTACTGCTCGCGGCCGGGTGCATGTCGTTGTTGGGCGGCGCATGTTGAGGCAGCGCGGTCGTCTGGCTAGAGGACATACCTCTCGTCATGCTCCGAGCCACGCCAACGGCAAGCGTCGGCAACTTCAGCCAGTGCCGCCCAGTCCCACGTTCGCCAATCCGGCGTCGAGGCGCGAACCAGAATCTCTTCGTCGTCTTTATAGGGGAGACGCAGCCAGGCGAATCTCTGGCCGCAACCGCGACATGCCCAGACCGCTCGCGCGTCTAGGAAGTGCGCGTGGTCGCTGCCGAGATCGGCAACGATGTCGAACAGACGCCGGGGGTGGCGTATCCGAAATGTCTGAACGCCCTGACCCACCGCACCGCATTGACATGAACTCTCCATCACAACTGCACGACGCCTCGCGCCTATGATACTGAATGAATTAATTTGACTCCACCATCTACCGTGGCGCGACATACCTCATCCGTGTGGCTAAAATATTTTTTGCGGCGTCGCCAGTGATGCGAGAGCTTGTGAACTTGCGTCGCTTCTCAGACATCAAAATAAAATGGTTAAAGCGAAGTCTCTGCAAGAGCAGATCGAAACAATCAGCCGTTGGATTATCGAGAGCGAACACACGGTGGCTTTCACGGGCGCGGGCATCAGCACCGACTCAGGCATCCCGGACTTTCGCGGCCCCGAAGGCGTGTGGACTCGGCGCGACGCCGGGCTGCCCGCGCCGCGCTGGCGTGTCTCTCCCGAACAGGTCGGCCCCAACGCCTCGCACGTGGCTCTGGTCGAACTCCAACGCCTCGGCAAGCTCCGTTTCCTCATCACACAGAACACGGACAATCTACATCGCAGGTCTGGCATCGACCCCGCGATTCTGGCGGAGTTGCACGGCAACGGTCATCTCATGCGCTGTCTCGCCTGCGACCGTCTCCACGAGCGGAGGGCGGTCGGGTGGGATGCCTCAAAGTGGGGCGCGGGCTACCGCACGCAGAGTCCCGTCGCCGGACAGCCCGCGTGTCCCGCATGCGGCGGCCGCCTCATCTCTTCGGTCGTGAATTTCGGCGACCCGTTGCCGGAGAAAGAGTTGATGCTCGCCGCCGAGCACGCCCGCCGCTGCGACCTGATGCTGGTCTTAGGTTCATCGTTGGTGGTCAATCCGGCCGCGTCGCTCGTGGGGCTGGCCTTGAGGAACGGAGCGCGGGCGGTGCTCGTCAATCAGGGCGAGACGCCTTACGACGAGGCGGTGAGCTTGCGTGTGTCTGCCGGAATCGGCGACGTTATTCCTCCGGCGGCGGCACTGGTCAGGCAACACCTGAGCGGCGATGCGTCACTAAAGGATGATTCCAATAAACAATGATTCCAACTGGAAAGGTTAGACGTTTTACATGCGTTCTCTCTTGTTCTCGTTCCTCTTGATGGGAGTTTTTTCCGTTGCCGCGTCGTCCGCCCGCGCTGAAGAACAGCGCAGCGGACTGCTGACTCGAACCGTCAAAGTCGGCGCGGCCGCTTATGATTATCAAGTTTACGTCCCGGCCAAAATTCGGGAGCAGGGAAAGCTCCCGGTCATCGTTTTTCTACACGGCATCAGCCAGCGCGGCGAGGGCGGCATCGTGCCCGCAGAGGGCGGCGCGAACGCGATGCTGCGCGGCTATCTGGAACGGATACCGGCCATCGTCTTGCTGCCGCAGTGTCGCCGGAATCTCTACTGGCACGACGCGGAAATGGAACGGATGGTCATGGAGTCTCTGCGCCAAACGGTCGCCGAGTTCGGCGCGGACGAAGCGAGACTATACTTGACCGGAGTTTCGATGGGCGGCTTCGGGGCATGGCATCTGGGTGCGAAATATCCCGGCAAGTTCGCCGCGCTCGTCCCGATTTGCGGGGGCAGCACGCTCGTGGCCGCCGATCGTTTCACACCCGTCGCGCGCGGCGTGGGGCACACGCCCGTATGGGTCTTTCACGGCGCGGACGACCCCATCGTGCCGGTCAGTGAATCAAGACAGATGGTCGCCGCGCTGAAGGCCGCGGGCGGCAACGTGCGCTATAACGAATACGCGGGCGTCGGCCACAATGTCTGGCTCAACGTGCTCGCCGAGCCTGAACTGCTGCCGTGGATACTCGCGCAGCGCTTGCGCTCTTAACCCGCCGGGCGTGCCACGCTTGATCTTCCTCGCGCATCTGACGGCAGCCTTGATCCAACTCGCCGTCAAAGCCTCCGCACGAGTTCGGGGCGGACGGGCACGACGTTTTGTTCGCGGAAAGGCGGAGGTTTCAGTTGGCACACACTTTCGGCATTGATACGGCGAGCCCTCGGGCGGCGCGGGCGAAGCCTGATTTCGTGGCGCGCAATTCGATAGTCAGGAAAATCTGGGGCGACCCCGAACTCGTCCTGCTCGTCTTCGCCGGATCGGCCGCCGAGTTCGCCTTGAACCGCGCGGTCGACTGGCTCTTCTTCACCGGCAAGATTCCGGCCGACCCCATCGGGCGTCTGTTCTCCACGGTTCGCTACGCGCAGGAGATCGTCTTCGCGGACGAGGAGACCGCCGCGCGGACGCTCCACAGAATCAACTCGATTCACGGCGCGGTCGAGCACGAGCGCGGCCAGACTATTCCCGACTGGGCTTTCCGAGACGTGCTCTACATGCTCGTGGACTACTCCGAGCGCGCGCATCAACTGCTTTACGGCGCGCTCTCGGCCGCCGAGCGCGAGGAGCTTTACACGGTCTTCCGTCGGGTCGGGCAAGGACTAAACATCAAGGAGCTGCCCGAAGATTACGCGCGGTGGCGAACAGACCGGCAGGCTCATCTCAGGCGAGACATCGCTTTCAGCAAACATACCGCGCTCCTCTACGCTCGATACCACAGGCAACTGGGAGAGTGGCGTTACCGGATACTGCTCCGAGTGCAAGGGCAACTCGTGCCCGAACGGGTGCGCCGCCTGCTGCGCCTCAGGCGCACCGCCATCTTCTCCGCTCTCGTCGGCGGGTATGGTGCTCTGGTGCTGCCCGGCCTCCGGCCGCTCGTCAGGCGTTTGTTCGTTCAACCTCGCTACTGGAGCGAGGTGGATAAGTTCGACCGCCGTTGAACGGCGTCGATTCTTGCGTTAAGGTGAAACGAGATTAATGCCGAATGATGAGGTGGATGAGGAATGCAGGAACAAGGGGGCAGTGTCGCCGACGTTAACGTACCGACGCTTGTGATGTCCGCGCGACGCCGCTGGGCTGTGACGGCGGGCGTGATGACGGGGATGTTTCTCGCCGCGCTCGAAGCGACCGTGGTGGGCACGGCGATGCCCACGGTGATCGCGGCGCTCGGCGGGTTGAATCATTATAGCTGGGTCTTCTCGGCCTATCTGATCACTTCAACGGTGACCGTGCCGGTCTGGGGCAAGCTCTCAGACCTCTACGGGCGTCGCCTGTTTTATCAAATCGGCATCGGCATCTTTCTGCTCGGCTCCGTCCTTTCGGGCATGTCCGGGTCGATGACGCAGTTGATCGTCTTTCGCGCGATTCAGGGACTCGGCGCGGGCGCGCTCGTCCCGCTCGGCATGACGATCATCGGCGACATCTTCACGGTCGCGGAGCGCGCACGGATGCAAGCCTACTTCAGCGGCGTGTGGGGATTTTCGAGCGTCATCGGCCCGGTGCTCGGCGGCTTCATCACGGATCAATGGTCTTGGCGCTGGGTCTTTTATATCAATCTTCCGGTCGGACTTGTGGCCGCTTTGATCATCGGACTCGCTTTGCAAGAGCCCGCGCGACGCGAACGCCCCTCGATTGATTACGCCGGAGCCGCGCTGTTGACGGCCGCCATCACGCTGCTGATGCTTGCGCTCGTCGAAGGCGGGGCGAGCTTTTCGGCGCTCCTCTCCGCGCGCAATCTCGCGCTCGTCGCCGGAGCCACTTTGCTTTTCCTATGTTTCGTGTGGGTCGAACGACGCGCCCCCGATCCGCTCATCCCCTTCAAGCTGTTTCGTAACCGCGTGGTGACCGTCTCGGTCGTCGCCGGTTTCCTCGCGGGCGTCGGCATGTTCGGCGCGATCTCCTTCGTGCCGCTTTTCGCGCAGGGCGCTTTGGGGGCGACGGCCACGGAAGCGGGATCGCTCTTGACGCCTCTCTTGCTGAGTTGGGTCGGGATGTCGATCATCGGCGGGCGTTTGCTGCTCAGAGTGGGTTTTCGCCCGACCTGTATCGTGGGCTTCGCCCTGATGACCACGGGGTTCGTTCTCCTCTCCAACTTCCAGAGAGAGACGGCGCGGCTCTGGCTCTATCTCGATTTGATCTTGATCGGCGCAGGTCTCGGTCTGACGATGCTGACGCTGCTGATCGCCGTGCAGCAATCGGTCGAGCGCTCGCAACTCGGCATCGCCACTTCGCTCAACCAGTTTTCACGTTCAATCGGCGGCGCGGTCGGAGTGGCCGTCATGGGCGCGGTGCTGTCGGCCGGTCTCGCGGCCCGGCTCGGCGAGGTGGCGCGGAGTGGAAGCGGCGTGCTCACAATCGAACGCGCATCGGAGTTGGCCGCCAATCCGAACGCGCTCATCGACCCGCAGGCGCGCGCCGCTCTTTCCGCCGGCGCGCTCGATGCGCTTAGGGGAGCGTTGACGGCGGCCATTCATAACGTCTTCTGGGTCGGGACGGTGCTCGCCGCGCTCGCCCTGCTCGTCTGCTTCTACCTGCCGCGCGCGGGCGACGCCGCAACTGATGCGCCGACCGAAGAACAGTGTGGAGCGGAGACCGGCGAGAGGATGGTGATGGCCGAGTTCACCACCATCGACCCGGAGCACGAGCCGACCACCTCGCGCGGCGACTGAGCGCCGGGATAAATTATCAAGTTGAGACTTCAAGGCCGGCGGCCGTTGAACTTCAAAGGAGTTCCTTCAACCCAGACGGTAATTGAAGAGTTGAGTTCGCGCGAGCGATAGATGCGCTGCGTGGCTTTTTGAAAGTCCGCGGCGGTCGCCTTCGGAATGTCCATAAACTTCTGCGGGTTGCGGTCGACGAGCGGAAACCAAGAGCTTTGCACGTGCAGCATGATCCGGTGTCCCGCGCGGAAGGCGTGATACACGTCGGGCATTTCAAAAGTGATGGCCGCGGGCTGTCCCGGTTTGAAAGGTTCGGGTCGCTCGAAGCTGTTGCGAAACTTGCCGCGAAACGGTTCGCCGCGCACCAGTTGTTGATAACCTCCCATCCGCACGGCGTTGGCCGGAACGGGCTGGCCTTCGGGCGCTCTCGGCGTGGGGTAGGAGTTCGGATACACGTCTATCAGTTTCACGACGAAGTCCGAGTCCGTGCCGGTGGTCGAGACGTTCAGTTTAACTTTCAAGGGGCCGGCGATCACCATGTCCTGCGTTAAAGGTTCGGTCTCATAGACCAGCACGTCCGTGCGCTGCGAAGCGAAACGTTGATCCTCGGTCATGTAATCGGAAGTCATCCCGCCCACGACGTAGCCGAGATAAGGGACGGGGCGATTCGGGTCGCTCAGGTATTCGTCAAACGCGCTTCTCGCTTCGACGGACGGAGCATCGGTCGTCAAACGCCCGTCCGCCTGTAAATAGAGTTCAACGGGTTTCACTTCACGGGGTGGCCATGCGTCGTGGCGTCGCCACTCGTTGATGCCCGTGAGAAAGACGTAGGCTTCGGGCAAATCGGCGGGCTTGTCTTTCAGATAGTGCATGAAGAAAGGGAACTGTATCTGCTCGCGGAAAAACTCGCCGGTCTTGACGGCGAAGTTGAGGTTGCCGAGTTTGTCGCCGTCGCCGCGCGCCCAACCGCCGTGCGACCACGGCCCCATCACGAGCATGTTCACCGTCGCCGGATTATTTCGCTCGACCGAGCGATAGATGTGGAACGGCCCCGCAGGGTCTTCGGCGTCGAACCAGCCGCCGACATTCAGCACGGCGCATTTCACGTTCTTGGTGAAACGCCAGAGCGAGCGGCTCCGCCAGAAGTCGTCGTACGTCGTGTGGTCGATAATTTCTTGAAAATATCTGGCCTCGCCGCCGAATAATTTCCGGTTGGCTTCGGAGAGCGGGCCGACGCGCAGGAAAAAATCGTAAGCGTCGGGCGTGCCCATGTCGAAGGGGACGCGCTGCTTGGGCGGCGCGGGGTCGCCGAGGCGGGGGACGAACGAGGCGTAGAAACCGAAGTTGGCCGCGAGCATGAACGCGCCATTATGATAAACGTCGTCGCCCATATAGTAATCGGCGGTGGGCGCTTGGGGCGAAGCCGCTTTGAGGGCGGGGTGCGAATCGATGATGCTCGCGGCGACGTGAAAGCCCGGCTGCGAAATGCCGACCATGCCCACCTTGCCGTTGTGGTTCGGGACGTTCTTCAACAACCACTCGATGGTGTCGTAGGTGTCCGTGCTCTCGTCGATGTCTTTGGGGCTCCGCTTGTCCGGCACGTGCGGGCGCACTTGCTGAAACTCGCCTTCGGACATATAGCGACCGCGCGCGTCCTGATAGACGAAGATGAAGCCTTCCCGTTCAAAACTCGGCGAAGGGCCGAGCGCGGCGCGGTAATTATCACTGCCGTAGGGGCCGACGCTGTAAGGCGTGCGCGTGAGGAGAAACGGGTAGGGTTGCGAGGTGTCCTTCGGCACATAGACGGAGGTGAAGAGTTTAACCCCGTCGCGCATCGGGACGAGGTATTCGTATTTCGTATAACGCGCTCTCACCTGATCCGCGTTCTGCGCGCTCGCTTCCGAAAACGTGAGCAGCAACAAGGTCAACAGCGCAACTGCACGGCCTGAGCGTTTGAACGCGTATAAATCGATCAAGTTATATGCTTCCTCTCTCGCACGAGAACGTCGAAAAATTCAACTCGTATTTATAATCCCTTTATTCGTGCGCTTTCAACGTCACGGTCACGGTCGCGGCTAATGTCGCGGTTAATGTCGCGGTTGTCGCCGTGCCCCGATTCGCATGCCGACACTACTGCTTGACGAATATCATCTTCTCGCCGGAATCGGGGTCGCCAAGAATTATCGCGATGACGTATCGAGGCTGCCCGCCGAATCTATGCTCAAGCAAACCCACGCTTGTGCCCACATTTGAAACTTTCAAATCAATCCGCCAACAAGCGCCGCCCGCACCGGATAGCTTCCAAGCTCCCGAATTAGATTCAAAGCCGCCGGACGATTCACCGAACCCGTTCTTCCACCAATCAGGCATGTTTTCCATCTCAAAGCTGCCGTCGGCACGAAGCATCAGCTTTGTGGAAACTGTGGGATTGTACTTTCCGCGTGTGCGTATATCTTCAAGCGTCGCCTCATCCGGTATCCAGACTCCAACCAGTTCGTCTTTGTTCGGCTCTGTGGAAACACATCCATAAGAGTTAAAGAACTCGCCCACAGGAACATGACAAGCAGCGGAGCACAAGCCGCCGATAACAAGCAGCATCGCCGAAGCTGTCAACTTGATTCGACGATTATTCATACCATAGCAATAACGGCACGACGCCCGAATCAACCGGGCGCGGAAATAACGTCGATGTATTCAAGTCGCGCGATGTCTCAACTCAGTCTTTGCGGCACAACCAATTCGCCTGCTATGTTATCTTACATTGTTGTTCTTTTGCACTTTTCGGCACGCTGCCGCTCCTCGCAGTCGCCGCTCGAATAAATCTTTAAAACTCCAATCTTAATCCCACCGTTTAAGAATCGTCAGGAGAAGTTATGCGCCTGCTCTTTAGACTATGTTGTGCGCTCTCCGCCGCACTGGCACTAAGCATCTCCGTCGCTTCTTCGCAGCAGGCCGCCGCTGTGGCGGGGACGACGTTCACCGTTGACAGCACGGCAGACGCCCCGGACATCGCGCCGGGAGATGGTATCTGCGCTGATTCTGCGGGAGCTTGTACGCTCCGCGCCGCCATTCGAGAGGCCAACAGTCTCCCCGGCGATGATACGATCAACTTCTCCGTCACGGGCACGATCAGTCTCACCGGCGCACTGCCTACCCTCGCAACCAATATGACGCTCAACGGCGCGGGTTCCGGTTCTCTGACAATTCGGAGAGAGACGGGCGGCGATTACCGCATTTTCACCATCGATGGCGTGACGGTCGGCATTTCGGGATTGACCGTGACCAACGGTCGGACGCCGGACGGATTCAGCGGTGTTCAGGGCGGCGAGGGCGGCGGCATCTCGAACTTCGGCACGCTGACCTTAACGGACGTGGCCGTGACCGCCAACAGCACCGGCAAGGGCGGCGACGGCATCAGTTCCGGCCGCTCGGGCGGCACGGGCGGCGCGGGCGGCGGAATTTACAACGCGGGCACGCTGACGATGACGGAATGCGCCGTCACCGGAAACACGACCGGCGTGGGCGGCAGCAGCGATAGTCTTAATGGTAACGGGGGAGACGGCGGCGGACTCTACAATACAAACACGCTGACGATGACGAATTGCGTGGTCAGCGGAAACTCGACCGGCGGCGGCGGCACGGGCACTGCATCCGGTGCCATCGGCGGCGGCGGAGGCGGGATATTCAGTTTCTCCGGCTCGCTCAACTTAACCAACGTCGCCGTCAGTAATAACGTGGCGGGCGATAGTCTCGATGGAAGCAACGGCTTCGGCGGTAGCGGCGGCGGCCTCTATCTCAGGCTCGGCACGGCCACGCTGCTGAATAGCAGCGTGAGCGATAACCGTCCCGGCCGTGACCGTAACGGGAACTACGGGAGGACAGGTGGTATCGACAATGGGGCTGTTTTGAACGTAATCGGCAGCACCATCAGCGGCAATACTGGCTATGCGCTGGGCGCGGCCATCTCGAACGGGCGCACGCTGACGATGGCGAACAGCACTGTCAGCGGCAATACGGGCATTGGCATTGCCAGTCAAGGCGAAAGCAGTTCTTCGTTAATTCTGACGAATTGTACGATCACGGGAAATAGCCTTTACGGGGTCTTTGGTTTTCCGGCGACGGTTGGGAACAATATCATCGCCGGCAACGGGAGCAACGGACAAGGCTCGGACGTCGTCGGCAGCTATGCGTCAAGGGGTCACAACCTTATCGGCAACGGCGACGGCGGCGGCATCGCTGGCCCCGCCATCGGCTTCAACGCCCCCGGCGACCGGGTCGGCACATCAGCCGCGCCCATCAACCCGCTCCTCGGCGCGCTCGTGGATAACGGCGGCGCGACGCTCACACACGCGCCGCTCGCAGGCAGCCCCGCGCTCGACGCGGGCGACAACGCAATCGCCGTAGACGCGAGCAACGACCCGCTCCTGACCGATCAGCGGGGGGCGGGGCGCATCGCCGACTCCACGGGCGACGGCATGAACGCGATTGTCGACATCGGCGCTTTTGAATTTCATCAAGTGCTCGAACCCCTCTCCGACAAGACGACCGACGAGGACACGCCGCTCTCCTTCCTCTTCAACATCGGAGACGCCGAAGACGGCACTGTGACCGTCAACGCCTCGTCGGATAATCAGGCGCTCGTCCCGGACGCTAACCTCACCGTCAGCGGCAGCAACTCGATGCGCCGGTTAGAGGTAGTGCCGGCGGCTGATAGGTTCGGCACGGTCGGCATTACTCTGACCGCGACGTATTCGGACAATGTGGTACGAACCTCAACCTTCACGCTCACAGTCGTCGCGGTCAACGACGCGCCGGTCAACCATGTGCCGGGCACACAGAGTACTATCGAAAATCAGTCGATAAGTTTCTCTGAGGCTGACGGCAATGCGCTCTCGGTCTCCGACGTTGATGCGGGCGCGGGCTTCGTGCGGCTCACCTTGACGGCGACGAACGGCACGATCACGCTGGCGAGCACCAGCGGTCTTTCCTTTAGCATCGGGGACGGCGCGGCGGATGCCGCGATGACCTTCACCGGAAGTATAGAAGATGTCAACGCCGCGCTCGACGGGCTGAGCTTCATGCCGTCCACCGGGTTTAACGGGACGGCCAACTTGCAGATCAGCACCGACGATCTGGGCCATAACGGTTCGGGCGGAGCTTTAGCCGACACCGATACGGTCAGCATTACAGTCCTCAAAGCAGATACCCTCCGGTTTTCCATGTCCAGTTACAACGTCAGCGAAAACGTGGGTCAGGCCACGATCACGGTAACTCGCACGGGCAGCAGGGCGGCCGGGGCGATCTCCGTCGACTATGCGACGAGCAACGGCACTGCGACGGCCGGCGCCGATTACACCACGACGAGCGGGACTCTCACCTTCGCTCTAGGCGAGACGACGAAAACTTTCAGCATACCCATCATTGATGATCCTCTAATGGAGGAGAACGAATTCCTTCGCGTGCATCTGTCTAATCCGACGGGCGGGGCCGTGCTAGGCATTCCTGCCGACGCACTTCTGTCTATCCTCCAAAATGATTCCTGTAACTATTCGATCAACCTTTCGCGGCGGACTTCACCACCGGCGGGCGAGGAGCTGACGGTCAACGTCACGGCGCAGGATGGTTGCGCCTGGACGGCCGCGAGTAACAACAACTTCATCAGCGTCACCAGTGGAGCGCAGGGTCGCGGCAACGGGGTGGTCACACTCTCCGTCGCTCCGAACGGGTCGGGCGTGCCGCGCACAGGCACGGTCACCATTGCCGGGCTGACCTTGACCATCACACAGCCGGAGAGCGTGCCGGAAGTGGCTTCCATCTATTTTGACACGGGTGGTTTTCAAGCCGACGAGGGGGCGGGTCGCGCCACTATTTATGTCAGGCGGCGGGGTAACCTTAACGGCACGGCGACGGTCGAGTATCTCACCTCGGACGACCCGGCGGCCGTCCCCTGCGACCCGACGATTAAGCGTCCTGACGGGACACCTTATCCGCAAGGCATTGCCTACGCGCGCTGCGATTACGCGACGACGATTGACACGGTGACGTTCGCGCCCGGCGAGTCGGTGAAAGAGATTTACATTCCGCTCATCGACGACGCGCACGTCGAGGGCGGTGAGAGCGTGGAAGTGAGGCTGCGGAGCGCCACCGGGGCAGTGCTCGTCACAGAGCAGAGCAGCGGAATCCTCACCATCTCCGATAACGACACGATGAGGGGCGCGAATCCCATTTTCAACACCGCCTTCTTCGTCCGTCAGCACTACCTCGACTTCCTCTCGCGCGAGCCGGAGGCTAACGAGCCGTGGAGCGCGGTCTTGAACGGCTGCTCGAACGTCAACAACGACCCGTTGTGCGACCGCATCAAGGTCTCGCAAAGTTTCTTCGGCTCGCCGGAGTTTCGCCTCAAGGGCTTTTTCGTTTACAACCTCTACCGCGTGGCTTTCGGTCGGCTGCCGGAGTATCGCGAGATTATCCTCGACATGCGCAGAGTGAGCGGCGAGACCGCTCAGGATGTTTACGCCCGGCGTGCCGCTCTGCCGTCGAGCTTCACGTTGCGGCAGGAGTTCAAGAACGCTTACGACGCGCTGAATAATCAGCAATACGTCGAGACCCTGCTGAACCGCTACACCGTCCAGTCCATCACCACCAACGATCCTCTGAACCCGGAAAGCGGGGCGAAGGTGTTACTGACACGCGCAGACTTGGTTAACCGTCTGTCCGCGACGGGCGCGCAAGCGTTGACCCGAGCGCAGGTGCTCAGAGCCGTCGCTGAGTCGGACGAAGTGGGCGCGGCGGAATACAACGGGGCGTTCGTGGCGATGCAATATTACGGATACTTACGGCGGACGCCGGATGAGGCGGGCTACCAGTCATGGCTGAGGGTCATCAATCAAGACCCGAACAACGTTCGCATCATGGTCAACGGGTTCATGAATTCCGTGGAGTACCGTCTCAGGTTCGGCCAGCCCTGACAGGTAGCAGAGGCTTTGGAGAGTGGCGCGACCGGTCAGCGGAAGGATGCGGTTCCTTGCCGTCGTTGTCGTCGTTTAGATAAGCGAGGCGATGCGGATGTTTCTATGCCGGTCTGTCTATGTTCTCTCACCATGTTCACTCACCCTTCGCCCTTTTCTGAAAACTCATCGCCCAACCGCGACAATCCCTCGGACAGCGCTTTTTCCTCCGCCCGTTCAAGCAAAGCGGCGACCTCCGCATGATTCTTCGACAGGGCGGCCTGCCTCGCCGTCCACCCGTTTCTGGCGCGCAGGAAAACATCAGCCCCGTGCCCGAGCAGCAATTTGACCAGCAGGAAATGGCCGTTGAAGGCGGCGAACATCAATGCCGTGTCCCCGTCGGCGTCGCGCTCGTTCACGCGCGAGCCTTCTTGGAGCAGCGCCACCGCCAGCTCCAAGTCTCCTTCAAAGGCCGCTCGCATCAGGAGCGTGCGGCCTCGAATCGCCGGGTTGAATCTCGAATCCCGCTTGGCTTTCATGCTGCCTTTTTGGTTCGCCGGCTCGTCATCTTTGCGCGCCGCGGCCTTCATTGACGCGCTCCGATCCTTTGTTCGAGAACTCGCTCGACCGGATCGAGGTTCTTCGCCCGCCCCCATTCGGCCGATAAATCCACCGCCTGCCAGCGCTTCTCGCCGAGAAGCCGGAGCAGCGCGGCCGCGCAATGATACCGATCCAGATAATCGGCATCCGACTCAAGCACGGAGAAGAGCACCCAGCCGACCTCATTCAGTTTCGCGCGCTCGGCCAGCGCATACCAAATGCCGTAGTAACCGCCGAACCGCCGCGCCCGCACGCGCTCGATCAACTCGCTCACCGGCGTCTCGCCAAGCGCCCCTCGCTCGTGCTCGGCGTGTTGTTCCCAAGTTTCGCGCCAGTCTCCGTTAGCCATCCTCAGCCGCACCCTCCATCATCATGCTTGTAAGTCGATTGACAGGCAACGCCCCGTATTATGAAGCGCGTCGCCTTGTCTGTCGTCGTCGGATGCGGCCTCTGCCATCACTTCGACTTCTTCGCTCTTTCCATCAACAAGCTGTAGCTCAAGCTCTTTTCCCGGAGCGTCTTGCTCAGTTCTCGCCTGCGCTCCTCGGCCACACAACTCTTGAGCTCCGAGCGTAACGCGTCAATATCTTTAAGCAGTTGAACTTCCTCCGGCACGAAATTTCCGCTCTTCAACATCGAGTAGCCCATCCTCAACTCTTCGGGCGCTTGGAAATATGTGTCCAGATCGAGTGGTTTCCCTTTCCCCGGCAGATTATCGAACTCTCCCTTCGCCATCGCCTCTTTGATCAACTCTTCGATGCCTCTCACCTCATCCGACATAACTCCTCCGCTGGCTGTTCGTAGTTGACACTCTCACCGCTCATGATGCGTGCCGCGCATTCAACCGTCTATCTCAAGATGGGCAAGTATGCCTGCCACGCTCCGACCGCTTCATCATACTGCTTAGCCATCACTCTCACGATCTGCCCGATGTGCCCCAGATCATGCACCACCCACGTCGAGAGCAACTGGCCGAGCGTCACCACGCCGAGTTCAGGATGCACGCCTCGCTTGCCCAACATCTCCGGCGTGAGGTTCATCTCCTCCAACTCCTGCAGGCTCTCCCCGCGTAGCCGCTCGAACACGGCCAGTAGCTCGCCGATGGATTTCCCTCTCGATTTCTCGAACATGGCGAAGCGGTCGAACGGTTCGAAGGCGCGCTTCTCGCCGTGCTCCAGAATGATCTTAGCACGGGGAATCCAGTCAGCCTCCTCCCCGTGGATCAGGTGACCCACCACATCAAAAGGACTCCAACTCTCGGAGCCTTCATTTGAGAGTAGCCACTCATCGGGGAGACGGCGCAGCAGCGAATTCAACGTGGCAGGAGTGCTCCCGAGTATTTCTTTGGCATGATCGAGTTGGAATTCCATCGTCGGCTGACCTCCTCAAAGTCTTTCCCTCAAGATAACGCTAAACCGACATGCGAAGCATCTCGCGCCCGACATCACCCGCCGCGCGAGGCAACCGTTCAATTGACACAAAGCCGGCAGACGATGAGAGGCATGCACGGGGCGGGCGGATTCGATGAGTTGTGATGCGGCGCTGCCGTGGAGGACGATTAACGCTCGCGCTCAAGTTTACTGTGACGGAGTTCAGCGCCTTTTCAGCTTATGCTCAAACTCCCTGATCAAGTTGCCGTCCGCGTCCGTGTTGTCCTCCGGGTGGCCTTTGTCTCCAAGCCGGTACACGATGGCTAATGTTTCAGGCGTGCGCACGATCAGGTATGAGTAGCGGGGGCGGTAGATGTATGGGCGCGTGTCGATTCCGGGCTTTGTAGCAGTGCGGTCAGCCAACGGATCACGCTTCGACCAGATGCCGACGGCGCTACGACGTTGGACTGAAGTGTCTCCGCGCACCACGTCGCGCGCCACGATCACGTCGGCCTGCGAAAGATCGGAGACTGCCTGAAGCTTGCCATATCGTTGACCATCATTTTGATTCCATTTATCGATCCACTTCGTGAGACGGCCATTAGCCTGCCCGTCCTTGCCGGTCGCCACATAGACCCTTAAGGTCTCTCTGGCAGGTAATTTCGTCGAGCTTGACGACACGATGGCGGTAGACGAAGGGAGGTTCAAACGCGCGCGCAGGCGCACAAGTTCTTCATCGGACTGTCCTGTCACTCTGATACTAATCAGGGCTAGCGCGGCAACGGCCAAGACGAACTGACGCATCTTCTTTCCTCCTTCGGTAAATGATCATCCATTGCCCGGCGGTTTCAATCGTTTGCCTTCTTACTCAGGCGGTTCAGGGAGCGTATAGTCAAACTCGTAGAGATGCTTTCCGTCGACGACCTTGATCGTCATCTTTCCCTCTAGCCCCACCAATGCGCCCGTACCTGATTCCGGCACGACGGTGATAGAGAGCTGTGCCGCGCCGCGCGTCATAGTGCCGCTATGCTGGAGCACGAACATGCCGGGGCGTCCGTTCAGCGTGCCGCCCACCCGCTCCATCGCCACGTACCCGCCCGAACCCTTGTCGCCCATGTTGTTCGCCAGCATCTCGCCCTTACTACGCGCCTCGAGATCGCCTTGAAACTGTTTATCTATCGACATCTTGAAGAGGTTGTCGCCCTCACCATTCTCTTTCGCCGGATGCGGCGTCAGCTTGACTTCAAACGTTCCGCTAGCACGAATCGACATGACATTTCCTTTCCGGGTTGCGCGTTGGACGGGCGCATGAGTTTGTGCCTTGACTAAGAAACCGATGGACAGACAGATACCCGTAGAGAGGCAAACTCCGAGGCAAACTCCGATGCGAAATCGATTCATCAACTTCCTAGGGCGATGCATATCGCGCTCTCCTTATAACATCTTCCGGATTCTACGGATGAACATGCTCACTTGCGTTCGCTTGAGTAACGTTTAAATGAAATAGCGCGGACTTGTTGCGCACATCCGACCTTAGCGCAGGGAAGAGTTGATGAGAAGCATTCTCTGCGGGCGTCATCTCGACTGACTTATTAAATTGCGCCTTGCCGTTGCGACTCAACCGACGAAGAGAGGCTTAGTGCCCGCAAACCCGCTAGCCAACTGATAATTATCAATGCCCATCGCCCCCAGTGCCACGTCTTGAACTGATTCACCAGCCTCGTGATCTCCTCCCCGCTCAACCCGGCTCCTCGTGTGGCTTGTGTCTTTTGCAGGATGGGGAGGAAAAATAAGGATGTCGCAGCGATCACGACAATTCCCGATAGTCCCGCCACCAAAGCGCACTTCCGCTGTCGCGTGGGCATCCACCAAGACGCGATCACTAACGCTAATGAGAAGAGGCCGTAGAGCGGAGTTGCGACCATGAAGAATCTACTCTGGATGCTGCCGTACTGCCAACGAGCCACGGACTCGGGCAGAGAGCCGGCCCAGAGCGGCGTCAGAACCACCCCCTCGAAGATACTGCCTCCGAGCAGGATGCCCGCGGAGAGCACGAAGAGCCACAGAACGGTTTGGGTCACGATTGAGCGTTTCGTCATATGTTTAGTCCGCGCCGGATATTCATCAAGGAACGACCGGAAATTTTGTTGATTGTCGCACCTGATCCGCTCGCTTACAAACCTTATCTGGAGTTTGCACTTTTTTCCACGTTAGCCAACATCATCCGTAGCGCCGACTTGGGAAAGTATCTGCCGCCGACGACGACGGCATCGATGCGCCGGGTGTTGTCGATGCGGTCGAGCGGGTTCGCTTCGAGCAGGATGAGATTCGCGGTCTTGCCCGGCTCGACCGTGCCGAGCGTGTCCGCCTCGCCCAAAAAAATCGCGGGGTTGATGGTGGCCGCTCGCAAGGCATCCAACGGCGTCAGTCCCGCTTCGACCAAAAGCGCCAGTTCACGGTGAAGCCCGAAGCCGGGAACCGAATACGGCCCTCCGTCCGTCCCGGCCAAGAGCGGCACGCCCGCACGGTACATCGCGCCGGCCACCTGCATCTCTTTTTCAAACCAACGTCTTTGATAAGCGATGAACTCCGGCGTGCGGTAGCGATAGAAAAAGTTCTTCTGCGGACTCCAGCCTTCTCTCTCCGCTGCCGGGATGTATTTGTCAAGCGGGTTCGCGGCGGCGACACTGAGTTCGTCCACGTTGGTGTTCGTCCATTTGGCGAGCAGCGTCGGCACTTGCCACGTCCGGTGTTTGACGAGTTGCGATAACAGTTCTTCGGCTTTCTCCGCGTCGTATGTCTCCAGCGTCCGGCTGCCGCGTGCGGCGATGCGCGCCGGAATGACGCTGAAGTTTCCGTCCTTCACCGGCGGCGCAGGCCAGTTTCGCAACTCGGTCTCAACGCTCGAACTGCCTTCCAGAAAAGTTCCGAGGTGCTCGATGCTTCGTTGACCGGCGGCGGAAGCCTCTCTCATCGTGATCTCACGCGGGACGTGGCCGACAAAGGGCAAGTTCTCTTTTTTAGCCTGCTCGGCCAAAGCGAAATATGCTGCGCGCGGCAGGTCGTCGTAGACCTTCAGGAAATCCGCGCCGCTCTGTTTCAGGAAGACGACGGCCTGTCTCGCTTCGGCGGCAGTGGTGACGGGGAGGGCGTGGTCGGGGTTCGACGGGCGCGCCCCGTCGATGACCGGGCCGCACGAGACGATGCGCGGGCCTAAGAGTTGGCCGCTGGCCACGGCCGCGCGCCACGCGAACAGCTTTTGCCAATCACCTCCCATGTTGCGAACGCCCGTCACCCCGTTGGCGATAAAGAGAGGGAACGTTCTTTCGACTTCATGGAGGTGAAAGTGCATGTCCCACAAGCCCGGAAGCAAAAATTTGCCGCTTGCGTCGATCACCTGCGCGCCCCGTGGCACGCGCACGCTTCCGGTCTTGCCGAGCGCAGCGATGCGCCCGCCCGACACCACCACCGTCATGTCGGGCTTCGGCGGCGCGCCCGTCATATCGATCACCGTCACGTGTGTGAAGACGAGAGACCTTGCCCGCGTGGTCGCCGTTTGCTGGCGGCCGAGAGGCTGACCGGCGAGCATCAGCAGAAGCAGGAAGACTGAAAACTTTTTCATTCGATTCCTCGTTCGCATAGTGTTGGCAGAGAATAAGCTCTGAGGCTTAAGACACTGCCGGCGTCGTTAAAGTTCCAACGCGAAATTAATTAAGTTGTCCGGTGTTTACGTAAGCAATAAGAGGCAAAGTTATGCGTGCTGATGAAAGCGGTCGGGCTGCAAGTTTGACGAGAAGGGCTTTTCTTGCCAACACGGCGGCAGCAGCATTCGGCGGACTGTCTCTCGCGGCCACGCGGCAGGAGGAGCGCCCGTCCAAAACTTACGAATTTATTAACGGGCAATGGTTCGACGGTCGAACGTTCAAACAGAGGCGCTTCTATTCGGTCAACGGATGGTTTACTTCCAAAAAGCCGAGACGCAGCGACTCGGTCGTAGACCTCAAGGGCAAGTACGTCGTCCCGCCTTTCGGCGAGGCGCACAATCATAATGTGGAAGACACTGGACGAATAGGCGAAGTCGTCCGCAAGTATCTTCAAGACGGCATCTTCTACGTCAAAAATCCGAACAATCTGCCGCAAGCAAAAACCGCCCTGCTCGGCAAGGTGAACGTCCCGGCCAGCATCGATGTCGTGTTCGCCAATGGTGGGCTGACCGCTTCGGGCGGCCATCCGCTCGGAGTCGTCCGGCGTAATCTTGAGCGCGGAGCGAGCCCCGAAGTTTGGGCTGAAGGCGGCTTCTATTTCATCATCGACAACTTGGCCGACCTCGAACGTAAGTGGGAGCGCATCAGGGCGGGGCAACCGGATTTTATTAAGACCTACCTGCAATATTCCGAGGAGTACGAGAAACGCAGAAGCGCGGATGCTTATCTCGATTGGCGTGCCCTCAATCCCCGCCTGTTGCCGGAAATCGTGCGGCGCGCGCATCGCGCCAACTTGCGCGTCTCGACGCACGTTGAGACGGCGATTGATTTTCACAACGCTCTCGTCGCCGGTGTCGATGAGATAAATCACACGCCCGGATTCAGGCCGGAGAATAATGACTGGAAGAAGTTTGACGCCGCCCGCTTCAAGATTTCCGACCGTGACGCGCAACTCGCGGCGCGAAATCGCGTCGTGGTGGTCACCACTTTGGTGTCCGCCATCGATTATGCTCTACAGAAAAAAGAGGGAGAACTTTTCGCGGAGGTGCGTGCCCTGCTGCTGCACAATCTCCGGCTCTTGAATAGACACGGCGTCCGGCTCGCCGTCGGCAGCGACAGCTACCGGCAGACGGCTCTGGTTGAAGCCTTGAATCTCAACCGGCTCGGAGCCTTCGACAATCTGACGTTACTGAAGATGTGGTGCGAGACGACCGCGCGGGCGATCTTCCCGAAGCGCAACGTCGGCTACCTGAGAGACGGATACGAAGCCAGTTTTTTAGTGCTGGACGGCGATCCGCTGCAAGACTTCGCCAACGTGCAGAAGATCGACAAGAGATTCAAGCAAGGGGAGTTTTTATCGCTGTAAGTGGGGCGCACGCAAAACAGCGCAAGTCTGAAATGATGTGCGAAGAGAGTGGATTCAATCTCGAACCGATATTGAGACGGTGCTATTTTCATTGATCTACAACGTGCCGCTGTTCGTCTTATGTGCCTTCTGGCTATTCTTTCGCAGACAGGAATGGAAGCGGCGTCAATTATTTCGTGCGCTGCTCGATGGTGCTGTTGTGTTGATCGGGCTCGCGCGTTTTTATGGCTCGACGATTCCACCTTCGGGGCATGCGGTATTTCTGACGCACACGCTCGTCAGTATCGACAACCGGTATTACAGATTAGCTGCCCTGAGCATGTTGATGGCGACCGTCGGGTTGAAAATAAGTTGGGGTGATTATACGTCTTGGAGTCACGGAGTTGTGATCGGAATGATAAGCGGTCTGCTATGGATGCGGGCGGGTGAAGAATCCGGCGCTGCCGTTCCCTCCGGTGAATGAGGGGCGATGGACGACTCTCGAAGGCGGGAGGCGCGTTAACTATCTCTCGTGAAAAGCGAACGGGCGCAAGCGGCGTTGGAGCCGCCCGCGCCCGTTCTAAATGTGGCTACTGTCCTCACCCCAGCAGCCACTTGGGCATTTGGATTCACCGCATGCCCAGATGCACACATCATAAACGAGACCGGCTGAAATTGCGAATGGGGGAAGAGAGAAAGTAAGGACGGGTTCCTTTCTCTCCGCCGTGCTGGAGTGATGCGGCAGTGTATGGCATCCGCGTTCGGATGGGCAAGGCTTATCTCTAAGGCTTATCTCTATTGCTTCGCTCCGGCACGACGATTCCGAACGCTCCGCTTGAACGAGTTGTTAACTGAGTTGTTGGATGCCGCGCGGGCATTGTACTCTTCTCTCCCACGGAGAGCAGCGGCCTTTCATCTTATATTTGCTTCAACTCATCGAATGCTCAAGCGTATTTTATACTCACTCGTTTTACTCTCACTGGCGAGCACGAGTCTCTCCTTTGCCCGACAGTCTCCAACGGCGCAGTTGCCTGCCGTTGAGTTGAAAGAACTCATTCGCCGCGCCGGTCTCGGCGTCAGCGAGTACAAAGCCAAGTTTAAAGACCTCACCGCCGATGAGGAGCAGAAGGTCGAAGCATACGACGGCGAAGGCAAACTCAAGCGGCAGCGGCGGGTGGTTGCGGACTTGGTCGTCTATCAGTCGCAATTAGATGCATCTATGATGGCCGAGTATCGCAATGTGCGCGAGGTTGACGGCGTGGCGGTCGCGAAGCGGGAGGAGCGGCTGTTGAATCTCTTCAATCGATTAGCCAAGACGGATTCCGTCAAGAAAGAACTCGACCGGATTAGCCGCGAGAGCCGCAGGTATGACGAGCGGTATAGTTTTTACGGTCTGACTCTCAATCAGGGTTTACTGCTGGATGAGAGCCTGCGCTCGTCTTTCGAGTTCACGGATGCCGGTCGTGAGCGGATCGACGGGCGGGACGTGATCGTTGTTCAGTACCGGCAGGTCGCGCAAAGTCCGCAGCTCGCAACCAAGCTCTCGCTGCCTTCGGAGTTAAAAGGCGCTGAACCGTCTTACCGCGGGCGGCTGTGGCTGGATGCCGAGACGGCGCAAATCCGGCGCGAAGAACGCGAGTTGACGCTCGGACATAGTGCTTGGAAACGTCCTCTCATCTACATGAGATTCGAGTTTGAATACGCCGCCAGCAACTTCGGGATTCTCACGCCGCAACGGATCGTGTGGAGCATCTACGACAGAGGGCGGACGGGCGCGGATAAATTGCCCGAACTGTTGTTGGGCGGGAAAGTAACTTACCAGTACAGCAGCTTCCGTCGTTTTAACGTCGGTGTGCCGGATGCTACTCTTCAGCCACCGGCAAAACCGTAAGGCATCGTGTCTGCATTGGACGTGATGAGAATCTTCGCGCTTTCAATAGTAATCTGTGCGCTTCTGATACCCGCCCCGGACTCTTGAGCCGGGGCGGAATTCGGGCGCGGGTCGGCCGGAAACCCTTTTGTCAAAACCATGCGGCGAAAACAGCAATTGCGCTTTGTCCACTGCCTGCTCATATTCGGCCTGCTCATATTCGGCCTGCCCCCGTCTCTCCACGGACAAGCCCCGCCCGCCGGCGACCTCGAACGCGTCGGCGAACGACTGGTCAGGTTTTTTAAAGAGAAGCGGCCGGGCTGGGAGCACAGTACAGTCGAACCTCTGGCCGCTCCCGGTCAGCAGCCGAGTCGCAACGTCGCCATCCATTTCTGGCGTTCGGACAAATGCCTGATAGTTGATGCGACGATTGACGGGGAGCAGCGGAAGGCTCTGCCGGTTTACTGCAAGGTCAAAGTCGCCGTCTACCTGTTCCCCACGATTGATGCCGCTCGCGCGCATCTCGACGAATTCGCCCAGAGCCAGCGAACGAGAAAAGCGCCTTGGACGCTCAGGCCGGTCGCTTTGGGAGATGAGGGCTACGGGTGGGGCCTCTCCAACGTGGTGTTCAGGAAAGGCCGTTACTCGTTCTGGCTCGACACTGTCATTGGAAACTCTTACGGGCTTGACCAGTTCGCGCTAGAGCGGGAAGCGACAGAGGCGTTCGCCGCGGATGTGTCGAGGGCAGTTTCCCCCAACTGACTTCTCAGGCAGGCCGGGCGGAAATACGAAAGCCCGTTCGTAATCCTCCCGCTCAATTACGGTCTCGAACTTCTTCAGCATCCCGCGCACCTCTTCGAGGTAATCTTCATGTAGAATGCCCGCATGGCTAAACGACCCGGCATCTTCCCGACTTTCTTCCTCTCAGGCTTTGAATGCTCCACCTTTCTCTGGAAGGACAGGAAGCGGCGCGACCTCGTCGAAGAGACGCAACATCGCCGCCACGCGCAAGAGGATTACAACCTCTTGCGCGAGCTGGGCATTGCCGTCTCCCGCGAAGGCATCCCCTGGCCGCTCGTCGAGCAGCAGCGGGGGAAGTATGATTTTTCATCCATCGAGCCGATGATCGAGGCCATGAATCGCACGCGGGTGCTGCCCGTCTGGGACTTATGCCATTACGGATACCCGGACGGCCTCGACCCTTTTTCGGCGGAGTTCGTCGAGTGCTTCGCGGATTACTGTCGCGCCGCCGCGCGTTACGTCGTGCCGCGTCTGCCCGCTCCGCACTTCTTTACGCCGATCAACGAAATCACATTCTTCTCTTTCTGCGGCGGCGAGTGGGGCTGGGTCGCCCCCTACCTGAACACGAGAGAAGACCGCTTCCGCCTGCGTCTCGCGCTGTGCAAGGCGGCGATTGCCGGAGCGAAGGCCGTCCGCGAGGTCGCGCCCGAAGCGCGCATGATTAACATAGACCCGCTCGTGCAGGTGGTCGCCCCGCGTGATCGCCCGGATCAGACCGAGGCCGCGTATCAGGAAACTTACGTCGACTCCTTTCTCGCGTGGGACATCCTGTTCGGCAAGGAGCATCCCGAACTCGGCGGCTCGCCGGAGGTGCTCGACATCGTGGGAGCGAACAACTACTCCTTCGGGCAGATGGAATACAGGGAGCACGGGCCGCACCAGGCTCTCGAACCGGGCGACGAACGCATCAAGCCGCTCTGTGATCTGCTCAGCCTGGTCTGGGAGCGTTACCGCAGGCCGATGATCATCGGAGAGACGAGCGGGCTCGGACAAGGCCGTGCGGCGTGGCTCAAAGACGTGATGGAGGAATCGCTCGCCGCCGTCAACCAGGGGATCGACCTCCACGGCATCTGCCTGTTCCCCGCGATAGATATGCCCGATTGGCATACCGGACGGTGGCTGCATAACGGCATCTGCGATCTGGTGGATGAGGCGGGCGTCTTGAAGAGAGTTCCGGACGCCGCCTACATCGAAGAGCTGCGGCGCTGGCAGCGAGAGTTGAACCGCGTCAGCGTGCTTGACGAGAATCCGTTCAGCGATCCCGTCGAGTTGCAAGACGTGATCGACGCCGCCCGGCGGCTGCGAAAGACGCCCGATCAGGATTGGAGTTGAAAGGGCGGGAGAGTCTCGACACCCGCTCAACAAAAACGTCTGCGCCTTGCTGCGCTTCCGTCCGCGTGGGAGAAATTAGAGAGCCGCGTTCGCATTGCCGGGAAACGTTTTTACGAATTAAGGAATGTTTATGAAAAGAAGTCTCATCGTCGTCGCTACGTTCTGCTTTTTCCTCGTTCCTTCGGCGGCCTACGCCTGTAGCTGCGCGACGGGCGACCCGCCGGTCGAATTCAATCGAGCGAGGGCGATTTTTATCGGGCGGATGATCGGCGGGACGGAGAAATTGTCGCTCAAAGACGGGCAAGGCAAAGACCGGCGCATCGAAGCCGGAGCCGTCCGCTTTGCCGTGGAAGAAATCTTCAAAGGCACTGTGGCGCAAGAAGCCACAATCGAGATCGCCAGTATGAGCGACACCAGTTGCGGCCCTTACGGGCTGAAACGCGGTGAACGTTATCTCGTCTACGCATACGCCGGAGAGGAAAACGCGGACACTCTCTACAGCGGCGTGTGCACGCGAACAAGCACGCTCGACAGCCCTTACGTGAAAGAGGATTTGGACTTCCTGCGAAATCTTCCGCCGCCGGGCACGGGCGGCAACCTGAGCGGAAGAATATGGGCTGATTTGAGAACTCGCGGCACAACACCGCTGGCGCACGTGAAAGTCAATGTTCGCAGAAGCGCCGACAACGAAGTGATTGCTGTCGTAACGGATGAAGAAGGCAGGTTTGAACTGAAGCGACTGAAACCCGGCAAGTACAAAGTCGAGCCTGTGTTCCCGCAAAATTATAAAGGTGAGCGCGACTTCGCGGAGGTCACCATCGATGACCGCGGAACTGCGCAGGTGGGATTTGAAGCCTACATCAACGGTCGAGTTTCAGGTCGCATCTTTGATAAAGAGGGGCAGAGCTTCAATTCAATTTTTCTCCAGTTAGTCGCGGCGGATAAAACCGTCTACGGGCATGCCACCGGTGAGGAAGGCAAATTCGAGGTGGAAGGCACGCCGCCCGGTGAGTATGTCTTGTACCTCGAACTGCAACATGCCGATTACAAGAAACACAAGCCCTACTATTATCCGGGAACTTTTAATCGTGAAGAGGCCGCGGTCATTAAAGTCGGGCTGGGCGAAACGGTCGAAGGTTTGGAGTTTCCTTTGCCCGACGAATTTAAGGTTCGCACCATCACGGGGCACGTCGTGTGGAAAGACGGTCAGCCCGCTTCAGGCGTGGCCGTCATGTTGCTCTGCCCGCAAAGCGCCAAGCGGGACGGCTACCACATCGAGTTCACGCCGACCAGCGCACAGACCGACGCGCAGGGACGATTTAAACTCGAAGCCTTCACCGGCGAGACTTACTGGCTTGAAGCGCGCGGAACAAAACAAGAGGGCAACAGGGACGACTCCGTCGAGATGCATTCGCCCGCAAAGAAAATTACTTTGAGCGAGCACTTGAAAGACGTGCAAATTGTTCTGTCTGAAAACGGCTTCTCGAAAGGTTGCGAAAAGTAGTTCCCACACGCGCGCCAACGTCCACGACCGGCTTGCTCTGTTGAACTCCGGGTGACCGCGCGCGAAGACCCGCCTGTCTCTCTTACCTCAGAGGTCAATGTTGAGGCTTATGGAAATCAGAACCGTATACACAAAGGACGCGCCCGCGCCGGCCGGCCACTACTCGCAGGCCGTCGTCCACAACGGACTAGTTTACGTGGCCGGACAACTCGCCATCGACCCGCGCACCGGAGAAAAGCGACTCGGTTCAATCGAGGAGCAGACGGAACAAGCGCTCAAGAACGTCGGCGCGATTCTCAAGGCGGCGGGCAGCGATCTGAGTCGCGTGTTGAAGATGACGGTGTATATTTCGGACATCAGCCTGTGGAGCGCGGTCAACGAAGTGTACGCGCGAATGCTCGGCGAACATCGCCCGGCTCGCGCCGTCATCCCGACGAGAGACTTGCACTACGGCTTCCTCATCGAAATCGAGGCTGTCGCTGCGACGGACGCTTAACTCGCCGGTTCGGTGCTATGGCAAACGACGACGACGACAGATATCTCTCGCGCGCGATTGAACACGCGCTCGAAGCCGAGCGGCGCGGTAATTTGCCGGTCGGAGCCGTGATCACTTTAGACGGCGCGGTCATCGCCGAAGGCTGTAATTCGATTCTGGTTCCCGTCTATCATCCCGGACGCCACGCCGAGATGGAGGCGTTGCGTCAAGTCCCGTTTGAACTGTGGCCGAGAAGCCGTGAGATGACGTGTTACACGACGCTCGAACCGTGCGTGATGTGCTTCGGGGCGCTGTTGCTGCACGGCGTCGGCCGCGTAGTCTTCGGGGCTGAGGATCGAGAGGGCGGTGCGACAGTCGTGCGAAAGCATCTGCCTTCGTATTACGCGGACGGCAGCGGCGTGCCCGAATGGGTGGGGCCGCTTGCGCCTGACAGGTGTGATGAACTCTACCGGCGGGCGGCGGAGCGATTTGAGCGGCTGCCCGCCGTCGGGCGCTCTCGTTAGTTCAGGCCAACGCCCGGCCGTGCATTATTGATTCCCTCAGAGGTCTCGCTTATGTTTCGCATCCAAGCTATCGATCACGTCGTCATCCGCGCGCTCGACCTTGAGCGGATGGTTCAATTTTACAGAGACGTGCTGGGCTGCGCGGTCGATAGACGGCGCGATGATTTGGGGCTGGTGCATATGAGGGCGGGCAACAGCCTCATCGATCTGGTGTCGGTCAAGGGGAAACTCGGAAGCGGCGCGGACGTGCCGACGGCGGAGGGGCGCAACATGGAGCATCTGTGCCTGCGCATCGAGCCTTACGATTACGCGGAGTTGAGCGCCCACTTTCAGGCTCTCGGCGTGGCTATCGGAAAAGAGGAGCGTAACTACGGAGCGGAGGGCACAGGCGCGTCCGTCTACCTCGAAGACCCGGAGGGGAACACCATCGAACTCAAGGCGTCGGCGTCGCACCGGGAAGGAGCGAGCACGTGAGAGGACGCGAGCGTTTTATTTGAGCGACGCCGGTATGATCGACAAGGCAACGGGCGATCTCGTCTTGAACAATTCTGTCCGCATCGGCCCTTGGCTGACGCGCGGAGAGTTCCGGTCGTCGCCTCTGTGCCCGCAGGCCGACAGCTTGATTCACAACGAGGGCTGGCATTCATACCGATTAAAGGCCGACGGCCTCAATCGACAGAGACTTTTTATCACGCTGCAATTCTTCGGCTCGACTTTGAAGTGGATCGATTTCGTGGTTGACGTGGGCAATGTGGCGAGCGAGTCGGAGCAGAAACAAGCGCACGACGCGTTGCTCGCGCAGTGGTTGGGCGCGGCTCCCTACGTGTACGAGTGGGGCGAGGTCTCGTCGAGCTATGACCCGCGCTCGGACACGAGTTCGATCTTCGTCGGCTACAAGGACAACGACCGCTCGCTCTTGCGGCGTCTGTTCGGCCGGTTGGGTTTAACTTCCAAACGATAGACGTTCTCTTAAGGTCGCTCGACATGAACACAGAGATCGACATCGTCATCGAAGCGCGGACGCGCGAGTTAATCAACGATTTCAAAGTGCGGCGGGTGCTGCCCGCGCCGCGCCGCCGGATGGTCGGGCCGTTTATCTTTTTGGACGAGATGGGGCCGGAGATTTTAAGCGCGGGCAAGGCTCTCGACGTTGCGCCGCACCCCCACATCGGTCTGGCGACCGTGACCTATCTGTTCAAGGGCGAGATTCTGCACCGCGACAGTCTCGGCACGCGGCAAGCCATCCTGCCCGGCGCGGTCAACTGGATGACGGCCGGAAGCGGCATCGCTCATTCCGAACGCACGCCGCCGGACGTGAGACGAGCGGGCGGCGAGCTGTTCGGCATCCAGTCGTGGGTCGCGCTTCCACAGTCAGTCGAAGAGACCGCTCCGAGCTTTCACCATCACGGGTCGGACACGCTTCCCCTGCTCGAAGCCGAAGGCGCGCGCGTGCGCCTCATCGCCGGTTCGCTCTACGGCGAACGCTCGCCCGTCCGAATTTTTTCCGAGATGTTTTATGCCGACGCGTCCTTGAGCGCGGGGGCGCGTTTGCAAATCCCGGCCGAGCAAGAGGAGCGCGCGGTCTTCATCGTCGAAGGCGCGTTGGTGTTTCCTCCGGCGGAAGAAAGGTACAGCGCCGGTCAACTCGTCGTGTTCAAACCGGGCGTGGAGATCGTTTTGAGTGCGGCGTCCGAACCGGCGCGCTTGATGCTCGTCGGCGGCGCGCCCCTCGGCAGACGTTATATCTGGTGGAACTTCGTTTCCAGTTCGCGGGAGCGGATCGAACAGGCGAAGGCCGACTGGAAGGCCGAGCGTTTTGCGCCCGTGCCGGACGAGACGGAGCGCGTGCCGCTGCCCGAAGACTCTCGCCCGGTCGTCGCGCGTTATCCTTAATTCAACATTCGGATGTTCGGCGCTTGCTCTGAATAAGCGCCCCTCTCGCGCGTCAGGCATGAAAATTTTAATCGTCTGGATCGTCACGTGTCTCATCTGGAGCACGGTCTGGCTGTTCATCAAACTGGGACTCAGAGATTTGCCTCCCGTCAGTTTCGCCGGGATCAGACTCTTCATCGCCCTCCTCGTCCTGCTGCCGTTCATCGCCCTCAGGCGAATTCCGCTGCCGCGCCGGAAGGTCGACCTGTTGATGATCGCCGTCACAGGCTTGCTGCTCCTCGGCTTGAACTACGCATTGGTCTTCTGGGGCGCGCAATACATCTCCTCCGGTTTGACGGCCGTGCTGCAAGCCGCCACACCCGCCTTCGGCCTCGTCTTCGCGGGCTACTATCTGCCGCAAGAACGCTTCACCGTCCTGAAATTCTCTGCGCTCCTCGTCGGCATCGGCGGCGTCGTCATCATCTTCTCCAACCAATTGCAGATCGCCGGATGGACTGCGCTGTTGGGCTGCGCGGCTGTTGTCGGCGGCGCGCTCTGCGTCGCCTGTTCCTACGTGCTCGTCAAAGCACACGGCGGACACTTGCACCCGCTCGTGCTGACGGCAGGTCAGATGATTTGCGGCCTCGTGCCGCTCGTCGTCTACGGCTTGATGAGGGAAGGCAACCCGCTCCGATTTCACTGGACGGCGACGGCCGCCTTGTCGCTGCTCTATCTGGCGCTGGCCGGTTCGGTCGCGGCCTTCGGGTTGAACTACTGGCTGCTGCAACGCACCGACGCGACAAAGATATTGTTGATGTCGATTGTCGAACCGCCGCTCGCCATGCTGCTCGGCGTCGTCGTGCTCGGCGAAGCCGTAAGCGTGCGCATGTTGTGGGGCAGCGCCTGTATTTTGCTCAGCGTCGGCCTCATCCTGTTCAAACCTGCGGACGCGCGCAATTAGACGTCGCGTTATGTCCGGCTTATGATTAGACCGCAACGGACACGTTTCGGCGGCGCGCTCTTTCAGCTTCGACAGCACCGGAAGTGTCGGTCGTGGAAATAAAGTGCATGGAAATAAAGTGCGCGGCTGCTGGCAGCCTCGCATATCCGATAAACTTTCAAGGAACGGAAACATGAAACACCTCGCGCGATTTTCTGCGCTGCTACTTCTTTTCCTCATCTGCGCGTCGCTCGTCCGCGCGCAAGGCTTCAAGGTGGAGACCCAAAACCCGCCGAGCGCCGACGGCACGGAGACTTTCACGTCGCTCGATTCGCGCTTCTCCATCGCGCTCCCGCGGCAGATTTCCGGCCTCGGCTCGATCACGTCCGACACGCCGAAAGGGAAAACCCCGATTGGCACTTCTTACAACTGGCAACTTCAAGGGATGCGTTTTCAAGTCGGCCACGTTGACTATTCCTCCGCGCCGCACGCCAACGCCGACCCGAAGGCGCTCGTCAACGTCTTGGCTGCGGAGGTGGCCGCCGCGACGACGAAGTTGGGCGGCAAGTTGGTGAGCAATGCGGAGACGCAGTTTCAGGGCGGCGCGGCGCGTGAGGTGAGAGTGGAGTTTCCGGACAACTCGATCCTCGTCAATCGACTGTTCGCCGTCAACCGTCAACTCTATCAAGTGGTGGCAACCTACAAGAAGGACGCGAAGCTCGAAGAGAGGGTGGCGAAGATTCTCGATTCTTTCAAGGCGCTCTCGCCCGCCGAAGCCGAGACGGCGCTACGAAAGAAAGTGGAGGCCGCCGCGCCGCGCCCGCTACCGCAAGCGCCGTTTGTGAAGAGGCCGAAGTCTGATGCCGAAGACGAAGGACTCAAAGGTAAAGTTAAAACGGTATTCACGGAGGCGGAAGACCTCTCCGGCACGTGGTCTGTGCAGAAGCGCAAGCCTTCTTCGATGGAGTATTACAACGAGCAAGGGTATCTGACGAAGCGCGAGTCTTACGACTATCGCGGCAACCCTTCGGACATCACCGTCTACGGTTATCTCGACGGAGACCGGGCTTCAAACACCGAGAGCGTCGAGTATGAATACAACCCGCCCGCGATGATGATCGCCGCGCCCGCAGGCGAAGCCAAGCCCACCTATGATCCGAGATACTCTTACAAGTTCAAGTTCAAATATGACGAACGGGGCAACTTGCTGGAAAAGTCTTGGATCGGGAACGATGGCAAGTTGTGGCTGCGCTACGTCTACAACCACAAGGGCAATCAAAAGGAAGAACTGGTCTACTCGGCGGACGGCTCGCTGAATCAGAAGTACGTCTACACTCTGGACGACAAGGGAAACGAGATAGAGGAGATCGTCTACGAGACGAAACGCAACACGGTCAGGAATAAATATGCTTTCACTTACGAATTCGACGCGCAGGGAAACTGGACTAAGCGCGTCTCCACGAGGTGGGAAAGCAAAGACGGCAAGGAAGGCTATCAACCCTACAGCGTCTATTACCGCACCATCACCTATTACTGAGAACACATCCGCGTGACCGGCCGTCCCGAATAAGTTTCGTCAAAGGGTTTTAGCGGGCGCACTGTTTTCGGGTTACTATTTGTGGCATCAACTAACTTGTGAGGTGTTCGGATGAAACGCGCGCGGCTTCGCCTGTTGACTCTCGCCGGAGCATTGTTCCTTGCATCTGCCGGTGCGTCGGCACAGACGGCGCAGCCTGCACAACCCGCCCAACCCACACAGCCCCCTTTGCTCAGAATCTACAACGCGGAAGGGAAGAGCGTCTCTCTGGACGACGTGATCGCGGCGATGAGCGCGGCGCACGTCGTCTTCGTCGGCGAGACGCACAACGATGCGGCGGCGCATTGGAGCGAGTTGCAACTGCTGCAAGGCGCGTTCACGCGTTACGGCGCGCCGCGCGCGGAGGGTGCGAGAAACGTTGTCCTCTCGCTCGAAATGTTCGAGCGAGACACGCAAGCGGTGCTCGACGAATATCTCGCCGGTCTTATCGCCGAGCGCCACTTCCTCGCCGCCTCGCGCCCGTGGAAGAATTATGAGACGGACTATCGCCCGCTCGTCGAGTTTGCGCGCACGCACAAACTGCCGGTCGTCGCCGCGAATGCTCCGGAGCGCTACGTGAGTCGGGTGGGCAGGCTCGGCCGTGAATCCTTGCGCGAGCTTTCGACGGAAGCCAAAAGGTGGCTGCCTCCCTTGCCCTACGCGCAGGCATCGGCGGCCTACGCGTCGAAGTTCAAACAGGTGATGGGCGACATGACGGGCGCGGGCGCGCACGGCAGCCCTTTTCTGCTCGACGCGCAGGCGCTCAGAGACGCCACGATGGCTCATTCGCTCGCGGAGCAACTGCGCGCCACGCCGCGCGCTTTAATCGTTCACGTCAACGGCAATTTTCACAGCGAGGAACGACTCGGCACGCCCGAACACCTGCGCGCCTATCGCCCCGACACGCGCGCGCTCGTCGTCACCATCCTTCCCGGCAACTCTGCGGCGTCGCCGAATGATGCAAACAACTTCAAAGGATTAGGCGATTTCGTGATCGTCTCCGGTCAGGCCGAAGCCGCTCGATAGCGCAGAGGCTCTATAGCTCCACGGTCGGGTGCATGTCGAGGAAGGCTTCGATGACGCGCGGGTCGAATTGTTTGCCGCCGTGCGCGACGAGTTCGCGCACCGCGTCGTTGTGCGTGCGCGGCGTGGAGTAGGGGCGCTTCGCCACCATCGCGTCGTAGGTGTCCACGACTTGCACGATGCGCGCCATGAGCGGGATGTCTTCGCCGCCGAGACGATGCGGGTAGCCTGTGCCGTCCCAACGTTCGTGATGGTGTTGCGTGCGGATACGCAGCTCCGGCGAGAGGTTGAAGTAGGTGGCAAGGAGCGCGCCGAGCGTCGGGTGCAGGTGGAGGACGAATTGCTCCATCCGCGTCGGCCGGCGCGGGCGGTTGAGCACGGCTTCGGGCACGAGTATCTTGCCGATGTCGTGCAGCATGGCGGTCGAAGAAAGTTGTTGCAGGCGCGCGTCGCTGAAGTTGAAAGCGCGACCCGTGATGCGCGCCAGCCGCGCCACGCGCACGGAGTGTTCATAGGTAGAGGGGCGCGTGCGTTTGAGACGCGAGACGAGGACGTGCGTGCCGTTGGTTTGGTGCACCTGCCCGAGAGACTTCAAGCGTGCACAGGTCTTTTGCAAGTAAGTCGCCCAGCTCTGATTGAGCAGGCGAACAGTCGCCCCCGCACCCGCGTCCAACATCATCAACTCATCTTGCATCCGTGCTTATTCCTCCTCAGAATCCCACCCGTCGATTTTCGTTTACAGACGCCTCGCCGAAGGACGGCACGCATGCGCGCGTGGCATCCTCGAATAACCTTCCTTGGGGGTAACAACCGGCGCTTTTTGATTGCACACGCCATGCCACGTTTCCTGTGTGCAACAGGCATTTGACCGTTGAACGACGCGACACGGCGCGACACACAACGCGCGGAAAAGTTAAGAATAACGGGGCTGATATTTGGGAAGAGAGAGCTGAGGTGCAACCTCAGCCCGCACTATACAGCAGACGCCGCGCGGAGCGCGTACGTCAACGTACATAACAGTTAAAAAAACGGCGGCGCGCTATACGAAAAGGGGTTCGGGGATGACTCAAATACAGCAGCCCTGCCGCACACTGCCCCACACGCTTCTGCCGCCGACGCACCGAGACGAGTGTGCTAAACTTTTCGCGGTGAAAGTTTCCGCCGGGCGGGCGAGAAGGATGAAGGACGCGCACACGAACTCAGACGACACGGACGAAGTCCAGACGACTCTGCTCGACGTTGAGTTGTTTTTGAAATACAGGTCGCCGGCGCGCGCCATCGCGCGGCTGCAAGAGGCCATCAAGAGCAATCCGCACGCGATCAAATTGCGCGAGCGGCTGCGCGAAGTCGCCATGGCGCACAACCAACCGGAAGAGGCCGCGCGCCAGTGTCTCGCGCTCGTCAAACTCTACATCGCGCGCGACAACTTCGACTCCGCTCAGGAGCGACTGCTCGCAGCCAAGCAGGCCGACCCGCGCCTCAACATCGCGCCCGGACTCGAAGCCATACGCCGCGCGCGCCGCCCCGACTTGCAGCCGCCCGCGCAGGCCGCCGCGCCCGCGCCGCAGCAACAAAGCGCGGCGCGCGCCATCACCTTTGCCGGAGACCTCTCGGTGATCAGCATTTTCGACGCCGTGCAGGTGGTAGAAAACGCGCGTCTCACGGGCACGCTCACGCTCACGGCGGCCGGTGCAGTGGCCGGGGGCGCGCCCGCCGGACTCATCCGCTTCAACGAAGGCCGCATCGCCTCGGCCGAGAGCGGGCGCGATAAAGACACGGACGCCCTGCGTCGTCTCGTCGAACTAACCGGCGGCGAGTTCGATTTCCAACGTTCCAACGAAACTTATCCGACCAGCATTCAAGCCACCAGCAACACGAGCCTCCTCTTGAACGCCCTGCGCGAACTGGACGAAGAGAATAAATAGGGAAAGAAAAAGGGAAAGGGGAAGGGGTAAAGGAAGAAAGCAAGCGGCGTTCAACGCTGATCGTCTTCTTCCTACCTTTCCCCCTTTCCCCTAATCAAGTAGGACGCGTGCGCGGAGGGCTTCGGCGCGTTCGAGCGCGGCGTGGAGGCGTAGGAACTGTTTGTAGTTTTGGCTGCGGCGTTCGATGCGCGCGCGCTCCGAGCCGGAGAGGTCGTTCAGGAGAATGAGGTCGAGAAAGTCGTAATAGTCGGGCGCGGCTTTGGGCGGCAGTTCGCGCGCGTAAGAAGTGTGCGCGTTGTCTTCGGCCGTGAAACCGGCGAGCGCGTCGAAGAGGTGGTCGGTAGTGACGTGCGAGGCTTCGCGCGCCAGGCGGATCGGCAGCCGCAACTCGAAGAAGCGCAAACCTTCGGGCGTGGTCACGGCGCGCAGAGACTTCGCGCCCTCGCCGTCGAAGGGCGAATCCGGATCGACAAGGATGCGTAGAAGTCTGGGCTGGTCTTCGACGCTCACCGTATCGAGCGCGAGTTGCACGCGGTCGGCCAAGAACTTTTCAAACTGCGCGTCGAAGGGATAAGTGATGCGGCCTTGACAACCGACGGCCTCGCCTTCGCCCGCCGTCTCGTGCGGCAGCCGCGCGGGACACTTTTGGCAGATGCTCGTCTCCTCGTGCATCCGCTCGATCTCGATGCTCGAACGCTCGACGAAGCGCAGCTTCTCTTCGGACGGCGCGGCCTGCTCGCCCGTCGTCACGCGCGTGTGAATGTTGCCGAGCCGCCCCCACGCGCGCAAATGTTCTTCCGTGTAGCGCGCCCGCAGAGGGCACGGATATTCAATCGCAAACTCTAAAGACAAACCGCCTCCCGCCCCGGCAATTTCTCACGCTAACTTTTCCGCGTGCCGCCGTGGTGTGCGCGTATAATAACAAAGACACGGCGCGAACGTTAGGAACTGCCACGAACAGACTGACGAGACAAATTCGCCCGACGGAGTTTCCCCCAAAAATGGCAACCGCAGTTTCAACCCCGGACATGCGCGCGAGACGCACGGGCTCGCCGCTTTTCGACCTGCTCGCCTTCCGCCGCGACCCGCTCAAGTTTCTCACGCGCCTCGCACGCGAGCACGGCGACGTGGTCGAGTTTCGCTTGGGGCCGCAACGCGCGCTTCTGCTCAACCATCCTGACCTCGTCCGCGACGCGCTCGTCACGCGCGGCGATCATTTCCACAAGGGGCGCGCCCTGCAACGCGCTAAACGCCTGCTCGGCGAAGGACTCCTGACGAGCGAGGGCGAACATCATCGCCGCCAGAGGCGTCTGGCGCAGCCCGCCTTTCATCGCAAGCGTGTGGAAAGTTACGGCGAGGTGATGGTCGAACACGCCGCGCGCCAAAGCGCACGCTGGCAGGACGGCCAGACGCTCGACATCGCGCACGAGATGACGCGCCTCACGCTCTCCATCGTCGGCAAGACCCTGTTCGACGCCGACGTGGAATCCGACGCGGACGAGATCGGCCGCGCGCTGACGGAGATGCTCGAACTCTTCCAGATGCTTCTCCTGCCCTTTTCCGAATACCTCGAACGCCTCCCGCTCCCGGCCAATCGACGCTTCACGCGCTCGCGCGCCAAACTCGATGCCGTCATCTATCGCATCATCGACGAGCGCCGTGCGAGCGGGCGCGACCGCGGCGACCTGCTCTCCATGCTCTTGCTCGCGCAGGACGAAGAAGGCGCGACCGGCGGCATGACCGACGAGCAACTCCGCGACGAAGCCTTGACCATCTTTCTCGCCGGACACGAGACGACCGCCAACGCGCTCGCTTGGACTTGGTATCTGCTCACGCAAAATCCGGAAGCCGAGAGTCGTCTCCACGCCGAACTCGACGAGGTGCTGGCGGACGGTCGTCTGCCCACGGTCGAAGATATTCCGCGCCTGCGTTATACGGAGATGGTCTTGGCCGAAGCAATGCGACTCTATCCGCCCGCATGGGTGGTGGGTCGTCTCGCCGTCAAAGAGTATGCGGTCGGAGATCAAGTGGCGGAGCCGGGCACGCTCATTTTGATCAGCCAGTATGTCATGCACCGCGACCCGCGCTTCTTCCCAGCCCCCTTGCGCTTCACGCCCGAACGCTGGACGCCGGAAGCGAAAGAGGCGCGCCCGCAGTATTCATATTTCCCCTTCGGCGGCGGCGCGCGTCGCTGCATCGGCGAGGGCTTCGCGTGGATGGAAGGCACGCTGCTCATCGCCACACTCGCACGCCGCTGGCGCGTGCGCCTCGTCCCCGCTCACACGGTCGCCGCACACCCGCGCATCACGCTCCGGCCGAAGCATGGCATCCGCGTCATTTTAGAAAGCAGGGGAAAGGGGAAGGGGTAAAGGGAAAAGGAGAAGACACGCGGCCGCTCAACCCTTTGCGCCTTACGTCCTGAACTTTGCGCCTTTGCGAGAAACTGTTTTTCACGCAAAGGCGCGAAGAGGAAAACCGAAGGCGCAAAGAAAACCGAAGACCGCGCGGCGCGAATGAAACTATGAGGTGCAGCTGAAGCAGGCGACGCAACGTCTTCCCCTTTCCCCTTTCCCCCTTCCCCTTTTCCCTTTGCCCCTACCGTTTGTTAATCTTGCGTGCATGAAGATCACCGAAGAGTTTGTGGAGTTGATGATCTGTCCGGCTTGCGGGGCGAAGGTGCGTCTCGGCGTGGACGGCGGCGCGATCAAGTGTCTGGGGTGTCGCCGCGTCTATCCGATTGAAGACGACATGCCGATGATGCTGCCCGACCGTGCGACGATTGAAGACGACTCCTCAGCGCCCGCCGCCGAAGGCAGCAGCAACATGCGCGCTTGACATGAACGCTCTCGAAACGTCAGCGACGACGCGCCGCGCTCTCGATTCCATACAAGGCGAGAGAGAGCGCGCGCGCGAGCCGCAGCCGCTCGCCCCGCCACGTTGGGATTGGAGCGAGGTGCGCCGCGTGCTCGTCGTGCGCCTGCGCTCCATCGGCGACACGGTGCTCGCCACGCCCTCGCTCCACGCGCTGCGCCGCTTCTTGCCCGAAGCAGAGATCGATCTCTTGCTCGAAGACTGGGTTGCGCCGCTCTTACAGGGAAGCCCCGACGCCTCGCGCGTTCTCACCGTCCGGCGAGACAGCACCGCGTCGCGCCTCGCCCTCGTCCGCCGCTTGCGCGCCGCGCGTTACGACGTGGCGCTCAACCTCCACGGCGGCAGCACCGCCGCGTTGCTCACACGCGCATCGGGCGCGCGCCTGCGCGTCGGTTACGAGAGTTATCGTTTCGCGAAACTACACAACCACCGCGCGCCGCCCGCGACAGACCTCTGGCAACAGGCCAAGACTCATTCGGTCGAACAACAACTCGGACTGCTCGGTTGGACGGGCGTGCCCGTCACTGACCGACCCCCGACGCGTCTCTTCGTCGACGCGGAAGCGGACGCACGCATCGCGCAACGTCTCGACGCGGCGGGCGCGAGCGGCGCGCAACCTTTCGCGCTCTTTCACCCGGCCGCCGCGTTCGACTCGAAGCGTTGGGACGCGCGAAACTTCGCACGTGTCGCCGACTACTTGGAAGCACGCGGGTTCCACGCCGTCGCCGTCGCCGCGCCCGGCGAGACGGATGTGGTCGAGGCGTTCGCCGCGAGCACGGAGCGCGCGCGCATCGTCTCGTTCAACGATCTCTCGCTGCCCGAAGTCGTGGCGCTCGCCGCTCGCGCGCGCCTCTTTATCGGCAACGACAGCGGCATCGCGCACATCGCGGCGGCCGTCCGTGTGCCTTCCGTCGTCGTCTTCGGCTCGTCCAACGTCGCACACTGGCGGCCGTGGACGGACACGCCCGCCGAAGTCGTCCGCGAAGAGATGCCCTGCGCCCCCTGCGCCGGTTACACCTGCGGCGAATTCACCGAGGCACAATGCATCCGCCGCGTCACCGTAGAACGCGTCCGCGCCGCCATTGAGCGCGTGCTGGCGTCGGGCTGAGAGAAGTTTTTAACGGTGCGGCCGAATGCGATTCGATCATGTAGAATCAACGGCGGCTCGCCTTCTTAACTGAAACGAATGGAACTGATCACGGCACAACGCGCGGCGGAGTTGGCGGCACGCATGACGGGGCGGCGAGTGGTCGTGTGGGGCGACGTGATGCTCGACGAGTTCGTGTGGGGCGACGTGGCGCGCATCTCGCCGGAAGCGCCCGTCCCCGTCGTTGACATACGCCGCGAGTCGGTGCGTCTGGGCGGCGCGGCCAACGTGCTCGCGAATTTGATCGCGCTTGGGGCGCGGGCGTCGGTCGTCGGCGTCGTCGGGCGCGACCGCGCGGGCGAACAGTTACAAGGCGCACTCGACGAAGCGTGTGCGGAGCAGCAGGGCGCAACGAGCATCCAGTTGGTGATAGATGACACGCGCCCGACGACGCTCAAGACGCGCATCATCGCGCACAATCAACTTGTCGTGCGCGCCGACCGAGAGCGACGCGCGCCCGTCGATGCCGCGACCGAGGAACGCCTGCTCGACGCGCTCGACGCGGCTTTGCGTGGGGCGGACGCTTTCGTCGTCTCCGATTACGACAAGGGCGCGGTGACGCCGCGCGTGTTGGAGACGATTTTGCCGCGCGCCTTCGAGCGAAAAATTCCCGTGCTCGTCGATCCGAAGATACGCAACTTCGATTCATACAGCCCGGCCACGCTCGTCACGCCGAATCATCACGAGGCGCTGCGGTTGACGAACACCGAAGACGACACGGACGCCGGGATGGCCGAAGCCGCGCGCCGCTTGCGTGCACGTCTCGGTTGCAAGGCCGTGCTTATCACGCGCGGCGAGCAGGGCATGTTGCTCTTGGAGGGCGACAGTGCGCCGGTCTACGTGGCGACCGTGGCGCGCGAGGTCTACGACGTGACGGGCGCGGGCGACACCGTGATCGCCACTTTGGCCGCTGCGCTCGCCGCCGGGGCGTCGCTCGTGGAATCGGCCGCGCTCGCCAATCACGCCGCCGGGATCGTCGTCGGCAAACTCGGCACGGCCACGGCAAGCGTCGAAGAGTTGCTCAACTCTTTCAAGCCGGTAGATTGAAGTTGATTGACTGAAACTCTCTCGTGTTCCTCCGTGTGCCTCCGTGTCCTCTGTGGTTAATGTTCTGATCTTCACCACAGAGGACACGGAGGCACACGGAGGAGGAGACAAATTGAAGGTCGGTTGGATTCGCTTATGCCTCTGAAAAAAAGTTCCAACGTGCGGTTCACGTCTCTGTTGCTCTTGCTGGCGCTCGTCGCCAACTCGTCGGCCGCGATCACGTTTGCGCAGGAAGCGCAGCGCGAACGACGCGTCGGGCAGTTGCCGGGAATAGCCGCGCCCGCCGGAGTCCCCGCCCCGACCCCCGCGCCGCAGCCCGCGGCCACGACGGCCACCGCCACCACCGCGAAGTTCGCCAACGTGCCGGCAGCCCGCTCGCTCGAAGCGTTGCACACGGAGATCGTGGAGGTCTTGCGCGCGCCGGAGCTTGCGCCCGCCGTGCTCGGCATCAAGGTCGTCTCGCTCGACACGGGGCGCGTCTTGTTTGAAGAGAACGCGGGGAAACTGCTCGTGCCCGCGTCGAACATGAAGCTCTACACGGTCGCCGCCGCGCTCGACCGCCTCGGCGCGGACTTTCGTTTCACCACCTCCGTCTACGCGCAGGAAGCGCCCGACAAGAAGGGCAAACTGCGCGGCGACCTCGTCGTCTACGGGCGCGGCGACCCGACCTTCGCCACGCGCTTCGCGGGCGGCGACTATTACAAGGGGATTGACGAACTGGCCTCGCGCGTCGTCGCGGCGGGCGTGCGTCAGGTCGAGGGCAACATCGTCGGCGACGAAAGTTATTTTACGGGGCCGCCGCGCTCGCCCGGTTGGGAGTGGGACGATTTGCAGTGGTACTACGGCGCGGACGTGAGCGCGCTGACCATCGACGACAACGCGCTCGATCTTTTCGTCAAACCCGGCGCGCGCGCGGGCGACGCGGCCACGGTCACGACCGGCCCGGCGAGTCCGGTCATACGCATCATCGTTCCGCGCGATGGAGAGGAGACGACGGACGCGCCGCACTTTCTGACTTTCGTGAACCGCGTCAAGACCGCGCCGCGCGGGACGAAGCGCGACATCGCCGTCCATCGCCCGCTCGGCCAAAGCGTGATTGAAGTGTCGGGACAGATCGCCGAAGACGATCCGGGCTACACGGGCGGCGTCTCGGTCGCGCGCCCGGCGCTACTGTTCACGGCGATGCTGCGCGCCGCGCTCGAACGACAGGGCGTCATGATCAAAGGACGCACGCGCATCGTCGAAGCCCCCTTGCGCCCGCCGCAGCAGTCCATGATGACGACCGCCGCATCTACACAGGCGTCGCCTTCCGGCGCGACCACGCCGCCGCCACAGTCCGGCGCAGCAAACGCACAAGCGGGCACGACGGCAGCGTCACAGACTGCGACAACGGCAGCGACACAGACGTTGATAAATCCCTATCCGGTGGAGATCGCCCGGCGCGAGTCGCCGCCCTTGAGCGAGATCGCGGCGCAGACTTTGAAGCCGAGCCAGAACCTCTACACCGAACTTCTCTTGCGCGCGCTCGGCAAGCGAGACGCTGCGGCCGACCCGAAACTGACGACCGCCGAGGCCGGTCTCGCCGCCGTGAGAAAATTTCTGAACGACGCGGGCGTGACGACCGCGCATCTTTCGCTCGTCGATGGTTCGGGACTCGCGCGCCAAAATCTGATCACGGCCGACTCGACCGTCCAACTGCTCGTCTACATGAGCAAGCACCGGCACGCGCAAGTCTGGCGCGACGCGCAGCCCGTGGCGGGCGTCGACGGCACGCTGCGCAGCCGCATGCGCAACACCGTGGCCGCCGGAAACGTGCGCGCCAAAACGGGGACGCTCAACAACGTCTCCGGTCTCTCCGGTTACGTCAACACGGCCGCAGGCGAACGCCTCGCCTTCTCCATCATCGTCAACCACTATCCGGACGACAACTCGCCGCGCCAAAACTACCTCGACACCATCGCCGTCCTCCTTGCCTCGTTCGCGGCAAAATCTTGAAAGCAGAGGTCAGCGGTGAGAGGTCAGTGAAAACTGATTTCTACTAACCTCTGACCTCTCACCTCTACTTTTATGCATTTCGTCAAATTTCACGGCTACGGGAACGACTACATCGTGTGCGAGGCGGACGAGTTGGCGCGCTTCGCGGGGCGCGACGACGTGGCGGAGTTCGTCAGGCGCGTGTGCGACAGGCACTACGGCGTGGGCGGCGACGGCGTGGCGACGCTCGCACGCGTGTCCGTTGACGATGCGGCGAGCAGAGTTGTGACGGAGAAAGATGCGGTTAGTGTTGTTGAAGCGGGGAGCAGCGGCGCGGCCGATTTCGTCCTGCGAATTTTCAACCCGGACGGGAGCGAGGCTGCCATGTCGGGCAACGGCTCGCGCTCGGCCGCCGCGTTTCTCTACTTTCAAAATTTGTGGAGCGCCGGGGAGTTGCGTCTGGCGACGCGCGCGGGCGTCAAACTTTATCGCTTGCTGGAACAGGACGGGCGCGGGCGCTTTCGCTTCGCGGCGGAGATCGGTCGTCCCGCCTTCGACAGCGCAAGCATCCCCTTGCTGACGGGCGAAGCGCGCGAACAGGTCTCGAACTTTCCTCTGGAATTGGAGTCGGGCGAGGTCTTGCCCGTGACGGCCTTGCAGATGTGCAACCCGAACACCTGCCTCTTCGTGGACGATTTCGCGGGCGTGGACTGGCGGCGACTGGGGCGCGCCGTCGAAGCGCACCCGCAGTTTCCAGAGCGAACGAACGTCGAGTTCATACGCGTCCGCGACCGCCGGACGATTGAGGTGCGCGTCTACGAGCGCGGCGTCGGCCCGACGCTCTCTTCCGGCACGGGCGCGTGCGCGGCGGCCGTCGCCTCCTGCCTGAACGGCCACACGGACAGGCGCGTGCGCGTCGAGATGGAAGGCGGCCGCCTCGAAGTCCACTGGCGCGACGACGGCGAAGTCGTGCTGACGGGCGAAGCCGAGGTCATCTATCGCGGCGAGTGGCTGAAAGAGAAACGATGAAGGATGAACGATGAAGTGAAAGCAACTTGTCTTTACTTCCTCCTTCATCGTTTCCTTTTCATCGTTTCCCCTCCTTCATCGTTTCACAAAATTGTGTTTTCGTGGCTGGACAGCCTTTAGGGGCTTGTGCTAGCCTCATTTACGTAACAAGCGGACAGTCAATGTTCGCTTGTTTTTGTTTTTAGTCCAACGTTCTTTTCGGCGTCAGTGCATCAAGGATGCAATCCCCACTCGGGCTGACGATTAGTGTTAAGACCTCCTAGAGCCAGAGGTCGAGTCCCTTCAAACCTCGCGGGACTCGCGCGCCGCCGAAAAGACTTCATCGGAACAGGAGAACCGACAACAATGCTGAAATCCCTCTTTGGAGGGGGCGCTGTGTTAACAGCCGCGCTCCTTCTGTGTTCTTTGACTTTTTACTCGCAGACCTTAATCGCAGCCAACAGACCAGCCGCTCAGGACTCGCAAACCACAATCCACCAGACGATCATCACCGCTTCTCACGAGAGCGGAAAAGTCTCCGGGGCGCTCGCGGCCGTATTGCCCGTTATTGCCGTCGCCGGAGTTGCCACCGAAGCCGAAACGGCTACGACCGACGCCGCTCCCGCCGTCACAGTCGCGCCCGCCGCCGCCACGTCTCCGAAAGCGGAGATGGAAGAGGCTGCGCCGCCGCAGACGTTCACCGCAACGGCCTATGCCCTGCCCGGACGCACCGCCAGCGGCCACGCCGTCCGGCGCGGCTTGATCGCGGCCGACCGCTCGCTGCCGCTCGGCACGCGCGTCAGGCTCGATGCCGGAAACTATAGCGGCGAATACCTCGTGGCCGACCGCGGCAGCAGAGTGCGCGGCCGCGTCATCGACATCTGGGTTCCCAGCAGCGGCGAGGCCGTCCGTTTCGGACGCCGCCCCGTCAGGCTGACGATCCTCAAATACGGCGCAAAGAAAGCGAAACGCGCCGGAAAAGCGAGTTGAGTGCGAGTTAAATTTCAAACTGAGTGGCAGGAAATCAAAGGCCGTCGTCCGGGTGGACGGCGGCCTTTGACTTTTAGACCGGCGCGGAAAAATCTTGTCGTCCCGCTTTGAATTTCAGAGTGCGTGCGCTGCGGGCGCGGAAAACAGGTTGCGGCGCGCGGCGGGGCGCGGTTAAGATGCGTCGCCCGAAGCACAGCAAATTCATTTTGAAGGCCGACTCTCCGCACACTCGAACTCGATGGAACATGCCCAAAGTACGCCCACGCCGGCGCCGCTCGTCGAAGTTACGCGCGGCTCAATCGTCGAATCGCGCCATCGCGGCCACGTCATCGCCGTGGATGGCGACGGGCGGGTCGTCGCTCGTTTAGGCGCGCCGGAAGTCGTCACCTACCTGCGTTCTTCCGCCAAGCCCCTGCAAGCCGTCCCGGTCGTCTCGACGGGCGCGGCCGACCGTTTCGGTTTCACCCCGCAGGAACTCGCCGTCGCCTGCGGCTCACACAGCGGCGAACCCATCCACGAAGCGACGGTCGCCGCGATGCTGCGCAAAATCGGACAAGGCAAGAGGGCGCTCAAGTGCGGCGTCCACGAACCGTTCAGCAAAGAGGCCGCGCTTGAGTTGCGGCGGAGCGGCCGCAAGCCGCGCGTCACGCAGAACAACTGTTCGGGCAAGCACACGGCGATGATCGCGCTCGCGCTGCACCTCGGCGGTGCGGCCGAAACCTACGACGCGCCCGACAATCCCGCGCAACTCGCCATCGCGCGCGCGGTCGCGCAATTTTCCGGCACGGCAGCGGAGGACATCGCCGTCGGCACGGACGGCTGCGGCGTGCCGGTCTTCGGCATCTCCATCGGCGCGATGGCCTTGATGTACGCGCGTCTGGTCGCGCCGCCCGACGCGTTCGACGCCGAGACGCGCGCGGCTTGCACGCGCATCGTGGCGGCGATGCGCGCGCACCCGGAGCAAGTGGGCGGCACGCGCGAACGGCTCGACACGGAGTTGATGCGCGCGGCCCGTGGCGTGATCTCGAAAGTCGGCGCGGAAGGCGTCTACACGGTAGGCGTCCAGCCTTCGGCGCGCTGGCCGCGCGGCCTCGGACTCGCGCTCAAGATAGAGGACGGCGAGGACAGGCGCGCGCGCCCCACGGTCGTCATCGAATCGCTCAGACAACTCGGCGTACTAGACAACTCCGCGCTCGCGCGTCTCGCCCCTTACTCGAAATTCATCGTGCGCAATCATCGCGGCGACGAGGTAGGTGAAGTGCGCGCCTCTTTCGAGTTAACGTTTAAATAAAGTGGCTGGTCGTTGAAAGTTTTTTGCGGGCGGATGCATGGCCGAATCCGCTTCGCTTCGTCCGTTTTGCGGACTGAAATAATTCAGGCGTACACAGGTGGAGTATTCAAATAATGCAGATTCGTGTTGCGAGCGAAAGTGCCGCGAATACGGCGCGCGCGGGGCGGGAAACTTCGCAATCCCGTTTTTACTGGGCGAAAATGGAATTTCGGAAGTGGTGCGACGGCCTCATGCTTTGTGGCATGGTCGTTGCCAAGAGTAAGCACAGTTAATATTGATAATGAGTAGATAGTGTTATCGGGTCGGCTCGGAGACGGCAGTGAGTGATAGCTTTGGGGGAGGCTTTCTCTCACTTCATGTCGGCGGCGTTTCTTTGGGGGAACGGAGGCGCTGCGGGCAAGCGGTCGAAGAGCTTTGGTTGCTGGGTTGCCGGTCACCGTCTGTAGTGCTTTGGGGGAACGCTACAGGTAGTCCGGCAACCCGCAAACTTGTCGTAAGGTAACACGATGTGGGTGCTTTAAGTAAAAAAGCGCGGTGAGTGTTGGGGGACGCTCGCCGCGCTTTTTTACGTTTGGACTGTCTGAAAGTCAGGAAATCACGAAGCCGCTCTAAACAACACCAAGAAGATGTTCGTGTTGTTTAGAGCGGCTTCGTGGTTTCCTGGTTTTCCGAGCTAAGCTGTGCGCGCCTCTTGTTAGCGCACCTTGTCGCCCTGACCAATCAGACGCGCCGGGTTGTTCTGCGCGCTCAGTTCATCGATGTTGAGACGCAGCATGCCGCCCGCGTCCGAGAATTCTTCGGTCGACGAGGACTGCGCGCGGCGACGCATGAAAATCCAGCCGCCGAGGACGCCGCCGATGGCGAGACAGATAGCGATGGCAATTCCGGTCGCCTTCACCGTGTTGACGATAACGCTCGTGGACATATTCAGCCAAGCGCGATTCGCGCGCTCAACCGCGTAAGGATTCTCGCCCAGCCAGCGCACGTCCTTTTCATACGTCACCTTGTCGATCAAACCTGCGGCCGCCTGTTCGTTCGGCGCGTCGAACACGAACACGCCGTAGTTGCCGACGCGCCGGTAGCCGGAAGGCACGGGCTTGCCTTCGCCGCGCAACCCGGCGATGCGTGCGTTGATGGCCGCGTCGCCGTCGAAGGCCATTTGCGGCGTCGCGTATTCGACGATGACGAGCCGCGTGCCCGCGTCGTAGGTGGCCGTCACCGCTTCCGTCCCGCCCTCGAAAGAGACCGCATCGAGCACCGGACGATTGCCCGCAATTGTTTGCAGGGCGGGCAGGCTGACGGCGTAAGCGGCGCGCGGCTCGGCCGTCTCCCAATCCGGCAGGTGCTTGACGAGCACCGGAATCTCGCCTGAACCCTCGTCCAAAGATTCGGCCAGAGAGCGCGTGAAATCGGTTAACTCGCTGCCGTCCGTCCGTCCCGAACTTTTGACGAAGACGAAGGCCGCGCCTTTATAAAAAGAGATGCCCAAGCGGCTGGCGAAAGCCGCCGTGCCGACGCCCTCCAACTTTCTCACGTCCGCGCCCGGTACGGCGCTCTGCACGAGCCGCGCATTGCTCAAGAGCGAGTAGGCGGCGGCGTCCGACGGCGCGCGGTAAAGTTGCACGTTGAATTTTTCGCCGTCGGCGGACAGATAAGTGCGCGCTGCGAGCGGGACGCCTTCGAGAAGCGACGGGTTAATAAACTCCGGCGCTTTCTGCTTGAATTTCAAATCGAGCGCGCCCGCCGCTTTGAAGTTGCCTAGTTTGGCGGGCAGGAGCTTGGCGAACTCCTCCGCCGTGACGTTGGCGAAGGCCGTCGCCGCCGCAACGAGAAACAGGAACAGCGCACACGCGGAAAACAGTCTGGATGAAAGAGAGAGACGCATCGAAAAATTCCCTTAAGACGGCGAAACGACAAACATTAAAACGAATCGGGCGACGTGTGTTTTGATGCCCGCCTGCATGCGCTCGTTGTGTTGAAGTTAATAGTAACCGCCGCCGCCGATTTAGTTCCAGCGGCGCAGTTCGCGCAAAAGGAGTTCGGCGTGGCGGCGCGGCTGCGGGATGTTGTCGAGCAAGGTCTGGCCGCCGACTTCGTTGGCGTTTTCGATGACGAGGTCGCCGAAGCCGAAGATGCGTTGCGGGATGGTGGTCGAGACGGTCACGTCCTGTATGTTGCGCAAAGGGATGTTGCGCGTCTTGCGTGAGATGAAGCCTTGATCGATCTCGATCTTCGAGTCGGTCAGGGTGTACTTGATGGAGTTGCGTCTGAGATGTTTGAAGGCGGGGATGAGCAGGAGCGGGAGCGTCAGCAGCAAGGTGATCGGCGCGGAGACGTATTGCCCCGCGAACATCGCCAACAGGATGCTGAGGCCGACGGCCGCGACGGCCGCCAAAAAATAGCCGATGCCGATAAAGAGAAACGTCGGGCGCACGGTGAAGATGACGCGCTCCGCATCGTCGCTGTCGGCTCGCCCCGTCTGCGCTGCCTGCGCTGTCTGCGGTGACATCGGTGTCTGCGGAATCGCCTGCGACGCGCGGCCGAAAGTCGGCGCCAGTGATTCCGGTTGACGAACGGCCGTCAACTCTTGATCGAGAGAGGTGCGGACGCGCGCCGCGCTTTCGCCTTCCCGTTCGGGACGCCCGCCCCCGCCGCCGCCGCGCGAAGCGACGCGCGTGGCCTCCGTGTCGTTCGGCGCGCCGCAGGACGAGCAGAAACGCACGTTTGAGGGAATGTCCTCGCCGCAGTTCATACAGTACATAATCTTCGCTCCTTCAATCGGTGACCCCGACCGTCCGCACGCAGGTCAACAACTCTTCCGGATCATACGGCACGGAGACGAAACCACGCGCGCCCAACTCGCGCGCCTCGGCGCGCACGCGCTCGCGCCCCTCGGCGTTCGAGAGCAGAAGGACGACCGGCAGAGGGAGTCGTTCGTGGTGCTGCCGGTGCAGGCGGCGCAGGGCTTCGAGGCCGTCTATGCCGTAGAGCGCGTCTTCGATGACGAGCAGATCGGGGCGTTCGATGCGCAGGAGGTTGATGGCCTGCAACCCGTCGAAAGCGGCGCGCACTTCGTAGCCCGCGCTCCTGAGCAGCAGGTTCGTCTGCGCCATGCGCGCCGGATCGGAGATGGTTAAGAGCAAGCGGCGCGGCATGACGTGGCCGCGCGTGCGCCGTTCGCGTTCGCGCGCGGCGGCATCGGCCGCTGCCTGCGCGAGCGTGCCCTGCCCTTGTCCCGCGCCGTTAGCCCCGCCCGTCGGCATCATGGAGGTCTCCATGTCCGTCTGTTTCGACTCGCGCACGGCGCGCGACGGCGGAAAGTCGGGGCGCGCGCTTCGTTCCGCCGGAGCCGCAGCCGTGCGTCGTGGCGCGTCCGAGACGCGCGCGGCGTGCGGCGTGACCTGCTCCTCCTCCTGCCCTGACTCCTCCTGCTCCGACTCCTCCTCCTGCGCGCCGCCTCTCTCCGCCTCTTTCACCACCGGAAGACGAGCCGTGGAAGTTTCTTGCGGCTCGCGTGCCCCGGCCGTGCGCGCCGGTTCGGGCGCAGCTTGAGTTTGCACAAGGGCGGCTTCGGCCTGATCGATCAAACTCTCGATCTCCGTGCCGTCGGCGGGGAAAGAGGCGACGCCGATCTCAAGCCGGATGTCGAACGACGTGCCGCCGACTGACTGCGCGGCGCGAAACTCTTCGCTCAGGCGCGCGAGGTCTCTGCGCGCCCCGTTTGCGCTCTTTCGCGGCAGGTACGCGAGCAGCAGCGTCGGGCCGTAGAAGGCGACCGTATCGACGCGCCGCAAATTGAGTTGGAAAAAATCATAAGCCGCGGCGAGCGTGTGCCGCTCGGCCTGCGTCGCTCCGGCCGGGGCGGTCGTCTCGTGCGGCGCGGCGGTCGGCGCAGCGGACGTTTCATTCGCTGTGCGTTCGGCGGCGTCCGTCTTTCGCGGCGTGTGATGCTGAACGGCGGCGACGAGGGCGAGCGCGCCCGCCGAGCCTTCGTCCATGTCCGCGCGGACGGCTTCGAGCAGTTGCATGAAGTCGTCTATCTCGGCGCGTCGTTCGAGCGCGGCGAGCGTGGCGGCGCGTCGTCCGGCTTCGGCGCGCCAGAAGAGGGCATCGAGCCGCGCGTTGATCTCCGCGGGCGGCGTCGAGACAGGGAAGTAATCGTCCGCGCCGAGGCGCACGGCCTGCGCGCGCAGGTTCGGGTCGGCGCGCTCGTACAAGAGGACGAGCGGCAACGCGGCCGTCGCGCTTTCGCCGCGCAGGCGCGCCGCGAGTTCCAGCCCCGCCTCGCCGTCCGCCTCTACGAGCGCGACGTGCGGCGCAAACTCCTTGATCGCTTGTCCGGCCTCTGCGGCGCGCGTCGTGCGAATTTCATAGCCTGACTGTGAGAGCCGCGCGGGCAGGGATTCGCCCGCCGGGCTGTGTGCGATGATGAGGACGCGACGCAAGCGCGCGTCTCTCATCCCGCGCGGGTTGGTGTTGCTCTGTGCGGCGTTCGACAAGTTTGTAGACGACTCCAAAAATTCCGCCCTTGATCTCTCAAGCTCCAACGCTTCAAGTGCGGCGAGAAAACCCGCGCTGTCGCGCCTGTATCATACCTAAGAGCGTCGTTTAAAACCACACACGCAAACGTAGAAGGACGAAGACAAGGCGGCCGGTAAAAGTTGAGCGTGCGACGACGAGTTGAGGAACGGCGGCGTGCGGAAATAAGCGGCGGAAGCGACCGGAAAACAGTGCGGCGGGCGACGACTGAAAAAAGAAGCGGGGCGTGTGTGAATGGCTCACACGCCCCGCTTCTTCCGGTTTCACGCACGCCGCCGCGCGCCGTCACTTTACTGGCTGACGAGGATCAGTTTGCCGTCGGGCAGACGGACGGCGTAGACGTTTCGTTCGTAAAGGTCGGCGGCGGGCGTCGCGGTCGCCGCACTGGCAACCGTGTCCGGCGTCTTCGTCACGACGGGCGCGCGCCGCGCCGTCTGCGGGTCGCGCATCAAGGCGTAACGCTCCGAGATGCGCTTCACGTATTCCTGCGTCTCCCGGTAGGGCGGCACGCCCCTGTATTTATCGACCGCGCCTTCACCCGCGTTGTAACCGGCGAGCGCGAGGCCGACGTCGCCGTTGAAACGGTTCAAGAGGAAACGGATGTAGCGCGTGCCGCCTTCGATGTTCTGCGCCGGGTCGAAGATGTTGCTCACGCCGAAGCGCGCCGCCGTGGCGGGCATCAACTGCATCAGGCCGCGCGCCCCTTTGTAAGAGATGGCCGTCTTCTTGAAAGCCGACTCGCGGTGCATGATCGAGTAGATCAACACGGGGTCGACGCCGTGACGCGTGCTCGAATCCACGATGTAGGAGTCGACTTTCGGGTCGCCCGTCGTGAAGCCGTCGAGCGCCGCGCCCGCGTACATCGTGCGGCTCGCGGCCGGGCGCACATAGACGGTCGGCTTGACGGTCAGGTTCGCGCGCTCGAAGGGCGTCAGCGAGCGCGCGCCCTTGCGATTCTTGCCTTCGGCGGAAGACGGCGCGGGTGTCGGTTCGGCGGCGATGCGCACGCCGCCCGCGAAGTCGAAGTTGTCGTGATGATAACGCGCGCCGGTCTGCGCCGTGGCGTGTGTGGTGCAGATCGCGAGAAGCGCGAGCGCGGCGAACGAGAGGGAAAACTTTTTCATACAACTTGTCAGGTCTTGGGATCACCCGTCCGGATTGGAGTCGGGACGGCGCGCGCGAGACGCGTCTCCGAGCGGCCGTCGCTTTTGGAACTTCGGTGCTGAGAAAGATGCTTTAGAAAATTGAGAGGAGGGGTGAAAACTCTCTTGAAAGAATTTTCGTTTTGGGGCGCGTCCAACGGATCAGAGGACGCATTTCGAGAGTAGCACACGGCCGGAAAGGGCGGCAACAACAAAGTTCAAAGCGAATGACGAGCGCGCGACGGCGCGACGGACGAGACGCACGGAAGGGAAACGTTCGCGCCCAAAGAGAGCGCGTGAGCCTTGCAACTTTTTATGCAAACTTTTTTCTCCGGGCGTCGCCGCGCGGGACGACTTGAGACACGCTGATTGGCGACCGTCTACGAAGTCAAACCTCGCGCGTTCAGGCAGTTAACTTGTGCTCAGGGGCTTGCGGCGCGCGTTGCGGGCGCTGTGCCGGAGGGCTTGACAGCGTATGTATGATGAGTCCGCTTTAAACCTCAAGCGGCTCGACTCGCGAGTCACGAATGCCTCAACAGCGCCTCACGCGCCACAACTTTCCGAAGAAGGAGTTTTTCATTCCATGAGAAGACTGCTCGTAGCTTTCCTCACGCTGCTGCTTTTGGCCGCGTCCGTCTCGTTCTCGTCGGCGGCGGCGCAGAACCCGAAGCCCTCCACCCCCACGCAGAGCAACGCGAACGCGAAGCCCGCCACGAAACGCGGCCCCGTCTTTCGCTCGAACAAAGAACAGATCAAACAGGCGCAGGCGTTGCTCAGGACGCGCGGCTTTTACACCGGCCAAGACGACGGCAAACTGAGCGCCGAGACACGCGCCGCGCTCAGAAAATATCAGGAGGCGGAAGGTCTGAAAGTGACCGGGACGCTCAACAAAGCGACGCTCGAACGCATGGGCGTCGTCCTCACGGATAGACAGAAGGATTGGAAACCCGCGACGTAAAAGTGCCGGGGCGTCGGCCGGATTAAGAGCGAATAACAAAACGACGAAACCACGCGCCACACACGAAGTAACACGAAATTCTTGTTCGTGTCGTGCGTGTGTGGCTGCGTGGTTACTCGTTTTCGTTTGACGCTCTAAAAACCGGCGTCGCAGAAATTCTCACTCGCTCAACCGCCCTGCGCCGCGAGCAGGCGGCCGACGACTTCGTAGCTCGCTTCCAGAGCCTCTGCGAGTTTCTCCGTTTGCGCGCCGCCGCCTTCGGCCATGTCGGGCTTGCCGCCGCCGCGCCCGCCGATGATGGGCGCGAGTTCGCGTATGACCTGCCCTGCGGGCACGCGCCCGTGCAAATCTTTCGACGTGCGCACGATGAGCGAAGCCTTGCCCTCGCTTTGTCGTCCGAGGACGACGACACCGGATTTCACGCGCGCCAAGAGCGTGTCGGACAACTGACGGAGTCCGGCCGCATCGAGTTCGCTCGCCTCGCGCGCGAGCACGCGGACGCCTGCCACCTCGCGCACGTCGTTGCCGTTGCCGCCGGCGGACGCGCCGCTTGATGCGCCGCTCGCGAGTTTTTGTTTCAACTCGTCGTTTGCGCGCCGCGCGCGTTTGAGTTCTTCTTGCAGGCGTTCGACCGTGGCGGGCAGGTCGCCGCGCGTCGAACGCAGATTCGATGCGACCTGATCCACCAGAGCTTCCGTTTCGCGGAAGCGCGTGAGCGCGTCCCAGCCCGTGACGGCGCGGATGCGGCGCGTGCCGGAGGCGATGGATTCGTCTGAGACGATCTTGAAGAGGCCGATGTCGCCCGTCGAGCGGACGTGCGTGCCGCCGCAGAGCTCCTTCGAGAAGATGCCTTCCGTTCCGGGCACGCTCAAGACGCGCACTTTCTCCGCGTACTTCTCGCCGAACAGAGCCATCGCGCCCGAACGCATCGCCTCTTCGAGCGCGAGTTCTTCCGTGCGCACCTGCTCGTTGCGCAGGATGTGATAGTTGACGAGGCGCTCGATCTCGGCGACCTCGTCGCGCGAGAGCGGTTGGAAGTGCGTGAAGTCGAAGCGCAAATAGTTCGGCGCGACGACCGACCCGGCCTGCTTGACGTGCGTGCCGAGCACTTCGCGCAGCGCGGCGTGCATCAAGTGCGTCGCCGTGTGATTACGACGCGTCGCGTCGCGCTTCTCCACATCGACGCGCGCCGACACGGTGTCTCCGACTTTCAAACTGCCCTTTTCGATTTTGACCTTGTGGACGATCAAGCCTTGCGCGGGCGCATAGGTGTCGAGGACGTTCGCCTTCACACCCTCGCCGACGAACTCGCCCACGTCGCCCACCTGCCCGCCACTCTCCGCGTAGAAAGGCGTGTGGTGCAGGACGACCTCGCCCTCTTCGTCCTCGTTCAGAGATTTAACTTCTTCTTCGCCTTTGACGAGAGCCGTGACACGCGCATCGTCAACGCGCGTCGTCTCGTAGCCTTTGAACTCCGCGCGCACATCCGTGCGGACGGAGAGATCGAGATAGACGGGTTTGACTTTGGCTTTGCCTTCCGACTTCTGATTCGCCCCCGCCTGTTGAAGCTCGCGCAGCGCCGCATCGAAGCGTTCGTTGAAAGCGTCCTCGTCAAATTCGTTCAGGCCGCGCTCCTCTAGGCTGACGCGGATGAGATCGCGCGGCGTGCCGAAGGTGTCGTAGATGCGCGCGATCTCTTTCCAATCCGGGTATTGGCCTTCTTCCAGCGTGGCGAAGAGAGATTCGATCTTCTGCAAGCCGACGGTGAGAGTCGAAGCGAAACGGCTCTCTTCCAGTTTGACGATACGCTCGATGAAGGTGCGATGTTCTTCGAGTTCGGGGTAGGCGTCGCGCATCTGTTCGACGACGAAGTTGGTCACTTCGTTGAAGAAGAGATTGTCGAAGCCGAGCGTGTGGCGGCCGTGGTAGATGGCGCGGCGCATGATTTTGCGTAGGACGTAGTTGCGCCCCTCGTTGCCGGGCAGGATGCCGTCGGCGATGGAGAAGGCGGTCGTGCGCGCGTGGTCGGCGATGACGCGCATGGCGAAGCCTTCCTGCGTGTCGGGTTCGTAGTGGCGGTCGGCGAGCTTCGCGGTGAAGTCGATGATCGGGCGGATCAAGTCCGTGTCGTAGTTGGTGCTGTGGCCTTGCAGGACGGCGGCGAGGCGTTCGAGGCCCGCGCCCGTGTCAACCGATGGCTTCGGCAAAGGCTCAAGCCGGTAGGACTCATACTTGCCCGTTTGCGGATCGCGCGTGCCTTCGCCCTCGCGGTTGAACTGCATGAAGACGAGATTCCAAATCTCCATCGTCGTGTCGCCGGGGCCGTTGACGAACTCGGCGCGATTCTTTTGCGGGTCTTCCGGGTCTTCGCCCATGTAGTAATGAATCTCGCTGCAAGGGCCGCAGGGGCCTGTGTCGCCCATCTGCCAGAAGTTGTCCTTGCGGCCGAAACGCAGGATGCGCTCGGGGGGCGCGCCGACCTTCTCCCACAAAGCGACGGCCTCTTCGTCGGCCGCCACTTCCTCGTCGCCCTCGAAGACGGAGAACCACAGGCGCGCCGGGTCGAGCCCGTACTCGCCCACGAGCAAGTCCCAAGCGTGGCGAATGGCATCTTCCTTGAAATAGTCGCCGAAGGAGAAGTTGCCGAGCATCTCGAAGAAGGTGTGGTGGCGTGCGGTCTTGCCCACTTCATCCAGATCGTTGTGCTTGCCGCCCGCGCGGATGCACTTCTGCGAAGAGGCGGCGCGCGTGTAGGCGCGCGTCTCTTGGCCGAGAAACACGTCCTTGAATTGGTTCATCCCGGCGTTGGTGAAGAGAAGCGTCGGGTCATTGGCGGGCAGGAGCGGGCTGGAGCGCACGCGCGTGTGGCCGTGGCGCTCGAAGTAGCTCAGAAAAAGTTCGCGGATTTCATTCCCAGTCATCATAAAAATACAATCGGTTGACAGTCACGGGCCGTCAAATTTCCGTCCTTTGGTTTGACCTGTAAGTCTAGCACGCGGCGCGCGGGCGGGTGAAACTGCGATGTCGGCCGGCGTCGTTTTAAGTCTCAAGTCTCAAGTCCCAAGTCTTAAATCGCCTTGACTTGGAACTTGGGACTTGAGACTTGGGACTGTTTTAACGTCGGCTAATCGTCGGCGCTCGCAGCCTCGGCCGCTTCGTCGTCGTTCAAGTCGGCGGACGAGAGGGCGCGGATTTTGTTGATGATGAGGTCGTAGCTGAAGCCGCGACGCAGGAGATGGTCGAAGAGACTTTTGGTTTCCTGTCTGGTCGTCGGACGACCGCGCAGGCGGACGCGCTTTTCGATGGCCGCGTCGATGAGTTCCGTTTCGGGTGTGGCCTCGAAAACTTTTTCCAGGGTCTGTTCGGCCAACTCGCGGTCGATCTGTTTCATTTGCAAATCGCGCGCGAGTTGTTGGCGGCCGACGGGTTTTTGCCGCACGCGCGCCGAGGCGTAACCGAGCGCGAATTGCTCGTCATCGACGTAGCCGTATTCGCTGAGTTTGGCGATGGCGTAATCGGCGGCCTCTTCGGTCGTCCACTCTTTTTCGAGCAGGCGTTCGCGCAGTTCGGCGACGGAGCGCGGTTTGGCCGCGAGCAGTTTGACGGCGCGTTGGAGCGTGCGCGTGCGCGAGCGTTCCGGATCGATGGCGCGCTTTGGCTTGGCCTCGGTCTCCTGCAAATTCCGCTCCGGCAATTTTCGTCTATGTCTGCGCATGCGGGAATTAAAGCATAGGGGAAAGGGAAAGGGGTAAGGGGGAAAGGGGAAAGGAAGAAAACTTTCGGCCGCCACAACTCGCGCTTGGTTTGCGCAAAGAGAGACGTGCTGTCTTGTGCATTCACCTCTCCCTCTACTCTTTTGCTCCGCTCTCTTGCTTTCCCCTTTTCCCTTTCCCCTTTTCCCCTTACCCTTACACCCATGGACGGCTTACTCATCATAGACAAGCCCGCCGGGTGGACTTCGCACGACGTGGTGGCGCGCGTGCGGCGCGTCGTCGGCGTGCGACGCGTCGGGCACACGGGCACGCTCGACCCTTTTGCGACCGGCGTGTTGGTCATACTCGTCGGACGCGCGACGCGGCTCGCGCAATTTTTGGCGGGGGCTGTGAAGGAGTACGACGCCACGGTGCGTTTCGGCTACGCGACGGAGACAGGCGACTTGACGGGCGCGCGGCGCGAGCAGCCGGAAATGCCGGACGAAGAATCGTGCGCTGAGTGGAGCAGGGAAGAAGTCGAGCGCGCGATAGCGAGTTTGCGCGGCGAGATCGACCAAGTGCCACCGATGTATTCCGCTAAAAAAGTTCAAGGCCGAAAACTTTACGAGCTGGCGCGACGCGGCGAGCAGGTCGAGCGCCAGGCGGTGCGCGTCACAGTCGGCGAGTTTGAGATAATTCCTGACGAGATGGGCGTGTGGTTACGGCGAAACGAAGATGCGACGTGCGACTTGCGCGTGCGCGTCGTCTGTTCGGCGGGGACGTATGTGCGCGTGCTGGCCGAAGACCTGGGCGCGCGGCTCGGCACGGGCGCGCACCTCGCCGCTTTGCGCCGCACGCGCGCGGGCGCGTTCCACCTCTCGCAGGCCGTCCGCTTGGAGCAACTGGCCGAGCACGTAGCGAACTCGCAGGAGGGCGCGTGTGAATTTCTCATCGCGCCCGATGCGGCGCTCCCCGAATTGCCTTTCGTGCATCTAACGGGCGAAGAGGCGCGGCGCGCTCGTCACGGCGCGGCCATTGAAGTCGCGCCTCCCGCGTCACGGCGCGATTGGCGCGAGGGCGAGCGCGTGCGTCTGCGCGACGCGGCGGGAAACTTGATCGCCATCGGCGTCTACGACACGGTGCGCGGGCGCGTGCAGCCGCGCGTGATGCTCGATGCGGGCGACGAAAAATAACGTCGTGGGTCGATTTGAAAATGCGAGCCGCACAAATGTGGGCTCAAGAATTTCAAAGCGGCCGGGGGGGAAAATAACCGTTGATTTGCTGTCCCCGGTGCTGTGTTATAATCGCGGCCAGTGGCGGAAATAGAGGTCGCGTCAAGGTCTTCTCCTGCCCGTCGCTTTCGTTTGACAATCAAGTCCCAACAGGATTCTTAAAGACTCGACGGCGTCGGGATGGGATACGCATCCGCGCGAACGTCTCCCACCTGTCGCATCGAGACTTGTCCTACGTCACCACGCGACTCGCTCCTGCGGGCGCGGGCGAAAGCCGTCGACGACTTGAATAAACCGTCGACCGCTCGGACGCCCCGCCGCGCGAGCCGCACTTGAACAACCAAGGAAGGGCGTGTCTTCCCCACGCCGTCCACGCGCGCGAAGCCGTTTTAGAGGTATCAAGGCTATGCACGAAGAGCAGGATGGCAAATATCAATTCAACATCAGCCAGCGGCTCGAAGACTTGCGCCGCGAACGCGAAGCCCTCCACTGGGAAGGGTCTTTCCGCGACTACTTCGAGTTAGTTTCCCAAAACCCCAAACTCGCCCAACTCTCCCACGCGCGCGTCAACGACATGATCCACGCCGCCGGGATCGAGAAACTCAACGAGGGCACGCGCGACGAGGTGGCACGCTACAAGTTCTTCGCGCAAGAACTCTACGGCATCGAAGAACCGCTCGCGCGCATCGTCGAATATTTCAAGTCGGCCGCGCAGCGTCTCGAAGTTCGCAAACGCATCCTGCTCTTGATGGGGCCGGTCGGCGGCGGCAAATCAACCATCGTCACGATGCTCAAGCGCGGGCTCGAAGATTACACGCGCACGGAGGTGGGCGCGGTCTACTCGATCAAAGACTGCCCGATGCACGAAGAGCCTCTGCATCTGATCCCCCACGAACTCCGCCCGGAGATCGAAAAGCATTACGGACTCTACATCGAAGGCGACCTCTGCCCGCAATGCCGCTACGCGCTCGAACACACTTACCACGGCCGCCACGAAGACGTGCGCGTCGAGCGCGTGCTGTTTTCGGAGAAGGAGCGCGTCGGCATCGGCACGTTCTCGCCGAGCGATCCGAAGTCGCAGGACATCACGGAGCTGACCGGCTCGATTGACCTTTCGACCATCGGCGAAGTCGGCGTCGAATCAGACCCGCGCGCCTATCGCTTCGACGGCGAACTCAATATCGCCAATCGCGGCGTGATGGAGTTCATCGAGATGCTCAAGTGCGACGAGAAATTCCTCTATTCGCTTTTGACGCTCTCGCAGGAGCAGAACATCAAGACCGGGCGCTTCGCCATGATCTACGCCGACGAAGTGATCCTCTCGCACTCGAACGAAAACGAGTACGTCAGTTTCGCGGGCAACCGTAAATCCGAAGCCTTGCAGGATCGCATCATCCTCGTGCGCGTGCCCTACAATTTGCGCGTCTCGCAAGAGGAACGCATCTACGGCAAACTTCTCAATCAGTCGGAAGTCTTGCGCAACGTCCACATCGCGCCGAACACGCTCAGGGTCGCCGCGATGTTCGCCGTGATGACGCGTCTGGAAGAACCGAAACGCGCGGGCGTCGATCTCGTCAAGAAGATGAAGCTCTACGACGGCGAGGACGTGGAAGGCTACAAGTCGAAGGACGTGCGCGAACTGAAAGAAGAGACCGTGCGCGAAGGCATGGACGGCATCTCTCCTCGCTACATCATCAACCGCCTGTCGGGCGCGCTCGTGCGCGATGGCGTCACCTGCATCAACCCGATTGACGCCCTGCGCGCCATCAAGGACGGCTTCGAGCAGCACACCGGCATCAACTCCGAACAGCGCGAACGCTATCTCAATCTCATCTCCGCCTCGCGCAAGGAGTATGACGAACTGGCGAAGATCGAAGTGCAGCGCGCCTTCGTCTATTCTTTTGAAGAGATGGCGCGCACCATCTGCAACAACTATCTCGACAACGTCGAAGCCTATTGCAACAAGGAACGCATCAAAGACCCGATCACCGAAGAAGAGATGGAGCCGGACGAACAACTGATGCGCTCTATCGAAGAACAGATCGGCGTCTCGGACAACGCCAAGAACACCTTCCGGCAGGAGATACTGATTCGCATCTCGTCTTTCAGCCGCAAGGGCAAACAGTTTGAATACACCTCGCACGAACGACTCAAAGAGGCCATCGAGAAGAAGATTTTCGCAGACCTCAAAGACGTGGTGAAGATCACGACCTCTTCGCGCACGCCCGACCCCGACCAGTTGCGCCGCATCAACGAGGTCGTCGACCGTCTCGTCAAAGACCACGGCTACTGCCCCGTCTGCGCCAACGAACTCCTAACCTACGTCGGCACGCTCCTCTCCCGCTAGACGGGCGAGTGCGCACCGACAACCATCCAAGCGCAAACGCCCGCGCCTTTCATCACCGAAGGCGCGGGCGTTTTGTTGACCTCAAATCGGGGAAGGATACTGATTTTAGGGCATAACGATAATGAGCAAATTACCCCCCAGCCGAACACAACAGAACTCAGATGAATCGAGCCGCGTGGCTACTTTGATCGAAGACGCACAGAAGCGTCGAGCAACGAAGCTGGATTTATCTGCAAAAAACTTGACCGCGTTGCCCGAGTCCGTGTGCAGGCTGACCCATCTCCGATATTTATCTCTCTCATATAATCGCCTGACCACGTTGCCGGATTCCATTGGTCAGTTAACTCAGCTTCAAGTTTTAAACCTCTCAACTAACCGATTGACCGCGTTGCCAGAGTCTATCGGTCGATTGGAACAGCTTCAATCTCTATACCTCGTAAATAATCAGCTGACCAAGTTGCCTAAATCCATTGGTCAATTGACCCGGCTTCAATCTCTATACCTTTCGAGAAATCGCTTGACTGTATTGCCGGAGTCGCTTAGCCGGATAGTTGGACTGAAGAGTTTATACCTTAACGATAACCGTCTCACAGGATTGCCGGAATCACTAAAAAATCTCAGAGCACTCGAAATACTCTATCTATCTGGTAATGATGCGCTCAATTTGCCGAGGGAAATGCTTGTCAACTCCGAGACGTGGTATTCAAACTATAGAAGCTCAATAAATCCTGCTGAAATTCTTGACTACTACTACCGGGTGTGGGGCGGCGGACAGCGCCCGTTAAATGAAGCGAAGCTGATTTTAGTGGGGCGGGGAGCGGTGGGCAAGACATCATTGGTTAATCGGCTCATTCATAATGAGTTCAAATTGGGCGAGCAGAAAACTAATGGCATCAGCATCACGGAATGGCCAATCAGGCTCAACGGAGAGGAGGATGTGCGGCTGAATGTGTGGGATTTCGGCGGGCAGGAGATTATGCACGCCACACACCAGTTCTTTCTCACGCAGCGCAGTCTCTATTTGCTTGTCCTGAACGGGCGCGAGGGCGGCGAAGATGCGGATGCCGAATACTGGCTCAAACTCATCGAGAGCTTCGGCGACGAATCGCCTGTCATCGTCGTGCTCAATAAGATCAAGGAGCACCCTTTCGACTTGAACCGTCGCGGCCTGCAACAGAAGTATCCGTTTATACGTTACTTCGTCAGAACAGACTGCGCCGACGCCACCGGGCTTGAAGAACTGCGCAAAGCCATCGAGCGCGAGACGGACGGGCTGGAACACCTGCGCGATGCGTTCCCGGCGAGCTGGTTCGAGATCAAGAATCAGCTTCCCAAAATGCGAGAGAATTATCTGAGCTTCGATCAGTATCGCGAGGTGTGTATCAGACTTGGTGAGAAAGACTCTATTTCTCAGGAGTTACTCGCGGTCTACTTGCACCGGCTCGGCATCGCGCTCAACTACAGGGACGACCCGCGCCTTGAGGATACACACGTACTCAACCCGCGCTGGGTGACCGACGGCATCTACGAAGTTCTCAACTCCGAGAAGCTAGAACGTCAGCATGGCGAAATCCATCTGAACGATCTGCGGGAAATACTCGACCCCAAAGAGTATCCCACCAAGATGCACCGTTTTCTCTTCGACCTGATGAAGAAGTTCGACCTCTGCTTCGTCTTTCCAGACGACGACTGCCATTACCTGATCCCCGAACTTCTCGACAAACAAGAGCCGGAAGCGACGGCCGAATTCGTGCCGGAGGAGTGTTTGAATTTCCAGTATCACTATCCGGTGTTGCCCGAAGGGTTATTGCCGCGTTTCATCGTCCGCACGCATACGTTAAGCGAAGGGCTGCCGCGTTGGCGCACGGGTGTGATTTTGATGTTTGAGGGCAATCGCGCTTTGGTGAAGGCCGACGTGCAGGACAAGAAAGTATTTATTAACGTTGCGGGAGCGTCGCCGGGGCGTCGTCGTTTGCTGGCGATCATCCGGTCTGATTTTGAGCGGATACACTGCGACATACGCAACTTGCAGCCGCAGGAGATGGTGCCTGTGCCGGAGCATCCTGATTCCGTTGTGTCTTATAGAGAGTTGATGGTGAGGGAGCAGCAAGGCGAGAAACAGTTTACGAAGGTGATCGGGAATGAAGTGGTTACACTGTCCGTTCAGGAATTGCTGGACGGAGTTGACCTCGAAGGCACACGCCGGAAGGAGAGAATGCCGATGAGCGAGCAGAGACAGGCCGCGAGATTGTTCTACAGTTACGCGCACAAGGATGAGAGCCTGCGCAATGAGTTGGAGACACATCTCAAACTCTTGCAGCGACAGGGTATCATCGAATCCTGGTACGACCGCGACATCGAAGCGGGCGATGAATGGAAACGCAAGATCGACGAAAATCTGGAACGCGCCGACATTATCCTGCTGCTCGTCAGTGCAAACTTCATGGCTTCTGATTACTGCTATGAAATAGAGATGAACCGGGCGCTGGAGCGGCACGAAAAATCGGAAGCGCGTGTGATTCCCGTCATCGTACGGGATGTTAACTGGCGCAATGCTCCGTTCGCCAAACTGCAAGCCTTGCCGAAAGATGGATTGGCCGTGACCAAGTGGACGGATAAGGACTCTGCGTGGCGCAATGTTTCGGAAGGAATCGAAAAGGTTGCGAGGCAGACGCGCACACGCTATGGCGGGCTGAAATCGTAGAAACGCTGGAGCGTGTGATTTGTAAAAGCAGAAGCCCGGTCGGCGAATCCTCAAACAATCGTTCAAGCCGCGCGCATCCCGCGTGGTTGGGTTTATAATCGGCGCGGTTTCAGCCGCATGCCGGACGGCTCTGCAAACGTGCGTGGCGAAACTCTCGAAGGCACATTTGACTGTTAAGACTAAACGCATGAAGAAACGATACTGGATCGGTGGGGCGACGCTGGCGGCGGCGGGCGGCGCGCTGGCCTTGAAGTTGTTGACGCGCCCGGATGACGTGGAGTGGGGCGAGCATCGTGAGCGGCTGCATCACGCGGAGCGCTCGCGCTTCGCGGAGATCGAAGGCGTGCGCGTGCATTATCAAGAGGCGGGCGAGGCGTCGGCTCCCGCGGTGTTTTTGATTCACGGGTTCTGCGCGTCGAACTTCGTGTGGAACGAGGCGCTCGTGCCTTTGGCCGAGGCGGGCTTTCGCGTCGTCGCGCCAGACCTCGTGGGCTTCGGGTTTTCGGGAAAGCCGGGCGGCGGCGAGTACACCATCGAGGCACAGGCGCGCATCCTTGTCGGATTGATGGACGCGCTCCGTGTCGAGCGCGCCGTGCTCGTGGGCAGTTCTTACGGAGGCGCGGTCGCGTCCGTCTGTGCGCTCGACTATGCGGAGCGCGTGGAGCGTCTGGTCTTAGTCGGGGCGGTCTCGAACGATGAGATTATACGAAAGCCTCTGCTGCGTCTGGCGGCGACGCCGATGGTGGGCGAAATGCTCGCGCCCGTCCTGCTCGACGCGCGACGGTTCGTGAAAAATCGTCTGCGGACGACTTACGCCGAGCAGAACGGCTACATGCTCGATGCCGTGCGCGTCGCGGCGCACCAGAGACCTTTACGCGCGGCGGCCACGCACCGCGCCATCCTGCGAACGCTGCGCAACTGGCGCGCAGCGCGCATCGAACGGGAAGCGGCGCGCATCACACAGCCGACGCTCCTCGTCTGGGGCGCGCACGACCGCGACGTGCCCTTGCGTTACGGCGAGCGGCTGCACGAGTTGATCCGGGGCTCGCGCCTGTTCGTCTTTTCCAATTGCGGGCATCTGCCGCAGGAGGAACGCCCGCGCCAGTTCGTCTCGCTCGTCGCGGAGTTTTGCCGCAATGGAGAGATGACCGACGCGCCGGAGCAGGAGAGCGAAGAGATTCGAGAAAAGGTTTAGCGGCGACGGGATGCGTGCGGGAGAAGTTTTGCCGGCCGGGGACACGCTTCGAGAGGAGTTTTAAGAGCCATGTCTGTACAGCGCAACGATTGGTCTTTGCAGCGCAAGGGCATCATCGATCAAGAGCGGCACAAGGATCGCGTCAAAGAAGCGATCCGCAAGAACCTCGGCTCCATCGTCTCCAACGAAGCGATCATTTTGTCCGACGGCAAGCGCAGCGTGAAAGTTCCCATCCGCTCGCTCGACGAGTACAAGTTTCGTTACGACCATCGCAAGCGCAAACACGTCGGGCAGGGCGACGGCAAGACGCGCGTGGGCGACGTGCTCGGGCGCGAAGAAGGGCGCGGCGCGGCGGGCAAGGGCAGCGGCCCGGCCGGGAAGGACGGCGGCGCGGAGTATTACGAGGCCGAAGTCAACATCGATGAACTCGCCGCTTTGATCTTTGAAGACCTGCGCTTGCCTTTCCTCGAAGAGAAGGCCAAAAAGGCCGTGCCCTCGAAGACCATTCGCTTCAACGAAATTCGGCGCACGGGCGTGATGGCGAATCTCGACAAGCGGCGGCTCATCTTAGAGAACATCAAACGCAACGCGCGCGAGGCGCGTGTGGCGCGCTTCGGCAACGTCAAGAAAGAGGACTTGCGTTTCAAGAGTTGGGAAGAGGAGCACCGCTACGAATCGAACGCCGTAGTGCTCGCTCTGATGGACGTGTCGGGTTCGATGGGCGAGTTCAAAAAGTACATCGCGCGCTCGTTCTTCTTCTGGATGGTGCGTTTCCTGCGGACGAAGTACGACAACGTCGAGATCGTCTTCATCTCGCACCACACAGAGGCGAAAGAGGTGACGGAAGAACAGTTCTTCACGCAAGGGGAATCGGGCGGCACGGTCGTCTCTTCGGCTTATCAACTCGCGCTTGAGATCATCAAGGCGCGCTACAGCCCGCGCGATTGGAACGTCTACCCGTTCCACTTCTCCGACGGCGACAACTATTACTCGGACAACGAAGAGGCCGTGCGCTTGGCCGACGAGTTGATCCAGACGTGCAACCTGTTCGGCTACGGCGAGATCGGCGAAGAGGGCACGTCGGGCTATCGCCGTTCGTCGGGCGCGCTCCTGTCCATCTTCAAAGATCGCCTGCATCGCAAGGAGCGCTTCGTCGGCGTGCGGATAGACGAGCGCGAAGACGTGTACCCGGCGCTCAAACAATTCTTCGGCCAACGCGGCATCGAAGCCTGATGAGTTGTCAGGCAGTAGTCGCTCGAATGGAATATGAGAATAATTGCGATAGCGTTATTCCTGAGTTTATTTGCCCGCCCTTTATATGCACAGGAGTGCAAATGTCGCGCGCCCGAACGTGCCGCAGTCACGCGGGCGGGTTATTTTGAGGAATTAGTTTTTGAAGATGAAACCCTATATAAGTCGCTTCGCGGCGTAGTTCATCTACCAAATGATGATCGTCCTATGAACGATGTGTTGGTGGAATTATTCACCCGTCCTGCAGGTAAGTCGAAAAAGCAGCACCGCATTAAAGCCTGTCTAACCGGAGAAGATGGCAGATTCTGTTTTAGAGGTGTTTCAAAGGGTAAGTGCGAGTTGCGTGTTAGCAAAAACGGTGGCTTTGAAATCACCCATGTTTATGTTGTAGTTGATCCTAAGAATCGTAAAAGTACGGATCAAGAGATGAACGTAATCCTTGATGTAGGCAAGTAGACACCGTTGAATCTGCGCCGAGATAATCAGGGTCTTAGTTCTCCCGGTGGTGCAAGTGGAGAGTAAGCCCCTGCCCGTCTGGAACTATTTGTGAAGACCGGCCTTCGCCATGATGGTTGTGACGTAGCCCGCCATGATCTGCACCTCCCTGAAGCCGCCGAGTACGTCCTCTCCCCAATTGGCATTGAACTTATTAAGATGTTCGGTTAGTTGAGGGTCGTATTTGGCGACCAGTGCCTCGATTTTCTCTGTCGGCGTCTTCCTTAAGATCGCCAGAACTCCCGCGAGGTTACTGCGCGTACCGTCAAGTTCGTTCTGGCTGAGCTGGCCGTCAGCGACCAGCGCTTGAAAAAAAGGCATGTCCAAAGCGCCGGAAACCCCCGCGACCGTGAAAGTCAATCCCGCTGCATTCATGTTATCTTCTCCTTTTGAGAAACACTGGATATAAAGCTGATGGATAGAGATGTATGGCAAGCGCCGCCGACGTGTTGCGGCTAGGGAGCCGTGAACCCCTGCAAAGGGTTGCCGTAGAAAGTGTCTGTCTTCCATGCCATTGGCTGCCACTGGCCGTCGGCCGTGCCGACCACTTTCACCGGAATCATCACAGAAGTAATGTTGAGCTTGTTGGCTGCGACGAGGCCGTTGTCCACGATCTTCCCATCCGTGCCGATGCTGAATTTCGCCTCGCGGCACAGCGCGCCGCCGCACAGCACCTTGACCTCGTAGTCGCCGGGGTTCTTGTCGAGGAAGAAGATGGACGGGTGCGTCGAAGCTTCTGGGGCGGTGAAGTTCGCCGAGTACCAGGTGAAGTCGATACGCTCCCAACGCGGATCGGCCGTGTCGTTGTCGAACGTGTTCAATTCGATGACTACATTGTCCGAGCCCGACTCTTTCGTGCTCGCCACCTGCTTGCCCTTATAGAAGAGATAGGCCGCCTTCTGGCCGACCGTCCCCTTGAACCACATCGAGGCGGTGAGATGCACGTTGTAAGCCTGCGTGGGCTGAGCCCAGACGAAGCCGAGGGGCAGCGTCCAGTCGTGATCGACGTAGTAGGTGAACGTGTTCTTAAACTTCGGGATGCCTTTGCTCTTATCGACCTTGCCGACTTTGAACTTGCCGGAATACAGCGTTTGGTTCTGCCCCGTCAGCGCGTTCTTCAAACGGATGTTGAAGCCGTAGACGCCCGTCGCCGTCGTGAACAGTTTAGTGCCTCCGGGCGGGTCGCGCGGCGTCTCCACATCGAGCCAACGGTCGGCCCCGATCTCCGCCGTCGGGCAGTCGAGGCTCACCCACAAACTGCCGTCGGGTCTGTTGACATCGACCGCTAACTGGCTGCCGCCCGCGATTGGCCCGATGACACGGAAGCGCACGTCCGGCAGCCACGACGTAGTGTCGTACTGCTCCTGCGTCGCCTTCGGCGGCCAGTAGCTGTGATTCTGCCACAGCTTGACGAAGATTCTCGTCTTTACCAATTTCGGACTATCCTCGGCGCGTGCTGTTGTGGCCGCGCCCTGCCCCGCGAAAGCGATACCCAATAGCAGCACCAGCACCAACCCGATACGCGTCTTCCCACTCGAAACGACCACGAGCGTCCGGTCTCTGTTCATGTGACACCATCCTTTAATGAGAGAACATCAACATCCAAGGCGTGCGTCGCCGCGCGCGAGGGGCGACCCGCAGAGAGAGGTTGCAGCGTACTCTCGGTATATCTTATCTGCAAGCTCTACTCGCGCCGCTCGACGACAAAGCAACCCCCGCCTAACAAAAGATTAGAGTCAAAACCACGAGAACACACGACGCGAACCAAATTTTCGTATCGCGTATTTTCGTGCGTTCATTGTTTCGTCCAAACGTCTTAGCACGCGCCGGACAATTCGCGCAGTTCGCCCACGGACGGCGCGAGCAAAGGCCGGCAATCCTCTCTGCCGCGTTCATCCGTCGGCCTTCAATTTTTTGGAGAATAATTCAGAAACAACATTTTCCGCGCGCCGCCTCACTTCATCTCTCAGTATCTCGCACGCCTTCGTCGCAACACTTAAACGCAAGTGGAATGTGAGATTTAAGTTTTTCGCGGCGCAAGCGCGTCGTGGCTTGGAATGTCGATTGCATCCGAGGTGTTCAGTCTCCTCCTCGGAAGTGTTCAGCGAAATTCGGGTATCGAGCGAGCAGAGGGCGAAAGCGAGCCGTGGGGCGGTGATGCTGATGCGCGCGTGGCGGAAGCGACGTTCAACCGTCTTCCATTTAGACGGACGACGCTCCAGCCGAAACTCGCAAGCGAACCCGCCGGACAGGCTCTCAACTTAAGAGGCGGCCTGATGCTTCGACCGGGACTTAGACGAACGCCGGAAACCTCGCGCGATAGTCCGGCGGCACAAAACCCGTGTCGGCGGCACACACGAATTCACGCGGCGAACACTGTTCACAGATGATCCATCCACAAAGGACAAACCTTATGAAGAACAAATGTAAGAAATGGCTGGCAAGTTTTCTCTCGCTGGCCTTGATTACGCTGAGCTTCAACGGCGCGGTCGCGGCGCAAGAGCCGACGGGCGCTATCGAGGGCACAGTTACCGACCCGCAAAACGCCATCGTGATCAATGCCACCGTCACCGCGCGCAACATCGCCACCAATCTGAGCCGCACCGTCACGACGGGCGACGACGGCAACTTCGCCATCCGTCAGCTTCCTCCGGGCAGCTATGAAGTCACGGTCGCGGGCGCGAACTTCAAGAAGACGATCTACAAAGACGTGCAAGTGGGCGTCGGCCAAAACACGGCGCTCGACGCGCAGTTGCAGATCGGCGGCGCGGCCGAAGAAGTCACCATCGTCGGCTCCAGCGACGCGCAGATCGACCGCGTCGATCACAACATCTCCGGTGTCGTCGGCACAGTCCAGATTCAAAACTTGCCTTTGAACGGCCGCAACTTCCTCGACCTCGCGCAGCTCCAGCCCGGCGTCGAAACCGTCACCGGCGGCAGCTTCGATCCGACGAAGGCCAACTACACCGGCATCTCCATCGCCGGACAGGCCGGTCGCTCCACGCAGATCACGGTCGACGGCGGCTCGGTCGTCGATAACGTCGTCGGCACGACCACGCAAAACTTTTCGCAGGAGATCGTGCAGGAGTTTCAACTCGGCATCTCGAACGTCGATGTCTCGACGGGCGCGTCCGGCACGGGCTCCGTTAACGTCGTCTCGCGCTCGGGCACGAACGAGTATCACGGCAACGCTTACATCTATTACCGCGACGATAAATTCGCGGCCTTCCCCGGCCTCGCGCGTCTCGACGCCGCGAACGGCATCCCCACTGTGGCGCAGGCCGACCGCATCCCCTTCGACCGCGAGCAATTCGGCTTCACCCTCGGCGGCCCCATCAAACGCGACAAGTTGTTCTTCTTCGCCAACTACGAGCAGAACAATCAAGACGCCGTCGCCATCCATTTCGTGCCCACGGCTCTCAGCTTCAGCGGCTTCACGCCGAACCCCTTCGACGAGCGCCTGCTCACGGGCAAGGTCGATTGGAACGTCAACAACCGCAACAACGCGTTCTTCCGCTACTCTTTCAACGACAACAACCAGACCGTGCCCTTCGCCCCCGGCACAGGCATCGTGCCGCGCCAGTCGACGAGCAACATCTTCACCTCCAACGACCAGATCGTCGTCAACGACACGCACGGTTTCGTCACCGGCCTGACCACCATCTTCACGCCGAGGTTGACCAACCAGTTCATCTATAACTTCAACGACTTCGGCAACGTCATCAACCCGGCGACGGAAGGCGTGCCGGAGATACGCGATTTTCCGGGGCAGATTTTCCGCTCCGGCCAAAACGCCATCGCGCCGCAAACCACCTTCCAGAATCGCAACCAGTTCCGCGACGATATGACCTACACGTCCGGCGCGCACACCTTCCGCTTCGGCGGCAACTACGAACGCTCGTCTCTGACCGGCCTCTTCGTCTTCGCCAGTCCCGGCCGCATCCGCATCTTCGACATCGGCCAGCGGCTCGAAACCGAAGAAGACTTTCTCAATTCGCCTGTGCGCGACATCTCGATGGGCATCGGCAACGCCGTGCTGCCCTTCAACACGCCCGAAGGCAAGACCATCAATCATCGCTTCCAGTTCTACGGCAACGACAACTGGAAACTGACCAATCGCTTCACGCTCAACGTCGGTCTGGCCTATCGCTACGACAACAACCTCTGGAATCACGACCAGCCGCGACCGGCCATTCTCGCCCCGCTCTTCGGCCGTGGCACGGAGGCTCCGCCGCCCGACAAGAATAACCTCAGCCCGCGCGCAGGCTTCGCGTGGGACGTGGCCGGCAACGGCAAGACGGTGCTGCGCGGCGGCGTCGGCATGTACTACGATTCGACTATCGACAACTTGCGCCTCTTCGAACGCGCCGACCTCGGCCCGCCGGGAGCGCAGTTGTTCCTCGTCGGCAACGACCTCCAGAGCAGCCTCTTTCCCGGCGGCAACGGGCGCTTCGGCGATTCGCCGACCGTCACGGACGAAGACGGTAACGTCATCCCGAACCCGACCGGCTTCCTCACCTTGCGCGATGCGCTCGCGCTTTTGCCCGCCGCGCGCAGCGACATCGAATCGCGCACCTTCAACTGCTCTTTGCCGACTTCCATCGAGTGCTTCCAGGCCATCTCCGGCCCGCTGTTTTCGACCGAGTACGAAGTGCCTTACTCGATCCAGTTCGCTTTCGGCGTGCAGCGCGAGTTGCCTTGGAACATGCTCTTGCAGGCCGACTTCAACTATCGCAAGGGCGTGCACGAAGTCATCACCTACGACATCAACCAGCACGACAACGTCGTGACGGGGCCGCGCCTGTCGCCCGATGTCTTCGACAACTCCGTTCCGTATGCCGACTCGTCCGGCTTCTCCACCTACAAGGCTCTCTTGCTTCGTCTCGACCGCCGCTTCAATCGCGGCTTCCAGATGACGGCCAGCTACAGCCTCTCGCGCTTCAAAGCCTTCGGCGGCGACACGCTCGGCCTCGGCGCAATCGGCACGGACTTGAACAACCTGCGCAAAGAGTTCGGCCCGGCCGGTCTCGACCGCACGCATCGCTTCGTGATGAGCGCGGTGTGGGAAGTGCCTTACTTCCGCAACAGCAGTTCGGCCTTGAAGCGCAACGTGCTCGGCGGCTGGAACGTGTCGTTCATCTCGACGGCGTTTAGCGGCGTGCCTTTCAACGCCTTCCTGCCGCACGACATCGACCTGTCGGGCACGGGCACGTTCCTGACCTACCTGCCCGGCACGGGGCCGGGCGATCTCGGTCGTCGTTTCCGGCGCGGCGCGGACTTGAACCCGGTCATCTCGGCCTACAACACGAGCATCCCGACGCTCGGCGTCCCGTGCGGGACTGACAGCACTACCGGCCGCTGCGACCTGTTCGGCGATCCGATTGAACGGCTCGCGCTCTTGCCTGCCGACCTCTCGCTCGGCGGCGACTCGCTCATCTCGCAAGACCTGCGCCTGACCAAACGCGTCCGCTTCAACGAGCGTCTGAGCCTCGACCTGATCGGCGAGGTCTTCAACCTCTTCAACGTCGCCAACTATCGCGACGAAGCGAACGTCACCCAAGTGCTCGACGACGAGGGAGCGGGCGGCGCATTTCTCGCCCCCGTCTCGCGCGCCACGAGCGTGTTCGGCACGGGCGGCCCGCGCGCCTTCCAGTTCGCCGCGAAGTTCCGCTTCTAACGCGACCGCGCGCCTTGCACCCTTGCGGTGGAGACTGCCACAAACAGTCTCCACCGTTTTCTTTACCAAACCTCGCAACAGCCTTTTCCGCGAGTCACGATCATGAAATTCCGCATCGTTGTTTTTGCTATCTTCACCCTGCTCGTTCTTTCTTTCGCACCGGTGGCCGACGCGTTCGCGCAAGAAGGCCACAGCATCCGCGGCAAAATTCGCAGCGCGTCGGGCGCTGGCGTGCCGCGCGTTACCGTCAATCTTGAGAGCGGCAACGGCGCGCTCGTCGATCAGACGGTCGCCAACAACGAAGGCGATTTCTTTTTCGGCAACTTGAGCGAGCCGAGTTATGTGATCGCGATCTCGGCGGCCGACTACGCGCCGGCGTCCGAGCGCGTCGAGTTTGTGCGCAGTCTCGGCCCCGGCGAGGTGGGCGAGACGCGCATCATCGAAATCACTCTCGTCGAAAGAGACGGCGTGCGCCCGCCGCGCCCCGGCCTCAACTTCGTGCAGAATGTGCCGAAGCCCGCCCGCGCCGCTTACGAATCGAGTCTGAAACTCGCGCGCGAAGGGCGCACCAGCGATGCGCTCGCAGCCCTCAACGAAGCGATCAAACTTTTCCCCGACTACTTCGACGCGCGCTTTCTGCTCGCCACCGAACACATCAAAGGGGGCAAACTAACGGAAGCGATCACGGAACTCAACGAGGCGCAGCGCATCAACCCGAAGGACGACCGCGTGTGGCACGCTTTCGGCGGCGTGCTCATGCGGCAACGCAAATTCGCCGTCGCGGCGCGCGTCTTCACCGAGGCCGCGCGGCTCAGCCCGAGCGAGCCGCTCTACCCCTTGCACGCAGGGATGGCCTTGCTCGAACAAGCCTTGACGATTGACCCGGCGAAACCAGACGAGCGCAACTATGCTTTCAATGAGGCCGAAAAATCTCTCACGCGCGCCTTGCAACTGAGCAATCGCAAACTCGCCGCCGTCCATCTCCAACTCGCGCGCCTTCACGAGAAACGCGGCGACCCGCGCCGCGCCGCCGACGAACTCGAACAATACCTGCGCCTGTCGCCCGACCGGAAAAACGCCCCCGCCATCCGCGAAGCCATCAAGACCTTACGCGCCTCCTCAGCCGCGAGAGACAAGAAGAAGACGCCTTGAAGCCTCTGCGTGGCCTCAAGGCGTCTAAGAAAACTAAAACCATGGAACCACGCGCCACACACGAAGCCACACGAAACAAAACAGCACTAACCTCTGCTTCGTGTTGTGCGCGTGTGAAGCGCGTGGTTTCTTGCTTCTGCTAGTCGCTCTCACCTTCACGCTTCGTTTCCCGCCTGCTCTGTCAGCCGTTAATTACAACTTGCCGCCGCGCTGTCTCTCAGAGGAAAATACGCACATGGCAGACGACCGCGAAATCAAAGACCTCGAACGAGCACTCGAACAAATCTGGGAGATCGCCACGCGCTTCGGACTCGACCCCTTCCCCACGCGCTTCGAGATCGTGCCCGCCACCGTCATGTACGAGATCGGCTCTTACGCTTTGCCCGGCCGCTACTCGCACTGGACGTTCGGCAAAGCCTATCACCGCATGAAGACGATGTACGACTTCGGGCTCTCGAAGATTTACGAAGTCGTCATCAACACCAATCCGTCCTACGGCTTTCTCTTGGAAACCAACAGCCCCATCCAGAACAAACTCGTGATGGCGCACGTCCTCGGCCACGTCGATTTCTTCAAGCACAACGTCTATTTCTCGAAGACCAACCGCCGCATGGTCGAATCCGTCTCCTCGCACGCCGGGCGCATGGCGCAGTACGAGTTCAAGTACGGGCGCAAAACGGTCGAGGAATTCTTAGACGCCGTTCTCTCCATCGAAGAACACATCGACCCGAACTTCTTCATCAAACACGAGCGCCCCGCGCGCGACCCCGCCGAACAGCAGCGCATCGACTCGAAGCAGAAGGAGGGTCGCTATGACGACCTCTGGCGCATCGGCGAGCCCTCCGCGCCGCCCGCCTCCGACGACGCGGCGGCGCGCGAACTGCCGCGCGGCGAACGCCTCCCCGAAAAAGACCTCATCTACTACATCATGCGCAACTCGCCCGCGCTCGCCGACTGGCAGCGCGACGCGATGGCGATGATCCACGAAGAGATGGAATACTTCGTCCCGCAGATGCAGACCAAGATCATGAACGAAGGATGGGCTTCATTCTGGCATTCGCGCATCATGCGCGAGCTTGAGTTGACGGACACGGAATCCATCGAGTTCGCGGAGTTGCACGCGGGCGTCGTGTCGCCGCACAAGGGGCAGTTGAATCCGTATTACTTGGGCTACAAGATTCTTGAGGACATCGAGCGGCGCTGGGATCACCCGACCGCCGAGGAGCGGGAGAAGTTGGGGCGCAAAGGGGGCGAGGGGCGCGAGAAGATTTTCGAGGTGCGCGAACTCGACAACGACGTGTCGTTTTTGCGCAACTATCTGACCGAGGAACTGTGCGAAGAGTTGGACTTGTTCGTCTACGAACTCGTGGAGGAAGAGGAGTGGACGGTGACGGAGAAGCGTTGGGAGCGCGTGCGCGATCAACTCGTCTCGAACATGACCAACTTCGGCTTTCCCTACATCGTAGTCGCCGACGGCGACTACAATCGCAACCGCGAACTCTATCTCAAGCACCAGTACGAAGGCGCGGAACTCGACGCCAACTACGCGCGCAAAGTGCTCGAATACGTCTTCCGCCTGTGGGGTCGCCCCGTCCATCTCGAAACCAACGCCGACGGCGAGCGCATCGTCATGCGCTACAACGGCGAAGAACACGACGAAGACTAGCGCGGCTGGCGAATGGAAAACTAAGAGCAATTAACAAAAGCAAGAAACCTCGCGCGCCACACGCGCACGACACGAAGCAGAGTTTAGTGTCGTGCGCGTGTGGCGCGCGTGGTTCTACTCTCAGTTTTTTCCTCTCGACGCGATTGAACTCTGAGAGCTTAGAAGGGACGCGGCGAGCAGCGTGCGGCGTGCGGCGTGTCCCCGTCGTCGGGGTTGATGATGAACTGGCACGTGCCCCAAGCGATGACAGACCAGTCGTCGTAGTTCGCTTGCTTGATGTCCACGATGCCGTCGGCGCGCGGGCGGAAAAGTAGATTCGGCCCCGTTCGATTGGTGAAGGTGAGCGCCGCCCAAAGCTGCGGATGCCCGTTCGCGGCGGAAGCGGTGATATCAATCGCGTCGCCTTTCAAGGAACTGTTGTCGAAGAACGAAGTCAACCCGACGCGAACTTTTTGTGCTCCCGGATCGAAGTGCGTCCTCATCATTCGGTAACGAGTGCGGTCGTCGCGCATCACCAGATAAAACTGGCCGGGCGTGTCGCGGCTCGTCGTGTTCGGAACCCACGCCATCGATGGCCTGCCCTTCATCCCGCGCAGGCCCTGGTCGGAGAGCAGGTCGGTCAATTCCCACTTCTCTTGAGCGTTGAGCGTGTAGAGCCGGAAGGGGGCGTTCTTTTCCGAGAAGGCCAGATAGAGCGCGGCGGGGCTGCCCGGCGAGGACGGCAGGTAAGCGCTCGCGATGCCCGCCGATGCGTCCGGCGCGGCGATGAGCACTGTGCCGTCGGGCTTTTCGGCGACTCGCTCAGGCGACCACTGCGACGTATTGCGAAAGCGCCAGCGCACCACGTTGTCCGTGCCTTTATAGACGAGATAGAGGCCGCGCCCGTCGCGCGTCTCGGCCAGCGACGGCTCGCCCGTCACGGCCTGCGACGCAATGAGCGGGGTCGTCGTCGGTGACAACGTGAGCGTGCCGTTCGCTTGAAGTTCGAGACGACGCTCGCGCAGACGGCCGAGGCTGTCGATGACGACGAGGGAAACCTGTTCGCCCGCACCAGTGACGTTCACGGTCTCGGCGTCCATGCCTTTGACGAGCAAGGGAAAATCGATCTGGACGGGAGAGCCGAACGAACTGCCCGCGCAGTTGAATTCAGCCGCCGGACAATCCCAGTCTGAGGTCGAGCGGCGGTGAAAGACTCGCCCTTGCGCGTCGAGATAGAACAACAGCGTGTGCTTGCCGACGCGCGTGACGGCGACCGAGGTTGCCACGGTTCCGGCGAACTTGACTTGATTCAGGCGCGTGAACTCGCAGTCGTTGCCCGGCTCGTAGTTGGCATATCCGCGCACCGTCCTGTCCGCGGGCGCGAACGCGCCGTCGCGATCCCAATCCACGTGCCCCTCATTCTCATCGACGATAAAACGATACTTGTTTTTCAAATCGGCGAGGAAGCTCCGGTTGGAAGGCGACACGGCTCTCGTCTCTTTCAACGCGACGTTGTTCAGCGCCGCACGGTTGCGCCCGTCCGACACCAAAAGATCGTTTATGTAGGCGTAGTTGACCGTGCTCGGATAGTTCGATTTGCAGTTCGCGCCGAGCCGTTCGATGCCCTCCGGCCCGGAGTGATTGAGGCCGAGCGTGTGCATCATCTCGTGCATGGCGTTGCCCGCGTTGTTGAAGTTGTAACCGCAAAACATCCGGCCGACGGGGCATTGAGCGCCGCCGCTCCGGTGTCCCGGGCCGTAACGGAAAATTCCGCGACGCGACGGGTGCATGTGAGTCTTCCAGAGCGCGTCCACTTCAGCGCCGCCGAAATTGCCGTCCGCGCCGGCCACGGCGTCGATGGCCTGATAGCCGCCCCAGTCGCCGTAGATGGCGGCGTCCTCCGGTCTCTCCGGTTCGACTCCGGTGTCGAAGTGAACGTTGATGCCGGGCTGCTGATCCGGATTGCCCACGAGCGTCGCGTGAAAGAGACGTATGAGCGGGTCGGTCGTTTTGTGGTCGGCGAAACCGCCCGCGAAGCCGCGCGCCACTTCCGGCGGCATGTGTTCCTGCCGTCGCTCGTCGTTCTCTTGTTTGGAGAGACGCCGGTAGTCTGCTTCGATGAACAAGTCTTTGTGGCGCGGGTTCGCTCCCCAAGTGGGCAGCGGGACGTAGACGTTCGGGCTGAAGTCGCGCCCCAATACTTCCCATCCGTCGGGGATGCCGTCGCCGTCCGTGTCGCGCATGTCCACGGCGCGGTCGCAGGGAATGTCGAACGAATCGGTCTTGACGCTGCACGTCTTGAGTTGCTGTTCGAGTCCGGTTCCGAGTCCGTCGCCGTCCGGGTCTGCGCCCGGCAGTTTGACATCGTTGCGATAGATTCTGAGAGGCTTGCCGTTGTCTGCCGCGCGCACGCCGAGCAACAGTGTGCGCGCGCCGAAGAATCCGGCGGGTATCTCGAAACGCGAGCGGGGCGCGCCGCGCAGACGACTTTCGATGTGCAAGCCGTCGTCGGAGATCAGATACGCGAAGTGCGCGGGCGCGCCCGCGGGCGGCGGCAGCACGTCGATCTGTTCCTTCTCCTTGAGACTCAACAGAAAGATGAAACGCCCCGCAACCTGCACGTTTCGCCTGAACGGTTGGCCGTCCTTGAGGATGTCCGTCATGCCCTCGGAGACGATGTTTCGCTGCCTGACGATCAAGGCGTAGTTGCCGATGTGTGGAACGACGACGCGCAACAAGGCGGCCTTGCCGCCGCCGCCGTTGTCGTTCAAACCGAGTTCGAAGCCGTTCGTGATGTCCCAGAGATGCAGCACGGGGTCGATGCCGCCGGACAAGTTCACCGTCTGAAACGTGACGACCTGCCCGGCCTTGAGCGGCATAATAAATTCGGGCACAGGCCCTACTTTTTCTTCCATCACGCGCAAGGCATCGGCGTGCGCGCGCGTCGCGAAGAGTCCGATGAAGGCGAGGGCACAGAGCAGACATGCTCCGGCGTGGCGCGTGATGCGAGCGTTTGTTTTGGACATGAGACACCTCTGGCTGCGGGTTGAGGGAAGGGTTGAGAATACGGGGCGAGAGGTTAGACTCTCGCCGGTCGAAGTGCGGGCGGGGAAGAGGCGGCCAACGCCGTCCCCGTCGAATCGGAGGTCGAGAACTTTGACGACTGGTGCAGCGTCCGGAGCAAAGCTGCGGGCGTGCAGTTTTCGACGGACGCGTGAGACGAATTAGTGTCTACATCCTTTAATGATGCGCCGGAGGGAAAGCTAACAAACTTTGCGGCGCGCACGTGCCGGACGCTTTCTCGCCCTTCAACTTAATCCGAAGCAGCGCATCGACTTGTCTACCCTTGGCAAAGTCGTACAATACGGTGCGTTCATTATTCCCCGGCTCGTTCGAGCACCCTTTATGGCTGATTCCGATGGAGACAATTTGAAAAGTCGGCGAAGGATGACGCCGGAAACGTTCGCGTTGTTTTTGGGGACGCTCTCCCCGGACGCCGAAGAGGCGGGCGTGCGCTACACGCGCCTGCACGAAAAACTCACCGGCTTTTTCAGCATGAAGGGCATCGCCGAACCGACGAGCGCCGCCGACGAAACCATCGACCGCGCGGCCATCAAGATTTGCGAGGGCGCGCCCGTTCCCGACGCGGCCAAATACTGCATCGGCATCGCACGCAACATCGCGCGCGAGCGGTGGCGGCACGAACAAAGAGAGAGCAACGCTTTTCTCAACTTTGTCGCCGACCTCGCCGATCAGTCCGACGAAGAGGTGGAGCGCATTCAGCGTCTCCTGAAACCTTGTTTTGAATCGTTGGCCGTTGAAGAGCAGAGTTTGATACAGGCTTACTGCCAAGTCCTGCGTGGGCGCAGCCGCGCCGAACACCGTCGCCAACTGGCTCAAGACATGAAGACGACGGTGCTGGCCTTGAGGATGAGGGTCACACGTTTGCGCGGTATCTTGACAAAGTGTGTCGAAAAACACGCGAAAGACCTGTGAGAGCATTTAGTTTGGAACCGTTTGCCGATCTTGAGCATACACTTATAGAAGGTTTCGCGCGGATGATTTTTGCCGCCCCGACGAAAGTACACCGAAGTTTAATTAAAGCTATGACTGAGAATCGTATCTTGGCCTATCTGTTGGAGGAGTTGCCGGAAGAAGAGGCGGCGCGCTTCGAGGACGAGTGCTTCGCCGCGGACAACTGGCCTGAGCAGATCAATCTGGTCGAAGAAGATTTGATAGACGATTATTTGCGCGGCGAACTGCTGCCCGAACGCCGCCGTCGCTTCGAACACAACTATTTGAAGACGGCCGCCCGCCGCGAGCGCGTCCGCACGGCCGCCGCGCTGCTCAAACACGTAGACCAAATTTCGGACGCCGCACCACAGGAGGCCGCGCCCCGTCGGGCGGGGGCGGAGAAGCAGACTTGGTGGTCGCGCCTGCGTGATTTTTGGAATGGGCAGAATCCGATGCCGCGCTCCGCCATCGTGGCTTTTGCGACGGTGGCGCTCATCGCCGGTGCGCTGTGGTTCGTCGCGCCGCGCACGAATGATCGGATGCGAGACGATGCGGCCGGCGCCACGCTGGAAATATCCATGAACGAAGGCGACCGCGCCGAAGGCGCACGCGCCGGTGCTGTCAAACTCCCGCTGCGCGGCGACGCGCTCAGGCTCGTCTTGACCTTGCCGGAAGAGGAGAACAACGGGGCGGCGACGAAAGCGAACGCTTATCGCGTTCAGGTAGAGAATCCGGGCGGTGCGATTAAATTTTCGGGGAGAGCGCAAACGACGGACGCGCGAAAGGTCTCGGTCGTGATTCCCGCCGGGCAACTGGAGCGCGGCGCGTATGCGGCGATACTTTCCGCCATCGAGACCGACGGCAGTGAGCGGAGAGTTGCGGGCAGCTATCGCTTCAACGTCGAATAGTCGGATAGTGGTTGAGTTTGAAATTAAAGATAGTGGATCAGTTTGGAATTTAAAGAGCGTCACGCAAAGGCGCAAAAGTTGGAAAACGTAAGGCGCAAAGGAAACCGCTCAATTGAGTAGCCAGTCAATCCTTTGCGCCTTCTGCTTTGCGTCTTTGCGCCTTTGCGTGAAATTCCTCCCCGCGCATCTCTGTCCGGCACGTCAAAGTAAACCACAATCAAGAGCCGTCGTTCCCACGTCGAAAGGTTACGCGCGTGCATGCGCGTGTCGAGATTTGCGACGACGATACAAGAAGGTCAGCGCCGTCGTCAGTAAGACCAAGAGGCCGCTGCCGGCGGTCGTCCTCGCGTATAAAAACGCAGTGGTGTTGGCGACGGGCGGCAAGTGCCTGAGCGGGCGGCGGCTCTCGCCCTGCAAGGTGAAGGCCGCCCAGTAGTAAGGCGAGCGCCACTGGGGACGCTCGCGGATACTGTTTTGCGCCGCGCGGAGAGCCGCCGGAGGGGGCATCTCCTTTTGCAGCATGTTCGTATAAAACTCCTTCATCAACTCGGCCGTCGCCTCGTCGTCCACCTTCCACAAACTCGCCACCACGCTGAACGCGCCCGCGTACATGAAGCCGCGCGTCAAACCGATCAGTCCTTCGCCGCGCACGTTTTTGCCGAGCGAGGTCTGGCACGCGCTGAGGACGACGAGATCGACCGGCGCGCGCAGTTCGTAAATATCTTGGAGGGCGACGAAGCCGTTCAGCTTTTTACCTTCGGGCGTGACGGTCGAGAGCAGCAGGCCGGAGTTTTCCGGTCGCTTCGGATCGAGAAAGCCGTGTGTGGCGAAATGAAGAATCGAGTATTGACTCAAATCGGCCTTGAGCAAATTTTCGCGCGTGGCGGCATAATTCGCGACCAAGATGTTCTCGCCGCCCGCGGCCAAGTCGAGCAGATTCGCTAACTCGCGTTTGGCGAAAAAGAGCGGCTCGACGACGGAAGGATCGAAAGTGTTTCCGTTGAGTTGAATGTCGCGCAGGGCTGAACGCCAACGGCCGTCGTCCGGCGTCTGGACGGAGGCCAACTGCACGCCCTCGCTCGCCGCCGCGCTCTGCGGCGCGTTCTTCGGCTTGAAGGCCGGGTCGCCGAAGGCCGCCAGCAACTTCGGCGCGCTCGGGCGGTGCGCCGCCGCTTGCAGCAACTCACCGGCAATCGAGGCCGAAGGAGCGTTGATCACTTCGTGGCCGGAGACGAGCATGTCCGCGTTTTCGGCGGACGCCGGTAAAATCTGAAAGGGAATGTAATTGAGCGCGCCGTCGGCCACCACGAGCAAGCGTCGCTTCCGCGCGAGTTCCGCCGCGACCGGCGACAAAACCATCCGCTCCAATTCATCGACCGCCTTGGTTAACTCAACGTCAGCCCCTGCGCGCGGCCGATTCGACAGCAGTTGATAAACCCTCCGCGCCGCTTGATCGACGAGGCGACGGGCGGGCAACTCGTAGCTCTGGAGGCCGTCGCGCGTGACCGCCCAGACGTAGCTCTTCGTTTCGCCGAGACTGTATTCCAAGAGCAACGTCTCTTCGTCCGAGACGACTTCCTCTTGAATCCGCGACAAGCTCCAGGCGACGGGCTGCGTGATCTGTTCGTAGGCCGGATAGCGCGCGCGGATGCGGTTGTTAACTTCCTGATACTCGGCTTTGAGTTGCTCCTGCTGCGCTTCCAGTTCGGCCAGTTCTTCCGGCTTGTAGCTTCTACTGAGCAGAGCGATTTTGTTGTCCTCTCTCACGCGCAGCGATTGCCGGAGCGACTTTTCCCGCGCGGCCAGCGCCGGGTCGAAACCGGGCACGAGGTTGGTTTGAGAAGTGCGCAATAACTCGGCCAGCGAACGCGCGCGCGCCGCCTCGCTCGCCTCGAACGCGCGCGCGGCCAGACCCTTCGCCGGTTGCGACTCGTGTTTGCGCATGAGACATTCGACGTACTTCTCATAACGGTCGTAGACGGTGGCGGAGAAGGCCGCCATCAAGTCGCTGCTTTTCGAGACGCCGCGAATCTTCTCCGTCACTTCGATGGAGCGGCGCAAATAGTCTTCCGCCGCGTCGTTGTTTCCCGCGGCCAATTCCAAGCGTCCGAGTTGGTAATAGACGGCGGCCTGATTGAGACGGTCGGACAACTCGTCGAAGGTCTGCAAGGCTTGCAGGTAATGACGCCGCGCCTGTTCCGTCTGCCCCTGCTGCTCGTAGACTTGTCCGAGCAGAGCGCGCACGCGCGCGGCTTCGTTCGGGTTGAAAGAATTCGTATAACTGGCGAGCGCCGAGCGCAGATGTTCGGAGGCCAGTTTGTACTCGCAAGTGGCGCTGTAAACTCGTCCCAGAAATTCGTCTGAGAGCGCGACCATCGAGATGTCTTTCTCGGCGACGGCGAGCGCGCGCGCTTGTTTGAGTTGAGCCGCGGCCGCTTCGTAGTTCTCCAGAAAGTAGTAGGTCGCTCCGATTAAGCGTATGGCGGCTATCTCGCCGGAAATGTCTTGCGCGCGCCGGTAATAATCCAGAGCCCGCTCGAAATGCATCAGGCTGCTCTCCGGCAACCCGTTATCGATGAACGTCTCGCCAAGCCCCAGCGCGATGCCCCCCGCTATGATCGGCTCGGCACGCTCGTCGATGAGCGCCTGCGCCTCCGTCAACAGCGAGATCGCGTTTTGCCAGTCGCCGCGGCGCAACTCGATGTAACTGAGCTGAGTGATCGTCTCGGCTTGCTGCGGCACATCTTTCAACTCGCGCCAGAGAGCGAGCGCTTGCTGATAATTTTCCACGGCCTCGACGAGCATGAAACGGGACGTGAGGCACCAAGCTATTTGATAGTAAGCGCGGGCGCGCCCCTCTCTGTCGTCCAAGCCTTCCCAGAGCTTGAGTGATTTTTGTGCCGCGTCTAAGGCGTCGGCGTGACGTTCCAAATTATGTTTGTAGCCGAGCGCGAGGAGGGCTTCCGCTTGACCTTGAAGATAGCCCGCTTGCTCGCTCAAACTGAGTGCCCGGCGCAGAGCTTGCTCGGACTCGGCCGGATTGCGCACCCCCATGTAAGCCATTCCGAGTCCGTTCAGCGTGTCAACTTCCACTTCGACCGATGGCTTCTGTTCGACGAGCGCGGCGGCTTCGAGATGACTCCGCAGCGCCTCTTCGGGCGCGAACAATTTTAACTGTAGACGACCGGCGCGATTGAGCACGCGCGCCGCCTCGATTGTTTCGCCCGCGTCGCTGAGCAGCCGCGCGGCCTCCTGCAAACGTCCGAGAGCTTCTTGTCGCCCGGCCAAACTCGTCGCGTCGTCCGTTTCGGCGACGATGCGCCGCGCCGTCTCGGCCTTGTCGGCCTTGTCCGGCGACGCGGCCGGTTGTGTCGCCCGCGCGACGTGCGCGACGGACAATACGACGATCAAAAGCAGTTGAGGGATACGCGACATTGGCATGTGGCTTTGCGGCGCGCCCCGTGGACGGGCGAGGCGCGCGCGGATAGTTACTTTTTAGTTCAGCAGCTTGCGCTGCTCCAAGATGCCTTCGCTGAACGGCAATTTGCGCACGCACGCTCCGTTTGTGTCGCTCGTGCCGCCGCGCCGTGCACGCGGTTGCGTGTAGGCGGGATAATTTTTGATCGAACCGCAATTGCAGTCGTCGCCCGTCGGGTCGGTCGAGCCGCGCTTGCCGAGAGCGTTGGCCGTGAGCGTCCCTTCGTCGGGGAAGACGCGGCTGGAAATATCTTCGAGCAAGTTGAGCAAGTTCTTGTCGGAAGTCAGGTCGGGCGTCGTGTCCTTCATACTGTAAGCTACCGGCTGAACTTCCACGTTCGGGTCGTCTCCGGCCTCGATCTCCTCGCGGCGCGTGTGGCGCATGGTTTCTCTGAAATACGTTTTCAGAAACTTTCTCCAGCCCGTTCGCTGGTTGAACGCGTAGCGTTCGTACTCTTTCTCCCAGAGCTCTTTCCCGACCGGCTCCGACCACGGGAAGAAGACCGAGAGGCCGTGTGAATACTGAGAGCCTGTCCCGGCGAATTCCGAACGCACGACGATGCCCTCGTCTGCCTCTTCAGTCCCTTTCTTCAACACCGCGAGCACGTCCTTGCAAGCGGCGGCGATCTCGTCCAAGACGGCATCCGTTTTCTGAGAGCCCGTCCGCGTCTTGCGGCATCTGCTGCGCAGTCGCAGGCAGTAATCGTAGAGGTCGTGGTAAGACTCCTGCCAGAAACTTTGCGCGTCCCAGTGCGACAGCAGAATCAGGTCTTTGACGAGCGTGTTGGTCTTATCTTCCAAATTGCGGACGAGCAGTTTCGTCAGCTTACGCAGCGGAGCGTCGAGGTCGCCCATTTTGTCCAAGTTGCAGAGGCAGAGGTCGAACGAGTACCCGGCGAGTTGAAAGTCCAAGCTGTTCTGGAGCACGTAGAAGAAAATATCGATCAGCGTCTCTTTCACATTGAACGCCTTGCGAGAGGCTTTTTGCTCGACGAGTTTGTCGAAGATGTGCGACAGGATCGACCTGTAAGACCAACTGCCGACGAAGGCCGGGCCTTGCGAGGCCAGCATGTATTTGGCCGTGCCCTGAAGCTCGTAGGCCACTTCCGCGCCGCTCATCGAGCAACTGTGGAAGCCCACCAACTGAAGCACGCCGCGTTCGCTTTTTTTCTTCGCTGTGATCGCTTCCGTGAAGTCGCACAATATCTCTCTGAGTTCGAGGAGCGTCAGCGAATTTTGGCTCGGCGCGGTCTCGTCCGTTTGGGGCGACGAATTTTGCTGCGTCGCCGTTTGAGATTTCCGCCCCGCTCCGTTTGCTTTTCCCGCTGCTACTGCGGCGGCGGCCTGTCCGGGTCGCCCTTCGGCATCGCGGGTCGCGGGCAGACGGGGAAAGACGTGTTCGTCGAAGAGGAAGAAGTCGTTGCCGACGACCAGACCGTGCCCCAGTATGAAGAGGATGTAGTTGCGCGCCGGATATGCCTCCCGGCAAAACGTGAGGAAGGTGCTCAAACTTTCTTTCGGGCACGGCTCAGGCGTTTCGGGGAGCGGCGAGGGCGGGTTGTATTCCGCCGCCGCGCCGTTTCTGGAATGCTTGAGCGCCTCGCGGATGCGTTGCTTGATCGGCCTGCGATCACCGTCAGCGCCCACTTCGTCGTCGCGCCAGAGTTTGTCGGAGACGAGCGTGCGGACGAGCGTGTCGTGGGGCGTCGGCCCGATGCGGGGCTTGCCGCGCGCTTCGAGTTTGTTGATGAGATTGACTTCAAAGACGTGAGACGGCGTGTTCTCGGTGTGCGGGTCGAAGCGCGCGATGACGTTGGCCTCGTCGTGGAATCCGGCGTCCTTGATGGACTTCAATTGCGAGACGATGCTCGGCGCGAGCGGGTTGTCGCTCGCAAAATAAAACATCAGCGTCCATTCGCGCACCGGGCGCGTGGTCGTTTCTTTCTCTTTGTTCTTGGACATCGCTTGGCAGCTCTCCTTTTGCGTGAGGAATCTCAGGACTCCCGGCCGTATCTCATCGAAACGTCCGGTTCCGGTTTCAAAGGTTTTATTCCTGCTTATAAATGTGCGGAAGCATGGGAATGTAACAATCGCGAAAAGGAGTGAAGGTCTGATGAAAACCTGCCCCGTCGGTTGTGGGTGATTGCAAGAAGCGTCAGTCGTGTAGTCGCCGGGCGCGGGCGCTTCTACCTTCTTGTCAGTTCGAGCAGCGGTTGAAACTGACGTTTCCGACTGGCGTTGATGGACGGTTGAGCGGCTGTCGCAAAGTGTTCAAGCGCCGAACGGCGCTTCTGCGGGCGAGCCTTCTTCCGACAAGTGAGGCGCAAATTACTTGATTGAAGAAGCAATGTCAATAATTTTGCGGCCGGTGAGAATTTCGACTCCTCAAGTGGTTCGGCTAAGTCGCGCGCGGCCGGTTTCGGCTTCTTGTGCGGGCGAAAATTTTTTGCCACACTAAACGTCCAAGAATTGCGTTTGCGCCCCCGGCCGGAACTGTTAGGATGTGCGCCGCGAAGAAGCGAAAAGGAGAGAGCCGAACGTATCGTGGATGAATCGAACCAAGAGGCCGCGCGCGCGGGCGAGCTGAATCAGAGAGGCGGCCTGATCAAAGATGCCGTGCTCGACCGCGTGAGCGAGGTGGCGAACGTCGCACAGTTCGTCAGCTTCGACCCAGAGGCGCGGCAGCGCTACGCGCGCATACACGAGCAAGCGCCGAATCAGAAATTCGAGAGCGTCGAGCGCGCCATCGAAACGCTGCTCGCCGCGTCGCCCGACGGCTCGGTCAACGTCCGCAGTTTCACGCCGGAGAATCCGAAAAGCCGCGAGTTCATCTACGGCCTGCGCACCGTGGCCGACGCGGCGGCGGGCGTCAGGCGTCTGGCCGCGGAGGGTTTGTACACCATTGTCAACGAGACGGTGGACGTTGCGGACGGCGGTGTCTCCGGCGTTGCGCTCGGCGACGTGATCGAAGTTGCACCGGGCGACACGCCGCGCGCCGTCGAGAAGCCGGGGACGGTCTCCTTCTCGCGCGCGCTCGGCTTGCGCCTGCTCGAACAGGTCTATCACTTTCGCCCCGCGCTTGACTTCGCGGCAGACCTCCGCGTCGAATTCAGCATCCATCCGCTGAGGCGCGGTTTCCGGCGCGACCACACCATCGTCTGGGAGTTGGAACAAGTCGGGCGGACACACTCGGCGGCCGACACGCGCTGGCCGAACAAGTTCAGCCGCTTCATCGGCGACAAAGCCTTCGGCCTGCTCGTCGCAAGTATGCTGGACTTGCCCGTGCCCGCGACGACCGTCTTCGCGCGCCACCTCGCGCCCTTCAACTTCGGACGCGAGACGGGCACGGGCGAGACTTGGATACGCACCTGCCCCGTCGTGCAAGACCCCGGCCACTACACGACGCAGCGCGGCTGGCTCGACCCGTTCAAACTCATGCACGAGGAAGACCCCGAAGGCGCGAACATCGCCTCCGTCCTCGCGCAAGAGGGAATCGACGCGGCTTATTCCGGCTCGCTCATCGTGCAGGCGGACGGCGACGTGAAGATCGAGGGCACGCGCGGCTACGGCGACAAGTTCATGCTCGGACAGATCGACTTGGCGGCGCTGCCCGAAGAGACGCTCGCCGGGGTGCGCCGCTTGTACGAAGCGGCGGCGGGGCATCTGGGGCCGGTGCGGATGGAGTGGGTTTACGACCGCACGGGTCGCACCTGGATCGTGCAGCTTCATCGGGGGCAAACTTCCAGTCAGGGCGCGGTCATCCACCAAGGCGAAGCCTCCATTTATCATCGCTTCGACGTGTCGGAAGGCATAGACGAACTACGCAAGTTGATCGCGCGCGTCGCGGGCAAGAGCGGCGAAGGGATCATCCTTGTCGGGCAGGTGGGCGTCACCAGCCACCTCGGCGACCTGTTGCGCAAAGCGGAGATACCTTCGCGGGTCGAGCAGCCGCTCTGAGGCGCGCCGAGAATTGGCCGTCGCCCGTTGCACGCTTCTCAATCGTGCGCGTGGGTCGCACACTTCAACTTAAATTCGCCGGAAGCCTGACAAGCCCCGCACGCGGCGCACGCGACCGCTACCTTTCGAGGAACACGCATGGACGCACTCTATTACGGCACGCCTGATTTCAAAGTCGCCGCTTTCGCCGAGCGGCGCGTGTTGGACGAAATCAAGATGTTGATGACCGCTTTCGACTGCGTCGTGCCCGACGACTCGGCCATCTATTGCAGCGGCGACGTGACGACCGGCAGACGCTACTACCGCATCCTGCGCGAGCATGGCGTCGCATCCTCCGAAGAACTCAAAACAAAACTCGGCGCGGGCGGTTGCAAAGAGGTCTTCGACGAGCTCGTCCGCCACAACATCGCGCGCGGGCGAGCCTTCACGGAAACCTTAAGGCAGCGCGGCCACACCAACTTGATCAATCCCGGCCCCCTCGTCGCGCCCGATTTCGACCAGCAGCATTATCTCTACCTGTGGGAATGGATCATCATCCGTAAGGCTTGCGAGGCATACTTCAACGAGGACTGGGAATACAGCAACGGTTGCACGCTCGAATACGCCATCGCCACGCGCAAAGGCATCTCGCGGCGCAACCACTCCGGCAACGCTTTGGAGTTGACGGAAGCCATCGGGCGCATCGAGCGCGCCGTGGCCGACCTGAAGAGTGCGGGCTTGCGCGCCGCAACGCTCGAACTCAATTTGTCACGCCTGAAAGAACTGTCCGCCGCGGGCGACTCTCGCTAAGGGCAACATCGATTCGCGCCCGGCGCGCTCGAACGATCAATTCGCGCCGCACGCGCAGACAATCAATTCGCGCCGCGCGCACAAACAATCAACTCGCGCTGCGCGCTCGAACAATTCTTCGGACGGCGCGGCGTCTTCACCCTTCGCACTTGCTCGCCGGCAACCGTCGTCCCTACTTTTTCGTTGCCGTTGCAATTCTTGTCCTTGAAAGTTCTTCGCATCCGTCGGGCGCGCTAACGCCCGCGCTCTCAGCGCCGGAAGAGGCCGCCGGGCGAGAGCGTGCGACGACGACATCAACGTGAAGGAGGCTTGTGTCCGATGCCGAGTGAGAGAGAAAAAAGAGTCGAGCGCAACTGGAATCTGGATAGGAACACGATAGTTGACGATAAGAAGTGGTTGGCCTTCGTCCTCGCCTTCTTGGCGTCGAGCCTGCTTTTGGTGAGCGGCCTCTTGTCCGAGAAGTGGACGACCTTCATCTTTCTGGCGGGCTTCACGACCGTCCTCGTCGCCGTCATGTGGCTGGTGCGGCAGCAGGCGTCCGACCGTTGGAGATTCAGAGAGCGAAGGTTGTTTCAATCGCGTTGGGGAACTCTGGCCGTCGCCGCGCTGGGGTTCGGACTCGGCATCCTGCTCCACAACCGGCGTCTGTGGTTTCATTGGCTGTGGGCGCAGTTCAGAAGGCTCGACACGTCGGAAGAGTGGGTGCTGGTCAGTCTGTTTCTGCTCGGCGTGATGCTCGGATTCTTCGTCGTCCGCAATTGGTCAAAGAATCAACAGGAGTTCATCGGCAGTTTAACGGCCGCACTCGGCGCGGCCTTCCTCGCCACCATCGTCGGGACGCTCGCGGGCAACCAGCAAGCGTCCACGCAGCAGACGCCGCAACAGACTCTCACCACCGAACTCTCGACCGCCGCCGCGACGCCCGCGCCCGTCGCGGCCAACACGCCGACCGCTGCGCCCGCTCCGAACAGAACTGCCCCCGCCGCCGCTGGTGCTGCTACCACGACAGCGACCGCGACGGGCGGCGCTGCGGCGGCCACTCCGACGCCCGCCACCGTCCGAGCCACCGCGTCCACCGCTCCCGCGAGCACTGCTCCGGCCAACCCGCTCGTCCCCGTGCGGACGTTCGCCTTCTACGCGCTCGGCTTCGCCCTATCCGGCGTCTTGAACCTGATCGCGTTCTCTTTGCTCGTCGCGAGCTATAGCCGCACACAGTCGCGCACGAGCCGCTCGATCATAGAGTTTCTCTACGGCAGCGACAAAGCGCAGGTCATCGACGGCTATTTCCTCAAGAGCTTTGAAGCCGACCCGAACTACGCGAAGGCCAAACTGGTCGATGCGCTGAGCGCCTACCGCGACATCATTCGGAGAAAGTTCGCCGCCGCAATGAACCGCCGGAAAAACTGCGTGGACGACATGACCGCCCCCGCCTCGTCGCCCGATTCGCCGCCCGTGTCGGCGGGCGAAGCGGCCGCGCCTTTCGTCTACTACCAACTGCTCGCCATCAGAAGCATCCCGCAAGGCGGCCAGCAAACGTCGCCCCCGGACAATCCGAAGAACTCTTACGAGATCATTTACCGCAGGCTGAAAGGCGACGAGGAGGGCGAGCCGGCCGAACCGATCACGCCTGAAATGTTCCGCGTCGCCATCTCGATGAAGTGGCTCGACAACATCGAATACGTCGTCACGGCCGGTCAATATCTCAAAGCGTTTCCTTATTACGGCAGCGTGGCGGGAATGGCTCTGCAAGTCAGGAAGACGATTGTGATGAACCGCGACCGTTACAAAAATTTCCGCACCAGCGATTTCGTTCAGGGCAAGACGCCGAGCCAAGCCGATCAACCGCGCGGCCTCTACGAGATCGACTATCTCTCCTACATCACCGTCCCGATGCTCAGCAGCTTCGGCACGCCCGACGAACAAGCCCTCGGCCTCCTGCACGTGGACACGAAACTTTTCGCCTGCCCGAAAAATGCGCTCCCGAAGGACGCCCGCCCGCTGGCGGGCACGGATGCGAAATCGGAAACCTACCGGATCGTCATCGAGAGAGATAATCAGAAGGAACTGGAGGAGGAGTTGAATCGCCGGATGGACGAGTTTGAAGGTTACGCCTGCAACCTCTATCGACAAGATGATCCGATCATCGAGGAACTCGTCAAGATGAAAGACGTGATCATTCCTCTCCTTGAGTTATACAAGAAATGCCGCACCGGCTCGATCAATCAAACAGCGGCGACGACGGCGGCGGCGGCCGCAACCACGAGGACGGCCGCCAACGCTTAACCGGTTTGCGCCGGGCGGCCCGGTCACCTGTTCAGACGCCAGATCGATAGATTGAGAAATCCGGCGAACGTGACCCACAACAAGTAAGGCCAGATGAGCCACGCGGCCGCGTGCGAGATGCGCCAGAACGAGAGCATCGTGGCGAAGATGGCCGCCCAGAGAAAATAGATTTCGACGAGCGCGAGGCCGGGTCGCTTCCAGCCGAAGAAGACGACCGACCACAGCGCGTTGAGCGTCAGTTGGACGGCGAACAGTGTGAGCGCCGGGCGCGCGCCCGTGAAGCCGCGCTCGCGCCAGACGAGCCAGACCGCGACGGCCATCAGCAAATAGAGCAGCGTCCAGACGGGGCCGAACACCCACGCGGGCGGAGTCCAGGCGGGCTTTTGCAGCGAGGCGTACCAAGTGGGGATCGACGGCGTGGTGTAGACTGAGCCGAGCCCGGCGGCGGCGAAGCACGCGGCGACGGCGCACACGAGCCCGATCCACTGCGACGCGTTCTGCGGCAAAGAGTCGGTCGTATTCATAAGTTTACCGCTCCAATCGTCGCGCGAATTCTTGGCGCGCGGATGAGCGGCGTCTAACTTTTTTGTGCGGACGGAGAAAGGAAAAGTAAGAACCGGATGAGCGGCCGACGCCGGAGCATGTTCGTCAAAGAGAGCGTCATCGCGGCGCGGCCTGAGCGCGTCTTCGCGTTTCACGAATTGCCCGACGCGCTCGCGCGCCTCACGCCGCCGTGGGAATCCTCGCGCGTGATCCAAGCGGCCAAGATTTCCGAACCCGGCTCGGAGGCGATCATCGAGACACGTATTCTCGGCTTCGTCCCCGCGCGCTGGGTCGCACGCCACACGGCCTACGAGCCGCCGCGCATGTTTGAAGACGTACAGGTCACGGGGCCTTTTCGCTTCTGGCGTCATCGCCATCTCGTCTCGCCGCACGCGGGCGGCGCGCTGCTCCGGGACGAGATCGAATACGAACCGCCGCTCGGCCCGCTCGGCCGTCTCGCCGCCCCCTTCCTCATCATCCCGCGCCTCGAAAAACTCTTCGACCACCGCCACGCAGCCACACGCCAATGGTGCGAAGAAGGCAGTGACAAGTGACGAGTGACAAGTGACAAGATAAAAAAGCAGTGACGAGTGACAAGTGACAAGTGACGAGTCGGAAAAGCCGTGAATCGTAAATCGAGAGAAAACTGTTTTCCTCTATTCGCGATTCACGATTTACTTGTCTTCAACTTGTCACTTGTCACTCGTCACTGTTCTTACATCTGGAGGGCTTTGCCGACGGAGGGGTCGCGGCGGACGCGCCAGATTTTGGAGTCGAGGTAGTAGTGGATGAAGGCGTAGCCCCAGAAGAAGGCGGAGACGAGTTGGGCGAGTTGCGCTCCTTGCCCGCTCGCGTGCGAGACGTACTGGCGCGGGAGTTGATACCAGAGGCCGAAGAGGACGCCGAAGCAGAGGTAGTAGACGACGCGGCGACTGATCAGTTCCGCCGCGCCGTGGCGTGCGCGCGCGCTGTTGTCGCCGTCGCTGCTCGCGTACTTGCGGTTATGAAACCAGATGAGTCGATGATATTGGAGATTGTGATAGATGGTGAGGATGGCGACAATGGCGATGGGCTTGTGCGGCATCGGCGTCAAGAGCACGAGCCAGTGCATCGGCACGCAGGCGGCGAGCAGCAGATACTTCGGCACGTCGAGCGGTTGGCGGGCCAGAGCGCGCTGCGCCTGCCTGAGCAGCCAGAGAAGCCCGACGCCGACCGTTGCCGCGAGCAGCAAAGTTTCGAGGTAACTGACGCCGCTCAGGAGTTGGCGGGGCACGCGTGCGAGCGCTTCGGGGTCGCGCGCGACGAACCGGACGAAAGGATAGGTGAGCGCGAGCAGAATGAAGAGACGGTCGAGCGCGTTGTCCGTGGGCGCGAGGTCTCGGTTCTTCTTTTTGTAGAGCACCATGAAGCCGTAGTGCTGTTTGACGAGATGGTAGTAAGCCCAGAGCGCGGCGAGGAAGAAGAAAACGAGGCCGAGCCCGGCGCAGACCATGAGGGGGCCGACGGCGAAGAAGGCGAGCGCGCCCCAGAGCAAGCGGCCGCGCTCGCGCCTCGCCTCGCGGTCGAAATAGGTGCGCGAGAAAGTGCCGAAGACGTGCGGCGCGTCGATCAAAATCGCCCACGCGGCGACCATCGGCACGAGCGGCAAGAGGCCGCCGACGTACAGTGCGAACAGCGCGTAGCTCGCGGCGACCGACCCGATGAACCACACCAGATCGTCGCGCGCCCCGATGATCCAGCGGAGCGACAGCGTGCGCGTCTCTTCCGCGTTTGACGCGGCCGCGAGCACCGCCGCCGTCGTGTTTGTCGTCGTCGTGGCCGACATGGAAAATTTCTCGTGCTTGCGGTTGGCGAAAAGTCCGCCGTCGCTGAATCGCCCGCGCATGCGCGGCGTGGACAGGAGAGCGCCGCCCGTCTCATAATCCGACGAGCATCAATCGCTGCGCGGAGACGAATTTTAGCACACGCACAGAACCGGCACGCGCCGCGCGGAAAGTTGCAGCCGCAACTTAGCTTCAACTTTCCTTCGGTCTTCTCTCGTGCCTTTGTGCCTTAGTGGTTAATGACGAAAAGCCTTTACCGCCAAGACACGAAGACACAAAGGAGGAGAAAGGATCACATTAGGATAGAGACGGAGTTGAAGCAGCACATGCCGACGAACGACGAAGCCCTGCACGAGTTGCTGGCGAAACTTTTTCAAGCGCACCCGTGGCACGGCGTCGCGCCCGGCGCGGACGCGCCCGCGGTCGTCAACGCCTACATCGAGATCGTCCCGACCGATGCCATCAAGTACGAACTCGACAAGCCCTCCGGCCACCTGCGCGTCGACCGCCCGCAACGCTTCTCCTCGATGTGCCCGACGCCCTACGGCTTCATCCCGCAAACTTACTGCGGCGCGACCGTCGCCGCTCTCTGCGAAACGCGCGTCGGCCGCACCGGCATCCGCGGCGACGGCGACCCATTAGACATCTGCGTGCTCACCGAACGACCCGCCGCCCACGGCGACTTCTTCGTCCGCGCCCTGCCCATCGGCGGCCTCCGCATGATCGACGGCAACGAGGCCGACGACAAGATCATCGCCGTCCTCGAATCGGATGTCACCTACGGCCACCTGCGCGACATCGCCGACGCCCCGCGCGGCTTAGTAGATCGTCTGCAACACTATTTCCTCACCTACAAGCAACTCCCGCAGGAAGCCCCCCGCCGCGTCGAGATCGCCGAAGTCTACAACCGCCAAGACGCTTCGGAAGTCATCCGCCGCAGCATCGCCGACTACCGCACCCAATACGGCGCACCCGAAACCCGCGTCTCGGAGTTGCGCCGTCTCCTGTCGAACGAACCCTGAGCCTTCGCATCGTCAAATGCCCGTCCCTGCGTTCCCTAGCACAGAGATGTTCCATACCTCAAACGCAAGCGAAGCCGCCTAGCACCCAAATTAACTGGGCGCGGACACAAGGCCGATAGATTCAAGTTTTCGATGGCAGAGCAGCTAATTTGCGGTCGGCGGTGCATTCCGTTTGTTAGGCGCGGATGCTTAAAGGATTTCACTCTTCTCTTCAGCTATCTAACTGTTGCAAAGTTGGAGCTGTTGGAAGAAATCGCTTTCTTGCTTGTTCTAGACTAACAAGAGGGTCTTTCTTCATTGCCGGATTGGCGATAGACTCGTATGTAGCTTTAGATCGCTCGTACCACCTTTTTGCCTCGTCATACTGCCTCACCCCAGCCTCACTGACCATCCATCCTTGATAGGTATAGCCGTTTGTCAATTTATTGAAATCTGTTGTGTCATCCAATACAGTGACCGCCTCTTGGAATTGTTTACGACCTGCCTCGTATCTACCTTGAGTAAAAAGAAAGTGGGCATATCCTCTTCTATTTAACACTTTGTAATAATCGCTGGGTGATGCGTTAATTGCCCTTCGCCAGTACTCATCCGCTAGCGGAAGATCACCGGCGGATGTAAGTGATTGTGCAACTGTTCCATACTCTATATCAGTGATTAATAATGGCTCTTGGTTAATCAAATAAACTGCTTGCCTAACTAACGAAGAGGTCTTTTGGTTAAGTATGCTCATTGTTTGAAAATACAATTCATCCTTATTTGCGCCAGCATCAAACGCTAATTTTCTTCGTTCCGTCTCAATTGCGATGAGTTCACCTATTAACTCGGTTACTTGGTCACGGATGGTTCTTTGCACTTCATACTTCTTTGAACGAAGCGTCAACACCGTTGATATGAGGGATAGAATCAGGGCGGTAGAACTTATAATCAATGTGACGACATCTTTGGGTTCCATAGTATCCTTTCAGAATTTTGCGCCTAACGCATATTAGGCCGATATGATCGACATAACTCCATCATAATAGCGTAACAGGCGATACGTTTGGGATAGGTCAGTAGTGAATAGTGCGAGAAGAGTCGCAGGCTATGGTCGAACCTTATTCAAAGGAGTGTGCATACTCGATGGGAGTTATGCGAGTCGGTTTAGAGTGATGCTGTGAAGAGATAAGTAGGGACGAAGGGGAAGAGGTTAAGTTTCGACGTTTTCTTCGATGCCGCAGCGGGGGCAGTGGAGTCGGCGGCGGGTGTGGTCGCGCCAGCGGGCGCGGGCGTGGGTGGAGAGGCGGGGTTCGCGTTCTTCGGCTTCGCCTTCGGTGAAGAAGCGGCCGCGTGCGCTCGTGTCGTCGGGCGCGGCGGGCGTGTGTGGCTCTTGTGTCTGGCAGTGGCGGCACGTCCAGCCGTCGCCGTGGTTGACGAAGTGTTGCATCGGGAGGAAGGAGAGTAGAGGTCAGAGATTAGAGGTCAGAGGTTAGTAAGAAAGCAAAACGCTTTGACTGACCTCTGACCTCTTGTTCGTTATCTTCGGAAGACGCCGCGGCGTTCGGGCAGCAGGCGCACGGGGATGGTGACGCGGCGGTTGTCGCGGAAGACTTCAACCTGGAGCACGTCGTTGAATTGGTGCTTGTCGAGGATGCGGAAGAGGTCGTCGCCGTTCGAGACCTTTTCGCCGTCGATGTTGAGGATGATGTCGCCGAGCGTCACGTCGCCGTCGGGCGTCTGTTCGAGACCGCGCATGCCGGCCGCGGCCGCCGAACCGTTCGGCTGCACCTGATAGATGCCGACGCCGTCGGAGACGGGCAGGCGGATTTGCAGGTTGCGGACGTTGAAGGGAACGATGCCGAGTTTCGGACGCACCACCGCGCCGTTCTTGATCAGTTGCGGCACGACGCGCTTGGCGATGCTCGAAGGGACGGCGAAGCCGACGCCGACCGAGCCGCCCGCAGGCGATAGGATTTGCGAGTTGATGCCGATCACGCGGCCGCTCGAATCGAGGAGCGGGCCGCCGGAGTTGCCGGGGTTGATGGAAGCGTCCGTCTGGATCGCGCCTTCGATCTGCCGGTTGTTGCGCGCGCGGATGGGGCGTTGGAGTCCGCTGATGACGCCCGTGGTGAGCGTGCGCGCGAAGCCGAACGGGTTGCCGATGGCGAGCACCTTCTGGCCGACGACGAGCGAGTCGGAGTCGCCGAAGGGCACGACCGTCAACACCTCGCGCGGCGCTTGCACTTTGATCACGGCCAAGTCCGTGTCCGGGTCTTCGCCCACTTTAGTCGCCGGGTAAGACTTGTCGCCGCCGAAGCTGACGCTCAAACGCTGCGCGCCTTCGATGACGTGATAGTTGGTCAGGATGTGGCCTTGCGTGTCGATGACGAAGCCGGAACCCGTGCCGCTGCGTTCGCCCGCGTCCCAAAAGTCGTTGCTGAAAGAGGTCGAGGTGATGAAGACCACGCCGGGCGAGACGGCCTTGTAGACTTCGATGTTGTTCTGTTCGTCCGAGGCGACAGACGGATTGGTGATGCCCGCAGGGATGCCTTCGGAGAGAGAGGCGCTGCCGCTCGGTTCGAGCAGGCGGCTGCCGTAGCGTTCGAAAAAGAAGACGACGCCCGCGGCGATGAAGGCCGACGTGAAGGCGATGAGCAGGATTTGGCGTGCGGAAATTCGATACATAATCTGCTTCCTTTGCATGACAAATGCATGACGAAAAACGTGTCGGGTCAAATGCCCTTGTAAGATGCGCGCCGCGTAGTCGCCGTTGCGCGCCGGCGGCGGCGACAGCGGCAGCAACAGCACTCGCGCCCCGTCTCGCGCGCTTTGGGCACGCGCGTGCGAAACGTCCGGGCGGGCGGCAAGAGTTGATACGCCGAAAGGGGCGCGAAGGTTTGCGCCGGGCGCAAAGGGGAGAGGGCGGCACACAGTCGTTGCGGGCACTTGAGACGCGGCGCGGAAATTCTGTGGAGCCGGGTTTTGCGAAAAGGCGTGCAGGCGCGTCCGAATTTACGGAAACTCGCGGAGAGCGGCATTAAAAAAAGCGCAAGCCGCCCGTTTGCTTGGAAGACTCAGAACAGCGCGGCGAAGAGCGCATCGGGCAGGCTGGCGAGATAGGCGATGGCGGCGTCCGTATGCGGCCAGCCGAGCGCGGAGATGCCCGTGGCGGCGTGGACGAACATCAGCGCCAAGTAGAGGCCGAGCACGAAGGTGAGACCGCGACGCGCGAGCGGCAGATGCGAGAAGCGATAGAGCACATAGGCCACCGACGCGCCGACCACCAACTTGGCGGCGAGAAAAGGCGCGTTGCCCGCGTCGAGCAGATAGGCCATCAAGCCGTTGCCCTCGGTCGCCAGTCCGTTGCGCACCCAGAGAATGGTCAACTGCGCGTCGAGCCAGTTCAACAGAAACAGCAACAGGCATTTCGTCAGTGCGCTCATCGCTTGCCGGGGTCTCCTTTTGCGCCGACTAAACTTTGTTTAACCCGACCCTTTAACGATTGAACCCCCAGTTGATTAGACTGGGGGTTCGCTCAGGCTACGGGAGAAACGAATTCGCTTCGTTGTACGAACTAGAAAGTGCGAATCCTCCGTCGCTTCCGAAAAGCTGGTGAATGGTAAATGCTGAATGGTCAATGGATCGGAACTGTCTTTCTCCATTCACCATTCACCATTTACCATTTACCATTCACTAAAGATCGATGCCGCGTTCTTTGGCGATGCCGCGTGCTTTCATGACGATGTCGTCGTCGACGGGTTCGTCGGCGCTCTCCGCCATCCAGCCCTGCACCTCTTCGACGGGACGGCCGAGCGCCACGGCCAACCGCTCGTCGTCCGACTCAAAACCTTGGTCGCGCAGCCGGCGCAAAATCTCGCGGCCTCCCGTTTCGCTCGTCCCGCGGTCGTCAACCGCCTGCTCGTTTCTCTCTTCCATGTACGTTCCCCTTTTCGCTTTTTATGCTGTGGCTTCCGTTGATTGCGAGCCGTCGCCGGTGGTCGCGTCGTAGCCCAAATCCTGTATCTTTTTGATGAGCGTCTTTTCCTGCACCACCGCGTCGTCGTAGGCGACGTTGGCCGTCTTGCCGCCGTAGGTCACGTCGGCGCGAAAGACGCCGGCGGTCGTCTCCAAAGTCTCTTTGATGTCCACCGCGCACGACTCGCAGTGCATACCCTTGATGTGAAATTCCGACTCCCTCATTGTCAACCTCCCCTCGTCAGGGACGCGAACTCGGCCGCACGCCTCACGGTCGATGCGACGAATAGACCGCAGGCGTGCGCTCTGCTGTCGCGTGCCCTCGTTCGTTGAATTGTCATCTTGCTTGATGTGCGGCGTATTATACAGCACAAACGAGATGAGCGAGCAACCGCCCGAACGTCTGAAGATCAGAGAGGCTTTACGCGAAGCCACCGACGCTTTGCGCGCCGCACGCATCAATGATGCGCGGCTCGACGCGCGCCTGCTGCTCTCCGACCTGCTCGCGCGCCCACACGCTTTTCTCATCGCACATTCCGAAGACGAACTCGATGCGGCGTCGCTCGCTCTCTTTCGCGAGCGCATCCGGCGTCGCGCTCAGGGCGAGCCGGTGCAGTACATCACTGGGCGACAGGAATTTTACGGACTCGACTTTGAAGTCAACCCGGCCGTGCTCATCCCGCGCCCCGAAACCGAACTGCTCGTCGAGACGGCGCTCGAACTTCTGCGCGACCGGCAAGCGCCGCTTCTGTGCGACGTGGGCACGGGGTCGGGCTGCATCCCCGTCGCCCTGCTCCACGAGCGACCGGACGCGCGGGCCTGCGCCCTCGACATCTCGCCCGCCGCGCTCGCCGTCGCCGCGCGCAACGCCGCGCGTCACGGTGTCTCCGAACGCCTCACGTTCAGTGTCTCCGATTGCTTCGACGCGCTCGACGAGAGCGATGCGACCGAGGCGACAGGGGCGACCGATGCGGCCGGGGCAAACGGCGGCGCGCGCCGTTTCCAACTGATCACTTCCAACCCGCCTTACATCGCCGAGAGCGAAATGCCCGGTTTGCAGCGCGAGGTGCGCGAACACGAACCGCGCATCGCGCTGACGCCCGGCGGCGACGGCCTCTCCATCATCCGCCGCCTTCTCGCCGGAGCGCCGCGCCACATCGCCGAGGGCGGTCATTTCATCTTCGAGATCGGCCACGACCAGCACGAACCGGTCGTGCGCCTCATCGATGAAAACATCTGGACGCTCATCCGCATCCGCCCGGACTTGCAAGGCCTCCCCCGCGTCGTCGTCCTTGAGCGCCGCCGTCAACCCCGCGCGAACGAATGAGACTCCGGGAGGGCGCGTCGAAACAAATGGACGGCTATCTAGTCGCCGTCCCAACACCGTGTTAAAATCCGCTTAAAAGCAGAGGTCAGAGGTTAGAGGTGAGAGGTCAGTTAAAACTGTCTTTTCTAACCTCTCACCTCTAGCCTCTGACCTCTATAATTTTATGGACAAATTTCGCATCACCGGCGGGCAAGCGTTGCGCGGCCGGATCAACGTCAGCGGGGCGAAGAACTCCGCTCTGCCGTGCATGGCCGCCGCGCTTCTAACGGGCGAGAGCGTGACCTTGCACAACGTCCCATACGTGCGCGACATCATCACGCAGAGACGACTTTTGGAAGACCTCGGCGCGCACGTCCTGACGCCCGAACTACGCACGCACAAGATCACGGCCGACCGCATCGAGCTATTTGAAGCGCCTTACGATCTGGTCAAGACGATGCGCGCCTCCGTGCTCGTCCTCGGCCCTTTGCTCGCGCGTTTCGGCAAGGCGAAAGTAAGTTTGCCGGGCGGCTGCGCCATCGGCTCGCGCCCGATTGATCTGCACTTGGAGAGTTTGAAACAACTCGGCGCGGAAGTGTCGCTCGAAGCCGGTTACGTCGTGGCGCGCGCGCCGCGCGGCGGGCGTCTGCGCGGTTCGACCATCAACTTCGACAAAGTGACCGTCACCGGCACGGAAAATCTGTTGATGGCCGCCACGCTCGCCGAAGGCACGACCACGCTCAACAACGCCGCGCGCGAACCGGAGGTGGCAGACCTCGCCGCGCTCTTGAATCGCATGGGCGCGCGCGTGCGCGGCGCGGGCACGCCGACCATCACGATTGAGGGCGTCCAGTCGTTGGGGGCGGCCGAGCACACCATCATCCCCGACCGCATCGAGACGGGCACGTTCCTCGTCGCCGCCGCCATCACCGACGGCGAACTCGAATTGAAAGATTGCACGCCGGAACACTCGGCCATCGTCATCTCCAAGCTGCGCGAAGCGGGCGTCGAGATCGAAGAAGTCAATCAGAGCACGCTGCACGTCCGCCGCTCGGCCAAAGGCTTGCGCGCCTCCGACATCACGACCGAGCCACACCCGCGTTTTCCCACCGACATGCAAGCGCAGTACATGACGCTGATGACGCAGGCCGAGGGGCGCAGCCGCATCACGGAGACGATCTTCGAGAACCGCTTCATGCACGCCTCCGAGATGCAGCGCATGGGCGCGCGCATCTCGATTGACGGCCGCACGGCCGTCGTGGAAGGCGTCTCGCCGTTGGCGGGCGCGCGCGTGCAGGCGTCGGACTTGCGCGCCTCGGCCTCGCTCGTCCTCGCCGGACTCGTCGCCGAAGGCGAGACTTTGATCGAGCGCGTCTATCACATCGACCGCGGCTACGAAAAGATCGAAGACAAACTGCGCCACGTCGGCGCACAAATCGAACGCCTCCGCGACTCGGTCACGGCGAGCCTCCCGCCCATCACCGAAGTCGGCGTGTTGTAAGCATGACGCGGGCAGGGCACGAGTTTGGGAACGATGTGACAGACAACTTGCGTTCGACCACTTTCTCATCCTTCAGCGTCTAAATTTATGGCTGAACAAGACTGCATCTTTTGCCGTGTGGTGGCGGGCGAGATTCCCGCCGACATCATCTACCGGGACGACCGCGCCGTGGCTTTTCGCGACATCAACCCGCAAGCGCCCGTCCACGCGCTCGTCATTCCGCAAGAGCACGTCGCGTCGCTCGACGAGGCCGCGCTGCGCGATGAGACGACGCTCGGCCACCTGTTGCGCGTCGCCGCGCGCGTCGCAAACGAGCAAGGATTGTCCGAGTCCGGCTATCGCACGGTCATCAACACGGGCGCGGGCGCGGGTCAGTCCGTATTTCACCTGCACCTGCACGTCATCGGCGGTCGCCCCTTGCGCTGGCCGCCGGGCTAAACCATTCTCACCACCCTGAGCATCGAAATGAGCAAACTATTCGCCGCCTTCTTACTCCTGTCGGTGTTGTACATCTGCAACGCGAGCGCGCAGAGAAAGACAGACCTCGAAGCGGCAAAGTTGAGAGGGATGGTCAAGTCGGTGCGCGTCGAATCGGCGACACTGACAAACGAAGATGGCAAGACGATAGAGTCCGAGCGCAGACCCCGCGACGTGACCGTCTATGACGGACAGGGCAACAGAATCGAGTCACAGAGTTTCAGGCACGACGGCATAGTTCTTTCCAGAACCTCTTACGAACGCGACGCACAGGAGCATGTGATTCTTACGACTTATGACGGCGATGGCAAATTCGTGCGCAAGGCTGTGCAGTTAGTAAATGCAGAGGGGAAATTTGTCGGCTTCATTTTCTTCGGTGCGAACGGCGAATTGAAACAGCGGAGCGTGGAAATGCGCGCCGCTAACGGGCGGCTGGCACAGGAAGCAGTTTATGATGGGAACGGGAAATTACTTTACCGAAACATTTTCTCCTACGATGTGAACGGAACACAGACGGAATATGCCGTCTACGATGCATCCGGCAATTTAACGCAAAAGACTGTCTGGCTGACAGGTGGCGGCTTCCACACAGTGCGCTACGACGAGCGCGGCAACATTTCGTTCGAGTCAACGAACCAGGCGAGCACCATCGAAGAGACTGATGTTCAAGGTAATTGGACGAAGCAGCGCGAGTCGCAGAAAAACACGCAGAACGGATACACACGGGAATTTGTCGTCGTCACTTACCGCACAATCGAATATTACCCACCGAAGAAGAAGTAATAAGTGTTGGGCGGCAACGGCTGTCCGCTGTATGTGAAAAAGGAGTAGAGAGCCATGTCCAGAGAGTCGGCAGAAGACGACCCCAAGACAATTATCCGCCGCTGGTTTGAAGAGGTGTGGAACAAGGGGCGCGAAGCGGCGATTGACGAGATGTTCGCGGAGGACGGCGTCGCCTACGGGCTGGCCGACGAGACGGGCGCGCCTTTGCGCGGGGCGTCGGGCTTCAAGCCATTCTTCCGTAATTTTCGCGGCGCGTTTCCGGACATCAAAGTGGTCGTCGAAGACACCATCGCCGAGGGCGACCGCGTGGCCGCGCGCTGCACGGTGCAGGCCACGCACGCGGGCGATCATCTCGGATTCGCCGCGACGCAGAAACCGATGCAGATCACCGGCGTCGCCATCGTCCGCATCCGCGACGGCCAGATCGTCGAGGCGTGGAACCACTTCGACTTCATGTCGATGTTCCAACAACTGAAATAAACGATGAATGGAAAGCGGTGAATGGTCAATGGTCAATGGTGAATGGAAAGAAGCGGTCTTCTACCATTCACCGCTTTCCATTCATCGTTTCTTCTCTATCCCGCGCGGCGTTTGAGTCGCTCCTCCTGCTGCTGTTCGGCCTGCTGGACTTTCTCTTCCTTGAGCAGTGAAGTTTCGTAACGCACTTGGCCGACGAGCGTGTCGGTGATGGCTTTGACGAAGCCGATGATGGCCGGGCCGAGGACGATGCCGGGGATGCCGAAGGTGTAGACGCCCGCGATGAGGGCGAGGAACATCCAGTAGAAATTGAAGCGCCCCGCCCCGCTCGCCGCCACGCGCGGGCGCAAGAGCAGAGACGAGCCGACCGTCATCATGATGCCGACGACCATGTAGACGGACGCGGCCACCGGGTCGTTGCGAAAGACGAGCAGGTAGACGCTGACGGGTACGTAGATCGCCCATTCGCCGAGCAAGGGGAAGAAGCCCGTCATGAACGTGACGATGGCGAGCACGAGCGCGAGCGGGATGCCGAAGACGAGATTGAGCACGAAGATGACGACGGCCTTCAAGAACTGGTCGATGAAGACGGCTTGCAGCGCGCCGCGCAAAGCGCCGCCCACGTTCTCCGCGAGTTTTTCGTAGAGTTCGATGTAGTCGCCGGGCACGCGCACCTTGATGTAGTTGCTGATCTGTTTGCGGTGCGTCAGCACGTAGAAGACGGTGAAGAGAAAGACTGTGAGCGAGGCGAGGATGAGCGCGGCGCGGCTGCGCAAGTCTTGAATGGCGGCGGCCGAGCGCGTCAGTCCTTCGGTGAAGGCGACTTCGAGCGTGGCGCGCGTGCCCGCGCGACTGACGGGGATGTAGCGGCCGATGGCGGCGCTGATGGCGTCGCTGATCTTCTCTCGATCCTGTTGGCTGATGTTCGTCGAGTAGCCGGACAACTCGTGCCAAGTGTAACCGGCGAGCAGGATGAGCGGCACGACGATAAGCGCAATCGTGACGAGCGCGCTGCCCGAACGGGCGCGCAGCCGACGCTCCAACCATTCCTGCACCGGCAGCAAAAACGCGCCCGCCACCAACCCCAGCAAGAGCGCCACGAGCACGTGGCCGATGAGCACCACGAACAACACCACCGCCAGCACGAGCGCGACGCCGTACACGACGATGCGCTTGGCATCGCCCACCGTCAACTCGCTCAAACGTCTTGAATCATCACCCGCCATGTGTGCCGTTAATATAGAGCGGTGAACGGTAAATGGCGAATGGCGAATGGTGAAAAGCGGTGAACGGTGAATGGTGAAGGGTGAATGGATGAAAACAAGTTCTGATCCATTCACCCTTCACCATTCACCGTTTACCTGATTCGAGTGGTGAAACTGACGTTGCCGGTGTTGTTGGGGGCGGTGGGGCTGAGGTTGCCTGTGAACGACCAGCGGATGTGCGTGACGGTGCGGTCGTAGCCGGCGGGCGCGCCGCCCCCGCCGGTCTGGGGCGTGTAGGTGTAGCTGAGGCCGTTGTCGTTCGAGTAGGTGATCGAGACGGCGAGGCCGGTCGAGCCGAGCGCGGCCGCAGCCGTGCCGATTTTAAAATCGGTGTTGGCGGGAATCCCGTCCGTGATGGAGAGTCCTTGCGCAAGCGAGCCGCCGCCGTTGGTGAAGACGATGCGATAGGTGAGGTCTGTGCCGGGCGTTTGCGCCTGCGCCTCGCAGTTGGCGGGGGCGGGGCACGACTTGACGAGCGAGACGTTCGGCGGCGTGTAGAGGGTGACGGTGGCCGTGGCCGGAGCGTTGTCGGAGACGGAGGGCGTCGTGTCGATCTGCGTGTAGTCGATGAAGGCGACCGCGCTGTTGATGTATGAGCCGGTCGCGTTCGGCATCTTCATGGTGTAGGTCAGGTCGCGCGTCTGCCCGCCGGGGATGGTGAAAGAACCCGACCACGTGAGCTTGCCGTTCGCCTGCACGGGATTGGCGATGGCCGTGCCCGCAAAGGCCGACGAACCGGCGACGTAGGCGGGCGTGCCGGGCGAGGTGGGCGGCGTGTCGACGAAGTCGGTGAGCGTGTAGGTGTCCGATCCGGTGTTGGACAGGCGCAGCGTGTAGGTCACGTTTGAGCCGACGAGTGCGCTCGACGGGTTAGCGAGCTTGGCGAGGAAGGCGACCTGCGGGGGCAGCGCCGTGATGGCGAGCGTGGGGCCGGAAGCGTAGTGGTAGCTGCTGCCGGAGAAGTCGAGAATGAGCGAACCGGCGACGGCCGTACCCGTCACGCCGAGGATTTTCACGGTGTAGGTGGTGCTGACCGTGCCGCCCGCCTTGCCGCCGGAGAATTGTTCGGGGCCGACGCAGCTACGATAGTTGGCGAGCGTCGGGTTGTTCTGCCAACCGCAGGCGTCCGCGTAGAACTTATCGCTCGTCGCGCCGCCCGGCGCGCTGAAGGTGGTCGAGATGGCGAGCACCTGATAGGTCACGTTCGAGAGGTTGAGGAAGGTTTCGATCTGCGGATACCCCTGGGTCGCCGTGTCGGCGTTGATCGTGTAGTTGTAAGTCTGTCCGACGTAGACCGAAGTCGGGCCGACGATGGAATAGACGGTGTTGCGTCCCTGTGAAAGTAATTTCTCGACGTAGAGTTCGCGCGGCGTGGGCGTGCTCGTGGCGGGCACGCCGTCGGCGCTGACGGTGATGTGAAAGCGGCGCGCGGTGAAGAAGGCGGAGGAGGTGCGCGTGACGACGACGGGGAAGTAGAAATCGACGCACGCACCGGGGGCGAGCGTGCGCCACATGACGACCGATGCGCCGCTCAGATTGATGTAGGTGTTCGCGCTGTCCCAGAAAAATTCCGCACGCAGGTTGTTGAGCGTCGCGGCGCTTGTGTTGCAGGCGCGCACGCCCGTCTGGAAGGTATTCGGCCCCGCAGTCTGATCGTTGCTGTCGAGACCGATGACGTTCCAAGTGGTGGGCGTGATGTTGAGTTGCGCCTGCGCGCTCTGCGCACACACCAAGACGACGAAGACCAGCCCCAAGAGCAGGCGCAAAGAGCGGGCTAAGGCTTTCGACACGTCTAGGCGGTGTAAGACTGCTGCGGCCATCCGAAGACTCTCCGTAAACCGTGACGGGTGGGCATCGACGGATGTTAAGTTGTGCGGCCTTGCCCCAGAACATGCGAGGCCGGAGAGGAACGAAAATTTAACACACAATCCGCGACGTGAGGGCGGAAAAGCCGTGAGGCGGCAGAGCAGCGAGGATGTAAAGCGGCGAGGAGGGAAGAAAACCTGTCGGACGACACGGAGAGAGGAGCGTCCTTCAATCGTCAGGCGATTAATCGTCAGGCGACGGCGCTCGCTATCGTATGCGGACGGTGAAGGAGACGCTGCCGGAAGTGCCGGGCGGCATGCTGCCCGTCAGTTGCCACGCGACATAGGTGACGTTCGGGTCGAACGTCCCGGCGGGCGTGTAGGGAGCGGCGGGAGTCCACGGCGGCGCGGGCGCGGGGAAGTTGATCGCGTCGTTATAAAACTTGTAGCCGGTGGCCGTGATGGAGAGACCGCTCGTGCCGGGGCTGAACGTCATCGAGCCGACTTTGAACTCGGTGCTCCTGACGATAGCCGAGTTCGGCGGATCGACGCTGAACGGGATCACGTCAACGATGGTCAAGCCTTGCGCGGCCGAAGTGCCGGCCGTGTTGGTGAAGGTGATCGTGTAGGTCAACTCCGTGCCGGGTTGTTGCGGCGCGGTCTCGCAGTTGGCCGGGCTGGTGCAACGCTTTTGCAGCCGCACGTCGGGCGGCTGCGGCACGCCGAGTTGCGCGCTCGCTTGATCGTCTTCGGCGGCGTTGTTGTTGTCGGGCGTCGAGTCGGGGTCGGGGACGCCCGATGCAATGACTTCGGCCTTGTTCGTGATCGTGCCTGAGGCTGTGACTTTGGCGATGAGCTGAAGCGTGGCGCTCGAGCCGGAGTCGACCGCGCCGACAGTCCACACGCCGGTCGCGTTGTTGTAGGCGGCGGGCGCGGCGGAGACGAAAGAGAGTCCGGCCGGAAGTTGATCGCGCAGGCTGATGCCGGTGGCGTTGGTCGGCCCGGCGTTCGTGACGGTGAGCGTGAAGGTCACGTTCTGATTGATGGTGGGCGCGGAGTTGTTCGCCGTCTTCGTCAAACTGAGGTCTGCGCTGGAGACGATTGTGGTCGGGTCGCTTGCGGAGTTGTTGCCGTTCAGCGAAGCGGGTTCGCCGCCGCCCGCTACGCTCGCCGTGTTGGTGACGCTCGCGGCGGCCGTCTGCGAGACGCTGACCGTGATGTTGATGACCGGATAGCTCGCGCCCGCGCCGAGCGCGTTCGCGCGCTGGCAGGTGACGACCTGCGCGGCGATGCCGCATGTCCAACCGTTCGTCAGTCCGATGGGGGCGGTCGGCGTGAGCCCGGCGGGCAGAGTGTCCGTGACGGTGACGGTTGCGCCCGTCGTCGCGGCCGTGCCCGAGTTGGTGACGGTGATGTCGTAAGTGCCGACGCCGCCGCGCGTGAAGTTGCCGGTGTGCGTCTTCGTGATGGTTAGGTCGGGCGCGCCGACGATAATGGTCGAGTCGTTCACGGAGTTGTTGCCATTGAGCGACGCAGGTTCGCCGCCGCCGGAGATACTGGCGACGTTGGTGACGGGCGAAGCGGCGAGCGCCGCCGGGGCGACGGCGACGGTGAGCGTGATCGGATTGGGGCTGGTCACGCCCGCGTTGATGACGTTCGTGCTCGTGCAGGTGGCAGCGCTGCTGCCGACGACGGTGGCGGAGCAGTTCCAACCCGTGCCCGTCGGGACGGAGGCGACGGTTAAGCCGGTCGGCAACGTGTCGGTGACGGTGATCGTGCCGCTCGACGCGCCCGTCCCGGCGTTGCTCGCCGTCAAAGTGTATGTGCCGCCCGCGCCGACGGTGAAATTGCCGGTGTGCGTTTTCGTGATGCGCAGGTCGGGAGCGAGATTGATGGTGGTCGTGTCGGTGGCGCTGTTGTTGTTCGCGCCGGTGCGCGCAGGGTCGTTCGGGTCGGTGACGCCGGTGGCGGGCGTGAGCACTTGCGCGGTGTTCGAGAGCGTGCCGGTGGCGGTTGCCGAGAGCGTGCCGGTGATGGTGTAGGTGACGGAGCCGCCGCTCGGCAGGTTGGCCGTGGTGCTGATGTTGTTGCCCGTGCCGGAAGCCGCGCCGCACGTCGCGCCGCCGACGGGCGAACCGCACGTCCACGCGACGCCTGTCAGCGCGGCCGGCACTGTATCCGTCACGAGCGCGCCGTTCGCCGCGTCAGGCCCGGCATTGCCGACGACGACCGTGTAGGTGACGGACGAGCCGGGGTTGACGCTCGACAAGTTGTCGGTCTTCGTGATCGAGAGGTTGGCGTTGAGGTTGATGGTTGAGTTGTCGGTGGCGGTGTTGTCGGCGGGGGTCGAGTCCGCGAGCCAAGCGGGCGGTTGGACGCTGGCCGTGTTCGAGAGCGTGCCGGTGGCGGTTGCCGAGAGCGTGCCGGTGATGGTGTAGGTGGCCGTGCCGCCCGCTTCGAGCGTGGCCGAGGTGCTGATGTTGTTGCCCGTGCCGGACGCGGTTGTGCAGGACGACCCGGCGGAAGCCGTGCAGTTCCACGTCACGCTCGTGAGAGACGCGGGCACGTTGTCCGCGACCGTGCCGGTGACGGCGAAGGTGCTGTTGTTGGTGACGACGATGGTGTAGGTGACTGTGCCGCCGCGATAGACGGTGGTGGCGTTGTCGGTCTTCGTGATCGAGAGGTTCGGCGCGGGGACGCTCGCGCTCGCCATGTCGCCCGTCGAATTGATGTCGCCGTCGCCGTTGCTGACGAACGTGCCTTGCGGAGTGGCCGTGGAGGCGACGGGCAGGCCAATGGAATAGATGCGGTTCGGGTTGCGCGTCTGCGTCAAGAGGCGACCCGCCGCGTCGAAGGCGAGGCCGAGCGTGGCGTCGGGTTGGGCGTTGGCGGGAGAGTCCGTGAAGTTGACGGCGGCGTTGCCGACGCGCGTGGCCGTGCCGTTGACGAGCGAGACGGTGTAGAGCGTCTTGCCGCTCGTGATGACGTAGAGTTGGCCGGTGGAAGAGAAGGCCATGTCACCGCCGCTCGTGACGGCCGCGCCGGCCGTGATGCCGGTCGCTGAGGCAACGCCCGTCGTGGTGTCGATGGTGTAGAGAATGCGCGAGTCGGGCAGATAGTAGAGCAGGCCGTTCACGGGATTGAAGGCCATGCGCAGAGACGAGGGCACGGCCGCGCCGAGTCCCGTGCCGACCTGCACGGGCGCGACGTTCGGTGTAGCCGGGTTGAAGCGGTACATGACCGGGTTGTTCGTTGAAAGGAACATCACGTAGAAGAGCATCCCGTCGCTCGGCCGCTGCGCGAGCGTCGCCGAGTTGGTCGTCGAGACGTTCGGCGTGATCGGATAGTTGCTGTAGACGGTCGAGACGGTGTTGGTCGTCGTGTTGTAGGTGTAGATGTCGTAGACGGTCGAGCCGCGCAGTTGGTAGATGTTGACCTGCGCCGAAGCCGCGCACGCAAACGCGCAGACGGCCGAGACGACGAAGAACAACTGCCGCGCCGCACGCACGGCGAACGAAGCGAGCGCGCCCGCGCGTGCGATGCGCGACGGGCGACCCGGTTGCTCAAAACTGTTGGCGCGGGCGTGCTTCATTGTTCCGGCGCGCGCTCTCCGGTTGACGGCGGCGCGGGCGGCGCTGTGGTCTCTTTCCGCTCCGACGGCTGAGCCTGTGCGGGCGAGAAGTTAGAGGGCGCGAGGCCGTCGGCCGCCGTGCCGAAGAGGTCGAAGAGGTTGGAGAGTTTGGTGGAGATGGTGAAGTAGAAACCGCGCGGTTGGGTGACGACGATGCCGCCCGGTTCGGTGGCCGAAGTGAAGTTGTAGCCGACGCCGATGCGCATGTCGGCGAAGACCCAATAGCCGATTTCCGCGCCGACGGAGGTGCGCGTCGTGTGCGTCGAAGGCTGAGAGAGCAGGCGCACTTCGCCCGCCACGTCGAAGGCGCGGCGCAAGCGTTTCTGCGCGCGCAGTTGGGCGAGATAGGTCAAGGCCGAGGCGTTCATCAAACCTTCGCGGCTGTTCGCGCCGAACTTGACGGCGACGCGGCCGTAGAGTTCCGTGTCCTTGAAAGGCTGCCAGAGGCCGTCGCTCGAAAGCGTGTCGGAGCGGTCGGTGGTCGCGGCTTGGCCGTTGAAACCGCCCTGCGTGAGCGAGCGGTGCGTGTAGCTGAAGAGGAGCGCCGTGCGGTCTGAGCGCAGCGGGCGCAGGGCGATGGCGGCCGTGCCTTGCAGAGACGAATTCTCGCGCCCCTGATAGTTGGAACGAGCGGCTTGGAAGCGCGCGAGCGTCGTGATGCCGTCACCGAGGCGACCGGCCGCGCCGACCGTGATGAGTTGTGCGAGGCCGCCCGTCTGATTGCGCAGTTCGTAGCGCGCGGCGGTGCGCAGGTCTTTCGAGGGCAGGTAGGAGAAGCCGAACGAGCCGCCCGTGAAACTCTGTCCTGCGCCCGCGAGATGGAAGCCGTGCTCGAAGCCGAGGTCGAGCGACAGACGCTTCGAGACGGGCAAGCGATTTTGCAAACCGAGGACGGCGAAACTGTCCGTGCCGTTGATGCCGTTCTCAAGTTGATAGCGACTGGAGACGTTCGTGTAACGGCCGAGTTTCGTCTCGACGCCGATGGAAGTTTCGCGGCGCGAACCAGTCGAGGCGAAGCCCGTGGCGGCCGTGTCGCTGATGGGCACGATGGGCGCGGAGGCGAGCCGCTGCGTGAAGAAGATGTTCGCCCACTCGTTCCATTTGTAACGCGCGGCGATGGTCGTCTGGCTGGGGAACGTGGGGTCTGCTTCGCCGAGGTTCTGTTCGCGTTTGACGGAGAGTTCGAGCTTGTCCGTCGGGCGATACTGCGCGCCGACGGTGACGAGATTGGAACTGATCTGCTGGTCGCTGACCGCATCGCTCAAGCGTCTGTAGTCGTAGCCGAAGAAGGCGTGGAGGCGGTCGCTGAACGTCTCAGTCCAGAGGAGCGAGAAGGTGTTGCGCGAGTTGTCCACGTTCGCCGTGCGGTTGCGCTCGTTCAAGAAACCGAGACGGACGACGCGCGACGCGCCCGGTTTGAGATCGAGGGTTGCGCCCGTGCGCTGCGAGCCGGGGGCGACCGTCGTGCCGAAGGGATTGAAGAAGCCTTCGTCGGCGCGCGCATACTCGGCGTGCACGACGGCTTCGTAGACGGAAAGCGGCTGCACGAGTTCGACCCGGTAAGCGTTGCCGCCGTCGCGGCGCGTCGCGGTGTCGAAGATGTTGCCGCCCGTCGCCATGTCGCCGCGGCTCATCGCCCACTCGAATTTGAGAGCGCCGCGATTCGGCAACGTCTGTTCGCCGTCGAGCCCGCCGAGGCGGTAGGAGCCGAACTCGCTCTGCTTCTGTTCGACGTAGGAGAGCCCCATGCGCAGGCCGAGACTGTTGAAGCGCTTCGAGGCGCGGCCGGTGTAGACGCCGGACGACATCCCGGCCGCGCGATGTTCGTAAGTGACGACGAGCTGGACGAGATTCAAGTCGTAGTCGAAGGCCGAGAGGGGACGCAGGAAGAACATCTGACCGGTGAGCGGATCGAGATTATAGTCGAGCGAGCGCAGGAGCACTTCGCGCGAGATGATGCGTTCGGGGTTGCGCCGGTCGCGCACTTCGAGGGCGACGGTTTCCGAACCGGGCAACACGTCCGGGTAAGTGAGATTCAAGAGGCCGATGCGACCGGCGGGGAACACGTCGCGCGCGAAAGAGGTATCGGGGCGCGCGCCCGTGACGACGAGCGTATCGCCGTTCGAGTTTTCGAGATGAACTTTAACGCCCGTCAGCTTGCGCGAGTAACCGGCGAGCTGCGTGTCGGTCAGCCCGGCTTCAAAGTCGCCGAACATGGCGTAGGAGCGGTTGCGGTCGAGGCGCGCGTAGAGTTTCGAGTTTGATTCCACGTCGCTGAAGCGCGTGGAGGTATCGCCGAAGAGCGGATAGGCGCGCTCCAAGGGGTCGGCTTGGAAGAGGCGGTCGTGCCCCTGCGTGCGATTCAAGGAACGCTGGCTGTCGTAGGCGAGCGTCAACAGATTTTTGCCGAAGACCGAGCCGCGATAGAAAAATTCGATGTGGCTGCGCGCGCGCGCGTCGTCGCCGCGCAAGCTGTTTTCAGGGGCGGCGCGACCGACGGACGCTTCGGCCAAGCCGACGAGAATGGTGGGGCGCAGTTCGGCCGTGAAGCGCAAGCGCCGCTCGGCCGTGATGTCGCCCGTCTGCGCCTGCAACGCGGCCACGCCCGCCGTGTTGTCCGAGACGAGGCGGACGGTCGCTTCGCCGTCATGCATCGTCAGGACAACTTCACGAAGCGTCGCGTTCTGATTGGCAAGTTCCTCGGTTAGTTCTAGAGCCTTGTCGCGCGTCTTGTCAGATGTCTTGTCGCGCGTCTCTTCGCGCGTCGCCTCGGCGAAAGTGTTCGCGGGACGCAGGAAGTGGCCGCTTGAAGTGGCGAGCGCGATCTGGCCGTCGGCCGCCGGGTTGTTCCACTGGTCGAAGGCGCGCACTCTGATCGCGGCCGAATCACGACCGCCCGCTTGCAGTTCGTCGCGCTCCGGCGTGATCTCCAAACGACGCGCGGGGCCGCGTCCCATCACGTTCAATTCGACGGCGCGCGCGGCCTGTCCCGCAGGACTGATGGCGAAGGCGCGCACGCGGTTCTGGCCGGGGCGCAAGGAGAGGCCGACGAACGTGTAGGTCGCAACCTTGTTCTTGTGGTCGATGCGGCTGAGGCCGATGTTTTTCTCGCCGACGTGCTGGCCGTTGATTTCGAGCGTCGCCGTCCAATCTTCCGCCACGCGCACTTCGACCTGCATCGCCGCCGACATGACGACCTCATCCTCGGCGGGACTGACGACCAACACGTCGCCCGGCGCGACCGGCGCGACCACTTCGCTCGCCGCCACTTCATACGTGCCTGCCGAAAGGTTGCCGGAAGGTTTCGCAGTCTCTTTCGCGTCGGAGATTTTTTCGATGCGCGGTTCGGGCGTGCCCGGCGGTGAAGGCGCGTTCGAGCCGTTCAAGGGCGCGACGGAGTTTGTGGGCGACGCGAGAGAGTTCGCTTGCGGCGCGTTGCTGTTCGCTTGAGCAGTTGCGGATGCGGGATGCACGGCGTCGAGTTGCGGTGCGCGCAAGGGCAAGGGCTTGCCGTCCTTTTGCAAGGCGAGCGCGTTCGCGGCCTCGTCGCTTGCGTCGCCGTTCGTGCTGCGGAGCGCGAAGTTTTGACGCAGGAGCGTGCCGCCGCCGAGCGGCGTGCGAAGCAAGCGCGCCCAACTGCGACCCGCACGGCGGCCTTCGTCCGTCAAGGCGTAGCCGCGCGGCAGCGTCACGGGATCGAGCGCGATGACCACCGCGCCGTCTTCCACGGACGGCAGACTGTACATGCCTTCCGCATCGGTGACGACCGATTGGCCGTTGTCTATGTAGAGCCGCGCGCCTTCGACGGGACGCTCGCCCGCGTCGAACTCGTCGTTGCCGTTACGGTCTTCGTAGACGCGGCCGATGATGATCTGGCGCGTGGAGAAGACGCCGCGACCGACGCGGACGGTGGCGCGCGCGGGCGTGGTCGAGACGCGCTCGCCCGAAGCGTAGATGCCAGAGGCCACGGCCGTGTTCGTCTGGTCGCCTTCGCGCGCGTTGACGCCGACGCGCGTGCGATAGACGAGCGAGGCGCGCGCGCCCGGCGCGAGCGTGCCGAGATTGAACGTGAGTTCGTTGCCGCTCACTTGCGGCTCGATTGAGCGCGGCGGCGCGGGCGAGACGGTGAGTTGCGCCGTGCCCGGCGCGTAGTGGAACGATTGGGGAAGGAGATCGCGCACGCTTACGTCGTGCAAGGCGGCCTGAGTCGTGTTGCGTACCTCGACGCGATAGGAAACGATGTCGCCTATTTCAGCGCGCGGCTGGTCTGCGGTCTTGTTGAGCTCAAGCGTCTGCAACTCGAAGAGCGGGATGTTGAGCGCGACGCTGGCGAGATTCGCCAGCAGCACGTCCGTCTGCGTCAGCGTGAAACCGGCGGCTTCGGCGATGGGCTGTTCGTCGAGCGCGCGCACGGTCGCGTCATAAAGACCGGCGACTGGAGAGGGGCGGACGGCAAACTCCAACATGCGCGAGCGATAGCCGGGCGCGTTGACGTTGACGTAATAAGTGACGGGCGCGGCCAGTTGCTCGCGGCTGAGCGCGAAACTGAAGAGACCGCCCTGCACGGTCGTGTAGGGGTTGTCGTTCGCGGCGTTCGGCGTGAAGCCGATGCCGGCGGCGACGGGCAGCGGCGTGCGCGTGTTGGGGTCTGTGACGAGCGCGACGCGCGCTCCGGCGATTGTGACCGCGCCGCCGCTTCGCCCCGCATAGACAGTGCCGAAGGGATTGACGACGGCCGTGGCGGCGGTGCTGTTCGCGCTGTCGAAATTTTCGCCGCTGACAGTGGCCGTGTTGACCGCGCCCGTGCCCGGCGCGACGTTGCCCGTGACGCGGGCGCTGAAAGTGACGGTCACCACTTCGTCCGGCTGCACCGAGGCGAGACGCACTTCGATGCGGCGCGGGCGGTCGATGCGGCCTTCGTCCGCGTCGTCCATGTCGGTGAGCGCGCGCGTGCCGAGGCGGAGCGAGTTGGGGACGTATTGCAGACCTTCGGGCAGGTCGTCGGCGACGAGGACGCGGCGTGCGACGACCGAGCCGCTGTTGCGGAAACTGATCGTGTAGTCGAGCGTCTGGCCGGGCGTGGTGGTGACGCGCGGCTGGTTGTTGACGAGTTTCGACGGAGGCAGCGCGGGGTTGCTTGGGTCGGTCACGCGCGCGCGTTCGCCGACCGCGTTGATGATCGTGCCCGTGTCTTCGACCGTGCCGTTGACGGTGACGGTCACGTTCGAGCGTGCGGTGAGGCGGAGGGCGAGTTGCGTCTGCGGCGCGCTCGCGTTCACGTCAACGACCGCCAGAACGCCCGTGCAGGCGCGGGGCGCAAGACGCGGCGACATGGTTGAGTTGAGCGCGACGGGCGCGTCGCCGTCGGTGACAGTGCCGCTCGCGTCCGTGTCGAAGTGAAGCGCGACGACTGTGGCGGGCGCGGTCACTTCGAATTGCGTGATGGTGTAGAGGTCGGGCGTGTTGCCGAGATTGCAGATGCTGAAGAGGCGCGTGATGCGTTCGCCCGCGGCGACCGTCGCCGAAGGCGCGGTCTCGTCGGGCGTGACGGCGACGGCGGCGACGGGGCGGACGGTGACGGTGATGGTGGGCGAGGCGGTCAAAAACTCGTTGCCCTCGTCGTCCGCATAGATCGCTTCAGCGCGATTGGAAATGACTGTGTCCGCCCCGGTTTGTTGCGGCTGCGCCGGGGCGGTGCGCGGCGCGAAACCGAGCACCGACGCGAGGACGGCAGCTAAGACAAATTTGGCGACGGACACGTTAGGCATGAGGGATTGAGTTGGAAGTTATCGGGAGCGGTTCAAATTCGAGAGAGCGGAGAAAAGGGAAGCGGCGCGACGCGGGTGACGCGCGGGCGGGGCAATTCGCCCGCGCGTCCCATCGCGCCGCTTCCTTCGGGGAAGGGCGCGCTTCGAGTGCGACCCTAGTTGATCAGACGGCGGAAGACGAACGTGCCGTTCGTGCCGGGCGCGAGGCTCGGCACGTTGCCTTTGAGGACGTTGGTCAGAGCGGTGACGGGATTGCCCGCGCCGTCCGTGACCGTGCCGCCCGCCGTGCTGATGGAGGGAGCGGGCGACGTGACCTGCGTCGTGTAGGTCGCCCAGTTGTTGCCGCCCGCCGTGCCGTCTTCCGTGATGACGAGGTTCGTGGCCGTCAAGGCGGAGCTGTTGGAACCGGCGGCCGGTGCGGTCATGATGTTCGTGTAGTTGATCTGGTACACGATGATCGCGCCGGGGACGGTCGGCGAAGGATTGCCCGAAGCGTCAACGACGGTGACCGACTTGTCGAGCCGGACGAATCCGGTGTAGAGACGGTCAATCGTCTGGTTGTTGCTGGCGGGCGTGTTGGCGGACGTGGCCTGAATGATGCTGTCGAAGCCGGTCAGGATTTGCTGCGAGGCCGGGGCATCGACGCGCACGTAGAGGTTCACGTCCGAGTTTTGCGTCAGCGGCGAAAGAGCGAACGAGCCCGCGCCGGAGATGGTGGTGAAAGGCCCGGCCGGATTCGTGCTGACCCCGACGGTGAAGCCCGTGGGCACGCTCGGCGCGGTGATGGTAAAGGTGTCGGTGGCGTTACCCGTGTTGCGCACGGTGTTGGTAAAGATGATGAAGCCGACAGCGTTCGTCGAGCAGGCCGGAGTGGCCGGCCCCGCGCAGGGCGGAACTCCGGCAATGCCCGTCGTCACGCTGCGGTTCGTGAAGTCGGTGTTGTTGCTGTTGCCCGGCCCCGTCGCGGTCGGTTGACCGGCCGGGCCGATGAGGACGTTGCCGACGCGCTGGAGCAGCGTCGGTTGACGAATACCTTTGCCCGTATCGACGGCGTCGAGACCGAGACGCGGCTCGTCGAAGTTGGCGTTGCGGTCGCCGCGATTGGTCACTTCCGCGCCCGGCGAATCGGATTGATCGTTCAAGACCGTGCCGACCGTGTTCGTGCCGAACGAATCGATGACGGCGTAGATGGGCGTCGTGGCGTCCGTCGCCGTGATGGTGACGACGACCGGGATGCTCGCGCTGCAAGTGCTGCCGCCCGCGAGCGACGCGCCGACGTTGAAGGCCACGCGCGTCACGCTGGAGAGCGAGCCGGGCGCGGTGTTCGACCAGACGGCCGCTTCGGGCGCGGTCGTCAAGGCCGTCGTCGTGTAGAGCGTGCCGGCGGGGAAGGTGTTCGTGGCCGAGAGCACCGTGTCGACGGGCACGGGCATGACGATGTAGACGCCGGTGAACGCGCCGAGCGACATCGAAGTGGCCGGGCGGTTGCCGTCGTTGCAAAGCTGCGCGCTGTAGCTGATGTTCGAGCCGAGCGCGACGGGGCCGGCGGGCACGGTCAAGACGGCGCGCAGTTGCGCGTCGTTCTGCACGGTGACGCGCACGTCGCCGCGCGCCTCGCGCACGCCGTTGACGGACGTGGCCGAGACGGTGCGAACTTCGTGCGCCGAAGGCGTGGCCGGGTTATCGGGCGTCTGGTTGTCGTAGCCTTGCGCCGCACCGGTGGCCGCGTCGCCGAGGAAGACCTGTATGGTGTTGCCGGGCGCGGCGGACGAACTGATCGTCAAGCGCACGACGATGGTGGCCGAGGCGTTCTGCGCGAGCGTGTGGAGCACGTCCGCGCCGTTCGAGAAGATGTTGATGTCGCCCGCCGTGATCGTGTTGCTGCCGTCCATGTCGATGACGGCGGCGGTGATCGTGCCGGGGCCGGTCAGGTTCAAACTCTGGCCGCTGGCGAGGAAGCGCACCTGATCCGTGAAGTTGCCCGTGTTGGTCACGGTATAGAGGAACGTCACGTTCGCGTCGCCGGGGACGACCGCGGAGTTGACGGCATCGTCGGGCAGGATACGCAGGCCGGAGACGTTGGCGACCGTCACGGTGACGGTGTTGGAAACCGTGCTGTAGTTGTTGTTGGAGCTATCCGTGTAAGCGGCGCTCGCCTGGTTGGAGATGACTGTGTTGCCGCTGGTTTGCGCAAAGGCAGGTGAGATAAATGCGCAAAGGATCGCCATGAGGGCGAAGAACGCGCGCGGCAAGCGGAGGCCGATGGCCGGAGGGTGGGTGTAACTTGTCTTCATATCAATCCTCAATTGTGGTGTGAGAGACTCGCCGATGACCGAAGAGCCGATAAAGGAGTCCGAAGGAGTTGGAAGAGACTCTCTAGGCTCGGTCTCTCCATCGCGGGACGTGCTACAAGAGGGGCGGGCTTATTTGACGCGCACCTTGTAAGAGGCCGAGAGCGTCTGACCGGCCGCGAGCGGATCGCTCCACTCGTAGCGCACCTGCGTGTACAACGAAGCGGGCGCTGGGATGCGCTTGGTCGTGCCGTCCGGCTGTTTCTCTTCGACTGTGGGCTGCGCGGCGAAGCTCTTGCCGCCGTCGATGCTGTAGCTGACCGTCGCGCCGTACTCGGCGACGGCGCTGCCCGCGACGAACGCAGTGCCTTGCGGAATCTGCCCGATAGTCTTGTACTGGCGCGCGGGCGCATCGCCCTCGTTGGCGCTCGTGATCGTCCAGTCGAGAATCTCGCCCGGATGGACGGCGCTCACTTTATCGAGCGCGAGCTGTGCGTCGTTGCGCTTGAGCGAACCGGCGAGTTTGACTTTCACTTCCGGCCGTCCGGCCGACGAGCGCGCCGAGGCGATCTGCCTTTGCGCGAACGCGGCTGCCGTGCCGACGAGCAACAAGCAGAGCGCCATGAGGACAGGCGCGTTCATTCTTTTCTTCAACGTCTTCATTGATCTATCTCCTTCGAGTGGTCTGAAACTTTCCGTGGTGAGTGTTGGTTGAACCGGCGAGGAACTTTTTTCAGAGTGCATCCTGCTTGGCGGCAGGGCGTCTGCGCCGGGTGGTTGGAGGTTCGCTGAGCGCGCACGCGACGGCGTACATAAAATCTTCGACGGCCAGCGAGCGCGGCAGCACGGCAGCAAATAGTGAGCGCGAAGATGACGCGCGCATGATTTCGGAAGGACGTTCGTGCAAGGCGATGAGAGGCACGCGCGGAGCGATCTCGCGCAGGGCTTCGACCGCGCCCGCGCGGCCAAAACCCGCCATGTCTAAACCGAAGGCGATCAGATCGAAACGCCCGGCGGCCGCGCCCCTGAGGACATCCATCGTGTGACGACACGTTTCGGCCTCGTGCCCGGCGGCGTGCAAGGCGGCCACCAGCCCCTCGGCCAACACGCGGTCATCGTCACAAATCATTACCTTCGCCATCCTCGAGGCTCTCCGTTCCCGGCTTAACTCTCACGCGACCAAACAGAAAAAGCACTTGGCCGTGCCGCTCTCTAGTCAATTCACATGCCGCGTCCGCCGCGCACACGCCTGCACGGACTAACTAATGAAATGTTGAGAGTTATTCGGAGACAGGCGACGGCGACCGAAAGCGAACGGCCGCCTGCGATGACAAACCCGACTGACGTTTTGTCAGCGGCCGGACAAAATGGCAGAACTGACAGAAGTGACGAGTGATGAGTGACGAGTGACAAGTTAGAGACAAACTCTCTGCTTTAACTTGTCACTCGTCACTCATCACTCGTCACTTCTATTTGCCGTCTTCTTCGTATTCGCGGAGCTTGCGATAGAGGGTGCGGGCGGAGATGCCGAGGATGATGGCGGCGCGTTCGCGGTTGCCGCCGGTCTCTTCGAGGACGCGGAGGATATGTTGGCGTTCGAGTTCGTCGAGCGTGCGCGTGGGCGCGTCCGGTTCATCCGGCGCGCGCGACGTTGAGGCGGTCGTGGCGGCGGCCGTTACGTCTTTGCCGACGAGTTGTGAGAACTGCGCGGCTTCGATCTCGTCGGTGTCGGAGAGGGCGGCGGCGCGCTCGATGGTGTTGCGCAGTTCGCGCACGTTGCCCGGCCAGTTGAAAGTTTCGAGCAGGCGGCGAGCGTCCATTGAGAGCGTGAGCGCGGGACGCTGGAAGCGTTCGCGGTAGAGCGCGAGGAAGTGTTCGATGAGGACGGGGATGTCTTCGCGTCGTTCGCGCAAAGGTGGAACGTGCAGCGAGATGACATTGAGACGATAGAAGAGGTCGATGCGGAAGCGGCCTTGCTGCACGTCTTCGGCGAGCCGTCGATTGGTGGCGGCGATGATGCGCACGTCCGAGGCGCGGTCGCGCGTCGAGCCGACGCGGCGGAAACGTCCCTGTTCGAGAAAGTGCAAAAGTTTGACCTGCATGGGCGCGGGCAGGTCGCCGATCTCGTCGAGAAAGAGAGTCGAGCCGTCGGCCGCTTCGATCAGTCCGCGCTTCAGCGAAGTCGCGCCCGTGAAAGCGCCGCGCTCGTGGCCGAAGAACTCCGACTCGAAGAGCGCTTCGGGCAGCGCGCCGCAGTTGATCGTGATCAGCGGCGCATCGCCGCGCGCGCTGCGCGAATGAATGAAGCGCGCGAGCACGTCTTTGCCCGTCCCCGATTCGCCCGTGATAATGACGGTGGAATCGAGACGCGCGGCCGACTCGGCGATGGAGATCAAACCGCGCATCGCCTCGCTCGCATGGACGAGCGTGTGCGCGCTCTCGTCCGCGCCCGGCGCGCCGCGCGTGGCCGCCACGCGAAGGCCCGCGTTCTGACGCACGAGCCGGCGCTTCTCGTCGGCCTTGCGGATGACGGCCTCCATCTCGTCGAGCGTGGCGGGCTTCGTCAGGTAATCGTATGCGCCGAGGCGCATCGCCTCGATCCCTGTGCCGAGCGAGGTGTCGGCCGTCAGCATGATCACTTCGGGCGGATCGTCGAGCCGCCTGATCTCGCGCAGGGCATCGAGTCCCGTCATGCCGTTCATGCGCATGTCCAAGAGCACCACGTCGTAGTCCGACGCCTGCAAAGTCTCGATGGCATCCTCGCCCGATTCGGCCGCCGCCATCTCGAAGCCCGAACGCGACAACTGCTCCGTCACGAGCCTGCGCAACAGAGGATCATCATCGACTACGAGGACGCTGATCTTTCGAGTCATAGTTTAGAGGAACGATCAAGTATGAACGATGAACGATGAAGGGAAGACTTGGTGAATGGTGAATGGTCAATGGTGAATGGTAGAAGACCCTTCTTCACCATTGACCATTCACTACTTTTACTTCATCGTTCATCATTCATCGTTCATCGTTTTCTTCTTCATCCTTCATCCCTTGCTTCCGGTGCGCGGCGTGGTAGCCAGAGGCGAAAGCGGCTGCCCGCGCCTGCCTTTGATTCGACCGTCAGCGCGCCGCCGAGTGCTTCGGCCAGCGTGGTCGAGATGGCGAGACCAAGCCCCGAACCTTTGCCCGCCTCTTTCGTGGTGTAGAACGGGTCGAAGATGCGCACGAGCATTTCGGGCGGGATGCCCGCACCCGTGTCGGCCACTTCGATCAGCGCGCGCTCGCCTTCGAGTTTAGTCGAGACGCTGACCCGACCGCCGCCTTCCACCGCGTCGAGCGCATTCGTCAACAAGTTGTCGAGAATCTGCCGCACCAGCACTTCGTCGGTCGCCAGCTCGCCGATCTCCGGGTCGAGTTCGGTGGTGACCTGCGTGCTCTGCGCCTCTTCGCGCTGCGAGAGCAGGAGGACGCTGCGTTCGACGAGCGCGTTGATGTCGCACGGCTCGCGGCGCGCGCGGCGCTGGCGCGAGAGATCGAGCAGGCCGCGCGTGATGGCTTTGCAGCGCAGGGCTTGGCGGACGATCTCTTCGAGATAAAAATCCCAAGAGCGCGCGGCGGCCGTAGCCGACAGATGGGGCGCGGAGCGTATGTCGCGCAGGGTCGCTTCGGCGCAGGTGGTGATGGCGGCGAGCGGGTTGTTGATCTCGTGCGCGACCCCGGCGGCCAGTTGGCCGACCGTGGCGAGGCGGCGCGAGCGCGAGAGTTGTTCCTGCATCTCGGAAATCTGCGTCACGTCGCTCCAAGTGATGACGCTCGAACCGTGGCGGTCGGTTGCGCCGTCGAGCGGCGCGACCGCGACGAGATAGCGGCGGCCGTCCTCGGCTTGTATCTCGAAAGAGGATGCGCCTGTGTTCGTCGTGCGCGAATTCATGTGAAAGGCCGCGGCGCGTTCGCCGAACAGGCGCGCGAAGGCCACGTCGCAAGCCATGCCGATGGCTTCGCCCGGTTGCTCGAAGCCCATCATCTCGGCGGCCATCGCGTTGCAGCGCGTCAGGCGCATCGAGGCGTCGTGGACGATGATGCCGTCGGGGATGGCGTCGAAGGTCTGCTCCCAGATTCTTTTGCCCGCGCTGACGGTTTCGAGAAGTCGCGCGTTGTCAAGCGCGAGCGCGGCCATCTCGGAGAGGCTTTCGAGCAGGTCTTTCTCGTCCGACGTGAAACGATGCGCGGTGCGATAGCCGATGCCGAGCAGCCCCAAAGTTTCGCCGCGCGCGCGCAAGCGCACGAGCGCCAGATCGCGCAAGCCTTCGGCGCTGTGCAAGGGAAACTCGCTGGCCGGAAGTTCGCCGCCCACGTTGCGCACTTCGATCATCGTCATGTCTTCGGCCGAAGCGGCGTACTCGGCGAACATGCCGCGCAGAGGGTTGACGATCTCCGCCTCCGCGTCCGCGAGCGAGTTGAAACCGCTCGTCGCCTTCCAAGTGACCGTGCCTTCGGCGACGGAGAGCGTGGCGACGCTGGCCGTGTCCGAACGCATCACGCGCCGCACCATCTCGACCACGCCGCGCAAGGTCGCCGCGCTCTCGCCGGGCGCGCCGGTAGCGTCGGCGCGCGCCGGTGGAAGGGCGTCCGCGTCGTGCGGCGGTGTAGAGGGCGTGGCGCTCGTCCGCGCTGGCGCGTTCGTCACCTCTGTCCGGTGCTTCGACGGATCGGTCATGTGAAATCTATAGAGCGGTCGGGGGTGGTTTCAATTTGGCGGACGCGGCACATCTCTCGCGTTCGATGAACGCAACACATCTCTCTCGCGGCTCGGATGCCTGTCATCTTCTACGCGCGCTGCCCGCACGTCAAGCGGAAAATTGGCCTCACACAATCCGGGCGGCACAATTCAAAATTAACTTCGACCGCCGCGATTTTCTTTCAGGTGACGGGAGCGCGCGGCGGCGCGTGTTCGAGCGCTCGCAAACTTCCCGCCTTTTCCCGCCGGAAACCCGCATGGCACAGTCGTTGCCATTTTCCCCGGCGACGGTCAGAACAAACTCACAGTTAACGAAAGTAGGAACTCTGATGCAACAAATATCGAACCCGCGCGGCTTCTTGCGCTCCGGCGCGCTTCTCTTGGCGTTCGTTGTCGCCTGCGGGCTGAGCAGCGCGCAGGCGCAAACTTCGCGCACGACGGATCGCAACTACTCTGACTCGGACGCCGGGCGCGCCGCGTCGCGCTCACGCACGGCGACGACGAACGGTAACACGAGCGAGCGCATGCCCGCCGAGATTCTGCGCGCCGCGCGCACCATCTACATCAGCCCGAACCCGCACCTCGACGCGGACTATCTCGAATACAAACTCGACAAGCTGCCGGAGTTCGGCCAATGGCAACTCTCAATCGTGAAGAACCCGGAGCGCGCAGACCTCATCATCGAGATCAAGAAGACGGCGCTCAACTACATCTTCGGCATCGTCGAACCCGAATCCAGCATCGTCGTCGTCAAAGGCAAGGTCGTCGCCATCAACGGGCGCGTCGCCGCCGAAGACATCTCGCACCAGATCGTCCGACGCATGCGCGCCATCCGCGCCCTGCCCGCGAACTGAGCGGCGGCGAATTTTACGAGGACACCTCTCACAATTTCAGGAAGGGAAATTTATGAAGAAACTTTTATGCGCCATCTGCTGCTGCCTGTTCGTCGCGTGCGGCGTCGCGCACGCGCAAGGGCAGAAAAACGAGTTCAGTGTGACGGCCGGAGGCGGCAGCCTGCGGGGCGAGAACGACAGCGTCGCCGCCGCGCCCGTGTTCACCATCGCCTATACGAGAGGCTTGACGGACAGGATCGCCGTCGAAGGCTCGCTCGACGGTTACTACGTCAAACAACCGGGCATCTCCCGCCGGGATGATTTCATAGACGTGCAGGTGGCCGGGTTGTTTCACTTCGCCCCGATGACCGCGAGCAAGCGCGTGATTCCGTACCTGACGGCGGGCGTCGGGCGCGTCTCAACCGACCCAACCGAGATTCACGCCGAGACCATCACGCGGCTCGGCGGCGGAATCAAATATTATCCTTCGGAGAATCACAACGTCGGGCTGCGCGTGGAAGTCCGCGACGAGATCACGCGGCGCGGCGGGCAGGGCTATCCCGTTACCGGCGACCTCATCAACATCATCAGCATCCGCGCGGGCGTCACCTTCCGCTTCTGACGCCGTTGGGGAAATGATCCGGATGTTACGCGGTTCGGGGCAGCGAAAAACTCAAGTTGCCTCGCGCGCTATCCCGGCATGGACTGACTTCATTGGTCGCGCCGCACGCATCGGCCTCCGCCGTCTTTGTCAAACCCGAACGGCGCGACGGGCGGCGTTCGGCGAGACACCGGAGATATTCAAAAATTTAGACGAGCGGCGCGCGTCGTATTCAAAAATTTAGATGGCCGACGCGCGCCCGTGCACGCTGCGCCGACGAAAGCAGCACGCGCCAAATCCGGTTGCGTAAAGACATTTATCGTCGCGCGCGGGATGTCCGCTACCGTGTTGGCATCGCGCTTGCAAATTGCATCGCTGTGAGAAACGGTTCGGGCGGAAGCGCGGCGCTTGCGAAGCGTCTAGCTTCCGTCCCTCGCGCACCGACACTCTCTCCGGCGCGAGTGTATTAACCTCTCCAGCGAAATTTAAGGAGGAAAATATGCGTCGAAAAATGCTTTTCACCATCGCGGTCGCAATCTTGTCTCTCTCCCTCAACCACGCGCGCGCTTACGCGCAGGTGGACGAATCACGCCGGGTCGAAGTGGGCGGCCAGTTCTCCGTCCTGCACGTGGCGAACGGGCGCGGCAGCGTCACGACAACCGTGCAGTGCCTCGTCCCGCCCTGCCCCACCGTGACGACCTTCTCCGAAGGCTCGGAAGTTGAACCGGGATTCGGCGCGCGCATCGGTTATCACTTGACGCCGAACTTCGCCGTCGAAGCCGAAGGCAATTTCTTTCCGCGTGAGCGCGAATTCGCGGGCGGACGCAAAGCTCAAGGACTCTTCGGCGTCAAGGCCGGGAAGCGTTTCGAGCAGGTCGGCGTGTACGCCAAGGCGCGCCCCGGTTTCGTGCGCTTCAGCGAAGGCGACCTGCGCCCGCGTCCTAACGTCGCCTGTGTGGCGGTCTTCCCGCCGCCCCTCGGCTGCTTCGAGCCAAATCCGAAGACGCACTTCGCTTTCGACGTGGGCGGCGTGTTCGAGTATTACCCGACGGCGCGCACGCTCATCCGCTTCGACGCGGGCGACACCATCATTCGTTTCGGCGAACACCGCGTGCCGGTCGTGGTCGACCCGCCGTCCGGCTCACTCGCACCCACGCGTCTCGTCGTCGGCGTCGCGCCGTCCGAGACGACCCATAATTTTCAAGGCAGCCTCGGCTTCGGCGTCAGATTCTAAACTCCGGGAACCTCATGCGCCGCACCGCACGCGACGCACAAACAACAGCTTCGCACACGCAACGCAAGAAAAGAGGGCGACTGAGTTTCCATATCTCAGTCGCCCTCAAAGTATTTAATTTCCGCAATTACCGCCACTTGCTTGCTACATCAATTCTGTTGTACAACGTCCACGTTGTACAACAGAATTGATGTATCGGCATGTGCAACTAAGGAGTTCTTTATGGTGAGCAATTTAGTTGGCCCGCCAGTTCGTTTGGATGATTTCTACGGGCGTGATTCATTTGTTGATCTCGTATGGGAAAAATTAGCCTTAGGAAACGTGCTTTTAGCTGCTCCACGACGCTTTGGCAAAACAAGCGTCATGTACCGTCTAATGGATCGTCCTCGTAACGATTATGCGTTTGTTCACGCCGATCTTGAGCCTATGGCGCAGCCCGCCGAATTGATCACGCTATTGGCCGTGCAACTTGCTAGGACTACCGACGGCCGACTCGCAAAAATGGCCCAGGGATTAAGCTACTTTCCTAAAGCCTTATGGTCTGGTGTGCGAAGCACTGTTGATGAAGTAGAACTCGTCAACGTTAAGCTAAAACTCAGAGAGGAGCTGCGTCCTCGCTGGCAGGAAAGCGGAGCAGAACTGTTCAAAAAAATTGCTCAACTGAAAACTCCGGTTGTCTTCGTCTTAGATGAATTCCCGATGATGATTGATCGAATGGCGCGTTCGGAATCTCACAGGGAAGAGGCAAAAACTTTACTCCATTGGCTGCGAACCATTCGCCAATCACCAGACTTGCAAAACGTGCGCTTCTTAATTGCAGGGTCAATTGGTATCGGGCGAGTTCTAAATGAGCTAGGCGAGATAAACGCCATCAACGACTTCGAGCAGGTCAGGCTTGAGCCTTTCACTCGAAAAGTGGCTACTATCTTCATAGGCGAGTTAGCCAAAGCAAAAACAATAACTCTCGATGATCCGGTTAAGCAGCAGATGCTTGATCTGCTTGGCGCGCCCGTTCCTTACTTTATCCAAATCATCTTTTCGGAAGCCGCCAAACAGCACAAACTTGACGGTGAATTACTCACGCCGGAGAAGATTGTGCAGATTTACCGCGACAAGGTATTGGGTGTCGATTGCAAAACTTATTTCGACCATTACTACAGCCGCTTACGTGATTATTATGAGCCGCAGGAAGAGAAGGCCGTCAAACGAATCCTGCGTGAACTTGCCACGGTCGGCGCTCTTACGCGCGACGCATGTTTTCAGTTTTACCGAGAGAAGATGGCGGAGCGTGCCGACATCGAACAGTTCAATCTCACGATGTCCGATCTCGAAAACGACTTTTACGTTCGCTATGATTTCGAAACCCGGCGTTATGAGTTTGCCTGCAAGCTGCTGCGAGATTGGTGGCTGCGCCATTACGGAATGTCAACTGAAGTGTAAGGAGCAAGAGCGTGGAACTTTTATATAACCCGGATGTGATGTTGGAAGAGGAGATCAAAGCGACGTTTGTCGCCCGCCATGAGTTGATCGAAGAACTCGTTGCGCTGATTGCTCACCAGCCGGATGGCGCGGGCGTGCAGCATGTCGTGATCATCGCGCCGCGCGGGATGGGCAAGACGACGGTGTTGCTAATGGTGCAATTCGCTGTCAGAGACGGCGCACTCAACGATGATTGGCAGCCTGTGAAATTTGCTGAGGAGTCATATGGCATTTATGACCTGTCTGATTTCTGGATTGAAGCCCTCACCCGTCTCGCCGCCGAGACCGACGATGCTGAATTGCTGGCGCGCGCCGAACAACTAAAAAAGCAATATCCCGACAATGAAGATTTACAAGAGGCAGGCCTAGCTGTCATTAAAGAGTGGCGGCACACACATGGGAAGCGCCTCCTCCTGCTGGTTGATAATTTCGACATGATCCTCGAACAAATCAACGACGAACAGGATAATGCGCGGCTGCGCGATGTGTTGATGAACGACGGCACGGTCATGTTAATCGGGGGCGCGACCACTTTCTTCCGTGAGGCGCGCGCATACGATCAGCCGCTCTACAACTTTTTCAAGATTCTCAACCTCGACAATCTGCGTTTTGCGCAGATGCAGGACTTACTGCGTCGCCGTGCGGAGATAGACAAATTAGAAAATTTTGAAGAAACGCTCAAAGCCAACGAAGGACGCCTGCGCGTCCTTGAGTATTTCACGGGCGGCAATCCCCGTCTGGTGTTGATGCTTTACCGGGTTGTCAGTCAGTCAGACATTTCCGAAGTGCGGCGCGGCCTTGAAAAATTATTAGATGAAGCGACGCCATACTACAAAGCCAAAGTCGAGAGCCTTCCCCCACAGCAACGAAAAATTCTCGACCACATCGCCCGCGAGTCAAGTCGCACACACGAGGGCGTCACCCCGACCGCTATCGCCGAAGCGACACGCCTGAAACCAAACCAAGTCAGCGCGCAACTGAAACGCCTTTCCGACCTCGGCTATGTCCGCGCCGCCAACCTGCGCGAGCGCAGTTCCTATTACACGCTCTCCGAACCGCTCTACGCCATCTGGCACCAAATGCGCTTCGGACGCGACGCCCGCCAACGCATGCAATGGCTCGTTAACTTCTTAAAAGTCTGGTACGACGCCACAGAAAAGGGAACGGAGAGCGTGCGCCTCGACGCTAAGTTCCGTGAACATCTGACCAGTGGGCGAATACACGAAGCACGAAACGCCCTCGATCACCGACGGTATTTGATGGAGGCAATGGACGACTCGTCTGACAAAGTCGAGGCTGTAGAGTCAATCATACATAGTTATCTTGAGTTAGGTGATTATGAGACTCTACGGAAAGAATTACTAACGCCTTCTGTATTACGAGATGTCTCAGATACAACTTTGAGCATGCTCCGACAAACAGGATGTATTGAAGAACTGTCAGCTAATTTAAAGTCCTTGGAGCCATCTTCAACTAAAACGCAACAGCAATCAGAATTAGTTGCGGCACTCAAACTAACTAGGATCGCACTCTCCTTAAAGAAATGGGAAGAGGCACTTCTGCACGCCGAGCGCGCATTTGCAATTGACCCCACCTCCGACGCAGCTTGGGGAGCACGCGGTTTCGCCCATTACTTTTCGAGCGATTGGGAAGAGGCCTTCAATAATTTTGATAAATTATGCACATTAGAACAACATAGCAAAGATGCAACCATCTGGACATTCCGAGGATCGGCACTCCAAAGATTAGGCCGACTTGAAGAAGCAATCAACAGCATAGATCGCGCAGTAGATATAGATCCTGATAAGGCCTCTAGCTGGTTCTTCCGTGGTCTTACATTGTTTGATATGCAAAAGTATGAGGAAGCTGTTGCTAGTTATGAACATTGCATAAATATAAATCCTGACACTGATCAAATTCATTCATCGCGCGCGCTCGCCAGTATCGCTGCGTTTGGCCTATTTATGATTGATGAACAAATTGATTCAGCTAGACAGTATTGGGATAAATTCCTGGAATCAAATAAACACCTTAATGCGGAAGAACAGAACTCATATATAGAAGTTGTTACGAAAGCCTTATTACTGATCATCAAGCAAGACAATATTAAGCTCATCGGAACATTAATCTCAGAGTCAGGATTAGAGCCGCAACTTTTCCCGCTAGCGCGTGCAATAGATTATTTGTTGACGGGCGACAAATCCGTAATCGAGAAGCTATCGCCTGAAGTGCAGGGTGTTGTCAATGAAATTGTGGCTAAATTTGAGAAGGAGAATGTGGCTGACAAGCGCGCGACGAAATCTCGTAAGCGAAAATCAGCGTCGGGGGTGCGTGGCCGTACTAAGAAGCAGTTACGTTGAAGGAGGGGTGGATAAAGTTTCAAAAAGAAAGGGCAGCTTCAATTGAAGCTGCCCTTTCGGCATTGGGAGGCGGAATGTTTTAGCTCGCCTTCGGCGCGACGGCGCGGACTTCCGCGGAGACGCCGTCTTCGTACTTCTTGAAGTTTTGGTTGAAACGCTCGGCGAGTTCGCGCGCTTTGCGGTCGTAGGCTGCCGCGTCCTGCCAAGTGTTGCGCGGCACGAGGACTTCGGCCGGAACGTCGGGGCAGGAGACGGGCACGCCGACGCCGAAGATCGGGTCGGGACGCGTCTCCACTTCGGCGAGCGAGCCGTTCAAGATCGCGCGAATCATGGCGCGCGTGTACTTGATCTTCATGCGCTGCCCTTCGCCGTAAGGGCCGCCCGACCAACCCGTGTTGACGAGCCAGCAGTTCGCTTTGTGCTTCGTCAACTTCTCGCCGAGGAGTCCGGCGTAAGTGCCCGGATGCAAGACCATGAAGGGCGCGCCGAAGCAGGTGGAGAAAGTCGCTTCCGGTTCGGTAACGCCGCGCTCCGTGCCCGCGACCTTCGCCGTGTAGCCGGAGAGAAAGTGATACATCGCCTGTTCGGGCGTGAGGCGCGCGACCGGAGGCAGCACGCCGAAGGCGTCGGCCGTCAGCATGATGATGTTCTGCGGGTGTCCGGCGTAGCCTTCGGGTTTGATGTTCGGGATGCTGGTGAGCGGATAGGCCGCGCGCGTGTTCTCGGTCTTCGAGGCGTCGTCGAGGTCGAGAGCGCGCGTCTCCGCGTCGTAGACGACGTTTTCGAGCACCGTGCCGAACATGCGCGTGGTGCGATAGATGTCGGGTTCGGCTTCGGGCGACAGGCGGATCACTTTGGCGTAGCAGCCGCCCTCGAAATTGAAGACGCCGTCGTCAGACCAACCGTGCTCGTCGTCGCCGATGAGCTGGCGTTCAGGGTCGGCCGAGAGCGTGGTCTTGCCCGTGCCGGAGAGGCCGAAGAAGATCGCCACGTCGTCCGCTTCGCCGATGTTGGCCGAGCAGTGCATGGACATGACGCCGCGCTGCGGCAGCAGATAATTGAGAATCGTGAAGACCGACTTCTTGGTCTCGCCCGCGTAACTTGTGCCGCCGATGAGGACGAGCCGCTGCGTGAAGTCCATCAAGATGAACGTTGCGGAGCGCGTGCCGTCGCGTTCGGGGTCGGCTTTGAAACTGGGGATGTTGACGATGGTGAACTCGGGCACGTGGTTGCCGACTTCGCGCCCGCCGTCGATGAACATGGTGCGCGCAAACAGCGAGTGCCAGGCGAGTTCGGTGACGACGCGAATGGGCAAGCGATAACGCGGGTCGGCTCCGGCGAAAGTGTCCTGCACGAAGAGGTCGCGTCCGGCCGTGTGCGCCATCATGCGGTCGCGCAGGGCGTTGAACCGCTCGGTCGAGAACTCTTTGTTGACCTCGCCCCAGAAGACTTTGTCGTCGCTCTCGTCGTCGCGGACGATGGCCTTGTCTTTGGCCGCGCGCCCCGTGTGCTCGCCGGTATCGACGATGAGCGCGCCGTGGTCGGAGAAGATTCCTTCGCCGCGCCGCGCGATCTCTTCGTAGAGTTCGGGCGTCGAGAGATTCCAGTAGACGTTACTGGCCTGTGTGATGCCGAGAGCGTCCAGCCCCACGTCGTTGCGCCTGCGGCCACGATCCTGCGGCGAGCCGGATTCTTTCGTCAGAACAGATGCTGCCATCTTCGATTCTCCTTAATTCAGTAACGATGAGTGGTGAACGGTAAATGGTAAATGGAAGAAGACAGTTCTTCATCCATTCACCATTTACCGTTCACCACTCATCGTTATTCATCACCTGTATTGCGCCTGCGCCGTGCCAACTCGCGCAGGGCGACGGAGAGGTCGCGCGCGGAGCGTTCGATGCGGTCGGCGTAGGCTTCGAGTTCGCCCGCGTCGTCGGCGTTGCGCGAGGCGACGCTGGCGAGCGCGGCCTCGATCTGCGTGTTGAGTCGCTCGGCCGCCGCTTCGGTTTCCTGCTCGGCGTTAGATAATTGCGGGGATGTGCGTCCGGGTCTGGTGCTCACAAAAAATGTCCTGCTTGTCGATTTGCGCGGCCGCCTCGGATTGCTTCGGATGAGACGCGGTCAGCGGTTTCGGGTTTACGGCGCGCGAAGACGTTTTAGTCGCGCGTTCTTAATCGTGAAGTTTTAATTTCGATTAAGCTAATTTCATACAACATCGGCGCGTTTGAATCAAGTCGGACACCGGAAGAAGGGGAAAGGTAAAAGGGAAAAGGGGAAAGGGGAAAGAAAAACAGGAGCGTTTCGGCGCGCATCGCTTTCTTCCTCCTTTCCCCCTTCCCCTTTTCCCCTTTCCCTTTTCTTACTGGACGGTGGCGGGCAGGAGCGAGCCGCGGCGGTCGGTGGCGACGGCCGAGCCGTCTTCGCTGATGATGCCGATCATGCCGTGGAAGTGGATGTCCGTACCTGAAAGCACGAGCAGCACGTCGCCCGCCTTCACCTCCGGGTTCTTCAACTCGAAGCGCACGACCGTGGCGCGGCCGTTCGTCTGTTCAAGCGTCTCGAAAGTGAATTCGTTGCTGTCAACAACGAGCGTCTGCGAGTTGTTCGTATAATTCGCGGGTTCGGCCATAGTCAAAAATCCCTCTGTGATATTCGGTACACGCTTGTGGCGTGAGAGTCTAAATCAATAATTGTCCGGTTGAAAAGCCCGGCCGTAAAGCTGTTGGTAAACCCAGCCGAGCACGCGCACCTCGGCCGTGCAGAGCGCTTCGAGCCAGCAGCAGGTGAGAAAGACCGTGCGCCCGCGCTCGGTCGGAATCTTCAACGCCTCGCCGACGGTCGAAGCCTCGCCCTCCGTGTCGAGATGGTAGGCGTTGGCGACTTCTTCGTTGGTCTTCGTGGCATCGTCGAGCGCGTTCAAGAGTTGACTGATCCAGCCGTGCATGGCGCGCTCGCCCTCGTTTTCCACGATGGCCTGCATGATGCCGATGGCGAGGCGTTCCTCGGCGTTCGTGAATTGATAAACCTCTTCGCCCGCGCGCCGGCTCTCGCCCTGCTTCCATTGAAAGACTTCCTCGACGCGCGGGTGGCGAATCATGTTCACGCGCGGGTCGTGGTCGAGAAACCACTGGATCAAATCCGCAAGCGAAGCGGGTTCGATGCGGCCGAGTTCGTCGCGCGCGAGCGGCGGCGGTTGCCCGTCGTCGCTCGCCGAATCTTTCGCGCGGGAGTGTCCGCCGTTCGAGTTTGAAGTGCTCATAAAATTACCGCGTGACTCTGGAACTGTAAAACGCTACTGCGACGCGGCGCGCGACGATTCCGCCGCGTCGGCCGTTTCCTCTTCCTTGAGGCGGCGCAGGTATTTGCCGAAGACGCCGTTCCAAGCAGGGATGACGATTGAGACCGCACCCTCGCCCTGTGCCTGACAGGCGAGGCGGATGAGCGGCCGCGGCTCGTCCGTCTCGACGTAGCCGAAGAGTTGCATGGCCTTGCGCTCGCGCGGGCTGACGGGCGTCAGCTTCTCCGCGCCGCCGACGACGCCCACCCAACACGTGCCGCACGAAGCCGAACGGCATTGGACGGGGATCGGCCCCTCGTCGATCGTGCAGCGCGGATCAACTTGCGACCAATCGCGCTTGTCGGTCGCGGCGGCCGAAGCGACTTCCTGCCGGTGCAACATCTGAAAGCGCGCCGTCGGGTCGGCTTCGCTCCACACCACCGTCCAGCGTTTGTCGGTCGTGCGCAGGAAACCGAGCAAGCCTTGGCTGTCGTCGCGCGCACGCTCCTGCAAAATCTTCTCCGGCGACAGTCGCGCGCGTCTGCCTTCGAGCCGAACTTCGCCGGGCGACGACGCGAACGCCGCCAGTCCGGCCTGTCGCACAGTCATCAAGGCGACGGCCGTGATGCCGAGGACGAGCGACTCCGCGACCTTCTTCTGCGCGGCCACTTCGCGCGCCGCGTCGCGGACGAACGCTTCGAGCGACGACGCCCCCGCGTCTCCCGCCGTCGCGCCGGTAAACTCGGCGGCGCGCGCTAGGACGGCGCGTTTGACCTCCGGCCAATAGCGATGGCCGTAGAGAAACGCGTGCGACGAATCGATCTGATCCGCGAGGCGATATGTGCCCTGCATCAAGAGACGCGCGGCCAATTGTTCGGGGTCGTCCGATTGTTCGAAGGCGCGTGCGAGCGCGAGCGGGAAGAAAGAGAACCAGATGGAGGTGGCGTTGCGGTCAACCTCGTGCACTTCGGGGAGCAAACTTTCGAGCGCGCGCGCCCAAGCCGCTTCGTCCTGACGCCGCAAAAAATCTTCAAAAACAGTCTCGCCGTTTCTACTCATGTTTACCTCTGAATAAATTGCGTGTTAATCAAACCTCGGAGTTTAGCCGCTCGCGCCGAAAGTCTCAAACGCGCAAGCGCCGCGTGCGCGCAAAGCTAAAGAAACCGGGGCGGGAGTTGACTTGGATTCAACTCCCGCCCCGGCCTCGCCTGACGCCAGCGGCGCTTTCAATGCGCGGGGAAAACTACGTGCGCGAATTGATGATGAAACCCGTGACGAAGGCCGCGAGCAGGGAAGCGACCGCCGTAAAAATCGTCCAAGCCTTGCCGCTCAAGCGCGCGCCGTCCCGGAGTCCCTTGCTCGACTTGCGCTCGAAGCAGAGAAGCGCGAGCGCCAGCAGTAAAATCGAAAGCGCGAGACAATAGACTCGATGAATCAGGATCAACTTGAGATTGCCGCCGCCATTGACAAGATCGAAAGGCGTCCAACGCCCGGAGAGGAGCGGATTGTAGAGCGGATGTTGGTAGCCCTGCCCGGCCAGATAATAGAACGCGCCGCCGAGGCCGAGGCTCGCGGCGTAGGTCAGGTATTTATCGCGCAAGAGAACGTTCAGGGCGATGGCCGCGGCGGTCATAAAGATCACGCTCGGCAGGGAGATCAACGCATACGTCGATAGATAATCTTGCAGCCGGAGCGGCGCGTGGCCTTTGTAGATTTGGATGCCGACGGCGACGAAGCCGACGAGCGTGATGAGCGAGAGCGAGAGCAGAAGCGTGGCCGCAAACTTCGAGCAGAGCAGCGCGAAGTTCGGCGCGGGCGTGCTCCACAAGACCGGCTCGATGCGCGTCTCGCGGTCGCGATGAATGGACTCGCCCGTGTAGAAAACCGCGATGCCGAAGAGAAACAAGAGCAGCGCATCGTTCGTCCGGCGCGCGTAGGCGGCCGAGTAGGTCGCTTCCGGCGCAACGTTGTAAGCGATCAATTCAAGACCGCACACGAACATGACGAGCGGCGCAATCGCAGCGAGACTGCGCTCGGCCAGCAGCAGGCGAAACTCCACCGCAAGCGCCGCCGCCAGTTGCGCCAGACTCGCCCGCCAGCCTTCGGTGATTTGCGCGACGCGCGGCAGCGCGGCCGGCGCGGTCTCATCGTGCGCGCGCGGCGCGACGGCGTCGTTCGCTTCCGGCGCGTGGGAAAGTTCCGGCTCGTGATAAAGCCGCTCGTAGGCGGGCGCGAGATTGAGCACCGAAATCTGGCCTTGCCCGGAGTCGCCGCCCGTCGCGCGTTCGGTCGTCGAAAAACGAAAGTAGACCAAGGCCAGACAGAGAAGCGAGAGGACAAGCATCGCCACGCGGTTGGCGATCATGTCCCCGTCATAACTGATCGAGACTTGATTCAGCCGCGCGGCGCTCTGTCCCTCAAACACCAGAGCGGCGACGTTGAACATCATCGGATCGAGTAGGACGCGCCAGCGCACCGGCAGTCCTTTGATCGCGTTCTGCCAGGCGATGTAGACGACGTACAAAGAGACGGCCAGCCCGTAGACGATTTTAACGTTGCGCGTCAAAGTACCGACCGTGAAGTAAATCACCGCGAGCAGCAGGCTCGATACGACGGTGAAGAAAAAGAAGTGTTGCAAGTAGGGCATGAGGCGCGGCGCGCGGACGATCATGCCCGACCGGTTGAAGCCTTGCAGCAGGAGCATCGTCAGCGCGAAGCAGGCTTGGCAGCAGACGAGGACGAAAAAGTTGCCGAAGAATTTTCCCAGAAGATACTCGGCGCGGCTGACGGGCTTGGAGAAAATCAGCGGATCGACGCCGATGCGGAAATCGCGGATCACGGGGTCGCCCATAATCAGAGGGATAAAGAGCGGCAGTGTCAGAAAAGAGAAGCCGACGAAGAGACGCACGATGTAGAAGTCGCTGTTAACCGCCCAGCCGCGCGTGATAGCAGGCCCCCAGCCCCACCACAGCAAGGCGTTCCCGCTAAACAGCACCACGAGCGCGTAAGGCGCGACGCGCTTCAGATTGAACAGCACTTCCGTGCGAAACACGGCGAAGAACCGGTGGGATACTAAGGCGTTCAATTCACACTCTCCGCGCGGTTGACGAGACTGAAATAGTAATCTTCGAGCGTCGGCACGACCGCTTGAAACTCCGCGCCCGGCCGCCCCGCTTCGGAAAAAACTCTGGCGCGCACCTGTCCTGCAAACGATTGCGTGGAGATGACCCGGAAACGCGCCTTGAGTGTTGCCACCTCTTCGCGCCGCGCCGTGGTTTCCCAGATCACGTTCGTCATCTGATGAAGCGCCGCGCGCGGAGTGCAGAAGGCGATGATTTCGCCGCGCCGGATGATCGCCATCTGGCCGCAGAGATTCGATACGTCCGAGACGATGTGCGTCGAGAGCAGCACCACCGTATCGTCCGAGGCGATCTCGGAGAGCAGGTTGTGAAAGCGGTTGCGCTCTTCGGGGTCTAACCCGGCGGTCGGCTCATCGACGATGATCAGTTGCGGTTGACCGATGAGCGCCTGCGCGATGCCGAGGCGTTGCCGCATGCCGCCGGAAAAGCCGCCGACCGCCTGCTTGCGCGCCTGTACGAGATTGACTCGCTCAAGGAGCGCGCCGACGAGCGCCGTGCGCTCCCGCGCGCCGGTCACGCCTTTGAGACGCGCGAAATAGTTGAGCGTCTGTTCGGCCGTGAGCGTCGGGTAGAGGCCGAAGTCTTGCGGGAGATATCCGAGCATGCGGCGCGCGGCCGTCTTAGCGTTGATGAAATCGACGCCGCCGATGGCGACGCGGCCGGAGTCCGGTTCGAGGAGCGTGGCGAGAATTTTCATCAAAGTCGTCTTGCCCGCACCGTTCGGCCCAAGCAAGCCGAACACGCCCGGAGAGATCGCCAGATCGATCCCTTTCAACGCCTGCACGCCGCCCGGATAAGTTTTCGCCAGTCCTATGATTTCGAGCATCGGCCGCTTCTCCGTTTTAGTAAACCTCAAACTTCATTAGTGTCCCGACTTCAACTTTTGTTCCCGCTTCCTTGTAAAACTAAAAGCAAGAAACTACGAAAGGACACGCGCACCACACGAAGCAGAGTTTAGTGTAGCTTCGTGCGGCGCGTGTGGTTTCAGGATTTTGTTAGTCGCTCAGTGTCGCTCGATCCACGCGGCGATCTCTTCGACGACGTAGGCGGGAATGTTGCGCGGCCGTTCATAGTCCGCGCCGCTCGCACGGCCTTCGCCTTCGTAGAAGAGATGATCGAGCTTGGGGTAAGTTTTGAACTCGACCTCTTTCCGCGCGGCGAGCGCGGTTTGCCAGAGGCGCAGGTCTTCGAGCGTGACGTTGAAGTCGCGCTCGCCTTGCAGGACGAGCAGGGGGCGTTTGAGAGCGCGCGCGGCCTGCGGCGGATCGTAGCCTTGCAGGTCGAGCCAGTAGCTCGGCGGCGCGAACAAGAGCGTCTCGCCGGCGGCGGCGTCGCTCGCTTTGAGTTGCTTGATGCGCGCGGCCTGTCGCCGGGCGTCTTCGATGCGCGCGCGTTCGGCTTCGTCGATGCGCCCGTCGAGCATCGCCGCGTACTCGTATTGACGCGCGAAGGCATCTTCAATGGGGCGCGCCGGGGCGGCCATGAGGATGAAGCCCGCGACCCGCGCGTCCGCCGTGCCGATGCGTGGCACGAGCATCCCGCCGAGACTGTGGCCGAGCACGTAGATGCGCTTCGGATCGACGCCCGCCGTCCCGCGCAGGAGGCGGACGGCGGCGAGCGCGTCTTCCACGGTCTCTTCGCGCACGGTGAAGTTCGTCAGGCGGCCGAGTCTGCCAGCGTGGTGCTGCGTGCGTTTGTCGTAGCGCAGCACGGCGACGCCGCGCGAGGCCAGTCCCCAAGCGAGATCGCGGAAGGGCTTGTTTCCCGCGCCGAGCGTTTCGTCGCGGTCGTTCGGCCCTGAGCCGTGAACGAGCACGACGGCCGGAAACGTCCCACGGCCTGCGGGCAGAGAGAGCGTCGCGGGCAGCGGCCAGCCCGTCCCCGCGTCAACGATCAACTCGCGCTCGGAGAACGCGGCGGGCGCGACGTAAGCGGGCGCGCGATACTCAGCGGGCGGCGCGAACGCGGCCTCGGCCAAAGCCTCCGCGCCCTCCCGCACCACACGCACCTTCTGCGCCTCCACCTGAAACAAGAGCGGCACGCGCGCTTCGTCCGTCCAGATGTCGAGCGCGACCGCACCGGCGGGGAGCGCCTTGTAGCGATGCGTGGCGACGGTTGCGCCGTCTCTCAGTTTGTAAGTTTGCGCCGCGACGTACTCAAGACTGATCGGGTAATCGACGCCTTGCGAGGGCAGAAAGGCCGTGAACTCCTGCCGCCCGCCGCGCGCTTGATCGTACTGTCCGAACAGGAAGACGAACTGATGCCAGACGAGATTTTCCATCACGACCGTCGCCTTCGATGGCACCTCTCGTTCGGGACGACCCGCCATGTTCAGTTTGAACCCGCCACGCTCGCCGCGCTTGGCCTCAAGCACGCGCGCGCCTTCGATCTCGATCAGAAAACTCTCCGGCGTCGTCTTCGCGGCCGACGTGGAGAGCTTTCGCTTCGCGCCGCCCGAGGCTGGCGCGAGTTCCGCTTCGGCCGTGAACCCGCCGTCGCTTTTGCGCGTGACGCGATAGCTCTCCGTGAGGATGAGTTGTTCGCCGCTGCGCGTCCGGTAGACGCCCGTGAGCGGCTGCGCTTCCTGCGCGCCGGCTATCACGTGCGAACAAATGATGCACAGGCACGCGGCGGCGACGTAGATGGAAATTTTCATGGTCAATTGTTCAACTCGGATTTGGTTGCGAGACGCTTCGCGTTCGCTCTGAGGATCACTGCGGCCGGAGTCTCCCAGCCTTCTTCGACGGCCTTCACCTGCTGCGCTTCGAGACGGACGGGCGCGTGACGGTTTCAGCCGCGACTCGTCGGGTTGTTCATGGTGAGACGGCGGCGCATGCGTTGCTGCCAGTGCGTGCGCGGCGCTTCGACGTTGTCGAACTGTTCGAGCGTGTCTTTGAAAGTCTCGCCGCCGAGTTGGCGCATCTTCAAATAGAGCAGCGCGCTCGTGATGGCAAGGAGCGGCACGATGATGATGTTGGAGAGCGGCGCGAAATGGCCGAGTGCTTTCGAGCCGGTCTTGATGTGCAACTCGCCGCCGCTCGTTTGAAAGGTGAGCAGGCTGATGACCGCGCCGATGATGACGGGCAGCATCAACTGAATGAGCAGCAGCGCGATGACCGTGCGGCGCGAGCGGCGCGACAGTTCGTTGGCGCGTTTGAGCGCGGCGCGTTTCTCCAAGCCCTCCATCAACACGACGGGCGCGTAGAGCGCGTATCTGACCATCACGATGAAACCGGGGATGACCAGCAGAATGAAGCCGACGAGCGCCGTCAGGCTGACGCGGATGCTCGTGCGTAGGAAAGGCCGCCAGCGTCGCTTCAAGACGGCGAGCGCGTCGTGGATGGAGAGCGGGCGCATCGGAGCGACGTGCAGTTGCGTCACCATCAAGGCGGTCATCGCCGTGATGACGGACGAAGACAAAAAGTTGATGACGATGTTGAGCAGTCCGAAAACGATGGTCAGGAGAAGGATCAACCACTTCGACATCACTTTCGCTTGCTGCGCCACTTCAAGGCCGTACATCAGGAACGACATGGCGATGACGGGCAGGTGCGCCAAAAGCGAGATGCGCAGAAACTTCGGGAAGTGTTCGCTGTAGAGCGCGAAGGCGCGCGTCAAGAGTGACCCCAAGCCTTCGGCGCTGCCGCGCAAGGCCGAGGCGAACCCCGACGCGCTCGCAGGCCGTTCCGCCGGGTTCTTCTTGAGCGCCGACATCACCTGCCGCGCCACCTTCCGCTTGACCTTCCGATTCTTCTCTCTGATGTTCGGCGGCGGCGTGTCCATGTGCTGCCGCATGACGGAAACCATGTCGCCGGTGAAAGGCGTCGTGCCCGTCAGCATTTGATAGGCGATGACGCCCAGACTGTAGATGTCCGAACGCGCGTCGAGCCGTCGGCCGCGACATTGTTCGGGCGACATGTAGAGCGGCGTGCCGAGGATCGCGCCGACGCGCGTGACGCCGGCGGTCGAGGGCGCGGCTGTGCGCAACTCGTTCGGTTGCCGTCGCCCGGCCGTCGCGTCTTCGAGCAAGCGCGTCTTGTCGCTGTCGGCATCGGCGAGCGTCGCGCGCGGCGTCTGCCCGGCGGCCGTCGCGTCGTGCGGAGGCTCCTGCTGCGGCCGCGTCGCGGGCGGCGCGAGCAAGAGCGTCTCCGTCGGCTCGGCCTCCACGTCGTTTGACAGTTGCAAGAGAGTCGCGGCCTCGGGCGAGTCGGCTTGCGACGCCGCCGCCGCTGTAGCGCTTTGCGATGGATTCGATGGATTGCGGCGCGTCGAAGCGTCGAGCGAAGAACCGCCGCGCGCGGAGTTGGCGGCCGGTGCGCCGCCAGCGGAAGCGCCGCCGGCCGAAGCGCCGCGCCCGACCGAAGAGGCCGCGCGCGCAATCGACTCCTGCACGAGATCGAGTTGCGATTGCGGCGTCTGCGGTTGTTGTTGCGCATCCGTCCGCGACGCGGGCTGCCCTGCGTCCGTCGGCGCGTTCAACTCGCCCGTGCCGTAATCGCCCGTCGTTGCCGCTCCGGCGTCAGCAAGTTTGGCGATGCCGAAATCGAGCACCTTGACGCGATAGCCGCCAAAGCGATTCGGTTCGAGCCAGATGTTGTCCGGCTTGAGGTCGCGATGCACGACGCCTTGCTGGTGCGCTTCGTCCACGGCCGAACAGACCTGCTCAAGAATATCCACCACCCAGTCGAGCGGCAGGCTCGACTCTTCGGCCAGCACGTCGCCGAGCGTGCAGCCGTCCAAGTATTCCATCACCAGATAGGCCACGCGCTGTGCGCCGACCTGCGCGAACCCGAAGTCGGTCACGTCCACCACGTTCGGATGGCGGAGGCGTCCGGCCGCGCGCGCCTCGCGTTTGAAACGCTCGACGAACTCGTCGTTGCGCATGAACTCCGGCGTGATCAATTTCAAAGCGACGGGACGCTCCGTGCCCAGATGCGTCGCCAGATAGACCGCGCCCATCCCGCCCTGACCGAGCAGGCGCTCCAGACGATACTTACCGTCCAGCACTTCGCCGATGAAACGTTCCAGACCCGACATCCGCTCAGAAGCATCCACGCGCCCGCGCCCAAAGTCAAGCGCGACGCCCGAAGGCCGGCGCGGCCGCGCGAAAGTTTTAAGTACGCATCCGTAATTCGTTGGCGGGCAGGGAAAAGTTATGGAAAAGTTCAGGCCGCGCGGTGCGCTTCACCGGCGAGGAATGTCGAAGCGACGATGCGCGAAGCTGCGTTTGACGAATCGCTTTCGGCGGTTATTCCGGTTTGTCTTTTTTCACTTTAACGCGGCGGGCGATTGTCCTCTCCGGCAGAGTCGCGAGCGTCCCTTCGAGCGCGTCGCCCCGGACGGCGAACTCCCAAATCCCGCGCCGGTTGTTGCGCTCGAACTCGCCGGAGAGCGTCTGCTTTGGCGCATCGTAGACGAAATCCAACACGCCCATCGTCTCCGGCTTGCCGTCCACGATTTTATCCATCGTCACGGTCACCGTGTTCGCTTTGCCGGACGACTCGACGATGCGATAGACGACCTGCTCGTCGCGGCACGCCGGAAACTTTTCCCTGTCCACGCAGACCGATTCGCCAGACCAACTGCCGACCAGCTTCGACACTTCGCCCCGTTGCCCGCCCACACTATTTTTCGCCTCAACGGCCACCAAGAGCGCGACACACAGCCCGCTCACCACGAGCACACCAACTATCACGCGACATCGTTTCATCATCGTCCACCTGATTTTCAGAATCCGCCAATGGCTTTCATCGAGGCCGGCACACGCTCTGTTTCGCCGCTTCATTCACAAGTCTGATGAACGCAACGCTCTTCGCCGTCCGCTGCCTGCCGTCGTTAGAGTGCGCCGCACCCAAAGCGCGACGCTAAAATTCTTTACCTCTCCGTACTCCATTGCGCGCACGGAGAAGTATCAAGTCCCGCCGCGCGCCTTTGCCTTAAGCATTCTTCGTATCTCCTTCCGGTTATTTCGTCCTCTCGGCTGGTACTCGTATTGGAAGACGTTGACGAGGGGGCGCTGCCACTAGAACTGCCGCCCCCTGAGCCGCCCCCTGTGGAATAAGGTGCAGGTTGATAAGCGTTACGATCACGGCTCCCGCCGGAGCAACAGATGATCATAAGACCGATAATAACGGCTACCGCGATCAGACCTCCAACAGCACCACTATTACCTACAGATGCATTGGAAGCAGCATCTTCGCTCACCACGCTGCTTGTCACGGGGATACCGGCGATCCGTTCCTTATCAGTCAGTTCTTTTTCGGTTGCGGATTCAGATGGGTTTGTACTTTCGCTTTCGAGTGGGCGACCACACTTAGGACATGATGTGGCGAGAGTAGAGCATTGATTCCCACAGTCAGGGCATGGTCTGAGGCTCATAAGAAAATAGCTCTCCTAATCGGGTAGCCGCGAAACTCGCGCGGCAGATTTTCGGCGAGCGCGCGCCGCCTGTTTGATAGTAAGTGGCGATTGACCGTTACCGCTTTGATTTTCCTCCGTGTTCCTCCGTGTCCTCTGTGGTTAACGTTCTGATCTTCACCACGGAGAACACGGAGGAAAGACAATTCCCATTCAATTGCAGATCGCTTTAAGTTTTTCGCGCGACGGGTCACGGTTTAGATTCCGGCGGTGTTCATCAAGACGACGCGCCAGCCGTCCGGGTCTGGAATGGTGAGGCCGCGCTCCGTCCAGTAAGGATTCTCAGGCGCGACGGGCGCGTAGCCCAACGCCGCGAGCCGCGCGGCGATGCGTTCGAGGGCGGCGCGCTCCGGGATGTAGAAGACGAGCAGGTTGTCCGCGCTCGGCGGCGGATAGTGTTTGCCGCGCTCGTCTTCGTGCTCGGTGAATTCCAGATGATAGTCGCGCCCCGGCAATCCGAGCATGAGTCCCGCGTAGCCCGCGTGCCCCTCGAACGAACCCACCACTTCGAGGCCGATGCCTTCGCAGTAGAACTTTTTCAACTCCTCCAAACGATTGGTCGGGCGCGCGACGCGCACCTGTGCGACGGGCAAATCCTCCGGCCATTCTTTTCGGTTCATCGCTTTCGACATCACGAGACGCTTCCGGCGTCGTGCCCTTCCTTCTGCCCGCTCAGATTAGCAGATGCTATAGTAGATTTTAAGGAATCACACGGCAGCACACGGAAGGGATCAAGCGGCGGCGAAGCGATGGATATTCTGTTCAAGGTCATCTACATCGGCGTCGGCGGCACGGCCGTCGTCATCGCATGCGTCTATTTAATCTGGCGCGCCAAGTCGGTCTACAAGGTCAGGCTCGCCGGGCCTCGGCCGCAGCGCGCGCATCGCCAGAGCCTCTGGCGCGACCCCGGCGCGGTCGAGCAACTGGACTTCGGCGCAGGCCCCGGCGGACGCGACGGCGCGCCCGCCGCGCCCTTCGAGTTTGTGGCCGAACACGCCACGGGGTCGAACCCATGCGTCTCCGTGCGCGACGCGCGCGGGCGCGTCTGGCGCGTCAAGTGGGGCGACGAAGTGCGCTCCGAAACCTTCGCCACGCGCATGGCCTGGGCGGCCGGTTACTACGTCGAGTCGGCCTACTTCATTCCGGAAGGCCGCATCGAGGGCGCTGTGGAACTGACGCGCGCGCGTGCGTGTGTCGGCGAGGATTGCAAGTTTACGGAAGCACGTTTCGAGTTGGACGAAGAGGGCGTGACGAAACTCTTCGACGAGCACGGCTGGGCCTGGGACGACAACCCTTTCGTCGGCACGCGCGAACTGAACGGCTTGAAGATCATGTTGATGCTCACGTCGAACTGGGACAACAAGGACGTGCGCGACGTGGCGCGCGGATCGAACACGGCCGTCTTCGAGTATGCGTTGCCCGGCGGCCTCGTCGAAGCGCGCTATTTGATCATCGACTGGGGCGCTTCGATGGGCAAGTGGGGAAGCAATCTGTTTCGCAGCAAGTGGGACGCCGCCGGGTACGAAGTGCAGACGCCGGAGTTCGTCACGGGCGTCGCGGACGGCCTCGTCCGTTGGAGCTACATCGGCCAGCGGACGAACGAAGCGCGCGAGCAGATCAAGGTCGAGGACGTGCGCTGGCTCTACCAATACATCGGCCGCATCACCGACGCGCAACTCCGCGACGGCCTGCGCGTGAGCGGCGCGACCGACGAGGAGACCGCCATCTTCACGCGCGCCATCCGCGCCCGCCTCGATACGTTGAAGAGAATCAGCGAAGAGAGCGATGAAGGATGAAGGATGAAGGATGAACGGAAAGACTGGTGAATGGTGAATGGTAAATGGTGAATGGAGCGGAACTGTTTTCTGCGAGAGTATCCCGTGACATCAAACTTTGGAGGTTGTCGCTGTGAGAAAAATAATTGTTTTATCGTTCCTTACTTTGGACGGGGTCATGCAAGCGCCCGGTGGCCCCGACGAAGATACTTCAAGCGGCTTCAAATATGGTGGGTGGACTGCGCCGTATTTTTACGAAGCCGACGAAGCGGCCGGCGAACTCATGGCAAAACAGATGAAGCCCGCCGATCTTCTGTTGGGCAGGAAGACATTCGAGATTTTTGCTGCCTACTGGCCTGAGCATACGGACTTTTGGCCGAGCATCAACGATGTCACGAAATATGTCTTGAGCCGTACCGTGGAAAAGTCGGATTGGCAAAACTCGGTATTTCTCAAAAGCGTGGAGGAGATTGAGAAGCTCAAACAATCAGAAGGTTCCGACCTTCAAGTTCACGGCAGCGGTCACCTGACGCAGACACTCCTCAAACACGATCTGGTCGATGAATTGTGGCTCAAAATTTTCCCCGTCACGCTCGGCACGGGTAAGCGTCTGTTTGGCGAGGGCACGATGCCCGCGGCCTTTACGCTGACGGATAGTTTGGTTACGTCAAACGGTGTGATCTTCGCTAACTACAAGCGAGCCGGAGAAGTGAAGACAGGTACTATCGGAGTCTGAGTCACGATTGACGGCTTTTACTTCATCCTTCATCGTTTCTCCTTCTCATACTCTTTCGGGTCGAATTTGTAGAAGAACCAATCGCGCAAAGGTCTGTGGCCGAGCGCGCTGTACCAGCCGTATTTTTGCATCTCCCCGAAGGCTTGTTCCTTCGTCCAGTTGCAGTCCGCGACGCGATAGACGCCGATGAGCATGCCGGTGCGGTGGCGTCCGCCGCGACAGTGTGTGAAGAGTGCGCCGTCGGTGTCGGCGGTGCGGATGTAGTCGAGCCATTCGCGGACGCGCGGGGGGTCGGGCGCGTCGCGGTCGGAGAAGGGGATGTGTCGCCACTCTCTGATGCCGGCGGCGAGCGCGCGTTCGCGGTCGGCGCGCACCTCGTGCTCGATGATGCTGCACACGCGCTCGACGCCGACTTTCTCGACGAGGCCGCGATAGCCTTCCGTGTCGGGCAGCGCGCCCCTGTAGATGTTCTTCGTGACCTGCGCGAAATTCGGGATCGGCACGCCGAACGGATTACGCTCGGAACGCGACTTCGCCCATTGCATCAACCAGAACGCCACTAGCTTTCCTCCCCACGCACGCACTCTTTCGACTGATTTAGCGAGACGTAAACGTCAACTCCGAGCCGTCTCCCGCAACGATTCGTCGCTGTGCGAACGGCTCTCAATCATGACACGAGCCATTTCCGACCAAAATCGTTAACAACTTTACGCCCTGCTTTGCTAATTATCGGCTTTACAGTTTTAGTTGCTTCTCTTAATCTTTTCAGCGCCCTATGCCATGACTCATCAGGAGCGTACCGGTTCAGATAGTACAAGATGCTCCGATCCATTAGGTGCATTCGTAGTAAGTGCTCATTCATTAGTAGCAACATTACTAAGACCGCGTAATTCTCCCTAACTTGTTTTTCGACTAGTTCTGGCTGAATGTATGGCTGACCAGAATATGTTGAGAAGTGAGTAACGCTACACAGTTCCCTCCACAACTGCCTCAATCCTGTAACGTCAGGTGATCTTATCCGTTGGAAGACGTCTCGATTTAGAGATATCCGTGGGTCGCCTTGCTGCCATCTTTCAAACAATTCTATAGCTGGACTTAAGGAACAAAACTTAGCAATAAGTAGTCCCTCATAAGCCAACCTTAAAATCGGCGGAACTGAGCCGTGCAATCGGCGCTTATTGAGTTCAGTAGCTGCGTGAAAGTGATAGAGATTGCTAAGGAAGGCATTAAAAATAATTTGTGAAACAGCGCCGCGCTTGTGAAATAGCCCACCGGCAATCAATCCCGCAAAACTACATGAGACATTATATTGAAAGTCTACATAGCGAACTATAATGCGTTCATAACTTACGAGAGGGTCTTTATCTTTGATTGATTCAAGCGCCTTGTCTAATTGTTCTTTGAATAAAGTTGGCATTCTTTATTACATACAAAAGTTCAGGTTAGGCTCCCAATAACTCATTCACACGACTCGCAAGAACGTGTCTCTTAAGCTCCACGTTAATTGCTCGCCACTTAATTCGGGCGTTCGGCTGAAGCTTCGTTCGCTGCGTCGCCCGTGCTCAGGTCGTACTTGCCACGGTGCTGCGCGTAAAACTCGTCCAGAAATTTCACCACGTCCGCGGGCTTGAGCGTGTGCAGTATCTCCATGTTGGCGTTGGCGCGAAACTTCTCACGGCGGTCGGGGCGTTCGAGATAGCCGCGCCGGTAGGCCGTCGCCGCATCTTGCGGGCGGACGCCCGGCAGCTCGCGCGGCGCGAGAAACGCGTTGTTGTATTCGACTTCGAGAATCGCGTAGTCGTGGCGCGCGGCCAAATCTTCGAGGCTCGCGATGCTGTAGCCGAAAAAGTGGTGCGTCATCTGAAACGCGGGGTCATAGTGCACGACGAACCTGACGGGCGGCGGTATCTTCTCGTTGATCTCCGTGACGACGACGCGCGGGCGAAACTCCGTGAGCACGGCGTCGAGCACCCAGTAGTCGTAGCTGTCTATGTCGAGCGACAGCACGCCGAAGTCGCGTTCGACGTCGTAGGCTTTGAGCAGCGCCGCGACGTTCGACGGCCGAACGAAGCAGCGCGCCGCCGACACCTGCGGCAGATGTTTATAAGCGGCGGCGAGCCGGCAGACCTTGCGGCTGCTGCCCTCGAACCCGACGCCGCGCCAGCCCGCACGAAACAGCGCGTAAGTGTTCGACCCGCGCACGCCGTCGCCCGCACCGATGTCCACGGCCGTGCGGCTCGTGCCTTCGGGCAGCAGTTCCGCGATGTACTTGCGCAAAATCCGCTCCTCGCCGAAGTTGGAAAAACGCTCGCGCCCCGCCGCCAGACGCGCGCGCTGCACACGCCCTTCCAGCCGCTTCAAATACCCTTGTGCCGACTTTGCGATGCTCATCGTCCATCGATTCTAACGGCGACGTTGCGGCGGCGTCATTCCGCGCGCAGCACGGCGCGGAGGCTCGCGCCGTTTTTGAATTGCCAGTCGCCGTTGAGTTTGATGTCCCACACGCGCCATCCTTCCGGGGTGCGAACGAGGACGAGCGTGTCTTCCCATCTCACCATGCGCCCGCGACGACCGCGATACGCGAGGCGCACGGGCACGTCCGCGTAGTCTCCGCCGCGCCGTAGCTTCGGCCGCCCGATGCGAAAACTCTGTGCGCCCTCGAACAGACTCGTGAACAGATCGCCGTCAGCCCACGGCGGTTTCTCATCCGGGTGCTCTGTGGAGGCTCTGGCCTGTTCGATTTGCGCGGCCTCGAAGAGGCGTTGCAGTTCCGCGCTGAGCAGCGGCGCGAGAACTTTGTACTGTCTTTCGTCGGGCAGCCCGTCCATCTTGAGTTTCAGATAAGTGCGATAGAAACGGGCGGCGAAGGCGTCCGGCGATAGGGATGGTTGGGGAGACGCGGCGACCGTCTGGGCGGAGACGAGCGACAGCGCGAGCAGCGGGGCGAGCAGTAGAGGTTTCATAACAAAGAAACGAAGCGGCCTCGAATTCCGGTGATTAAGTGGAGCGCACGAACGAACGCATCATACGCCAGTTCGGCGCGCGACGGTCGGGTAATGTCCCGTCAAGATTTCCTGACGGCAGCCAGAAAGCGCTCGGCCTCGGCGGGCGAGCGCAGCCGGATCATCCGCTTGCACGCGGCCTGCTCGCGCATCAACTTCAGCACCGCCGTTCGTTGCCGCTTCGGGTAATTCCAAATCCAGAGAATGAATTCCGGGCGGAGTTGTTCGTTGCACCCGGCGGCCATGTCCGGCCGCGTCCCGCCGCGATGCTGGACGAAACGCTTGACGACGCGCCAGAGACAAAGGCGGCGCGGCATGTCCAGAAAGATGATCGTATCGCAGGCGGGAATGCGGATGTCGAACGTGCCCGAATAATTGCCGTCCATGACCCACGCGTCGCGCTGCACCAACTCGCTGACCTTTTCCGCCCACACCTCCTTCGCCGTCTCGACCCATCCGGCGTTCCAGTAGAGCTTGTCCAGATGAACGACTTCCACGTCGAGCAGTTGGCCGAGGCGACGCGCGAAGGTGCTCTTGCCCGCCCCGCCCGAACCGACTACTAAAACTCTTCGCATGATGACGACACGGCGACGCTCAGCAAATGCTCGCCGTCTATAGTTCGCGCAGGTCGCGCCCGCTCATCTCGGCGGGCTTGTCGAGGCCGAGCAGGCCGAGCATGGTGGGCGCTACGTCTTCGAGCGCGCCGCCTTCCCGCAAGCGTAGGCCGCGCGCGGCTTCATCTATCAGGTGGAAGGGGACGAGGTTGGTGGTGTGCGCCGTGTGCGGCTGCCCCGTCGTCGGGTCGATCATCTGTTCGCAGTTGCCGTGGTCGGCCGTGATGAGACAGCGGCCGCGCGCCGTGCGCAAGCCGCGCATGATCCAGCCGAGACAGGTATCGACGTGCTGCACGGCTTCGATGGTCTTTTCCAGATTGCCGGTGTGGCCGACCATGTCGGGGTTGGCGAAGTTGACGATGAACACGTCCGTCTCACCTTCTTCGATGGCGCGCAGGATTTTGTCCGTCACTTTGAAGGCCGACATTTCGGGCGCGAGGTCGTAGGTCGCAACCTTCGGCGAGGGGACGAGCAGGCGGCGTTCGTGCGGGTACTCGCGCTCCGTGCCGCCGTTGAAAAAATAGGTGACGTGCGCGTACTTCTCCGTCTCGGCCATGCGGTAGTTGCGCACGCCGACGGAGGCGAACACGTCCGCCAGAATGTTGTGGGGTTGCGTCTTCGGGAACGCGACCGGAAGGTTGAACGTCTTGTCGTACTCGGCGAAGCAGACGTAGTTGATCGCCGCCGGGCGACGCGCCACGTCGAACTCATTGAAGGGCGTCTGCGTCAGCGCGCTTGTGATCTGGCGCGCGCGGTCAGCGCGGAAGTTGAAGAAGATGACCGAGTCGCCGTCGGAAATCGTGGCGACGGGCGCGCCCTCTTCGCGCGCACGCGTGACGACCATCGGTTCGACGAACTCGTCCGACACGCCGCGCTCGTAAGACTCTTTGATGGCCACGACCGGATCGATGACGCGCTCGCCCGCAGCGTCGGTCAGCATGCGGTAGGCGCGCTCCGTGCGCTCCCAACGCTTGTCCCTGTCCATCGCGTAGTAACGCCCGCAGACCGTGGCGATGCGGCCGCAGCCGATCTCCGCACACTTGACCTGTAAGGCTTCGACGTAACCGTAGGCGGACATCGGCGGCGTGTCGCGCCCGTCGAGGAAGCAATGGACGTAGACGCGCTGCAAGCCTTTGTCGTGCGCCATCCGCAACAGCGCGTAGAGATGTTCCTGCGAGGAATGAACGAGGCCGTCGGAGAGCAAGCCCATCAGGTGCAGCGCGCGGTCGTCCTTGAGCGCGTTGTCCATCGCGCCGTTGAGCGCCTCGTTTTGCAAAAACTCGCCCGACTCGATCTCGTAGTTGATGCGCTCCACGTCCGTGCGCAGGACGCGCCCCGCGCCGAGGCAGAGGTGGCCGACGTTGGAGTTGCCCATCACGCCTGTGGGCAGGCCGACGCATTCGCCCGACGCCTGCAAGAGCGTGTGCGGGTAGGTTTCCAGTATCTCGTTGTAGAACGGCATCGAGGCCAGCGCAATGGCGTTGCCCTCGCGCGCCGGGCTGTAGCCGAAGCCGTCCAAAACGATGAGCGCGAGCGGCCCTTTTCTGTCTGTCACGGTAACGTTTCTCCCTCGTCTTCAAACTTTCAACTCAACGTTCGCCCGCCGCGCCGGCTCGTCAAGGCTTACGCGCTTTGAACATCTCCAACCACGCGACGAGCAAGCTACAGAGCAGCAGCCCGATCATCAACCCGCCGACGAAACTGCCGCGCGCCGTCAGTTCGCGGTAAGAGAGAAACACGGCCGAGATCGTGACGACCGCCAGCAGCCACGCGTGTTTTCTTTGCACCATCGAGAGACTCCTCATCAACTTTTCCGACACGCGCGCGCTCGTTCGCGCTCCTTCGTCAACTTTCACGCCGCGCGCTCGTTCGCGTCCGCTTCTTCGACCGGCTACTTTTTCGCCGCGCGCGCTTTCTTCGCGCCGCCGCTTGCCGCTTTCGTCGCGGGCTTCGGCGGCGCGGTAGTAGTGGCGACCGCGGCGCGTTCGAGTTGGTAGAAGGCGGCCGTGCCGGGGAAGCGCGCCGACGTGCGCAGGTCTTCTTCGATGCGCAGCAGTTGGTTGTACTTGGCGATGCGGTCTGTGCGCGACAGGCTCCCGGTTTTGATCTGCCCGGCGTTGGTGGCGACGGCGAGGTCTGCGATGAAAGTGTCTTCGGTCTCGCCCGAACGGTGCGAGATGATGGCGGTGCGTCGATTGGTGCGCGCCAGTTCGATGCAGTCGAGCGTCTCTGTCAGCGTGCCGATCTGGTTGACTTTGATCAGGATCGAGTTGGCGACGCCGCGCTCGATGCCGCGACGCAGGAAATCCGTGTTCGTCACGAACAGATCGTCGCCGACGAGTTGGACGCGCGCGCCCACTTCGTCCGTCAGAGTCTTCCAGCCGTCCCAGTCGTTCTCGGCCATGCCGTCTTCGATGGAGATGATCGGGTATTGCTCGACCCAAGATTTCCAGTAGGCCACCATCTCGTCGCTCGTCAGTTTCCGCTTGTCCGATTTTTTGAAGACGTAATTCTTGCCGTCGTAAAACTCGCTCGCCGCCGGGTCGAGCGCGAGCAGGACTTCCGTGCCCGTCTTGTACCCGGCCACCGCGACGGCTTCGAGAATGGTCTCGACCGCCTCTTCGTTCGAGCGCAGGTCGGGCGCGAATCCGCCCTCGTCGCCCACGCCCGTCGCGAGTCCGCGTTTCTTCAAGACGCTTTTCAGCGCGTGGAAAATTTCCGCGCCCACGCGCAGCGCCTCCGAAAAACTCTGAGCGCCGACGGGCATCACCATGAACTCCTGGAAGTCCACGTTGTTGTCGGCGTGCGCGCCGCCGTTGACGATGTTCATCATGGGCAGGGGCAGCGTGCGCGCGTTCGCGCCGCCGAGATAGCGATAGAGCGGCATCTCCAGATAAGCGGCGGCGGCGCGCGCCGTGGCGAGCGAGACGGCGAGCAGGGCGTTTGCGCCGAGTTTGGATTTCGTCGGCGTGCCGTCGAGGGCGATGAGCGCGGCGTCAACTTCGGTCTGGTCGAGCGCGTCGAAGCCTTCGAGCGCGTCGGCAATCGTCGTGTTGATGTTCTCGACGGCTTTCAGCGTGCCCTTGCCGCCGTAGCGCGCGCGGTCGCCGTCGCGCAGTTCAACCGCTTCGTGTTCGCCCGTGGATGCGCCGGAAGGGACGGCCGCGCGCCCCTGCTCGCCGCCGATCAAAAACACTTCCGCTTCCACGGTCGGGTTGCCGCGCGAGTCCAGTATCTCGCGCGCGTGTACGGTCTCGATCAAACTCATAAGTTTGCCCTTTCGCCTCCCGCCAAAATTTTGCCGCCGGTTTTGAAACCGGAAATCTATGCCATAAACGTCACGGACAGTCAAAGTAAAAGCACGCCTCGCACAGAATTGCACGATTTTACAGACAACGGCGCGACGAACAGTTTGTATAAGTAAGTTTCGTTCGGCGGCGCAAAAAGTTAAATGACGGAGCAGGACACGGAAAAGGCGGCGGGGAAGCAGGCCACGGAGGCCGTGACGGCGACGGCGGCGACACCGCCGCCACGCCCGGCAAGGCGGAGACGGCCGCTGGCGGGCTTCTTTATCGCCGGGGCGTCGCTCGCGCTGCTCTTCGGCATCGCGGCCCTCAAAGGACGCGTTACTGACGACAACACAGACAGTGAAAGGGGATCATAGTAAATGTCAGCACAAGGATTAGGCACAGCTTCGGCGACGGATATGTTCAGCGGCACGACGGGCGATGGGGAAGCCACGCGCACGGATGTCTACGAGAAGGTCTTGAAGACCATTGATAACACGACCGTCGAATCGACGGGCTTGAGCATGTTTCATATTTTGACCGTCGGCTCCATCGGCGCGTCGCTCGCACTCTTCTTCAGCGGCAACAAGCAGGCGGGAATTTTCGTCGGACTCTGGCCGCCCACTTTTCTCGCTCTCAAATCGGTCGTGGACAAGAGCAACAAACAGTAGACAACCAGGGTCACGAGCAAGCGGTTAGCCAGGGGTTAACGAGCATGGGGCGGGACACGGCGGCGCGGCCATTTCATACTGGCCGCGCCGCTTCTTATTGGCCGCGCGCGCCAATAATTCACTTGGTAATTCACTTGGTAATTCACTTGGTAATTCATCGGTAATTCACTTTTCGCTCGCCCGCGTTTTAGTTAGCCGCGCCGCACGGGTTAAAATACTTTCATTCTCCCCACCAAGCCTGACAGATAGCGCCGCGCCTCTTCAGGGTCGCGTGTGAGTGGCCGAAGCGACGGCGCGCGCCGCCGTCTCGTTCGGCGCAAAGTTTTGCGGAAGAGAGACGAACGGGAGTTCAATGAAATTCTTCGCCCAGACCGCGCGCATCATCTTGTCCGCGACGCTCCTGCTCGCGCCCCTCGCCTCCTTTCGGGACGCGCACGCGCAGACGCCCGCCCCGACAGCAACGCCTGAGCAGCGGCAACCGGCCGCGCCGCCCACGCCCGCGCAAACGCCCGCACCCGAACAGACACCCGCGCCGCCGACGCCGACTCAGACGCCGACACCAACTCAGACGCCGCCCGCGCCCGATGACGATGAGGTCGAACAGGTCGAAACCAACGTCGTCAACGTGCTGTTCAACGCCGTGGACAAAAATCGTCGCTTCGTCACGACGATCACGCAGGAAGACATACGCATCTTCGAGAACGACGAGCCGCAAGCGATCTCCATCTTCGAGCGCGAGACGAATTTGCCGCTCTCGCTCGCCATTCTGATCGACACCAGCGGCTCGCAGAAAAACACTCTGCCCGACGAAAAAGAGGCCGCGCACGCCTTTATCGATTCCGTCCTGCGCCCCGACCGCGACCGCGCCGCCGTCATCTCTTTCACCGGCGACGCCACCATCGAACAAGACCTGACGGGCGACCGCGCCAGCCTCCACGCCGCCATCGAACGCGTCGAGGTCGCCGAGCCGCCGACCGGAGCCGAACAGTTCGCCTACGAGCGCGCCGAGCGAGAAGTTGAAGCCACGGGCATCGACAACAACCCCGGCCTCAGAGGTTCGACCGCCATCTGGGATTCGATCTGGGCGACGGCCAAAGACATGCTCTCGCAGACGCCCGCGCGCACGCGCCGCGCCATCATCCTGCTCTCGGACGGCGCGGACTCCACGAGTCGTCTGAAGAAAGAGGCGGCGATTGAGGCGGTCGTCGAAGTGAACGCCGTCGTCTACTCGATAGGCATCGGCGACGACGATTTCGACGAGGGCGCGCTCAAAAAGATCGCCGAGCGCACGGGCGGCCGCGCCTTCATCCCCGAAGACGAGATCGAACTGAACGCCGCCTTCGCGCAGATTCAACAGGAACTGCGCACGCAATATCTCATCTCCTATTCGCCGACGAACAAGGCGCGCGACAACACGTTCCGGCGCATCCGCATCGACCTCGTCAACCCCGAACTGCGCAAGCAAAAGTTGAAACTCACTTATCGCAACGGCTACTTCGCCCGCCCGCCCGCGCCCGCTCGCACGCGCGCCGAGCGACAGCCCAAGGAACGACTCGCGCGCCCGCGCCGACCGCCGAAGAAGAAGTGAGCATAAGCGCGGCTGGCCTCGATCCGAATTTATGGAAGGAAAATACGCGGGCCGTCGCCGAGAGCCGCGCCCCTTGCGCCCCTTAACTTTTGCGTTCCGTCGCACGTATAGATACAATCGGCCGAGTTCGTCACCCTTCGTCAAGTTGCCGGCAAGCACGGCCCGTGAAGCGCCTTTCCCCTCGCTTCAGCCGTTTGCGGCGGCCGACGACTCTCACGTTCCCGTGGCCGACACGTTTCGCACAGTCTCTCTCGTGAAAAGGATGTTCTCAAGTTATGTTGACTAAATTAACGCGCACCGTCGTGCTCGCCGTCCTGTGTGTGGCCTTCGCGCCCGCCGCCGTGCTCGCGCAATCGAAGACGAAGCCGAGCGATAAGTTCAGGCAGCTTGAGGAAATTCTGCCGACGCCGAACGAACAACGCGCGGCTTCGGGAGCACCGGGGCGCGCCTACTGGCAGCAGCGCGCCGACTACCAGATCAACGTCGAACTAGACGACCAGAATCAGCGCCTCAGCGCCTCGGAGACGATCACCTATTACAACCAATCGCCCGATGCTTTGCCCTACCTCTGGCTGCAACTCGACCAGAACATTTTCCGGCAAGATTCCGATGCGCGGCTGACGCAGACCGCTCCCGGCCTTGAGCGCGTGCCGCTCGGACAGATCGAAAACCTTCTCCACGCGCGCGAATTCGAGGGCGGCTATCGCATCACGGCCGTGCGCGACGCGAAGGGCGCGCCGCTGCGTCACACCATCGTCAAGACGATGATGCGCGTCGATCTGCCGCAGCCGCTCGCGCCGGGTCAGAGCGTCTCCTTCGCCGTCGATTGGAACTACAACATCACCAACCAGCGCAGAATCAACGGGCGCAGCGGCTACGAGTTCTTCCCGAAAGACGGCAACTATCTCTACGAGATCGCCCAGTGGTTTCCGCGCATGGCCGCCTACAACGACGTGTCCGGCTGGCAGCATAAACAATTCTTGGGCGCGGGCGAGTTCACTTTAGAGTTCGGCAACTACCGCGTCTCGATCACCGTGCCGGACGACCACGTCGTCTCCGCGACGGGCGTGCTGCAAAACCCGAACGCCGTCCTGACGGCCGCGCAGCGCGGGCGACTGGAGCAGGCGCGCACGGCGAAAGAACCCGTCTTCGTCGTCACGCCCGACGAAGCGCGCACGAACGAGACGCACAAGCCCGTGGGCAAGAAGACTTGGGTCTTCCACGCCGACAATGTGCGCGACTTCGCCTTCGCCTCCTCGCGCAAGTTCATCTGGGACGCGCAACTGCACAACGTCGAAGGCAATCGCGTGATGGCGATGTCGTTCTATCCGAAAGAGGGCGAGCCGCTCTGGTCGAAATATTCGACGCACGCCATCATGCACACCCTCAACGTCTATTCGCGCTATTCGTTCACCTACCCGTATCCGGTGGCGCAGTCCGTCAACGGCCCCGTGGGCGGCATGGAATATCCGATGATCTGCTTCAACGGCCCGCGCCCGCTCGAAGACGGCACTTATTCGGCGGGCACGAAGTACGGCCTCATCTCGGTCGTCATCCACGAAGTCGGCCACAACTATTTCCCGATGGTCGTCAACTCGGACGAGCGCCAGTGGACTTGGATGGACGAGGGTTTGAACTCGTTCCTGCAATATCTGGCCGAGCAGGAGTGGGAGGAAAATTATCCTTCTTGGCGCGGCGAGCCGCAGAACATACGCGAGTACATGGCGAGCGAAAATCAAGTGCCGATCATGACCAACTCCGAGTCGGTCTTGCAGTTCGGCAACAACGCTTACGGCAAACCGGCGACCGCTCTGAACGTCCTGCGCGAAACCGTCTTGGGGCGCGAGCTGTTCGACTTCGCCTTCAAACAATACTCGCAGCGCTGGAAGTTCAAGCGGCCGATGCCCGCCGATTTCTTCCGCACGATGGAAGACGCTTCGGGCGTCGACCTCGATTGGTTCTGGCACGGTTGGTTCTACACGACCGACCACGTCGACATCTCCATCGAGCGCGTGCGCCTGTTCCAGCCCCTCACCGGCAATCCCGAACAGGACAAGGCCGCGCGAGCCAGAGAACGCGCCGAGCAGCCGCAGACGCTCTCGCAAGAGCGCAACAAGTCGTTGCCGAAACGCGTCGATCAGTTTCCCTCTCTGCGCGATTTCTACAACACCTACGACGAACTCGTCGTGACCGAACGCGACCGCGAGCAGTATCAACGCTTCTTGCAGACGCTCACCCCGCGCGAGCGCGAACTGCTCCAGACCGGACTCAATTTCTACATCGTCGATTTGAAGAACATCGGCGGGCTGGTCAGCCCCGTCATCTTCGACATCGAATACATGGACGGCACGCACGAGATGATGCGCATCCCGGCGGAAATCTGGCGCTACAACAACTGGGAAGTCTCCAAGATGATCACGACGACGAAAGAGGTGCGCGCCATCTCGCTCGACCCGCGCCTTGAGACGGCCGACGTTGACATGTCGAACAACAACTTCCCGCGTCGCCCCGTCAAATCGCGCTTCCAAATCTTCAAAGAGGGACAAGCGCAACCCAACCCGATGCAACTGCTCGAACGCAAACAGGCGACGCCGACGCCGACACCGACAAACTAAAAGCGGTGAATGGTAAATGGTGAATGGTAAATGGAAGAAGACAGTTCTGATTCATTCACCATTCACCATTCACCATTTACCATTTACCATTCGCTCTATTTATGAAGTTCGCACGCCGAGTTTTGAGTTTCGCTTTCGTCGTCTGGTTCAGCCTCGCGCCGTTCGTTCCGGCGGGGGCGGCGCATAAGTTTCACACGAGCTTTACGGAGGCGGAGTACAACGCCGGGGAACGTTCGCTGCAAATCACGCTGCGCACGTTTCCGGACGATCTGGAAAACGTCTTGAGCCGTCGCGCGGGCAAGGCCGTGCGCCTTGATCAAAAAAGGGAGACGGAGCCGCTGCTGGTGGCCTACCTGCAAGAGACTTTCCAGTTGAAGAACGCGAAGGGCGAGACGTTGAAGCTCTCTTGGGTCGGGATGGACGCTGGTGTCGATAGCGCGTGGCTCTACTTCGAGGCGCGGATGCCCGAAGGCACGGCGGGCACGACCCTACGCAATCAATTCATGTTCGACCTCTACGACGACCAGATCAACCTCGTCGAAGTGAAACAGGATAAGCGCAAGCAAGCCTTCATCTTCAAAAACGGCGACAGCCGCTTCGAGCCGCTCGCGCCGCAGTAGTAGAAGTAAACCGGCGAACGACAGCGCTAGACGCGGAAGAGGCGCGGGCGAG
>DASVUD010000007.1:0-14396 GCA_036387235.1 Pyrinomonadaceae bacterium
GCGTGAACAGTTGAGCGGTGCGCCGGAGACTTTGGAGTTGCCGACCGACCGCGTGCGCCCCGCCGTGCCGAGCCACCGGGGCGGGACGGTGAGGGTGCGGCTTGAAGCGGAACTGATGCGCAGGTTGAAGGAGGTGAGCCGACGCGAGGGCGTGACTTTGTACATGCTGCTCTTGGCCGCCTTCCAAACCCTGCTCTCCAAATACAGCGGACAGGAAGAAGTCGTCGTCGGCTCGCCCATCGCCGGACGCACGCGCGCGGAAGTCGAAGGCTTGATCGGGTTCTTCGTCAACACGCTCGCCTTGCGTGGAGACTTACGCGGAGACCCCAGTTTCCGGGAAGTGCTGCACCGAGTGCGGGAAGTGTGTCTGGGAGCGTATGCGCATCAGGACGTGCCGTTCGAGCGGTTGGTGGAAGAGGTCGCGCCGCGGCGGAGTTTGACGCACACGCCGCTCTTTCAAGTTATGTTCGCTTTGCAGAACACGCCGCAGACGGAGTTGCCTCTACAGACTATTACTTGGACTCCGTTCGCCTTGCGGAATGAGGCGGCGAAGTTTGAACTGCAACTCTCAATCGCGGAGAACGAGGGCGAGTGGCAATGCACGCTTCAGTATCAGACCGATCTGTTCGAGGCGAGCCGCATCGAGCGGATGCAGAGACACTGGATCAGATTGCTGGAAGAGGTGGCGCTTGAACCTGCGAGGCGTTTATCACAGCTTGAGATACTGACGGATGAAGAGCGTGTCCAACTGCTGGAAGAATGGAATCACACCGGGCGGCTTTATGAAGGCGAAGACTTATTGCATCACTTGTTCGAGCGACAAGCAGCGCAGACGCCCGATTCACTCGCCCTCGTCTTCGACGACGAACGACTCACCTACAGAGAGCTGAACGAACGCGCCAACCGCCTCGCGCATTACCTGCGTCGCCACGAAAATGTAGATGTTGACACGCTCGTCGGCGTCTTGATGGAACGCTCCACCGAGATGGTCGTCTCCCTGCTCGGCATCCTTAAAGCGGGCGCGGCCTACGTCCCCTTCGACCCTTCGTACCCGCAGGAACGTCTCGCCTTCATGGCGCAGGACGCACAAGTCACGCTGCTGCTCACTCAACAACGCTGGCGTGATGCTTTCAGCCTCTCGACGGGCGACTCCGACGAACTCTCCAATCCGCGCATGCTCTGTCTCGATACCGAATGGGACAAGCTCTCCGATGAAAGCTGCGAGAACCCGCAAGGCGTCGCACTCGGCGCGGACAATCTGGCTTACATGATCTACACATCCGGTTCGACCGGCCAACCCAAAGGCGCGATGAACACGCACGGCGCGATTCGCAACCGCCTGCTCTGGATGCAGGAGCAATATCAACTCACGCCGGATGACCGCGTGCTGCAGAAGACACCGTTCAGCTTCGACGTCTCGGTCTGGGAGTTCTTCTGGCCGTTGCTGACGGGCGCACAGTTAATCGTCGCTAAGCCGGGCGGTCATCAGGATGCTGCGTACCTTGTGGAGTTGATTAAAGAGACGGGCATCACGACGCTGCACTTCGTGCCGTCGATGCTCGGAGTGTTTCTCGCAGAGGGTGGAGTGTCTGAATGTCGGAGCGTCCGGCAGGTGATGGCGAGCGGAGAGGCGCTCGCGGCGGAGTTGGTGCGCAGGTGTTACGAGCGAATGCCACAGGTCAGATTGCATAACTTGTACGGGCCGACGGAAGCGGCGGTGGACGTGACGGCGTGGGCATGCGCGAGAGAAGTGAGCGAGGTGATTCCGATAGGCAAACCCATTGCGAACACGCAGATTTACATATTGGACGCAGGGTTGCAGCCCGTGCCGGTCGGAGTGGCGGGAGAGTTGTACATCGCGGGCGTAGGGTTGGCGCGCGGTTATCTGAATCGGCCGGAGTTGACGGCCGAGCGTTTCATCCCGAACCCGTTTAGGAAGGATGGAGGCGGCCGGTTGTACAGAACGGGCGACCGCGCACGCTTCCTCGCTGACGGAACAATCGAATATCTGGGGCGAGTGGATTATCAAGTGAAGGTCAGAGGGTTCCGCATCGAGTTGGGAGAAATAGAGGCGGCACTCTCGGCACACGCGCGAGTCAATGAAGCGATTGTTATCGCACGCGAGGATGAGACGGGCGACAAGAAGCTCGTCGCTTATCTCGTGGCCGGGGTTGAGAGTGTCGGCGGCGGTGTGGAGACGGCGACTGCCCCAGCGTTGACGGTCAAGGAGTTGCGCGCGCACTTGGCGGCGCGTCTGCCGGACTACATGATCCCGGCGCATTATGTCTGGCTGGAGAGTCTGCCGCTCACGCCCAACGGCAAAGTCGACCGCAAAGCCTTGCCCGCGCCCGACAAGACGACGGGTGATGTGGGCGGCTTCGTTGCGCCGGGCACTCCGGTCGAAGAGATCGTGGCGGGACTCTTCGCCGCCGTGCTCAAGTTGGAGCGCGTCGGGGTGCACGACAACTTCTTCGAACTGGGCGGGCACTCTCTGTTGGCGACGCAACTCGTCTCGCGTGTGCGAGAGGCGTTCGGCGTCGAAGTGCCGCTCCGCACGTTGTTTGAAGCGCCGACCGCGAGCGCGCTGGCCGCGGCGGTTGAAGCGGAGCGGGCGAAGTCGGATGCGGGGCGCGTGGAGATGCCGCCGCCGCTGGTGCGTGGCGAGAGAGGCGGGGCAGGGGAAGCGGCGCTCTCTTACGCGCAGCAGCGCCTGTGGTTCCTTGACCAGTTGGAGCCGGGCAATGTGATGTTCAATCTGTTTCAGGCCGCGCGTCTCGGCGGCGAACTCGACGTTGCGGCCTTCGAGCGCGCCGTGAACGAGGTGGTGCGTCGCCACGAATCTCTACGCACGACATTTGAGGCGCGCGCGGGTGCGGGCGTGCAGGTGATTCATCCGCCGCAGCCGTTGACGTTGGAAGTGATTCGCTTGAACCACCTGCCGGAAGCGGAGCGAGAGACGGAGGCGCGCCGGCTCGCTTTGGAAGAGGCGCGGCGGCCTTTTGATTTGCAGCGCGGGCCGCTGGCGCGTGTGAGCTTGTTGAAGTTGACTGAAGACGAACACGTGCTGCTCTGCACGATGCATCACATCGTCTCGGACGGCTGGTCGCTCTCCGTGCTCGTCAAAGAAGTGGCGACGCTTTACACGGCATACGTCGCAGGAGAAGAGACGCCGCTCCCGGAGTTGCCGGTGCAATACGCCGATTACGCACGCTGGCAGCGAGAGTGGTTGACGGGCGCGGTGCTCGATAGACAAGTCGCATATTGGCGCGAACAGTTGCGCGGTGCGCCGGAGACCTTGGAGTTGCCGACCGATAGGCCGCGTCCGGAGGTGCAAACTTTTGCCGGGGAGAAATATCCTTTGGCGTTCTCCAAAGCGTTGACCGAAGACCTCAAGGCGCTCGGCCGTCGTGAAAACGTGACGCTGTTTATGACGCTCGTGGCCGCCTTCCAAACTCTGCTTCACCATCACACCGGGCGGGAAGATATCGTCATCGGCACGGACGAGGCCAACCGCACGCACGGCCGGACGGAAAACCTGATCGGGTTCTTCATCAATCAACTCGTGCTGCGAACAAATCTGTCCGGCGTCGGCAGTTTCAGAGAGTTGTTGGGACGCGTGCGCGAGACCGCGCTCGGAGCCTACGCGCATCGCGAGTTGCCGTTCGAGAAGTTGGTTGAAGTCGTCAACCCGGCGCGCAGCGCGAAACATGCGCCCGTCTTTCAAGTCAAACTCGTGCTGCAAAACATGCCGGCGGAAGAACTCGACATGCCGGGCTTGCGTCTCGAACCGTTTCTGGTGGACACGGTGGCGGCGAAGTTTGAACTGACGCCGATGCTCTGGGAAAAGCCGGAGGGCTTGGCCGGATGGTTTGAATATAACCGCGACCTCTTCACGAGTGCGACCGTCGAACGCTTCGCCCGACAGTTCGAATTGATCCTCTCCGCCGTCGCCGCCGAACCCGCCGTCACGCTCGCCGAACTCAAAGAGCGACTCGCAACGGACGACCGCGCACAGCTCGCGCGCGAGCGGACGGGGCGCGCCGAATCCTTGCGCCAAAAATTCAAGTCGGTCAAGCCGAAGGCCGTCAGCTTGTCGGACGAGACTTTGATCAAGCGCAGCTACCTGCCCGGAGGCGAGGGCGCTTTGCCTCTGGTCGTCGAACCGCTCGAAGAGCAGATGTCTCTGCCCGGCTGGGCGCGCTCGAATCGCTCGCTCATCGAGCGCGAACTGCACGCGCACGGAGCCATCCTGTTTCGCGGTTTCAATATCGCCACGCCGGACGCATTCGAGCAGTTCGCGGGCGCGGCCGTCGGCGGGCAGTTGTTCAACGAAAACGGCGAGCACCCGCGCAAGAGTTTGAGCGGAAACATCTACACGCCCGTTGCGTATCCGGCCGACAAGCTGCTCTTGTGGCACAACGAAAACTCTTTCAACGACCGCTGGCCGATGAAGATCATGTTCTGCTGCGCGCAGCCCGCGCTCGTGGGCGGAGAGACGCCGCTCGTCGATAGCCACCAGGTTTTCCAACTCCTCGATCCGAAGATCAGAGAGCGCTTCATCGAGCGCGACGTGATGTACGTGCGCAATTACGAAGTCGGCCTCGGACTCAACTGGCAGACCGTCTTGGGGACGAACGACCGGGCGCGCGCGGAACAGTACTGCCGCGACAATCGCATGAGCTTTGAATGGAAAGAGGGCGACCGCCTGCGCACGCGCGCCGTGCGCCCGGCCGCCGCGCGCCACCCGCAGACGGGCAAGATGGTCTGGTTCAATCAGGCGCAGCACTGGCACGTCTCATGTCTCGACCCGGCCGCGCGCGAAGCCATCTCGGCGCTGTTCAGTGAAGAAGATATGCCGCGCAATTGCTACTACGGCGACGGCACGCCCATCGAAGACTCGATCATGCAGGAGATTCTCGGAGTCTACCGGCAACTGGAAGTTTGTTTCCCGTGGCGGCGGGGCGACGTGGTGTTGCTCGACAACATGCTCGCCGCGCACGGCCGCAATCCTTATCGCGGCGAACGCAAGTTGTTCGTCGCGATGGGCGAGATGATGCGCTGCCCGGAGACGGACGCCGTGCCCACGCCCGTCTCATAAACGATCTCCGATACCCGGCCATCGAACTGTCCGACACCGGAGCCTTCAGTCTCCGACTCACACGCGTTCTCGGCAGACGCTCGCAATCAGCCGTATCCGCAGACCCACACGAGGAAGAAGAAGATGCAACAGTACGTCGAAGGCTTTCGCCTCTCCACGCAGCAAGCACGCGTTTGGCAACTCGCACGTGGAAACACGCCCGCCTCTCACGCCCAATGCATCCTCCGTCTGGAAGGACGGACGAGCGCCGACTTGCTGCGCGCATCCGTGTCGGCCGTCGTCGCGCGCCAACAGATACTCCACACCACTTACCGGCCGCATCCCGGCGTCACGCTTCCGCTGCAAGTCATCGACGCATCGGTCGCGGCGGAGATCGCTTGGCGCGAAGTCGATATACACGACCTCAACGGTCAACAGGCGACGGCGCTCGAACAGATAATGCGCGAGGAGCGCGTGGCGGAGTTTGATCTGGAACGCGGCCCGCTCGTCCGCGCCGCGCTCGTCCGCTTGTCGCCGGAGACGCATATGTTCTCCGTCACCTTCCCGGCGATGTGCGCGGACGGCCGCACGCTCGACAATTTCTTCGACGAGTTGATACGCGCTTACGAACTCGACGGCGCGGCGTTTGAGACAGAGACTGAGGAGCTGACGCAGTACCTCCAATTCTCCGAATGGCAGAACGAACTGCTGGCGAGCGAAGAGGCGCGGGCGGGCAAAGATTTCTGGGCGCGCGCCGAATTGTCTGCGGGCGCGTCTCTGATTCTTCCCGGCGAAGAGAGAATGGTCGGAGCGACCGGCGGCGAAATGGTTTCGCTCGAAGTGAAGCTCGAAGGCGCGGTCTTTGAAGCGTGTGGAGAGTATGCGCGGCGGCGCGAGTTGTCGCGCGAGGCTCTGCTGTTGGCCGCGTGGCAGACTTTGCTGTGGCGTCTGACGGGACAAAAGGAGATCGTCGTCAACGCGCTGTTCGACGGGCGGAAGTATGAGGAATTAAACGACGCCTTCGGACTCTTCGCCTCGTACCTGCCCGTGCCCGCTCGTCTCTCTGCGGGCACATCCTTCGCGGAACTCGCCGCGCACACTCACGCGGCGATGCAAGAGGCCGACGAGTGGCAGGAGTTTGCAGGGGTTGACGAATCCTTCACGCGAACGTCGCCCACGGAGTTGCGGATCGGGTTCCAACTGACCGAGCGACCCGCGCGCCGTTTCGCGAACGGTCTCGTCTTCACGGTGGCACGTCAGGTCGCGGACTTCGAGCGCTTCAAACTCAAGCTCTCCTGCGTCGTGAGCGGAGACGCGCTCGTCTTGGAGTTTCAATACCTTCCGGCCTCGTACGCGGCCGACCACATTCAATTGCTGGCCGAACAATTTCAACAGTTGCTCCGAAGCGCGCTTGCGAGTCTCGAGTCGGCCTCCGTCGAACTGGAGATGATCGGTGCAAGTGAGCGCGAAAGGCTGCTCGTCGAGTGGAACGACACGGCCTCGGACTTCCCCGCCGAGTCTTGCTTTCAAGATTTGTTCGCGGCGCAAGTCGAGCGCACGCCAGACGCGGTCGCCGTGGTCTACGGCGAGAGCCGTCTGACTTACAGGGAACTGGACGCGCGCTCTAATCAACTGGCGCATCATTTACGGAAGCTCGGCGTCCGCCCGGACGCGTGCGTCGGGTTGTGCGTGGAGCGTTCGCCGGAAATGGTCGTCGGCCTCCTCGGCGTGCTCAAAGCGGGCGCGGCCTATTTGCCGCTCGACCCGTCGCACCCGCGCGAACGCCTCCACTTCATGCTGTCGGATGCGCGCGCCGAAGTCTTGCTGACGCAGGAACGCCTCGCCGCGCTCCTGCCAAACGAGGGCGCAACCGTGGTCGTCCGTCTCGATACCGGATGGGACGAGATCGCTTCTGAGAGCGCGGAGCGTTTCGACTCCGGCGCGTGCGCGGAGAATCTGGCTTACGTCATCTACACCTCCGGCTCGACGGGCAGGCCGAAAGGCGTCTCGATACATCATCGCGGCCTCGTCAACTATCTGACGTGGGCTATTGGCGCGTACCGTCTCGACGCGGGCACGGGCGCGCCCGTCCATTCGCCTCTGAGCTTCGATCTCACCGTCACGGGTTTGCTCGCGCCGCTCGCCGCCGGGCAGCGGGTCGTGCTGTTGCCGGAGACGGATTCGATTACGGCCTTGCGCGATGCGCTGGCCGCCGAATCCGATTTCAGCTTGGTGAAACTGACGCCCGCGCACTTGGAAGTGCTGAGCCGGATGTTGCCGCCGACGGCGGCCGCGCGGCAGACGCGCGCGCTCGTCGTCGGCGGCGAAGCACTGTGGAGTCGTCACCTCGCCTTCTGGCATGAGCATGCGCCGGAGACAGAGGTCGTCAACGAATACGGGCCGACCGAGACGGTCGTCGGCTGCTGCGTCTATCAGAGAGCGGCAGGCGAGATCGAGGCGGGCGCTGTGCCCATCGGTCAGCCGATAGCCAACACGCGGCTCTACGTGCTCGACGAGCGGATGCGGCTTGCGCCCACGGGCGCATCGGGCGAACTCTACATCGGCGGCGCGGGCGTCGCGCGCGGTTATCTGGGTCGTCCCGCGTTGACGGCCGAACGCTTCGTGCCCGATCCGTTTGCTTCCATGCCGGGCGAGCGACTTTATCGCACGGGCGACTCGGTGCGGCGGCGCGCCGACGGCGTCCTCGAATATCTGGGGCGCATCGACAGCCAAGTGAAAATTCGCGGCTACCGCATCGAGCCGGGCGAGATCGAGGCGGCGCTATCGACGCACGAGGGCGTGCGTGAAAACGTCGTGGCGGTGCGCGAGGACGCGCCGGGCGAGAGACAGTTGGTGGGTTACATCGTGCTCGCGGCCACAGGGCGCGGCGTGCTGGCTTCCGAACTGCGCGCCTTCCTGTTGGAGAAACTGCCCGACTACATGATCCCGACGAGCTTCGTCATGCTCGACGAATTGCCTCTGACCGTGAACGGCAAAGTGGATTATCGCGCGCTGCCCGCGCCCGATGTTTCCCGCGCCGACATGAAAGAAGTTTACGTCGCCCCGCGCACGCCCGTGGAAGAAGTGCTGGCCGCCATCTGGTCGGAAGTTTTAGGCATCGAGCAGATCGGCGTGCACGACAACTTCTTCGCGCTCGGCGGCGACTCCATCCGCAGCGTCCGCGTGCTGGCGCTCGCCAAAGAGAAGGGCTTCGAGTTCACGCTGCAAAACCTCTTCCAGTATCAGACCATCTCCGAGTTGGCCGCCGAGATCAAAGGCACGGAACTGCCTTCGCTCGGCGCGCGCCGCACGCATCCTTTCGAACTCGTCTCCGCCGAAGACCGAAGCAAGCTGCCCGATTACGTCGAGGACGCTTATCCGCTCAGCATGCTCCAGACCGGCATGCTCTATCACATGCAGCTTGCGACGGACATCCCGGCCTATCACAACGCCTGTAGTTATCACGTGCGCGCGCGCTTCGATCCGGACGCGCTGAGACGCGCCGTGCAAGCGGTCGTCGACCGCCATGCGGTGCTGCGCACTTCCTTCGACATGTCGAGCTACAGCGAGCCGCTGCAACTCGTGCACCGGACGGCGACGATGGAAGTGGGCGTCTTCGACGTGCGCCACCTCTCCGTCGCGGAGCAGGAGACGGTGCTCGGCGAACTCGTCGTCAGCGAATGGAAGCGACTCTTCGATCTCGCGCGCCCGCCGCTCATTCGCATCAACTTGCACCGCCGCACGGACGAATCGTTTCAGTTTACGCTCACCGAATGTCACGCCGTCATCGACGGCTGGAGTTTGACTTCGACCTTCGCCGAAATCTTCAACCTCTATTTCGCTTATCTCAAAACAGGCACGATGCCGGTCGAGCCGCCGCCCGCCGTCTCCTTCCGCGACTTCATCTATCTGGAGCGCGCGGCGCTTGAATCCGAAGAGTGCCGCGAGTTTTGGACGCGCACGCTCGCCGATTGCACGCCGCTCAGACTGCCGCGCCCGACGGCAACGGCACACGTCGAGGGACGACGGCGCGTGCAGATTTATCCGGTTCGCATCTCGGCCGAAACGTCGCGGTCTTTGCGCGAGCTGGCGCGCTCGCTGACCGTCCCGCTGAAAAGCGTGCTGCTCGCGGCACACGTCCGCGCCCTCAGTCTGATCACCGGAGAGACGGACATCGTGACGGGCATCGGCACGAACGGACGCCCGGAAGAGACGGACGGCGAACAGGCGCGCGGGCTGTTTCTCAACACCGTCCCGTTTCGCCTGCAAGTGGCGACCGGAGCAGAGTCGGGCGCGGACTTGGTGCGGCGCACCTTCGCGGCCGAGTGGGAGTTGTTGCCTCATCGCCGTTTCCCTCTGGCCGCCATCCAGAAGAAGTGGGGACGGCAGACGCTGCTCGAAACCGACTTCGAGTTTCTGCATTTCCACTCGGTCGAACGTCTGATGCGTTCGGGCGACATAGAGATTCTCGATAACAAAGACGTCTCCGAAACCAACTTCGCGCTCGTCGCCTGCTTCCACGCAGACCCCGTCACTTCCCAACTCGCGCTCGGTCTGCTCTGCGACACGACGCAACTCAGTCAACAGCAGATCGAAGATTACGGCCGCCACTACGCGAGCATCCTCAGCGCACTGGCCGCCGACCCGTCGGCCACCCTCGACGCCGCGCACCTGCTCACGCCCGCAGAGAAGCACCGGCTACTCTCGGAATTCAATCGCACCGCACGAGACTACCCGCAGGAGGACGGCTATCTGCACGAGTTGTTCGAGCGACAAGCCGAACAGACGCCCGATTCAGTCGCCCTCATCTTCGACGACGAACGACTCACCTACAGAGAACTGAACGAACGCGCCAACCGTCTCGCACATTACCTGCGTCGCCACGAAAATGTAGATGTTGACACGCTCGTCGGCGTCTTGATGGAACGCTCCTCCGAGATGGTCGTCTCCCTGCTCGGCATCCTCAAGGCAGGCGCGGCCTACGTCCCCTTCGACCCTTCGTACCCGCAGGAACGCCTCTCGTTCATGGCGCAGGACGCACAAGTCACGCTGCTGCTCACACAGCAACGCTGGCGCGATGCTTTCAATAACTCCGAGCCAGTTTCCAGTCCGCGCATGCTCTGTCTCGATACCGAATGGGACAAGCTCTCCGATGAAAGCTGCGAGAACCCGCAAGGCATCACGCTCAGCGCGGACAATCTGGCTTACATGATCTACACATCCGGTTCGACCGGCCAACCCAAAGGGGCGATGAACACGCACGGCGCGATTCGCAACCGCCTGCTCTGGATGCAGGAGCAATATCAACTCACGCCGGATGACCGCGTGCTGCAGAAGACACCGTTCAGCTTCGACGTGTCGGTCTGGGAATTCTTCTGGCCGTTGATAGTCGGCGCACAGTTGGTCGTAGCTAAACCCGGTGGGCATCAGGATGCTGCGTACCTCCTGGAGTTAATCAAGTCGGAGGAAGTAACGACGCTGCACTTCGTGCCGTCGATGCTGGGCGTGTTTCTGTCGGGGCGTGAAGCGTCTGAATGTCGGAGCATCAGGCAAGTGATGGCGAGCGGGGAGGCGCTGACAGCGGAGTTGGTGCGCAGGTGTTACGAGCGGATGCCGCAGGTCAGGTTGCATAACTTGTATGGGCCGACGGAAGCGGCAGTCGATGTGACGGCGTGGGAATGTCAGAGAGAAGTGAGCGAGGTCGTGCCCATCGGTCGGCCGATAGCGAACACGCAGATTTACATTGTGGATGCACAGTTGCAGCCGGTGCCGGTGGGCGTGGCCGGAGAGTTGTACATCGCGGGTGAGGGGTTGGCTCGCGGTTATTTGAATCGACCGGAACTGACGGCCGAGCGTTTCCTGCCCAACCCGTTTAGGAAGGAGGGAGGCGGCCGGTTGTACAGAACGGGCGACCGCGCGCGGTTCTTGAGCGACGGGACGATTGAGTATCTGGGACGCGTGGATTACCAAGTAAAGGTGCGAGGCTTCCGCATCGAGTTGGGAGAAATAGAAGCGGCACTCTCGGCACACGCGCAAGTCAGTGAAGTCGTAGTTATCGCACGTGAAGATGAGGTGGGTGATAAACGGCTCATCGCTTATCTCGTACTTGAAGAGACCGATGCTCCCGCGCCGGAGGTGAATGAGTGGCGCGCGTTCCTCAAGGAGCGTCTGCCGGAATACATGATCCCGGCGGCCTTCGTCATGCTGGATCAATTGCCCTTGTCGCCGAACGGTAAAGTCGACCGCCGCGCTTTGCCCGTGCCGGATCAAGCGCGTCCCGTGTTGAGGCAGGCGTTTGTGCCCGCGCGCAACGGTGTCGAACAACAGTTGGTTGACATCTGGGCGGAAGTCTTGCGCGTCGAGCGAATCGGCGTCCACGACGACTTTTTCGAACTCGGCGGCGACTCTTTGATCGCGACCCGTCTGGTTTCGCGCGTGCGTCGTGGTCTGAACGTGGAAGTGCCGCTCGCGACTCTCTTCAAACATACGACGGTGGCCGCGCTCGCCGAATACATCGCGGCGGCGGAGGCCGAACCCGGCGACGAAGAAGAAGAGAGAATCGCGCGCCTGCTCGAACAGGTCGATCAATTATCGGAACAGAACGTGGCGGCGCTGCTTGAGTCGGAAGAATTCAGGAGGCTGACCGATGGTTGATCTTGCCAAACGTCTCGACGCACTCAACCCGGAAAAGCGTCGCCTCCTTGAGTTGCTGCTCAAGAAGGAGCGGGAGCGCGCGCATCATTCATCGATCAGGCGGCAGCCGCGCGATGGCGGCGGCGACGAAGCCTTTCCGCTCTCGTTCGCGCAGCAGCGCCTCTGGTTCATCGAACAACTCGAAGCCGAAAGCGCCCTCTACAATATCCCCATTGTGGTGCGCCTCGTCGGGACGCTCGACCTCGGCGCGCTGGAGCAGACGTTGACCGAACTCGTGCGCCGTCACGAGACTTTGCGCACGGGCTTTGAGATGGTCGCGGGCGAACCCGTGCAAGTCATCCACCCGCCGCAACCCGTCGCTTTCACCCTCACAGACTTGTGCCGCCTGTCCGAAGTCGAACGCGAGACTGAAGTCAAGCGCATGGCGGAAGACGAAGCGCGCCTGCCGTTCGACCTCGGTTCCGGCCGACCTTTGCGCGTGCGCCTGTTGAAGTTGAACGAGACGAAGCACGTGCTGTTGTTCACGATGCACCACATCATCTCGGACGGCTGGTCGCTCGGCGTGATCGTCGGAGAGGTGGCGGCGCTCTACGAGGCCTTCAGTCGCGGTGAAGATTCGCCGCTCGAAGAGTTGTCGATCCAGTATGCCGATTACGCCGTGTGGCAGCGAGAGCGCCTGACGGGCGAGGTGCTCACGGAGCAGTTGGACTACTGGAAGCGGAAGCTCGACGGCGCGCCGGAAGCGTTGGAGTTGCCGACGCGCCACGCGCACCACGACGCCGCCAGCGCGCACACGCGCCGCGCGGCGCACGCGCGGCGCACGCTCCCGGGCGAGTTGAACGCGCGCCTTGATGAACTGTGCAAGCGTGAAGGCGTGACGCTCTTCATGCTGCTGCTCGCGGCCTTCAAAGTACTGCTCTCGAAGTACAGCGGGCAGGAAGACATCGTGGTCGGCTCTCCGATTGCGGGACGGACGCGAGATGAACTCGAACCTCTCGTCGGCTTCTTCGTCAACACGCTCGTCCTGCGCACGGACTTGTCCGAGGCCGCGAGTTTCGCGGACGCGCTCAGGCGCGTGAGCCAGACGTGCCTCGGAGCTTACGCGCACCAAGAAGTTCCGTTCGAGAAATTGGTCGAAGAGTTGACGCCGGGGCGAGACATCAACCAGACGCCGCTCTTTCAGGTCGTGTTCATGTTGCAGAACACGCCGCGACAGGAAGCGCGGCTCGGCGGGTTGACGCTCATCACCACGGACACGCCCGCGCGCGACGCGAAGTTCGAGTTGATGCTCGTCGCAGGCCAACACAACGGACGGTTGGAACTGACCTTAGAGTATCGAGAAGAGTTATACGAAGCCCTCACGATGGCGCGCCTGCTCGCGCATCTCGAAGTCTTGCTCACGGACATCTCCGCAGACCCGGAGCAGAGCCTCGCAGACCTTCAACTGCTCACCACGCGCGAACTGCAACAACTGCATCTCGACTGGAATCGCACGGAGCAGCCTTACCCCGTCGACAGTTGCATACACGAACTGTTTCGGGAGCAGGCGGCACAGACTCCTGAGACGGTCGCCTTGGTGTGCGCCGGAGAACGTTTGACCTATCGCGAACTCGACCGCCGCTCGGATCGTCTGGCCGCGCACCTGTCGCGGCTCGGCGTCGGGACGGACAGCGTGGTCGGCCTGTGTCTGGAACGTTCCGTGGAGTTGGTGGTCGGCGTCCTCGGCATCCTCAAAGCGGGCGGCGCATATCTATCGCTCGACGCCGCACTCCCGGCCGAGCGTCTGCTCTACATGCTCAAGGACGCGCAGGCCGCGCTGCTCTTAACGTCGGAAGTGCTGGCCGGTGCGCTGCCTGAGTTCGACGCAGTTCCCGTCGTGTTGATCGATGCGGACTGGCCTCTGATCAACGCGCGCGGCGAGGCCTCGGGAGACGACTCGAACGGCGACGACCGACAACAGCAGCAGCAGCACGCGCGTGCGTCGAGCGAGAACTTGGCATACGTCAGTTACACGTCGGGTTCGACCGGAGTGCCGAAGGGCGTCGCCGTCACACACCGCAACGTCATGCGTCTGGTGTGCAATAACGATTATGCGCGCTTCGGACGGGATGAAGTGTTCTTGCAATACGCGCCGCTGGCCTTCGACGCCTCGACGTTCGAGTTGTGGGGAAGCCTATTGCACGGCGCACGTCTCGTCGTCGTGCCCGCGGGCAAGCACAGCCTGCGCGAACTGGGGGAAGTGATTCGCGACGGCAAAGTGACGACGCTGTGGCTGACGGCCGGACTGTTCCACTTGATGGTGGACGAACGCATGGAGGATTTAAGAGGCGTTCGTCAATTGCTGGCCGGAGGCGACGTGCTGTCCGTGAAGCACGTGCGGAAGTTTCTGGCGGAGGCCGCAGAGGGAAGCGTGCTGATCAACGGCTACGGCCCGACGGAGAGCACGACCTTCGCCTGCTGCCATCCGCTGACCGGCGAGACGTGGGACGCATGCAGCAGCGTCCCCATCGGACGGCCGATAGCGAACACGCAAGTTTACATTCTCGACCGACACCTGCGCCCCGTCCCCGCCGGCATCGCCGGAGAGTTGTACATCGCGGGCGACGGTCTCGCGCGCGGTTATCTCAATCAGCCTGAACTGACGGCCGAACGTTTCTTGCCCGAT
>DASVUD010000008.1:0-15984 GCA_036387235.1 Pyrinomonadaceae bacterium
CCCCCCCCCCCCCCCCCCGCCTCTCAATTTCGGTTCACCGATTTCAGTTCACCGACACGTCGTCCACGCGGAACGAAGTGGGCAGCGAGCTGTCTTGCGTCGAGCGGAACTGTATCCGCACCGTCTGCCCGGCGTAAGCGCCGAGGTTGTAGTTGCCGCGCAGCACGTAGACTCCGGCCGTGCCGCTCTGCTGGTTCGAGAACGTCGCCAGCGTGGCGAGGAGCGTGCCCGAAGTGTTGCGCACTTCGATGAAGAGGCGGTCGAAGACGGCCGCGCCCGCCGCCTCGTTCGTGGTGATGTTCAACCAGAAGTTGAGATTGGGCGCGGAGCCGCTCGGAATCGTCACTTGCTGGTAGAGCGTGCCCGTCGTGCTGTTGACGCCGCCGAGGATCATGTAGGCCACGCCGCCGTGCGGGTAAGCGCCCGTCGAGCGCGTGACTTGGCCGCTGACGACCCACGGCGTCGTGCCGCTCTCGAAGCCGCCGTTCGTGATGAGCTGCGTGCCGCCGCCGCCCGTGCCCGACTGCGACACGGTGAAGGTCTGCCCGGCGATGGTGAGCGTGCCGGTGCGCGAGGTCGTGCCCGTGTTGGCCGCGACCGAATAGCTGACCGTGCCGCTGCCCGTGCCGCTCGCGCCGGCGGTGATGGTCAGGAAAGCCGCGTTGCTCACCGCCGTCCAGTTGCAGCCCGCCCCGGCCGTAACCGAGACGCTGCTCGTCGTGGCCGTCGAGCCGAAGGTCGCGCTCGTCGGAGTGATCGAGTAGGTACACGCGCCGCCGCAATCACTCGGCACGTCGGTGGCGGCCGTGTGCGTCGTGCCGTCGTTGCCGACCGCCGAGACGCCCATGCCGTGACGCGCGAAGACCGTCCAGATCGTGCAGCGGTTCGCGCCGCCGTTCAAGTTCTGGTCGGCTTGCAGGATGCCGTCGCGCGCGTTGAGGAAAGAGGGGCGCGTCGGCGTGAACTTCATGCCGTTCAAAACGATCCTGTCCGTCGTGGACGCGCCGAGTTGCGTGCGCAAATCCCAGAGCGCCGCCGCCCACACTTCGCCGTCGCGGTGCACTTCGCAGCCGCCCGCGCACACGTCCGCGTAGGAATCGTGAACCGTGCTGGACGGGACGGTGTAGACCGCGCGGCGGATGCCTGTCGTGTTGTTCTGGACATACTCGCCGACCGCGCCGTCGCCATTGATGGTGCAAGCCCAGTAGTCAGACCAGCCCTCGCCCATTGCGCCGGATTGCGTACCCTGCAGGGCGGTCGAGCCGTTTCCGATCAGGCGATTCGAGATACCGTGGCCGTATTCGTGGAAGACCACGTCGCCGTCAACGGAACTGTCGCGGTCGGGCGCGGGCGCGGTGAAAAGATACTGCTGCATGCGCGGGCGCTGGCCGTCGGGCGGCGTGGCGAAGTTCGCGTTGTTCGTGCCCGAACCGTCCTGCGCTTCGGCGCGCACGCTGTCCGCGCCCGTGCCGCCGCGCCCGTAGTTGTTCGTCTGGAAGTTGCCCGCCGTCTCCGTGAAGCCGAGGCCGTAGGAGAAGTCGTGCATGATGTTGTTGTAGTAGAAGAGATTCGTCACGACGGCCGCCTGCTGCGTGCGCGGATCGACGGCGGTGTCGAAGGGGAAAGTGAAATTCTGTGTCGCCGACGAGGCGTGGCCGTTCGAGAGACCCGTCGCGTTGTTGGCGTCGGGCGCGTTGTCGGCGTTCGTGTCGAGATAGGCTTCGACGTTGTTGCCGGTCGTCACCGTGGACGTGCCCATCCAACCGGCCGTCGTGTTGATCGTCGTGTCGCCGACGAAGGAGACGAGTTGACGCGCGGCGACCGCCGGGCTTTCCGTGTAGACCGTGCCCTGCGCCTCGAAGACGTAGAGGTTGCGGCGGTAGAGCAGTTCGCCGCTCTGTGCATCGACTAAGAGTTCGTACCACTCGTTCGCGCCGATGTCCGCGTAGACGTGCCAAGCGAGGCGCGCGCTGTCGCCCACGCGCATCACGTTCAACTCGGACAGGACTTCTTCGTTATCGGGCGAGAGGGGATTGGCGAAGCGAGACTTGTCGCTCTTCGAGGCGCGGGCGAACGTCTCCGCGAACGAGGGCATGACGGTGCGCCCGGCGTGCTCGAAGGCGCGGGCGATGCCTTGCGCTTCGTCGAGCGCGGGCGCGGAGGCGACGCTTTGCGACTCGGAGACGAGGAAGCCTTCGCGCACCGAGAGCACTTCGCCGCGCCCGTTGACGACCACCTGCACGTCGCCCTCGAAGACCTTGAGGCCGTCGACGGTTTGCGCGTAACTGAGGAAGGTCGTGCCCGCGTCCGTGTCTTCCTTCTCCAACTTCAACTCGTTGACCGCTCCGCCGGGGAGCGAGAACAGCGCGTCGTGGTTTTTGAGAAAGCCGCGCGCAATCGAGTCGGGCGCGCCGGCCTGCGGAGCGGAGAGAGCCGCGCCGTCGATGAAGATGTTTTTGATCGCGCCGGTGTCGCCCGCGACGACGCGCAAGTTGTCGGCCTGTTCCGGCGCGAGCGCGGCGCGAAATTGTTCGACGGCCGTGGCGCGCGCGCGCAGAGCCGTGTTCTGCCGCGCGCCTTTCGCGGCGGCGACCGAGGCGGGCAAGTTCAAATCGTGGTCTGTGAACTCTGCGCGGTCAACGAGGCGGATGTCAAAATCGGGTAGCGTCTTGGGGCGCGACTTGCCCGCGCCGCTCTTTTGTGGGGAGGCGTGACTAGCGCCGGATTTCGTCAAGGGGATCATCGAAGCAGCCGCGAGGACAATGCTCAGCAGCCCGAACAGCAAACTCTTACGCATTAGTTTCTCCCTTCAAATACCGTCGTTCAAGGTGGGCAACTGTTTCCAGTTGAGGTCAGGCAAAGGGAACTCCCGGCCGACTTCTTAAAGCGGAACATGCGTCGCGCACGTTACGCGTGCGTCGGCGTCTGCTTCGCGGCCGAGGCGCGGCCGGGTGAGAATTGCCTAGGTGCGTTTTTCTACTTGACCCTTCCAAGTCGTGTCGAAACTCGCCAACGCCAGCGTCCGCGCCGCGTGTCGGAACTTCTTAGCGACAAGCGTGCGCGACGAGTGTGCGCTTAAAGTCTTGAGCTTCGCCGGGGCGTGCAGATCAAAACCGATGTGGAGTCGCTTTCCAGTTGTGGCGCCGGGCGTCGAACTTCCGGGGTCAGGCCGGTCGAAGCGGCGGCGACAAGCATCAAGGGTCGAGGCCGGCAGAGGATAACAGAGTCGGGGCGCGTTGTTAAAGCCTTGCGGAAGACGGAAAGCAGGGAGTGTCCTACAATTCAAATTAGAGAATAGGGCGGTCGTGTCGGGCTTTCCTCTGCGTCTCTGCGTCTCTGCGTACTCTGCGTTGAATGCTTGCTTGACTCAGGTTCACGCGGAGGCGCGGAGAGCACGCAGAGCACGCGGAGAGTTCTTATCTGGACACGGCCGAAAAGTGCGGCGCGTTTCGCCCGCTGCGTGTCATTCACTAGACCTTCACTCGACCTTCGCGTGCCCCGCGCTTGGCCTTCGAGTGGCCTTCGCTTGTCTTGCCGTGACTTCCGTTATACTGTCAAATGAGAGAGCCTTGCACCACCGCCGGGAACGAATCAGACTAACGAATAAGACTTATGACACGAGAACAAAGGAACGCTTCGTTTCGCAGCGAGGAATTGTTCCGCCTTGTCGCCGAGAGGGTCGAAGACTTCGCCGTCTTCGCCATCGACCCGGACGGCCGGATCGCGAGTTGGAATCCGGGCGTCGGTAAACTGCTCGGCTACACGGAAGCGGAGTTCGTCGGGGGCGACTCTTGTGTCATCTTCACGCCCGAAGACTTGAAGCGCGGCGCGTGCGAGCGCGAGATGCGCGTGGCCGCCGCTGAGGGGCGCGCCGAAGATCGCCGCTGGCACGTGCGCCGGGACGGCACGCGCTTCTGGGCGAGCGGCCTGTTGATGGCGCTCACGGACGACGCGGGCGCGCTGCTGGGCTACGCGAAAATGCTGCGCGACGAGACGGAGCACAAAGAGGCGCTCGCGCTCGCGCTGCACGCCGGGCGCGCCGGAACGTTCGAGTGGAATATCACGACGGATGCGAACCTCTGGTCGCCGGAGTTGGAAGCGCTCTACGGCGTCCCGGCCGGAACTTTCGAGGGGAACTTCGAGGCTTGGTCGAAGCGCGTCGTGCCGGAAGACGCGACGGCCGTCACAGCCGAGATACGCCAAGCGCTGGCCGACCGGCGCGACGAGCACGACTACGAGTTTCGCGCCCTGTTGCCCGACGGCCGCGTGCGCTGGCTCGCCGGGCGCGCGCGCTTTGAATACGACGCGGCCACCGGCGCGGCCGTCCGCATGGTCGGCATCAACGTCGATATCGACGACCGCAAGCGCGCCGAAGCCGAACGCGACCGCCTGCTGCGCAGCGAACGCGAAGCGCGCGAGGAGGCCGAACGCCAGCGCGACTTCATCCAACTCGTGCTCGACCATGCCCCGCTCGCCGTCGGCGTCTTGGAAGGCGCAGACCATCGCTTCACCTTCGTCAATCCGGGCACGGAACGCTTGACGGGCTTGCGGCGCGAACAGTTCATCGGCCGCACGCACGCCGAAGTCGCCCCTGAAGCACACCGGGTCGTCGGCCACATACTTCAGCGCGTCTACGAGACGGGCGCGAGCGAGACGCAGGAGATTACGGCCACGATGCCGAGCGGCGCGGAGTCGCACCTGCGCGTGACTTGGACGCCGCTGCCGGGCACGTCGGGCAGGCCGCGCGGCGTGCTCTATCTCTCGCTCGACATCACGGGTCGCAAACAGGCCGAGACCCGCCTCGGCGAAAGCGAGGAACGTTACCGCACGCTGTTCACCTCAATCGACGAGGGCTTCTGCGTGCTCGAAATGTTGTTCGACGAACGCGACACGCCCGTCGATTATCGCTTCCTCGAACTCAATCCGGCGTTCGAGAAACTGACGGGCATCCCGGCCTCGGAAGCCCTCGGCGGCAAGACCGTCCGACAGATCATTCCGAACCTCGAAGAACATTGGTTCGAGACTTACGGCCGCGTCGCGCAGACCGGCGAGCCGAACCGTTTCGTCAACGGCTCGGAGGCGATGAACCGTTGGTTCGACGTGTACGCCTTCCGCATCGGGCAACCGGAGGAGCGCAAGGTCGCGCTCCTGTTCAACAACATCACGGAGCGCCGCCGCACCGAACACGCGCTCGGCGAAAGTCAGGAACGCCTGCGCACGGCGATGAACGCCGCGCAAATCTATTCGTGGGAGATGAATCTGACGACGCGACAAATTCATTGGTCGGAGAACGTCGAACGCATCATCGGCTTTCCGCTGCCCGCGGATTTTGAAAGCAACTTGGAACTCATCCACCCGGAAGATCGCGAGCAGACCGCGCGCGAAATTTTAACGGCCGCCGAGAGCGGGCGCGTCTATGAATCGGAGTTCCGGCTCGTCGATCCGTCGAGCGGCCGGGTAGTGTGGGTACGCGGGCAGGGCGTCATCACCAGAAGCGAGGCCGATGGACAGGCGCGCTTCGCCGGGATTACGCAAAACATCACCGAGCGCAAACGCGCCGAAGAGGAACGCGAGCGCCTGCTCAGAGAAGCGCAGGAAGCCAACCGCATCAAAGACGAATTCTTAGCCACGCTCTCGCACGAACTGCGGACGCCCTTGACGGCCATCCTCGGTTGGTCGCGCCTGTTGCAGACCGGCGACTTCGACGAGGCCGCGCGACGCCGCGCCCTCAGCACCATCGAACGCAACGCGCAGGCGCAGACGCAACTCATCGACGATCTGCTCGACACCTCGCGCATCATCACGGGCAAGCTCCGTCTGGAGATGCGCGTGGTCGATCCGGCGGCGGTCGTCGCGGCGGCGGTCGAGACGGCGCGCCCGGCGGCCGAAGCCAAGGACATCCGTTTGCAGACGGCGTTCGACACACACTCGGCTCCCATCTCAGGCGACCCCGACCGCTTGCAGCAAGTGGTCTGGAATCTCTTGTCGAACGCCATCAAGTTCACACCCGTCGGCGGGCGCGTCGAGGTCAGTTTGGAGCGCGCCGCGTCGCACGTCCGGATCAGCGTCAGCGACACGGGACGCGGCATCGCGCCGGAGTTTCTGCCGCACGTCTTCGACCGCTTCCGCCAAGCCGACCAGACGACGACGCGCACGCACGGCGGACTCGGACTCGGCCTCGCCATCGTCCGGCAGTTGGTCGAACTGCACGGCGGCTCGGTTCGCGTTGAGAGCGCGGGCGAGGGACAGGGCACGACCTTCACGGTCGCTTTGCCGCTCGTGCCTTTCGAGCGGCACGAGCCTGCAGCGGCGGGCGCGCAAGCCACAGCGAATGAGCAAACGTGCCCGCCCGAACTGGCGAACTTGCGCGTGCTCGTCGTTGACGACGAAGCGGACACGCGCGAGTTGGTCGCGGCGGTGCTCGCCTCGTGCGGCGCGCACGTCATCCAAGCGGCGACGGCGGCCGAGGCGTTCGAGCAGCTTGAGCGCGCGCGCCCGGACGTGCTCATCTCAGACATCGGGATGCCGGAAGAGGATGGTTATGAGTTGTTGGGAAGAATCCGGGAGTTGCCGCCGGAGCGGGGCGGCGCAATCCCGGCGGCCGCGCTGACGGCCTACGCACGCACGGAAGATCGGGTGCGCGCCCTGCGCTCCGGTTTCCAGATGCACGTGCCGAAGCCGGTCGAACCCGCAGAGTTGATCACCGTCGTCGCCACGCTCGCCGGGCGCACGAAGGGCGCGCGGTGAAGTTTCATTGCTGCGAGGATGTGTTTTAGTTTGATGTGTCGGACAAAGAGTGTGGGGAAGAAGTTCTGGCAAAGGCGCAAAGCAGAAGGCGCAAAGGATTGACCGGCTACTCAATTGAGCGGTTTTCTTTGCGCCTTACGTGTTTCTTCTTCGCGCCTTTGCGTGAACTGTCTTTATCTCAAACCGAATCGCCACCGGCGTTATTCGAGAACGAGATTTCTCGTCTCCGTCTCGCGCAGGGCTTCTTCCAACTCTTTGCGCTTGACGCCTTCGCGCCCGTCGTAGCGCAAGAAGTCCGGCAGCACGACGGAGATGACGGCCGTTCCCACCACGCACAAAATTCCGCCCGAGACGATTGAGGCTCTGACGCCGAACAGCGCCGCGACCAGACCCGCTTCCGCATCTCCGAGTTTCGGCCCCGACGTGTAGCTGATCATCTCAAGCCCGGCGAGACGGCCGCGCAAGTGGTGCGGAATCGTCTGATTCCACATCGTCATGCGAAACACGGCGCTGATCATGTCGAAGCCGCCCGCGAGCGCCAGACACGTCAACGCCAGATACAAATTCTGCGCGAAGCCGAAGCAGATGATCGCCACGCCCCACAGCGCGGCCGCGACGGCGACGAACAACCCGTGTCGATTGACGTGCTTCGTCCAACCGGAAGTGAGCGTGGCGAGGAGCGCGCCGACCGAAGGCGCGGCGTAGAAGAAGCCGACCGTGCCCGCGCCGAAGTGTGCGGCCATCGCCGGAAAGAGCGCCGTCGGCATCCCGAAAAACATGGCGTTCATGTCGATCAGATACGTGCCGAGCAGTTCCTTGCGCCGCCATGCGTAACGGACGCCCTCGGCGACGGATTTCAACGTCGGGCGTCCCTCCGTCTGCACCGCCTTCGGCACGGCGCGCAACAAAAAGACGGCCGTGAGCGACGCGATGAAGGTGAAGAGGTCGAGCGTGTAAGCGACGCCCGCGCCGAAGCGCGCGAGTATGATCCCGGCGAGCGAAGGGCCGAGGATCGTCGTCACGTTCCAGCGCAGAGAGTTCAAGGCGCTGACCGAAGCCATCAACTCCGGCGGCACGATCTTCTGCATCAAGGCTTCAAACGAAGGGCGTTGCAGCGCGGCCAGCCCGGCGTGGAGCGAGGCGCAGATGAACAGCGCCCACACCTGCGGGCGCGGCGCAAGGGCGTTCAAGATGAGCATGACCGTGACAAGCGTCTGCCCCACTTCCGTCAGTCGCAGCATCCTGCGTTTGTCGATAAAGTCGGCGTATGCGCCGCCAACGAAGGCCATCAACAAGATCAACGCGAACTCCGCCACGCTCAACAGACCGACGAGCAGAGTCGAGCCGGTCAACGCGTAAACCTGCACGGGCACGACCACGAAACTCATCGCCGTGCCGAAGGCCGAAATCAGTTGACCGAAGAACAGCAGTCGATAGTCGCGTGAGATTCTGAGAGGCGAGATGTCGAGCAACATAAAACCGGCAAACCCCCTGGTCACTTGCGGACGCGGACAGTCGGCCGCACAGACCGTCGATCTCCGCGGCCGACTGTCCGCATCGCTACGAGGCGTAGTTCTGCACGTAGGGCAAAAATTCTTTAAGGCCGCTCAGCTCGGCGTAGTTGATGGCGGCCTGTTTGGGCAGGCGGTCGTCCACCATTAAATGAATCGCCCACAGCGCGGAGGCGCGGTCGCCGCTGCTACAATGCATCAAGAGCGGTTGCGGCAGTTGGTTGAGGACGGCCAAGACCGCCCCGGCTCTGGTGTCGAATTGATTCTGCGGGATGCCGTGCGGGAAGGGGATATTGGCGAAGTTCACGCCGAGGCTCGTGAGCACGATGTCTTCCTTCGGGTCGAAGGGGAGATATTCGACGACGGCCTGTTCGGTCGCGTCGCGCAGGCAGATGACGGACTTGATGCCGAGTCCTTGAGCGGTGTTCAGCCCTTGCGGATCGGTCGGCTGCGCCGTGACGTAGAAGTTACCGATCCGCCAGCAGTTCTGACCATTGGTGACGATGGGAGCGTTGACTTTAACGGGGGTGTAATCGTTGTTCATCGCGTTCCTTTCACTAGGGGGCTATACGTCCGGCCGTATTATTGTGGGAAGCGGGTCGTAATTCAACCCGGCGTTCGCCAAACTGTGAGACCGAGAGTGGGTGAGAAAACTTTAGCTTGAGGGAGAGAGACAGAAGATGACCTGGATCAAGACCGTGCCCTTGTCGGAAGCCGACGAGAAACTGCGCCGCGCGTTGGAGGCGCAACGCGCGCTCTACCCCGTGGAATACGCCGAGCCGGTGCACCCGACGCCCGACGGCGCAGCTTCCGCCATCGTCGCCTCGCACAGCCTCATCCCTGAAGCGCTCTATCACGCCTTCTCAACCTTCGGCGTGTTGATGTCGCCCGAACTCCCTCTCACGCGCGCGCAGCACGAGATGATCACGACCGTCGTCTCGGCCATCAACCGCTGCCATTATTGAATCGAATCTCACGCAGAGTTTCTGCGTCGGGTCACGTTGGACGAAGAATTGGTCGCCGCTCTCAGCGCGGACTACCGCACGGCCGCCGTCTCCGAAGCGGACAGGACGATGCTCGACTACGTGGCGCAACTGACGCGCGACGCCACGCGCATCACGCCCGCCCATCACACGCGCCTGCGTGCCGCGGGCTTCGACGACCGCGCCATCCTCCAAATCACACTCATCGCCTCGTGGTTCAATTACATCAACCGCGTCGCCGACGCGCTCGGCGTGGGCAGGGAATGAAAAGCCATGAATCGTAAATCGTGAATAGAAAGAACTGATTTTCTTCTATTCACGATTTACGATTTACGGCTTTTCTTCTTCTTACTTCGCCGTGCCGTCGAAGTAGGCTTGCGTGCGCGGCCAGACGTAGAGGGCGACTTGGCGTCCCATCTCCAGGCCGGCGGTGTTGTCGGATTGGATGTGGTAGCCGCCCATGACGCGTGAGATGCCGGCCATCTCGGCCGTGGCGGTGAAGGTCGGCAGCTTGAGCCGCACCACGCCGTCGCCCGTGATGCCCGCCGCTGGTTTGCCGTCGCTCATTTGTTTCACTTCGCAGGAGATGCCGGGTTCGGTCAGTTCGCCCGCGTGTCTCTCCTCGGTCGCGCCGAAGTAGTCGCTGCCGGTGAAGAGTTCGAGCACTTTGGCGCAAGCGGCGCTGACGGTGCTGTGGCCGGAGACGTAGCCGGGGAAGGGCGGCGTGATGAAGGTGAGCGGCGAATAGGGATGCCAGTCGGAGGCGTTGAGCGTGGTGAAGCCTTTGCCCGCGCCGCCCCACCCGCGCACGGTCTGTCCCTGATAGTAGTGGCGCACGAGCGTCCACGGCCGCGAGCTGTCGTAGAAGCGTTTCGCTTCCCACGCGGCGATGAAGGCATCGAACGCCACGTTGGCGACGGCGAAGAATAACTTCACGTCCTTGTCTATGTCCTGCCGGTCGCGCGCGGAGACGGCCTGCGCGAAGCGGAGCCAGTGGCCGGACTGTCCGGTCGAGCGCGGCCCGTCGCGCATGAACTCGACGATGGCCTTCTGCTCAAGCGTCAAACTCGCGTTGAAGCGGAGCACTTCGTCCACTTCCTTCTTCAACTGATCCGAGCCGACCTTCGGCGGCGGCGGCGGGCGAAACTGCGCGCTGCTCCTCAGCGCGAACGGTTTGACGCGATACCAGTGGGGCGTCAAAAAACCGGGCGTCGTGTGGCCGCCCTTGCCGTCTTCAAATTGGATGGGCTGCCAGCAATCGGGGTCTTTGATCTTGTCCCACGGGTTGATGGGTTTGTAGTAGGTGTAGTCGGAATAAGGCTTGCCGCTCGAACCCGCTTCGTCGCCGAGTTGGTTCGCGCCGTCTTGATGACGATAGGCGACGACCGCCGCGGCGGCCGTGTTGCCGACGCCCGCCGGGCGCGCCGGGTCGGTCGTCTCATCTTCGGGGTCGAGACCGTTCAGGCGCATCTGTTCGGCGAGCCACGGGGCGTCTTCGGGAAACACGTCGAGCAGCGCGCGATAGGTGGCATAGGCGATGGCTCGCTCTTTGTTGGCGAGCGTGCGCTCGGCGGGAGGGCGGCGCAAGCGCCCGCCGAGTCGCGTGCCGACGGCCTTGTCGTCGTAGGCCGCCCACGCGTCGTACATCGACGTGACGACGATTGCCAGCATGCGCGAGCCGACGGTGGGGCGCGGGGCGACGCGTTCGTGTTCGCGCGCCGTCGCTTCGAGCGCGATGTCGAGCCAACGATAAGCGGCCGACTTGACGTGCTGCTGTGGCGGCGACGCGGCCGGCGCGGCCATCTTCTGCGCCGACGCCGTGTGCACGAGCGGCAACGCGCGCCCGCCTCCGTCGGCGATGTTCGTGTAGGTGTAAGCGAGTGTGACGGTGGAGATGAGCACGGCGAAGGCCGCGCGGCGAAAAGTGAAGGGGGAACGCATCAACGAATATTGCTCCTCGTGCGGAGAGTTGAGTCCGGCGACGACGCCGGAGCGGCGTGGCCTCGTAGATAAGTTGGGGAAAACATCTGGGCGACGACCGTAGCAGTAGCGGCAGCGGCGGCGACAGTCCGGCCGCGCCAGGGTCGAACGTTGACGGGCGAAAAATAATACGCGCCGCGAAACCGTGTCAACCATCTCCCGCCCGCGCGTGGTGTGCAAGTGACAAAGCGCGCAAGCGACAAAGCGCGCAAGTGACAAACTTTCCTTCGTCTCTCTCTCGCGTGTCGTCTTCGTCTCCCCTTCGTGTCTTTGTGTCTTGGTGGTGGAAGGCTTCTCATCAGCATTAACCACTAAGGCACAAAGACACGAAGGAAGACGCAGCGACGCCGCGCGGAAAAATCTTGCGCGGGTCTGTCCGGCCGGTGTTATTATCTGCGGCGCTGATACATCTATCGTGTTAGAGGGCGCAGGCCATCAGCGGCGTCCGAAAACCTTCAGAGGCGAGAAGCCTCAAATCGTCCACGGAATGCCGGCCAGCCCCGCGTCCGTGCTCACATACCAGACAGCATTCGAGAGGTCGCCCGCGCCCGCCGCGCTCACTTAAAGGGAGCACGCGGCCGCCCGTCTCCGCTTCGGCCGCGTGCTCTTAAGTCTCACCCGGCCTGCCGCCAAAAGAGAGGAAGCCATGCCTCTGCACATCAAAAAACAGGAAGAGGTTTTGCAATGGATGGAGCAACTCGACCTCTTCTCCGAACTCGTCGCCAAGACCTCCGACGGCGGTTACGAAAACGAACTCGACCTCGATGTCATCCTCTACGGGCGCGGCTACACGGGCGGGCGCGTCGGCCCTTACGCGCGCCTGCTCCGCTACGGAGCGGGCGAACAACTCGTCCGCGAAGGCGAATGGAGCATGCAGCGCGACTATCGGAGCGCGGAAGAGTCGCAGCCAGCGGGCGACGAGGACGAGAGCGACGAAGACTGGGACGGCAACAGTTTTTTCGTGCTCGTCGATGGCAAGCTGCTCATCGAGTTGGACGACGGAAACCAACTGGAAGAGTTTGAGCGCGGCACAACCGTCGGCGCGATGATGCTGCTCGAAGGCGACCCGGCCGACTACACGGCCTCCGTGCCGAAGGGCGCGACGGCCACCGTCCTCGAATTCAAACGCCCGGCCATCCGCCTGCTTCGCAAGTATCGCAAGTTCGCGCACGCCTTCGACGAGGACTATCGCAGGTACGGGCGCAGGTGCGTCCTGCGCGACGTGGAAAAGAAGAAGGGCAGAGACGCCGCGCCGGAAGAAGCCTCAAGCGCGAACACGTCCCGGCTTCGTGTTGAGACCGGCGGCGGCGAGCAGACGGGGGACGAGCATTGGCAGGCCATCACGGACAACGCGCAGTTTGAAGTCTTCGATAAGAACCACGTGCTGTTTCAGGCGGGTCGTCCCGTCACACAGGTCTTGATGATCAAGAAGGGTTGGGTCGAGGTGGCACGCCCTTCGTCAGAACGCGTGGAGACGAACGGCCAGAGCGCGGCGCGTCGCTATCTCGGCGCGGGCAACTGCTTCGGACTCGAAGCCCTCACGATGGCGAACGCCGTTTGGAATGCCACGGCGACGCTCCTTGCGCGCACCGAGTTGTTGACCTTGCCGGTCGAAGAGTTGCGCCAAAAGGGCGAACTGGCCGAGGCCGTCCGCGAAGTGTTCTCCGCCTTCTCCACGGCCGACGAAGAGGAACTGTGGAAGCCCGTGGCGAAGCCCGTGACCGAAGCGCAGCGGCAAGAGATCACGACCGGCATCGTGGACGGGACGAACCTGCTGGTGATGGACATGGACTTGTGCGTGCGTTGCGGCAACTGCTCGCTCGCCTGCCACAAAGTGCACGGCCAATCGCGCCTCCTGCGTCGCGGCATCCAGATCGAGCGCCCGCCAAAGCAGACGAACGTAAAGTTGACGAAGAACACGAACGGCAATTTATACACGGGCGCGAGCGGGGAAGTTCAAACGAAGCCCGACGCGCGCCTGCAACACGTCCTCTCTCCCTCGGTCTGTCTCCACTGTCAAGACCCCGAATGCCTGACCGGCTGCCCGACCGGCTCTATCGGTCGTTACCCGGAAGGCCAGATCGACATCAACCCGCAGACCTGCATCGGCTGCGGCGACTGCGCGACGCAATGTCCTTACAACGCCATCTCGCTCGTCCCACGCATCGACGAGCGGCGCGAGGCCGCGCGGCAGGCGAAACTGGCGAAGGCGAAACCTGAACGAGAGGAACGAAAGCGCCGGTTCCGGCGGTCGCTCTCGCTCGCGGCGAAGGTCAACCAGTCCTGGCGGCGCGCGCGCGCGGCGGCGAGCGTGTTCTCGAAAAAGGCCAGCATCAAGCCGGAGGAAGTGGAGTTCGATCCGCCCGCGTCTCTGGCGGGCGACGAACCGCTCGTCGCCGTCAAGTGCAATTTGTGTCAAGGCACTCCGCTCAATCCGGAGCGGCCGGTGGACTTGCGGCCGGGTCATGCGGCGAAGCGTCTGCGTCGTCGTCATCGCAACGTCTACTCGTGCGAGGAGAACTGCCCGACGGGCGCGCTCGTGCGCGTCAATCCGCGCGAGTATTTCAGCGAGATCAAGCACGTCGTCGGCACGATCTACATCGACCAGACGCACGCCATCGGTCGCAACATACACCGGCGCGACACGCCCGCGCTCGTCTGGCACGCGTGCGGCAGCCTCGCCGCGCTCGCCGTGGGGGGCGCGAGCCTCTGGGCGGCCGCGCGCTATGGTCTGAACACGCCTTTGCCCGGCACGATCTGGACGCTGCGCTGGCTGACGGGCTTCGTCGGGCTGGCCGCCATCGTCGCGTCGGTCGCCTACCTCGCGCGCAAACAAGTCTACCGGCGGCGCGCCGCGCCTCTGCGCTACTGGCTGCTGGCGCACCTCTATTTCAGCGTGCTCGGAGCGTTCGTTTTGTTGGTGCACGGCGGGCGTCGCTCCGGCAGTTTCATCACGTCGGCGCTGATGGTCTCTTTCGATCTCGTCATCCTGTCGGGTCTCTTCGGCTTCGCCTGTTACAAACTCGCGCCGCGCATCCTGACGCGCATCGAAGGGCAGCCGCTCTTAATTGAAGACCTGCGCGCGCGCCGCGACGAACTGCACGCGGAACTAAAGGCGTTCGACCTGAGCGACCGACGCTTGCGGCCGCTCGTTGAAGAACACGTCCGCCGTCGCTTCTTCACGATGCGTTACCTGTGGCGGCAGTTCTTACGGCGCGAATCTTTGACCGAGTTGCAGGCGCACGCGCGCGCGGAGTTTGACGAGCGGGCGACCACAGCGAATCTGGATCGGGCGACGCGCGCGCAACTGATCAAAGCCGTCGAAGCGGCGGCCACCACGCGCCGCGTCGAAGCGCTCATCTACCTGCACCGCCTGCTCAAGCTCTGGGTCGCGCCGCACGTCGCCTTCAGCGTGCTGATGCTCGTGCTCCTCGTCGTGCACCTCGCACAAGTGATCTTCTTCGCGGTTTACTGAAATGAACGAACCACGCGCCACTTACATCCTCGGCGGAGACTTGCACGGCCGCGCCTCGGACGCCGACAAGCTGCGCGAAGACGTTCTGCACGCGCGCCAGATCATGATCGGCAGCCACGCCGAATGTGACCTGCGCCTCGGCGAACACTTCGCCGTCTCCGAGCGGCACGCCGGGCTGGAGTGGGACGGCGAAAACTTTTACCTCACCGACGTTGACCCGGCGCACGTCACGCTCGTCAATCAACGCGAGGCCGCCTACAACGAGCCGGTCGCGCTGGCCGGGGGCGACATCGTGCAGATCGGCCCTTACGTATTGGAACTCGCACACGTCGCACGCGCCGCGCTGCGGATCAAAGTCTCGCGCCTGCTCACGACCAGCCGCTTTCGCATCACGCGCGTCGAGGGCGACAAGGCGACCACCGTGGTCGAATACGACAGCGAAGTCTTGCTCATCTGCAACCCGCCCGATCAGTTGGCGTCCGGCTCGTCCGACGGTAAGTTGATCTTGAACAAGCCGAAGGTGTCGCCGCTGCACGCCGGGATCAGCCGTTTCCGCGACCCGCTCGACGACGCGACCACACGCTTCTATCTCATCGACCTCAGCCCTTCGAACACCACCTATCTCAACGGGCGTCTGCTGCGCACGGACGAGATGGCGGCGCTCGAACACGGAGCCGTGGCGCAGATCGGGCCTTTCGATCTGAGTTTCGAGTTGGAGGACGAACAAACGCTTCACGTCCGCGTGAAGTTGGGCGTGGACGATAGCGCGGCCAAGGCCGCTTCGGCCGCCGCGAGCGCGACGCGAGGAGAAGCGACTCCGGGAGCGAGCGCGCCCGCGCAAGTGGCCGCCGATGCCTTGAGAATCTTCTGGGCGAAGCGCACGCGCGAAAAAGCCGCCACCACGGCGGCGCATCCTTCGCCCTTACGGAAGACCACGCCGGAGCGCATCGGGAAAGCGCGCTACAAGTGGCAGCCGACGACAGACCTCGCGCGCGCATGGCCGCACACACTGCTGCTCTGGTGCGTGGTCGTCGCCGTCGCCCTGTGCGCGCTCGTGTTTGCGTCCAAAGGTCTCGACGCCTTCTCGCCGCGCCCTCTCTCGGCGGCGCACGCGCGCCGGAGCTTCACGCTCACCCCGGCCATCGCACGCGAGCCGAACGCCAACTCCTGCACCACCTGCCACACCATGCGCGCGAGCATGGAGACCAACTGCGCTTCGTGTCATCAAACGGACGCGTTCGCCGCGACCGTCACCGCGCCGCACAAGGCCGCAGGCATCGGCTGCACG
>DASVUD010000009.1:0-32311 GCA_036387235.1 Pyrinomonadaceae bacterium
CGAATCATCCGCCTCGCCCCGGAAACGCCTCACAAAACACGCCGTTTACGCCGTCCAACCCCTTGGATTAGTGGCCCGTCGATTGCACTTCGGAACGCTGCGCGGCGGCCGTCTCATCACCTCTGAGGGGCGGCCGCTCACAGGTTGGCTCGCCCGCGGAGCTGGTCGGAGAGGTCTGTGCTCGCGGCCCCGTCTCCGCCCTCTGAGTTCGAGCGACCATGCGCTTCGTTGTTTCCGTCATCCCGAAACGGGAGGAGGTGGTCATGAATCAAGTCAAACCCAACAAGCCTGTCCTGTCCATTGACGTGTACGCAACCTACCGCTGCAACCTACGGTGCGCTCACTGCTTTCTTGGTCGGAAGCTCGACGAAGGGACGCACTTCGACTTCGAACTCTTGCGGGCGCTGATCAAGACCGCGCCGGCGTGGGGGACGGAAGAGATCACCTTTCTCGGCGGGGAGCCGACGCTCTACCCGCACCTGCGACAGTCAATCAACCTAGTGCAAGAGCGCGGCATGAAGGCGCGCGTCGTAACCAACGGTCAGAAGTCGTTTCTGAAATTCATGGAGGAGTTAGACTGCCCCACGCTCCCGCACCTCTGCTTCAGCGTCGATGGCTCCGACAATGAGGTTCACGACCGGATACGCGGCCGCGGCTCCTTCGACCGTTTGATGCAGAGCATCGCCGCCGCCAATCAGAAGGGCTACCCGACCTCCGGCATCGTCTCAATCGCGCGCTCGAACGCAGACGACTGCGAGCGCATCCTCGACCGTTGCGCGACGCTCGGCTTTCAATACCTCAACGTGCACTACGTGACGAACCGCGGGTTTGCGGACGCGCAGTCAGTCCTGAGCATCGACGAGTGGTTGGCCGTCGTGCGCCGTATCGAGGCCAAGTCGGCGACCGTTGATCTCGACGTGCGCGTCGAGCGCACGTTCACGCCGCGCGAGGAATTCGTTGGCGGCTGCGCTGTGCGCGAAGAGAGCAACCTGATGTTTTTCCCCGACGGCCGCGTCTTCATGTGCGCGATGTTCATCGACATCGAGGACGCACATTCCTACACGTGGACGCACACGGGACTCGTGCCTAATCCATCGCTCGTGGCCGAGCGACGACTCTGCGCGACGGAGACCGAGATTCACTGTCCGGCCATGGCGCTGGTCAACATCAGCGTGAGCCGGCAGGCGCAGCAGCAAGGGCTGGCCGTGCGCTGCATCTACGACAAGAGTTGCCTCAGGCGCGGACGCGAGACAAGCGATTCGCATTCGATGCATCTGCCCAAATGAGCGGCGCGGAGGACATATGACGCAACGGTCTCGCTTCGATCTCTTCCCGGTCTCCGTTCACCTGTTCTTCAGGCGCGGCGACTCCGTGTTGCTGTTGCGCCGGCAGGGGACTGGCTTCTGCGACGGGATGTACGGCGTGCCCGCCGGCCACGTGACGCAAGCGGAGTCCGTCATGCAGGCCGCCGCGCGCGAGGCCGCCGAAGAGGTCGGACTGGTGGTTGACCCCAAAGCGCTCCGCGTCGTGGGGACGATGTACCGCTGCTCGACGGAAGCGCGCATAGACTTCTTTCTCGAAGCCGGCACTTGGTCGGGCGAGCCGAGAAACTTAGAGCCGCATAAGTGTGACGCGCTGGCGTGGTTTCGGCTGCCGCTCCTGCCGCAGAACACCATCCCCTACTTGCGCCGCGCGCTGACGACAGTGGAGAGGCCGCCGTGGTTCGAGGAGTACTTATGAACACAAAGCGCCGCAAGAGTGAGTTTGAATTCGACGCCTTTATCTCCTACAGCGGCACGCCTGAGGTTGCAAGGCTCGTCTACTCGTACCTCTCAAGAGTGGGCGGTTCGCTGTGGCGGCTGTCGAGGTGGTGGAACTTGAAGGTCTTCTTCGACAAGGGGCAGATTCGCGTCGGCGACGATCTATCAGCGTCCATCTCGCACGCGGTGCGACATGCGAGATACTTCGTGCTCCTCGCCTCAACGACCGCAGCCCAGTCAAAGTGGGTCGCTAAAGAACTCGAATTCTGGCTGAGGATCAGGCCGGCCTCCGACGTGTTAATCGTGGTGCTTGACGGCGCTATCGCCTGGGACGAGGAGGCGATGGATTTCGATTGGGAGATGACTGACTGCATCCCTCAGATACTCAAGGGGCGGTACAGGGAAGAGTGCTGGGAGGACTTGCGCGTGTTCTCCTCAGCCGCCGGGACGAGGCCGGACAAGGAGAGGCTGCGCGAGGTCGTCGCCTCGCTCGGCGCTAAGATTCTGGACGTGCCCCGCGAACAACTCCGCTGTGAAGAGGAGAGAATATATAAACGCAGGCGCGCCGCGGCGTTGGTGCTCGTGGCCTGCTTGATCGTGTCGGCCGCTTTTATAGTGTACTTCTGGCTAACGGCCGTCACCCCTGCCGACAAGTTCTTCGACAAAGGGCACGAAAAGATCGTGGCGCGGAAGACCTGGAGCCACGTCCTCAGCGCCATGAACTATTTCGAGCGCGCTTTGCAGACAGACCCGCGCCACGTGCCGTCGCTGCTCGGCCTCGCCGACGCGCACATTCTGCTGATCGGATACGGCGGCAGTAAGAGCCCGGCCGAAGACCTGATAGCGGCCGAGCGGGCGCTGGCGCGCGCCAAGGAGTGGGGTGCCGAGGACACGTCCGAGTATCACCGCGTGATGGGACGGCTCCGGCTGTACAAATACAAAGACGTGCGCGGCGCGCACGCGTCTCTGATGCGCGCCGTCGCGCTCGACCCCGACAACGTGGATGCCATCTACGCACTGGCGAGTACGTACACACACGTGGGGCAACAAAAGGAGGCGATACAGCTCTGCGAAAACGCGCTGGAGATCGTGCGCGCACAGGGTTACGCGGAGACGGATGCTAAGTACGTCCACGCGCAGATTCAACTCGCATGGACATACTTCTACGCCGGCCACATCGAGGCGGCCATAATGCTGAGCAGTCAAATCCTCGCCACCGATCCGTCGAGTACCCCGCCGAACAGATTCCTCGCGAACGCCCGCATCGTAAACGGTGATTACCAGGCGGCGGTGATCAATTACAAAGCGGCCATCGGCCACAACATGGCGCAAGACCCCGATCTCTCCAAAAACTATCGTGAACCCAACCTCTATCCGAATTACGTCTGTGCCCTCGTGCGGAACGGGGACTTGGCAGTTGATGAAGCCCGGTGGTGGTTAGACGACTTGCGGAAAAATGCGGACTACGTCTCGCCCTACCGCTTGGCGCAGGGCTATGCATGCCTTGGCGACGTGCGCGAAGCCCTCGCACAACTGCGTCGGGCGCGCGAAGAGTCTGACCTTTTCGTCGTCTGGTCGGCCGTCGACCCGCTGCTTTCGAGCCTGAGAGGATACCCTGAGTTTCAAGAGCACCTTCGCGCCGTCGGCCTCAAAGACGTTACCTTAAGCGCGCCTGTCACGGCGCAACGGCAGGAGCGTGGCGACCCGTGGGGCGCTTCCGCGCTCGCTCTGATTGGCTTAACGGGTTCGGCGGCGTTAGCCGTCCATCTGGCGAAGGGGAAGAAGGCGGATGAGGTCTGCGCCGAGGGACGCGCGCGGCTGGCCGGGCGGCGTAACGGGAGCGACGTTCGGAAAGCGTTGGATAAATTTGAGCACGCCCTCGAGTTGAGCGGCGCGCATGCCTCAGCCCTGCTCGGCAAGGCCGAGGCACTTTCGCTGCTCGTCGGCTACGGCACTTCCACGAACCCGGCGCGCGATATGGAGGCAGCGCGGGGAGCGTTGGCGCGCGCCGAGCAGTGCGGCTGCGTGGGCACGGCCGAGTATCACTACGTCAAGGGACGGATACTGCTCTACAAAGACAGAGACGTGTCAGGGGCGCGCGCGGCACTATTGCGGGCGGTCAAACTCGACCCGCGCCACTTCGGGGCGCGCCACACGCTGGCGAGCACTTACACTTTCCTCGGGCAGCACGATGCGGCGATACGCGTATGCCGGAAGGCGCTTGACCTCGCACGCAAACTCGCGGGCGGGACGAGGGACGACAACGTCGTCCTCTCGCAACTGTTGCTGTGTTGGACGTACTACTACGCCGAAAGTTACGACCTCGCCGAGCGGCATTGTCGCGAAATTCTGGCCGCCGATCCCGCGCACGCGCAAGTGAAGAAATTCCTCTGTCACATTCACCTGCAGAAAGGTGACTACGAACGAGCCCTCAAGGGTTACGTCCAGGCGGGCGCGAAGAGCAATGCCGACAGCGCCCTCTTCGCCGCCTATAGCTGCGCGCTCGCGCTGAGCGGGCAAGTGTTGGAGGCCGAACGGAACATACGAACGCTGCTGGCGAACACGAAGCACGTCCAGTCTTACCGGCTGGCGCAGTGTTACGCGTGCGCGGGCGACACGGAACGCGCCCTGGCGCGATTGGAGCGCGCGCGCGATGAAGGCGACATCTTCGTGCTCTGGGCGCGTGTCGACCCCTTGCTCCGCAGCCTGCAGGGGAACCCCGCGTTCGCAGAATATCTGATTAAGGTGGGTCTGCGTGAGGCTGACGCTTGACCGAATGTTTGCGCCGGAGACAGTGCATTCACCGGAGAAAAACGGGAGGAGTTATGTGTGCACGGAAAGACAGAGACGAGTTATGGGAGAACTACTGGCAGGAGCGGCGGAAGAGCCTCCGAAATTCTCAGGGCAAGTGGGGCGCGGTCGTGGCCGCCTTCCAAGTATCACAGCAGCTCGCCAAAGAATCGGGTCGGTCGCTTCGCCTCATCGAATTGGGATGCGGCGAGGGCCACGTCCTCGCTGAGTTGCTGAAGCTGTGCGTCGAGGATGGACTCCCCGTCGAAGAGTGCGTCGGAGTAGATTACCAATCCGACGCGATTGAGCGCGCGCGGCGTTTTTACCCGCAAGCGAACTTTGTGGTCGCCGACTACGCCAACCAACGTTTAAACCTCAAGCCTTTCGATGTCGTGTTGCTGGTCGGGACGCTGCACGAAGTCTACTCCTCCTGCTACTCGCCGACGCGCGGGGAAATAGACCACGCCCTCGGGCAGCGTGCCGTCAAAAAGGCGCTGCGTCATAACGCACAACTCGTTACGGAGGGCGGGGTCGTCGTGCTGTTCGATGGCGTCGAACACGCGCTGCCGCCTGAGTCGGAGATAACCATCAAATTCTCCACGCCCGACGCGCTCGGCGAGTTCAGAAGAATGGCCGCCGAATACGAAGCCTTCCGCCTCCGCTACGAGGAGTTGGCGGCCGACTGCCACGTCAGGATTTCCATTCACAGCTTCACCCGGTACATCACCAAGACACGCTTCTTCAACAGCAGCTTGTGGGAGATCGAAAAGCGCGAGAGCTACCAGTACTTCAACGAGAGCCAATTCGAAGAGTGTTTTGGTCAACTAGGACTGAATGTGATGAAGCTCCAGTGTCACACACCTGACCGGGAAAACTGGCTCGAACGCGTCAGCATTGAAACCCCCGGCGTCGATTTCCCGAAAGAGAACATCCTGATTGTCGGGCAGAAGGTGTCTCAAGCGAGGGCGTAGTTGGGGCTGACGAAGCCGGCGCGCGCGGCCGCGCTCAAAAGGGAAGGGTATGCAACTGCGAGCGCGTCTCGAAGGTTTGCCGAGGGAGATTTGGTCTCTGCACGTGACGACCTTAATTAGCCGCGCCGGCTCGATGGCGCTCGTCTTTCTGACCGTCTACCTTTCGTCGTTCGGCATCGGCGCAGGGCGCGCGGGACTCGCGGTTTCAGCTTACGGTCTCGGCGGATTAATCGCCGCGCCCGTCGCCGGGTATTGCTGTGAGCGTCTCAACCCGCTCACCGTCATGAAGGCGTCGCTCTTCTCGCAGGGCATCATCCTCCTGCTGTTCCCGTTCGCCGGGGGCTTTGAATCTCTCTTGGCCCTGACACTGGTCTGGGCGCTCGCGGGTGAGGCGTTCCGTCCGGCGAGTTCGACTCTCATCGGCAACCTGCCTGACGAAGAGCAGCGCCGACTCTCTTTCGCGCTGAACCGCACCGCCGTCAACATCGGGATGGCAATCGGCCCGGTGCTCGGCGGGCTCCTCATTCACACGAGTCCCGCCTTCGTCTTCATCGCCAACAGTGCCGCGTCCATCGCCGCAGGGGCGTTCCTCACCGTCTCGCTGCGCGGGAGAAGATTCGTGCGCGCGGCACGCGCGGACGGCTGTCGAGGCGGACGCAGTGACAGCGAGATGGACGCACCCGGAGTCCGCAGCCTGCTGCTATTTCTATTCGCGTTGATGCCGGCCTTCGTCGCTTTCTACCAGTACAGGTCAGCGATGCCGCAGTACTTCGTCGAGCGGCGGATATTGGAGCCATACTTTTTCAGTCTCCTGCTCCTCATCAACACCCTACTGGTCATTGCCTTCCAAGCGCCGCTGGCCGTGTACCTGCGGAGGTGTCCCGATCTGCTTGGCATGTCGCTCGGCGCATTCCTCGTCGGCGCGGGGTTCGGCGGTTTCGCCTTCGCGACGACCTTCCTCGGCGCGGCTGCCTGCGTCGTCGTGTGGACGTTTGGGCAGATGATCCTGTTTACAGGCAGCGACCTTTACGTCTCAAAGGTCACGGGGAACGAGGGGCGGTACGTGGGGCTCTATCACCTGACCATGAACCTCGCGGCCTTCATCGGCCCTGGACTCGGGTCTGCCGTGCTCGAATATAGCGCCCCAACTTTATGGGGGGTGACGTTCGTCTGGGGGTGTCTGTCGGCGATCATGTTTCTGCGCTTGCCGAAGTGGCCTTAGCCGAAGCCTGACCCGGACGGGTTCCGCGCGTGGTTGGGAGCATTGCGGAACGGGGGCGGGCGCATGATGGCCGACGGCTTCTTGAACTCTGTGGAGTACAAGCTCCGCTTCGGCCAGCCGTAACGTTGTTGAATGGCCACCGACGCCACGCTGTTGCAACACAAGCCGACTGGGAAAGCGCAAGCACTCGCGATATTCCGCGCCCTTCGCAGCTTTGATTTCGACACTCCCCGCAACACAATAAATGTTGACATTCAACCGCCGCCTGATTATCTTTTCCCCGCTGAAAATAATCATCCGGCACGAGTCGCTACCCGGCTGCTGTGCTGCTTAACCTCTGCAACAAACGTCAGAGCACTTTCATGAAACTTCGACGCCTCGCAGCTACGACGAACCGGATAGGTAACTGAAATCCGCAGACAACCGCATTACTCCGCCGGGCGCGAACCCGACCGCCCCTGCCGTCCTCAACTTGCTGACCTGCGCCGCTGCCGACACCTTGATCGGTAAAGGTTTCGCCACCCTGTCACCGTCACCGAAATAATCGGAAACGATCAAACTTGGCAGGGTTCGCGGCTGAACTGAAACTGCCCTCGCTCGATGCCGGCGCAAAGATACGCTCGGCACGAAGACTCACATCATACCGGCCGCCGCTGAACGCATCGTCAACGCTCGCGTTTTCGCCCTTGAGAGCACGCGGAAATATGAAGGTTAGTGCTGCGGCAACTCGACGGCCGCTCAACCGCCGGAAGACGTCGATGACAGGACGCGTCACTCGAAACTCGTTGCCGCGCCAAACACGAGGTCAGCGAATCATGTCGCATTTCACGGCTTTAAGCGGCAGTGAAGTTTTCCGGGCGACGCGCATCATGACGGGCGCGATAATTAGTTAGCACTGTGCCGTCAACCGCAAGAAAGAGTAGCCCGCTCCCAGTCCGACCCATGGGACAGAAAGAAAATCCAACATGTTCTCCGCATGCCAACTCCGCAAGGCCGCCGTTTTGTTTCTCGTCCTCGGCATCTTCATCTCCACGCAGGCGCAGAGGGCGCTGGCGGCGCGACTCTATGACGACCCGCGTGTCGTGCAGTGGGCAAAAGATTTCAACGCGGGCAAGCGCGAAGAGGTCATCCGCGCCACCGAAGCGGACATGAAGTCCGGCACGCCGCACGCATTCGCGGCGCACGTGTGGACGGAGACACACGATAGTGTAGGAGGGCTCAAGGAAGCATTGGCTGCGGTGCGGGATGAGACCCTACGGCGCGCTCTCGGCGCGCTGCCGGAGATCACTTTGCTCTACGATGCGGGCGACTACAAAACGATCCTCTCAAAGTACCCGGCGGCGCGGGCGGCGGAAATCAAGGATGTCTGGTCGCTCAACTACCTGACACAGTCTGCGATGGCGATGAGTTCGTTTGAGGACGCACTTGTCTACGCGGTGTTGATGTTACGCGCACAGCCGGACAATTTCCGCGTTGCGTGGACGCTAACTGATCTTGCCAATAGTGATGAGGCGATACGCCCGAAGATCGTCTCACTGGTGAAACCCGGCGGCGAGTTTGCCGAGACGCCCGGCGGACGGTTCGTGTTCGCCGCCACGCGCTTTCGCCCAGAGGACGCGCAGGAGAATCTCATCGCGGTCGAAGCCTGGATACGAGAGCGTCCGAACGATGCTCGCGCCTTGCGCTACAAGGTGGGTCTTCACAACGAGCTTGAACAGTATGAGACGGCCGCCGCCGCAGCCGCCACCGCAAGTGCGGCTTACCCGTATCCGGTGCTTTGGAATGAAGAGGCCGTCGCCCTCGTGCGCTCGGCGCGCGTCGAGGAAGCGCGCAAAGTGGTTGCACGCGATGTCGGCCCCGCATCACTTAGCGAATCGGAGAGGCTATCGAGCATCGAGCAACGTTGGGCCGACGTGTTGATTCAGGCGGGCGAGCGTGGGCGTGCTCGCGAAGTGCTGGAGGCAGCCGACAAGCGGAAGGAGTGGAATGAGAACGCCGCATTACACAACGAGTTTGCTTACCTCGAAATCATCAGCAAGCGCCACGCGGCGGCACTACCGCACGCGCGTAAAGCCGCTGCGCTCAAGCCGGATAATCTTATCTACCAGCTCCGCTTGATTGAAGCATTGCAGGAGACGGGCAAATTGCAGGAGGCGCTCGCCCTCTACGAAGCCACAGACAAACGGTTCACGCAGAAGAGCGCCAACTTGTATCAACGCGGCGCGTCGCTCTACGAGGCGGCCGGCCGCGCCGAAGATTCGCTCAAGACTTACGAGCGCGCCATCGCCGAGTATCCACAAACGGGGTGGCTGCAGCGTAACGTCGTGGGCATTCTGGGCAAGGCGAATCGTCCGCAAGAGGCTCTGAGTCGTTTGCGTCGGACGTTCGACATGGACGAGCCGGGACAATGGGAGCTCGATAAACTGCGTGAGTTGCACATCACACAGGCGGGCAACGAAGCGGGGGGCAGAGCGCAGGCGGACAAAGAGCTTGGCGAACTGCGAAAGCGATTCCCTTGGCTCAAGGCGCTCTGGGATGATGCGGCCGCGCAAATCGGGGGGGAGAATCAGAACGCGAAGAAGTTAGCGTTGTGGAAGGAAGCAATCGCGGCCAACCCCGGTCGGATGCCCTACTGGCGCAGTGCGATCTATGTGTTCGTTGATGCGGAACGATGGGATGAAGCCGAGCGGATGGCGAAGGAAGCCGTCACGGCCACGGAGCAGGGCACGCGCGGCGACCGCGCCGGGGCGTTATTCACCCACGCCATGATGATCGTGCATCGTCTGCGCGCCGAGCTGCTCGAACAGGCGATGCTTGAAGAAGGGCTCAAGCGTTTCGAGGTTTACCGGGAGTTTAGCAACGGCGCAAACCCGGCCGCCTATCATCAATATCGCGCCGAAGTGCTCGAAGCTCTGGGGCGGAAATACGAGGCGGCGCAGGCGATGGAAGAGGCCGTTAAATTGCGCCCGGACAATTACACGCTCGCCTTCAACTTCGTGACGAAGTATGGCGACGAACTTGGCAGGGGACGGGTGATGACACGTTTCCAGCGCTACGTTGACCGCGATCCGTATGATGGTCAAAGGTTGTCCAACCTCGTTCATCTGCGGGTCATGTGGTACATCAACCCCACCGTCGCGCTTGACCTGCTAGGGAAGATCAAAGAGCGCGCGCCGGAAAAATACTCGACAGATTACGAGAGCTTGGCGCGCGAAAGAATGGGCGATTACGCGAACCGCTACACCGCTTACAGTCAAGACACGGATATCAACAATAGCGACCGCTACCTCGGCTGGTTCGAGCATACGCGCCTCAACGCGATGAAAGACCCGGAACTTGTCGTCGAGGTTAACCCTGATAAGAACGATCCACACGTCTATCAGGTCACACACAAGGACGGACAGGTCGTGCGCCGCAAGCAGCATCCGCTCTCCGGCAGGCCGATGTTGATTCAAGTTGGGGCGGCAAAAATCGAATGTGAGTATGACGATTACGGCGATAACCTGATGCGCGTCGCCGATTCCGCCGGCAACGAAATTCGTCTCACCTACTACCCGAACAACACGATCAAGACGCTGACAACGAACGACGGCAAAGAGATCACCTTCGTCTATAACGAGGCAAAGAAGCCGATCAAGATCGCGCTGAAAGGTCTCGGCGAAATTACCGTCACTTACAAACCGAGTGGAGAGATCGACAAGGTTGCGTCTTCCGCCGGGCGCACCGTCGCCCATCAGGTGGCGACTTCGTTCGAGAGACTGCTCGCCCTCATCCAACCGCTCGGCAGCGACACGGTGACGAATGTCCCCGAACTGCCTTACTCAGACCCGGCGCACGACAAACTTCGCGACGCTTACGAGGAACAGTTGAAAGCTTTACTGAGCGCCGACAAATCCAGACCCCCGGGGGCGGCACGCCCGACGCCGGATAATGAAGAATCCGTCACGGCGGACTCGCTGGCCGACGAGGAGGCAGAAGATTGGCGGCCGTACGCGAAGCTTCGTGCACATCCCGCGGTCGCTTCCTCTGCGCTCGCCTATGCGCGCTATCTCGTCGCACATATCGACGACCGACGCAGCTATGAACAGGACGCGCGCGCCGCGCTCGAGCCGGTCGTCGAACGCGCCTTGCGCGACCACGCGGGACTCACGCCGTTCGCCATCGAAGCCATCGCCGAGTGGTACAAATTGATGACCAAGGTGAGGTGGAAAGGCTTGTCCGCCGACGACTATAAACGTTGGTCGGAGATGCGCGACTATCTGCTCGTTCAATCAAAGGTGCCCGGCCAAAATCAGACGGCGGCACAAAGACTATACGAAGAAGTCAACGCGCGGCCGCTCGCGCTGCTGAAGAGTGCGAAATGGCTGCCGAAGTCTTATCTGAACAGCCCCGGCTACTGGAACCGGTTCACCTTCGCACAGGTGCTTCCCGAAGACATGCGCCGCACGCCGGACGTGAGCGCGCTGCTGGTGCGCCGCAACAACGAAGTGGTCGCCGGAACGGCGAATGGGCTGGTCGTCTTGCGCCGAGGTTTTTGGGAATGGTTCGGCTTCGACGACCGGCAGGGACGCTTCAGCCCGACCGCGCCGCGAACCGGCGGCAGCCGGGCCTCTCTCATTCTCTCGCTGGCCGAAGACCGCGACGGCAAATTGCTCGTCGGCACGGCGGATGGACTGATCCGCCTCGACGCGGCCTACGATGGAGAAGTGAAGCGTTGGACGGCTGGCGAAGATGGTTTGCCGACCCCGCGCGTCGATCTCTTAGCCGCGCATCCGCAGGGCATCCTCGTCGGTACAAAGAGCGGCTTGCTGCTCCTCGCCGGAGAGCGCTTGATGTCGCTCCCCGCTTTCGCTGGCGAGTCGTTGACGCTACTGCGGCCAATCGAAGATTGGCAGACCGGCGAAGACTCGGAGGCACGTCCCGTGCTCGTCGGAACAGATGCGGGGCTGTACGCTCTGACCGCGTCAGGGCAGCGCCTGAAGTTGACCGACCGCGCGGTCACGGACGCGGTGTGGCTCGCGGCGGAAAAGAAAATTTACCTGCTCCGGGGCGGCGATCTCTACGGTCTTGAATGGGACGGCTCTACCGCCACGGGAGCCGTGAGGAAAGAGCCGGGGCGAGAGTTCTACGTGCAGGAGCAGCAGGACATCGTGAAGGCGAACCGGCTGCACGGGCTTGCCGCGCTCCCGCTTGACGACGGCGCGCACGGGCTCGCCGTCCTCACTGATCGCGGACTCTCAATTTTCCATAACGGGCATTTCGAGCACCAGAAGTTGCCACTCGCGGATCGCGAACCGGGCGTGTTGCGTGTTGCCGGCCGCGCCAGCCGCTCCTACATGTTGACGACCGACGGTATCTACGCGCTTGAACGAGGACAGACCATGGGCGACAGCGCCGGTCGTGTCTATGATCTGCTGACCTTCGACGACCTCGGCTTGACCTTCATCGCGCGCGGCGACCTGGGGGTGCAGGTCGTGCGGCATTCGGCGGCACACGAGGGCGCGATTCAATTCTCCTCACGGCCTGCCATGTTCCTCGCGCGTGATCCTCAAGGCCGCCTCGTCGTCGCCGATTTCTACGGCGGCGTCGCGCGCTTCGAGAAAGGCGCGACGGAGGCCAACGACTTGTTCACGATGCAGCCGACGGTTGCCGAAGGGTGGAAGCCCGGCCTCGTGACGAGCCTCTTGGCCGCCTCCGATGGAGCGGTCTGGGTCGCTTATGGCGCGTCGCTCTTTCGTTGGCAAGACGGCACGCTCGAAGAGTTTTCGCTCTTCAAGGACGACAAGCGTTTCCCGTCGCGCAGCGAGATGATATCGCGGGTCGTCGAGACATACGACAAGCGCATCTGGGTCGTCGCTTCGGACGAAAGTCATCTCTTCCATCGCGGGCAGAAGTTGGAAGGCGGTCTGCTCGAATGGACGGGCAGAGGCTTCCGTCGCCTGAGCATCCCGAAAGAAAGCCGCGGATGGTTCATCACCAGCTACACTAAGATCGGCGACGATGCCGCCATCATCGGCTCGACCGCAGGTTTCGTGCAGCACCGCAGCGAACGCTTCATCACCTACAAAGACCTCAAAGAGCTTTCCTATCAAGAACTACTCAAACGCCAGCCGATGCTCTGGCTCGGCACGCGCGGCGCGCGGCTCGGCGACGACACCTGGCTCTTCGGCACGGCGGGCGGCGTCGTCGCTCATAAAGACGGAAGCTGGTTTTATCCTGACAGTCTCAACTGGAAGCTGCCTGATGACTACAAGTTCGGCGGGCATTTCGGGGTACGCACCGTCCACGCCATCGAAACAGACCGGGCGGGACACATTTACGCCGGAACTGATCGCGGCTTGCTGATCTACGACTCGGGCGGCGGCGATGCGGCCGGTTTCCTCGTCTCGAACCATTACGAGCGCGAGTTCGCCTTCAAACTCGCCGAGCAGAAAAAGCTGCAAAAAGAATCGGAAGTGATTCTGGATGCGCTGCCACAGGGAAGCCAGTTGGCGCAACGCGTCAAACAACTGCGCGACGCCGGACGTGAAGTCGATGCGCTCAAAGCGAAACTGGCTCCCGGCCTGCGCCTCGTACCCGTTACCGTCGTCAAAGATCAAGCGGCGGCTAATGCCCAGCAGAACCCGTCGCGTCCGGTCGATCTGATCGAAGCCGTCGGTGCGGCCGAACAACTGGCGCTGGCGCAGGCGCTGCAAGAGAAAGAACAAGCACTCGCCCGCCTTTTGAGCCAACTTCAGAAAGAGAACCCCGGACTCTATCAACTGCTCGAACTCAAGCCGCTCGACCTCGTGGCTCTCCGGCGTGAACTGAGTGCAGAGCAAGCGGTCGTCCAATACTTGCCGACCGAGCGCAATCTCTACATCCAGATCGTTACGCGCGACGGTTCCGAGATTCGCGAAGTCAACGTCCCCAGTCGGATGCTGAAAGAGCGTTCGCTCGCCGCCGCGACGCTGCTTGCGACCGGCCCCGTCGTGCATATCTCGCATCTCATAAAACCACCGGTGGTGAAAGATCGCGATGGTGAATTGCAGTCACATCTCGTGTGGCTCTACGACCAACTGCTCCGTCCTGTCGAAGAGGAACTGACAAACCGTAAACAAGTATTCATCGTTCCCTTCGGGCAGTTGAGCTACGTCCCGTTCGCGGCGCTCGTCCGCGCGACGCAGCCGAAGGTCGAGTATGCCGTCGAGCGTTTCAATTTCGGCTATCTGCCTTCGATGTATCTCTTCGACCTCGTCATGCGCGGCAAGCGTTCGACCGCGACCGGCTCTCTTGTCTTCGGCGACCCGGATGGCACGCTGCAAGGCGCACGCGCCGAAGCCGAAGCCGTCCACCGCCTTCTCGGCGGCGATATTCCACCCTATCTCGGCGAGACCGCGACTTACGACGTGCTCCAACAGCGCGCCCCGCAAGCGCGCGTCCTTCATCTCGCGACACACGGACGACTCAACCGCCCAACTCCCGAAGAGAGTTGGCTCCTCCTCGCTAATAATCGCCGTCTCTCTTTGATCGAAGCGATGACGCTGAACCTTGAGCAAACCGAAATGGTCGTCCTCTCCGCCTGCGAAACCGGGCTCGCGGCGGAAGGCTTGGAATACGCGACGCTCGCCCGCGCTTTCGCTCACGCCGGCGCGCCCTCCATCATCGCCACCCTCTGGGAGGTGGACGATACGGTGAGCGGACAATTGATGAACAAATTCTATGAGCACGCCGCGCGCGAAGACCGCTTCACGGCGTTGGCACACGCTCAACGCGACATTCTCGCTACCGGCGACTCGAAACTGATATCCCCGTCCGTATGGGCAGGCTATATCCCATTCGGGAAGCCTTAAGGTCGAAGTGGGGATTACGGTTCATCGTCGTCGCGGCGGCCATCGCTGAGTTCTACGAAAGGCAAGACGTCATTGACGCGCCGGGTTAACTTTCACTGTTAACGCCGGAGCGCTCGCATCGCCGTCTTTCTCGTTCAAGGACTGGTCTTCTGCGAGATACGGTTTTTAATCTCTTGCTTATAGCGGTCTCTCAACATGTCTATGAGTTCGGCGACGACGACGCCGACCATTACGGGGACGAAGAAGGCCCAGCGGGAAAAGGTTCTGTATGTCAGAATGCTGCACGCCAGCGCGAGAAAGACGATTGCGGGAAGGCAAAGAAGCAGCGCCTTCTTCGGCGAGAAGAGTTGGAACAGTGTGAGCAGAAGGAAACCTTCAAAGAGCAGCAACAGCCCGACCGTCAGCAATCCCGGCGGTTTGAGTCCGCCGCCGCGCAGCTCGCTCTCTACCACATTAGCGATCACTTCGACCCCTGACATCTGACCGAGAGGCGTGTCGTGCACGTCGTCGCCCAGATACGAGCCGCCGATGATGACGATCTTTCCGGCGAGGAGCGAGTTTTTTTCCCAGTCCGCACTGCGCGCGAAATTCAGGATGTGCGATGCGGGCATGCGAGAGCGCCCGACGCCCTCGCGTCCCCTCGAATACCTGATGAGCAGCGGCTCCGTGCTCTCCTCTCGGCTGGTGTGTGAGACTCCATGGCAACCTGCTTTCGAGCTTGCCTTGTATATCGCCCAGGCGAAGGACGGCGACGGCCCCCTCCGCGTCTCATAGAGACGCGCATAGCGCCGCGTGATCTTCTCGGAGTCGTCTATCAGGAGCGTGAGTCCCGAACTTTCATTGAGGGCCGGGTCTTGCCCCCCAAGCACGTCCAGCGTAGAAAGTTGTTCACCCACTTCCGGCACGGTCTCCTCGATTTCCCGCGCCCACACGACCGGAGGCCAATCCTTCGCTAACTCGAAGTTCTTAAACTCGGCGAAATGTGTGTCTATATCGACGCCGATAACGCATGGCCTACCTCGCGCTACGGCGTTGATCAACTGCTGTAGAACACCGGGGTGCAGTGGCCGCGTCTGCCCTTGAAAGTCCCGCTCGAAGTCTTGCTGCGTGATGTCAACGATGACCACCGGGCTTTCCCCCTCCGGTTCATCCAGCCGCATCTGGGCGTCGAGCGTAGTGGTTTCCAGTTGTGTAAGCAAACCTAGACGGTTGAAGACCACGGTGAAAAGCAGGGCGAAAAAGATGAGGGGCAATGCCATGAGGACGCGCCGCCGGAAAGGAGTGCGGGGGCGCGCCCTCGTGAGAGGTGCTCTCACCTGCTGTTCTTTCCCGTACTTCTTCTTGCGAGCCATCAAGTTCCCCGTTTAGCCGCCTGCTGCGCGAGTCCGTCTAGATGTGCCCGCAGAAACCGCCGCTTCGTCTCCGGTCTTACTTTGTCGCCCCAGGCTTGCGTCATTTCCGTAGCCTGACGGAAGGATTCTCTTGAGCTTGCGAATTTCGAGGGCGGGGAGATCAGGATGAATGCCGAACCGCCGTCCGGCACAAATCTTACGTCTAAACGTCTGAGGAGAATGAATTCGTACAGGCCGGCTTTGAGAGTTTCGTCGCTGAGCGTGACGGGGCTGCCCTCACTCACCTCGACCATTGCCGGGGCAGACCACTCGCTGACCGCCTCGTTGCCCTGCGGCAGCACACGCCACGATATGTAATATTGACCCGTCTCCGTCAGCGTCTGACTCAGATCTAGAGTCCGTCCCTCCAACTTCGTGACGCCATCCGACAGTTGGCCGCCGCGGCTACGATGGGACGAATACCTGTCCGGTGCTCCCCGGATGAGTTCCATCGCCGTGCTGAAAATCACATTCATCATCGACCGGCGCGGGGCGCTGCGTGGGAGGATGAAATTTTTCGAGCAGTCCTGAAGCGCGCAATGTTGTGCCGCGATGATCTTCCCCCTCATATCCGCGATGACGATGCGGTCGGAACGTGACGGCGACCGGATGCCGACTGTCCCGGAAGGTGGGAGCTTCTGCCCTGGAGACAGAGTGCTGTTGAGATCGTTATTGAGATGCCAGTCGCCTTCTATTTCCAGCACGTAGCCGATGGGGCTTTGCGCGACAGACAAAGCCGGGCGGAGACAGAGCATTAAACCTATATAGAGGATGCAGGTCTTGAGCTTAATCATATGATGACGACGCGGAGATTGAAGAAATGTTTACGAAGCCCCTGAGCCGATGCGGAATCTCCCATCTGCTGAACGCAGAGAACGAGCGCGGAGATGATGAGCGCCGCACAGGTCTTTCGTAGAAATCCGTCGATAACGTCGCGGCGGTAAGGTTGGTCTGTGAGGTGCATCGATCATTCCTCAAAAGGTAGGAGGAACCAGACCTTAAGTTGAGCCCGATTTATCCGGCATCAAATAAGTGAGAAGCACGTGACGCCGGAGTAATTAAAAGAATGCGACTTCTGCGGGTGAATATTTTCCGAGTCGCATAAGATCGAAGGGAAAATCTATTACCGAACACGGCGAGATGTCAATATTTTCTCGGGAATCTACTTCTCTTTGTATGCGCGTCGCGCGGCTTGGCAACTACCGGGTCTTTAGTTGTATTTCGGAGACACAATCGTTAATATCTCCCCAACATCTTGGGCTTGAATCACGCCTTCCACGTCGCTGTATTCCCCTAGACATTATCAACCGTCCGAAACAGATGAATTTTCAATGGAGTATTCCGTGCACCCCATGCCTCGCTTCAATACTACAGTCCGCAAATCATTTTTTAGAACGAACATCATGGCCGCAGGCTTGTTGGTCTTCATGGCCTTCGGTTTGGTTGCGGGTTTGTACCCGTCGCACGCTTCGTCGACCGCGCAGACCGACGAGGCAGGGTTGATTGGTTCGGCCGAGCCCGTGGCTGAGCCTGTAAACGCACCGGCTCGCCAACGGGGCGCTCGGCAGGGCGCGTCCCCCCAAGCGCACAAGAGCGACGACGACAAACGCGTCAAGGCGGCTTTCGCACAACTCCCGATTGCTTTCATCGCGAATGAGGGGCAACTGGACGACCGCGTGAGTTTTTCGGCGCGCGGCGGCGGCTACCAGTTATTTCTAACTCAGGGTGCAGCCGTGCTCAGCCTGAGCAAGCCCGACGCGCAAAAGCCGCCCGGCGATGACTCGCTTCAGAAGGACGCGCCACTTGAAACGGACGACGCGGCGAAGACGCGCGCCGTGTTGCGCATCAGCTTGCCGGGCGCGAATCCGAAGGCGCGCGTGGCGGGCGAGACACGGTTGGAAGGGAAGGCCAATTACTTCATCGGGTCAGAACCCGGGCAGTGGCGAACAGACGTTTCCATGTTCGCAAAAGTTCGCTATCAAGAAGTCTATCCCGGCGTCGACCTGATCTATTACGGCAACCAGCGGCAGCTCGAATATGATTTCGTCGTCGCTCCTCATGCCGACCCGCAGCGCATCAATCTGCGCTTCGAGGGTGCGCGTGAAGTCTACACGGACGCGGAGGGAAATTTAGTGCTGCGTGTCGAGGGCGGCGAAGTGCGCCAGCATAAACCCATCGTCTACCAACTCGTCGCCGGAGAGCGGAGGGAAGTTTTTGGTCGCTACGTGGTCGCACCCGGAAGAGTGGGCTTTGAGTTAGGGGCGTATGATCGGAGCGAGCCGCTGATCATCGATCCGGTCTTGAGTTACGCTTCATTTCTCGGAGGCGACGGCAACGATCAGGCTTTGGGCGTGGCGCTCGACGCCGCCGGCAACACGTACATCACGGGGCAGACGGAATCGTCGAACTTCCCCGGCCCGAGTCCGCTCCAAAGCGCGAAAGGGGCTGTCACCGATGCCTACGTGCTGAAACTCAATCCAAGCGGCACCGCCCTCGTCTACGCAACTTATCTCGGCGGAAACGGCAGCGACACCGGGCAAGCCATCGCCGTGGACACGGCGGGCAACGCTTACGTGACGGGTTTGACCGGCTCCGGCAGCTTCCCGCGCACGTTCGGGACGCTACAGGAATCCAGTGCGGGAGGCATTGACGGTTTCGTCACGAAGTTGAATCCCGCCGGGAACGGGCTGGTCTACTCCAGCTTTTTGGGCGGCGCAAGTTTCGATCAGGGCTACGGCATTGCCGTGGACGCGGCGGGCAAAGCGTATGTCACAGGCCGCACCGATTCGAGCACTTTCTTGCGCGGTTGGCCGATGCCGAAGCAGGGCAGCTCCTTCTACAAAAGTAATGACGCGGCAGGCTCTTGGAACGCCAGCAACAACGGCTTGACCGATCCTAACATCGCAGGTCTCGCGGTCGATCCAAGCGACGCCAACATCGTCTATGCGGCGGGCACGTCGGGCGTCTTCAAAAGCACGGACGGAGGAAACTTTTGGCGTCTAACGGGGCAGGGCAGAGTGTCCACTTCGCCTCTCTCGGCCAACTCGGTGGTCGTCGATCCCGTTGCCCCGTCCACCCTTTATGCCTCCACCATCGCCAACGGCGTTTACAAAAGCACCAACGGCGGCGACCTCTGGGATCGCAGCAGTGTGGGTCTCTCCGGCGTCTCAGGGTTCATCTTTTGTCTGGCCATTGATCCGAACAATTCCGCGACGGTGTATGCGGGCACTTTAGACGGCGTTTACAAAAGCACGAACGGCGGCGCGTCTTGGTCGAGGTCGAGCAGCGGGATCGCGCCGAACGCCATCAGGATCAACAAAATCATCTTTGATCCGGCAAACTCTAACATCCTCTACGCGGCCACGAATCTGGGCGTCTACAAGAGCCTTAACGGGGCGACGAGTTGGGCGGCCGTCAACAACGGCCTCGCTTCGACGGTCGGGGCGACGCCCTCGGTCAGCTCACTGTCGATGGGTCAGACGACGATTTACGCAGGTACGACGGTCGGCGTGTTCCGCTCGACGGATGGCGGTCAAAACTGGCTCGCGGTCAACGATGGGCTGCGCGTGCAAGTCCCGAACGGCGGTACTTTTATCCCTCCGATTTCGGCGGTGCTGGTCAGTCCGGCGACGACGGCGACAGTTTATGCCGCCTCGACGCAAGGCGGCGTCTTCAAGAGCACGGACGGCGGGGCGAATTGGACGCCCAGTAATAACGGACTCGCCAACATCGTCGTGACCGGCCTCGCCGTCAACCCTTTAGCGCCGGCTACTCTCTACGCTTCCACCAACAGCGGTTCGGACGCCTTCGCTCTCAAGATCGACGAGACCGGCACATTCGCTGAATATCTACATTATCTCGGCGGCAACGAGAGTGACCTCGGCCGCGGCGTCGCGGTTGATTCGAGCGGCAATGCTTACTATACCGGCGTGACGAGTTCGTTCAACTTCCCCCTGCTGAATCCGGCGCAAGCCAGCGGCGGGGGCGTCGTCCCCGATGCGTTCGTCACCAAACTCAGTGCGGGCGGATCGCTTGTTTACTCGACCTACCTCGGCGGCACAAGCAGTGAGCAGGGGCTTGGCATCGCCGTTAACGCGGCGGGCAACGCCTATGTCACGGGCAGCACCTCTTCGCCCAACTTCCCGACGGCAGGCCCGCGCCAGACGACTAACCCCTTTGGCACGGATGCGTTCATCACGAAACTCAGCGTCTCCGGCTCCAATTTCGACTACTCGGTCTTTCACGGAGGGGCGTCCACCGATCAGGGTAACGGTATCGCGGTCGATGCTTCGGGCAATGCCTATGTGACGGGCACGACATCATCGACGAACTTCCCCGTCGCGGACAGCGTGCAATCGACGTACGGCGGGGGGAGCGATGCCTTCGTGGTCAAACTCACTCCCACGAGCGATATCGTCTATTCAACTTATCTGGGCGGCTTCGCTGCCGATCAAGGGACGAGCATCGCCGTCGATCAAAAGGGCGGCGCATACGTCGTGGGCAACACGGCATCGCTCGACTTTACAACCGTCTCGCCGTTGCAGGCTGCGTACGGCGGGGGCGGCACCGACGGCTTCCTCGCACGCATCGGCTCGGCGGCCGACCTGAGCGTGACGGTCACCGCCTCGCGCGACGTAGTCATGGTGGGCGGCGATCTGATCTACACGGCGGTCGTCAGAAACGTCGGGCCTTCGAGCGCAACGGCGGTCAAACTTAACAACGCGTTGACGAGTAATGCGAGCGTCGTTTCAGCAACGGCGACACAGGGCACTTGCAGCGGCGGGAGCGTTAATCTCACCTGCGCTCTCGGTGATCTGTCGCCGCAGGGCGCGGTGACCGTCACCATCGTCGTGCGGCCAAACGGTGCGGGCGTACTGACGAACACAATCAGCGTCACGGCCGACGAGTTCGATCCCATCGCGTCGAACAACACGGCGACGCACGCGGCGCAAATCTCGACCCAACCGTCCATCGTCGGCCGCGTGCTCGGCGCGAATGGCGAAGGACTGTCCGGCGTGACGGTGACGCTCGGTGGGACACAGACCGCGACCACGACGACGGATAACAGGGGCTATTATCAATTCGCCGAACTGGCGGCGGGCGGAACCTATCAGGTTACGCCGACGAAGGTCGGCTACACCTTTGTGCCTCTCACGCAAACCTTGAATGAGTTGAAGGCGGACGCGGTGGCGAACTTCAGCGCCGAGGTTTGCAGCTACAGTCTCTCGCAGCCGAACCTCAGCATCGGGAGCGCCGGAGGCACGGGCAGCGTCTCGGTGGCGGCTAACGGCGATTGCCCCTGGTCGGCGTCCAGCAACGCGCCTTGGATCACGATCACATCCGGCAGCAGCGGAAACGGTAACGGCGTCGTCTCTTTCAGCGTCGCACCGACGGGCGCGCCGCGCAGCGGTCTGCTGCGGATCGCCGGACAACAGTTCGTCGTCTGGCAAGAGTCGAATTCGTGTGGCGCATTCGGCTTCCAGCAGGAGCGCAGCTATCCGCTTTCAATCCGTCCCACCGAACTTGTAACCTCCGACTTCAACAACGACGGCAAGCTCGACTTGGCCGCGCTCCAGACCCTTCAAGGTCAGAACAGCGTCGCCGTCCTGCTCGGCAACGGAATCGGCGGCTTCGGCACGCCCGCTTATTTCCCCGCCGGCGGGAACAATCGCGCGCTGGCCTCAGGCGACTTCAATGGCGACGGCAACGTCGATCTGATCGCCACCGACCTCCTCTACATCCAACTGCTGTTCGGCAACGGCGCGGGCGGGTTCAGCGCGCCGAACAATTTTACGGTCGGCACACACTTTCACTATTCCACGCGGGTCGCGGATTTTAACCGGGACGGTAAATTGGATTTGGCGGTCACTTATGATGGTGCGTTTAACCGCGATGTCATCTCGATCCTGTTAGGCAACGGGAACGGCACGTTCGGCGCGCCCCTGGGCGTCTACGCCGGGGCGGCGGCCTCCATCGCCGACCTCAACAACGACGGTAAGCCGGACTTGTTGATCGTCGATGGAAACGACAATCTGGGCGTCAGGTTGGGAGACGGCGCGGGCAATTTCGCGGCGGCGACCAATACGAAGCTGGTCGGAGCTACAACCAACCTTTCAGTCAAGGACGTGAACGGTGACGGCAACGTGGACGTAGTCGCGGCCGGAGGCATACTGCTCGGCAACGGCGCGGGCGGTTTCGCGGCGGCGATTCCGCTGCTCAACCTTCCGCCTCAAACTATATACGGGATCGTCAGCGAAGACTTTAATAACGACGCGAAGCCAGACCTGTTGGCCGCCACCGTCACCGGCATCTCGGTGCTTGCAGGAGACGGAACCGGCCGCTTCGGCGCTCCCGTGTCATTTGCGGGTGAAAGCGGTTACAGCACCGTCGTCGCCGATTTCAACGGCGACGGGCGACCCGACGTGGCGATGGTTAATTATGATAGCGGGGCCGTGAAGGTCGTGCTGAACTCGTGTCAGGCGACGCCCGGCATCACGATCAGCGGGCGTGTCACGAACGCGGAGGGCGTCGGCATCTATCGCGCCTATTTGAGACTGACCAGCCCGAAGCTGGGGACGATTGTGACGCAGGCCGACGACAACGGTAACTATGCCTTCCGCAACCTTTCGAGCGACGACGACTACACGTTCGCGCCGGAGGTCTTTCCGTTCATTTTCACCAGCCGCACCGTCAACCACCCGACCGCCGATCAGGTCGTCAACTTCACCGGCACGCTTCTGACCTTCAACATCAGCGGCCGCATCGCCGACAATCTCGGCCGCGGCGGGGCGGGCGAAACCGTCACGCTCGGCGGCTCGTCTTCGCAGACGACCCAGACCGACGCCAGCGGCAACTACGTCTTCCGGAACCTTCCGGCCGGAGGTTTTTACAGCATCGTGCTGCCGCCCTCCGACATCTTCAGCTATCCCAATCCGATCTTCGCGGTCGGTTATCTGGGCAGCGACCGCGTCTATAACCCGGTCGCCGTCAGGCGCAGCTATTCCTTGTCCGGGCAGGTGAGGAACGAATCGGGCGGCGGTCTGGCGGGCGTCACCATCTCGCTTGGGGGCGGGCAGTCCGGCTCCGTCATCACCATTGGCAACGGCGACTTCAACATCTTTAATCTACCGGCCGGTTTCAATTACACGCTGACCCCGTCGGCCTCGAACTTGAGTTTCACTCCGCAGAGCACCTCGGTCTATCTGAACTCCGCGAAGGCGGGACTTAATTTCACGGCCACGTCGCCGCAAGCAGGCGGCGTCCGGTTCGGCGCGGCCAACTACCAGTTCGGCGAGGGCGCAGGCCGAGCCAGCGTCACGGTCACGCGCGCGGGCGACATCTCCAACCCCGCGACCGTCGAATATCAGACGACCGACAGCGACACCTTTACGGTCGGTTGTTTCGATCAGGCGAACAACCACGGCGGGGCATACGCGCGCTGCGACTTCGCCACCACGGTCGGTCTCATTTCCTTCGCCGCCGGCGAGGCGAGCAAGACGATCACCGTCCCTCTCATCGACGACGGTTACGCGGAGAGCGCGGAGACCTTCGGCTTGCGTCTGAGCAATGCGATAGGTACGACACTGGGGACGCCGGACACGACGACGGTGACGATTCAGGACAACGACGCCGTGGGCGCGCAGAATCCCGTCACCACCTCCTTCCCCTTCTTTGTTCAGCAGCAGTATCTGGATTTCCTCTCCAGAGAGGCTGATCCGGGCGGCTTGAATGCTTGGCTCGGCGTCCTGAACAACTGCGCGAACGCCTTCACCGGCCCGAACGTGCCTTCGCAGTGCGACCGCATCTACGTCTCCGGCGAGGGCTTCTTCCGCTCGCAGGAGTTTCAGTTGAAAGGTTTCTACGTCTTCAGGTTCTACAAGGTAGCTTTCAACCGCCTGCCGGAGTATTTGGAGGTAGTGTCGGACATGAGTTTCGTCGCGGGGCAGACGGCCGAAGAGGTCTATGCGCGCAAGGCTCAAGTAGCTTCGTCATTCACCGGGCGGGCTGAGTTCCGGACGCTCTACGGCGGGTTGACGAACGCGCAGTACGTCGATGTCTTGCTAGGCCGCTACGGGCTCACGCAGGTTGTCACGCCAGACCCGGCGCAGCCCGACGGAAGCCAAAAGGTGACGCTCACGAGCGCCGACCTGACGAATCGATTAAACAATGGGACGCTTTCGCGGGCGCAGGTCTTGCGCGCCGTCGCGGACTCTGATGCGGTCGGCGCACGGGAGTTCAACAACGCGTTTGTCGGCATGCAGTATTACGGCTACTTGCGCCGCAAGCCCGACCCGGGTGGATTCGACGCGTGGCTCCGCGTGCTGCAATCCGGCGACGTGCGCACGATGGTCAACGGGTTCGTCAACTCGACCGAGTACAAACTTCGCTTCGGCCAGCCGTAAAGGCCGGACAAAGACGAAGGAGTCGTCTTCTCAACTTTCGACGCAGGCCGCGCTTGTGCGGTTGAGTCCGCAATCTCAGGCGCGTGACGGATTGTTGCTGGTGGCCGTGTTCTCATCGAGACTTTTGACGGCGACCCCGTTGATGGTCTTGGAGATATCGATGCGCCCCTGCCAGACGGCGGCGTAGGGCACGCCGCTGTCGGCCGGCGAGTCGGCCTCCGGATCGAAAACGCGATTCTTCCAGATTCTGACCACCCAAAAGGCAGGCGACTCATTTGGGAGACCGCGAGCCGCAAACTCCTGGCGAGTGGCGGCGGCCAGTTCCCCGACGTTGTGGTTGTGGCAGTAGATGCCGGGCTTGTACATGCCCTCGTCGAGCAGCCGTCCGACCCACGCACGCGCATACTCCAACATCCCCAGCGGAATAGTGTCCATTCTCTCGATGTCGAGGAAGATGATAACGCCTTCCTTGAAGCCGTCGCCTCGCGCCTTAGTGATGGCATCTTCGGCGTCCGCCATGCCCTGACTCCGTGTGAGCGTGTTCGCGCCGCACTTGCTCGCGCCGGGTGCTTGCTGGCCGACGTAGCAGACGATGAGCCCCCAGCCCTTGTCGAGTAGATGCTGGCGATGACCCATCCAAGGTCTCCAGTGGCCGCCGTGGTTTGCGTCGCGATGGCAGGGCGCACTGAGGTAGTAGCCGGTAAACCTGTAGGGGTGGCCGTAAATGGCATCCATCACGGCGTCGCCCGGATAGTCGCCCATGTCGATGCCGGGGTAGTGCGGCAGCTGCGGCGGGGCTGCGAGATTGAGTCCCAGCTTGGCGGCCGTGTCGGGCCCGTATTCGCCGTCGGGAAGCAGCCCCTCACGGAGTTGATATGCGTAGACGGCCGCGGCGGTCTTTGGCCCGTACTCGCCGTCGATAGTGCCGGGGTCGATGCCGGCGTCCTTGAGGCGCTGTTGGAGGACGAGTATCTGGGCGCCCTTCATGTAGGGCGTCGTCAAGCGGTAGATGTTGTCCGGCGGCGGGGCCGACGCGTCCGCGCCGCTCAGGTTATAGTTAAAGCCGGGGATACGAATACCCATGTCCCATCGGCGTCCCTTGACCTCGCCCCTGATTACGCCCTTGTCCTTGCTGTGCGCCTCCACCGTCCCGCCGCGCCCGTCTGAGATAACGATGTGCCCGTTCATATTCGGCTGCGGCAGCCGCAAGAGCACCGCGCCCAATGTGTTGGTCGCTTGCTTGACCGTGATCTGCTCGACCACGCCCGCCCGCGCGTCGCGCCCCCACCAGCCGGTGTAAGATTCGGTATGCCCCGGCGGCTCTGTGTTGTTGTTGCTGCAACCATAGAGCTTCCCCGTCAACTGGTAGACGCACCACGAGACAAACTCGGCACAGTCCCAGGGGCCTTGCCAGCCGGCGTTGTCGAGCGGAACGCGCGCGCCGAGGATGTAAGTCTGATGGAGGTGTCGCACGCCCAGTTCAAACAACTGTGCACCCGTGGGTCTCACGGGGGACGGAGTCCCGCCGCCGGTGGGCGCGGCCTCCCCGGCTCCGCCTCCAAGCGCAGGCGGCCACGGGGCCATGACCAATGAGGTGGACGTCACGGTGGCAGAGTTCAGGTGCTGCGGCGCGGGCGGTAGCGGCTCCTCGGTGGTGACCGCTCCGGAATCCTTCGACGCTTCATCAGGGCTCTTCTCGCGCGGCTTGACCGTTGAGCGGATGACGATAAATTTGTTCAGCACGTCGAACCAGAAGGGCGCGCCGAGCGAGAGCGCAACGCCAGTCAGGAAGAGGCCAAACAACTTAGTCAGCCAGCCGCCGAGGTCGCCGGGGAACTTGCGTGGGTCGCTCCTGTAGGTTTCGAGAGCCACTGTATAGGTCTTGAGCGCGGCAGCCTTCTCGGCGTCGGTGCCGCTCAACTCCGGCGGCTTCGGCGCGGTGATCCATCCGATGGGCAGGTGGAGCGGCTCCAACTTCTGCTCGATTTCCCGGATGCGGTCGAGCGGGTTGCGCGTAGGAGCAGGGGCGTCCGCGCCGGCGGGGGCGTTCGTTGAGGTAGAGACAGCGCCCGAAGGTGTACCGGCGGTCGCGGGAGTGGTCGCCGCTGCCGGAGTGTTGGCGGCAGCAGCTCCGGCAGGCGTGGCCGTCGCGGCGGGGTTGGCAAGCGGGGTGGCCGCCGCAGGCGTCGTCGTCACCACCGGCGTGACGGTGGCGGCGGGGGTAGTGGCGGGTGGCGCGTTGGTAGGTTCCTTGACGTAAGCCTCGGCGGCGGCGACGGCCGAGGCGCGTAGCGCCGGGTTGTGCCGCAGGCTGTTGACGATGACCACCGAGTCGGCGTTGGCGATTGTCGCAATGGCGAGCGCCAGGCACAGGATGATGATCTGCGACTTGCGCTTGTACCAGCCCGACACCCTGTCCATCGAGTCGTTGAACCAGTTCTCGATGTTTTGCCGCACCGCCTGCACATCATTCTGCGAGTTGTTGATGAGCGTGAGCAGCGCCTCGCGCGCGCGGCCTTCCGGTAGGTTCTCGACCGCCTGCCGGATGTCAGCCACGGTCTGCGTGCCGCTCATTTCGGACGGGGCGATGACATCGAGCAGCGCCAAGGCGAATGTCCGCGAGTGGATGTAGGACGGCCGCCCCGGCCTTTTGAAGAGACGGTCGAACAGCCCCGGCCGGTAGAGCCCACTGATAAGGGCGTGGCTGTAGACGCGGTCGGCGATCGGCACTGCCTCTGGGCCGGCATCGTCCGCGGAGTCTTTAAGCAGGTTGCGGATGCCATCCTCCAGATTGTTCGAGCGCATGGAGAAGAGCGCTGCGATCCACTCGTTGAGCACGGAGCAGATGAGGCTGAGCATTAAGTAGACGAAAACCAAGCCGATGGCCACGTCGAGGATGTCGGAACCGAACATTCTTATCGCCTTTCATGGAGTAGAGTTGTGGTCACTTCAGACCTTCGACGCCTTTGGCTGACAGGATAGTGCTGGCTGTAGACCCGTGCGTGGCCGGGGATGCCACCCCGCTCACGCTAGGCGTATCCGTACACGTGACTCGTAAGCGTATGGCGGCAGCGGCCGAAAGATTTCAGCTTTGCAAACTCCGTGCAGATGTTGAATCACTCGCGGGTGTGTTGGCGGTCGTCGTCTCAGGCTCGGAGCCGGTGCGCGCCCATGTCCCAAGAGTCGGTTGACGAGGCGGCGCGTCGGCTCCGAGCCTGAGACCTTCACGCGATTAGCATCTTCGTGACTGTCTTCCCATCCAGCTTAGACTTGAGTTCCAAGCTGGAGTTGCGGTACGACCGACCCGCGCTCTCACGCTGGATCAGGCGGTCGAACAACGCGAAGACGGTGTTCGTGCCTTCGTCGCGGTTGTCGTACTGCTGCAACGCCGAGCCGAAGTCCGCGAGCGCCTTCTCAAAGTCCCGCGGGTTGAGTTTCTGCTGCGCCTGCACGAGACCGGACAGTTGGCGCGTCCCCTTCACCAGACTTTCTTCGATGTAGTAGAGGGTGCTCAACAGGTTAAGCTCGATTCTGTCGAGCGTGACGCTGGACGGCGCCTTGAGGTTTTTGAAGGGCGACGGGGCGATGGGGCTGAAGGTCAGGGAGGAGTTGTTGACGAATGTGGACTGCCCCTGCGCCCAGATGTCCCGGATGCCCGGCGTCCAGTAGCACCAACCCCGCGCCGCGTTGGATAACCCCTTGTTGACATAGTTGGCAAGCAGGAGCAGGCGCAGCGTCCGGCGCAGGAACACTTCGTCCGCCGCCCCGAAAGGCTTGGTGAAGAGCGCCCGGAGCCCGTCCTCCGTAAACCGGACTTTGTAGGTGACGGAGATGTCCCCGAAGCCGCCCTGCGCGTCGGTCGGGAGGAGCGGTTCGAGTGCGGCCTCGGCCGCGTCGTCGGACGAAGCGAGGCCGAAGTCGTCGGCGAAGCTTAAGTACTGCGCCAGCTCCTGTGGAGTTGTGCTCGGGTCTTGAAAGACCATCTCATAATTGGCGGTCATGCCCTTGATGGCGTCCACGAGGTACACCTGATTCTGCTTGTCGAACTCAAGCACCCCGCGCGACTCGCCGATGAAGCGGAGCAGCAGATGCGTGTAGACGCGCTCGCCATTGCGCCGGCGCTCGCGCTCCTTCTGCATGGTCATTGTGGTGATGACCGTCAGATGCCCCTCGTCCGTGAGGATGCGCTGTTCGGCCTCCGTGATGAGGCGGTCGAGCGCTTGGTAGTGCCAGCCCAAATGCCAGCCGACGATGTTCACGGAGAGGGTGTTCTCCCTCGTCACCTGGTGGGTGAGGATGCCCTCGTTGAGCACGACGACGCCGGAGCCATAGGCCGCGAGCACGTCGGCGAAGTCACCCTGTCCGGCCCTCTTCATCAGCTCCTTGCCACGCGCCGTCGTGAGGTCGATCTCGAAGTCCATCAACGCCTGATTCTCGGTGGCGCGGCTGTAGGCGGCGTGGAGCTTGAAGGAGAAGGACTGCGTGAGCGCCTGCCTGATCTTGTCGTAGAGCGTATCCTTGAAGCGGTCGATTGCGACGAAGACCTCGTGGAGACGGCTGACGACCCTGCCGAGCTCGCTGTTGCTGAGCTTCTCGACGGAGACGCCGATGAGGCGTTCGACAAAACCGACGAGCCGCTTGTCGATCTCTTTGTCGGCGAGCTCCTTGAGCTTCACCCAGTCGAGCCCGTCGAGCTCTTGGATGAACTTGTCAAGGGGAAACTGCGTCTTGGCCAGCTTGATGAGCTCGCGAATCTCCTCGTGCGCCTCGTCTCGGATGAGCTGGCTCACTTTGTCGGCGCGCTCCTTGAGCTCGTCCAGCGAGTTGAGCGTTTCGCCGCCGACCTCGATCTTGCCGAGCAGCCACGACAGGGGGTCGCCATCCGTGAGGTGGTTCACCACGTCCCAGACGACGGGGTCTACGTGCCCCTTCAACTGGTCGAGCGAGGTGAGCCGCTTGATGACTTCGAGGGCGTCGCCCAGCTTCCCGTCGATAGTGCCGGTGGCGGCGTCGAAGTACTTGTCGAAGAGCGCGACGGCGCGTTCGCCGACGCGATTGTATTCGTCGATCAGCTTTTGGAAGAGTCCTAACGCCTCGTCGAGCTTCGTCTTGTCGGCCAGCTCCTTGAAGGCTTTGCCCGTGTACTTCTCAATAAAGGACTTGGCCAGGTTGTCGAGGTAGACTTCGAGCTGCTTGAAGTCTGACAGGTCTTTGACTTGCTGGAAGAGGTTGAGCCAGTTTTTGGATTTGAGTCCGATGACGGCGCTCAGGAAGTCGTCAGCAGATTCGGGAAGCCCCTCTTGCTTCAGATCGCCGAGGACGGACACGTCGGCGGCGACGGAGAAGAACTTCGAGCGGCTCTTGCGAAGGACGACGTGCGCCCAGCCGTTCTTCGACCCCGGCCGCACCTCGATCTTGAATTGGCCTGCGAGGCGGCTCTCAAGCCCCAGCGAAGCCATCAGGCTGAGCTTGTACTTCTCGACGAAGTGAAGCTGGTTGACCTCAAAGGAGGGCGCGCCGCTGATCTCGTAGCCGACGCCGACGCTTCCCTTGAAGTTGACGTAGCCGCCGTACTCGAAGGTGATGACCTCGTCCTCGGCGAGCGGCGCGTCCACATTCGCCGGCAGGCGCAGGGACGCGAGGAAATCGCGGACTAGGTTGCCGGCCGGGGTGTCGCGCGGGTACGAGCGGATGAGCGCGTACTTGCCGTCGGCCCCCGCCTTCAGTTCCGCACTCGCCGACAGGTTCCAGTATTTGAACTTGGCCTCGACGTTCGCGTCGGCCGAGGCCCCGACGGTGAAGAGCAGGAGGACGCGGTCGGTGTGGTGCGCCCCGGGGCTGAAGTAGTTCGTCAGCCCGTAGTCATCGAGCTTCTTGAGCCGCTCCGCCGAGCTTGACGCCCAGAGGGGCGTGAGGGCGACGGCGGACTCCGCGCTGATTCCGAATTTGAAGCTGTCGAGCCCGCCCACCGTCAGCGGCTGAGACCCGGAGGCGTTGAAGCTCAGGCTCAGGAGTTCCTGATCCGAAGCAGGTAAAGGTTGAGTCGGGTCGCTCACGCCGATGTGCACGTCAAGCGTCCCGTCGCCAGAGAACCAGAAAGGGATGTCCGTCTTTTTAAGGGTGATGTCTGCCATGACTGTCCTTTTGAGTAGTGTTGGGTGGTTGTTAATCCACGGAAGGGTTGATGAATTCCGTTTATCGAATCTCGGCCGTGTGCAGGAACTTAAGACGCGCCTTCACACCACCTCGCGTCGGCACGAAGATGTTATGTGACACCTTGGTTTGAGGAGCTGACCGGTCTAGTTAAAGGTTCTTGATGGATAGAACCGGATGGAATTAGTCGCTCCGGCGGCAAAAAGCAGGAGACTTATACATGTAATGATAATGATTGGTCAACCTATTCTTCGCGCCATGTTCGGCCGGAAGGATGTGGCTTACGGCGCAAATCATCTCTGTCGTCCCGCGTCGCTCAATAATTCAGAGAAAAGGACATAAAGTTTGGATAAGTGCATACCGGCAAGTGATTATGCGTGATTTTCTGGATTGTCGGGCAACGCGATTCATAGCATTGTAGAACTTCAAGCCGGATTACGGTGCTATTAGCGTCCTCAAGATACTGGCGACGTGGGCGTCAATGTGGGCTCAAAGCAAAACGGGCATCATGGTGATGCCCGTAAGTGCTTCTGGATATTGGCTCCGCAGGTAGGACTCGAACCTACAACCCTTCGGTTAACAGCCGAATGCTCTGCCATTGAGCTACTGCGGAATGTTGGTGTACTCGGTGGGGCAAGTGGTGTGCCCGTCGCGAGTGGATTTTTATAGCAGAACGTTTGCGGGAGCGTCAAGCGAGGGGCAGGGAAGGCGTGGAGAGGGGCGGCGCGTGGGGGCGAAGTGACTTCGGGTGCGATGGGAGAGCTTGGCATGTGAGGGAAGTTGATTGGTGTGCGGGGCGCGAAGGCGACTTGCGTGTGGGCGCGAAGTGAGAGATTATCTGTCACCGCAATTTTCAGACAAGACAGTGTAGCTCGTTCAATCTTAGCGCAGCGAAGCGCCGGTGTGAGAGGAGTCTATGGACAGACGCATCACGGGTTGGTACAGCCATCGTTTGGGGAGGGAGATGCCGATTGTGGCCTACGGGCACGCGGGCTACCCGCTTTTGATGTTCCCCACGGCGGCCGCGGATTTTTTGGAGTATGAACGTTTTCATCTGATCGACGCGATCAGTGATCTGATCGAGGCGGGGCGCCTGCGCGTCTATTCGATCAACAGCGTCAACCGCTACAGCTTGCTCAACGAAGAGGCGTCGCCTGCTTGGAAGGCCGAGTTGTTGACCCGCTACGACCAGTACATCACAGAAGACGTGTTGCCCTTGATTCGCCAAGACACGGGCGACCCGAACGCGCGGCCTCTGGTGACGGGCGCAAGCCTCGGCGCGTTTCTTTCGGCCAACGCCTATTTCCGTCATCCAGACCTCATACGCGGGATCATCGCCATGAGCGGCAGCTACGACGTGCGTTCGTACCTCAAGGGTTATCACGACGAGAACGTCTACTTCAATAACCCGATGTCCTACCTGCCGAATTTGAACGACGACTATTACCTGCCGCTCCTGCGCCGCGCCGAAGCGATCTACATCGTGAGCGGGCAGGGGGCTTACGAAGCGCCGGAGCGCAGCCGCCAACTCTCGGAGGTGCTTTCGGCCAAAGGTATCCCGCACCAGCTGGAACTGTGGGGACACGACGTTGACCACGACTGGCCCTGGTGGCGCAAGATGCTGCCGTATTATTTGGAGCGGATACTCTGGTAGCTTTAAGGAACGGGGAAAGGGTAAGGGGAAAAGGGGAAAGGTTTAAAGAAGCGGTTAGCTATCAGCTATTAGCTGTCAGCTTGAAGACAAGAAGCGGGACGCGAAGCAAACAGGTGCGTCGCGTCCCGCGTCTCGG
>DASVUD010000010.1:0-67118 GCA_036387235.1 Pyrinomonadaceae bacterium
CGGCAAGACCTACGGCGTCGCCAAGAATGTCAAACTTCATTCGGTGCGCGTCCTCAATTGTTCCAACCAAGCGCTTGCGTCGAAGATCATCGCGGGCATCGATTGGGTGACGGCGAACCATGTCAAACCGGCCGTCGCCAACCTCAGCTTCTTCACCGGGGGCGCAAATGACGCGCTCGACTTGGCCGTGCGGAATTTGATCTCGGCAGGCGTGACGGCCGTGGCGGCGGCGGGCAATCTGAACCGCGACGCCTCTTTGCACTCGCCCGCGCGCGTCGCCGAAGCGATCACGGTCGGCGCGATTGACGAGAACGACAGCCGCGTCGTCAACACCAACTTCGGCGCGGTCATCGACGTGTTCGCGCCCGGCAACCAGATCGTCTCCGCGCACAGCACGGACGACGCTTCGACCTTCACGCGCTCCGGCACGTCTTCGGCCGCGCCCTTCGTCGCCGGTCTCGCGGCGCGTTATCTCGCGACGCATCCCGGCGACCAGCCCGACGCCGTCGAGCAGGCCATCCGCAACGCGGCGACGCCCGGCAAAGTTGTTAATCCCGGCGACGGTTCGCCGAACCTGCTGGCCTACGCCGCCGTCACCGTCAGCGACGACTTCAACGACAATGCGGCCGACACGTCGAAGTGGAACGTGGGCGTGCCCACAGGCGGCACGGTCGTCGAGCAGAACGGCCGCCTCGAAGTCACGCCTCCGGCGAGCACGACCGGGTACGGCGGCTATTACTCCGCCACCACGGTCGATCTGACGGACTCGCGTGTGAGCGTCGAGGTCACGCCCGGCAACGCCGCGGGCTACGGCGCGGAGACTTACCTGACCTTAGCCAGCGGCAACAACTATGTGCTGTTCGCCACCGGCGGCGGCAACCTCCTGTTCCAAACCGCCGTCAACGGCGCGATGACGCGCACTTACATTCCCTACAGCCCGACGCAACATCGCTTCTGGCGTTTTCGTCACAATCGCACGACCGATCAGATCAGTTGGGAAACGAGCCCCGACGGCATCGCTTGGACGACGCAGCGCACCGTCGCGCGCCAGTTCCCGATCCATGCCTTGCAGACACAGTTGCAGGCCGGGAAGTACACGGCCACGACTCCCGGCGGCACGACCATCTACGACAATCTCTGGCACGAACCGAACCCGACGCCCTCCGTCGTCTTGGCCGATAACTTCGACGACAACCAGCTTCATCCGCAGATGTGGGCGACGCCCGACCAGACTTCTCCCACCACCGTCGCCGAACAGAACGGCCGCATCGAAGTCGCGCTCAAGCCGAACACGGCCGGTTACAACAGTCTGGGCACGGCCTTCGGATTCGACTTCAGAGACCGGACGCTGCAAGTGGAACTTGAGACGGCGAGCCAAGCCGGATGGGTCGAGACCTATTTCCAGTTGTACCTCGACGGCGGCAACTATCTCTTGTTCGACACGGGCGCGGGTTCGTTCACCTGCGACTCTTGGGTCAACGGCGTGCGCGACCGCACGCTCTTGAACTGGGACGGCAGCCGCTTCTGGCGTTTCCGTCACGACTCGGATGCGAACACCATCAGCTTCCAGACGAGCATGGACGGCGCGACGTGGGCGACGCGCAAAACCGTCGCCGTCGCTTACCCCATCACTTCGCTCAGGGCGTCGATGGGCGCGGGCGCGTGGGGCACGGGAAACGGCGCGCCGGGCACGGCCACGTTCGACAACTTCCGATTAGAACGCTTCCGCCCCGCGTTCCCCTTGAGCGACAACTTCAACGACAACGCGCTCGACGCGCGGAAATGGAACGCGCCCGCGAACGCCTCCGTCTCGGTCGCCGAGCAGAACGGGCGTCTTGAGATCACGCCCCCGGCGAGCACGACCGGCTATGACGGCTATACGTCGATCAACACCATCGACCTGACGGACGCGCGCGCCACGGTCGAAGCCGTCAACGCCCCGCCCATCTACGGACTCGAAACTTACTTCGAGCTGGCGGATGCAAACGGCAACTACCTGCTGTTCGACGTGGGCGGCGGCGGTCTCCTGATGCAGCAGGTTTCAAACGGCGTCATGTCGCGCACGCTGATTCCTTACGACGCCGCGCAGCATCGCTTCTGGCGTTTCCGTCACAACCGCGCGGCCGACACCGTCAGTTGGGAGACCAGCCCCGACGGCGTCGTGTGGACGGCGCAGCGCACCGTGCCGCGTCCGTTTTCCATCACCAATTTGCAGACCATCTTGATCGCCGGGAAGTACACGGCGACGACGCCGACGATGACGGTCGTTTTCGACAACCTTCGGATCGAGAGAAACGAGGGCGGACAAGCGCGCTAAAGCGAACCGAACAACATAGGCAATTTGACACACTCACCAAACCTCGATGCGGCGCGGCCCGACCTCCGGCTGACAGCTCACGTAAGGCCACGCCGCAACACAATCGTCCACCAACCAGAGAAGGAGAAGTAAAAGCATGAAGGGGCACAGGAGAAGCGGCACGGGAAGACACCTCGCCGGCAGCATCTTAATGCTGCTCGGCCTGCTCGTGCTCGCCGGCAGTCCGGCCACAGCCCAACGGCTTGCGGCCAAGCATCGTTTACCCTTTAGCGTCACCGGCCACGGTGAGAATTTCAGCTACCTCAACACGGACGCGCACGACGCGGGCGACAACCTCGCCGTCTCGACGCGCCTGCCCGGCGACACGAACGCCGAACTCTCCCGCACCGGCGGCGAGAAGACCGCCGCCGCCGCCGTAACGTCCGACGCGAAGTCCGATGACAAGGCGAACGTTTCTTCGACCGCCGCCAAGACGGAGACGACCGACGCTGCGGCCACGAACACGACGGCGACCGGCGGCACATCCGTCACCGCTCCGGCTTCGACGACCGTGAACGCTTCGGCGATAAACGCACCGGCGACCACGAACACGTCGGCCGCCACGACCACCGCGACCACGACGACCGCCGCCGTGGTGCAAAACCCGATCCCGGCGGCCGTGTGCAGCCGCAACATCACGGCGAACGTCGTCGCGCTCGATCAGTTGTACACCTATAACCGCCTCGGCGCGTTCAACCCGGCGGGGATGATGTACGCGCTCAAACGCGACGTGACCTTGATCGATTCGACCAAGGGCTTCGTCGCCGGTAACGTCCGCCTGCGCGCCGGCAAACGCCCGCGCCCGCTCGTCCTGCGCGCCAACGAAGGCGACTGCCTGACCGTTAACTTCACCAACCTGCTCACGCCGAGCCGCACCGAGATCGACCAGATCAACACGGCCAACGGCGCGTCGCGGCTCGCCTATTTCGATAAGCCGCCCTTCTTCATGCCGAAAGAGGGCACGACCTCTTACGACAAGTCTCAGTTGAAACTGCGCACGCTCGCCGACGGCAAAGTTCAAGTCATCGACGAGAACGGCCAAGTCGTCGAAGACGGCCAGATCAAATTGCGTAAGAACGACACGCCCGCGACGCGCGCCGCCTCGATGCACGTCAACGGCCTCGAATATCTGAACATCGCCGCCGATGGCGCGAACGTCGGCAACAACGGCTCTTCGCTGGCCGCGCCGGGCGAAACGAAAATCTACCAGTGGTACGCGCGCAAGCAGGGTCAGTATCTCGTCTATTCGATGGGCACTGTGGCGGGCGGCGAAGGCGACGGCGGCCAACTCGACCTCGGCCTCTTCGGTTCGGTCAACGTCCAGCCGCGCGGCGCGAAGTGGTATCGCTCGCAGGTGACGGCCGCGCAGTTGCAGTCGGTCACGACGGGGACGAACCCGAACGGCACGCCCAAGATCAACTACGACAAGCTCGGCACGGACAACCAGCCGGTGCTCAACATGCTCAACGCCTCGAACGAGATCATCTATTCCGACATCAACGCGATCATCACGCTCGCCGGTGAGAACTGCGCCGACGCGCCGCCCTCCGGCACGTGCGGCGAAAGCTATCGCGAGTTCACGGTCATCTTCCACGACGAGACGAAGACCGTGCAGGCGTTCCCCGAACTCAACCAAGACCTCTTCCACGGCGTCCGCGACGGTTTCGCTGTCAACTACGGTTCGGCCGGTCTCGGCGCTGAGATTCTGGCCGTCAAGAAGAAGGTCGGCCCGGCGGCCGAATGCCCCGACTGCGCCTTTGAAGAGTTCTTCCTCGAATCGTGGGCGAACGGCGACCCGGCGATGAACGTCCGCAAGGACGCGACCGGCAAGGCCGTCGAAGCTCTCTACCCGGACGATCCTTCAAACGTCCACCACTCTTACATGGGCGACCCCGTCCGCTTCCGCAACCTTCACGCCGGGCCGAAAGAAACGCACGTCTTCCACTTGCACGCGCACCAGTGGTTGCACGAATCGCGCGAAGACGGCTCGACCTATCTCGACTCGCAGACCATCTCGCCCGGCGGCGCGTTCACCTATGAGATCAACTACGGCGGTTCGGGCAACCGCAACCTGACCGTCGGCGACTCGATCTTCCACTGCCACCTCTACCCGCACTTCGCCCAAGGGATGTGGGAACTCTGGCGCTCGCACGACGTGTTTGAAGCGGGCACGGCCGACCGCAATCTGCCCGACGCCGAGATCGCGGGCGGCACGCCCAATCCGGCCATCATCCCGCTCCCGACGAAAGCGATGCCGCCGATGCCGACGACGGAGTTCAAAGGCTATCCGTTCTACGTCGCGGCGCAGGCCGGGCGTCGCGCGCCGCAGCCGCCGCTCGACATGGATCAGGACGGCGGGCTGCCGCGTCACCGCATCCTGTCGGCCACGCACATCGGCGGCAAAGACGCCGTCCCGGCCGCGCACTTGAACGACCCCGTCGCGGCGCGCGTGCTCTCGCTCAACAAAGACCCGAACCTCTTGGCCTTCGCGCACGAGTTGACTTCGGCCAACATCGAAATCTTGCCGCAGACGGGGACGCCTGCGGAGAAGAAGGCGATGGACTTCCATCAAGGCTTGTTCGCGGGCGGCACTCCGGCCGTCACTCCGGCCGGTTGGCAGGGCGCGGCCTACCCGTCCTACACGGCTTCGGGCGCGGCCGCCAAGTTCTTCGTCAACGGTCGCGCGCCGAAACCGGGCGCACCGTTCTCAGACCCTTGCCCGGACAACTTCACCGACGGCGCCGGCTCGACGCGCGCCGTCCCGATGCGCAACTATCGCGCGGCTTACTTGCAGTTCGACATGACCGTCAACCGCGCCGGTTGGCATGATCGCCAAGCGCGCATCATGGTGCTCGAACAGGACGTGACGCCGACCTTGAACGGCACGCGCCCGCCCGAGCCGCTCTTCTTCCGCGCCAACTCCGGCGACTGCATCGTCTTCAAAGCGACGAACCTCGTGCCGAAGGCGCTCAACCTCGACGACTTTCAGGTCTACACGCCGACCGACATCATCGGCCAGCACATCCACCTCGTGAAGTTCGACGTGACCTCGTCAGACGGCGCGGGCAACGGCTGGAACTACGAGGACGGCACGTTTGCGCCCGACGCCGTGCGCGAACGCATCAAGGCCAACAACGCCTACCAGCAATCAATCGGCGGCACGCAGATTCTGACGGCCAAGACGCACCCGGTCTTCGGCGCGGGGCCGAACGGCGAATGGGTCGGCGCGCAGACCACGACGCAGCGTTGGTGGGCTGACCCGCTCGTCAACCGCGCGGGCGAAGACCGCACGATTCGCACCGTCTTCACGCACGACCACTTCGGCCCCAGTTCGCACCAGCACCACGGCCTCTACGCCGCGCTCGTCGTCGAACCGACCGATTCCGTGTGGCAGGCGTTCGACGGCACGTACCTCGGCGGGCGCGCCGACGGCGGCCCCACGTCCTACAAGGCGAACATCATTTACGACACGCCTTACACGTGGGATTATTCGCCGAGCTATCGCGAGTTCAACCTCGCCTTGGCCGACTTCGCCATCGTCTACACGCCCGATCTGAAACCGATCAATCCGCCGGGACGCAAGGAAGTGGGGCTGCCGCACATCGTTCAGCCGCCCGACATCCCGCAGCCCGAATCCATCTCGGCCGAAGACCCCGGCACGAGCCTGATCAACTATCGCAACGAGCCGATTCCGCTGCGCGTGGCCGACCCGACCACGAAGGTGCAGTACGGCGACGCACGCGGCAACTTGGCGAACGTCTTCCGCTCGCAGGATGAACAGGGCAACCTGATCCACGGCGATCCGTTCACGCCCATTCTCGAAGGCTACGAAGGCGACAAGATGCAGGTGCGGATCATTCAGGGTTCGCAGGAAGAGCAGCACGTCTTCAACCTGCACGGCGGCAAGTGGCTGCACGAGCCGTCAGTCCCGAACTCCGGTTACTACAACGGTCAGGCCATCGGCATCTCCGAACACTTCGAGTTCGAGTTGCCGCCCATCCCGGCCGTCGGTAACGTGCGCGGCGGCAATCCGAACGTCGCCGACTTCCTCTACAGCAGCGCCGCGACAGACAACCTCTGGGACGGCATGTGGGGCATCCTGCGCGAATACAAGGGCACACGCCCCGGCGTCGCGCCGCTGCCCAATAACCTGAACGGCGTGGTGAGCAGCAGCGACCCCGGCCTGCGCACGGACTTCTGCCCGGCGGGAGCGCCCAAGAAGAACTTCTTCGTCGAGGCACGCCTCGCCACGGAACTCAAGGGCGCGACCGGCATCACCTACAACTCGAAGTTCGGCTTGACCGACCCGGCCGGGATCGTCTTCGTCCAGAGCGGCGACGTGGCGGCCGTCAAGGCGGGCACGAAGCGGCTCGAACCGCTCGTCCTGCGCGCCAACGCGGGCGACTGTCTGAACGTGCAGTTGACGAACTACCTGCCCGCGACTCTGCCCGATTACCCGGCTTGGAACTTCATGCCGATGATCGTGCCGGGTTTGAACCTCAACCAACTGAAGCCCTCGAACGAGGTCAGTCTGCATCCGCAGTTGTTGGAATACGACGTGCGCACCAGCGACGGCGCGAACGTCGGCTTGAACGACCGGCAGACGGTCGCTCCCGGCCAGACGACTTCGTATCGCTGGTATGCCGGGCGCGTCGATGTCACGCCCGAAGGCATTCGCACCGCCACTCCCATCGAGTACGGCGCGATCAACCTGACGGACTACGGCGACATCATGAAGCACGGCTCGCACGGAGCCATCGGCATGATCGTCATCGAGCCGCAAGGCGCGACGTGGACGACTCCGGCCAACACCTACACCGAAGCTCTGGTGAAGGACTCGACCGGAAACCTCCTCTTCAAAGAGTTCAATGTCCTCTTCCAAGACGACATTGTGATGAAGGCTGCCAACGGCAACCCCGTGCGCAACTACACGGAGGAGTCCGATTCGGAAGACTCCGGCATGAAGGGCTTCAACTTCAAGAGCGAACCCATCTGGGCGCGGCTCGGATTCATGGCCGAGATGAGCAAGGTTGACCACACGACGTTCCAAGACGTGTCTCAGTTGCTCAACGACGTGAATCAGGCGAACGTTCTCAGTTCGGCCGCACACGGCGATCCGGAAACGCCGATCTTCTCGGTGGCGGCGGGCACGCCCGTGCGCTTCCGCGTCGTCCAGCCGACCGGGCATCCGCGCCAGCACGCGTTCACCATCTTCGGCCATTCGTGGTTCCACGAAGCGTGGACGAACAACTCGACCGTCTTGTGGCGGCCGGGCGTCGACGCGGAACCGACTTCGATGAACCTCGGTTCGCAGGGCGGCCACACGGCGCGTCGTCACTGGAACATCATCCTGCCGAGCGCGGGCGGCGGTTTCCGTCAACCCGGCGATTACCTGTTCCGCACGCAGGAGAGTTACCACTTCACGAGCGGCCTGTGGGGCATCTTCCGCGTCACGGCGGCGCAGTAGTCAACCGTAGGCTCCCGTGAGACGGAGCCGAATCGACAGTGAAGAGTGCGGCCTGCGGTTGAGGCCGCACTCTTCACATCCGACACCAATAACTTTACTATCTGACGAAAACCATTTTCCCCTGATACGGACACGAGAACTTTTACACTCACGAGGAAATGTTCCGATGCGAATAAGCAGTCTAAGAAATTTGAAAAGATGTTGGGGCGGCCGGGCGCGGCGGCTCGCGCTGGCCGTCGCCTGTGGTTTCGCCGCGTCAACGGTCGCGCCCGCGCAAGTCGCGGGGCCTGCCGCGTCGAAAAAGACCGATGCGTCCAAAGCTCCGGCCTCCGTCAAGCAGCGCGTGGAGAAGGAAGGCATCGCCGTCGATTTTTCGCTGGAAACGTCGCCCGCCAGCGGCGAGCGCGCGGCCGCTCTCGTCGCGGGCGCGGACGCCGTCGCCACTTTCCGCGTGACGGACGCGCGCACGGGTCAGCCCATCACGAACCTGCACCCGAACGCTTGGTTCAGTTCGCGCCTCGCCTCCGGCGCGGAGACCTCTGACGCGCAGTGCAAAGATAAGATTCGCACTTTCATGGGCGGCCTCCTGAGCGCGCGCGCAGACCTCGACCTCAACAGCTATCTGCTCGTGACGCTCAACCACGACCGCACGCTTACTTTCACCAACCCGCAGATCGCTTTCAGCAAGACGAAACTTGAGAGCATCGTCACGCTGCCCTCGAACGGCGCTGATTTCGTCTTGAGCAAAAACAAGGAGTGGCTCTACGTCACGCTGCCGGAGCAATCGGCCGTCGCCGTCGTCAACACGATCACGAGAAAACTCGTGAGCACCATCGAAATCGAAGGCCGGCACAAACCCATGCGCGTCGCGCTCGAACCCGAAGGCGGCCGCGTCTGGGTCGGCCTCGACGAATCGCCCCTCGTCGCCGTCATCGACACCGCGACGAACAAACTCTTGCGCACCATCCCCGTTGGTGCTGGCCTTCACAACATCGCCTTCACGGCCGACGGCGCGCTCGCCTACGTCACCAATAGCGCCGCCGACACCGTGACGGCCATTGACACGCGCACCTTCGCCAAAGTGGCCGACATCGCGGTCGGCAAAACGCCCGTGCCCGTCGCCTACAGCGCGGCCAGCCGCCTCGTCTACGTCGCTTCGATCAACGGCGGGAGCGTCGCGGCCATCGACCCGGCGACGCAGAAGTTGGTGGCGACCATCCCGCTCGCGCGAGGGCTAGTCGCGCTCGGCTTCGACCCGCGCGGGCGCTACGGTTTCGCCGTCAACCAAGTCGAGAGCAAAGTCTCCGTCTTCGACGCGGCGACCAATCGCATCATCGGCGGCACGTCGGTCGTCAAAAGTCCCGATCAAGTCGTCTTCACCAATCGCTACGCCTACGTGCGCGGCACGGGTTCGGAAAAGTTTTCCTTGATCGAACTCGACGGCCTCGGCAAGGCGAAGGTGACGGCCGTTGACGTGCAGGCCGGGCAGCGCGCGCCGAGCACGAGTCCCGAAGACCTCGGCGTCGCCAGCATGATCGTGCCGACGCCCGAAGGCAACTCCGTCATGATCGCGCACGCGCCCGATACCATGACTTACTTTTACGTGGAAGGCATGATGGCTCCGATGGGCACGCTCAGCAATTACAAACGGCGCGCGCGCGGCATCCTCCTCATCGACCGCAGCCTCTCGGAAACAGCGCCCGGCACTTATTCCGTGCCCGTCAAACTCGAACGCGCGGGCAGTTTCGACGTGCCCATCTTGATCAACGAGAACCGCATCGCGCATTGCTTCCGCGCCGACGTGGGCAAGTCGCCGAACGCACCCGAGACGGAAGAGAAAAGCTCGCTCGTCGTGACGGCCGCTTTCAGTGGACAAAAATTCAAGGCGGGCGGCGCGGGCGTGCCGCTTCGTTTCAAACTCGCCGACTCGATTTCCAAAGAGCCGATCACGGGGCTCGCGGACGTGCAGGTTCTGGTCTTCGAGCCGCCGGGCGTCTGGCAGCAGAGACAGTGGGCGAAAGAGGTGGGCGCGGGCGAATACGAGATCACGCAAGTGTTCCCGCACGCGGCGGTCTATAACGTGATGGTGCGCGTCGCTTCGCGCGGCGTCACCTTCGCGGACTTGCCGTTTACCACGCTCGTCGTGACCGAAGGCGAAGTGGCCGGGGAGAAGAAAACCGGCAACGAATAATTGCCGTTCTCACAAAGAGGAGATCATCATGTCATCGAAAATCACGCGCGCGCTCCTGTCGTTGATAGCCCTCGCCGCGCTCTCCGTCTTGCCGTCGTTCTCGGGGAGCACGCACGTCTCGGCGCAGCGCAAACCCGCCGCACAAAAGAAGGCGGCGACCGCCTCTGCCGCCGCCGTCTACACTTGCCCGATGCACCCGGAGGTGAAATCCAACAAGCCGGGGATTTGCCCGAAGTGCAACATGAAACTGCGCCAGGCCGAGACGACGGCAGCGGCGACTCCGGCCGGACATGAAGGCCACGAAGGCGGCGCGACCGAAGCCGACAATGCGACGACGGCGACGGACGGCGCGCCCGCCGCAACTCCGGCGAAGGGCACGACCACGCTCGCGCCCAACTCGCTCAAAATTCCGGACACGGTCGTCTACAACCAGCACGGCCAAAAGCTCAACTTCTACACAGACCTCGTGCGCGGCAAGACCGTGGCGATCAATTTCATCTTCACCACCTGCACGACCATCTGCCCGCCGCTGACGGCCACCATGCGCCGCGTCCAACAAGAACTCGGCGAGCGCGTCGGGCGCGACATCGAACTGATCTCCGTCAGCGTCGATCCGACGACGGACGTGCCCGCACGTTTGAAAGAGTTCAGCGCGAAGTTCAAGGCCGCGCCCGGCTGGACGTTCGTGACGGGCAGCAAACCCGAAATCGACCGACTGCTCGGCGCGCTCGGCGCGTCGGTCGGCGACAAGAACGACCACACGCCCATGATGCTCATCGGCAACGACGCCGCCGGTTACTGGACGCGCACCTACGGTCTCGCTCCCGCCTCCACGCTCGTCAAGGTGGTGAACGAAGCGGCGAGCAAGAGCAGTAAGACGAGCGGCGCTGATGCCGGACGCGGCGACGCGCAAGAAGTGCCGCTGCCGCGAACGAACGTGAACACACAGATGTTGCCGGCGAGCGGTACGGGCACGCCGAAGTCCGCGGGCGGCGCGGCCTACTTCCCCAATCACGTCCTGCTGACGCAGGAGAATCGCCCGGTGCGTTTCTACGACGATCTGTTGAAGAACAAGATCGTGCTCATCAACTTTCTCTTCACCACCTGCAAGGGCGCGTGTTCGCCGATGACGGCCAACCTGGCCAAAGTGCAGGAACAACTCGGCGCGCATCTCGGCAAAGAGATCGTCATGCTCTCGCTCAGCGTCGACCCGGAGACGGACACGCCCGCCGCTCTGAAAAAGTATGCGGAGAGTTTCAAGGCCAAACCCGGCTGGTACTTTTTGACGGGCAAGAAGGAGAATCTCGACTGGGTGCTCTACAAACTCGGCGGCTACGTGGAAGACAAAAATCAACACGGCCTTAAGCTCATCGTCGGCAACGAGGCGACGGGCGAGTGGTTGAAACTGCACGCCATGTCGAACCCGCAGGAGATCGCCTCGGCCGTCTTGAAGTTGTTGCCCGCGAAATAATCCGCGACCCGCCCTCAGCCCTTCGATCTTTCTTTATGTCTTTGTGCCTTGGTGGTTAATGAATAGCAGAAACTTTCACCACCAAGACACGAAGGCACAAACGAAGAAGTGCGGAATGGGAACGAAGATGGATGCCTCTGGTCTCCGCCGCCTCAAGCTGATGCTGACAGTTCTCGCGCTCGTCGGTGCGCTCGCGGCGGTAGGCACGGGGCAAGGCCGGAAGAGTGCAGGGCGCGAGTTGTCGCCGCAGGAAAAACGCGGCAAGCAGATTTACCTCACAGGCGAGAGCGCCGACGGCGCGGAGATCAAGGCGCTCATCGGCGGCGACAAACTCGAAGTGCCCGCCACGGCTTTCCCCTGCGCCAGTTGCCACGGCCTCAGGGGCGAAGGCTCGCGCGAAGGCGGAATAGAGCCGCCTCCCGTCAACTGGGACGCGCTCATGCGACCGCACACTTCGGCGCTCACGCGCCGCGAGCGCCCGCCTTATACCGAGGCGACGCTCGCACGCGCCATCACCGAGGGATTCGACCCGAACGGCGCGCGCCTCCATCCCGGCATGCCCCAATACTTGTTGACGGCCGCGCACACGAGCGACCTCATCGCTTACCTCAAGCAACTCGGCAAGGAAGCGGACAGAGACCCCGGCATCGACGAACGCCGGATCAAAGTGGGCGCGGCGCTGCCACTGACGGGCGCGCTCGCGCGCGTGGGGGAAGACGTGCGCGCCACGCTCGCGGCCTACTTCGCGGAGGTCAACGCCGGGGGCGGCGTCCACGGGCGCGAGTTCGATCTCGTCGTCTTGGATTCCGGCGGCGACGCCACGGGCACGCTCGCGGCCACCGAGCGACTCGTGGAACGCGAAGGCGTCTTCGCGCTCGTCGCCAGTTTCGAGCCGGGCGCAAGCACGGCCGTCAACGACTATCTCAGACGCCAAGAGGTCGCGCTCATCGGCCCCGTCACGCTCTCGCCGCGCCCCTCCGTCCCGCCGAACCCTTTCGTCTTCTACCTGCTGCCCACCTTCGAGGAGCAGGCGCGCGCGCTCGTCGATTTCGCCGCCGCGCGTCTCAAAGAGCGCACGACGCCTGCGCGCGCCGCCCTCGTCTCGTCCGCCAACGAGCTGGACGCGGACGCACGCGCGGGGGCTGTGGCGCAAGCGAAACTTCAAGCCATGCGGATCGTGTCGGATGAAACTTACGCGGCGGGCGCGTTTCGGGCTGCGCTCGTGGTCGAACTAATCGCGCGAAGCAAAGCGGACGCCGTGTTCTTCTTCGGGGGCGCTGACGAGTTCGCGGAGCTGGCGCGCGCGCTCGACGCGGCCAAGTTGAATGTGGCGCTGCTGAGTTCGGTCTCGATGATCGGCCACAGCGCCTTCGCCGCGCCGCCCGCCGTCGCGCCGCAAATTTTTCTCGCTTACCCGGCCGCCTTGCCCGGCGCTGACGACTTCACGGAGTTCGTCAACGTTATGCGCAAGGCAGATGTGGGGTTAACGAGTCCCGCGTTTCAGTCGGTCGCTTACGGCGCGGCCAAAACGTTCGTCGAAGCGACGCGGACGAGCGGACGCGACTTATCGCGCGCCTCGCTTCGCGCTTCGCTCGAAAACTTACGAGAGTTCAAAACGGGCGTCGTGCCGCCGCTCACCTTCGGCGCGAACCGGCGCGTCGGCGCAAGCGGCGCTTACATCGTCGGCCTCGATCTGAACAAGCGGCAATACGTCCCCTTGGGCGCGCGCCTCGTGCCGAAGGAGCGAAACTAAGAGCGTTTTGAAACCACGAATCCACGCGAAAGGACACGAACAAGAGTTGCCTCCTGTTTCGTGTCCTTTCGTGTGGATTCGTGGTTGAAGTTTTTTGAGAGCGCCGCTATTGAGACGCATCGCGCGGGTAACGCTGGAGGATGCCTTCTTCGCTCATCACTTTTTCGATCCCTGAGATGTCCATCGGCAGCCAGTCGGTGATGATCTCAGCGCCCTTGTCCGTGATGATGATCACGTCTTCGAGGCGGATGTAAATCTTCTCTTCGGGGACGCGCAAAGCCGGTTCGATGGTGAAGACCATTCCGGCGCGCAAGGGGTCGCCGTACTGTCCCACGTCGTGCGTCGCCATCCCGACCCAGTGGCCGAGCGCCGTGCGCGAATTCGCCGCGCCGCGCCCGTAGCTCTCCACAAACTCGCGCGCCGCGCGTTCGTAAATCGGCTTCGAGAAGCGCGTGCGCCCGAGCGCCGCCTGCATGTCTTGCAAGGCTTCCTGTTTGATCAACTGCGGCGCCACATTCGGACGGATGTGTTTCAGGATGGCCTGATAACACTCTAGGTAAAAGCCGTAGAGTTCGCGTTGCCACGCGTTGAACCGTCCGTTGACCGGCCACATGCGCGTCACGTCGCTCATGTAGTAGCCCACGTCTGGCGCGTAGTCCATCAACAAAAAGTCACCGTCCTGCATCCGGCGTTTGCCCGAACTGTAATGCGGGAACCAGGCGTTCGTGCCGCTGGCGACGAGCGAATAGTAAGCGTCGCCCTGCGCGCCGTTGCGGTAATAGACGTACTTGGCGACGGCGTCCAACTCGTATTCGGTGATGCCGGGCACGGTCGAGCGCATCGCCTCCACGAGCGCCAGAGACGACAGGCGCGTCGCGCGGCGAATGAGCGCGATCTCGCGCGGGCTTTTGATGAGACGCAGATTGTCGAGCGTGGGCGTCAAGTCCTGAATCTCGAATTGCGGAAAGCGCGTGCGGAGCATTTCGGCGAAGCGTCCCTCGCGCGACGGAGCGGCGTCCCAGGGGTCTGTGGCGGCGTCGGCCACGGCGCGGATCGCTCCGTCGCGGCTCGTCGCCAAGCCTTCGGCCGGACTGAAAGGCGTGTAGAGCGTGCGCGGCGCTTGACCGATGCGCGCGTAGCGCGACAGGTGTTCGGCGAGCTGATCGGAGCCGTAGACGGCGTCGATGCCGGAGAGGCGTTTGACGAGTTCCGCGTCTTCGGCCGAGAGGACTTTGCCTTCGACCTGCTCGCGCCCTTCGTTGCGATGCGGCAGGAAGAGCGAGGCCCTGCGTCCCGTGCCGTCGAGCAAAAGGTAGGCGTGCGGCGATTCGATGCCGCAGAGGTAATAGAACTCGTTCGTCTGGCGAAAGCGCACGAAGCCGGAAGGACTCGGCGCGCCCTGCACGAGCGCGATCTTGCCCGTGCCGATCTCGTCGTAAAGTTTGGCGCGGCGGGCGGCGAATTCTTCGGGCGGGAAGTCCGTGGTGAAGAAAGGGATGCCTTCCTGCGCCGCCGACGCGGGGACAAACAGCAAGACGAACAACACGACTCCGAGCAGTTTAGTGGACATCAAGGCATAGCTCCTTTGGTAGTGGTTCAGTGTGGGATAAAGATAAGGATAAAGAAGTTTCTCGTAAAGGCGCAAAGGCGCAAAGCAGAAGGCGCAAAGGATTGACCGGCTACTCAATTGAGCGGTCTTCTTTGCGCCTTACGTTTTCTTCTTCGCGCCTCCAGCGAGAAACGTCTTCCTCATCCGTCTTTGGCTGGAACGTCAAACCAGACCACCGGCAACTACCGGCATTGGGCTTCAATGGCGCACGCGTAATCTTGCGCGCGGCAATTTCGAGACCCGGTCGTCGGGTGGTTTACCGACGGCTTGCGTCGTCACGGTCGGCGTAGACGCGGGCGACTTGCCCGCCGCATCCCACGCGGCGCGACCGCCGTGGAGCGTGAAGGCCATGCCGCTCAAGGCGCGGCCGGACAAGCCGACCTGCGCGGCCGGAACTTCCAGCCTCACCCATTGACCGGCCGGAGGCAATGCGCCCATGTAGCGGCGCGAGTCCGTGCCGTCCGTGCCCCAAGAGATGTAGTTTGCTCCCCAATAGGCGCGATGCTCCCAACTGCCGTCGTTCCATTGCAGCATCAACTCGTTCGGCACGTTCGCGGGGTCGAGATAGACGTATGCGATCAACTTGTCTCCGGCATTGATCACGAAGGGAGCGGCGGCGTTGTAGAAATAGTGTTGATGCACGCCGCCGAAGATGTTCGACTGGTGGGCGGCCGCGCCTGAGCGGGGCGCTGGATTGGAGCTGATCCAATTCCAACCTTCAAAGTCGCCCCCGATGGCAGCGCCCGACGGGACGGCATCTTCAATCCATATCACCTCCCCCGTCGTCGGCGTCGGCGTCGGCGTCGGTGTGGGGGTTGGTGTGGGCGTTGGCGTCGGCGTAGGTGTCGGAGTTGGAGTTGGTGTTGGCGTGGGCGACGCCGAACCGGACTTGCCAGCCTTGTCCCAAGTGGCGCGACCGCCGTACATCGTAAAAGCCATCCCGTTAAGTGTCCTGCCTTCGAGACCGACTTGGCTGGCGGGAACTTCGAGTCGCGCCCATTGACCGGCGGCGGGCAGCGCGCCCATGAAGCGACGCGAGATTGTGCCGTCCGTGCCCCAAGAGATGATGTTCGCGCCCCAATAGGCGCGATGCTCCCAACCGCCGTCGTTCCATTGCAACATGATTTGCGAAGGCACGTTCGCGGGGTCGAGATAGACGTAAGTGATCAGTTTATCTCCGACGTTGACTGCCAGCGTGTTCGACGCGTTGTAGAAGTAGTGTTGATGTGTTCCGGCGAAGACGCTCGATTGATGCGCGGCCGCGCCGGAGTAGGGCGCGGGGTTGCTGCTCACCCAATTCCAGCTCTCGGCATCGCCGCCGAGAATGCCGCCCGCCGGGACGGCATCTTCGACCCAGACCACGTCGCCCGTCGTCGGCGTCGGTGTCGGGGTCGGCGTCGCTGTGGGCGTCGGCGTCGCAGTCGGAGTTGGTGTCGGAGTTGGTGTTGGCGTTGGTGTCGGCGTTGGTGTCGGCGTGGACGACGCCGAGCCGGTTGACTTGCCAGCCTTGTCCCAAGTGGCGCGACCGCCGTACAGGGTGAAGGCCATGCCATTGAGCGTCTTGCCTTCGAGCCCGACTTGGCTGGCAGGGATTTCGAGTCGCGCCCACTGTCCGGCGGTGGGCAGCGCGCCCATGTAACGCCTGCTGGCCGTGCCGTCCGCACCCCACGGGATGATGTTCGCGCCCCAGTAGGCGCGATGCTCCCAGTTGCCGTCGTTCCATTGCAACATCAATTCGTTCGGCACGTTCGCCGGGTCGAGATAGACGTAAGTGATCAACTTGTCTCCCGCGTTGATCGCCAGCGTGTTCGACGTGTTGTAGAAATAGTGCTGGTGCGTTCCGGCGAAGACGCTCGATTGATGCGCGGCCGCGCCGGAATAGGGCGACGGATTACTGCTCAACCAATTCCACGCTTCGTTATCGCCCGCCGTGATAGCGCCCGCCGGGACGGCATCCTCCACCCACACGACATCGGCCGCCGGGGTCGGCGTCGGTGTGGGCGTGGGAGTCGGAGTCGGAGTCGGCGTGGGCAGCGCGCCGCCCGACGCCACTTTCGCCGTCAGGAAATTCGTCACTTGACCGGCGACCGTCGAGCGGCCTGCAAGATAGATGTTGCCCGCCGGGTCGGCCGCGATGTCGTAAACGAGGTCGTTCGAGAATCCGCTGAGACGGTGAACCCAAGCGCGCGTGCCGTCGGGCGTGTACTTGATAGTCGTGAAATCGTAGTCGGCTCCGGTCTGCGATTGCAGCGCGACGTAGACGTTGCCCGCCGTGTCCGAGGTCATCCGGTTATCGCCGTCCCACTTGCCCGGCGTGCCGTAAGTGCGCTCCCAGATGAGCGCGCCGCTCGCATCGTATTTGAGCGTGACGGCCTGCGTGTTCTGCGCGCCGAGATCGGGTTCGAGCGAATCGCCGGTGACGTAGATGTTGTTCGCATCGTCGATGGCGATCTCTCTGATGATGTCGTCGTCGGGCGCGCTCCAATTCCGACTCCACATGAGCGCGCCCGCGCCGCTGTATTTCAACAACAAAAAGTCGCGCCGCTTGTCGGTCGGCCAGTTGAAGCCGAAGACGCAGACATTGCCCTGTCTGTCCAGAGCCAGCCCGTTCGCCGTTTCGAGATCGACGCCCGTGCCGCCTTCGGGCGCGTCGAACTGCGCCGCCCACACCTGCGTGCCCGCCGCGTCGTACTTGATGGTGTAGATGTCTTTGTCGCCGCCGCAACTGGCCGGAGTGACTGTGCCGGTGACGTAGACGTTCCCCGCCGCATCGACCTCCACATCTTCCGCGCCCGCGCCGCACTGGTTGAAGCCCTCGAAGCGACGCGCCCACAGTTGCGTGCCGTCCGGAGCGTATTTGACGGTGGCGTAACCGAAGCCGACGCGGACGCCCGTTGTGCCGCCCGTCGAATAGCCGGTCACGTAGACGTTGCCCGCCGCGTCGAGTTTGAGACTCGTCGCTTGATCGCTGCGATTGACCGGGCCGTTGTAATTCTTGACCCACACCTGCGTGCCCGCCGCGTCGTACTTGATGACGAGGTAGTCGTAATCGGTCGCGCCGTTCCAGGTGTAGCCCGCGACGTAGACGTTGCCCGCGCCGTCAACCTTGATGGCGGTCGGCGTGTCGATGTACGCGCCCGTGCCCGCGAAACGACGCAGCCAGAGTTGATTGCCCGCCGGGTCGTACTTGACGGTGACGATGTCTTTGTCCGAGGTGTCGCCCGCGGCGTTGTTTGAAGTGCCTGTGACGTAGACGTTGCCGAAGCGGTCGGCGACGAGGCGCGCGGCCGAATCTTCGAGGTTCGACGTGCCGTTATAAGAGGCCGTCCAAGCAGTGGGCGGCGCGTTCGGGTCGCCCAATGTGACGCCGGGCGGGAGGGGCCCGCGCGCCTCGAAGTTTTGCGTTGCGCCGGGAGGCAGGCCGTCCCACCTCGCCAAAGGCGGCGCGAAAGTGTATCCGCTCTTCGACGCCGCGAGGTCGAGCGCCGCGCCCTGCGACAGCGGGCCGACGGAGTAAAACCCGTTGGCGTCCGTCTGCGCCGTCTTCACCACTTCGCCCGTGGTGAAGCGCGTCACGGTCATCGTTACGCCCGCGATTGGGATCACTTGTTCGGGCGTGCTCAGTTCGTGCAGGACGCGCCCCGTGAGGTAGAGCGCGGGATTCGGGTCTACGAAGCGCAAGGTGACTTGCGTTGAACTTCCGCTGCTCGCGCCGCCGTTGTCCACGGCCACCGCCCAGAAGTTGCGCGTGTTCTCGCGCGAGTCGCGGTAGGTGAAACTGTAGGGCGCGGTGGTGTCGGTCGCCACGAGCGCGCCGTCCGCCCAGAAGTTGACTCTGTCAATCGCGCCGTCGGGGTCTTGCGCTTCGACCGTAAAGACCACGTCCGTGTTGATGGCGACGGTCGAGTTGTTCGCCGGGCTGGTGATGCGCGCCGTGGGCGGCATGTTCGCCACCACGGAGTTGACGAACACGTTGACGGGGCTGGAGGCCGTGACCGCGCCGCGATTATCGACGGCTTTGACCGTGAGCGTGTGCGCGCCGGGCGTGACGTTGTTCCAGCGAAAACTGTAAGGGGCGGAGAGATCGTTGGCGAGGAAGTTCGAGTCCGCGTAGAACTCGACCTGAGCGATTGAGCCGTCGGGGTCGGCGGCCGCCGCGTCGATGACGAGATGGGAGATCGCATCGAAGGTCGCGCCGTTCGAGGGGCTGTTGATGGCGGCCGTCGGCGGTTTGTTGGGCGTCGGCGTGGGGCTAGGCGTCGGAGTCGGAGTCGGTGTCGGTGTCGGTGTCGGAGTTGGCGTTGGAGTCGGCGTTGCTGTTGGTGTCGGAGTTGGTGTCGGCGTCGGGCTGTTGCCGTTGCGGACGGTGACGTTGTCGAAGAAGGAGCGGCTCAGACGCCAGTTGTCGTTGTCGCCGGAAGCGACGAAGAGACCGGCGTAGGCGTTTGCGGGAAAGGCGAGCGTGTCCGTCACGACGAGCGTCCACGTCACGCCGTCGGGCGACACGTAGCCTTTGAACTCGTTGCCGCTCCGGGTGATTTTGAGCCAGTAAGGCGCGCGACCCGCGCCGCCGTAAGTCCAGTACGTCGGAGTGCCCGGCTCCGAGCGCCGGTAGATTTCCAGCCCGTCGTAGCCGCCCACCACGTTCAGCGTGACGTGGCGCGCGCCCGGCGTCAAACTTTCGCGCAGCATGATCCCGGCCAAAGTGATGTTGGAAATGTTATCGAGACGCGAGACGCGCGCGACGATTTCGCCGTCGCCCTGTAAAGGCTGATAGGTGTAGTGGAACGAATCTTCGAGCGCGCCGTGGACGATCTGGCCTGAGCCTTCGACCGCGAAGTTGCCCGCGTAGCGGCTCGCGCCGCCCGGCAAGCCAATCGCTCCGATGTCTTGATGGAGCCACGGCACTGGAGGCGCTTGAGGCGCGACCGGGAAAGTTGAACTGGCGAAGGGACGATAGAGCGGGTCGCCTAAGAAGATCATGTGCCACTTCAGCCAGAGCGTGTTTCTCAAGAGCGCATCGCCGACGTTCGCGCCTTGAAAAAGGTCTCGGAAGAAGCCGTCGACGCGCGGCTGTGCTTCGGTGAAAGGCTCCGTGATCGCCCCGGCCGTGACGGTCAGGCCGCGCGCGATGGCATTCGGAACCCAACCCGTCCCGCCGCGCGGGTTGTTGGCCGCCGCGCTCTCAAGGTGCAACCCGATTGAGCCTTCGACCCAACTGAACGCGTCGTTGTAGAGCAAGAGACTGTGCCAGCCCGCGTACATCGCCGCGTTGTCGCAGCGTGCGGGCGCGGGCGGCGTGCCGAACAGAGCCTCGTATGAATCCTCCGTCACCTCGAAACCCTTCTCGCGCACAAACTCGGCCGCGCGATAGATGTTCCAGTCGGTTTCGAGATAGCCCACGTCGATGTATTGATAACTCAACTGCCCGCGGTTGCGGTCAAAGCAGCCGCGCCCGCGCAAGCCGCCCGCCTGTTCGGTCGCGATGGCCTTGTCAACCAGACCTTTGGCGAGCGCGGCGCTCGGCGCGTCCAGACGCCAGACGGAGTAGATCGTCCGCCCATCGACGCTCGCGCGCCAGTCGGCCAGCGAAGTGAAATCCGTGTAGTAGTTGACCTGCGAATACTGCTCCGTGTAATAGGGGTTGTACAGACTGCCCGCCCCGATCTCGTCCCAGATGTCGGCGAGAAATTGATCGAGCGAGCGGCCGACCTGTGCCTCGCCGGGCAAGGGCGGCGGAATCTCTCCGAGGTCGAAAGGCATCTTGTAGCTGTTGACGATGTAGAGAATGTTCTGGCGGCCGAGCCGGTCGAGACACTGTTGCACGGGCGTCTTCACGGCGGTCAGGAATTCGGCATAGGTGAGATACGCGTCCGAAGAGGGCGAGACGGCGCACTTGTTCGCGGCCGGGATGCCGCGCCGCGCCACGTAGTGGTTGGCGACTTCGAGCGACTCCGCTTCGTTCGCGTTGTAGACGACGAGGACTCTCTGGTTGAGCGGCGTCGCGGCTGCAGTTTGCGTCGTGGGCGCGCCCGCGCCGTTGGCGACCGTGGCGGACGTGGACGACTGCGAGACGCGCGCGCCGCCGCGTTCGTCGCCCGCTCGCCCGGCGCTACGATGTGCCTCGGAGACGGTCAACGCGAGCGGCAGATTGAAGAGTAGCGCGATGGCGACGGCGAGACGCAAAATTTGCCCGGCTTGTCGCCGACGAGGCGAGAGAGTCATGGTCTTTCCTCCGATGCGGACGGCATACACAGTTTAAGATATAGAGACGCTCAATGCGCGTCGATTTCCGGCTGCGGGCGTGCCCGGCGGGACAAACAATAGGTCAGACAACGATCAAACAACGGGTCAGACAATTTGCGGGGGCACCGACACCATCTTGCGCAGCAGATCGGAGAGCGCGCGGCGCGGGTCTGAGCACAAACCGGCGTGCACGGGCGAGGTCTGCACGATGGTGCTGCGCGGCGCGACGAGCCAATCGAAACGCGCGCGGCGCGGCAAGCGTCCGATTGTCCCGCCGCGCCGGCCGCCCTCGCAAATCAAACGGATGGCTTCCAGATGCGCGCCGAGTTCCGCCACGTCGAGAGCGGGCGCGAAGGCCGAGAGGCGTCGCTCGTCCAACTCGAAGGCGGCGTCGAGAAAATCGCTCGCCTGACAATAGACGATCACGCCGACGTTGACGAACTCTTCGCGCTCGGCGTGCGGCACGTAGCGCACGACCGAGTAATTAAACGAGTGACGAACGGACACGCGCCGCCTCCTCCGCGAACAGGCGCGGCGCTTCCGTGCGCCGCACCAAATAATCGACGTAAGCCTGCCTCTCGTCGGAAGCATCCTTGAAAGTGGAATTTGCGCCGAGCCACGCATCGGGAATCAGAGAGACGATCTCGCCAATCACTTCCGGCGTCAAGCGCGCGGCCAGAGCTTCGTCCATCTCGCGGATGAGCGCGGCCGACGAGAGCAGAACGTGGTCTTTGACGTGCGCGAAGGGGGCGCGGCTGCGTTCCAGATAGTTAGCCCAGGTGTGTTGAAAATAGAGCGCCGCGCCGTGGTCGATGAGCCAGAGCCGTTTGTGCCACATCAGCATGTTGGCGTTGCGCGCGGTGCGGTCGACGTTCGTCACGTAGGCGTCGAACCAGACGATTGAAGAGGCGAGTTCGGGACTCGGACGTTCGACGAGCGGGTCGAACGTGACCGAACCCGGCAGGTAATCGAGCGCGAGATTCAGGCCGACGCTGGCGCGCAGGAGGTCTTGAATTTCGGGGTCGGGTTCGGTGTCGGCAAACGCCCCGGCCAGTTCGACGAAGACTATTTCGGGCACGGGCAGAGCGAGCGCGCGCGCCGTCTCGCCCGCGACGAGTTCGGCGATGAGCGCCTTCGGCCCTTGCCCCGCGCCGCGAAATTTCAGGACGTAGAGGCCGTCGTCGTCCGCTTCGACGATGGCCGGAAGCGACCCGCCCTCGCGCAAAGGCGTCACGTAACGCGTCGCCGTCACCGTCCGCACGTTCAAGCTCAAAGCTGTTCCTCTCCCCAAACTCCGCCCGTCTCAGTTAATAAGTGCAGATGGAAAACGAAGACCGTAACCACGCGCACACACGCCCGCACAACACGTAAACTTCTTCTTCGTGTGGTTTCGTGTGTCTTCGTGGTTTCATGTTTTTTAAGCCTCTCTCAGATCAATTTGTCTTCGTTGCGCGCATCACCTCCGCGACGATCTCGAAAGAGCGCAGGCGCGCCGCGTGGTCGTACACTTGCGCCGTCACGATGATCTCGTCGGCTGAGGTCGCGGCGACGAAATTTTCCAGGCCGCGTCGCACCGTCTCGCGCGAGCCGACGACGGAACAGGCCAGCGTGCGCTCGATGGCGGCGCGCTCGAAGGGCGTCAACTCCGCTTCCAGCGTCTCGTCCGGCGGTTGTAACAGTCCCGGCACGCCGCGACGCAAGTTGACGAATTGACGTTGGAGCGAGGTGAACAGACGCCGCGCCTCCGCGTCGGTCTCGGCTGCGAAGACGTTGACGCCGGCCATCGCATGCGGCGACGCGAGCGTCTCCGAGGGGCGAAACTCGCGCCTGTAAACGTCGAGCGCGGCCGTCAAGTAATCGGGCGCGAAGTGTGAAGCGAAGGCGAAGGGCAGGCCGAGCTTGGCCGCCAGTTCCGCGCTGAACAGACTTGAACCCAAGAGCCAGATGGGAATACGCAAGCCCGCGCCCGGCACTGCGCGCACCGTCTGACCGGGGCGCACCGGCGCGAAATAGGATTGCAACTCGGCCACGTCGCGCGGGAAATCATCCTCCGCCGAGGCGAGGTGTCTGCGCAGCGCACGCGCCGTGCGGCCGTCGGTTCCCGGCGCGCGTCCGAGTCCGAGGTCGATGCGGCCGGGATAGAGAGATTCGAGCGTGCCGAATTGTTCGGCGACGACGAGCGGCGCGTGATTCGGCAGCATCACGCCGCCCGACCCGACGCGAATCGTCTGCGTCGCGCCCGCGACGTATCCGATGAGCACGGCCGTGGCGGCGCTGGCGATGCCGGGCATGTTGTGGTGCTCGGCCAGCCAAAAGCGTCGATAGCCCCAGCGTTCAGCGCAGCGCGCCAGATCGAGCGTCTCGCGAAACGTCTCGGCAATCGAGCCTCCGTCCTTCACGGGCGCGAGATCGAGCACCGAGTAGAAAGTGCCGTCCAGACTTTTCATCAAACACCCACCTTGCTCCCAAGTATAAATGATCCGCGAGAGACACAAAGCCGCCAGGCGCGCGCGCTCAACTCCTTCGCCGCCTGTCACACGCTCAACGTCAAAGCGTCAGTCAATCTTAACCGAAGAGTTGCAGATGGCGCGCGCGTGCGGCGGAGAGTCTTTCGAGGAAGTCGCGGCGCGGAATGGTGCGCGCGCCGAGCGCCTGCATGTGCGGCGTCATCACTTGAATGTCGAGCCAGTCGAGGCCGCGCTTTCGGAGGTGTTCGATCAGGTGCAGGAGGGCGAGCTTCGACGCGTTCGGTCGCAGGTAGAACATGCTCTCACCGGCGAACGCGCCGCCCGCGTCCACGCCGTACAAGCCGCCGACGAGCGCGTCGCCCTCCCAAGCCTCGACGCTGTGCGCGTCGCCCAACTCGTGCAGTTGGCAATAGGCGCGAAAGATGCCGGGCGTGATCCAAGTTCCCTGCTCGTCCGGGCGTTTGATGCGGGCGCAGGCGCGGACGACTTCGGGGAAGGCCGTGTCGATGGTGAAACGAAAGGGGGCGCGGCGACGGACTTTGGCGAGGCTGCGCGGCACTTTCAAATCGGCGAACTCGATGACGGCGCGCTCGCACGGCGAGAACCAAGTGAGCGGCCAACCTTCAATCGGCCAAGGGAAGATGCCGCGCGCATAGGCGCGGCGCAGGTTGAGCGGGTGGAGGTTGCCGCCGACGGCGACGATGTCTCCGAAGGGCGCGTCGCGCGGGTCTGGAAACTCGATCAAGCTCACGTCCCGTTTGAAAAAAGCGGCCGGGTGCTGAGTTGAAGTTTCCGTTTCCGACATGGCGCGAGTGTATGCGGGTCAGCTCTCTGTTGCGGCCGCGGGCGTTTTGCCGATTCTATCCCGTCCCCTCTTCGTGCCTTCGTGGTTAATGCTTTTCGTACTCTTTAACCACGAAGCAGAAGCGCTTTTCAGGTGCGCGGGTACTTGAGCACGAGTTCGTCGTCTTCGGTGGTGACGGCCACTTCGCCGCCCTGTGCGAGCGCCGCGCCGAAGAGCAACTCTTCGGCGAGCGGCTCTTTGATCTTCTTCTGGATCAAGCGACGCATCGGCCGCGCGCCGAACAGGCGGTCGAACCCGCGCGCCGCCAGCCAACGGCGCGCCGCTTCGTCCAATGTGACGCGCACGCTGCGTTCCGCCAGTTGCGCGTTCAACTCTTTGACGAACTTATCCACCACACGTTCGATCACTTCAAAACTGAGCGGCGCGAAAGCGATCCACGCGTCGAGGCGATTGCGAAACTCGGGGCTGAAAGCGCGCTCGATTGCGCCGCGTCCCTGACCTTTGCCCGTCGTGTTCGACTGGAAACCGATCCCGGCGGCGCTCAACTCCTGCGCGCCCGCGTTCGTCGTCATGATCAAAATGACGTTGCGAAAGTCGGCCTTCTTGCCGTTGTTGTCCGTCAGCGTGGCGTGATCCATCACTTGCAACAGGATGTTGAAGAGGTTCGGGTGCGCCTTCTCGATCTCGTCGAGGACGAGGACGGCGTAGGGCGTCTTGTTGATGGCGTCGGTCAAGAGTCCGCCCTGATCGAAGCCGACGTAGCCGGGCGGCGCGCCGATGAGGCGCGAGACCGTGTGAGCCTCCGCATACTCGCTCATGTCGAAGCGAATGAACTCGACGCCGAGCGCGACGGCGAGTTGCTTGGCGAGTTCCGTCTTGCCCACGCCCGTCGGGCCGGAGAAGAGGAACGAGCCGACGGGCTTTTCGGGCTGGCCGAGGCCGGAGCGCGACAACTTGATCGCGTTCGTCACCTGTTCGATGGCGTCGTCCTGCCCGTAGATGACCGATTGCAACTCCGACTTCAAATCGCGCAGACGTTCGCGCTCCGAACCCGCAATCGTCTTCGGCGGAATCTTCGCCATGCGCGAGAGCACGAGTTCGATTTCTGAAACGCCCACGTTCGCCGGGCGTTCCTCTTTCGGCAAGAGTTTCAAGGCCGCGCCCGCTTCATCGATCACGTCGATGGCCTTGTCGGGCAGCAGACGGTCGTGCAGGTACTTGGCGGCGAGTTCGGCGGCGAGTCCGATGGCTTCGGGCGAGTAGGTGACGCCGTGATGCTGCTCGTAGTAGCTCTTGAGGCCGTTCAGAATCTCGACCGTCTCACTGACGCTTGGCTCGCCGATCTCGATCTTCTGGAAGCGACGCGCGAGCGCGCGGTCGCGCTCGAAGGCAGCCTTGTATTCGGCGTAAGTGGTCGAACCGATGCAGCGCAGTTCGCCCGAAGCGAGCGCCGGTTTGATGATGTTCGAAGCGTCCATCGAGCCGCCGGAGACCGCGCCCGCGCCGACGATGGTATGGATTTCGTCGATGAACAGAATCGCGCCGGGGATTTTTTTGAGCGCGTTGATGACGCCCTTGAAACGCTGCTCGAACTCGCCCCTGTACTTCGTGCCCGCGAGCACCGCGCCCATATCGAGCGCATACACTTGCGCGTCGCGCAACACTTCGGGCACGTCGCCTTGTTGAATCTTGAGCGCCAAGCCTTCGGCGATGGCCGTCTTGCCGACGCCGGGTTCGCCGACGTAAATCGGGTTGTTCTTGCGACGGCGGCAGAGAATCTGGATCGTGCGCAAGACTTCGACATGACGGCCGATGAGCGGGTCGATGTAGCCTTCACGCGCGCGCTCGTTGAGGTTGACGGTGAAGGCCGCGAGCGGGTCGCGCTGCTCCTGCTGCTGCGCGCTTTCGGTTTCGGTCTCGGCGTCCGTGTCGCCGCCCGCGCCCGCATCGCCCGTGTCGCGATGTTTGGAGATGCCGTGCGCGATGAAGTTCAGCACGTCGAGACGCGTGATGCCCTGTTGACGCAGCAGGTAGACGGCGTAGGAGCGCTCGGCCTGAAAGAGCGCGGCGAGGATGTTGCCGCCGTCGATCTCTTTCTGCCCGCTCCCCTGCGCCTGCAACATCGCGTATTGCAGGATGCGCGTGAACATCTCGGTCTGTTCGGGAAGCTGCGAGATGTCTTCGGCGAGCGGTTCGATGCGCTCGTCGAAGAATTTTTCGAGGTCGCGACGCAAAGCGTCCGTGTCGCCGCCGCAATTGTGGATGATGTTCGAGGCCGTGCGGTCTGACAAAAGCGCGAACAAGAGGTGTTCGAGCGTCACGTATTCGTGCCGCCGCTCGATGGCCTCCTCGACGGCCGCGCTCAAAGTTGCTTGTAACTCTCTGGTAATCATAAAAGCAGAGGTCAGAGGTCAGAGGTCAGAGGTTAGTGAAAGACAGTTTTAACTGATCTCTCACCTCTCACCTCTGACCTCTGTTTTATTAGCCGCTTGTTTCTTCGATGGTGCAGAGGAGTGGAAACTCTTGGGCGCGCGCCAGCTCCGTCACCTTCGCCACCTTCGTCTCGGCGATCTCGTAAGTGTAGACGCCCGCCACGCCGATGCCTTCCAGATGAACTTGGAGCATGATGCGGACGGCCTCGGTTTCAGATCGCTGGAAGACATTTTGCAACACGTAGACGACAAACTCCATCGTGGTGAAGTCGTCGTTGTGCAAGAGCACTTGGTAGAGCGGCGGCTTCTTGAGCCGCGTCTCGCTCTCAGTGACTACCGCTTCATCCGTGTCTGAGTCGTGTCTCGACATAAACGCCGCCTACGGCGCGCACGCGCTTACGCGTCTTGCACCGCTGACAGGATACCAATATCCGCGCGCCGTGCGTTAGCGCATACAGAAATTGATAGTGGATGGTGGTTTAGGTTGACGTGTTGGACAAAGAAGCTTGCGGAAGACGTTCTCGCTGGAGGCGCAAAGAGAAAAACGTAAGGCGCAAAGAAAACCGCTGACTTGAGTAGCCGGTCAATCCTTTGCGCCTGCCGCTTTAACTCTTTGCGCCTCCAGCGAGAACTGTCTTTATCTTTACTCAAACTGAACGACTACCCATCTGCCACCTTCTCATTTTCTCTTGCTTCCATGTTGCCCTTCGAGCGCGCTGAGGATCAGACGTGTCAGCCGCCGCGCGTCTTTCGGCTCGGCGGGCGGCGCGTAATCGCCGCGCACGTGCAACTCCAGACCCGGCTCGATCTCCACGCGCGCCCAAGTGGGCGGACTCGTCGTGGGCGCGCCGCGTTTGTCCGCGGCGGGCGGTGCGGCGGCGGCGGGGCGCGTCATATCCGCCGTTCGCCGGTTCGAGTTTTGACTGTGCGGAGAAGAGTTGGAAGGTGAGCTTGAGCGGGTCAACAATCGTTCGAGATAACCGTGGGCTTCCCTGTTCGCCCCGGTCTTCGCGTCGAGACCGAGCAGGCGTTCCAACTCGCGTTCGGTGCGCCCGCCGACCAACTCTTTGATCTTGCGAATCGGCAGGTGCTCGGATTGAAGTTTCTTGACGACGAGAAGTTGCAGCAGGTGCGAGTAGACGAAGACGGAGGCCGTGCCCTGTTTTTCCGTGGCGGGCGAGATCAGCCCTTCCGAGAGGTAATAGCGCAGCGTGCGCTCGTCCGGCATCTCGCTGACCGTGCCGCGCGCTTGCGTCGTGCCGATCTCCGTCAGGATTCTCGCCGCCTGACTCGCCAGTTCGACGACCCCGATGTATTTTTGGCCGCGCATCTTGTCCAGTTGAACGCTCATGTTCGGAGACGATAAGCCAAACAGTCATGCCGGTCAACAGTAGTTACTGTCATGAGACGACGTGCGAGTCCGCCGGGCAGACTCCGGCAAGCGGCGTTGTCGATGAAAGGCGTTATGGTATGTTCGTCCGAGTTCAGGAAAGCGGGGTGAGAGGTTTGAGCGGGCGTGGCAACAGGTACATACGCGCTTCGGAAGTTGGCGAGTACGTCTATTGCGCGCGGGCATGGGGTCTGCGCGCGGAAGGGCACGCGCCCACGTCCGGCCACGGGCGGCGTGCCGAAGGCGAGACGTGGCATCTGGCGCACGGCCGCGAGGTGGCGCGCGCGCGGAGGTTGCGGCTCGCGGCGAGGCTCGCGCTCATGCTCGCGCTCGTCGTCGGTCTCTTGATTCTCTGGTTCGGCCGGCGGTAAAAGTTTTGCGGCGGCGTTGAGGATTGCAGCGTTGAGAAGTGCGGCGGCGTCTGTATTGAGTTGGCGTTGAGAGATTGCGATGGCGTTCGGTTTTCTATTGACGGCTTTCGTCCTGTTGCTCTCGGCGGCCGGGGCGGCGTGGCTCGCGGCGCGGCGCACAGCGCGACGCACGGGACTGCCGCAGGGGCGCGTCATCTACAGCGACACGGGCGCGCCCGTCGGCCGCATCTCGCCCGTCACTTTGAATGAGCGCGGCGTGCGTCAGGAGAAGCCGCTGCTCTCGCATCGACACAAACTGACGGGGCGGCCGGATTATCTGGTGGAGACGGAAGAGGGCGTCGTGCCGGTCGAGGCGAAGTCAACCGCGTGCCCGCCGGGCGGCGTGCCTTACGATTCGCACCTGATGCAACTCGCCTGCTATTGCCTGCTGGTGGAAGACGCCACGGGCGCGCGCGTGCCCTTCGGCGTGATTCGTTACCGCGACTGCCAACTGCGCGTGGATTACACTGACGAATTGCGCGACGCGCTGCTGGCTTTGCTCGCGGAGATGCAAGAGGCGCGGCGTGCGCCGGACGTGCATCGCAGCCACGAAGAACGCGGGCGTTGCGCCGCTTGCAGCTACCGCGAAATCTGCGACGAGTCGCTCGCCGTTTGAATGTTGCCGGCCGGCAGTCGTCCGATTCCGTGTGACTTGTTAACCGAGAGGCGCGTCGAGCAGGTCGTGGCGCGTGATGATGCCGGAGATGCGGCCGTACTCTTCGACGAGAATCGCCGGACTCTTCTGCAAGTGGCGCGAGACGCTCGCCGCGCTTTCGTCCACATCGACGATGGGAAAGCTCGCGCCCATCACTTCGCTCACAGGCGCTTGCAAAAGCTCGCGGTTGGCTAACACTTTCGCCAGCATCCGGTTCTCCCTGAGCGACCCGACGGACTTTCCTTCCTCGATGACGGGCACGCACGAGAGGCCGAGTTCGTCCATCTTCGCCAAAACGTCCGCGACGCGTTCTGTGGGCGCGACCGCGACGAGCGACTTCGGCGTCTGTCCGCCCTTCGTCCCGCAGATCAGTCCGGCCGTGATCTTTTGCGGCTCGATCAGTCGCTTCTCTTTCATCCACTCGTCCGAGTGATGCTTCGTCAGATAGTGCTCGCCCGTGTCGCAGACGATGAAGACGACCACGCCCGTCTCGTCCAAATCCCGCGCCACCTTGAGCGCGGCCGCCAGATTCGTGCCCGTCGAACCGCCGCAGAAAATTCCTTCCTGTCGTCCGAGTTGGCGCGAGAGTTCAAACGATTCCCTGTCCGTCACGTTGATGATCTCGTCCACGTATTTGAGATGAACGTTGTCCGGGATGATCTCCTGCCCGATGCCTTCGACGAGGTAGGGCGTCGCCTGCACGAGTTGGCCGGTCTCTTTGTAGGTCTTGAAGACGGAGCCGTAAGGGTCTGCGCCAATGACTTTGACGTTCGGGTTCTGCTCTTTGAGGAAACGCCCCGTGCCGGAGATCGAACCGCCCGTGCCGAGACCCGCGACGAAGTGCGTGATCCGGCCTTCGGTCTGCCGCCACAGCTCCGGCCCCGTCGTGCGATAGTGCGCGAGCGGGTTGGCGGGGTGTGCGTACTGGTTCGGGTAGAAAGAGTTCGGCGTCTCTTCGGCGATGCGGCGCGCAGTCGAGACGTAATGGTCGGGCGTCCCCGGCTTGGCCGAGGCGGGCACGACCACCACGTCCGCGCCGAGCGCCTTCAAGTAACGCACCTTCTCGACCGAAGCCTTGTCCGTCATCACGAACGTGCAGCGATAACCTTTGACCGCCGCCGCGAGCGCCAGACCGATCCCCGTGTTGCCCGAAGTCGCTTCGACAATCGTGCCGCCGGGCTTGAGTTGTCCTTCGCGCTCGGCCGCCTCGATCATCGAGATGCCGATGCGGTCTTTGACGGAATAGCCGGGATTGAGACTCTCCATCTTGGCGAGCACCGTCGCCCGCAGCCCGCGCGTGAGGTGGTTGAGCCGCACGAGCGGCGTGTTGCCGATGAGGCCGAGGATGTTTTCTTGGAAATCCATAAACTCTCTTGTTGTGGTTGCCGAATTTAACTCGACTATAAAAACTTTTCTCGCCCGCTTTGTCAAAGTTAGCCGCACGCTTCGACTAAGAGCGACTAACAAAAGCATGAAACCACGCGCCACCCACGAAGCCACACGAACAAGAGATTCGTGTTGTTTAGCGTGAATTCGTGGTTTCATGTTTTTAGTTTTCTCAGGTGCTCTTAAAAACACCTGCACGGTTCAACTCAACCCTGTTTCATCCGTGAAATATTGTTGCACTCGCGCCCGAAACGTGTTACAGTGCCGACGTTTTCGAGCCTGACGCTCCAGTGCTGCTTGAAGTTTTTCGATGGGCACTCCCGAGCGCGTCGTGAAATTATTTGGCGGGCGAACACCGAAAAGTACCGTCACCGAAAGAATGGAACATCTCTGTGAAGGAGCAAGTGATGAGCAACACAAGAAAACCGAGAGTTAATCCGCTCAGCCGCCGGCCGCGCCAACAGCGTCTGGTGATGGCGGTGCGCGGTGGGGCGGGCGTCGGCAAGAGCCATTTCGTGCGTAGCATGGCCGAGGCGGGCTTGGGTCGTCTCTGCATCTTCGACGTGGAGCGCAAATCGCGTCTCCTCAAAGGCAACGGCACCGTTTTCGACGGCCTTGAGATCGAGCATCCGGACGAGTTGCCGGAGTTCATCGACTGGGCTTTATCGGGCGAAGGACAGGAGCAGAACTACGGCTGCTTCGCCCTCGATTCGTGGGCGTCGTATTTCAGCGCCAAGCACAGCGAGATGGTGGCGGCCGTGCGCGAACGCACGGGTGATCCGCTCGCGCAGCCTTCGGCCGAAGAACTCGCCGCCGACCAGATGATCTTGCAAGGCGTCTTGCGGCGTCTGTGCATCGAGTCGGGCAAATCCGTCGTGATCGTCGATCAGATTCCGGCGAAGGGGAAAGAGGCGAAAGAGGACAACGAGGTCGGACGCGTGCTGCCGATGACGGCGAGCGGTCTGGAATACTTCGTGGACATCATGGTCGAAGTCTCCTTGCAGGAACGCGACGGCGAGATCGTGCGCGTCTTTCAAGTCGTCAAATCGAACAGCCCGGCCTTTGAAGTCGGCTTCGAGTTGACGGGCGCGGTCACCTTCTCGGATTTCATCAACCACATGAAGCGCGAGACGGGCGAAGAGTTGCCGATGGAGCAGCCGCGCGCGGCCGAAGTGCCGGAGACGCTGGAAGAGAAGCCTTCGCCGCTGTCGCTCGTGCCGCCGCCGATGACGATTCAGGAGTTGATCGCGAAGGCCGAGGGGCACGGTTTCAAAGTGGCCGACATCGTGACGGGCGCGAAGCTCTATCACAACCAGACGAACATCTATCGTCTGACGCCCGAACAGATCGCAGACCTCGACCGCCGCATCACCGCGCGCATCGAGAAGACGCAAGCCGCCGCCACCACCCCGCGCGAAGACAAAGCGGGCGCGGCCAGACAGAACGCGGGCGAAGGAAACGCACGGACGGCCGCCGCCGCTCCCGCGCGCAACATCAAACGCGCCTAAAGCGCGCCGCAGTTTGCGCGAGCATAAAATCAAAGCGCGGAGGCGTGAGTTTTGGACTCACGCCTCCGCGCTTTGATTTTATGTTCGCTCGGCGCGGACGGATTTTTGTTTCCAGTTCGTAACGATGCGCGCCGGAAAACTACCAGCCGCGTTGAATCTCCCAGCGGTCGACGATGCGCCCCGCTTCGAGCACGTTGTAGTGTGGATGCTGCGCGGCCGTGAGGCACGAGTGGTTGGCGAGGATGCGCAGGCGCGTGCCGACCGGCAAGCGTTCGAGCAAACGTTCGTCCTCCGTCTCGATCATTCCGTGCTCTTGCGAGACGGAGGCGACGCGTAAGTTCAGATCGTTTCCTTCCAAGTCGAGCACGCGCCCGTAGCCGCACGTCGCGTCCAGCTCGACCGCGCCGCGGTCTTTCGAGAGCGCGACGGCCCCGGCATCGACCACCACTTTGCGGCGCGTGAAGTCTCTGTGCACGACGGAGGCCAGCACCGTCAGCGCGCAGTCTGCGAAGCTGCAACTGCCGAGCGTCGCCTGAAAGGCGTCGAAGAAGATGTAGTTGCCCGGCCGCGCTTCGTCTACGCCTTCGAGGTGTTCGACTGTCGAGATGGTCGGCGTCGAACCGATGCTGACGACGGGCACGTTTAGGCCCGCATCGCGAAGGCTCGCGGCGAACTCGACCATCACGTCGCGCTCGCCGGCGGCGACGGCGCTGAGTTCCGCAAGACTGCGGCTGTGATAAGAATGACCGGCGTGCGTGAGGATGCCCGCGAAGCGCAGGTGCGAGGCATCGGCGATGCGTCGCGGAATCTCGAAGGCTTCGGGCGCGTGTGGTTCGACGCCGCAACGGTGATAGCCGCAATCGACTTTCAGAAAGAGATCGAAGTGGACGCCGGCGGCGCGCGCCGCTGCGTCGAGGGCGGCGGGAATCCCCGCGTCGTCCGTGATCAAAGCGAGGCGTTCACACTGCCGCGAGAGTTGGATGGCGGCGGCAAACTTTCCCGGTTCGATGGGCACGGCGTAAGTTAAATCCGTAAAGCCGCGCGCGGCGAAGAAGCGCGCCTCGGCCAGTGTGGAGACGGTAAGCGCGGGCGCATGCGGAGAGATTTGCAGCCGCGCCACCTCGGCGCACTTGTGCGTCTTGACGTGCGGGCGCAGGCGCGCGCCCATCCCGGCGACGCGCGCACGCATGCGCTCGGCGTTTTGCCGCACGCGCACCGCGTCGACGAGGAGCGCGGGCGTGGATAGTTCTGATAAATTCATACGCGCCGGGGATGTTGCCCTAAAAGTCGCCGCGAGCGCAAACGAATTAGGCTCGCTTCGTGTCTTCGTGCCTTTGTGGTGAATGACCGATTAAGCAACTTAACCACAAAGACACGAAGCCACGAAGAAGGCGCGAAGAAAGTTGACGGGCTGAACTTCACTCTCGAATATGGCTTCCAGACTCTGGCACATGAACGCCGACTTTGAGACGGAACTGTCGGCGCGCGGGCGCGTCTATCGCCAGCCGCTCTCGTTCGTCGCGCTCAACCGGCGACTCGCCCCGCACCTGCTCTGGCTCGCGTCGGCGGGCGACGCGCTGCTGGTCGAAGAAAGTCCGTCCGAGTCGTTTGCCGGTGATGCGGCGCGGCGCGGCGTTGAACTATTGACGCCGGGCGCGGCCAAGAAGGCGACGGACAGAATCTTTACGCCGTGGGGCTGGACGCCGAACACGGTCGCGCTCGGCGAGCGCGTCGGCGCGCGCGTGCCCGCCGTCTCGCTCGATGTGGTCAGGCGCGTGAATTCCAAGTTGTGGAGTCATCGCCTGGAGCAAGAACTCGGCGTGGCGATGCCGGGCGCGGCCGTGGCGGAGAGTTTCGCGGAGTTGGAGGCGGCGGTGGCGCGCGCCTGCCCGCGCGCTGAAGATAAGTGGGTCATCAAAAGCCCGTTCGGATTCGCGGCGCGCGAGCGCGTGCTCGGTCGCGGCGCGCGGCTCGAAGGCGCGCAGGCAACTTGGGCGCGCAGGCAGTTTGCCGCGGGCGAGACGCTCATCTTCCAGCCGTGGCTTGAGCGCGTGCGCGAGTACGGCGTGACGTTGGAGATCAAAGCGTCTGGCCGTGTAGACCTGCGTGGCATCAGCGACCTGCAAACGAACGGCGCGGGCACGGGCACGGGCTACCTGCTCGGCCGCCCCCTAGACGCGGGGCGACGCCGGGAACTCGAAAGCATGGCGCGCGTGGTGGCGGCGCGTCTCTACGCCGAAGGGTACACAGGCCCCGCAGGGCTGGATGCGCTCGAACACACCAAGGGCTTGCACCCGCTGCTTGAGATCAACGCGCGCTACACGATGGGCTTCGTCGCGCTCGCCGTCGAACGCGCGCTGAAACCCCGGACGCCCGTGCTGTGGGAACTGAAATAGAAACATGCTTCTTGAGAGCACCTGAGAAAACTAAACAGATGGAACCACGCGCCTCACACGCGCACGACACTAGAGCGATTTGCGGTTGAGTTTACCGCATGATTATTTCAACGCAGAGGACGCGGAGAAGGCATGTTTTCTCCGCGTCCTCTGCGTCTCCGCGCACTCTGCGTTGAATCGCGGCCTCGGTACATTCAACCGCAACATGCTCTAAACTGTTCTTCGCGTCGTGCGCGTGTTGATTCGTGGTTTCGTGATTCTGTACGGCGCTCCTAGTAGTCTCTCCGCTTCCATCCTCTGAGTTCGTCATACTTCTCTCGCGGCTCCCCCGTCCACCCGTCAATGCCGTGGCGAGGCAGCCACCATGCGTGAATGACAGCCGCGCCCGCCAGCATCACTCCAATCAGAGCAAACGCCCACGCTCGCCCCGCCGTCGCCGAGACGAGGACGACCGCTCCGACCGTGAGGAAGAACTTAGCCACGCGTCTCCACTTCGGCGCGCCTTCCTCGAAATGGCCGAACAAGATGTTGCCCACGGCAAACATGCTTGCCACAATAGCGACTTCCATCCACATCGCACGATCCCCCGCTCGCCGCGAACTCAGACGCGACTTTCAACACTCGTGAAAACAACTCCGGAAGCCCCAATCATCGTCGCCCGCTCGGCTTTCTCAAGTAATTGAGAAACGGAGTGACGGTGAAGCGCATATAAAGTGAGAGGCTTCATTACTACCAGACTTAAAAGGTGTCATCGCCGGCACGGATACCTCTCACACACGACCGTCAACCGATAAGGAGCAAGTTATGTGGATAGGAGCAATCAGATTAAACGTGCGGACGAAGGACGCGAGAGACGCCGGAACCGACACACTGATGCAGGCCAGCTTTATGCGCGATGGCAATGAACTGCGCTTGCTGAATCTGGATTACCCGGCCGAGAACGACCTTGAGCGCGGCGCAATTCGTAACTACGATTATTCGGGGCCGACGAGTCTGCCCCGCAGGAACGACCGGACTCCGCCCTTGCCGGACGGCGTCGGCCAAACTCCGATGCCCTATCCCGGATACGGCTTCGAATTTTCCAACGGACTGAGCCGCCACCTCAGCATCAGGCTCCGGGCGCGCGGCGATGACATGTGGATCAAGGACAACATCGACCTCTACGTCAGATTCATTCGTCAGCGCGCGACCAGTTTCGACACGCTCGACTGGCAGGAGGACACCGGCTGGAGTTACATCGCCAGTTGGAGTCAGGACGTGGCACTCAGCACGGACTCCAGCGAGGGGCATACCACGTGGACACTGAACCTGAACTGAGAGGTGACAACCTCCGGCGTTCGTCTGTACAAGTTGAAACTCAATCGACGTGTGCAGACGAACAGTTCACCGGCGGCCGACCGTCATCGACGACGGCAATCAAACGAGCAAACATTCAATCTCGCGGATGAAAGCTGCGCCGTTGCCGCTCCCGTCGAATGACTTGTCAGACGGCGCGCTTCGGTTCCGGATTGTAACCGCCGTCCCCGAACGGCGAGAGCTTGTCCAACCACATCTGCTCAAGCGTGCGCAGGTCTGCCGAAGGATCGTAATCAGCCGCCTCCGGCGCTTCCAGCGTATCCAGCACTTCAATTTCAAAAGCTTCCGCTCCGTATTCAACCAAGTCTTTCTGGAGCGTCGGATTGGGATGAGAGCCTGAGCGCAGTTGCGACCGCTGACGATTGAGGATCGCCGGGAGGTCGAGACTCTTGCCGACGAGCATCTTCCCGTTAGCAGTGTTTCTAATGCAATACACACCCATCGGGCGGCGCGTCTCCCTGTACTCTCGCGTCAAAGCCTTTTTGTCCATCACAGCTCCTTTGAACCCCGTCCATCCCGCCCTCAAATCTACCCTGCCCGAAAGCCTGAAACGACGCCGGACTTGCTGCGTTAAGGCTTGGCCTCGTAGACGATATTGAAGGGCGTCTCGGCGGCGCGCCGGAACTGTGTGAAGCCGCCGCCCGTGATCACCTCGCGCAGACGCGCCTCGCCCGCCTGCGCTCCGAGCGCCAGTCCGACCTCCTGCGATTTTGACGCGGGCGTGCAGAGCAAGGTCGAGGCCGAGTAGTAGATGCGCCCGACCGGGTTCAAATTGTCTTCTACTTTGTCGCCTGCGAACGGCTCGACGATCATCCAAGTGCCGTCCGGAGCGAGCGACTCGCGGACATGCGCCGCTGCTCCCTGCGGGTCGCCCATGTCGTGCAGAGAGTCGAAGAAGGCCACGAAGTCATAATTGTCGCCGGGATAATCTTTGGCGCGTGCGACTTCAAACTTCACGCGGTCGGCCAAGCCCGCGTCGGCCGCCCTTTGACGCGCCATCTCGATAGACCCCGCGTGATAGTCGTAACCGACGAAGTGAGAGGCCGGATAAGACTGTGCCATCAAGATCGTGGAGGCTCCGAGGCCGCAACCTACGTCGGCCACTTTCGCGCCCGCCTTCAGTTTCTCTTCCACGCCCGTGAGCGCGGGTATCCATGCGCTCGTCAGGTTGGCGGCATAGCCGGGACGGAAGAATAGTTCCGTCCCGCGAAACAGGCCGTGGTCGTGCTCGTGCCAGCCGAAGCCCTCGCCGGTGCGGAATCTTTCGGTGATCTGAGGCACAGCCCTGAGCGCCGACACGGCCAGCAGGAAAGCGCCCGGCAAGTAGGCCGGGCTTTGCTCGTCGGCGAGCGCGAAGGCCTGTTCGGCCGTGAGCGAGTAACGCTCGGACGAGGCATCGTAGTTGACATATCCCCCGGCGGCCTGCGAGTTGAGCCACTCGCGGACGTAGCGCTCGTCCGTGCCCGTGCGCTGCGCCAACTCAGCGGAGGTCAACGCACCGGCCGCCAAAGCCTTGTAGAGTCCAAGGCTCTCGCCGATGACGACCAGACCGGCATGGAACGTCGCCCCGAAGTCGGCCACAAACTTCCCCAACAGTTGATTGAGTTTCTCTTCGTTGACAGCCATAAGCCTCCTGACACTTTCAACCGTGAAATGGATTACTGTGCAAACGCCGCCCTCCCTTGAAACTTGCACGCGGCACGATAAACCAACTACGGAAGCGATTCAATTTCTATTCAACGTCAAGATGTGCAACTACGTTTGAATCGGCGGGCGCGCCTCCGTCGTCTTCACATAGGCTGCGACGAAGAGGACGGCTAAAACCAAATCCAAGATGCCCCCGGCGAGCATGATCGCAGATAGTCGTTGCTGCGCATAGAGAATGAGGGCGGGAAGGCCGAAGCTCAGTTTTTCGAGCACGGCCGCGAGCATGAGGGGACGAAAGCGCGCCGGATCTCTCGACATGATGAGGAAGACGACCTGCCAGGCGACGCCGACGCCGATGAAGCCGTAATAATATTCGGGGTGTGTGATGGGCGGCGGGTAATCGCGTCCCATTTGCGTCTCCGTAAAATATTGCGGCAGGAGCGCGAGCAGGCCGTAGATGCCTGCGGCGAGGAAGACGACTTTCGCAAACTTCATCGGCTTTCGTTTGTCCCTCTCTCCGTTGAGTCTTCGCAGAGCGCGCGTAATTTACACGAATCGCGCGGGCGCGCGTTAGTCTTCGAGGAAGCGCGCGCGAAAGAGCGGTTGGCCTGCGAGCGAGGTGTAGAAACTGTAGACGAGGAGCGCGGAGAGCAGGAAGAGTTGGAGCAGAAAACTCGTCGCGTACCAGGCGGAGAGGTCGGTGGTGACGGGATAGAAGGGCAAGAGGTGTTGGAAGAAGAAGGCGCTGATCAGTGCGAGCAAGCCGAAACGCACGAGCGCCGCGAGCACAAGCGTCGGCATGATCGTGGTGATCAGAAAGCCGAGCGGCGTGGGTTCGCTGAAGTTGAAGATCATGGCGGCGTAAATGAGCACCCACGTCGCGGCGATGCCGAGGCGTTTGCGCCTGAGCAGCATGGCGAAGAAAAGCAGCATGGAGACGATGATGAAGGGGAACAGCACCGAGGCCGAGATTTGATTGATGAGGAGCGGGATGAAGCCGCTCAAGCCGAGCAGCCCGAGTTCGATCAGGAGATTGGAATTGGTTGAGATCGAGGTCGCCTGAGCGCCGAACAGCGGCGGCAGCAGCACCAGCGCATAGTGTGTGACGATGCTGCCGAGACCGCAGGCCGCGCCCACGAGCACGTCGCGCCCGATGAGCGGGTCGCGAAAGTCGCCCGCGAGCAGGCGGCTCCAAGAGATGATCCACTCCGGCCAGCGTCGCCTGAGAAACGGTTCGAGCGCCAGATACAACAACCCCGTGAAGCCCGCCCAGTAAACCGCCGATTGCAGCCCGGCGACGAGTTGGCCTGCGACTTCACCGACCGTCGGCACGTGATGCGCCAAGAACAACCAGTGGATCATCCGCAGCACGAAGATGAAGAGCGTGAGGCGAAACGCGCCGCGACGGTCGCCGCGCCCCAGACGCAAGTTTCTCCAAGCGAGCAGCGCGGCCAGCGCGAGCGCGCCGAAGTAGCAGACGAGCAGGAGGGCGAAAAAGGTCTTCTCCTCCGTGCTCCCTTCAAAGGGCGTCTGCCGCTGCGGCGCGCGCCATGCGCCGACCAACTCGAAATAGACGGGACGGCCGCGATAAGCGGCGGCCTCAATCTTGAGCGGCAGGTCGGGTCGCAGAGGGTACACGCCTTCCCAAGCGGCGCGCGTGTCCGCATGGTGCGGCGGCGTCCAGCGCGACTCGATCGGACGAAAGCGAGAGACGTCGAGTCCCGCTTCTCGAAACAGCGGCGACCAATCGAACGCTGCGTTCGCGTCGGCGCTCGCCTTCGCGTTCGCATCTGAGTTCGACTTCGCGTCCGCGCCGGTCGCCGCACCCGCACTCGTCGCCGCGTTCGCATTAGTGTTCGCACCGGCGTTCGGGTTGGTCTGCGTGCTCGCGTTCACGTTTGCGCTCGCGTTCGTGCTCGCGTTTACGCTCGCGTTCGTGTTGCCCGCTTCGTCAACTTGCGGCGGCGCGGCCTCGAAGTAAGTCAAACGCCCGGTCGTGTCGAGTTTGACGAGCACCATCCCGGAGATTTCGGGCGGCGGGTCTTGCGGGCGGATTTGCCAGTAGTCGTAGGCTTCCAGATAGCGCGGGCTTTGACGATACCAGAAAGTGAACGCCGCCGGTTGCCCGGTCTTCAATTGCTCCCAACGCCCGGGGGTCGCGGGCTGTCGCCGCACGTAGGTCAGATACTCGTAATCTCCCAGAAAGCCGTGCGCCGTGTCGAGCGGCGGCTCACTGTACCCGGCGCGGCGCGTGATCTCGCGTGCGCGCTCCGCGAGATCGTCCGGGGATTTTTTGAGCGGCACGAAGCGATGCAGCGACACGCGGCCGGACATCAAGACGGAGAAAGCGATGGCGCACACCACGCCCAAGAGCAACGCGACGGCGACCGGCGGGCGCAGACTTCCCTGCTTGGGCGCGGCGGCCACCATTTCGGGCGAAGGCGTCTCGCCCGCGGCGAGCGCGGCGGCGAGCGGGTCGCCGCCGGGCAAGGCCGCCGCCACTTGTAAGGCCGAGACGGGACGCGCCTCCGGTTGCGTTTCCAGACAACGCAGGATCAAGCGTTCGACGAGCGGGTCGAGATCGGAGATCAACTTTGAGGGGTTGGTCGGCGGCGTGTCCGCCCGGCGCAAGCGGAGCATGTCGTTGAGGCTCGCCGCCTCGAAGGCGCGCTTGCCCGTGAACACTTCGTAGAGCACGAGGCCGAGCGAATAGATGTCACTGGCGACGGTGAGCGCACGCCCGTCGAGTTGTTCTGGCGACATGTAGGCGGGCGTGCCCACGACGGCTTCGCGTCCGGCGTTGGGGCTTTCGGTGAGGGCGGCAATGCCGAAGTCCGTGATACGCACGTCGCCGCGCTCGTCGAGCATGATGTTGGCGGGTTTCAGATCGCGGTGCAGCACGCCCTTGTCGTGGATGGCCGCGAGACCGCCGCAGAGTTGGCGCGCGACCTCGACGGCCTTGTCGTGCGGCAGGCGTTTGATGCGCTTCAGGAGCGAAGCGAGTTCTTCGCCGCGCACAAACTCCATCGAGATGAAATGCTGTCCCTCATACTCGCCCACGTCGTAGACGCGGCAGACGTGACGATGCGAAATCCCGCGCGCCACGCTCACCTCTTGATAGAAGCGCGCGAGCGCCGCGCCGTCGGCCGAGAGACTTTCGGGAAGAAACTTGAGCGCGACCGCTTGCTTCAGTTTGAGATCGTCGGCGCGATAGACCTCGCCCATGCCGCCGCGCCCGAGAAGGCCGACGATGCGATAGCGTTCGGCTAACACCTCGCCGGAGACGAAGCGCGCGTCGTCAATCGAGCCGGAAGCAAACTCTCCGGCGGGCGAACGTTTCGAGGAATCTTTTTTCTCTCCGAAGACCCAGCCGGCCTCCGCTGCCCCGGCGGGCGACGACGCCGACGCGCGAACTTGTCCGGTGATGAGTTCGGCGGCCATGCCGAACACGGGCGTCTCGATGAAGTCTTCGGCCTGACGGTCGAAGCCGAGCATCTTCTCGACCTCGCGGCGCAAACCGTCGTCGCCCGCGCAGGCCGAGGCGAGAAAGCGTGCGCGCTCGTCCGGGTCTTCGCGTTCGAGCGCGGCGGCGAACACCTCGTCAATTTGTCGCCAGCGGTCGGGTCTCATCGCCGCCTCCTTCCGCGAGCGCGCGGTAGAGCCAAGCCTTCGCGCGCCGCCATTCGCGTCTCACGGTCGTCGGAGAAATCTTCAACACCTCGGCCGTCTCTTCGATGTCGAGTCCGGCGAAATAGCGCAGTTCGACGATCCGCCCTTTTTGCGGGTCGAGCGCTTCGAGCGCGCGCAAGGCTTCGTCGAGCGCGAGCAGATCGTCCGCGCGCCCGCCGACGCCGACGGCCACCTCCGCCAGAGACACTTGCAGCGCGCCGCCGCCGCGCTTGTCGCGCTGCTGCCCGCGCGCATGGTCGATCAGGATGTGGCGCATCACCTGCGCGCAGACGGCGTAGAAGTGCGCGCGATCTTGCCAACTGTGATGCGCCTGACCGGAGAGGCGGATGAACGCTTCGTTGACGAGCGCGGTGGCCTGCAAGGTGTGGCCGCCGCGCTCGCGGCTCATTTGCCGGCGCGCGATGCGGCGCAGTTCGGCGTAGACGAGCGGCGTCAATTTATCGAGCGCATCGCGCTCGCCGCGCCCCCAAGCTCCCAACAACTGCGTGATCTCCTGTTGCGAGATGGTCGTCATGGCGTCTCTGTGTGCGTGCTTGCACGTCCGCGTCCGAATCGAAAAGCGCGCGGATTGTAGCACCAAGAAATTTTTGTGAAAAAAATTTCTTCGCGGGTGGACACTTTTCCGCGCGCTTGTCGCTTCCCCTATTGAGCGAGAGGAACAAGACGGGCGCGGGCGCGGCGACGAGAAGTTGCACGCACGCCGCAGCCTTCTCGCGCTTCAACCAAAACTTTTTTGCACGTGAGGAGACGAAGTAATGCAAAGTTCGGATACGGAAAACACGAGCGAGACGCGGATCCTCTCCGCCGTCGTCCTGACTTGCTACGTGACGCTGCTCGGCGCGCTCGCCGCCGCCGCCTACTCGATCTTTTCGCTCGCCGCCTGTGCGCTCGGCAGCGACATCTTCGACGCCTATTCACGCCAGCTACTTTGAGTCGCGCAAACATTTTAAAGTTGAAACTTCACATCAGGAGAAACGAGATGGAACAACACGCACGCCACCACAGCAGTCGCTTAACAAACGCCGACCGGCGCTTCCTTTGTGTCCTCGTCACCATTGCCGCCTGTGCGCTCGGCGGCTCATTCTTCCTGCGCGCGGCGCACGCACACGGCACGGACGCGCCGGACGAAGCGGCCATGCGCGAGAACGTGCGCCAATTGGAGACGGGTTGGAACACCAAAAGCGGCGCGGCCTTCGCCAAGCCCTTCGCGGCGGACGCCGATTACGTCGTCATCAACGGCCTCCACATACGCGGGCAAGAGGCCATCGCCGAAGGCCATCAACGCATCTTCGACACCATCTACAAAAACTCCACGCTCGTCCTCTCGGTCAAACAAATTCGCATGCTGCGCCCAGATGTGGCGGTCGTACACGTCAACAGCACGCTCAAGTCGCAGCAGGGCGCGGAACGGCGAGAGGGGAACGCCATCATCACGCTGGTGATGATGAAGGAGAAAGACGGCTGGCGGATCGTGGCGTTTCAGAACACGCAGGTCGTCGGGTGATTAAGAGACCGTAAGAAAACTTAAGAGCGGAACCACGAAACGACACGAAGCGACACGAAACAGCATGAACCTTCTGCTTCGTGTTGTTTCGTGTCGTTTCGTGGTTTCTTGGTTTTGTTAACTGCCCCGATTCGCGTGCGATGGCAGTCGATTTCGTCAGGCGCGTTCGGATTCTAAGGCGAGGTCGTCTTCACCGAAGCCCGACCGTTCGGGGATCGCGCCCAACTCGACGTGATAGGTCGCGCGGATCGACTCTTTCGGCGCGGGCACAGGCCAGAGGGGAATTCGCGCGCCGAGTTTGTGCGCGGCGACGTGCGCGCGAAAATATCTTTCGTGCTCCCACTCCACCTCGGCCATCCGCAGCAGGCAGTCGACAAACTCCGCGCGGCCTGAGCGCGTGGCGTGGCGCGCGGCCGTCTCATACTCGTTGATGTTGCGGCTCTCAAGTTTGCCCGCGCCGTACATCGGCACGAGCCATCCCATGACGTGACACAGAAGGCCGAGCGTGCGGCCGATGACCGTGGCGCGAACTTCACGCGCGCGATTCGGCTGCGCGCCGACCTGTTCGAGCATCCGCCCGACGAGTCGGCGATGATGCCATTCCTCTTCTTCGATCTCGCGGATGCGCGCCCGCGTCGCCGCGTCCCTCACCGAACGCCAATGACCGCGATAGGCATAGGCCGCCGCCAGCTCGCCCGAATAAGCGAGTTGAAGAATCTTGATCAATTCATCCAGATGAGAACTCATCACCGCGCGTGATTGTAGGGGCGGCGCGCGGGCGCGGCAAGATAAAAGAACGGCTGCGAAAGAATCTCACGCTGGAGGCGCAAAGGCGCAAAGAAAGAATTTCAAGCCTTATTTGCGCCTTTGCGCCTCCAGCGTGAGATTCCTTCTTTGCCTTACAAGTTGACGGCGGCCATGCCGGCGGCCGGGTAGCGCGTCCCGGCGGCGACGCCTTTCGGCGCGATCTCGTCGATGCGCGCCAACTCTTCCGGCGTGATGCGAACCGCGAGCGCGCCCACGTTCTCTTCCAGATACTTGCGCCGCTTCGTGCCCGGTATCGGCACGATCTCTTCGCCTTGCGCCAGCACCCACGCGAGCGCGAGTTGCGCCGGGCTGCAACCTTTCTCCGCCGCCATCTCTTCGATGCGTTTGACGAGTTCGAGATTCTTCTGAAAGTTCTCGCCCTGAAAGCGCGGCGCGTTGCGGCGGTAATCGTCCGCCGCCAGATCGTCGAAACTCTTGATCTGGCCGGTCAGGAAACCGCGCCCCAGCGGGCTGTAGGGGACGAAGCCGATGCCGAGTTCGCGGCACACGTCGAGCAGGCCGTCCTCCGGGTCGCGGCTCCACAGAGAGTATTCGGTTTGCAGCGCCGCGATAGGATGAACCGCGTGCGCGCGCCGGATCGTCTCGATGCCTGCTTCGGACAGACCGAGGTGGCGCACCTTGCCTTCTTCGACGAGCCGCGCCATCTCGCCGACCGTCTCTTCGATGGGCGTGCGCGGATCGACGCGGTGCTGGTAGTAGAGGTCGATAGTTTCGACGCCGAGACGACGGAGACTCGCTTCGCACGCCGCGCGCACGTATTCGGGGCGGCCGTTGACGCCGAGGAAACTGCCGTCCGCGCCGCGCACGTTGCCGAACTTCGTCGCCAAGACCACTTCGTCGCGGCGTCCTTTGAGCGCGCGCCCGACGAGTTCTTCGTTCGTGTGCGGCCCGTACATATCGGCCGTGTCGAGAAAGTTGACGCCCAACGCAAGCGCGCGTTGAATCGTGGCGATGGATTCCGACTCATCGCGTCCGGCGTAAAAATCCGACATCCCCATGCAGCCCAAACCGAGAGCGGAAACTTCCAATCCCGCCCGCCCTAATTTTCGTTTCTCCATTCGAGCACTCCTAACATTTGAGAGACCGGATCAACTTTCGCAAGTCTTAGACGCGCGACTCGTCCGCGAGTCATCCGCGCCTCACAAGGATTTCATGTCGATGACGAAGCGGTAGCGGACGTCTGATTTGAGCGTGCGTTCGTAAGCCTCGTTGATCTTCTGAATGGGAATCACCTCGACGTCGGAGGCGACGTTGTGCTCGGCGCAATAGTCGAGCATCTCCTGCGTCTCGCGGATGCCGCCGATCATCGAACCGGCCAGTTGTCGCCCATTCGTGATGAGCGAGAAAGCGGGCACTTCCAGCGGCTTTTCGGGCGCGCCAACGAGCACCATCGTCCCCTTTGGGCCGAGCAGGTTGAGATATTGATTGAGGTCGTGCTGCGCGCTCACGGTGTCGAGGATGAAATGAAACGTGCCCGCCAGCGGTTCGAGGTTCGCCGCCTCTTTCGTCATGACGAAATGATGCGCGCCGAGCCTCCGGGCGTCCGCTTCCTTCGCTTGCGAGGTGCTGAACACGGTCACTTCCGCGCCCATCGCGGCGGCGAGTTTGACGCCCATGTGACCGAGACCGCCGAGGCCGACGACGCCGACGCGCTGTCCTTCGCCGACTTGGTAACGACGCAGAGGCGAGTAGGTCGTGATCCCGGCGCAGAGCAGCGGCGCGACCCGTTCGAGCGGCAGATTCGTGGGCACGCGCAGTGCGTAGTTTTCATCGACCACGATCTGATTGGAATAGCCGCCGTAGGTCGGCGTCTGCTCGTCGCACTCCGTTCCGTTGTAGGTGGCGACGAGATGATTGCGGCAATACTGTTCCTCGCCCTCTCGGCAACTGTCGCACGCGCGGCAAGAATCCACGAAGCAACCGACGCCCGCCAGATCGCCCTCCTTGAAACTCTCGACCTCCGCGCCGACGCGCGCGATGCGCCCGACGATCTCGTGGCCGGGAACCATCGGATAGATGGAGTTCTCCCATTCGTTGCGCGCCTGATGGATGTCCGAGTGGCACACGCCGCAATAGAGTATTTCGATGAGCACGTCGCGCGCGCCCACGTCGCGCCGTTCAAAGCTGAAAGGTTCGAGCGGCGCGTCGGCCGCCTGCGTTGCATAGCCTCTGGTGTTAAGCATCAGTTCATTTCCTTTTCATTCGATTCACGTCATTAGATCGGCGCATTCGTGCGCGCGCGCGTGCCCGCAAAGTTAACTTCCCCGCCTTTGTTTTCGCCGTATGAGAAACTTTAGCAGGGAGTGTTGTCGATTTCTTCACCGTGGAGACACAAAGACGCGGAAGTTTGGTACGCAAGCGGACGCACGCCATCTTGTCGCGCGGGTGAGAGGCGTGATACTTTCTCCCGCAAGAGAAGCTCACAAAACACGCAGGGGAAGGAAGAAGGCCGATGGGTGAGGTGCAACGGGACAATCGCATTGTCCTCGTCGTGGACGATTCGGGCGACATCCGCGAGTTGATGAAGATGATGTTGCAGATGAAGAATTGTTCAGTCGTCGAGGCCAGGAACGGGCAGGAGGCCGTGGAACTCGCGCCGCGCGTGCATCCGCGCCTGATCCTGATGGACTTGAGCATGCCCGTCCTCGACGGCTATGAAGCGACCCGTCAAATCAAAGCGCAAGACCAGACTCAGAACATCCCCATCGTCGCCGTCTCGGCCTTCTGCGACATGGAGAACCGCCACAAGGCGGTCGCCGCCGGTTGCGTCGAGTGCGTCAGCAAACCCATCGACTTCGCCGTCATCGGCGACGTGGTCAATCGTTACCTCTCAACCTGAAGCCAAGAGCACCTAACAAACACGGGAACACGAATTCACGCGAAACAACACGAAACAGAAGGTAACTCTTCTTCGTGTTGTTTCATATGAAGCGCGTGGTGTCAGCGTTTTAGTTGTCTACTGACGGCTCGTTACCCCGGCCAGCCCCACGATGACGGCGACCAGCTCCGGCGGATTGATCGGCTTCGCCACGTGAACTTGAAAACCGGCCAGGAGCGCGCGCATGCGGTCGTGCTCCTGCGCGTAAGCCGTCAAGGCGATGGCCGGAACGCGGCCGCCATCTTCCGGGCTGAGCGCGCGCACGCGACGCAAGAGCATGTAACCGTCCTCTTGCGGCATGCCGATGTCCGAGACGAGAATGTCCGGCTTGAACTCTTTGAAGGCCGCCAGCGCTTCAGACGCCGACGCCGCCGCGCGCACCGACGCCCCGCTCTGCTCCATGATCGTCTGCAACAACAGGCGCGCGTCCGCTTCGTCGTCAACGACGAGCACGCGCAAGTTCGCCAGTTCGGGAACGCGACCGGCCGGAGTGTGCATCTCCGCGCGCGAGGTGGCGGACAGTTTGTGCGACTCTCCGTTTGCGCCGCCCGCGCGTTCAGTATCGGCGGCGGGCAACTCTAGACGGAAGGTCGCGCCCTGACCTTCGCCCGCGCTCTCGACGCTGACCGTGCCGCCGTGTAGTTCGACGAGGTGACGCACGATTGAGAGACCGAGGCCGAGGCCGCCGTGCTGTCTGGTGATCGTGCCGTCGGCCTGCCGGAAGCGGTCGAAGACGTACGGGAGAAAATCGCGGCTGATGCCCTGCCCCGTGTCGGAGACGGCGACGCGGACGTGGCCTCCGGCGCGGCTCACGCTGACCGTCACCTCGCCGCCTCGGGGCGTGAACTTGACGGCGTTCGCCAAGAGATTCCACATCACCTGTTGCAAACGCGCCGTGTCGCCCCAGACGACCGCCGCCGCCGCCGCGCGCTCCGCCGCCTTCGTCTCCGACTTGAGCGTGATGCCTTTGGTCACGGCGGCCGGGCGTACCGAGTCAAGCGCGGTCTCGACAATCGCGCCGAGTTCGACGGGGCGCGCGTCGAGCGTGACCTTGCCCGTGATGATGCGGGAAACGTCCAAGAGGTCTTCGATGATCTGCGTCTGGGCGAGCGCGTTGCGTTGGATGGTTTCGATGGCGCGCGCGGTGGTGGCCGCGTCGAAGTCGCCCGTGCGCAACATGCTCGACCAGCCGACGATGGCCGTCAAGGGCGTCCGCAGTTCGTGCGAGACGGTGGCGAGAAATTCGTCTTTGAGACGATTGGCCGTCTCGGCTTCGGCGCGCAGGCGTTGCTCGGTTTCGTAGAGGCGCGCGCGCTCCAAAGCCTGCGCGCATTGCTGCGCCAGCGCGAGCATGAAGGCGCGGTCTTCTTCGTTGAAGCTTTGCACGCGCGGAAAGCTCAAGCCCATCGCGCCGCTCGTGCGGCCTTTAACGGTGAGCGGCAGGGCGACAAGGGCGCTGCTGCCCGTGACGGAAGCGAGAGGCCCCAGCATCGGGTAGCGTTCGTTGTAGTCGTGGAAGGATTCGACGAGCACCGGCAGGCGCTCGCGCACGGCGTCGGCCAAAGGCACGTGCGCGTCGAGGGCGAAACGCTTCCACCCTTCGATCACGGCGGGCGGGAAGCCCACGGTCGTGACGACCTCCAACTCCGCGCCCGCGTCGTCGAGCAAGACGACGACGCCCGCGTGCGCGTTCAAGGAACTGATGCCCTGCTCGATGACGGCCGTGGCGACCTGTTGCGGCGTCAGCGCTTGCGAGAGCGCGGTCGAGACGGCTTGCAGGCGGGCGAGACGGTCGGAGGTGCGTTCGGCCGCTTCTCTCGTCTGCCGCTCGGCGCGATAGAGGCGTGCGTTTTCGACGGCGAGCGCCGCACGGCGCGCGAGGTCTTCGGCGCGCGCGAGGTCTTCCCTCGTGTGATGACGGCTCGATTCGGTGTTGACGAACGTGATGACGCCGAGCACGCGTTCGCGCACTTTGAGCGGCACGAGCATCGCGGAACGAAAACCAACCTGCTGCATGATCTCAAGATGCTTTTCGTCGCGCGCTCCGGCGACGAGAAGTTCGTCCGGGATGTCCGGGTAAAACTCCGACTGCCCCGTGCGCAACACTTGATAGAGGCCCTGCGGCTCGGACGGGTCGGGCGGGTAACGCTCGTACATTTCGTGCGCCCATTCGATCTTGGCCGGATCGACGTGCGCGGCGACGAGACGCCGGAGCGTGCCCGCTTCGTCCGCCATGTCGACGGCGCACCAGTCGGCGAACTGCGGGACGGCGAGGCGCGCCACGGTCGCAAGCGTCGTCTCGTATTCGAGCGAGGATGAGAGCGCCGTGCTGGCTTCGGCGAGAAAATGTTCGTTGGCCTCTTGCCGCATGCGCTCCGTGATGTCCATCGTGACGCCGCGCATCCCGACCGGGCGGCCGGTGTCTTCGAGGATGACGGACGACTGCGCCTCGACCCAGACGGTGCGGCCGTCCTTGTGCAGCCAGCGGAAACGGCTCGTGCCCACTTTGCCGCTGGCGAAGGTGGCCGCCGCTTCGCGCGCGGCGCGTTCGCGGTCTTCGGGGTGGACGATTGAGAGCCAGAAGTTGGGCGTCGAGAGCCAATCCGAGACGGTGTAGCCGAGCATCGTCTCGACGTAATCGCTGACGAAGTTGATGCGCTGCGTGGCCTCGTCCGGCTCGCCCCACGCCTCCCACACCACGCCCGGCACGCTCCCGACCATCGCTTGCAGGTGTCGCCTCTGGCTTTCGAGCAGCGCGGCGAGACGCGCCTTTTCGGCCTCGTCGCGTTTGCGCGCCGTCACGTCGCGCGCCACGCCTTCGATGGCGGTGGGGCGGCCGTCGGTGTAGGAAATTCTCGTGCTCACTTCGAGCGTCAGGCGGCGTCCGTCTTTCGTCTGGATGTCGATTTCGTAGACGGTCGGGCTGGGGTTTTCGAGTTTGCGCCGCAACATCTCTTGCGCGCGTTCCAAGTGTTCCGGCGCGATCACCTGCGAGATGTTGAGGCCGCCGAGAATCTCTTCGCGCGTGTAGCCGGTGATCTCCGCCCCGGCGCGATTGATCGAGAGATAGTTGCCCTGCAAGTCGTGCGCGTAGATGATGTCGTTGGCGTTCTCCAAGAGGCTCAGGTAACGCTCCTCCGATTCGCGCTGCGACTGTTCGGCCTGCCGGCGCGCGGTGATGTCCGTGTCCGAACCAGTCAGCCGCAGCGCCCGCCCCGACGCGTCGCGCAGCGCCACGCCCTGCGCCAGAAACCAGAGATAGCGACCGTCCTTGTGCCGACGCCGGACTTCCACTTCATAACGCGGCGCGCGGCCTTCGACGTGTGCCCGCGTGGCGGCGACGACTTTCTCTTTGTCTTCCGGGTGGACGAGCGCGCACCACGCGTCGAGGTCGTTTTCGAGTTCGTCGTCCGCGTAGCCGAGCAGCGCCTTGAGGTTCGGCGACAGAAACAAGTCGTTCGTGTCGAGGTCTAAATCCCAGATGCCGACGCGACCGGATTCGGCCGCGCGCTGGTAGCGCGACTCGCTTTCGCGCAAGGCCGCCTCGGCCTGTTTGCGCGCCGTCACGTCGCGCGCCACGCAGACGTGCAGGCCGGGCAGGACGTGCGCGCGCGAACTCCATTCCAACTCGACGACCTGACCGTCGGCGGCGCGCATCGGAAAGTCGCCCTCGAACATGCCCGTCTCGGCGAGAGACTGAAAAGCGCGGCGCGCGTCCGCTTCTCTGTCCGGCAACATGTACTGGCTGAAGTGAGCGCCGACGAGTTGTTCGCGCGGCGCTTTCAAGATGCGGCAGAGGCTCTCGTTGACATCGACGTAGCAGCCGCTCTCGTCGTCCACCACCATGATGCCGTCGAGCGTGGTTTCAAAGAGCGCACGATAACGCGCCTCGCTTTCGCGCAAACGCTCTTCGGCGGCGACGCGCGCCGTGATGTCTTCGTGCATGAGCACGACTTCGCGCACCTGTCCATGCTCGTCCTTGATCGGATAGGCGACGGCCTTCGTCCAGCGGCGCGGCTCCAGGTGGCGCGTGACGTGCGGGATGGTGGCTTCGGGGTCGTAGCAGATGGGCGGCATCTCGACCGCCTCGCCGGCGAAGGCGCGCCGGATGTAGGACATGATGCCGCGTTCGACGAGCTGTTGGTCTTCGAGAATGTTGTAGCCCGCGATCTGTTCCAGCGTCACGCCCCACAACTCTTCCCACGCGCGATTGACGCGCAGGATGCGCCCGTCGGGCGACATGATCTGGATGCTGAGCGGCGATTGTTCGAGGATGGCGCGGAAACGGTCGTCCGTCGCAGACTCTCGTGCGCTGTCTTTGATAACCATGTGAACCCTGATGCGACCTTGAGCTGAACTGCCTTGAGGAGACCGCCGCCCGGCGGTCGCCACATTTTAGTCCAACTCGGCGGATTCGGCACGGAGCAGACGCCAGAGAACAAGCGCGAAGCCCCGGCCGGAGCGACACATTCATTCGTTACAACGTGTCGCTCCGGCCGGGGCTTCGCGAAAGCCGCATCCGCTCAGTTCAAACTCGACATCATCCAACGATCAGACACTCGCCGCTCGTCGCTCGTCGCTCGTCACTACTTGATTCCGATCCAACCGCTCGCCGGGACGTACTGCTTCTTCGCGGCGTCAATCGCGACGACGTATGCGCCCGCCGCGCCGACCCGGCGGTTGGGGCCGTAGGTCAAAGGCGGCGTCAGTCCCGTGTCGTATTCGTAGAGACCTTCGAGCGCGCCGATCAATTTCTCGCGGCTCAAGTCGCGCCCGGCGCGCTTCAAGCCTTCGACCAGCAGTTGCGCCGAGACGTAGGCCGACACCTGCGCGGCGAGGTGGCCTTGCGGGAGTTTGTACTTGGCCGCGAGCGCGCGCAAGTTTTCCAAACCAGCGGGCTTGATGTCCGAAGGCACGCTCGGAAACGAGAGAAAAATTTTGCCCTTGAAGGAGACGGCGGCGTCGAGAAAGTCGCGCCCGGTGAGCGCGCCGGGCAGGTAGAGCGCGGGCGTCCAGTTCGGCGCGGCGGCCGAGGCTGCCAGAAAGGCGCGCTGCTCCTCTGCGCCGCCGACGAGGAAGACCGTGTTGACTTGCTTCGCGCTCAACTCGCCGACGACCACGGGAGCGTCGAAACGGCCGCGCGCGTATTTCAAGACGACGGGCGCGCTCCACCCGGCCTTCTTCATCTCCTCTTCGACGGCGGCGGCCACGCCCGCGTTGAGTTCGCCTTCTTGATAGACGACCGCAGCGCGCGCCGTCGCCGTGGCTTTGTCGTCGGCAAACTTCTGCGCGGCGAACGTGACGAGCGCACGCGCCTGATCGTCGATGCCGGAGAGCAGGTAGAAGACTTGACGATTGACCGACGCCCCCGTGGGCGGGTAGAGCGTGAAGGGGCCGACGAGCGGCACTTCCGAGTTCTGCGCGAGCGCGGCCACCTCTCTGTCAGCCCCCGCGATCATCGCGGAAGAGAGCGCGAAGACTCCTTCGTCCTTGATTAAGCGTTCGACGTTCGCCGTCGTGGCGGCGGGCGTGTCGCCCGTCTCCGCCAGTTTCAATTCGAGCTTGCGATTGTAGACTCCGCCCTGACTGTTGACCTCCTCGAAGTAGGCCGCGACGACCGACTTGATGGCTTGCCCCATCTCCGCGAGCGCGCAGCGCGCGGGCACGAGCATGCCGATGCGGATGCTCGCTTCGCTCAAGCCGGGGTCGCGATCCATCCCGAGGCGCTTAAGGTAGGCGATGAGGTCTGCCATGTCCTCGCGCGTCATCTGGTAGCGCGGCATGACGTTCAAGAGCCGATTGCCCGCCGGGTCGAGGCCGCGCGTGACGGCGAGTTCGAGCGCGCGCTCGGTGTAGGGCGGGTGCTTGCGCCCGCTCGCGTGCGCGACGCCGTAAGGCTTGGTCAAGGCCGCCCAAGTGATGTTCGAGGGCGTCACGCCGCCTTCGGGTTTGCCCTGCCCGTCCGCGCCGTGGCAACCGGCGCAGGTCAAGGTGCTCGCAGGCACTTCAAGGGGCGGCTCGCCGAGATAAGCCGTGATCTCTCTGCCCGACGCGCTCGTCCCGCGCAGGTAGATCTGCTTGCCGCGTCTCTCTTCCGGCGTCAGCGCCGTGGCGGCCGAAGCGTTCGGCGTCTGCGTCTGGACGGCGGGCGTGTTTGGAGTTTGGGCGAGCGTGACGGCGGCGGGCGCGTTCGCCTGTGCCGAGGCGACGCGCGCGGGCGCGAGCCACTCGGACAGTTGCACGCACGCGGCGAGGGCAACGAAAGAAACAGCGGCGAGCGAGCGTAGTCGTCGTGTGTCTTGTCGCCGCATGAAGCGTCGTTCGGTGCTGCGCCGTCGTGTGGGATGTGGTGGCCGCATCATTTATCGCCGGGGGTCGTTGTGGTCGGCGCGGGCTTGTCGTCGAGAACGCTGCGGACGACTTTTTCCAACTCGTCCGCTTGGGCGAGGCCGAAGGCTTTCTTCCAGAGGCCGGTGCGCTCGTTGCCGATGATGAAGATGTTGGTGTGCTGCTCGCGCTGCTCGACGTACTGGCCGAGTTTGTAGAGCGCCCAATCGACGTTCTCTTTCTTGCCCGTCAAGAACAGGCGGCCGGGCACGGCGTTCAACTTTTTCGCATACTCCTTGAGCGCCTGCGGCGTATCCACGGTCGGGTCGACGCTGATCGAGACGATGTAGAGGTCTTTGCCCATGCGTTCCTTGAACGCCGTCTGCAACTTCTCAAGGTTGCGATTCATCGGCAGGCAACTTCCCTGACAGGTGGCGAAGAAGGCGTTGACGATGACGACGTGATCTTTCAGCACGTCGCTGTAGAGACGCATCCGCTCGCCGTTCTGGTTGATGAGTTCAACGTCCGTGAAATACTTCTGCGCGGCCGACGCTTCGCCCGCCGGCGCTGCCACGCCCGCCGGCTGACTCGGCTTGGGCGGCGCTTTCCGTTGTCCGGACGGCTGCGCCGCTGTCGCCGACGGTTGCTGCGGCTGCGCCCCGGTCGTCTGCGCGTAGAGACTGCTGCCTCCGAGCGCGAAGGCGATTATGACGAACGACGCGGCGCGCAATAGTCCGGCCGACCGACGACAGCGGCGACTACGTTCGCGTTGATGCTTGATGGTCATCACTTCTCTCAACCTCTGTCAAAAAATTCCTCGCCAAGAATATCTCAGCCAGCCGCGAAACCACGAATTTACACGCGCGACACGAAGAAGAAGTTTAATGCTTTTCGTTTCGTGTTGTTTCGTGTGAAGCGCATGGTTCCACTCTTCGTTCTGCTCGCGCCGTCATCGCCCGCCCTTCGTCGCCGCTTTGCTCGCGGCCGCTTCGGCGTTCAGAATCAGGTGCGGTATCTGCCTGTAGGCGACGCCGAGCGAAGGACACTGGAAGAAGATATAGTAAACGCCCGACTGCGGCGGCACGAAATTGATCTCGTAGACGCCCTCGCCCACATACTTCGCCCAATGCCGCTGTTGCCAGACGCCGGGCGCGAGAAAGGTGAGCACTCCCATGTCTTTCAAGTCGGCGCGCGGCTGCTTCGTCTGCGAGTCCGTCACTTTGAAACGCACCTGCGCGTTCTCCCCCGCGCGCAAATTCTGCTCCTTCAACAAAGGCTCGACGCGGATCGCCACCTCGCGCTTCTTCTGATACGCGGGGTTCTCCTTGATCGACATCTCGAAGCAATTGACGATGCGCGGCGCATCGAGCAGGAAGGCCACGTCGTAGTTGCCGCGCGCGGTCAGTTGCGCTTTGGTCGAATAGATGCCGGGCGCGGTTTCGCGCAACGACGCGTCCCACACCAAGAGGGCGCGCGGCTCGCGTTTGTAGTTCGTGAAACTGCCCATCGGCGCGGCCATGCCTTCTTGATAGTAATAGATCATCTTATCGGCCGGGTTGGCGACGAGCACCGCGTTCTCTTCGGCCGAAGGGACGACCACATCCGCCGCCGCGCGACCGGCGACGGCCAAGCCCGGAGCTTTCTGCCCGCCGGGAAAACGAGCGACGGATGATTCAATCGTGCCCGCGCCGAGCTGCGACAAGTTGATCATGGAGACGTGTTCGTTGCCGAGCGCGCGCACGTAGGCGAACTGTTTGGTGAAGGTCACTTGATCGGGCGCGTTCGGGACGGAGACGTTGTGCAGCAGGCGGTTCGTCGAAGCGTCGAAGATGTGCACGACGTTCTCCTTCGGGTTGACGGCGAAACCGTGCCGGCCGTCGGGCGCGAAGCGCAGCGTCGCCACGCCGGGTTTCACGTCGATGCCGCCCGTCACCGTGTGGCTCACCGGATCGACGACCGCGATGCGCGCTTCCCTTTCGTGCGCGACGTAGACGGCGCGGCCGAGCGTCGAGAAGGCGACCGACGAAGGCTGCGCGCCCGTCTTGAGGTCTTTGACTTTGGCGAGCCGCGCCACTTCGACGATGGAGAGCGTGCCGTCCGTCTTGTTGGTGACGTAGGCGAAGCGGTCGTCCGAGCTGAAAGCGATCTCGTGATGCCCCGCGCCCGTCGTGATGGTAGCGGCCACCTTCCCCGTCGACGTGTCGATGACGGTCGCGCCGCTCGCCGTCGTCTCGTTCAATCCGTCCGTCCCGGCCCACAAATATCTGCCGTCCGCTTGCAGGCGCAGGCGGACAGGCCGCGCGCCCGTGTCCAGATTATCGACGACCTTCCACGTCGCGGTGTCAACGACGGCCACTTGATTGACGAGCGGCATCGAGACGTAGAGACGCCTGCGGTCGGCGCTCAACACCCAATCGTCGCCGGGGCTTTTGAGGAAGACGACCGTGAGCAGCTTCGTCGTGCCGAAGCCGAGCAGCGGGTCGATGACGGAGATGTTCGCTTCGTCGTTCAGGGCGAGGACGTAATAGGAGTTGAGGTCTATGGCGGGGCGCTGGCTGAGTTGCGCCGTCAGAAACGATTGCACCTTTTCGCGGCAGGCCTTGGCGTCGGTCGAGGTCGTGCCGCGCGCACGAGAGTCGATCCAGGCGGCCGGTCGCAGGTTGGTGACGGGCTGCCCGGTCGCGGTGTCCCTGACGGAGAAGGTGACGACGGCCTCTCTGCCCTCCTGCAACTCTTCGCCGCGCGTCGAGGGTTCGACCTTGAATTCGACGTTGATGCCTTCGCGCGTGATGCGCTGCGGCGCATTTGAAGCGGGCGGCACGGCGGGTTCGGTCGCGGCCACGGGCGTCGGTTGCGGCGAGGGCGGCGGAGGCGGCATGCCCGGCCTCTGCGCGACGGAGACGACGGCGCACGCGGCCGACAAGATGCTCGTCAGGATCGTTTGGCGAATAAATTTGGTGTTCATCATAAATATCCCGTTCGTGGCTGGTTGTTCGTCGAGATCAGCGGGCGGGCGTGACTTGGCGGCGCGCCCTCCGGCGGCGTGAGGTCAGCGCGTGATGGCCTTCAAGTCTCGCATGGTGGAGCAGAAGGAGCGCACGGCGACCGTGCCATCGTTGGCGTAGTCGAGTAGGGATTGGCGCAGTTGCGTCGAGTCGTCGAAGACGAAGACGGTGCGGCCGTTCTGGCGTCTGATGTCCTCGATGTGGAAACTGCGACAGCGCAGGAAACTCGCCAGCATGAGATCGCTGGTCTCAAACGGAGCGCGGGCAGACTGAGGCTGGTTCATCTCTCTTCATCTTTCCTTCATCTGAGCTTCATCTGTGCGGCCGAATTATAGATGACGGCCGCGTTGGTAGTAGTGTTGGTTGCGCGCCTGTCCGGCGTTGTTCTTAAGTTGAAAGTAGCGCGCGCGCGGCGCGGCCGGATCAGACCGATTCGGCCGCGCCGCGCGTCAGCGTTTTACGGCTCGTGATAGATGCCGGGGTCGCAGCCCAGGCAGATGGGGTCGTCCGCGTAGATGTACGGCGAGACGCGGAAGAGTCCCCAGATGCCGCCATCGAACTGGAACGATTGGAACGTGCGGAACAGGTAATCACCCGTCACCTTGAACGTGCCGCCGCTGTTCCAGATCACCACGTCGAAGTGGTTCGAGGGGCCGTGGCCGTATTGCGAGCCGTGCCACGGCGAGTCCTCTTTGAGCCCGATGACGGTTGACCTTGAGCCGGTCTGGTAAGGCATCTCCTGCCAGTCGTGGCCGTGCACCATGAAGACGTTGTTGCGCGCGTGGCCGCCCGAATGCAGGACGCGGAAGCGCACCGTCTCCTCGGTCGTCGCACTGAAGATCGGCGTGACAGGATCGCGGTTGCCGATCTGCGTGTTGTGCAACACGTTCGTGATGTCGATCTGGTGCGTGGACTCGGCCGGGTTCGGACAACCCACTTGCGGCGAACGCGGGTCGCCGCCCGTCAAAGCGAGCGCCGGCCAGTAGCACAGGCGCGTCCACATCGGCTCGGTGCGATAGTTGATCGCCTTCTGCCCGGAGTCTTCCGGGTCTTCCGCGTCGGCCAGATTCGGGACGGGGCTGTTGTTGCCGTAGTAGGTGTTGCTCCCGCCGAATCTCAGGTTGAGGTCGTTCTGGAACTGCAAGACCTGTTCGCGGAACGAGGGCGGCGGCGGCTCGATGCAAGGAGCGCGGACGCAGTTGAACGCGCCTTTCTCCTTCGGCATGGTGATCGTCGCCGAGTGCGTCGAGTCGTAATCGACCGTCCAAGTGCTGCCCGCCGGTTCGATGATGAGCGAGCCGATGGCGCTCTTGTTCGAGTGCTTGATCGGGTCGGACGACGAGAGGTTCGTCGCGCCGAACTCAATCGGGATGGCCGTCCCGTAGTTGGTATCGGGGTCGATGTGAATGTCGCCCGCGTACCATTGATAAGTGATCGAGCCGCCCGGCGCGGCCGTCTGCACGGGATTGTTGCCGATGTTCATGCCGTCGCCCTTCGTCACGTCGTAGAACACCAACTGCGGGTGCAGGCCGACGTGCGACGACGGGATGACCTGATTGGCGTTGAAGTAATCGACGATCATCGGCATCGTGTTGTAGCCGGGAAGGTCGGGCGCTTTCTCCGGCAGCCGGTTGACGAGCGTCAGGTTGATGCACTCGCCCGCGTTGGCGCGCAGGATGAGCGGCTCGACGCGCGGGCGCGAGTACTTGCCAGTCGACGGATCGATGCTCGGATTGCCGCCCTGTTCCACGGGCGTCAAATCGACGAAGATGATCGCCGTCGGGTCGTGGAGCGGCCCGGTCTCCACGTCGCCGTAGGTCGGGCTGTTCGGGTCGTTGTCCCGCACGGTGAAGTTGTAGCCGTTCTGCCCCGTGAAGCGCAGCGTGCGCTCCGGCAGGATGTCGCGCGCCAGATAGGCCGCGACCGTGTAGTTGCGCGGGTTCTCGGCGGCGGCGCGCGGGCAGACGCCCACGAAGTCGCCGACGTTCGACGCGCCCGGCCCGAAGCCGTGCTTGTTGTTCGGCAGCACGACCAGATCGCGCCGCATCGAACTGTAAGTTCGGAACAAGCCCCACAGCCCGTTCCATTGATCATCGACGGCCGTGCCCGGCTTGTAGAGATAGTCGGACGTGCGCGCGTTCTTCGGCATCCGCGGGACGAGGAAGTCGTACTTCTCGGAGATGCCCATCATCTGCGAGTTGCGATAGCCGGAGTCCGGGTCGAACGGCTCGAACAACCACTTGATGCCGTTGATGCTGAAGTTGTGTCCTTCCTCGTGCGCGCCGACGAGCACGCGCACTTCGACGTTGTCGTTTTCGTAAGCGCGCAGGAGCGGCGTGAACGGATCATACGGGCCGACGTCGGCCGTCAGCGGCGGGTATGGCCCGGTCGAGTTGAGCACCGGATCGACGCGCGCGATGCTGCGATAGACGTGCGACAGATCGCCGCGTAAGTCGTTCAGCACTTGCTTGTTCGTGTTCGGGTCGCGCACGCGCAAAGGGATCGGCTCGTTGCGATAGTTGACCGAGAACGTGCCGGGGTCGTCCGCCGAGATGATCTCGGGGCAAGGCGCGGGCGCGCCGTCGGGACAACGCGCGTTCGCGGGACGCTGCATCAGCGCCGTGTCGGGGCCGAACGGGCCTGTGCCGAGGAAGTAGCGCGGCAGAGGTATTTCGTTTCTGCCCGGCGGGTTGACGGCGCGTTGCGGGTCGGGCACGGCGAGGCCGTTGGCATCGACGCCGCCGCCCTTGTAGTAAGCGAGTTGGAAGTCCTGAAATTCGAGCAGGAACTCGCGGTAGCTGTAACGGTCGTCGGGACGCGTGATGATGACGGCTTGGAAGGTGGTCGGGCCGCCGTCGTCGCGTTGTTGTGAGGGGCCGCCGAGGAGCGCGCCCGTCTCGTTGTGATACCACTCGGAATTCTTCGGCTCGATGACGAGACCGGCATAGAGTCCGCCCTGCTGGTGCGTGGACGGCCCGAAGTGATCGTGCGTGAAGGCGTTGCGGAGCGTGCGGTTGCCCGCTACGCTCTGCCCCACGTCATCGACGAGCCAACGCTGGATGGTGGTCTGCGCCGGGACGCCGAAGAACGGATGGTTTTGCAGCGTCAGGATGCGACGCCCGCCCGTCGGCGTGTAGATGCCGCCGACGCGGTTGATCTCTTCGACGCGGTGCTTGACTTCTTCGGGGCCGAACGTGCCGTCCTCGTAGTTCCAACCGTTGCCCGCGCCGTCGGACGAGGTCACGTCGAACTTCACGAGGTGAATGTGCTGGCCGACGATGTCGGTCGGCGTGCGGACTTGAAAGTCGTCCACGCGATACTTGGCCGGGATCAGGTTGACGTGCTTGAAGGTGATGCAGTCTTCCTGATTGGCGCGGAAGAAGAGCGGTTCGGGCGCGCGTTGGCCGAGCCGGATCGGATCGTAATCGCGCCACAGAGACTCGATGCGCGATTGCGGGAAGTGCCAGCCCGCCTTGTTGATCGTCATGTCGAACTGGAACATGACGCCCTTGTAAATGACGGGGCGACCGCGCGGCGCGACCGTCAGGATGGGTTCGCCGCCCACGGGGAAGCGATCCGTCACGCACGGGTCGGCGTAGGGCGCGCCGGCGACGGGCGGCAGGCCGTTGGTGAGGAACGGCGCGGCCGTCCCATCCGTGCGATAGCTGGGGTGAGTAGCTAGTGCGTGATAGTTCATCGCATGAACTTCGACGGGTTCGCCGGTCTCGCGTAGTTCCTGCGCGCTGATGTCGGCGATCTCTTTGTCGAAGCTGGTGCGCGTGTGTTCTTCGAGCGAGACGCGCGCGTCGAAGATGATGTGGCGCGGCAGCCCGGCGTCGAACTCGGTGTCGAGCGGCGGGTGCGGCGGGCGATGGCCGGCGCGCGCGGGTACGAAGAACGGGAAGCCGGGATTGCCCTTCGTCAACAACTGAACCTGCCCGTTGACGATCTGGACTACCGCTTCGGGCATCGGCGGCATGGCGTACTTCGCCATGTTCGCGGCCGCGCCGCCCGGCAACGGGACGATGGCCGGGATGGGCGTCCCGCGCAAAATCTCCGCGTCGGGCAGAGCGCGCGCGCCCTGCGCCGGGCGACCGTAGTAATCGAGCCGCGTGCCTTCCTCGAACACGTCGTGCGTGCGCCAGAGTTCCCACATGCCTTGCGCGAAGTGCGGGTAGAAGTGGCAGTGGAAGATCGAATCGCCGACGGTCAGGTTGCGGTTGCCGCTGCCGCTGTGCGTGATCTCAAGATTATGACCGGAACTCGGCCCGAGCGCCTGACTGTCGTTGTAAGACGAGCCTTCGCTGTCGGCCGATTTCAACCACTGGTGCGCGTGCAGGTGGTGGATGTGATGCTCTTTCGGCCCGGCGTGCACGATACGCTGTTTGACGTGGTCGCCGAGGTAGCTGTGGTGAACGTTCGACGGGTCGTTCGGATAGAAGGCTTTCGTCGCCTTGAATCCCGGCGGCACGTTGAAGTTCGGATTCTGCGGCGTGCCCGTGCAGCGGCCTTCGCGCAGGGACTCGACCGTGCAAGGCGAATTGGCCGGACGATCCACGACCATCGCCGGGTCGCCCACCGCCCAAGCCGACAGGAAGAACTCTTCAAACAGACACTCTTTGCAATCCCTCATCGGCCCGACGCCGAGACGGTTGGCGAGAATTTCCGAGCCGATGCCGCCCGTGCCGTAGTTGATGGCGAAGGCATCGCGGCTGCCGTGCAGGGTGAACTCGAGATTGTCAGGATGGCCGTCCTCGAAATGCGGGAAGGCCTGCACCGCGCCGATCTCGTCGTGATAGATGATGGTGAACTCGCGGAACGGCCAATCGCGATTCGGCGCGACGACGGGGATGTCTCTGAACGTGCCCGCCGGGAAACGACCGCGCCCCGGCCCCGTGATGATGGCGTTCAAATCCTGATGGACGATGATCCTGTTCTTGTTCATGATCTTCAGGATCGGAAGTCCGCGATAGCGATGCCACCAAGGGTACGTGGCGTTGTAGTTGATGATGGGCTGGCCGCCGGGCGTGCGCCCGACGGTTGCGAGCAACAGTTCGTCGCGCGTCAACTGCGAGCGATACCATTCGGCGTTGCGCGGTTCGACGTTGACCGCGCCGAAGAGACCGGGCGGAATTTGGCCGCCGTCGCCTTCGCCGGTCGTCGTCGCGCCCGCGCTGTACAGCAGGTGGACGCCTTCCTTCATCTGGCCGTCGGCGTAGAGCGTGTAGGTCGTGCGGCCGCCGGGCGCGACGAGGCCGCCCGGCGGACTCGGATTGCGCCCAACGTTCGAGCCGTCGTCCTTGATGTCGTTGACGAGTTGGAGTCCGACGACGTGGATGGAGGCGTGGCGCGTGGCGGGTTGTTCTTCGTCCACGGGCGTCGGGTTGAGCAAGTTCTGGAAATCGATCTGCAAACAGTCGCCCACGTTCATGCGCAGGACGAGCGGGCGCGGGCGCACGTCGCCGCGCAGACGCACGTTGCCGGGCGCGAGTCCTTTGCGCCAGTCAATCGGTACGACGTTGTGGCGCAGGGCGAAGATCATGCCTTGCGGCTGCACCGCGCCGAGACGATTCCAGAAGAAGACTTGATCGAGAGCGACGACGCTCGCCTTGATCACGCGTTCGCAGGGCGAGCGGCCGCTCTCCGCCGTGGTGTAGTCGTACGAGATCGCATTCGGCTCCTCCGACACACGATAGGTGTCGTTGGTGCTCGCGTTCGCCTCTTTGTAATCTTGCGACAGGAAGGCTTCCTCGCTCTCCGAGGTCGGCTTGGACGAGTCCTGCACGGGCGTCTCTTCCTGTAGCAGTTCGTCGGCGATGGACGGCTCGTCGATACCTTGATCCTGTTGCGCCGGATCGGGCGTCGGCGTGGGCGTCGCCGCCTCCTCTAAGACAATCGGCGTCGGCGTCGGGTCGGGCGCGAAGCCCGTCGCGGCCGTGTCCTCTTTGACCGCCGCGCCCGTCTCAGACGACGACGTGGTGGTCGCCTTCGGGGCTGCTGCGGGCGTCGCGCTCGGCGAAGGCGAAGGCGTTGGCTTGGCCGTCTGCCCCGCCGCGCTCGATACCAGAGCGCACGATGCGACGACGAAAGCCGCGCAGAATAAGATCACAAACGACAGGAGCGATTCCCGGTGGACACGATCTCTTGACATAAACTCACCTCTTATTTGCGTCGGACGGCGTGGCGTCGGGTCGTCCCATCTGACGACGCGTTGGACGCGCTTGTGCCGAGACGCGAATCGAGAGAGTTTCAGTGTGCGTGGAAGCGTGTGCTGTAGAGGCTGGCGCGCATCAACTGAAGCATCTCCCCGGATTGAAGAATTAAGGTTGAGCAGACGCCACGAGATGCGTTAAGATGCGGGCTGTCTGGCGTTGGCATCTTTTGTGCGCAGCAATGTGGCGAAAGTTGTTTACGCAAACTGTCCCCGTCGTCACCGGCAAGTGACGGCGGGGACAAATTATTTACCCAAACCTTTTGTTGACGTTCTCTCTCACGACGAGGTTGCGACCGCTTGAATTAGTTTCGCTGAGATAGAGAAATGCGGTCAACTCAGCGCACGGATACGGTTGACGGTTTCGACTAAAGGATGCTTTTCGAGACACCGAATCTCAAAAACGGCCGTCGAGATTCCGGGAGGAGATGATAAGAGCATCGACTTTTTTCAAGGGGTGCACGCACTTTAAACTTCACCGCGTTGCCTGTCAAGAATTATTTTTTAGCAACATTCCGGTTACATATCACTGCAAACTATTATGCAAACCCCCAACCCGTAACGTGAACACAACATAAGGGCGGTGACAAGTGACGAGTGATAAGTTGGGAAACAGTAAATCGTGAATCGTCAATCGTGAAGAGAGAAAGACGGTCTTCTTCTCTTCACGATTGACGATTTACTTGCTTCTCTCGTCACTTGTTACTCGTCACTTGTCACTCTTAAATGATAGGCTTGCGTCGTGATGGGTGAGGAGCAGGCACAGGCGAAAGCGGGCGCGCCGTTGCGACGCAAAATGTGGTGGCTCATCGCCGGGCGTTTTCTGTTGGCGGTGGGACTCTTCTCTCTGAGCCTGTTCTTCGGCAGAAGCGGCGCGGCGACGAGCGCCAATCTCGACTCGACGCAGAGCACGCTCGCCTTCGGCCTCTCCGTGCTCTCGCTCACGTTGCTCTCGGTCGTCGCGCTGCGCTTCTCGCGCGTGCCTTTGCACTGGCAGGCCGGGACGCAGATTTTCTGCGACGTGCTGCTGGTAACGTGGCTGACGGCGATGCGCGGCGACCTGCATTCGCCTTACGTCGTGCTCTACATCGTCATCATCTCGGCGGCGGGAATCTTTCTCGGCGTGCGCGGCGCGCTCATCACTTCGGTCGGCTGCGCAACCTGTTACACGTTCGTCGTCTTCGCGGGCGCGTTCGGATGGCCGCACACGAGCGGAGGCGATGTGAGTGCGGCCTCCGTGCCGGAACTGATCGGAAACGTCGGTTTGCACGACATCGCGTTCTTCGTCGTGGGCTTGCTGGCCTCGCGCCTCGCCGAACGTCAGGCGCACTCAGATGTCCAACTCATCGAAGCCAAGCACGCGCTCGCGGATTTGCGCGCGCTGCACGAACGCATCGTCGAATCGATCCGCTCCGGCCTCGTCACCACAGACCTCGACGGCCTCATCTACACTTTCAACGCCGCCGCCGAAGAGATCACCGGCTACACGGCCGAATCCTTGCGCGGCGAGGACGCGTCGATCCTCTTCGGCGCGCTCGCCCCGAAGGCCGAAGAGTCTCTGCGCGCGGCCGAGGCGGGCGCGGCCAGCCCGCGCTACGAAGCCGACTGCCTGACGGCCGACGGCCTGCGCCTGCGTCTCGGCTACAGCATCTTTCCGCTCTTCGGCGAGACGGGCGCGCGCACCGGCCTCGTCATCACCTTTCAGGATTTGACGCAGGTGCGCGCCCTCGAAGAGACTTCGCGACGACAGGACAGGCTGGCGGCGGTCGGGCGCGTCGCCGCCGGCATCGCGCACGAGATACGAAACCCTCTGGCGGCCATGCGCGGCTCGATTCAAGTGCTGCGCTCGGAGTTGGACGGCCATCCGGCGCAGGCCGAACTGATGGAGATCGTCTTGCGCGAATCCGACCGCCTCAATCACATCATCACGGACTTTCTCACCTACGCGCGCCCGCGCCCCGTCTCTCTGGCCGAGACGGACTTGCGCGAACCCCTGCGCGAGACCTTCACGCTCCTGCGCCACAGCCCCGAGACGCGCCCCGGCCACACGATTGAAGAAGATTTTCCCGAAGCGCCCGTCCGCGTGCAGGCCGACGCCGCCGGTCTGCGTCAAGTCTTCTGGAATCTCGCGCGCAACGCTCTCTCCGCCATGCCCGACGGCGGACGTTTGCGCGTCGAACTACAACCGGCGACCGACAACGGGCGCGTCCGCATCACTTTCACGGATACGGGGCGCGGCATGTCGCCCGAACAGGTCGAGAGATTGTTCGAGCCTTTCTCTTCCTCGACGACGGGTGGGACTGGACTCGGCCTCTCAATCGTCTATCAAATCATCCGCGATCATGGTGGTACAATAAACGTCCGCAGCCGCGAAGGCGCAGGCACGACGATCATCATCGAGCTACCGGAGACCAGAAAGTGACGAGTGAAACAGTAAACCGTGAATCGTGAATCGAGGAAGACAGTTTTCTTTCTATTTACGATTCACGACTTTTTAACTTGTCACTCATCACTCGTCACTTGTCACTTGCTTTATGGCACATATACTCATCGTTGACGACGAACAGGGCATGCGGCAGTTGTTGTCGCTGGTGTTCGGGCGCGCCGGTCATCAGGTGCGCGCGGCCGAGAACGGGCGGCGCGCCGTCGAGATGTTGCGCGAGTCGGCGGCCGATCTGATCGTCTCCGACGTGCGGATGCCGGACATGGGCGGCATCGAGCTGTTGCGCGCGGCGCGCGAACTCGTGCCCGACGTGGCCGTCGTGATGATGACGGCCTTCGCCACGGTCGAGACGGCGCGCGAGGCGTTCAAACTCGGCGCGGACGATTTCATCCAGAAGCCTTTCGACGTGGACGAGTTGAAGCTCATCGTCGAGAAGGCGCTGGAACTGCGTCAACTCAAACAGGAGATACAGGACTGGCGCAAGACGCAGAGCGACCGCGGCCGTCTCGATCAGATCATCGGCCGCTCGCCCCGCATGCAGGCCGTCTATCAGATGATCGAGACGGTCGCCGTCGTGCAGTCCACGATTTTGATCACGGGCGAATCGGGGACGGGCAAGGAACTCGTCGCGCGCGCCGTTCACAACCTCTCGCCGCGCACGGACAAGCCGTTCGTCTCGATCAATTGCGGCGCGTTCACCGAGACGCTCCTTGAATCGGAACTGTTCGGCTACGTGCGCGGCGCGTTCACGGGCGCGACGGCCAACCGCAAAGGTCTCTTTGAAGCGGCCGACCGCGGCACGATCTTTCTCGACGAGATCGGCGAGATGTCGCCCGCCATGCAGGTGAAACTTTTGCGCGTGCTGCAAGAACGCAAGGTGCGCCCCGTCGGCGGGCACGAAGAGTTGAGCATCGATGCGCGCGTCATCGCCGCGACGAATCGCGATCTGGCCGCGATGGTCAAAGCCGGGACGTTTCGCGAAGATCTGTTTTATCGCATCTCGGTCATCCCCATCGAACTTCCGCCTCTGCGCGAGAAGCGCGAAGACATCCCCGAACTCGTCAGGCATTTCACGGAGAAGTATTGCGCGCAGGCCGGGCGCAGCCTCTCCGTCTCCGAGCGCGCGATGGCTTTGCTCGAACGCTACTCATGGCCGGGCAACGTGCGCGAACTCGAACACACCATCGAACGCGCCGTCGCGCTCGAACGGACAGACCAGATACAACCCGAACGTCTCCCCGAACAGATCACCAACTACAATCCGGCGCGCGTCGCCGATGCGCTCGACTTGCCCGAAGAGGGACTGAACCTAACGGCGCACCTAGACCAGTTGGAAAAGACCTATCTGCTCGAAGCCCTGCGTCGCACCGGCGGCAACCAGACGCGCGCCGCCGAACTGCTCCAACTTTCCGTCCGCTCCCTGCGCCATCTGCTCGACAAGCACGGCATCCGCAATCTCACCGCGCAAATTCGCAACGACGCCGCGCGCGGCGCGCACGAATAAAACAGGGGAAAGGGAAAGGGGGAAGGGGTACAGGATTCAGAGCAGCGGAGAGCGTTCACGTCCGACCATCTTCTTCCCTTTCCCCCTTCCCCTTTTCCTCTTCCCCTTCTTCTCTCTCTGGCATGGTCGTTGCTCATGGACGAAGCAGATTGACGCTCCCGTCAGTCACATTGATTGCATGCGATTGAAGAGAACAATGATTCAAACTCCCCCGGCACGGACAGACAAACAACGCGGCTTCTCGCTCATCGAATTGCTCATCGTCGTCGCAGTCATCGGCATCGTCGCGTCTATCGCCGTCCCGCACTTCTTGAACTCGCGGCAGGCGGCGCACAACGCGAGCGCCTTCAGTTCGCTGCGGCTCATCCACACGGCGCAGATCACTTATCGCATGCGCAATCCGCAATACGGCGATCTGGCCGCCCTTCGCACCGCCAACCTGATCGACGACCCGCTGCTCGCCTCCGGCACGCGCAGCAATTACAACTTCGTCGTCAACGCCGCCACCCTCTCTCCGAACTTTTACGAGATGACGGCCTCTCCCAACATCGCGCCGTGGCAGTATTACTACATAGACGTTTCGGGCGTCATCCGCAGCCGGAAGGGCGGCCCCGCCGACGCCACGAGCGCGCCGATCAACTACTGACGTGCGCGCCCGCGTTCCTCCCCCTTATCTTCTCCCCCAACGCCGACACGGTTCGGAAAACTTGTCCATCTCCCCAAGACAACTGACACGGGCGTGCGCGTCCGTCTCGATAGCGCGGGTGCGACGCGTGCCCGCCGTCTACCCCTTTGACAAAATTCGTCACCCGGCATCTGACGCGTTTTGTTAATCGCCCCCCTCCGCCTTCGAGCCGCCCGGCTCGCGCGTGCCCTTCACGTTCAGCAAAAGCCGCGATTTGCGGCCTCTCCGCGAGTCGCGCGCCCGGCGGGCGCGATGTGGCATGACTCTTGTTACTTCCTTGTTTGCACGGCGCGTAAGCCTGATTGACGGCGACCGTTGACGCGTAAACATTAAAATTTCAACCAACCCCTTGCTATAAGGAGCACACGAAAAGAAATGCAACAGAACAAAGGCCAACGCGGCTTCTCACTCATCGAACTCCTCATCGTCGTCGCGATCATCGGCATCATCGCCGCCATCGCCATCCCCAACCTGCTCGCCTCCAAGCGCTCGGCTAA
>DASVUD010000011.1:0-12154 GCA_036387235.1 Pyrinomonadaceae bacterium
CCGGACGGTGTTTGTGCTGCACGATGTGGAAGGGCACGAGCACGAAGAGATTGCGCGCTTGTTAGGTTGTTCGGTGGGGACGTCGAAGTCGCAGTTGCACAAGGCAAGAATGAAGTTGCGCACTCTGCTCAGGCAACAGAAGTCGTCCCTCTTGATGCGCGGTTAAGGAGATTTTAGAAAAACTTGAAACCCCGCGCGCCACACGCGCACGATACGAAGAAAAGGTTCGTGTCGTGCGCGTGTGGCGCGCGGGGTTTCTTAGTTTGCGTTATCGCGTGCGCTTCTCAGGCGAGATCGAACAGCAACACTTCCGCCGCTTCCCTTCCCGCAATCGACAGGCGCTCCTCGTCGCTCAAGGCCGCGCCGTCGCCCTGTCGCAAAAGCTGGCCGTTGACTTCAACCGCGCCGCGCGCCACCTGCACCCACGCGTGTCGCCCCCGTGGCAGTTGATGCGCGATCTCTTGCCCCTCGTCCAGCAAGGCGGCGTAAAGCTCGGCGTCTTGATGAATCGTGACCGAGCCGTCGCGTCCATCCTTTGAAGCGATCAGGCGCAACCGCCCGCGCTTCTCGTCGGCCGTGAACATCTTCTGCTCGTAGCCGGGCTCTAGTCCGTACTCCTGCGGCATGATCCAGATTTGCAAGAGGTGCACGTCCTCTTCGGCCGAGGGGTTTTTCTCGCTGTGGCGGATGCCCGTGCCTGCGCTCATGCGCTGCACCTCGCCCGGCACGATCACCGTGCCGTTGCCCATGCTGTCTCTGTGTTCGAGCGCGCCTTGCAGGACATAGGTGATGATCTCCATATCGCTGTGCGGGTGCGTCGGGAAGCCGTGGCCGGCGCGGACGTAGTCTTCGTTGATCACGCGCAGGGAGCGAAAGCCCATGTTACGCGGGTCGTAATACTCGCCGAAAGAAAACGTGTGGTAGGTGTTGAGCCAGCCGAAATTGAAGTGGCCGCGCGCGGCGGCGTTGCGGACGTGAATCATCTTGTTCTCCCCGCTCTCACGAACGAACTCGGAGAGCCTCCGTTGAAAAAAACCTCTGTCGGCGAAAACTTCCCCGCCACTGGAAACGGCGCGCGCCGGACGCAGGCCAAAACTCACTCGGCCTGACACCGAGACGCACTGACTTTGCGTCGCACGCCCGCGCCGACCCGGCGACTGTAAACATGTCAGCGCCGGTCTGCCATATTGTCGCGCGGGCTGACAGTTTGACAGGTCAAGTTGGCAGGCCGTGCGACGAAAAAATCCGTGTGTGCGCTCTTTAGATGCAGAAACGGCCGCAAAGTCAACCGTCCGCGCCGGGGCGCGCGGCGTGCGGCCTCTGGCATAAAGTTTGACAGCGAATTTGTAGCTCAAGGCGCAAAGAGCCTGTCCTCTCCAGCTACTTTTTAAGCCGCGAAGAAATTTGACAGCCTCTTAGTCTCTTCGAGAAGAGAAAAGTTTCGCCGCACGAGCCGCGAGCCCGACACGCACGCGGCCAGCCCCTTTCAGGACACGCCCAATTATGAGCAGCGCAATTTTAGACAAAGCCGCGCCCCAATCCGCGACAGCCATCGCCCCCTACCTGCCCGCCACGAGCGGCGACCACGAAATTGATTTCGCAAACGCAAGCGAAGAGATTTTGGCTGCGCCGCTGCGCCAATTGGTCGAACAGATCAACCCCGCCTCGCTCGGCCGGTCGATGCGCCGCGTCTTCACAGACCTCGCGCGCCTGCTCGATTACCTGCGGCTCATCGAAAAGAAGGTGCAGCAAGATCAACTGCTCGCTTCGACCTTTTCCGTCTTCACCAACATCCACAAAGAATCGCTCGCGCTCATCGAACAGATCGAATCCGACTTGCTGCAACTCGAAGGCGCGAGTGAAGAGGTGATGACCACGCTCGACGGCATCAGCTACGCCATCGGCCACGAGATCGGGCGCGTCTACGGCTTCGAACTCGTCGGCATCAACGACCCGCAATCGCCGCCCATCCGCGCCAAACTCGAACGCGCCCACGGCCTCTTGCGCAACTGTTTCCAGCAATCGACCATCTCGCTCACGCAAGTCTTCAACCCGGCGCTCGACGGCGAAGAACTCTTCAACGACTTTCACCTGCGCCGCGAGGAAGCGCTCATCCTCTATCGTGATTTGTGGAACTTGGTGGGACTGGCGCGCCGCGCCGACAAGGAATGCGATCAGTTTTCGGTCGCGCTCTTGCTCGCGCACTTGAAGCGTTTCCGCGACGGCAGCATGTGTTATTTGATGTATCGAGACTGGGAAGAATACGAACGCTTCGTCAAACAGGTGACGGCCGCGCGCAGGATTTTGGAGATCGGCCCGGCGCTCGAAGGTCTCGCCTGCTACCTCGAAACGCTGCTCGGCCAAGTGCGCCTCCGCAGCGTCCTCACCAATCTCGTCTTCATCATCCCCGACTCGGACGAGAAATAACGCCCGCCACCACGAACGCCCAACACGGCGCACGTCTCCCCGCGCCGCTTCGCGCCCTCAATCTCCGCGCCGTTTCTTCCTTTGCGCCTCCGGTTTTTCCTTACTTTGCGCCTCCAGCGTGAAACTGATTTCACGCTGGAGGCGCAAAGTTTTTAAGACGTAAGGCGCAAAGGTCGCGTGATTGAGGTGGAGTGATTAAAGGTTGAGCGATTGAGATTGAGTTATCGTTTGCGCCTCGCGTCTTTCCCCTAACTTTGCGCGCGTTGCCTTTCGCTTAAACCTCGTCGCGGACGGCGTTGATGAAATCGGAGAGCAAACCGTAGGCGGTGCTGCGCAAGTCCGGGTCGTGCGCCGTGAGCGTCAGGCCGGGCAGCACGTCCAACTCGAAGTGAATGATGAGCGACGTACCGCTGGCCGCGGACAGAGGATCGTCGGCCGCGATCTGTTCGGGACGCACGCGCGCTTCGATGCTGCCGTCCGCGGTGCGCGCGGCGCGGCTCACGAGTTTGTAAGGCCGCCCGGCCGCACGCGCCGCGCGCACGCGCTCCGCAGCCAATGCGCGAATCCCCTCGCGCGCGATCTCGGCGAGCCGCAGGGGAACGTCCATCAGCACATTTGCCAGCGCGCACGCTTTGACGGCCGAGTCCCACCCATCAACGTCGGCGGACGGGTCGGTCTCCGCGATGCCCAGACTTTGCGCGCGGCGCACGCCGTCGGCAAACGTGCCGCCGCGTTCCAACTCTTCGAGAATGACGTTCGTGGTCGAGTTGAAGATGCCGCGAAAGCCGCGCACGTGTGCCGTGGGCAGACACTCTCGAAAGAGCGAGAAGACGGGCATGTCGGCCACCGTCGCCTCGAACAAAAAGCGACGGCCGCGCGCACGCGCCAGCGCCGCCAACTCTCTGTAAGCGTGAACGATTGTTCCTTTGTTCGCCGTGACAACGTGCGCGCCCGCTTCCAATGCGGCGCGCGCGTGTTCGATGGCGGGCTGCCCCGTCAGAGCTTCGAGCGAAGTGGTCTCGAACAGCACGTCGCAGCGCGCCGCCGCGAGCCATGCGCGCACGTTCGCAGGTGAACTTGTACTTTGCGACGTAACTTCATGCGCTTCCCACGCCGAGGTCGACTCGAAGGCGAATCCTTCCGGACACACGTTCCAACCCATGCGCCGCGTCGCCACGCCCGTGATGCGCCACTCGATGCCGTACGCGTCGCGCATCTCGGCGGACTTCTCCGTGAGCAGGCGCACGAGCGCGCGGCCGACGTTGCCGAAACCGAGCAGGCATAGGTTGAAAGTTTTCATGCGTGTGTGTGTCGATGTCCCGTGTGCAAGTTGCGCTCAGTCTCCCGTGAGCAGGTTGTTCGCGGCCAACTCGACCGTGGCCGGGTCGAGCGAACGCTTGAAGATGATCGTGTGCGGCGGCGCGTTCACGAGCGGGTCGCGGCTGCCGCGCAGTTCCTCCCAAGCGGCGAGCAGGTAGTCGCGAAAATTGCCGTCCGCGAATTCACGCAGGCGCTCTTGGAGATGCGCCGGAGTCCAGAAACCTAAAATCTCCAAATAGACTTGCCGCCCGTCGCCGCGTCGGCGCAAGACGAAGTCGGGGATGAAGGCCGACCCGCCGAGGTCTATCACTTCGCCGCTCGGTTCGAGCGTCCAATCGCTTTCGAAGCGCGCCCAGGCGTGCGAGAGTTTTTCCCTGACCGGATTTTCGTAAGGAGTCACCGACAGGTAATGCGAGCGCAGTTGGTGTCGCTCGCTCTCCAACTCGAAGAAGGCCGTGGCGTGCGGCGCGCGCTGCGCGATCTCGGCGCGCATGCGCCAGCCCTTGCACAACAGGAGCGCGGGCAGAAAGACGGCCATCTGGATGCCGTACTTTTGCGAGCGATGAAACATCGAGACCGGGCCGTCGAGTTCGATCTCGTACCCTGCGGCGGGAGTCCCGCGAATCGTGTGAATCAGGCGATAGGCTTTGATCGCGCCGAAGAGTTCGCGATAGTTTTCGGCCATCTGCGGCGCGACTGTCAGGCGCATCCGCACGCATCGATAGAGGAGCGCCTGCGCCTGCGCCACGTTGTAGAGTTCGAGGAGCGCGCGCGCCTCAATCGTCTCAAACTCGATGAGCCGCTGGTTCTTCGGCAAGTCGGCGTAGAGATTGGCGCGCGCGAGTTCGGGCGCGCAGCCGAGTTCCGCGCTGGCCGCTTCGACGACGGCGGCGCGCGTCGCTTCGTCCGTCAAAGGATGCGCGCCGCGCGCTTTGAGAAAGACGGCGCGGCGCAAGTCCGCCGGGACGATCTCGACGCCCGCCGCAAACTCCGTCCGATCCGAGAGCAACTTAATCAAGCCGCGCAGGATTTTGTAGTCCGTTCCCGTGCCCACGTAATCTTCGAGCGCGGCGTCGAGCGCGGCGCGCGTGCAACCGCGATGCTCCTCGAACAGTTCGACGAGCGCGCGGGCGGCCGCGAGCCAGCCTTCGTCTTCCGTCTCCACGTAGCGCGGACGAATTTGATTGCCGCGCTGCCAACTGAGCGCGAGGTCTGCCGTCAACATGATTTCAGTTTGAGATTCACACTAAGAGCCTTTAACAAAAACATAAAACCACGAAACGACACGAAGCACCACGAAAGGAAAAAGCGCGAAATTCTTGTTCGTGTCGTTTCGTGTAATTTCGTGGTTCCATGATTTTCCGCCTTGCGCTTAACCGAACTGAAAACTCCCGCCGCGCGTTTCCCGGCCGCGAAACTGTTCGCCGCCGCGACGACGGCTGATGCCTTCTTCCGTCGTGTCGCTGGTGACGACTTCGTAGAGCGTCGCCTCTTTGCCGGGCTGCTTGCGAAGGATGCGGCCGAGGCGTTGGATGTGTTCGCGCGTCGAGCCTGAACCGGAGAGGACGATGGCGACCGAAGCGGCCGGGATGTTGACGCCCTCGTTCAAGACCTTCGAGGTGGCGAGCGCCAGCACGTCGCCCGCGTTGAAGGCCGCCAGCCATTCGCGCCGCTCCTTGATGTTCGTCTCGTGCGTGATGGCGGGGATCAGAAATTGTTCCGAGATGCGATAGACCATCTCGTTTTCGGCCGTGAAGATGAGCACGCGGTCGCGCCTGTGTCGCCTGAGGAGTTCCGCGAGCACACGCAGTTTCGCGTCCGTCCCCAGAGCGATCCGCTTCGACTCTCGATAGGCCAACATCGCGCGCCGCCCCTCCGAGCTTCGCGCGCTCGCGGCGATGAAGTGTTGCCAGCCGCGCAAGCTGCTCAGGCGTATGTTCTTCTGTTGGAGAAAACTTTTGAAGACGGCGCGCTCCGCTTCGTAAGCCTCGCGCTCCGTCGCACTCAACTCGACGTGCAGGCGCACGACCGTGTAGTCGGCCAGATATTCGCCCGCCAGTTCGCGCGCTTCGCGTCGGTAGACGACGGGGCCGATCAAATCTTCGAGCATTTCGTCAGCGCCGTCGGCGCGTTCGAGCGTCGCGGTCAGGCCGAGGCGAAAGGGCGCGAGCGACATCTCGGCCGCGTAGCGAAACACGTCGCCGGGCAGGTGATGACATTCGTCGAAGATGACGAGGCCGAATTCGTTGCCGAGCCGTTCCATGAAGCGAAAGGCGGAGGCATAGGTCGTCACCGTCAGCGCGCCGACCTCGAAGAAGCCGCCGCCGATGAGTCCGACTTCGGCTTGAAAGCACGACAACAGCAGGTCGTACCACTGGTTCATCAAGTCGATGGTGGGCACGACGACGAGCGTGGAACGCTCGGTCTGCTCAATCGCCATCTGCGCGACGAGACTTTTGCCCGCGCCCGTCGGCAGGATGACAACGCCGCAACGTTCGGCACGACGCCACGCCGCGATGGCCTCTTGCTGGTAAGGACGCGGTTCGACCGTGAACTTCGTCGGAAAGTCGAAACGATGATAGGCGCGCGCGCGGTCTTCAACGATCAGACCGGCGCGCTTGAAGGCTTTGACGACGTGGCGGTAGTTGAGCGCGGGCGCGCGCCAGCGCCGGACGCGCTCGTCCCAACGAAACTGCGCGGGCACGTCGGTCGCGCTCTGCGACGCGCCGTCGAGCACGAGCGTGCCCGCGTCGAAGCGCAGCACCAACTCGCGCGCGCCCGTCTCCGCGATCAACTGTTTCTCATCCGTCGTCACGCCTCAAGAGTACAACAGAGGTGCGCGCTCCGGGAAAGCACGCGGCATGCTAAATCGCTCCGGCTTTCAGGCTTTCTTCGTCTTCCTTAGTGACTTTGTGTCTTAGTGGTGAACGACAGTTGATTAACCACTCAGACACCAAGACACGAAGTAAGGAGCAGCGCTCAGGAACAGCGTCAAGCTCTGAGGAAAGCGCGCGCGCGTGCGCTACAATCCGGTCGTTATGATTACGATTGACGGTTCACGCGGCGAGGGCGGCGGCCAGATCATACGCACGTCGCTCGCGCTCTCGCTCATCACCGGAAAACCCTTTCGCATTTACAACGTCCGCGCGCGGCGCGAGCGGCCGGGGCTGCAACGTCAACACTTGACGGCCGTGCGCGCGGCCGCGACGGTGGGCGGCGCGCAAGTGGAAGGCGCATCGGTCGGCGCGACCGAGTTCAGTTTTCATCCCGGCCAAGTCGTGCCCGGCGACTACACCTTCCCCATCGGCACGGCCGGAAGCACTCTGCTCGTCTTCCAGACCGTCCTGCCGCCTTTGATGCTCGCGGGCGCGCCCTCGACGCTCACTTTCGAAGGCGGCACGCACAACGTCCACGCACCGCCCTACGAATTCATCGTCAAAACTTTTCTGCCGCTCGTCGGTCGGATGGGCGCGGGCGTCCGGCTCGAACTCGAACGCTACGGTTTCTATCCGCCCGGCGGCGGACGCATCACGGCGCGCATCGAACCCGCCGCCCGGCTCGCCCCGCTCGAACTGCACGCGCGCGGCCGTATCAGTGCGCGCCGCGCCCGCGCGCTCGTCGTCAAACTGCCGCCCTCCGTCGGCGAGCGCGAGTTAACAGTCGTCGCGGAACAACTCGGCTGGGGCGAAGAGGCGTGCGACGAGTTGCGCGTCGAGACTTCGCAAAACGCACACAGTCCCGGCAACGTCCTGACGCTTGAGATCGAGAGCGAACATCTCACGGAAGTCTTCACCGGCATCGGCGAGCGCAGCGTGCGCGCCGAGACCGTCGCCGAACGCGCCGCCGCGGAGGCACGCGCCTACCTCGACACAGACGCGCCCGTCGGCGAACACTTGGCCGATCAGCTGCTCATCCCGCTCGCGCTCGCGGGCGGCGGCGCGTACACGACCGGCCGCCCCACGCTGCACACCACGACCAACATCGAAGTCATCAAACTCTTCCTCGACGTTCGCATCACCACGGAGCAGACTGGCGCAAATGTGTGGAAGATTCAAGTCAACGGTTAAAGACGCAAGGGAAAGGGGAAGGGGTAAAGGGAAAGGGGAAAGCAATGCAGCAGGCTGTGCCGCGAGTTGCCTTCCCGCTTTTACCTTTATCCCTTCCCCCTTCCCCTTTTCCCTGTCTTCCTAGTCTCCGATGTAGCTGATCTCCATGCGGCGCGTGTGGAGACCGGCGAGGACGAGGACGACGATGGTGAAGATGAGCAGGCTTGGAACGGAGAGCCAAGCGGGCGTCGGTTCGGCCATCACGGCGAACGGCCCTTCGCTCATCGGCACGGGCATCAGCGAGTGCAGGTAGTGGATGACGCTCACTTTCTTCAACAGCGGCGGCAGCAGGAAGTTGATCCACTCCCAACCGTAGACCAAGAGCGCCGGGATGATCGGGTTACGGAAAAACAGGCCGATGATGAGGAACATCGCGCCGTAGCCGACGACGGCCAGCGTCGTGATGCCCAAGTAAATGAGCGCCTGCTTGCCGCCCGCGCCCTCGAAAAAGTAGCGCGTGCTTTCCGAAGAGAAGCGCGGGAAGTAGAGCATGAACAGCGAGACGAGCGTGGTCAGCCCGAACAGGACGACGGCCGTCACGAGTCCCGACAAATATTTGCCGACGACCAAGACCTCGCGCCTGATGGGCGACAGAAAGTAGTAGTGCAAACTGCGGTCGACCACTTCGCCGCGAAACAGATTCATGAAAATCCAGGCGCAGCCGAAGAACACGACGGCGCGCAAGATCAGCGTGTTGTAGATGATGGAGAAGACGATGCTGAGTCCGTTGAAGTTGCGAAACTCCTCGTCGTCGGGCGGAATGATGGCGAGGATGAACAGTAAGAAGACCGGCAACGCCGCCAGCAAGTAGATCAAGAGCGCGCGGCGGCTCAAGAAGTTTTTTCGTAGCTCAAGGCGCAGGATGGCGAAGGTCTGCTGCGCCCACAAGCCCCACGGCAGCGCGCCCGTCTTCCCCGCTGCGCCCGTCGTCTGCGAATCAATGTGCGAACTCATCATCGCCCTCCGTCCGAACTGATCAAATATTGATAGACCGCGTTGAGGTCGTCGTCCGCCGGCGCGACCGACTCGATCTTCAAATCGCTCTCGACGACCACGCGGTTCAAGAGCAAGTAAAACTCGTCAGGCCGGCGCGTCTTGACGAACAAGCCTTGCCGGTCGTCGTGCAGGCGCGCTTCGACCACGCCCTCTTGCTCGAAGACGCGCGCGGCGAGCGCCTGCGGCCGGTCGCAGCGGATCAAAATCTGCATCGGCTGTTCCACGATCTCGTCGCGCACGCCGTGGACGTTGCCTTCGGCTACGACGTAGCCGTTGTTCAAGAGCACGACGCTGTCCGACATCATGTCCACTTCATGCAGGATGTGGCTGGAGATGATGAGGTACAAGCCTTCGGCCGCGAGTTGACGAAAGAGCCGGATGATCTCGGCGCGCGCCATCGGGTCGAGACCGTTCAGCGGCTCGTCCAAGATGAGCACGGCCGGGTTGTGCGCGATTGACTGCGCGAGACGGATGCGCTGGCGCATGCCCTTGCTGTAACCGGCCACTTTGCGATCCGCCGCTTCGAGCATCGAGACGCGCTCCAAAGCCTGATGCGTCAAATTCTCTACGGCACGCCCCGTCGCGCCGTGTGTGCGCAGGTAAAACTCGATGAACTCTCTTCCGGTCGCGCCGCGCGGGAACGAATCGAACTGCGCGCAATAGCCGACCTTGCGAAACAGTTCTTCCGGGTTGTCGGGGCTCGTGCCGAGCACGCTGATGCGCCCGCGCGTCGGCTTGAGAAGTCCGGTCATCAAGTTCATCAGAGTGGTCTTGCCCGAACCGTTCGGGCCGACCAGACTCGTGATCCCCGGCACGATGGAGAGATTGACGCGGTTGACGCCGAGAATCTCGCCGTAGAACTTCGACACGTCCTCGAAGACGATCAGCTTCTCTTCGACATGCGCCGTCGTCGTGGCGGCGACGTTCGTCGCGCCCGTCGCCTTCGTCGTCGCGTTGGCGGCTGTGGTTGTTGCGGGCGTTGTCATTTCACCACCTCGTAAGCGCGCACCTTGCGCATCAAGAGCAGCACGCAAGCCGCGCAGATCAAACCGAGCACGAGCCACGAAGCCCAGAGCGGCGGCTCGAAGAGCGTGACCTCGATCAGACGGCCGTTGCGCGCCATCCCTTCGATCTGTCCGGTCTGACGCTCAAAGAGGCCGAAGAGCCCGCGCCAGATCGAGTTCATGATCGCGCCGATGCTGAAGAGATGACCGAGGCGCGTGCGAAACAGAGCGTTGACGATCTCGCCGAAGACCGACGGGATGAAGAAGATGCCTAAGAGCGCGCCCGACGCCACCACGCGCCACTTCAACCATGCCGACACCGCCAGAGACAACACGGCCAGCACGACGCTCCACACGAAACCGCTCAAAAAGATCGCCGCCGCCAGACGCAGATTGTTCCCCAGCCACCCCGCGCCTTCCAGATAAGCCTGCAAGAGATAGAGCAAGAGGCCGGGAATCCAGGTGATAAGCGCGAGCAGAAACAAAATCACGTTCATCTTGCCGACGACGTATTCCTTGCGCGTGAAGGGGCGCGACAGATAGAGCGGCAAGGCGTTGTTGGCCAGATCGCGCGAGACGAGCGGCGGCCCGATGACGACCGTCAGGAGAAATCCGAGCATGCACTGCGTCGTGATAAAGGCGAGAAAGAAAGAGGCGTTGATCGGCACGAGTTCGCTGAGGTCGAGTTTCATCAGCGCGATGGCGTTGACGTTGTGATGCAGGTAGATCAGGATCGCCGCGACGAGCGGGTAGATGAAGCAGACGGCGAAGAACGCGATGAAGAACTTCGAGCGAAACACGTCGCGGTAGGCGTGGCGCGGCAGGATCAGAAAGCGCGACCACTCCGGCGTGAGAGCGCCCGTGTAGGGTTTGTAACCGTGTTCATAAACTGCCATTGCCGTTACCTCCCGTCGTCGCGTTCGGCGCGTTCGTCGTCGCGGTCGAACCCGTCATGGTCGCCGCCGTCGCGGTGGGCGCGCCGCCCTCCATCGCCTTGAGGAAGATGTCTTCGAGCGAGTCGCGCTTGAAGTTGAGACGGCGAATCTGCACTTCACGCTCGGCGGCGACGCGGTAGAGATCGCGTATCTCGATGCCTTCGGGCAAGACGAGTTTCAGACGCCGCTCGTTGGTGAACGCATACTCGCAGCCGAGACGCCCGACCGCTTCGGCAAAACTGCGATTGTCGCCGCGCATCTCCAGTTCGATGAACTTGCGGTTGGCCTTGCGTTCCTCTTCCAAGTTGCAGTTGGCGGCGATGCGCCCGTCTTTGAGGACGAGTATTTCGTCGCAGCACTCTTCCACGTCGCGCAAGAGGTGCGACGAGAGCATGATGCGCGCCTCGCCGCTGTCGCGTATCTCGCGGATGAGACGAATCATGCGCAGACGCGTTGGCGGGTCGAGGCCGTTGGTCGGCTCGTCGAGGATGATGAGCTTCGGGCCGTGGACAATGGCCTGCGCCAGTTTCGCCAGTTGCTTCATGCCGAGCGAATAGGTGTCGAGCGTGCGATAACGCGCTTCGCCGAGGCCGACGTAGAACAGAGACTCGTGCGCGCGTTCGAGCGCCGCGTCCGAGGGCATGCCGGAGAGTTCGGCCATGAGGCGGACGAAATGAACGCACGTCATCTTGGCGATGAACGAATCGCGCTCCGGCATGTAGCCGACGAGCGAGCGAATGCGTTTGGCGTCCGTGGTGATGTCCTGGCCGAAGATGCGCGCTGTGCCCGTCGTCGCCGGGTGAAAGCCGAGCAGCGTGTGGATGAGCGTGGTTTTGCCCGCGCCGTTCGGGCCGAGCAGGCCGATGGCGCGACCCGATAGAGTGCCGCGCAGGTCTGCGAGAATGTGGCGTTTGCCGAAGGCCACGCCCAAGCCGTCGAGTTCGATGACTGGATTCATAATGGGTTGAAAGCCTCGTCTCGGCTTCGGTTCGAGACCGAGTTAGGAAGCGCGCTCGCTCTCTCTGTAGCGGCGCTGTCGCATGAGTAGGTCGCTTTATACGACATTCGCGCGCCTACTTCAAACTTCAAACAATTTCGTAAACCTGAACAATGCTTACGAACGCTCGTGTCACGTTGAAGCATAACGCTTCGCCGCCCGTTAAAGTTCTGTGTGTGAGAGAGGTTTTGCGGATCAGTTGAAGATAAAATCAGCGCGTCATAAATCGATATGAGAGGCGCGAGAATTCACGCGAAGAGAGGCCGGGCATCGAACGACTGATCGTTCAAAATCCTCGCCACTCTTCGCGTGAACTTTCGCGCCTCTCGCGTTGTTCGTCGAGCGGCGGGGGGGGGGGGGGGGGGGGGG
>DASVUD010000012.1:0-8361 GCA_036387235.1 Pyrinomonadaceae bacterium
CTGCTATGAGCGCTCATAGCAGCCACGGCCGTCTTGAATTTCGAGTTGAGCGGAACGCCCTCTACTCGTAGCGAAGCGCGATCATCGGATCGACTTTCGTGGCTCGCCGGGCGGGGAGAAACACGGCCGCTCCGGCGACGGCCGCGAGAATCAGCGAGATGACGCCGAACGTGAAGAGGTCGGTCGCGCCGATGCCGTACAGGAGGTTCGAGAGGAAACGCGTGAGGGCGAAGGATGCGGCGAGTCCGACGGCCAAGCCGACGCCCGTGAGCACGAGTCCCTGCCGCATGACGATGCCGAGCACGTCGCCCTGCTGCGCGCCGAGCGCCATCAAGATGCCGATCTCGCGCGTCCGTTGATTGACCGAGTAAGACATCACGCCGTACAAGCCCATCGCGGCCAAGCCCAGCGCGAGGAAGCCGAAGATGCTGAGCAGGACGGCGGCCAGACGTTGCCCGGCCAGCGCCAAGCCTAGCGAATCGGTCATCGTCAACAGTCGATATGGCATGTCGCGGTTGAGCGATTGTAATTCGCCGCGCAGGGCGGGCAGCAACACGTTCGCATCGACGGAAGCGTGCACCAGCAAATTCATGCGCGAGTTGTAGTGCTGCTGGAAAGGCAGGTACATGTAGGGGCGCACGCTCTCGTTCAAATTGTAATAGCGGTCGTTCTTGACGATGCCGACCACTTCGAGCATCCCCTCCACTCCGTTCGTGCCGATGCGTTTGCCGAGCGCGTTTTGATTCGGCCAGAAGCGGCGCGCCATCTCTTCGTTGATGACGACCACCTTCTGTTTGTCTTCCGCGTCTTGCCAGTTGAAATCGCGTCCCTCTAAGACGGGGATCGCCAACGCCTCGAAGAATTTCGGCTCGACGACGTTGTAGTCCACCGCGAGCGGCGTGTTCGCGGGCATGTCCGACTGTTCGATGGTCACGGCGCGCTGCTGCGTGCCGCCGCCACTCAAGGGCACGACGTTCGCTAAAGTCACGTTCCGCACTTGCGGCATCTGCGCGGCGCGCTCCTGTAGCTGGCGATAATAAGCCTGCCCCTGATTCTTGTCGTAGCCCTGCATCGCCACGTCGGTCGATGCCACCAGAATGTTCTGCGGTTTGAAATTGAGATTATTGGAACGCGCGTTTTGCAAACTTCTGATGAAGAGACCGGCCGTGATGAGCAGCACGAGCGAAATCGCCACTTGCCCGACGACGAGCAGACCGCGCAGGCGCGTCTTGCCCTGTTTCGGATTGGGCATCTCGTCTTTCAGGATGGGCAGAATGTCCGGTTTCGTCGTTTGCAGCGCGGGAATCAACCCAAAGATGATGCCGGTCACGACCGATACGACGAGTGCAAAGAGCATCACGCGCCGGTCGATGCTGAGGTCTAAGACGAGCGGCAGAGCCGATTGCGGAACGAGACTCAAGAGCAGACTCGCGCCCCACTTCGCCACGAGCAGACCGGCGACGCCGCCCATCACCGAAAGCAACAGACTCTCGGTCAGCAGTTGTCGCACCAGACGCCAGCGCGAAGCGCCGAGGGCGAGCCGGATGCCGATCTCTTTCTGCCGCGCGTAAGAGCGCGCGAGCAACAGGTTGGCGACGTTGAAGCAGGCGATGAGCAAGACGAGCAGCACGATCACCATCAAGACTTGCAGGACGGGCGCGAGGTCTTTCTTGAACCCGGTCGCGCCTTCGCCGAGGCCAACGACGGTGGAAGTGGTGGCGCGATTGGTTTCCGGGTAGTCCTGCGCGAGTTTGCCGACGACGGATTGCAGGTCGGCGCGCGCCTGTTCGACGCTGACACCGTTTTTGAGTCGCCCCACCACGTTCAGCCAGCGTTGGCCGCGTTCCTTGAGACGGTCTGAGCCGGGAATGATCTGCCCCTGCATCATCAGCGGAACCCACACATCGGGCGCGAAGCCGACGATGGTTCCGATGAAGTCTTTCGGCGCGACGCCGATGATGTTGTAAGTCACGCCGTTCAAAGAGAGCGTGCGCCCGACCGCGCTCGTCTCGCCTTTGAAGCGGTTCTGCCAGAGGTTGTGACTGATGACGACGACGGGATGCGTGTTCGGCGTCCGGTCTTCTTCCGGCGAAAAGGTTCGACCGATTTCAGGTTTCACGCCGAGCACCGAGAAGTAGTTGCCGCTGACGAGCGTGCCTGCCAAAATTTCGCTCTGCCCGCCGTGCCCGATGTTCATCGGCGTCGTGCGCTGCGCGATCAGGCCGTCGAACGCCTGCGTGCGTTCGCCGAGGTCTACGTAGTCCGGGTAGGAGACCGCGCCGAAGCGCAAATTGGGCGAAGCGGAATAGACCTCGACGAGTTGGTCGGGCTGCTCGACGAGCGGCAGCGGGCGAAGCAACACGGCGTTGACGAGACTGAAGATGGTGACGTTGAAACCGATGCCGAGTCCGAGCGAGAACAGCACGATGCCGACGAAGCCCGGATTTTTCATCAACGTGCGCAGGCTATAACGTAAATCTTTCCATAGCGTTTCCATCAGGCCACCTCCATCCTCTCTGCTACGATCTCTTCCACCACGCGCCCGTCGAACAGGTTGATCGTGCGCGGGGCGCAGCGCGCGTAACGCCCGTCGTGCGTCACCATGCAGATGGTCGTGCCGTTGTCGGAGAGTTCGCTGAAAATGTTCATCACCGCTTCGCCGTTGGTTGAATCGAGATTGCCGGTCGGTTCGTCGGCGAGCAGGATCGAGGGTTGACCGGCGACGGCGCGCGCCACGGCCACGCGCTGCTGCTGACCGCCGGAGAGCTGGTGCGGGTAGTGCCGCGAGCGATGTCCCATCCCGACGCGGTCGAGCGCGTCCTCCACGCGGTCTCTGCGCTCGGACGCCTTCATCCCGCGAAACAGGAGCGGCACTTCGACGTTTTGAAAGACCGTCCGGTCGCTGATCAGATTGAAGCTCTGGAAGATGAAGCCGACGTGCTCGTTGCGGATGCGCGCGCGTTCGCGCTGGGGGAGATGCCCGACCGATTGACCGTTGAGCAGATAAGTTCCTTCCGTCGGCGAATCGAGCAGCCCGAGAATCGAGAGCAGCGTGGATTTACCGCAACCCGAAGGGCCGGAGATGGCGACGTACTCGCCCGTATAAATCTCGAAATCGACGCCCGCCAACGCGTGTATCTCGACCTCTTCGGTCAGAAACAGCTTCTTCAAATTTTCCAGTCGAATAAGTGGTGTGGTGAAGGTCTTCATCCGTTCCTCTCTTTCTCTAAACGAGCGACCGCGCGCTTTCATGCTTGATCATTTGATTTCTCTGTTTGTGCCCCGCCCTAGACGACCGGAGCGATGACGCCCGACGCCGTCAACTCTCGCACGCCTTGATGGCCGTCGCCGCCGTCTCTCAAATGCGCTTGATGGTCTGTGAACAGCAGGCTCATGCAAGTCAGCCCGGCTTCGGCCTTCATAAATTCGGAGATGTCCGTCGTATAGACTTCAAATTCGCGCTCTTCGAGCAAGGCACGAGTTTCGGGGAACGAACTCGGCAAGAGCACGACGCCGCCCTGCGCGAGCGTGTTGGCCGCCCACGGCTCCGCCGCCGGGACGCGAATGATGTCGAGATGCCGGAACGCGGAGGCGTCGATCCAATCGGGGTTCAAGAGCACCGTGCCGCGACCGAGATAAGAGCATCCGGTCGAGAGGTGCAGGCAGCCGTGGACGCCGACGCTCGCGACCTCGTAGTCGTAAGGCCGGAGCAGTTCGCGCAACTGGCGGATGCCTTCCGCGTTGGTGCGGGTTGATTGTCCGACGTAGAGCGTGCGGCCGACGCGCACCACGTCGCCGCCTTCGAGCGTGCCCGGCAGCGTGATGAATTTCAGCGGGCGATATTGTTCGAGCACCGCCGCCACGCTCTGCACTTCGGGTCGCCGCCGCGCCGCGCCCATCGTCGGCACGACCGCCACTTCGTCCACGACGACGGCCGTGTCTTCGACGAAAACCGAGTCGGGGAGTTCGGGCGTCGGGGGCGCGTGCAGAACTCTTAAACCGAGGCGAGCGAGGCTGCGCACGTAGTTCCGGTGCTGCTCCTCGGCCTTGACGACATCGATGCAGTCGCGACTGAGAAACGTTAACTCGCAATCTTCCATTCTCGGACTGATGCTACGCGTCAGCGCAGATAACATAACAGTCTCCTTCTTTATGATTGGTGAGAGACGACGGGGACAGGCCTTGTCTTGCAGGGGGCTTCAAGTGCGCCCGGCGAAGTCTGCGATTGAACAGGCCAATTCGCGCGCGATGAGGCGCGGCAACTCGGGCGTCTGGTTGAGAAAAAAATGGTCGCCGGGAAACATGCGGACGGCGAAGTTTGCAGTCGTGTGCTCGCGCCAGGCATCGAGCGACGCGTGATCGATCCACTCGTCATGGAGCCCGCCGAGCGCGGTGATCGAAGAGCGGAGCGGCGCGTGCGGCGCGTACTCGTAGGTCTGGCAAACGGCGAAGTCCGCGCGCAACAGCGGAATGAGAATCTGCATCAATTCGGGATGGCTCAACACTTCTCTGGGCGTGCCGTTCAGGCGAATCACTTCTTCGATGAACTCGGCTTCGGGCAAGGTGTGAAGCGCGCGGTCGGTCTTCGGCAGTTGTGGCGCGCGGCGTCCCGATAGAAAAAGGTGCATGGGTTCGACCATGCCCTCGTCGCGGAGACGCCGCGCCAACTCGAAGGCCACGAGCGCGCCCATGCTGTGACCGAAAAAGGCGTATGGCCTATCGAGGAACGGCTTGATCTCGCGCGCCAGAGCATCGACGAGGACGCGCAGTTCGGAGACGGGCGATTCGCGCATGCGCGTCTCGCGTCCCGGCAACTGCGCGGCGCAAAGTTCGACCGCGCCCTTGAGGTACGGCAGCCAACGGCGAAAGAGCAGAGACCCGCCGCCCGCGTAGGGGAAACAAAAGAGGCGCGGGAGGTTGCGCTCCGGGTTCAGCACGGTTAACCAATCGGTTCTGCTCTTCATGTCGATGCTTGCGGCGAGTCGGGTTGTGGTCAAAAGAGAAAATCCGTCGCGCAAAGAGAGAGGGAGAGAGGGAGAGAGGACGAGGGCGCGTGCCCCCGGCGCTATCCTTGCGCTCCTTGCTCCATCTTCTTGCGCAGGCTCAAGGGGCGCATGTCCGTCCACACCTCTTTGATGTAATCGAGGCATTCCTGTTTCGGGCCGGTCTTTCCGGCGTCGTTCCAGCCGAGCGCGTTTTCACGGTCGGCCGGCCAGATCGAATACTGTTCTTCGTGGTTGACCACCACTTTGTAGATCGTCGTGTCTTCTCTTTCGTCTTGGCTCATCGTTGTCTCCTCTAAGAGTTGGGAATTAAAAGATCAATCGGTTGAGTGCGTGCCCATCCCTAGCGACGGGATGGACGGGAGCGTCCGGCTCTCTTCGCCGCAGAGAGCCTTGGACGTTCATTGAACCTGTTCGGAACTGGCCGTGACGGCGGTCGCCAGCAGTTCGCCCGAATCGCAAGCGGCGGCGGACGAAGCGTTCACCTCGTTGAAGACGACTTGGCCGGATTCCAACTTAATGATCCGGTCGGCCGTGTGGTAGTAGCGGTCGTCGTGGCTGATGACGAGCACGGTCTTGCCAATCGCGCGGAGTTCCGGCAGCAGTTGCAGGTAGAAGAACTCCTTGAACAGAGGGTCTTGATCGGCCGCCCATTCGTCGAAGACGTAGAAGGGACGGTCTTCGAGATAGGCGGTCAACAGGGCGAGGCGCTTGCGCTGTCCCTGCGAAAGCTCCGTGGTCGAGAGCACGCCGTCCTTGACGTGGACTTTGTGGCTGAGTTGCAGTTTGTCGAGATAACCGCTCGTGCGCGCGTCCAAGTTGCGCACGTCCATGCCGAGCAGGTGGTCGAACAAGTAGGGCGTGGAAAAGACCACGGAGAAGAGTTGGCGGTAGCTGTCTCGATGCTCGTCGAGGACGGGCTTGCCGTTCAGCCTAATCTCTCCGGCTTCGGGGATGTAGAGGCCGGTCAGGAGTTTGGCGAAACTGGTTTTGCCGCTGCCGTTGCCGCCGACGAGAAAGACCAGTTCGCCCGGCTCGAACGTCAAGTTGATGGGGCCGAGCGTGAAGCTGTAATCGCTCAGTTCGTGCTGATATTGATGCGTCACGCCCGCGAGTTCGATCCGCTTCCAGGACTTCGGCGCGATGGCGTGCGTCGTCTCGTCTTTGACGTTCGTGGAGGCGAGCGAGAGGCCGAGCGCGTCGATCTTCTTGAGCGCGATGTTGGCGGCGGCGAAAGACGGAATGGTATCGACGACGAGCGTGACGGGCGTGCGCAAAAAGAGCGCGGTCAAAGTGTAGGCGGTCAGAGTCTCGCGGCTGATCTCCCAGAAGCTCGGCAGCATGAACAGCAGCACGCCGATGAAGATGAAATAGAGCACCTGCGACCCCGTGGCATTGATGCCGAGCAGTTGACGCCCGACGCGGCTGTGGTCGCGGAAGGCACGAGCGGTCGGGCGCAGGAGTTCGGAGAAGAAAGCGATGCGGCGGCCGCGATGCAGTTTCAGTTCTTTCGCGCCGTCCGTCAGCGAGTGAAAATAACCGTTCATGCGTTCATAGTCTTCGCGCGCCTGTTTGATGTATTGATTGGCCTTCTTCTGGACGAGTTCGAGAATCCCGATGGTGAGCAGAAGGACGATGATGAAGGCCACGAAGACCATCGGCGAGAGCCAGCAGAGATAGACGAGGCAGCCGAGCGTCGTCGCGAGGTTGATGCAGAAGACCGGGAAATCGAGAAACCCGGTCATCACGATGGGGATGTCGTGATTGAGCGCGGCGTGGACGCGATGCGCGCCCGTCTCTTCCAACTGCCGCAGCGGCACGTTCAAGACCTGTCGGCATAACTGCATGCGCAACTCGAAGGGAACATCGTGCGCCAGATTGATCAGCATGAAGCGCGAGCCGATGCTGGAGAGGAGCGTGGCGAGCACGAAGCCGCCGAAGAGCCACAGGTGATCGAGCGGGGCGGACGCGCGGCTCAATTTGTAGTTAATCAAAGCCATCAAACCCGCGCTGGCGAACCCGGCCACGATGCCGACCGAGGCCGCCAAGAAGACCTGACGTCCCGCGAAGCGCAGTATAAAAGCGATAATTTTCATGGGTTAAAGACCTCTTTCCTGAAACGCCGACTCGCCTTCCGGCAAGCTCTCTGTGAGACGTGCGGCGAGGCGGACGACGTGTGGCTGTCTGAGCATCGTGTAGTGGTTGCCGGGCACTTCGTAAAGTTCGACGGAGCGAAGTGCGAGTTTGCTCCAGCCGCGCCGCGCTCCGGCCGAATGGGACGCCTTCTCTCTCGCCGCGAAGAGAGCGATGCGGCCGTCGTAAGGCCGGGGCACGTACTGACGGAGCGCACGCAGATTGTTTTTGAAGATGCTGAAACGATCATGCAGCCGAGCCAGCCCGGTCTCCGCCGGGAGGAGATGTTCGCCCACGGCCAGCTCAAGCACGATGGACAGTTGCTCGCCAAACGACAGTTGCAGGAATTGCTCGCGCGTGAGCGTGAGACTCTCCGTGCGCAATCCCAGATCGACGGCGAACTGCGTCAACATGGACAGCCCGTTTTCAATCTCGGCCTCGAAGTCGAGCGCGGTCGGGGCGTAGGAATCGAACATGGCGAGGAGGCTTACTTCGTGGCCTCCGGCGCGGAGTTGCTGCGCCATCTCGAACGCGATCACGCCGCCCAAAGACCAACCGCCGAGATGGTAAGGCCCTTCCGGCTGCGCCCTCCGCAACTCTTCGAGATACGCGGCGGCCATCTCTTCGATGCTCGTGTGCGGCGCTTCCTCGCCGTTCAAACCTCTGGCTTGAAAAGCGTAGAGCGGTTGTTCACGACCGAGCGCGCGCGCCAGTTCGACGTAACAAAAGACGCTGCCGCCGACCGGATGAATCAGGAACAGCGGACGACGCTGCGGCGCTCCGCTCTGAATTTTCACGAGCAGAGATTGCGGCGCGCTGTCGTGTTGTCTGAGTTGAGCGGCGAGATGTTCAATCGTGCCGTGTTTGAAGAGATAGGCGACGGGCAACTTCCGGTGCAGGCGTTCCTCGATGAGCGCGAACAACTGCACCGCGAGCAGCGAGTGGCCGCCCAACTCGAAGAAGTTGTCCGTCATATTAATCGGCTGCCGCTGCAAGACCTCTTCCCAGATTTCGGCGAGCCGCAACTCCTCTTCGGTTCTCGGCGCGACCAACTGCTCTCCGGCGTCCGCGTGCACGGTCGTCTCCGGCGCGGGCAGGGCTTTGCGATCCACCTTGCCGTTGGGCGTCAGCGGCAGACTCTCCAGCCAGACGTAATGCGCCGGGATCATGTAATCCGGCAGACGCGCCGCCAAGTGCGCGCGCAACTCTCTCGCTCCCACCGCTC
>DASVUD010000013.1:0-48268 GCA_036387235.1 Pyrinomonadaceae bacterium
CGAGTTCGGCGTGGCGGCGGTTGGCGATGTCCGTGCCGAGGATGATCTCTTTCGAGTTGTTGTGGCGTTGCAGGAGGGCGGCGAAGATTGACACCAATGTCATAAACTCCGTCGCACCGGCGGCGCTGCCGAGTGCTTTCAGCGACGACATCAATTCGGCGTCGAGCTTGTGCGTCAGTTGCGCGCCGTGATGCTGCAAGACGGGCGGACGCGGCAGGTCTGTCGGGATGGTCGGCAGTGGCAGCGTGCCGCCGAGTTGCCGCCGCCAGTAAGCGAGTTGCGCTTCGAGTTCGTCGCCCTGTAGCCATTCGCGCTGCCAGTGTGCGAAGTCAACGTACTGGATGGGCAGTTCGGAGAGCGTTGAAGGCGCGCCCGTGATGAACGACTCGTAGAGGGCGGCCACTTCTCTGACCAGCACGCCGAGCGACCAACCGTCGGCGATGATGTGGTGGAGCGAGACGAGCAGGAGATGTTCGCGCGCGTCGAGCCGGAACAGATGCGCGCGCAAGAGTTCGTCCTGTTCCAGATCGAAGGGGCGCTCGCCCGCTTTCCTGATGCGCGCGGCAACGGCCGTGTCGCGCGTCTCCGCGCCGAGTTGGGAGAAATCTTCGCACGCCAGCTCGAAGGGTTGAGGGTCGAGGATGAACTGCACCGGCTGATTCGCCACGCTCTTGAAACGCGTGCGCAGCGTTTCGTGTCGCGCGCAGACTTCGGTGAACGCGCGTTCAAGCGCCGCGACCTTCAATTCGCCGGTCAGGCGCACCACGCCGTTCATGTTGTAGAAGGGGCTCGCGGGGCTGAGCTGGTTGAGAAACCAGAGGCGCTGCTGCGCGAACGACAAGGGCAGTTCGCCGAGGCGCGGGATGCGCGTGATTTTCGGCAACTCGCTGGACAACTCGCCCTCGGCCGCGCCGCCTTCTCGCGTCTGTTCGATGTGCGAGGCCAGCAGGCCGACCGTGGGAGCTTCAAAGAAGCGACGCAGCGGCAACTCCAAATCGAACTCGTCGCGCACTCTAGAAGCGAGGCGCGTGGCGAGCAGCGAATGTCCGCCGGTGCGGAAGAAGTCGTCGTCGCGTCCGACGCGCGCGAGGCCGAGCACTTCCGCGAACAGTCCGGCCAGCTTCTCTTCCGTCGCTGTTTGCGGCGCAACGTAATCGCGCCCCGCCTCCATGCTCGCCTCGCTCGGTTCCGGCAACGCCTGCCGATTCACTTTGCCGTTCGGCGTGAGCGGCAGTTCGTCGAGCACGACGAACCGCGCCGGAATCATGTAGGCCGGGAGACTCTGTTCCAGAAAACGACGAAGCTCGTCGCTTGAGGTCGCGCGCCGGTCGTCGCGCAGCGTGAGGTAGGCCAAGAGTTGTTTATCGCCGCCCGTCTCGCGGACGACGACAGCGCACTGGCCGACCGCCCGGTGTCGCCCCAGCGCCGTTTCGATCTCGCCGAGTTCGATGCGGAAGCCTCTCACCTTCACCTGTTGGTCGCTGCGGCCGAGCAGTTCGACGCGGCCGTCCTGTCGATAACGCGCCACGTCGCCGGTCTGATACATGCGCCGCCCCGGCCCGTGGCCGAACGGGTCGGGCACGAAGCGTTCGGCCGTCAGTTCCGGGCGATGCAGGTAACCGCGCGCCAAGCCTTCGCCCGCGATATACAAATCTCCGCCGACGCCGATGGGCGCGGGTTGCAACTCTCGGTCGAGGATGTAAATTTGCGTGTTCGCAATCGGACGCCCGATGCTGATGCTCTCGGCTGTGGCGTTTGTGCGATCAACGGTTGACCAGATGGTCGTCTCGGTCGGGCCGTAGACGTTCCAGAGCGAAGCCACACGTGCCGAGAGAGTCGCGGCCAAGTCGGCGGGCAGCGCCTCGCCGCCGCACAGCACCTTGAGCCGCGCGTCGCCCGTCCAGCCCGCTTCGAGCAGCATCCGCCAAGTGCTCGGCGTGGCCTGCATGACGTTTGCGCCGCTCCGCGTCAGAAGCTCGCCGAGCACACGGCCGTCGCTCGCCGCATCGCGCGGCGCGATGACGAGACGCGCGCCCGTCGTGAGCGGCAAGAACAGTTCGAGCGCGGCGATGTCGAAAGACAGAGTGGTGACGGCGAGCAGGCAGTCGCCCGCCTCAAGCCCCGGCTCGCGTCGCATCGAATTGAGCAGGTTGACGACCGCGCGATGAGAGATTTGCACTCCCTTCGGCCGCCCCGAAGAGCCGGACGTGTAGATGACGTAAGCGAGGTTGTCCGCGTCGCCCGCGAGGGCAAGCGGCTCACTTGACGAGCGCGCGATCAACTCCGCATCCGTGTCGAGACAAACGGTGCGCGCATCGTGCGCGGGGAGTCTGTCGCCGAGCGCGCTTTCCGTCAGCAACACTTCGATGCCCGAATCCTGCAACATCAAAGCGATGCGCTCCTGCGGGTATTGCGGATCGATGGGGACGTATGCGCCGCCCGACTTCAAGATGCCGAGCAGCCCGACCATCATCTCGATGCCGCGCTCGCAGGCGATGCCCACCAGCGTCTCGCGCCCGACGCCCAAGCCGCGCAGGTGTCCGGCTAAGCTGTTCGCGCGGGCATCGAGTTCGGCATAAGTCAGTTGACGGTCGTGGCAGACGACGGCGACCGCGCCGGGCGTGCGCCGCGCCTGCGCTTCAAAGAGTTGTTGGAGACAACTCTCGCGCGGAAACTCCTGTTGGGTCGCGTTCCATTCGACGAGCATCTCGCGGCGTTCGCTCTCCGATAGCAACGACAGGCGGCGCAGGCGCTCGTTGGGTTCTGCGGCGATGCTTTGCAAGAGAGTTTTGAATTGTCCGAGCAGTCGCCGGATGGTCTCTTCGTCGAAGAGATCGAGATTGTGTTCGGCGTCGAGCCTGAGTTCGCCGTTGACTTCGGTGATGTTCAAACTGAGGTCGAACTTGGTGTAGCTGACGGGGGGCGAAAGTATCTCGGCCGTGAGTCCGTGCATCTCGGAGACGGTCAGCTTGTCCATGTTGAAGACGGCGCTGACGAGCGGCGTGCGGCTCGGGTCGCTCGCGAGTTTCTGTTCCCTGACGAGGCGGTTGACGAGATGCGCGAAGGGATAGTCTTGATGTTCGTAGGCTTCGAGCCAGACGGTGCGCAGCGCGCGCAGGTGTGCGGCGAATGTCGGATTGCCGTCGGCGCGGCTGTGGAGCGGCGCGAGGTGGACGCAGTAGCCGACGAGCGGCTGCGCGCCCGCGAAGGTGCGTCCCCAGACGGGGATACCGACGAGGATATCGTCTTGATTCGTGATGCGGTGCAAGAGCGTCATGTAGGCCGCGAGCAGCATCACGAACGGCGTGCACATCTGTTGTTTGCTGACTTGGACGAGACGCGCGTAGAGTTCCGGTTCGACGCGAAGGGTCTGCCGCCGGCCGCGAAAGGTTTTAATCGGCGGGCGCGTGTGATCTGTGGGCAGTTCGAGCACGGGGACGGCCGCACTGGAAAACTTTTCCAACCAGAACTTTTCCTGCTCCGTCCAAGCGCCCGCTTCGAGTTGCCGCTGTTGGAAGGCGACGTACTCGCGAAACTGCATCGGCTCGTCGAGCTTTACCTCTTCGCCGCGTGCGAGCGCGGAATAGACGACGCTCATCTCTTGCAGCAGCAAGGCGAGCGACAGGCCGTCGACAAGGATGTGATGGATGGTGACGACGAGGAGATGAACTTCCCCGTCGAGTTGCAGGCAATGAAAGCGCACGGGCGGCTGTTCGGTGAAGTTGAACGCGCGCAGGCTTTCGGCGAGCAACCACGCGTCGGCCTCGGCCGCACGTCCCTCGGCGTCCGGCGCGTCGAAGGTGACGAGCGGAAGTTCTATCGACGCGTGCGGGCGCACCTCTTGCGTCGTGCCGTCGCCGCCGATGACGGTGCGCAGTGCTTCGTGGCGTTGGACGACCTGTTCGAGCGAGGCGCGCAACAGTTCGTATCTGAGCGTGCCGGTCAGACGGACGAGCGCCGTCTCGTTATAAGCGGCCGACGCGTCCTCGCCGAGTTGCGCGAGCAACCACAGTTGCTTTTGCGCTTCGAGCAAGGGCACGCTCTGCGCGTCGGCCGCCGCCGCCACCGTAGTGAGATTCGCGCCCGTGGCCGGAGCGCCGGAGGCGGAAGCGGGAGCGGGCGAGTTGTCGGTCGCGCTCGAATCGCTCGCGCCCGTCGGCTCGGTCGGCGAGGGCGGGAGGAAACCGCCGTCGCGCATGTCGCCGATAGCGCCTTTGACGGCTTCGATGATGTAGGCGATGTCTGCGTCGGTGTGCGCCGTGGACATAAAACAGTTGCGCCACTCCCACACGTAGACGCCGCGTTCGAGCAGGTGATAGAAGAGCAAATCCATGTTGCCCGTGTAGGCGAAACGGAAGACTGAGCCGAAGTGCACGATCTTGACGGGGAGTGCTTCGCGCTCGAACCACTCGTTGAGCGCGTCGGCGAAACGCGCGGTGCGCTTGTTCAAGTCGGCCTGCAAGGCCGGGCCTTGCTCTTTCAGATAGGTGAGCGTGGCGTGCGCGGTTGCCATCGTCAGAGGGTGCTGGCAGAACGTGCCGCCGAAGAAAGTGGTGTCGGCTTTGGGGAAGGATTTGTCTCCATACTCCCACATCCCGCCGTCGATGCCGTCGAGATACTGCGCCTTGCCCGCCACGACGCCGATGGGCATCCCGCCGCCGACGATCTTGCCGTAGGTGGCGATGTCGGCCTTGACGCCGAACCAACTTTGCGACCCGCCCTGATGCACGCGGAAGCCCGTGATCATCTCGTCGAAAATCAAAGGCACGTTGGTCTCTTCCGTCAGGCGGCGCAACTCTTGTAGAAACTCGCGCGGTTGAAATTCGGGACGGCGGCCCTGCACGGGTTCGACGAGCACGGCGGCCAACTCGCCAGCGTGCGCGCGGATCGTTTCGAGAGCTTCGGGCGTGCCGTATTCGAGCACGAGAATATCTTCGGCGATGCGCGGCTGGACGCCGGGCGCGAGCGGAACGGAGACGGGCTTGCCGTCGATCATCTGGTTGCGCGCGAGCGTGCCGTCGAAGTGGCCGTGATACGAACCGGAGAAGATGACGATCTTGTGGCGGCCGGTGGCCGTGCGCGCGAGACGCAGGGCGGTGGCGACGGCCTCCGTCCCGGAGTTGGTGAAGGCGGCTCGCTCCGCGCCGGTCAGTTCGCAAAACAGGCGCGACACTTCGCCGACGAGGTGCGAGCGCGGCCCGATGTGGATGCCCGACGCGAGCTGCGCGCGCAACGCTTCATCGAGGAACGGCGCGCCGTGGCCGAAGAGGTGGACGCCCATGCCCATCGTAAGGTCGATGTAAACGTTGCCGTCCACGTCCGTGATGCGGCAGCCCGCGGAACTGGCCGCCGTGATCGGATAGAGCATCTCCTTGATCGAATAGCGGAAACCGATCATGGCGCGACTGTCGGCGCAGTAGGGACGCGCCTCCTGCGTCAATTGTTTCGACTTCCAAGTGCGCCGCGTGTAACGCTCGATCAAAGACGCGAGGTGCTCCTGCTGCCGTGCCGAGTGGCCGCCGACCTGTCCGGGCTGCACGGGCTTGTAAGGCACGTAGGCTTCGCGCGCGGGTTTTTCCGGCTGCACGCCCTTCGCCACGGGCGCGGCTTCCACGACGGCGGCGGGCGCGGGCGACTGCGACGCGACCTGCGGCGGCGCCTGTCCCTGCACGACGCCCTGCCCGTTCCCCGTCCCGGCCAAAGCGTGCGACGTTAACGACGTATGTTGCCAATGTGTCTCGCCCTTGCCCTGACCGTTCCCGTTGCCATGACCATTGCCGTTGCCATTGCTATGGCCGTTACCGTTGCCGTTGCTGTGACCGTTGCCGTGAATTGTGTGGGCGGAGTTGTCGGGGTGAGATTCGTGGTGCGGCGGTAAGTGCCCCTGAAACGTTTCGGGCGCGACGGGCTGCGGACGAAAGACTTGCTGCTGCTGTTGTCCGAGCATCTCCAACTGTTGCGACATCAAACGAGAGTGCTGCCGGATCGCTTCGAGTTGCTGCGAGACGATTCTCTCCAGCGAAGTTTCCGCGCGCGCCTGCTGCGGCGCGTCGCGCTCCAAGCGAACGGCCTGTGCATACACGGTCGAGGCGGCGTGTACGGGCGCAACTTGCGGCGCGATGGTTTGCACTGATTGCGGCGGCGCGGGCGCGTGTTCCGGCAAGGCCGAGGCGTGCGCGGCAACGTGGATCGCTTTTTCCGCGTTGATCTCTATCGCTCCGCTCGTCGCAACGTGCGCGTTCGCGCCATTCCCCGTCGTCGCTTCGACGGGCGACTGTGGCGCGGCGAATGAAGCGTCGGCCGTCTGTGCCGGAAACGCTTCGGGCGGCAACACCTCGTCGAGATAGACCGTCAGCGCGTGGATGCTCGTCAAATCCTCGAAGAACTGGCGCACCGAAAGCTTGAGGGCGAAGATATTCTCGATGGCCTGAATCGCTTCGATGAGCACGATGGAATCGGCTCCCATCTCAAGAAACGAAGCGTGCACGTCGATCTCCGAGACATCGATGTGGAGCAGCCCGGCGATCTTTTCGCTCATGAATGACAGCAGCCGCTCTTGACGCGTGGGGGAGAGTGGGACGACGCTCTGCGCCTTGTCGGCGACGGGGTGATGATTTACTTCGGGCATCGGGGTTGAATGTCCTTTCGGGGTCGTATCTGTGTTCAGGCAAAGGGGCGATTCGAGGGGTCGTGCGTGAGTCTCGACGCGGATGTTCGGGCTGAGTGAAGTTAACCGCGCGTGTGCTTCGTCATCGGCGGCCGCTTGCGCGTGCATCGTTGGTTCGTCCGTGCGGGGCGCAATCGTCGCGGCGTCGTTTTGCTGGGGCACATCAACCCAGCAACGCCTGCGTTCAAAGGGATACGTGGGGAGCGCGAGGCGGCGGCGTGAATAGTCGCCGTCGAAGCCTTCCCAGTCCACCTGCGCGCCGTGCAGGTAGAGTTCGGCGAGACTTGCGAGCATGGTCTGCCAATCGTCCGCGCCCTGTTGCAGAGAGGGCAACCAGACGGCCGCGTCTTTCGGCAGGCAACGCTTACCGGCCGCCAAGAGCACCGGGTGCGGGCCGACTTCGAGAAAGATTTGCCGCCCCGCACCTGCGGCGAGCGTCTCCAAGCTCGCGCTGAATCTCACGGTTTCGCGCAAGTGGCGTCGCCAGTAGGCCGCGTCGGGCACGAAGCCCGCTTCCCATCTGCGGCCGTCGAGATTCGAGACGAGCGGGATGCGCGCCGGGGCATAACTGACCTCGCTCGCCACGCGCTCGAATTCATCCAGAATCGGATTCATCAAAGGCGAATGGAACGCGTGCGAAGTGTTGAGCGGCCGCACCATCACGCCTGTGCGCGAGAGGCGTTCGCAGACTTCCTCAAGCGCCGCGCGCGCGCCTGAGATGACGATTGATTGCGGCGCATTCACGGCGGCAAGCGAAAGCGTCTCTTCGTATCCCGCGCAAGCCTCCGCGCCGCGCGCTTCATCTGTGAACACGACGGCCATCGCGCCGTCTCGCGGCAGCGCCTGCATCAGACGCCCGCGCGCCGCCACCAACTTGAGCGCGTCTTCCAGACTCAAAACGCCCGCCACGCACGCCGCCGCATACTCGCCGATACTGTGTCCGACCACCGCGTCCGGCTCGATGCCCCACGAACGCCACAACTCGCAGAGTGCAAACTCCAGAGCGAACAGCGCGGGCTGTGTGTAAGCCGTCTCGTTCAACTTCTCGGCGCGCTCCGCATCCGCTCCGGCATAGAGCACGGACAGGAGCGGCGCGGGCAGATCAGCGCCGAGCACTTCGTCGCAGCGTTCGAGGGCGCGGCGAAACGTGGGCTGCGTCTCGTAGAGCCTACGTCCCATATCTGCGTACTGCGCGCCCTGCCCCGTAAAGAGGAAGGTGACGGGAAGCACGCCGTCGCCCGTCGCCTGCCGCTGACGCACGCGCGCCGGCGCTTTACTCTGAGCGGCGGCGAAGTCCGCGAGTTGATGCGTCAACTCGGCCGTTGACTGCGTGATGACGGTCAGGCGATGTGCAAAATGCGTGCGCCCGGTGTTGGCCGTGAAACAGAGGTCGCCGAGAGAGAGCGCCGGTTCACTTTGCAAGAGCGCGCGATAACGCCCGGCCAGTGCCGACAGGGCGCTTTCGGTTTTGGCCGACAGTGTGAGCAGGTGAACGGGGCGTTCCGTCTCGTTTTCCGTTGGCGTCCGCGCGGGCGCTTCTTCGACGACGACGTGCGCGTTCGCACCGCCGATGCCGAACGAACTGATGCAGGCGCGACGCGCGCCCTCCGCGTTCCACTCGCTCAGTTCGGTGTTGACTTTGAAAGGCGTGGCGGTGAACGGAATGATCCGGTTGGCTCGCTCGAAATGGAGACTGGCGGGAAGCTGCCCGTGCTGCATCGAGAGAATGATCTTGATGAGACCTGAGATGCCCGCCGCCGGTTCGAGATGGCCGATGTTGGTTTTCACCGACCCGATGGCGCAAAACTGCGTCCGCTCCGTGTGGAGGCGAAACGCTTTGGTCAGTCCCTCGATCTCAATCGGATCGCCGAGCGCCGTGCCCGTCCCGTGAGCTTCGACGTAGGAGATGGTGTCGGCCGAGACGCCCGCCGCCGCGAGCGCCCGTGCGATCAAGCGCGCGTGTGCCTTCGGGTTCGGAGCGGTCAGCCCGTTGGCCTGCCCGCCATGATTGACGGCCGAGCCTTTGATGACCGCGAGAATCTGATCTCCGTCGGCAAGGGCGCGCGCGAGCGGCTTGAGCAGAACCGACCCCGCGCCTTCGCCGATGACGATGCCGTTGGCGCTTTGGTCGAAGGTCTTGCAACGACCGTCGGGCGAGTGCGCCTTCATCCGGCTCATGGCGACGAAGTATTCGGGCGACAGCAGGACGTTCACGCCCCCGGCCAGAGCCAACGTGCATTCGCCCTGCCGCAAGCTCTGACACGCCAGATGCAACGCCACGAGCGAAGACGAACACATCGTATCGACGACGAGCGATGGGCCGTGCAAATTCAGAAAGTACGACACCCGATTGGCGATGACGGCGTTCTGGTTGCCCACCCCGGCCGTATGATCGGCCACGGTCAAAGCAGGCTCGATGCGACGGTAATAACCGTTGTTACTCGCGCCGACGAAGATGCCGACTTCTTGTCCGGTGAGTTTCGCCGCCCCGTAGCCCGCGTGCTCGAACGTCTCCCAGGCCACTTCGAGAAAGATTCGCTGCTGCGGATCGATCAGGCGCGCCTCGCGCGGAGAGATGTTGAAGAAGAGCGGGTCGAATTTATCCAACTCGTCGAGGAAGCCGCCCCAGCGCGAATAAGTTTTCTTTTCCGCCTCAGGGTTGGCGTCGTAAAAAGCGCGCCAGTCCCAACGCCCGGCCGGAACTTCCGTCACTGCATCGCGCCCCTCGCTGAGCAATTTCCAGAACGATGCGAGGTCGGGCGATTGCGGCAGGCGGCAACTCATGCCGATGACGGCGATGTCTTCGTCGCGCGCGTCGAACGTTTCAACCCGCGCCGTCGTCGTCTTCTCGATAACGGCCTTCGTCTCGTCGCCTCTCGATGCAAATTGTGCTTCGACGCCGTCGCTCTCCAACGCTGCTTCGACGCCGTCACTCGCCGTCGCGCCGCGCGATGTTTGCCGCGCACGCGCCTCTTGCATGAAGGCCACGAAGATGGTCTTGTGCTCTTGGCAGAGATGTTCGGTCAGCTCGTTGATCGTCGGCGCTTCAAAGAGAATGGTGGGCGAGAGCGTGACGCCGAATTGACGGCCGAGGGCGTCCATGATCTCGACGGCTTTCAGCGAATCGATGCCGAGACTGGCGAAGCTCTTATCCGAGGGTATGTCGTTCGGAGAGACGCCGAGCGCCGCCGCGACCGCCGCGCAGATTCGCTGCCGCACTGCTTGCGACAACTCACGGTCGCCAATCTCCGCTGATAACGCCGAAGCGATTTTCGGAGGCGGCGCGTTGACGCTTTGCGCCGCGACCGCCGGAACTGCCGAAACTATTTGCGCGGCGGGACGGGCGGTCTCAGTCGCGTGGATCACTTCGAGCGTGCCGGTGAGGAATTGTTGACGACAGGCGTGGCGTTGAATTTTGCCGCTCGAAGTCTTGGGGATGCTGCCGGGTTTGATTAACGCGATGGCATGAATTTCGACCTCGTGCTGTTCGCCCACCTGCTCGCGAATGGCCTTGAAAATATCCACCGGATCGAGATGACGATGTTCGCGCTCGATCTCCTGCACGATGACCAGACGTTCCTCGCCCTCCACGTCGATGGCGAAGGCCGCGCCCGCTCCGAGTTTCAGCGCCGGGCTGCTCCGCTCGACCGTCAACTCGATGTCCTGCGGGTAGAGGTTGCGGCCGCGTATGATGATGAGGTCTTTCAAACGGCCGGTGACGTAGAGTTCTCCGCCGTGCAAAAATCCGAGGTCGCCCGTGCGCAGAAAAGGCCCCGCGCCCGTGTCGGCCAGAACAGCTCTGAAAGTCCGTTCTGTTTCTTCCTCGCGCCGCCAATACCCCCCCGCGATGCTCGCGCCGCGCACCCAAATCTCCCCGACGCGCCCTTCGTCGCACCTCGACATAGATTCAGGATCGACGATCACAACTTCGTGCTCGCTTCCCGCGCAACCCGAACTGACGAGATGTCGCGCGCCCGGCGCATGGTCGTCCGCGCCCATCTCGACCACACGATTCGCTTGCAGCGCCTCGGCCTCGAAAGCTCCGGCCACAAACTCTTCGTTCTTGGCCGCTCCCGAAACAAACAGCGTCCCTTCGGCCAGACCATAGACGGGCATGAAGGCACGGCGTTTGAAACCATGCGGAGCGAAAGTCTCCGCAAACTGCTCCAGCGTGTGACGGCGAATCGGCTCGGCTCCGTTGAAAGCGATCTGCCAGCTACTCAAGTCGAGCGTCGCGCGCTGTTCGGGCGTGATTTTCCGCACGCACAAATCGTAGGCGAAGTTTGGCCCGCCGCTCGTCGTCGCTTTGTAATCGGAGATGGCTTGCAGCCAGCGCGCGGGCTTTTGCAGGAAGGCGACCGGCGACATCAGTATGGCGGGCGCGCCGATGTAGAGCGGGTTGAGCACGTTTCCGATCAAACCCATGTCGTGATAGAGCGGCAGCCATCCGACGACCACAGCGGATTCCGTATGCTCGAACGCATGTTTGATGATGCGTTCATTGCTCAACAAATTGGAGTGGCTGACCATCACGCCTTTCGGCGTCGAAGTGGAGCCGGAAGTGTATTGCAGAAAAGCCAGCGCCTCGCCGCCGATAGATTGTTCGCGCCACTCCCCGGCCACGTCCGGCGAGAGGTCGTCCGTCGCAAGCCACGTCAACTGCTCCAACTCGGGAGCCTGCGCGATGCCGCGCTTGAGATGTGAGAGCGTCTGCGTCGTTCCCAAGACGATGCTTGCCTGTGCATCCGCAGTGATGGCTTTCAGTCTGGACAGAGTTCGATTGAGGCGTGGCGGATAAGCCGGAACCGCGACGGCCTGCGCGTAGAGACAGCCGAAGAAAGCGGCGACATAGTTCAGTCCGGGCGGGTAGAGCAACAAAGCACGCGCGCCCTCGGCTCGTCTGTCCTGTAGCGTTGCTCCGATAGCTCGTGCTCGCCCATCCAATTCGCCGTAAGTGATCTGCTCCGCGTCGCGCTCGCCATCCGCCAGAAAGGTGTAGGCCACGCGCTCCGGTTGTCGGCTCGCACGATAACGCAGAAGTTCCACCAGCGTGGAAATGGAAGGAGGAAGATCGCCGGAGGTTCTTCGAGCCACGTTATTTTGTTTGCTGACGATGCTCATGTGACGCTTTCAGGAACCGGCCGGCAAGGAGACGGCAAAGCTCAAAGGCTGAACGGAGAAGAAGCCGCCGTGAAGACGAACCGTTGCGGAGGTCTGGTCAGGATGAGTTACTTTGAGAGAGTTGCGTGTCGAGCCGCGAGCGTGTCGGCAAAAGTCGAGCTGCGAACAGAGCTACCGCACTATGCGCCAAGCACGCATTCCGCGTAAACCGTTTAAGGTAGTAGGGTTAAGAGAGTACAGCGAGGAGCTTGCGGCCTAAAACAACTTCCTTCGTAGAGTGTGTGGGTTAACGAAAGTCAGTTCAAGTTATGCTCGTGCGTCCCTTGGTTCGAACTCTTAGTCGCCGAATTTATGCGACGGGTTGTCGGTCTCATCTGAAGCGCAGTTCAGACAACTTTTTCGAGGTCTTCTCTGCCGATGATGATGCGACCTTGATAGTTGATCGTGTTCATCAACAACATCAGCCGTTCGCTATCTTTCATCTCACGTTCCAAAACACCGATCAATCCTTTGAACGGCCCGCTCCTGATCGAGACTTTATCGCCCGGCTTCAGTTTCGTTCCTATTTTGACAAAGCCGTCCTCGTCCACGTGAGATTGAATCAAGCGAATCACCTCGTCGTTGATGGGACAGGGAACGTTGCCGAAACAGACCACGTTGCTGACGCCTCTGGTGAAACATATTTTGTGCAGCATGCGGTCAACTTCAAATCGCGCGAAGATGTAGCCGGGAAACAACGGCTTGGATAAGTATGTAGGCTGATTGGTGAATTGGTTCACCCGGCGTTCGATGATTTTTGGATTAAAGACTTCAACTTTCCATGCGGTGAGATTGTTCGCAGCGTCATTTTCCCGTTTGGGCTTGGTGCGAACGACGTACCAGTGAGGGAGTTCCTGTCCTTGTCCAAAGCTCATATAACTCCTTTGCTCTCGCTCGGCTCCCGTTCGCCAATCACAGAGCACTGTTCGACCCGAGATAAAATTGGATGGAAAAATTAAGATCGGGAAAACATAAATCCTATCGATGAGGTACTAGAATTTCATCGCAAGCTGATGAGGCATTGCATCACTGGCAGAATTTGCGTCCGTTCAGGGGACTTCCTTGATGGACTCAACGAACTCGAACGAAGAAACGCTTGAGAATGTTCTCACGAGGTGAGACAGCTATGACGGCTGAGCCGACAATTCACCAACGACGGGCGCGGCTAAAACTTCGTAACGACACGTCCGATTATTCGGAGAATCTTGGGACGAGATTGATATTACTTAACGGGTTCGGTAAATCCCGACTCAAACCGTAGGCTTTTCACGAGGACAAAAAGCAGCACAAACATCTCGACGGCATTCTTACTGTTGACTCGGCGCAGTAGTAGTACAGAAGCGGATTCAAACTATTCCTAATTTATTTCCACACTAACGGGAGATAATGCGGGAAGGCTAGGTCAAAACCGGCTCGGCAAATCATAGGCGGACATCCTAGCTATGTTCTGTAATTGTGTCAACAGGTATTTTACGGCGACTGTAAAAAATCTTGCAACGCCTCTGCAGGTTCGCTTTCAGAGTCGGCCGGAATCCGTTCGCTGAGAGTCTTTTCCACCAATGGCAATTCACATCGGTACGTCTGGTTGGAGCTACGACCACTGGGAAGGGGTGCTCTATCCGCACGCACTCGAAAAGCGAGCCAGACTCGGCGTCTACACACAACACTTCCGTACCGTGGAGGTCAACAGCAGTTTCTATCGCTGGCCGCAGGAAGCGACCCTGACAAACTGGCGCAGGTCTCTGCCCGAAAATTTCCTGATGAGTTTGAAAGCCCCTCGTGCGCTCACACACAGCAAGCGTCTCTATCAACCGGAGGGTTGGATCGAGCGTATCTCTCGCGGCGTCAAACTTCTCGGAGACCGCGCGGGAGTCTTGCTGGTTCAACTACCGCCAGCCCTTGTCTACGATTATCCGCGCCTCAAATTCTTTCTCTCCGTGTGGCCCAGGGAGATCAGGACGGCATTTGAATTTCGTCACCCCAGTTGGAATCGCGAAGAGACATACCAACTGCTGGAGGCGCACGGCGCGGCTTACTGTGTCATGAGCGGCGCAGGATTGCCATGCGTGTTGCGCGCGACCGCGCCTTTCGTCTACGCGCGACTGCACGGCCCGGATCACGAACATATGTGCGCGGGTTCTTACTCCGAAGCGGAGCTTCACTGGTGGGCCGAGCGCATCAGCGAGTGGCGGGCGACGGGTAAAGACGTCTTCGTCTATTTCAACAATGACGGTGAGGGTAACGCCGTGCAGAACGCCGCCGCGTTGAGCGGCATACTGAATTCCCGGCGTGGACGCGCGCTCTGAGAGACGCGGCCGAGATGCTCCCGGCCGCGCCTTGACACGACTCCTTTCGATACCTATACTTTGCCCTTTGCGCGCACGTGTAAATCGTTGTCTGTGCGGGCGCGAGTGAGATAGAACATCAGTTATACGGAAGTTATCGACGGAGTTTCAGAAGATGCCTAATCATAAATCAGCCGAGAAGCGGATGCGCCAGAACGAGCGCCGCAAAACCATCAACCGCAGCAACCGCACGCGCCTGCGTACCGAGATCAAGAAACTGCGCGCCGCTTTGACCGCCGCGGGAGACGCGGGCGCGATTCAGACCGCGCTGTCGCAGACAATTTCCATCATCGATAAGTCCGTGCAAAAGGGCGTGCTGCACCGCAACGCCGCCGCACGTTACAAGTCGCGCTTGACGGCGCGCGTTAACGCATCAGCGGACGCGAAGTAACGGAAAAGTTACACGCGAAACTTTAAAGCAGCGGGGCGGATCGAATCAGTTCGATCCGGCCCGCTGCTTTTGCTTTGAGTCGACAGTCTCAAAACATGGAGGTTTGAACGTGAACGTTGAAATTGAAGAATCGAAGCGTTACCGCAGCGAACGGGAGATCGAGAAGTTGGTCGAGAGTTTCGAGTCTTGCACGGTCGTGCGCGAAGAGTTTGACCACGGCGCGCACCTTGCCGTCGCTCTCTGGTATCTCGCGCGCTTCCCTTACGCGACGGCCGAGGAACGCATGCGCGCGGGGCTGCATCGTTTCACCGCGCATCACAACGCGCAGGCAAATTATAACGAGACGCTGACGCTCTTTTGGCTCAAACTCGTCCGGCACTTTCTCGCGCGCGCGGACGCCACGCGCGCTCTCGACGCGCGCGCCAACGAACTGCTCGCCGCTTACGGCAGTTCCAAGTTGGCCTTCGAGTATTACAGCCGCGAGTTGGTGCAGACGCCGGAAGCCAAAACCTCTTGGGTCGAACCGGACTTGCAGCCGCTGGATTTTTGAGGGACGAAGGAGACGGCGCGTGGAGATTTGAAACGATCAACTCGACAGTTCAATTACCCGCGCTTCAACTCGACAATTCGCAGATGAGCAATTCGAGTTGCAGGCGCGGCGTGGCGAGCGAGGTTTTGATGGCGAGGTCGGCGGCGGCGATGCGCGAGATGCGGCGCGCGAGGTCGTCCGAGTCCGTGCGGCGCGCGGTGGCGAGAAAATCTTCGCGCTTGCTGAAAGGCATCGGGACGAGGCGGAAGACCTCTTCCTTCGGTCTGCCCGCCGCCATCAACTCTTTGGCGAGCGCCAGACGATGATAGTTGCTCGCGATCAAACCGAGCAGCATCACGGGTTCGGCGTCGTCGTCGAGCAGGCGACGCAAGGTTCTGAGCGCGCCTTTGCGATCTTTGGCGATCAGGTGATCGGTCAACTCGAAGTTGGACAACTCGCGCGAGCGGCCGACGAGCGCGTCCACCACGTCCATCGTGATGCGCCCGCCGGGCAGCGAGGCGGTCGCCAGTTTGTCCAACTCGTTCGCCAGCCGCCGCACGCTCGTTCCCACGAGCGCGATGATCTGCCTGAGCGTGCGCTCGTCCGCTTCGGCCTTCAACTTCTTCAAATAATCGCGCGCCCAAGCGGACAATTCGCTGTCGTTCAAGGTCGCGAACTCGACGCTCACACAACTCTCCAGAAGCGTCTTCGACAACTTGCGCCGCTTGTCGAGTTCGTCCGCGACGAAGATGACGATGGAACTCTCGGCCGGGCGCGCCAGATAGCGCAAGAGCGCTTCTTCGTCCGACTCGCGCAGCTTGCCGAAGTCCGCGATGCGCACGACGCGGCGCTCCGACATCATCGGCAATTGTTCGGCGGCGGCAATCGCCTGCTGCACGTCCGCCGAGGCGAGACTGAAACTCGCTTCGTTGAACTCGCGCAAAGACGCGCCGCGCAAAGCCTCGTCGGCGATCTTTCGCGCCGCCGCGTCGCGCAGGTAATCTTCCGCGCCGAACAACAGGTAGAGCGGCGCGAGGCGTTTCGCCTTCAACTCGCCACGCAATTTATCGCGCGTCAACAAGCTCATTTTTTCTTCTCTTCGTTGACGCCGAAGCCGTGGACGAGCGTGGAGACGAGCGATTCGGCGAAGTTGCGCGCGATGCGCTGCATGGCCGGGTCTTCCTCGTTGAAGAAGGTGCGCGGGTCGCTCGTGAACTCGAACTCGCCGCGATAGACGTAGTTCTGATTGTCATAGAGGACGCGGTTCTGCACCTGATCGCGCACCGTCACCGCGCCCACGACCGTGACCTCGAAGACGCGCGAGCGCCCGCGCTCGTCCAAGAGGACGCCCGAAAAAGTGAAACTGCGAATGACGCCGTCAACCACCGCGTCCGCGCCTTCCGCTTCGCTCTGCACGCGCAGGCCGTGACCGCGCCGGATGATCTCGTTGGCAACGGCCTCCGTAAAACGCGACTCGATCTTGTAGCGCAACGCCTGATTCTGAAACGGCGGCACGGCCACCGTCCGCACGTGCGCCGGCAGCCCGCTCTTCGTCACAGGCTTATAACATTCCGTGAACCCCGACGCCGACAGCAACACTAACAGCAGCGCCGCGCCGCGCCCCACACTCTTCGCCAAAGTCATCTTCAGATACTTCCCCTCTCTTCAATCCGACGCCGCACGATACAATCAAGCAGTGACAAGTGACAAGTGACGGTGGAGAAGTGACGAGTGACAAGTGACAAGTTAAAGCAGCTAAGGCTCGTTTTTCGTCTCATCAGTTCTCACGACTCCTTTACCCTCTCGCTTTTATCTTCTCGCTTCCGGGCTGTCGCTCATCACTGTTCTCTTAACTCATTACTCACTGCCCGTCGTCCCTCACGATTCTCTTAACTCGTCACCTGTTGTTCTCTTAACTCGTCACTTGTCACTCGTCACTTGTCACTGCCTTTATCCCGTCTGCCACCCGTGCGGTTTCGATAGTGGCTTGTACGTCGTGGACGCGGATGATGTGTGCGCCGCGAAGGATGGCGGCGGTGACGGTCGCCAAAGTGCCATGGAGGCGTTCTGCGGGGGGCGCGCCGCCGAGCAAGTGGCCGATGAAAGACTTGCGCGAAGTGCCGACGAGCATGGGAAAATCGGGAAACTGTGCGGCGAGCGCGTCGAGACGTGCGATGAGTTCGAGGTTCTGTTGCTGTGTCTTGCCGAATCCGATGCCGGGGTCGATGGCGATCTGCGCGGGTGCGACGCCGCGCGCGACGGCCTTCTTGATGCTCAGACGAAGACCGCCCGTCACCTCCGGCAGAATGTCCGACACGGGCGGTTGGCTGTGGAGAGTGCCGGGCGTGCCGCGCGAGTGCATGAGCACGAGGCCGGCGCCCGCGCGTGCGGCTTCGTCTGCGATGCGCTCGTCGAAGCGCAGAGCGGAGATGTCGTTGATGATCTCGGCTCCCGCGTCGAGCGCGCGGCGCGCCACTTCCGCTTTCGTCGTATCGACGGAGATGACGGCTGCGGGCAGTTCGGCGCGGAGGCGTTCGACGACGGGCACGATGCGCCGCAACTCTTCTTCCGCCGAGACGCTTTCGCCGCCCGGCCGCGTGGATTCGCCGCCGATGTCGATGATACAAGCGCCCGCGGCGTGCATCTCGGAGGCGCGGGCGAAGGCGCGTTCGAGCGCGTAGAAGCGTCCGCCATCGCTGAAACTATCGGGCGTCACATTCAAGACGCCCATGACGAGCGTGCGCGCGCCATAGACGAGCGTGCGTCGCGCGAGTTTCCATTCGCGTGCTTTTGGCATCAAGGGAAGTTTATGGCCACGCGCGCGGCGTCTCAAGGATGAAGCGCGCTAAGTTTAAATGACGACTCGCAGGGAAAAGGAAAAAGGGGAAGAGGTTTTTAACTCCCCTTCCCCTTTGACCCTTTCCCTTTTCCCTGCCCCCAATCTCAGGCCGTGGCCGGGCCGGTGATGGGCGGCAGAATCGGCTTGAGCGGTTTCGTGGAAGGCTCTTTCAATTGCGGGCGCTCCTCGTCGTCTTTCGATGCGGGCGGCTGGTCGTCGTCGAGCGGCAATCCCGCCACGATGCGACGAATCTGCACGCCGTCGAGCGATTCGCGTTCAAGCAGCGTCTCGGACAAGCGAATCATCACGTCGCGGTTCTCCGTGATGATGTTGCGCGCGCGCTCATACTGCTCGTTGACGATTTTGCGGACTTCCTGATCGATCTTGATCGCCGTGTCTTCCGAGAAATCGCGGTGCTGCGAAATCTCGCGGCCGAGGAAAATCTGCTCCTCTTTCTTGCCGAAGGTGAGCGGCCCCAGTTCCGACATGCCGTACTCGCAGACCATCGAGCGTGCGAGTTCGGTCGCGCGCTCGATGTCGTTCGACGCGCCCGTCGTAATGTCGTTCAGGAAAATCTCTTCCGCCAGACGCCCGCCCATCATAATGGCGATCTGGCCGAGCAAGTATTCACGCGTCGCGCTGTAACGGTCGCCTTCCGGCAACTGCTGTGTCAGACCGAGCGCCATCCCGCGCGGGATGATCGTGACCTTGTGCACGGGGTCTGCGTTCGGCACTTTGAGGCCGACGAGCGTGTGCCCCGCTTCGTGATAAGCGGTGATGCGTTTCTCCTCGTTGGAGATGACCATGCTTTTGCGTTCCGCGCCCATCAGCACCTTGTCCTTCGCCAACTCGAAGTCCGACTGCATGACGATCTTCTTGTTGTAGCGCGCCGCGTTCAAAGCGGCCTCGTTGACGAGGTTCGCGAGGTCTGCGCCGGTGAAGCCCGGTGTGCCGCGCGCGAGGATGGAGATGTCCACGTCTTCGCCGAGCGGAATCTTGCGCGTGTGAACTTTGAGGATGCCTTCGCGCCCGCGCACGTCCGGGCGGGAGACGACGACGCGACGGTCGAAACGTCCCGGTCGGAGCAAAGCGGGGTCGAGCACGTCCGGCCTATTTGTAGAGGCCATCAGGATGACGCCGTCGTTCGACTCGAAGCCGTCCATCTCGACGAGCAATTGGTTCAAAGTCTGCTCGCGCTCGTCGTGGCCGCCGCCGAGTCCTGCGCCGCGATGACGACCGACGGCATCGATTTCGTCGATGAAGATGATACACGGCGCGTTCTTCTTGCCCTGCTCGAACAAATCGCGGACGCGCGATGCGCCGACGCCGACGAACATCTCGACGAAGTCAGAGCCGGAGATCGAGAAGAAAGGCACGTTGGCTTCGCCCGCCACGGCGCGCGCGAGCAGGGTCTTACCCGTGCCCGGAGGCCCCATCATCAAAACGCCTTTCGGGATACGCCCGCCGAGCTTTTGAAACTTCTGCGGCTCTTTGAGGAATTCGATGATCTCCTGCAACTCCTCTTTCGCCTCTTCGATGCCCGCCACGTCCTTGAACGTCACGCGCTTCTGCTGGTTGTTCAAAAGTTTCGCGCGCGACTTGCCGAAAGAGAGCGCCTTGTTGCCGCCCGCCTGCATCTGCCGGAGCATGAAAATCCAGATGCCCATGAAGAGCAGGATCGGCGCCCACGTCAGCAGCAAGCCCCAGAGCATGCTGTTGCCGCTTGACTGATCCTCGACCTTCACCACGTAAGGGTTACCGTTTTCGTCGAGCGCCTTCGCCGCGTCCATCAGGCTGCTCTGCTGTTGCGGGTTCGACAAATCGGCGCGAAACTGCGCGCCCTTCGTGTCACTGGCTAAGACCTCACTCTGCTTGATGGTCAGATTGTTGATCTCATGCTTCTTGATTTTGACGTTGAGCGTGCTCAGGTCAATCTTCGCCGGCCCGCCCTGATTGCCGGAGAAAGCCTTGTAGAGCAGCACCGCGCCGAAAAGGATGAGCACCCAAAAAATTATCTGTCTGGCTGTTGAACTCAATTCCGTATTGCCTCCGACGCCGATGATACTCCATAACGGCGTCTGTTGTCGCTTTGGCGCGCTCGCCGCGCTCCGAAAGCCCCTTTGCCGGAACAGATGCGCGACAGAGCGCATGCGAATCCGGCCTTGTCAATGCCCTCTTAAGATGCCCGCTCGCGGCGGCGCGTTGCGCCTTTCAGCTCGCGCCGAGAGCGCGAAACTGTTGCGCTTTCGTGACGAAAACCGAGCGTCAGGCCGGGCGCGCCAGATAAGGCAAATTGCGCCAGCGGTCGTTCATCGCCAACCCGTAGCCGAAGACGTAATCGTCGCTCGTCTCGAAGGCGCACCAATCCGGCTTCAACTCCACGCGATGGCTGTCCACCTTATCGACGAGCACGCAGAGCTTGACCGAAGATGCCCCGCGCGATTCGAGTTGCTTCGTCAGATACTCCTGCGGCACGCCCGTCTCAAAGACGCCTTCAACGAGCAACACGTCGCGCCGCGCCAGATCGAGCGGCGTGCTGAAATTCAAATCCTGCACGCCGCCGAGCGAACGATGATCGTAACGGACGAAGGCGACGCGCAAGGGCACGTCGAGCCGCCTGAGCAGATCGGCGAGAAACATGAAGCCGTCTTCGACCACGCCGAGGACGGTCAATTCGCGTCCCGCGTAAGCGCGCGAGATTTCGCCCGCGAGCGTCTCGACGCGTTCGGCGATCTGCGCCGCGCTGTAAAGTTCCACGATGCCGTCTGTCATCTTCAAGCCCCCGCGCGTCGTCGAAAGTTGCCCCTGAAAAACTAAAGACCGCTCGGCGAAAACTGAGCGGCCATGTGCGACAGTCTGAATTCTAAATCCCCAAACGCCCTTTTTCAACCCTTTCACGCATCAACCGTGCCCGCGCGCGCCTTGTCGGACGTTGTCGGCCGCGTGAAAGAGGAGCAAGCCGCGCCGCCGCTCGACGCGCGCCCCTCCCGGCAGCTCCGCCACGCGCCCGCCACGCACGCCCAACAGTAACGCCGCCACCGCCGCGACGTGCGCCGCCTCAATCCGACGCAAGTTTCCGCGCCCCTCTTTGATCCAACCGCGCAAGGCATAATTCAGCACCGCCCCGTCGGCCTCGCGCAACACGGCGACCGAGAGCGGCGGCGGCGCAAGTTCCGACGCGTCGCTTTCATCCAACTGCTTCGCGGCGTCCAACAACTTCGCGGCGAGACGTTCGAGCGCGTCCGCTTCCGCGCCGATGAGACGAGCGGTGCGCGCCAACGTCTCGACCGCGCGCGGGTTGAAGGTCTCAAGGAGCGGCAACAACTGTCGCCGCACGCGCACGCGCGCGAATTCTTCGTCCTCGTTCATCTCGTCGGCACGCACGGAGACGCCGCGCGCGGCGCAATACTCGGCGGTCTCCGCGCGTCGCGCCCAGTCGAGCAAAGGGCGGACGAGGAACAAGCCGTCGCCGCTCTCGTCGAACGCGCGGCGCTCGCGCATCGCGCCGAGTCCGCGCGAGCCGCTGCCGCGCAAAAGTGCGAGCAGCAAAGTCTCCGCTTGATCGTCGAGCGTGTGCGCCACGACGACCGCGTGCGCCGCCCACGCGCGCCCCACCGCGCCCAGAAATTCGTAACGCTCGCGCCGCGCCGCCTGCTCCAAATTGTCGCGCGTCCTCACAGCGCGCTGCCCGACAGATGCGTGCCCCGTCGTCGCCTCGTAACCCAACCCGGCGGCCAACTCCGCGACGAAGCGCGCGTCATGCTCGCCCGCTTCTCCGCGCAAGCCGTGATCCAGATGCGCGACTTTCAGAGCGAGCGCGAGTCGCCCCGCCTTGTTCAATTCGTCCAAGGCGAGCAGGAGCGCCGTCGAATCAGCGCCGCCCGACACGGCGACGACGACGCGCGCGTCCTGTGGCAACTCAAGTCTCTTCCACGCGCATGACAAACGCCGGGCGAAGCGACTCAAGGGTCGCCCCGTCCCGGCGTCGGACGTTCTTCGATTCGGTCGAGACTTTTTCATCGGCGGGCAGCGGCGCGCTATTGACTCAAACGCGTTCGCGCGCCTGCCCACAGGATAAGGCTCCCGGTCGTTTCAGGGAAGCGTCGGTTTGACGAGCGGCGATTCCTTGTCGTCGACGTAGACGCTCAAGACGCTCTCGTTGCCGGGGAAGATGAAGGTGTGATTCGTGACAAGCAGCGAACCGTGTTTGTCGAAAGCGCCGTTGGCCGGTGAGTTGAACGGCGAGATGGGAGGCATCGAGTTCGGGGCGCAAGGTGCGTTTCCGAACCGCGCGACTTCCGTGCCCGCCGGGTTGAGGACGGAGACGCCGGAGGAACAGGGCGAAGCCAACATGACGTAGAGTTTCCCTGAGTTGCCGAAGGCGATGCCGTCCGGCCCGTCGCCGTTGTACTGGTGGAAGACTTCGAGGTCGTCAATCGTCGGCGCATCGACGAGCGGGAGCGTGTAGATGCGGCCGCCGGTGAAGCCGAACTGGTTCGCGCCTTCGGCCGTCACGACGAAGTAGATTTTCGTGCGGTCGGGATTGATGCGGATGCCGTTCGGGCCGAAGGGCGTGGCGAGGCTCGGATGTTGAAACCAGACTTGCGGAGCGCCGCCGCCCGGCGGGATGCGCCAGATCGTGGCCTGGAACGAATCGGTCAGGTAGAGATTACCGGCCGGGTCGAAAGCGATGTCGTTCGGCAACGGAAAATTGTAGGGCGCGACGGGCGGAATGGGCGTCGCGTAGACAGATTGCTCGCCGCTGCCGAGGTCGATGCGGACGATGCCGAGTTGCGTGTTGACGACGTAGAGACGACCCTGCCCGTCGAAGGCGACGCACGAATTGGCGTGCTCTTGCATGATGTCTTCGCCTTTGATCTGGATGGTTTCGAGTTTTTCACCCGTGCGCGTGTCGTAGACGACGACGATGGAGGGCGGCTGTTTGGCCGTGCCGAAGCGCGCCGGGCCGGAGACGTAAGCCTTGTTGCCTTTGACGGCGATGCCTTCGGGCGAACCGGGCGGGACGGGGAAAGGAGCGAGCGTCTGCACGTCGCCGTAGGGACGCGTATAAGGGTTATCGGCCAGCGCGGCCGTGGGTAAAATGATGAAAGCAAAAAGTGCGGTCGTTAAGAGCGTCCGCGAAAAGTTTTTCAATGGGCTCATTTCAGTCTCCTAGTGGTGAGAAAGTTTTTGACAACTTCGGGACGCGAAGTGCCCCGCGATTCGGGACGAACAAAGCGTGTGCGATATGGATGGCGGGCGGCGCTGTCAACCGTTCAGGTCGGATTCGTTTCGCCGTTCCCTCATTAACGTCCCACCTGTTAACGCGCGTCGAGAATCGAAATGGGATCACAGGGAACGAAAAAATTTCCGGCGCGGCGAAAATAGTTGCAACAAAACTCGCGGCGGCGGTGTCTTCCCTGTGTAGAGATGAAAATCCGCGTGGGTGCGCTACAGCGCCCGAAACCTCTGTTTAAAGACACCCCTCTCGTAAGGAGCAAGCACGATGAATCAGCGCACAGACGCGACGAGTTCGCCGCTCGCCGCACGACCCGGACGGCACACCCGCGCCGCTCTCAAACTTCGACCGGCGAGCCTGCCCGTTTTGTTCGCACTGCTTCTGCTGGCCGTGGCGGCTTGCAGCGGCGGCGCGGGCGTCCGCAGTCTCGCGTCCGACACGGCGCAGACGGGCGGCGCGGCCGGTTCATACAGCGGCCAGTGGCTCATCGAGTTCAGGACGGACGAAGACAAAGCGCAACTCAGCTTGCGCTACGACGAAGAAGGCCATCACTCGAACACGACGCGCCACGTCGCGCCCGCGGCACTCGTCGGCCTCACGCGCGAGCAGGCGATGTCGGCGAACGGCACGCAGGTCAAGTTTCAACTGCAACGCGACGCGGGCGCGTTTCTCTGCGAGGGCTGGTTCAGAAACGGCAAGGGGTCAGGCCACTACGTCTTCGCGCCGAGCGCGGCTTACGTCTCCGAGTTGCGACGGCGCGGCTATGACGCGCCCACCGACGCGCAACAGTTCTCGATGGCTCTGCACGACGTGAGCCTCGCCTTCGTCGAAGAGTTGCGCGCCGAAGGTTACGAACGCCCCACGCTCGAAGAACTTGTCAACACGGGCACGCACGGCGTCCACCTCGAATACGTGCGCGGCTTGAAGTCGGCCGGTTACACCTTGCGCTCCGTGCCTCTGCTGATCAGGATGCGCGACCACGGCGTCAGCCTCGGCTACGTGCAGGAACTCGCCGCGCACGGCTACACGCGCATCCCCGTCGAAGAACTCATCCGCACGCGCGACCACGGCATCAGCGCCGACTTCGTCAAAACTTTCGCCGCCGAAGGCTACGAAAAATTGCCGCTCGAACAGTTGATCGAACTACGCGACCACGGCGTCAGCGCGAGCTTCGTCCGCGAGATGCGCGCGCACGGCTACGAACGCCTCCCGGTCGAGCAACTGCGCCGCTTGCGCGACCACGGCGTGACCACCGCTTTCGTCGGCGAACTCAAAGGACTCGGGTACGAACGCCTGCCCGTCGAACAACTCGTCCGCCTCCGCGACCACGGCGTCTCGGCCGGCTACATCAAAAAAATGAAGAGCACCGACGCCTCGCTCTCGCTCGATCAAATCATCGAACTGCGCGACCGCGGCGTCAGTCGTTAGAAATTAGTCAGCGCATAAGAAGAAGGGCGAAAGTGACGACCGGAGTTTACGTCGTCACTTTCGCCCTTCGGCTTTCCTGTTATCGCTCTATCTCTCTAAGCGACGATCATCGTGCCCGTGCCTTCGTCCGTGAAGACTTCGGAGAGGAGCGTGTTGCGCAAACTGCCTTTGATGATGTGCGCGCTGCGGACGCCGCGATGGAGCAGCTCGGTGATGTTTTGCAGCTTCGGGATCATGCCGCCCGTGGCGACGCCGTCTCGGAGAAGTTTCGTCACCTCGTCCACAGTCAGGCGCGAGAGTTTCGTCGCCGATTCACCGGGGCGCAGGTACAGGCCGTCAACGTCGCTCAAGAGAATCAGCTTTTCCGCTTCCAGACGGACGGCGATTTCGGCGGCGATGGTGTCGGCGTTGATGTTGAAGACGCGTCCCTCGGAGTCCGCGCCGAGCGGCGAGACGACGGGCAGGTAATCGTGGTCGAGCAGCACGCGCAGCAAGCGGTCGTCGATCTCCAACACGTCGCCGACGTGGCCGAAGTCCACGCGCTCGCGCTCGCCCGTCGCTTGATTCAACACGTCCTTCGGCGGACGACGCTCGGCCAAGACGATGTTGCCGTCGATGCCCGACAGCCCGACGGCCGACACACCGTGATTACGCAGGGCGGCGAGGATGTCCGTGTTGATCTTCCCGGCGAAGATCATCTTCGCCATGTCGAGCGTGGCATCGTCGGTCACGCGCCGCCCGTTGATGATCGTCTGCTCGACGCCCATCAGCTCGGCCAACTCCGTCAACTGCTTGCCGCCCCCATGCACGACGCACAGGCGAATGCCCACCTGATGCATCAACGCCAACTCTTCGCACAGCGACAGCAGGTTGTCGTGATCCTCCGTCACCTTGCCCGACATTTTGACGACGAAAGTTTTGCCCTTGAAACGTTGAATGTAAGGCAAGGCTTCGCGCAACAGATCAAGTCGCGGCTGGCTCATAAGTCCTCCGAACCGGGAAAGGGGAAAACGGGAAAGGGGAAAGGTTAAAAACCACGCTTGCCTTTCCCCTTTACCCCTTCCCCTTTTCCCCTTTTATCAACTCCGCCATGACGGCTTTCTGCACGTGCAAGCGGTTTTCGGCTTCGTCGATGACGACCGAGGCGGGCGAATCGATGACGCCGTCGGTGACGATGACGTTGCGGCGCACGGGCAGGCAGTGCATGAAGATGCCGCCCGCCGTGCGTCGCATCTTCGCTTCATCGACGATCCATTGGCCGCGATATTCGGCGCGCGTCTCGATGTCGTCTTCCGGCGCACCGTAGAACATCTTGCTGCCCCAACTCTTCGCGTAGATGACCTCAGCGCCGTCGAAGGCCTCGTCCACCTCGTTCGTGACGTTAACAGTAGTGCCCGCGTCGAACGCGTGTTCGTTAAGCTGCGCGATGAGTTCGTCGTCGAGTTCGTAGCCGGGCGGGTGCGCGATGGTCAGTTCGTGTCCGAGTTGCGCGGCGGCGAGCGCGAAGCTGTTCGGCACGGCCATCGGCAGCGGCTTCGGATGCCACGCCCACGTCAGCAGCACGCGCTTCTTGCGCTCGCCGCCGAGTTTCTCTCTGATGGTCAACATGTCGGCCATCGCCTGACACGGATGATGCATCGCCGATTCGAGATTGATGACGGGCACTTCGCTGTGCCGCGCGAAGGCGGCGAGCACGGGGTCTTGCCTTTCCTCTTTCCAATCCTTGAGCGCGGCGAACGTGCGGACGCCGATGGCCGAACAGTAGCGACCGAGCACGCGCACGAATTCGGCGACGTGTTCGGTCTTGTCCGCGTCCATCACTGTGCCGTCGCGATGTTCGAGCGTCCAACTCGTGCCGCCGGGTTCGAGCACGACCGGGTTGCCGCCGAGTTCGTAAATCCCGACCTGCATCGAAGCGCGCGTGCGCAAACTCGGATTGAAGAAGACGAGCGCAACCGATTTTCCAGCGAGCGGCCGCGACAGGTCTTCGCCGCGCTTGAAACGCGTGGCCGCTTCGAGCAGGCGTTCGAGAGCGTCGCGCGTCCAATCTCCGGTGTTGAGAAAATCTCCCGGCGTCCGTCCGGTCGCAGGCACGGGCTGCGCTTCTACGCTGCTTGCCGTCCGCGTCTCCACGCCGCGCGCACGGCGTCGCTCGCTGAGCGCGTCCATCAAACGCGCGACGTACTCGCTCGAATGCCAGATGCCCTGCGAGTAGCTCGCGACGAAGGCGACGAACTTATTGAATTTCGCCTGTGATGGCGTCTCGTACTCGTCCGGTTCGGGTTCGGTATCGGGCGACTGGACGCCGAAGTGTTGCGTGAAAAGTTTGTGGAGCAACGCACGGCCGACTTCGTTTGCGATCTCCTCTTCGCTGGCTTCCGGCGAGAACAGCACATGCGGCGGCTCGCGCTCGATCTCATCGCAGATGCGCTGCACGTCTTCCTTCGTGATGTTGATCTCCATCGCGTCCCTTTTGTCCCCTCGCACTCAAGCCTCACAACTTCGACTTACGACCCGGCAGCTTCGACAACAGCCCCGACGACTTTCGAGAGCGCCGCGACGAACAGGTCGATCTCCGCGCGCTGCAAGCAGAGCGGAGGCAGCAGCCTGAGCACGCGCTTATCGCTCGACGTGCCCGTGATGATGCGTTCGTCGAGCAGACGCTCGTGCACCTTCGCGGCGATCTCTTCCGCGAACTCCACGCCGAGCAGCAACCCCGCGCCGCGCACGCCCACGACGCCCTCGACACTTGCGAGCGACGCGCGCAAGTGTCTCTCGGCTTCGCGCGTGTTCTCCAACATGCCGTCCGCTTCGATGGCTTCGAGCGTGGCCGTGACGGCGGCCATCGCCAGCATCCCGCCGCCGAACGTCGTGCCGAGGTCGTTCTCCTTGATGCGCGCGGCGACCGCGTCCGTCGTCAGGCACGCGCCCACGGGCACGCCGCTGCCCAGCGCCTTCGCCAGCGTGATGATGTCGGGCACGACGCCCGCGCTGTGCCCGCTCCCGGCGAAGAACCATTCGCCCGTGCGCCCCACGCCCGTCTGCACCTCGTCGTAAATCAAGAGCATCCCGCGCCGGTCGCACAACTCGCGCAGGCTGCGGTAAAACTCCGGCGGCGCTTGCCGCACGCCCGCCATCGACTGAATGGGTTCGAGCATCACGGCCGCCACCGTCTCGTCCGCGAGCGCCGCGACCGAATCAATCGAACCGAACTCGGCCGAGACGTGGCCGGGCACGTTCGGCCGTCCGAGTTCGCGATACTTGCCGAGGAAGGTCGCGCTGATCGAATCGGCCGTGCGCCCGTGAAAGCCGCCCGTGAACGTGATGATGCGCTCGCGCCCCGTCCGTATGCGCGCCATGCGCATCGCGTTCTCGTTCGCCTCCGTCCCCGAATTGCAGAAGAAGACTTTCGACAGGGCGCTCGGCGCGCAACCAACCAACTTCTCCGCCGCGCGCGCGCGCACTTCCGAGTAGACCAGATTCGAGTAGAACAACAACTCACCTGCCTGCGCTCTGAGAGCTTCGACCACGCGCGGATGGCAATGCCCCGTGGCCGCTACCGCGTGCCCGCCGTAGAGGTCTAGGAAGCGTTCGCCCTCCGACGTCTCCACCCATGCGCCGCGCCCGCGCGCCGCCGCCACCGGCATCTTCTTATAAGTCGCCAGTTGAAACTCGCCCTCGCGCGCCGCCACCTCTTCAAAGTTAGTAGTCGTCTTCATTCTCAAGTCTCGAAGTCCCGAAGTCTCAGGTCTCAAGTCCCAAGTCTGAAAACTCGTTTGACTTGGGACTTGGAACTTGAGACTTGGGACTTGATCAAGGATTGCTGCCGAGCAACATCAGACCCGTGCGTTCGTCGAGGCCGAACATGAGATTCATGTTTTGGACGGCCTGACCGGCCGCGCCTTTGACGAGATTGTCGATGGCTGAAAAGACGACGAGCGAACGATTGCGCACGGCGAAACCGAGGTCGCAAAAGTTGGTCGTCTTCACCCAGTTGATGTCGGGCGAGCCTTCGACGATGCGGACGAAGAAACTCTCACGGTAAAAGTCTTCATACACAGCGCGCACGTCCCGGAGTGTCAAAGCGTCTTTCGTCTCCGCGTAGATCGAGGCGAAGATGCCGCGCGCGACCGGAAGAGAATGAGTCATCAAGACGAACTCGCTCGCCCAATCGCCGACGCGTCTGAGTTCCTGTTCGATCTCCGGCACGTGCTGGTGCGTGAAAGGCTTGTAGGCGTAGAAAGAGTTCGTGCGCTGCGGATGATGCGTGTTGGCGGCGGGCTTGACGCCTGAACCGGACGAGCCGGTCTTGGCGTCCACGATGACGCGCCCGGTAAGTTGTCCTCCGGCGACGAGCGGCGCGAGACCGAGCAGCGTGGCCGTGGCAAAGCAGCCGGGATTGCTGACGAGACGAGCCGTGCGGACGCCCGCGCGGTTCGTCTCCGTCAGACCATAGACGAACTCTCGCTGCAACTCCGTGGCCGTGTGCTCGCGCCCGTAGTGCTGCAAAAATTCGGCCGCGTCCCGCAAACGAAAATCGCCTGACAGATCGACGACGCGCACGCTCGCAGGGAGACGCGGCGCGATCTCTAAAGCCTGCCCGTGCGGCAACGCCAGAAACACGCAATCGACCGCGGGCAAACTCTCCACGTCATCCGGCGCAGACGTGAAACGCAACTCCGTCAAACCGTACAGATTGCGATGCACCTCGCCGACCGGCTTCCCCGCCGATTCGTTCGCCGTCACAAACGCGATCTCGACATCCGCGCGCGCCAGCAGAATGCGCAGCAACTCCGCCCCGCCATACCCCGACCCGCCAAAAATTCCGACCCGTATCTTCATGTCCCAAGTCTCAAGTCCCAAGTCAAAGTTTAAAGTTATAAGTTACAAGTCCCAAGCAAGATTGATGCGCCTCTCGTCTTTACCGTCTCCTCATGCCTCGACCAACGCGGTCTCAACTTCGGCCGCGCGAAGCGGACTTGAGACTTGAGACTTTGGACTTGAGACTTTGGACTTGAGACTTAAGACTTTTGCTTTGACGATCTCGAACATGCGCCCGCCGTCCCTGCGTGCATTGCCCGCAACAACAGAGAACTCGCTTTCGATGTAGTCTTCGCCCATCTTTGAATCCGTCACCGAACCGGCCACGAGGTCAACCGTTAACCCGCGCCGCTTGAGCAACTCGATGCCGCCCCACGCGCCCACGTAATCCGAAGCGCAATAGACGAGCGCGCCCATCGCCGCGCGCAACTCCGCGTCGTCGAACACCGATTCGACCGAATAGCCGCCGAGAATGCCGTCGCCGAGTTCGATCACGATCATGTCGGGCGCGCTCTCGTTCAACTTCGCCACGATTGACTTCGCCACCGGCGCAAGGTCGCCCACGCCGACGGTCGAAGGCAAGCCGCAGTCGAGAAAACTCGCCGTCGCCACCGCGCCGTGGTCGGCCATGTTGAGCGTGTCGCGCAAGGCCGCCACGCCCGACAGTTTGCCCGCCGCCACGCGCATCCCCGCGGCCGTGGCGCGCCGGATCAGCTCGGTCGCCGCGTAAGTCTTCCCGCTGTTCATGCACGCGCCCGCGATGACGACGAGCGGCGCGGTCGCGCCGAGCGTCGCGCGCACGGGCAACGCCGCGTCGCCGATGTTTCGCACGCGCCCCGACTCATCCGCCACCAACCCGACGACCTCCACGCGGATCGCGTCGCTCAAACTCGAATGATGACCTTTGCACAAACCGATGACGCCGCCCATGTTCAGCAGGTGCAACTCGTCGCCCGCCGCGACCGATGCAGGCACGTCGCCGACGAAACCTTTCAACGCGCGCCGGCTGCCGAGGACGCCCGCCAGCACGTCGCCCTGATTGATCTTCGCCAGACGCCCCGTCACCAGTTCCAACTGGTTATAGGTCGCGCTCTCGGTCAAAGCGCGCACGACCACCACATCGCCCGCGCGCACGCTCTTGCGCTCGGCGACGACCGCCAGCGTCTTCGACAATTGAAGCGGCGAAGTGGCCGACCCGGTCTTGTCCGCCTCGACCACCTTCACCGGCGCGCCCTCAAATTTCTCCGCGTTATTCATCGGCCTGCTCCTTACCACCCACACTCGAACAATTCAGTTGAAGCTTCCAAAAATCACGAACGCTCCGAATAGCGATCTTCGCTCACACTTGCGTGCGGGAAACAATCGCACTTGCGCGGAGACAATCGCCGCGCGCAAACTTTCTCTCGTCGCTTAACTTCCCCGCTCAAGTTGCGCGCGCGAGCGCAGGCGCAGGGCGTTGAGTTTGATAAAGCCTTCGGCGTCGCGCTGGTTGTAGACCGTGTCGGCCTCGAAGGTGGCGAGCCGTTCGTTGTAGAGCGAGCGCGGAGCGCGGCGTCCGGCAATCGTGACGTTGCCGCGATAGAGTTTGACGCGCACCTCGCCCGTCACCCCGCGCTGCGTCTCGTCGATCATGCTCCGCATCAACTCCGACTCCGGCGCGAACCAGAACCCGTAATAGACGCTCTCGGCAAACTTCAAACTCAGAGCGTCGCGCATCCGCAAGACTTCCCTGTCCATCGTGATCGATTCGAGCGCGCGATGCGCCGCCTGCAAAATCGTCACGCCCGGCGTCTCGTACACGCCCCGCGACTTCATCCCGACGAAACGATTCTCGACCAGATCGACGCGCCCGATGCCGTGCGCCCCGCCCACGCGGTTCAACTCTTCGAGCATGGCCACCGCGCCCAAGCGCTCGCTGTTCAAACTCACGGGCACGCCCTCTTCAAATCCGATGACGACGTACTCGGCTTCGGCGCGCGCCTCTTCCGGCGCTTTCGTCAACTGGAAAATGTCGGCGGGCGGCTCGGCCCAAGGGTCTTCGAGGATGCCGCCCTCGTAAGAGACGTGCATCAAGTTGCGGTCGGTCGAATAAGGCTTGGCGTGCGTCGCCGTCACGGCGATGTCGTGTTGCTCGGCGTAAGCGATCAAGTCGCTCCGGCCTTTGAACTCCCACTCGCGCCACGGGGCGACGACCTTGATGTCAGGCTCAAGCGCGTAATAGGTCAACTCGAAACGCACCTGATCGTTGCCCTTGCCCGTCGCGCCGTGGGCGACTGCGTCCGCGCCCTCGCGCCGCGCGATCTCGATCTGACGCTTGGCGATGACGGGTCGCGCCAGAGATGTGCCGAGCAGGTAGACGCCTTCGTAAACCGCGTTGGCCTTGACGGCCGCCCACACGTAATCCGAGACGAACTCCTGCCGCAAATCTTCCACGTAGAGTTTCGACGCGCCCGTCGCGCGCGCCTTCTCTTCCAAGCCTTCGAGTTCCTCGCCCTGCCCCACGTCCGCGCAATAGCAGACCACCTCGCACCCGTAACGCTCTTTGAGCCAGTGCAACATCACGGACGTATCGAGGCCGCCCGAATAAGCCAACACAACTTTTTTAATCTTCTCCGTCACTCCACACCTCAATAAAAAGTCTCAAGTCCCAAGTCTCAAGTCCCAAGTCAAAACAACTTTCACGCTTCCGTCTTTCAGCTTCGACTTAAACCACAACTAACGTTCAAACCTAAGACTTGAGACTTAGGACTTGGGACTTGAGACTTATCTCATCCGAACAGCTCCCAAATTTTCTTGATCACGGCGCGTTGCGCTCGGCGCTCGGCGACGGCGACGAAGATGGTGTCTTCGCCCGCAATCGTCCCGACGATCTCTTTAATGGCCGCGCCGTCGATCTGCACGGCCACGGCCGAGGCCAGCCCCGGCTCGCAACGCGCCACGACGAGGGCGTCGCCCGCCACGTCCAGACTGACTAACCCTCGCGCCGCCGCGCCCGCCGCCCGGCTCGGCACCACGTAGCGCCCGCGCTGTTTGACCACGCCCAACTCTTCCAAGTCGCGCGAGATGCTCGACTGCGTGGCCGCGAAACCCGCGCGTTCCAGTTGCGCCGCCAACTCGCCTTGCGTGCTGACCGGCTTCGCGCGAATCAGGCTCAACAATTTCTGCTGCCGCTTTTCCTTGTCCATAAACTCACTGTCTATGCAAAAGATTTGCATAACCTTTGCATAGATGAATAAAATATCATCATAGTTGCATCAAAGCAAACGCGCGTTGCGTCCGGCAACGTAAAAGCGTCGATAGCTCAGACGGTGCTTTTATTCGACCGTTGCCAGAACCCGTCTCCGATCAACTTAAAATAGCGAGGAAGAATTCGCGCGATATGCAGAAGTGGCTTTATGGCGGCGACGTGCGATGCGACCGCCGCTAAGTTCGTCTGCGGTAGTGTCCTACATTCAAATTAGAGAATAGGGTGGTCGTTTAGGGCTGTGCTCGGCGTGCTCGGCGTCTGCGGTGTGCTCGGCGTTGGATGCTTGGTCGACTCAGGTTCACGCGGAGGCGCGGAGTCATCGCAGAGTTCGCGGAGGGTTCTCATCGGGACACCGCCCCGCCTCCGCCTCAATTGACTCCTACCCGGCTAGTAACTCTGACGAACTCTCAGATGTCTTTTGTGAAGTGATCGAGCGTCGCAGTCTTCATCCCTTCTCACTTCGAGCCGCCGCCATCGCGCAGGTGGAAGCTTGGCAAGCGGAGTCCCCAGAGGACGGCGGCGATGCGCAGCACCGCGACCGAGATCATCCCGGCGAGTGCCGCCGCATCGCGGGCGACGCCGGCCGACTGCAAGACAAGATAGAGCGTCGTGCCGGCAATCGCCGCGCTCGCGTACAACTCGCTGCGCCTCAGGATGAGCGGAATCTCGGCGGTCAGCACATCGCGCACGACGCCGCCCGCCACGCCCGTCATCGTGCCCATGATGACCGCGATCAAGTTGGGCAATCCACCCTGCTCCGCGATCTGCGCCCCGCCGACCGAGAAGAGCGCGAGCCCGAGCGCGTCGGCCACCGCCAGAGAGTTGCGTGGCGGGACGCGCACGCGCGCGTACAGGAGCGTGAGCGCCGCGGCTGCGACGGCGACGACGATGTGCGTCGTGTCCGCGATCCAGAAGACCGGGTGACGCCCCAAGAGGAGGTCGCGCAGCGTGCCCCCACCCACGGCCGTGACAATCGAAATGACGATGACGCCCAAGAGGTCGAGCCGCTTGCGCCCGGCCGCCAGCGCGCCGCTCGCGGCGAACACGGCCACGCCGAGCATCTCAAGCAGGTAGCGCATCGCAATCACGTAAAAGACTTCGCAGTTGAACCCAAGATTTCTACGGGTAACTTAATACCAGTTTTTCGCTATCCGGTGAACACTCGTCCGGAGAAAAGCCCGCGTCCTCTTTTGAAGAGGACGCGGGCTTTCGCGTCGAGTTCAACGCGCGCGGTTTACTTCACGATGCGGAACTGTACGCCATACACAGCCGGTTCGCCCGCGACGCGGAAGTTGAGGACGTAAGTGCCGGGCGCATAGCCGTTCGTCTTCAGGTTGAAGACGTAGCCGACGAGTCCGGCGTCGTAGCGGAAATCGAAGTCGGGGTTTGACTTCCCTGGGGCTTCGAGCGCTCCCGACGCGTTCGTCGAGACGAACGTCGTGCCCGTCGCCCTCAACACCAGCGACGACGAAGAGACGTTCGCCCCGGCGGCGTTCGTCAGTTGCAGTTTGATGGGGACGGTGCTCCCGCTCTTGTGCGTCTTCGTCTGGTCGTAGAGCGCGCGGACGCCGTAGCGCGCGGACTTCCGTGCGACGACGAACGGGCTGAGCGAGGTGACGCGCGCGTAGATGGTGCGCGTGGCGAAGTCGGGCGATGGGCTGTCGGGCGCGAGCACCGTCCGGTCGACGAAATTGGCGACGGGCGGCGGTTCACCGTGCAGGATGCGAAGTGCGCTGAAGGTGTCGGGGCTGTCGATGCCGGGCACTTGGAAGCCGAGCGTGATCGTCCCCGTGTAAGCGGCCGTCGTGTGTATCTCGAAAGCGAGGCTGCCCGCGCTGATGACGTACTCGCCGGGCAAACCCTGTAGCGAGTTCGGGTCGATGGGCGTGATAGTCGTGACGCCCGCGTTCGTCACGTTCGCGAAGGTGAGGGCGACGCCGTTCTCCGCGACCGTCACGTTCGTGCCCACGGGCGTGACGAGCGCCTTGCGCGGCCGCCACTTCGGCGCGCCATAGTAGCCCGCTTCGCCGGGTAGTTCGACGCGCCCCGTGCCGTCCGCGTTGATGAGGTTAATGCGGCTGACGCCGTTGCGGTTCGTCCCGAAGGCGAGGCGGCGGCTGTCAGGCGACCAGTCAGCGCCGTAGTTATTCTCGACGCCGCCGACCAACTCGACGAGTCCCGCGCCGTCAGCTCCGATGACGTAGATCGACAAGTTGGGGCACTGTCCGCCGCAGGCTTGGAAGACGAGGCGCGTGCCGTCCGGCGACCAAGCGGTGCTGTAACTTAACAATGCGCCGCTCGTGGTCTGGTAGATCGTCGTGCGGCCGCTGCCGTCGGCGTTCATCACTTCGAGCTTCGAGAACTCGTCGGGGCGGTAGCTGGTGAAGGAGAGCTTCGAGCCGTCGGGCGACCATTGGTGGTAGATGTCGCTGGCCGTCGGGTCGTCGGTCAGGCGGCGCAGGTCTGTGCCGTCGGCGCGCGCCGTGTAGAGGTTGGTGCTGCCGTCGGGGAAATCACGCGCGAAGGCGAGATGCTCTCCGTCCGGCGACCAGCGCGGGAAGGAGTCGAACTCACCGGCGGCCTGCGAAATTTGGACATAGCCGGAGCCGTCCGCCGCAGCGATGCGTATCTCGGCGGACACTTGAGCTTCAGCGCCGTAGACCATCCGCACGTAAGCGATGCGCGCGCCGTCGGGCGACCACGTCGCGTAGCCGTTGAAGCCGCCGCCGCTCGTGAGGTTCGTGCGCCCCGTGCCGTCCGCATTTATCACGAACACGTCCCCGACGTTTTGATCTTCGGAGGAGTAAGGGTGCGAGCTGAAGACTAAGCGGCTGCCGTCGGGCGACCACGAGAAAGTGTCTATCAACTCGCCGGGAACGCTCGACAGCAACGTCAGGCCGGAGCCGTCGGCCGCGACCGTGCCGAGCGTGGAAAATTGATTCTCCGAGTCGTAACGCACGAAGGCGAGACGGCTGCCGTCGGGCGACCAGATGAAGTCTTCCCCACCGGCCGGGCTGCCGCCGCCGGGCACGCTGCCCGTCAGGTTCAATGTCCCCGCCCCGTCCGCGCGCTGCCGGTAGACGTCATGCTGTTCGGTGGAGAGCGACTGCTTCACGTAGGCGAGCATCCCTTCGTCGGCCGCGCCCGGCGTCGGGGTCGGCAGCGGCGGGGCGGCGATGAAGAAGTCTACGACGCTGTTGTTATTGTCGAACGTGCTGTCGGGCGTGATGCTGGCGACGTTGAAGGTGGCGCGCACGGGCGTGTAGGGCACGCCCGCGACGTCGGAGTTGACCGTGACGCGCATGTTGCGCCCCTCGTAACGAGCGAGCGACCCGAAGGCGCAGGTGAAGTTCACGCCGTCAGCCGTCGAGGCGCACGAGGAGCCGCCGGTGTCGTTAATAACATTGAGCGTCACGCCTGCGGGCAAGTTGCTCGTGAGCGTCACGCCTTCGGCCGTCGCGGGGCCGCCGTTGACGATCCAGAAGTCGTAGACGACCTGCCCGCCCAGCGGCGTGTAGAGGCCGTCGCCGATCCAAGTGTAGACGCCCACTTCGGCGTTCGGGTTCAAGACCTGCGTGGAGGTCTCGGCCGTTTGCGCCTGCCGGCCGTGGCCGGAGTAATCGGCCGTGACGGTCGCAGAGTTGTGCAGCGTCGCGCCGTCGGCGGCGGCGACATTGACGACGAGCGTGACGGTCGCCCGCTCGCCCGTCGCGAGGTCGCCGAGCGAGCACGTCACAGTGCCGCTTGCGCCCGCGGGCGGCGTCGCGCACGAGCCGTGGCTCGACGTGGCCGTGACGAAGGTCGTGCCCGCGTCCAGAGCGTCGGTGAGGGTCGCGCCCGTGGCCGTCAGCGTGTGGTTGTTCGTGACTTCGAGCGTGTAGGTCAGTTGCGCGCCGGGGGCGACGGGGTCGGGCGAGTCCGCGGCGGTCAAGACGAGCGCCGGGAGCGACTGCCACGTCGGATGGACGCCGTCGGCGATCTTCGTGATGTTCGAGCCGTCGGCGTTCATGACGAAGATGTCACCGGCGAAGTTCACGTCGTTAGCGACGACGAGTTGCGTCCCGTCGGGCGACCACGCGGGCTTCAGGTAGCCGCCGCTCGCGGCGAAAGTGATCTGCGTCTGGTTCGCGCCGTCTGCATCCATCAGCCAGATGTCGTTCCAACGCTGAAAGGCGATCTTAGAGCCGTCGGGCGACCAAGCGGGAAAGCGGTTGAAGCCCCACTCGTAGTTGCTCAGGTTCCTCTGATTCGAGCCGTCGGCGTCCATCACCCAGACCTGCGCGGTGGCGCTCGAATAGTTACGCACGAAGACGATCTTCGAGCCGTCGGGCGACCACGACGGCTGCTCGTCTTCGTCGGAGCCGGTGCTGAGCTTGACGGCCGTGCCGCCGTCCCGGTCGATTGTCCAGAGCTGACGGTTGCGCACGAAGACGATCTTCGAGCCGTCGGGCGACCACGCCGGGAAGTCGTCAACCGCGCCGACGGCGACACCGTCCGAGAGACTCAACTGGTTCGAGCCGTCGGCGTCCGCGCGCCAGATTTCCGAGTAGCCGCGCTGCCCGCTCGCATAGGCGATGTACTTGCCGTCGGGCGACCAGGCGGGGTCTTCCTGATTGCTGAAGAGGCCGATCAGGCGGGCGCGCCCCGTGCCGTCCGGGTTGACGGTGTAGATGTCTTTACCGTCGAAGAAGTTCTCCAGGTTCGTGAACGCGATGCGTCCGCTTGCGCGCAGCACGGGCGACGGGCTCTGCGCGGCGATTGGCGCGTGCGCCGAGGCGGCCGCGGCGCAGAGAGCGACGAGCGGGATGAAGACGAACGCGAGTGTCAGAAACAATCCGGTGCGTGGCTGATGGAGGCGTGAATTCATGGCGAGACTGATCTCCTCTTTCGGGCGGGTTCATAACTTGCGGGGCCGCCGGGAATAATTACGGGTCTGTAAAGAAGCTGTGAGAAGCGGGAGGGCGACTCTGAAAGGCACGAGCGACTGAAGCGCGTTTGAGCGACACTCATCCCGCGAAGAACTCTACACACAGCGAGACTCAAGCAACGTCGAGTACTTCTAAATCAATCGGGTTAGATTGAGAGGTGAGCTTATATGCTTGAAGGCGGAAGCCGCTTCGGCGAGCGGCACTAAACTGAAATCCTGTCGGGCAGCGCGTATTGTATGCCGCGGCGTTCAAATGTCAAGGCAGACGGCGTGCGAGTAGTGTCCTTGAGTTCAACCATCCTTTCCTCTGTCTTCGTGTCTTCGTGCCTTCGTGGTTAATGCTGATTCATCATTACTCACTACCATGACACGAAGACACCAACCACTAAGCAATTGAAGAACACTACCGGCGTGCGGCAAACGAAACAGTCCGGCATCAGGCCGCGCCGCGCTCCCTCGGACATCCCGGTCGCTTCGCTGATTGGCTTGTCAGTGCTTTTAGTTAATGTGTACGCTCTGCAAGTATTTTTAGTTGACCGAACAAAGCGCGGATGACTCCGAACAAGTTTCCGAACGCTAACTTGCGCCGGCGCGACGAGTTCAATTTCCGAGGTGACGATGAGCGAAGAGAAAAAATTATGGGGCGGGCGATTCAAGGGGCGACCCGATGCGGGCTTTGCGGCCTACAATCGCTCGTTCGATTTCGACCGCAGGCTGTTCGCGGCGGACGTGCGCGGAAGCCTGGCACACACCGAAGGCTTGCGCGCGGCCGGAGCGTTGACGGACGCGGAGGCCGCGCAAATCAGGACGGGACTCGACACGCTGCTCGCGCGCAGCGAACAGGAGCGCGACTTTTTCGCGGACGACGCAGCCGAGGACGTGCATTCGTTCATCGAAGCGCGCCTCGTCGCGCTCATCGGCGACGCGGGGCTGAAGCTCCACGCGGGGCGCAGTCGCAACGATCAAGTGGCGACGGCCTTGCGTCTCTGGTTGCGTGATGAGATCGACGCTATCGATGCGTCTCTGCATGCGTTGCAAACGGCGCTCGTCTCGCTGGCCGAAGCGCACAAGGCGGCGGTCTTGCCCGGTTACACGCACCTGCAACGCGCGCAGCCCGTGTTGTGGGCGCATTGGTGTCTCGCCTATTTCGAGATGTTCGGGCGCGACCGCGAGCGTCTGGCGGACGCGCGGCGGCGCACCAACGTCTTGCCGCTCGGTTCGGCCGCGCTCGCCGGGACGAGCTATGCGATTGACCGCGAAGGGGTCGCGCGCGCGCTCGGCTTCGACCGGGTTTCGCGGAACAGTCTGGACGCGGTGAGCGACCGCGACTTCTGCGTCGAGTTTGCGTCGGCGTCGAGTCTCGTCATGGTTCACCTGTCGCGCCTCTCGGAAGACCTGATCGTCTACGCGACGACGGAGTTCGGCTTCATCGAGTTGGGCGACGCGATTTCCACCGGATCGAGTTTGATGCCGCAGAAGAAGAACCCGGACGCGCTCGAACTCGTGCGCGGCAAATCGGCGCGCGTCTTCGGCCACGCGGCGGCGCTGCTCACTTTGTTGAAGGGCTTGCCGCTCGCCTACAACAAAGACATGCAGGAGGACAAAGAGGCCGTCTTCGACACGGCCGACACGGTGCGCGCTTCGCTCGACGTGATGACGACCGTGCTCGGCCACATCCGCTTGCGCGAGGCGACCGCGCGCGCGGCGGCGGCGCGCGGCTACATGAACGCCACGGAACTCGCCGACTATCTCGCGCGCCGGAAGGGCGTGCCCTTCCGCGAGGCGCACGAGACGGTCGGCCGCATCGTGCTCGCCGGCATCGAGCGCGGCGTCGAACTGCACGAACTCGCGCTCGAAGAGATGCGCGCCCTCTCGCCGCTCATCGACGCGGACGTGTACGCGGCGCTCTCGCTCGCCGAGACGCTCGCCACGAAGTCGCAGGCGGGAGGCACGTCGCCCGCGCGCGTGGCCGAAGCTCTGGCGGCGGCGCGTGCCTCGCTCGACGCTTGAGGATGGTGGTTCAAGTTGAAATAAATTAGTTTGGAAGGCTGGCAAAAGCTAGCGCCTGAAACTTTGCATATAAGCCTCTGTGAGCCTTCGGCCGAACGGGTGCGAATCGCCCCGGCCGCCGCTCGTCGGCTTGTCCTGCGCGAACTGGCGTTAAATGGCGGGGGCGCAAACAGCCTTACCACATCTGCCGCTGTGTGATTGTGTTCGGCTCAAGCACAGAGAGCCGACGCGGGAAGCTGCCGTGCCTCCCGCGTCGAGGTTGACGTGTTGTCGAACGACCCGGTCTGCGCCTACCCGGTCTGAACGAGTGTATAGCCGATTTCAACCTCGCCCTTGAGGTTTTCGGCACTCACGTAGATGGTCTGGGCGACGAGCTTTTGGTACGACGACTTGCCTTGCTCAAGGGTATGGGGCTGTTCGTCCACGGAGAGCGTGAACACTGCCTCCGGGTTCCCGGTGACAGAGATTTCGATGTCCCATGTGCCTACGCCCTTTGTCATGGTGTAGTCGAGCTGGAATAAATAATCGTTCGGCCTGACGAGGACGGTTCTGATCGGGTAGTTGCCTCTGTCCCCTCCTCCCTTCACCTTGTTGTACGGATCCGCAGTGAGCCTGAAGGCAGTGCTTCCGCCGAGCCTCCAAGCGAACGACACGCGTTGGCCAACACCTTTGATGGTCTCGTCGCCGCGGGCGAGGATCGATTCGGAGGGGCCAGCCAGGATGGTCGCCCTCTCAGGAAGTGTTAGGGGCGACGTGTAGCTGACGGGAAAATACCACCCCGTGTCTTGGTCAGCGTGGGCGATGTCTTGAGACCCCCCATTATCGTTGATCCTGATCCAATTACGGTAGCCTGTGGGGGTGTTGCTTTCAACGTTCATAGGTGTGCCTTTCTGGTGAGATGAAGAGTTCGAGGCGGACGACTCTGGCAGGTTGCACGCCCTGCAAGCAGGTAGACCGCTCCGAGGGTGCATATGTCGGACAACGTTCCTCTGAGACATATACGTTGCAGGTGCGAGTCGGCGGGGGTAAGCGGGAGCGTCAACCCTTCGCACCTATCTGTGGTAAGCGGCGAGATATTAACGGCGGGAGTTGATAGCGTCAAGGTATTTACGACTCGCCGGATACCTCACGCTTGCACCAAAGGTGCATAGTTTTGCACTAGCGTGTCTGTGACAATAAAAATGACGGAACAATACTTAAATCAACCCGCCGCCGAATGGGCAAGGTGCAAACTGGCGCGGGGAATCGAAATCAAGCTGCGCGGAAATTCGTGGCCCGCGCGGATCGTCGTCGCGCTGGCGATGCTTTTTCTCAGCGTGATCTTTTTCGGGATTCCGGCGCTCCTGCTCATTAACGCTGCCGCTAACTTCGTCGCTGGCGGCTGGAGCGCGAAAGTCTCCGGGCCTTTGCGGATGGGCATCTTTTTTCTGGCGGGTTTCGGCGGCTTAGCCGTCTTTCTGTTCTTCTACGTGCGGACTTTGAGAAGAAAGCTCGTCAGACTTTTGAGCGCCGACGGCGTGACGACGCGCGGCGGGAAAACATATCGTTGGGAGAATTTGCAGCATCTCAATTATGTCCGGTTTTATCGAGAGATGAGTCGCAACGTTCTGTTGCGAGTGGTCAGCAAGTTCATCTTCGCCGGCGTTGAGACACTGAAAATCGAAATGGTTTTTACCGACGGCACGGCAACGCTCGCGCCGCTCATCGAAAATCAACGGGAGGTGCTCGATTTGATCGACACGATTCCCGCCCGACGTACATCCGAAGTCCGGCTACGTTGATAAATCGGCTCGTTACCTTAAGCCCGGCTGTCGCGGCGCGTGCGTCGCCGATTGAATAATCCGAAACCTTCGATCAACCGGCCGCCTGTCTCTCATCGCGGCTTAATGCGAGGTGCGTTCGGCGGCTTCGTCGGCGGTGCGGCGCGCGGCGTCGTTCAGTTGTTCGTCGGGCGGTTCGCGCGCGAGCGACCACTTGAGCAGCGGCGGCGTCACGAGCGTGGTCACGATCACCATGATGACGACGGCGGCGAACGTCGCGCTGTTGATGATGGGTTCATCGACGCCCGCCGCGTTCGGCAGCATGAGCGTCGCGCCGAGCGCGGCGAAGATAAGACCGACTTCGCCGCGCGGGATCATGCCTAAGCCGACGGCGAGACGGTTCGTGCCGCGCTCGATGACCGCGAGCGAGCAGACCTGTTTGCCGACGATGGCCGCCAGCGTGAGCACCGCCGCGAAGCCGAGGATATCCGGACGCGCGAAGGCGCGCAGGTCAACCTTGAGTCCCATCAGGACGAAGAAGACGGGGACGAGGATCGAGGTCAGCGGCGTGAGCAGATCGCGCAGGTCGTGTTTGGTGTACGCGTGCAGTTTCTCGAAGTGCGCCTCTTCGAGCAAAAGTCCGGCGGCGAACGCGCCGACGATGGCCGCCAGTCCAATCGCTGCGGCCGCCCACGCGAGCGCGAAGCAGACCGAGACGCCGAGCGCCAAGAGCACGCCGCGCCCTTCGAGTTTGCCCGCGCCGCGAAAGATGTGCGGCAGCACGAACTTTCCCACCAGCAACGCCACGGCGAGAAAGCCGACGGCCTTGAGCGTGATGAGGCCGACGCTCAGGAGCGAGAGCGACGTGCCCGCCGCCGTCGCTTCAATCGCGCCTTTGACGACGGCGAGAATGATAAGGCCGAGCACGTCGTCGATGACGGCCGCGCCGAGCACGATGCGCGCCACGCGCGTGTTGAGTCGCCCCAAGTCCTTGAGCACGCGCGCCGTGATGCCGACCGACGTAGCCGAAAGCGTCGCGCCGATAAAGATGTGGCCGAGCCGCGCTTCGTCGGGGATGAAATAAGCGGCCACGCCCCAGCCGAGAAAAAACGGCGCGACCACGCCCGCCACGGCGACCAGCAGAGACGACCAGCCCACTTCCAACATCTCGCCGAGATTCGATTCCAAACCCACTTCAAACAGCAGCAGGACGACGCCGATCTCGGCGAGCGCGCCGAGCACCACGTCGGTCTTCAGCGGTTCGACGGCCGTGACGCCGAAGAGGAAGAGATTGCCGACGAGCATCCCGCCAACCAACTCGCCGAGCACGGCCGGCTGACCGAAACGCTCGAACAATTCTCCGCCGAGTTTGGCGATGACGAGGACGAACGCGACGCCGAGGAGAACAAACGGGTCGAGGCCGTGCGGTGCCGCGACGCCCGCCGTGCCTGCCGCGTCGCCCGTCCCGACGCTCGCGTACATGAACGGCGGCATCGCATACAAGATGCCGCCAACGAGGACGAGCGAAAGCGCGAGTTTTCGTCGCATGATCAATCGAGCAGCACGCGCAACGGCAGAAGTTTCCGCGTCGCGCGAATAGACGAAGAGGGCTGAGACTGTCAGCGGCGTCCGCGAGATACGAACGCCGCCGACAGTCTCAGCCCTCACAGGTTCAGGGTCTCTTACCTGTTTCTTTTGTCGGCGTCCGTGTCAACCGGACGATCCGGCGCATCGGCCGGAGCACCGGGGTCGCCCACGGCCTGCCCGCGCGGCGAAGCGCCGTGCGCGGCGACCTCGTGCGCGAGGTTGAGCGACATGACGGCGTGATGGCGACTGTAGACGAAGTAGATCACGAGACCGACGAGCAGCCACCCGATCAGGCGTATCCAGTTCGCGGTGGGCAGAGAGAACATCAGCAGGAGACAGGACAGGATGCCGAGGATCGGGATGAGCGGAACCATCGGACATTTGAAAGGACGATGGGCGTCCGGGTTAGTCCGGCGCATGATGATCACCGCCGTGCAGACGACGACGAACGCGAACAGCGTCCCGATGTTGGTCATCTGAAGCAACGCGCCGATGGGCAGCAGGCCGGTCATGATCGCCACGCCCGCGCCGATCAAAATAGTGGTCTTCCACGGCGTCTTGAATTTCGGATGGATCGCGCCGAAGAAACTGGGCGGAACCATGCCGTCGCGCGACATGGCGAGGAACACGCGCGGCCCGCTGAGCATCATCACGAGCAGCACCGACGTGATCCCGGCGACGCCCGCAATGGCAATGATCGCATCGGCCCAGGCCAGCCCGACGCTGCTGAAGGCCATCGACACGCCGGCTCCCGGATCGATCTGATTGTATTTGACCATTCCCGTCAGGACGGCGACCACGGCGATGTAGAGGACGGTGCAGATGATGAGCGAGGCGACGATCCCGATGGGCACGTCGCGGCTCGGATTCTTGGCCTCCTCGGCGTGCGTGGAAACGGAGTCGAAACCGATGTAGGCGAAGAAGATGATGGCCGCCCCGGCCATCATCCCGACCGGATGGCCGCCGACCGTCTCGCCCCAGACGTGCTGGCCGAAGATGACGACGCCGCCCCAGCCGTAGGGCGCGAACGGAACCCAGTTGTCGGGGTTGACGAAGAACGCGCCGACGAGGATGACGAACAGCACGGCCGCGAGTTTGACGCCGACCATCAGCGCGTTGAAGCTCGCGCTCTCCTGAATGCCCTTCACCAGAACCGCCGTCACAATCGCCGTGATGATGACGGCCGGTAGGTTGACGATCCCGTTCGTTCTGACGAACTCGCCGGTCGTCGCGTCGAAGATGATCGGCGCTTTGCTGATCGCCTCCGGCAGATGAATGCCCACCTTCGGCAAGAGCGATTGGAAGAAACTCGACCACCCGTTAGCCACGGTCGCCGACCCGACGGCGTATTCGAGCACCAAGTCCCAGCCGATGATCCAGGCGAACACCTGTCCGAGCGTGGCGTAGGCGTAAGTATAGGCCGAGCCCGCGACCGGAACCATCGAGGCGAACTCGGCGTAGCAGAGCGCCGCGAAGACGCAGGTCAGTCCGGCGAAGCAATACGAGATCATCAGCGCGGGGCCGGCCTGATTGTGCGCGGCCTCGCCGGTGGCGACGAAGATGCCGGCGCCGATGATCGCGCCCACGCCGAGCGCCGTCAGTTGGACGGAGCCCAGCACACGGCGCAGGCGATTCTCACCCTTCGCCTCTTCCAGCAGCATAGAGAGCGGTTTCGTTGCAAAAAGTTGATGTCTTGCCATTAAGTTTCAAACCTCCGCGAGTTCTACAGCAGTTTCGAGTTGATGACTGGATTCAATCTTGCCCCTGAGTATAAACCAACTCTGCCGCGCGCGCCGCCGTCGCGCCGCCGCCATAACGAGCAGCAGCGGCGACGGTTGCGTGTCCGGTTAAAGCGTGTCCGCCAGTCATAGTGAAAGGTTCTTGGAACTAAACTTCCTGTACGGCCGACGCATCCTCGCGCGCTTCCGGCATGGGCACGCCGACGCGTCGCCAGATGAAATAGACGGGGATGCCCGTCAGTACGATTAACAGACCCGGCCACGTCGTCGCCGTCTGGTAGATAAAGAGCACGACGAGGATCACGGATGCGCCGACGATGTAGAGCGCCGGGACGATTGGATAGCCGAAGGCTTTGTAAGGCCGCTCGGCGTCGGGCCGCTTCCGGCGCAAGAGGAAGATGCCGATGATCGTCAGGATGTAGAAGATGAGCGCGGCCGAGATCACGTAGTCGAGCAAATTGCCGTAGAGGTTGCCGTAAGAGACCGCGCCCGCCGCGTCCCTCGTCACCGTGCGCGGCAAGATGAGGAGCGCCGCCCAGATGCCCTGTATGACCAGCCCCCAGGCGGGCACGCGGTTTTCGTTCAACTGCCCGGCGGCGCGAAAGAACAGACCGTCGCGCGCCATCGCGTAGTAAGCGCGCGCGCCCGCGAGGATGAGACCGTTGTTGCAACCGAAAGTCGAGACCATGATCGCCACGGCCATCACGAGCGCGCCGAAGCCGGGGAAAATGACGTTGGCCGTCTCCGAGGCGACACGGTCGCTCGGCGCGTTCTGGATGGCCTCGAACGGCAGCGCGACGAGATAAGCGACGTTGGCGAGCAGGTAGAGCGTGATGACGAGAATCGTGCCGAGCGCGAGCGAGAGCGGGATGTTGCGGCGCGGGTTCTTCACCTCTCCGGCCGTGAACGTGATGTTGTTCCAGGCGTCGGCCGAAAAGAGAGAGTTGGTCTGCGCCACGCAGATGCCGACGAAGAGTCCGAAGGCGGCCGCCGCCGTCAAGCCCTGTCCCACGTCCTGTAGATTGCCGCGCACGCCCCAGAAGTCTGAGAAGTTCGCCGCGCCCGCGCCCGACCGCAAGCCGACGATGATGCCGAGGATGATCAGGGCAATGAGCGCGCCCGTCTTGGCCACGGTGAAGACGTTCTGCACGAGTTTGCCGAGTTTCAAGCCGCGCGTGTTCATAAACGTGAGCAGCGCGATCATCAAGAGGCCGACGAGTTGCGCCGTCGAGAGCGAGAGCGCGTAGCCGCCCAGTTGAATGGGCGCGACGAGATAATTTTTCTCCGACACCCAAGGGACGAGCACGCCCGTGTAGCGCGCGAAGCCGACGGCCACGGCCGCAATCGTTCCGGTCTGGATGACGAGAAAGAGCGTCCAGCCGTAGAGAAAGCCCCACATGGGCGAGAACGCTTCGCGCAAATAGACGTACTGGCCGCCCGCCTTCGGCATCATCGCGGCCAGTTCGCCGTAAGAGAGCGCCGCCATCAGCGTCAATAAGCCCGTCACGATCCAGACGACGAGCAGCCAGCCGGGCGAGCCGACCTGCCGCGCGATGATCGAAGAGACGATAAAAATGCCGGAGCCGATCATCGACCCGGCAACGATCATCGTGGAATCCAGTAGACCCAGACCGCGCACAAACCCTTCGCGCGTCCGTTCAGTTGAAGTCTCCGCTTCGGCCATAGTTCTCCTCTAGAAGTATGTGTGCACAAGTTCGGGTTGCTTCGCCGCGACCGATCTCGTGCGGCTACCTTCGGCAGCGACACGGCCGCGATAGTTTGTTACCGCGACGCGCCGAGGGAAGCGATGCGCGGCGCGTCTATCGTCCGGGATTGCACAAGACGGCGAAAAAGATGCCAGAGAATCGCACGAATCTCCGTCACAGCGCAAACCTTTTTTCGATAACCAAGACGCGGGTGGAAGCAGGACTGACGCGGCGCATTATACCCAAAAGCAGTGAATCGTAAATCGTAAATCGTGAATAGAGAAAGACTGTTTTCTTCTATTCACGATTTACGATTCACGATTTACGTTTTTTCGTAACGGCACGCGCCTTGCCCCGTGTGGCTTGGCGGTAATTTTCAGGACGCGAAATCGTACACATGCCGGGGCGAGGCGTTTGCATCGCACGCTCGTTGCGGAGGCGTGTGTGGTTGGAAGACGAGAGCGTCGCAATTCAAACAGTGGTTGCCGATTTACTCTCCTTATCAAGCGGGCCAAGTTAGTTGCATAAATTCGCGGACTTGACGGCTGACTTAACGAAAGCGCAGTCCGTTCACAGACGAAAGGGACAAAATGGACGACAACAGAAAAGACAGTATCGGCGAAGAAGTTTCGGCTTTCGGCCAGCGCGCCAAAGGCGATGTGAAAGAAGCGACGGGCACGGTGACAGGCGACAGTTCGTTGCGCGCCGAAGGCGCGGCCGAGAGCGCGTCGGGCGCGGCGCGCCAGCGTTCCAATCGCATGGTGACCGGTCTGTTCCGCGACCGCGACAGCGCCGAGCGCGCCTACGGTTCGCTCTCCACGCGCGGCTACAGCAAAGACGACGTGAACCTCTTGATGTCTGACGAGACGCGCAAAAAGCACTTCTCATCCGACGACGCGGCCGACACAGACCTCGGCAGCAAAGCCCTCGAAGGCTTGGGCACGGGCGCGGCCATCGGCGGCACGACGGGCGCGGTGCTCGCGGCGATTGCGGCCATCGGCACGTCGGTCGTCCTGCCAGGGCTAGGGCTGGTCGTGGCCGGGCCTCTGGCGGCGGCGCTCGCGGGCGCGGGCGCGGGCGGCGCGACGGGCGGTCTCATCGGCGCGCTCATCGGTTCGGGCATCCCCGAAGACCGAGCCAAAGTCTATGACGAAGGCGTCCGCGGCGGCGGCATCGTGATGGGCGTCAACGCGCGTTCGGACGAAGACGCCGAATACTTCGAGAACGAGTTCAAAACGCATCGCGGCGAAAACGTCTACCGCTAAAAAGCGGTGAATGGTAAATGGTGAATGGTGAATGGTGGAAGAACGGTCTTCATCCATTCACCATTTGCTGTTTACCGTTCACCAATCTTCCATTCATCGTTCATCCATTCACCATTCACCATTCACCATTTCCGCGTTTCCTTCCGATAAATTTTGTGGTCGCTATTGACGCGCCGCCGCGTTCAGTGTTAGTTAAGGGTGGAGATGACAACTTTACAGAAAGCGTGTCAGTCCGCCACCTTCACTGCGAATTAACTGGCACGACGACTCACATATTTCCTCGTTCTCCTATTTCTTCGAACATAGAGGTGCGATCCATGTTCCACATCCCCCACAGGCGCGACCGTGTCGCCGCGTTTTCTCATCTTTGGATACGAGGCGGGCGCACAGCCTTGAGCCTCTTCGTCGCTTGGTTTTTATTGCTCGGCATCGTCGCGCCCACAGGAATCACCGTCCGGCTCGCACATGCGCAGGACACGGTGACGGGAGCCTTTGAAGGCACGGTCACGAACAGCCGGACGGGCGCGGTCATCGCCGGAGCCGCAGTCCAGATCATCAATCAACAGACCGGGCAGATCATCCCTAAAACATCGGATGCGCGCGGCCGC
>DASVUD010000014.1:0-55277 GCA_036387235.1 Pyrinomonadaceae bacterium
CCGGACGGTGTTTGTGCTGCACGATGTGGAAGGGCACGAGCACGAAGAGATTGCGCGCTTGTTAGGTTGTTCGGTGGGGACGTCGAAGTCGCAGTTGCACAAGGCAAGAATGAAGTTGCGCACTCTGCTCAGGCAACAGAAACCCGCTTCGTAGCTTCAAACAACGTCGCTTCGCCGCCAGGGCCAAGTAGCCGCCGAGCGCGTGGAAGCGACAGCGAGACAGACACCGGCCGCTCCTGTCCGCCGTTGTCGAGAGATAGAAAAGGCGTGCCGCGCCCTCTTAAACGGCTTGAAAGGGTAAATTCGCCGGAACGCGAAACCCCGAAGCCACACGGCGCTTTCGAAGCACGCAAAGCAAGCGAGCGTGAGAGGTAATAAGCAATGGACTGCGAGAAGTGTAGTGACCTTTTAGGCGATTTCCTCGACGGGACTCTCGACGCGCACGACCACGCGCTGCTCGGCGCGCACTTGGAAGAGTGCCTCGGCTGCGCCTGCGTGCGCGATGAATTGCGCGCCATCGTCGCCGTGGCCGCCGAGAGCCGCGAACAACCCGTCGCGCCGCCGAACGAGCGCGCCCTGTGGCTGCGCGTGCGCAACACTATCGAAGCCGAACTGAGCGCGCAGCAGAGAGCCGCGGCCGCTCTGGCCGCCGCCACGGCCGCGCGCGAGGCGCGCGAAAATTTCCTGACGCGCTTGATGAACAAGCGTTGGGCGCTGTCTCTGCCGCAACTGACGGCGGCCGTCGTGGCCATCGTCGTCGGCGTCTCGGTCATCACGACGGTCGGCTTGCAGCGTCTCTCGGCCGCGAACGGCGGAGTTAAACAGCAAGCGACCAACGCCGAGCGCGGCATCAGAAAGTTGAACCAAGATCAGTTGGTCGCCATCGAGTATCTGATGCAGCGCGTCGAGGAACGCAAGGCGCGTTGGAATCCGCGCATGCGCGAAGCCTTCGACCGCAACCTCGGCATCATCGACGCGACCGTCATCGATTCGCTCAAGGAACTCAATGAAAGCCCCCACGACGAAATCTCCGAAGAAGCCCTGAACGCCGCCCTGCGCGATAAGATGGAACTGCTCCGCGAGTTCTCCGAATTGTAAGCTAGAATGAAGGCGCGCCCGCGCTCTTCGAACGGGGCGCGCCGCAATCCCGACCAAGCGAGAGATTTAGAGTTTGATGAAGAAGACGCAGCCCGTTCCTCACCAGCCCGCCGTGTGCGCCGAAGACGCCGCCCTTCGCGGTCGGCGCGCTTCGCGCTGGCGACTGCTCGGCGCCGTTTGCAGCACCGCGTTTTTGTTCTTCTTCCTCCTGTCTGTCCCCGCCGAACTGTTCGCGCAGCAAAAATTTTCCAAGACCTATCCGGCGCGCCGCAACGTGCGTCTCCAACTCAACAATCGCTCCGGCGAGATTGATGTCGTCGGTTGGGGACGCGACGAGATCAAGATCACGGCCGACATGGAAGCGCCCGCCGCGCGCTTCACGCCCGTGCTCAAGGACGACGGTTTATGGATCGATGTGATGAACGACACGCGCGGGAAAGAGGACGTGGGCGACGTTAATTTCCGCATCCAAGTGCCCTACGGCTCGACGGTCGATCTCGAAACCAAGCGCGGCAACATCACCGTCCACAACGTACAGGGCGCGATGGTGCGCGCCGTCGTCACCACCGAAGGCGACATCAACCTGACGGGCATCCGCTCAAGCCGCGTGATGGCCTCGAACATCAGCGGCAACATCTTCTTCGACGCAGACCTCTTGAGCGGCGGCATGTACGAACTGAGATCGACGCAAGGGGACATCAACCTGCGCATCAACGCCGGTTCGGGCTTCAACCTGACGGCGACCGCCCCGCGCACGCGCAACATCAATCTCGGCGAATTCGCGGGCAAGGGAAGTTGGGATTTTCAAAGCAACAACCGGCGCGTGACCGGCCGCGTCGGCGACGGCAGCGCCACGCTGCACACCACGAACCAGCGCGGCTCAATCGTTTTCGTCTCGCGTTAAGGAGCACGCCCGTCGCGCGCGCTCGACAGGCGAGCGGCACGCGCCGCATGCGGCAACTGCTTTTATCGTTCGCCCGTCGCGCCCATGGTTTTAACTCTTCCGCTGTTTAACTCTTCCGAGGCACACACTCCTTTTGCAGCACAACTCAACATCACGCGCCGCCCGCGCTTCGTCCGAATTTTTCCGCGCACACCAACGGCGCGTTTTTCTCTTCCTCCTGCTCTCAATCTTCGCTTCGTGCGTCGCCAACGCTCAGTCGCAGCGAAGCAGAGGCGCTGCTGCGGCCGTCGCTCCTTCGCCGACGCCCGCGCCCGCCGCGCCTTTGCTCACGCGCACCACGACGCGCCACGAAGTTCGACGCTTCGGCTACGGCGGCACGTTCACCATCTACGGCGCGCCCGAAGGCTCGATCACAGTCGAGGCTTGGCCGCGCAACGAAGTTGACGTGACCGCCGAGATCGAACTTAAAGGCGCGACGGAAGAAGAACTCGCCGCACTCGCCTCCGTCAACAACTTCGTCCTCGACGAAGACGGCACGCACCTGACCCTTTTCACCACCGGCACGCACGACCGCAAGTTTATGAAACGCGCGGCCAAAGACTTCCCCAAAAAACTGCTCGCGCTGCCGTGGAAGATCGACTACCGCATCCGCGTCCCCGCTCAACTCGATCTGGAAATCTACGGCGGTCGCGGCGCGCTCGACATCGACGGCACGGACGGCGCGCTCAGTCTCAACGCCGGAGAGAGCAAAGCCACCCTCACGCTCGGCGGCGGCGATGTCGTCTCCACCATCGCCACGGGTTCCGTTCGCCTGCGCATCAACACGCGCAGTTGGCGCGGTCGCGGCGCGTCCATCCGCCTCGGTCGCGGCGACCTCACCGTCGAACTCCCGGCCGCCTTCGACGGCGACGTTGATGCCACGGTGCTGCGCACCGGCCGCCTCGAAAACACACATCCGGCGCTCGCCCCCCGCCCCGGCGGCGTCGCCTCCACCCCGCGCCAACTCCGCGCCCGTGCCGGCGCAGGCGGCGCAACCCTCGCCCTCGAAGTCACCGACGGCACGCTCCGCATCACCCAACTCTCAAACGACAAGACGAAGCAGTAAATCGTGGATCGTCAATCGTGAATAGAAAGAAATCTGCTTTCCTCTATTGACGATTGACGATCCACGATTCACAACCTTTTCTCTTCACAGGCTACAGCCCTCTCCATTCACGATTGACGATTCATGTTTTCAACTTGTCACTCGTCACTGCTCTCAGTCACTTGTCACTCTCTTCGTTCCCCTTTATGCTCATGCCCGGCGTGTCTCCGGCTCAATCGAAACGCGCGCCAGACCAAATCTTACACACACCAGATGTCTAGCTTATGACTGTTAAATCCGACAGGTGGATTCGGCGCATGGCCGAAGAGTCAGACTTCATTCAACCCTTTGACGCCGCGCTCGTGCGCGAAGTGGACGGCCGCCGCATCATCTCCGCAGGCGCATCTTCCTACGGCTACGATATGCGCCTCGCGGACGACGGCTTCCGCGTCTTCTCGCCCATCCACGGCCTGGAGATCGACCCCAAACGCTTCGACGAGGAATCGCTCATCGAACCCCCTTTGCGCACCGCCGCGGACGGCTCGCGCTACTACCTCATGCCGCCGCAATCCTACGCCCTCGGCGTCACGGTCGAGACCTTCAAGATGCCCCGCAACGTCACCGGCATCGCGATGGGCAAAAGCACCTACGCGCGCGTCGGCCTCCTGGTCAACACGACCCCGCTCGAAGCGGGCTGGACAGGTCGCCTCGTCGTCGAACTCGCCAATCTCGCCGCCCTCCCCTTGCGCGTCTACGTCAACGAAGGCATCGGCCAAATCGTCTTCTTCGAATCCGACGAAGACTGCGCCGTCTCCTACCAAGACCGCGGCGGCAAATACCAAAACCAAACCGGCCTCACCTATTCGCGTTTGTGATCTTTTAAGATGCTGCGTAAACAATCGGAGCGATGTTCTACAGCGCAGGGTGAAGTCTGATGGTTGGGATGATGGTGATTGAAGTATGGTTTATTGTTCGGCCGTGTGGGCACGGTCTACCAAAATTTTTGCGGAAGCGCGAGTTTAATAATCCATGATAGAGCTGCGAGGGAGAGCCATACTTTATACATTCTGGCTGAAACAACGGGCTGGCGACTCCCCCCGAGGTTAGAAATACATGTCCAGAGATGATAGGTATAGAGGGAGAAAAAAAGTAAGGAGAAAGGGTTGTATAAAAAGGCTAGTTTGAAGTCTCCGCGTATAAAACTCGCCAGACTTCTGGTCACGCCGCAGAAGGGACAGGGAAGTCCGGCCATCTCTTTGAAGAGACACGGCAAGCGGGCATCAGCCAAGAGGGCAGGATGATGTGCGAGGACATAGACGTAGCCGACGTAGCCGAGCCATACGATGACCAATAGGCCGCTGTACACCCTCATCCCCGCACGCTGCCGCGAAAGATTCACGTCTGAAGGCATGACCTCGATTCTTTCTTCCAATTACGACTTCGATGCCGCCGGTATGGGAACCGGATCGCGTCAATACTAACAACGCGCGCGTAGCCGCTCGGAGGGTCAAAAGAGAGCGCGAATGAAACCTCTCCTGATGGCTGACTGCTTAACGGACTTTGGTTGATGAAGGAACGGCGGCGCAGCGAAAACCTTGATCGTCCAGACGCTTGGATGGCTCAAGGCGATTGCGGAACGAAATGCGCGCCCGCTCCCGGTCGGCCGTCCACGAGCCGCCCTTCGTGACGCGGCAGGGCGCAAGCACTTTTTCGCCGCGATTGTTAACCACGAAGACTTTGGGCACGCTCTTCGGATCATCGACGACGGGGTCAACCTGTTCCGCGCGCGCGTAAGCCTGCGGGTCGTGCCAGTCGAGACACCACTCCCACACATTGCCGGATTGATCCCACGTGCCGTATGGCCCGAAGCCTTTCGGGAAGCAGCCGACCGGGGTGACGGCGGCTAACCAATCGCCTTCGCCGGAATTGGCGCGGCTTTCTTGCCAGTCGCCGACCCACGGATATTCTCTCTGCGGCGAACGGTTGGGCGTGCCGTCGGCCAGAGTCTTGCCGCCACGCGCGGCCTTCTCCCATTCCGCTTCCGTGGGGAGACGGACTGTCCAGCCGCTCGGCAGCCCGTTCATCATCGTCGAGTACCAGCGACAGTAGGCGTGCGCTTCCCACCACGACAAGCCGACGACGGGGTAGTTGCCCGCTTTGTCGATCTGCCATTCCCAGCGGTCGGGGAATTTGACGGACTCTCCCTGCAGCCATTCCCAACCGGCTTCGTCCCACCATTGGCGGCGAGTGTATCCCATCTCATCGACGAAGGTGCGATACTCGGAGACGGTCACCGGCCAACGCTGGATGCGAAACTCGGAGACGCTAATCCAACCCTTCGCTGCTCCTCCTCCGTTTCCCGTTATTTCAGGTTGAATACGTAAAACGTCTCCACTCATGACCTGCTGCTGACCGAGGGTTTGGCCGCTAAGCAACAGTATGCCGAGACGCCGGTGATGCAAGTTGTAACAGGCGCTTCCACCTCCCGGACGACGCTTGGGCAGCCGCAGTGTTTCGACGAGGACGGCGACGACGCGCTCGACCGGAACATCTTCCGGCACTTCCGCCAGCACCCGCTTGTTACCCGGCACGTCCCAGATTTCAAGCCGTAGTGTGTTGCCGGAGTCGCCCGCGAGATGAAGCTGTATGACGGGAAGCGCCGTCTGATCAATCCGCTGCTGCTCGGAAAATCCCTCCGGCGAGGATAAGCCGCGCCAGTATTCGCCCGCCGAGATCGTGACCCAGCGCGCCTCGTTCGTTAAGCGCGGGTCGCCGAACTGGCCGACGCATTCGGCGATTTCCGCACGCACTCTCGTCTCGCCGGGCTGCGTCGGGTCGTCGAGCACTCGCATGAAGTCCTGTTTGATCTCGGTGGCCGTCTCTTCAAGCCGCTCGACTTTATATTCCTGAAGGTCGAGCAGCGCGCGGGCGATAGTTCCGAAGGCCGACGCGTGCGACTCCGGTTCAGCCTGTGTGCGGGCATGGACTGCCAGATTAGCCAGCAGGCGGCGAGCATCTGAAATCGAGTTGAGGGCTTTGTAGGCCGGGGCGAGTTGCACCACTTCCCGCCACCACGGATCGGCGAGTCGCGGGGCTAGTTCCTCCACCGCGTCGTCGGCGCGGTCGCAGATGTGGCGGGCGGTGAGAAACTCCTGAAAGCTTAAATGTCGAAAGCGGTAGGTCGTGTCGCCTTCGGGGATGATGAGGCCCGTGCGGTCAACCATGTATTCGAGCAGAATGTTATATTTCTCGAAGGTCGGAGGCTGCTTTGAATCGAGATAGAGACGTTTGTTGAGCAGCCTGAGCAGCGGCCCCCGCTCAATGGTTCTGGCATCGCCGCCCTGATCGTGAATCACGAACGCGATCTCTTGCAGCAGGCTCAGCTTCGTGTCCTCCGCGTACTCTCCGGTCAACTGGCGTCCTTCTTCATCCTTCGCCGCGTCCCACCTTCCGATCAGAGCCTTGACGCAATGGTCATAGAGATCGGCGCGGCGCTCCGGCAAGTCGCCGCGCGATTGGTGAACGACGGCAATGGCGGTGAGCAGAATCGGCGTGCGCGCCAGTTCGCTCACGCGCGGGGTGGCGTCTATGCGCTTGATCAACTCTTGCGCCTTCCGCGCGCTCTCGACGGGATTGGTGACCAGAGCGCGATACCAGGCGCTGATAAAGCGGGCGACCTGTTCCTGATTGAGCGGGCGCACTTCACAGTGTGAGAGCCGTCCCTGTGTCAGCAGGTTGTTGCGGATGGCCGTCGTCAATCCGGCGGGTCGCGTGGTGAGAGCGACCCGGCACTTGGGAAACTTGCGCACGAAGTCGCGGATAATGCCGGATGCCTGTTGACGGCCGACTTCGTCGGGCACTTCGTCGAGTCCGTCCAAGAGCAGCGCGACCCGACCCGACTCGATGAAAGAAGTCAGCCACGCATTGTCGTGGGTGTGCTGTCCGATGGCGACGTGCAGGTATTTGAGGAGCAGCGAGGCGCTCACGAAGATACGCTCGGCCGGGGGCAGATTGCGCCAGTAAGTCCAGAAGTGGCGAAGCGGCACGAAGACGGGAACCGGGTAAGGCTCCGTGAATCCCATCTCCAGCGCGCTCGACGTATCGCCCCGGAGGGCTTTCGCCAACGCCATCGCGACGCGCATCAGAATCGTCGTCTTGCCCGAACCCGGCGCGCCCTCGACGAGCAGATACTTGGTGTGCTGAAAAGCCTCTTCGATGGGGAACGTGCGCAGGGTGTCGCGCACCGACTGCGACGAGAACCTGACCGAGCTGCCTTGATCGACGTTCGCACGAAGTCTGCGGTAAGCAGCGGGCGCGGCATACTCTTCGCGCGCGTCGCTCTCCGGCACGCCCAGTTCGAGCAAGGCCTGCTCGATCAATTCGCGCACCTCGCCCGGCACGGACTCCGGCAGTTGTTCGTGCCGGCGCAAGTACGCGGCCAGCGTCGCGACCGCGCCGCCGGGAGCGACGGCAGCAGCCCTATTCTCAGTCTCGCTTCCGAGGTCTGTTCGCGTCACGGTGAGAGAGACGTAAACCTCGTCGAGCGGAACCGCCGGCGCAGCCCTCTCGCGCAGCAGGCCGGTGAGGACGATTGAACCGCAGACGTTCTTGACGTGCTCGACGTAGGCATCGAGATTCGGTTCGGCCGGCGCGGGATTTGTTGCGAGTTCCTGAAGAGACGCGCCCTTGAGCATGTCTCGACAGACTTGCGGAAAATCTTGTAACAGCCGCCGTTCAAAGCCGGTCGTGTTTTCATAAGACTGCGCCAGCACCTTACCGGAGATTTTTTCCCTGAAGTTGGAGACTTGCAGCGCCTGCATGCGCTCCTGTGCTGTCCGCAAAAACGCGGGGCGCTCACAAAAGTAGACCATCAAGCGCGGCAATCCCTTTTGCTGCCAACGCTCGAAGGCGCGCGTGAACTCTTCCACCGTGCCGGAGTCGGCATTGAGCGTCGGAGTTCCCAAACGATTCCAGAAGATGACGATGACGATGTGCGCTTGATCGAGTTCGGGATTGATGACGTCCTGCGGCGCACCGGCGTTCGGCGCGGCGTCCATGTCCCACATCCACGAATCGAGATGGATGCCGAGTTCCTGCCCGGTGGTGCGGTTCACCTGTTCGATGACGGCGGGGACGATCTCGCGCTCCTCCCGCACGTCTCCGGGAGAGGCGACAAATACACGGTAGTGCTGCCGCAGTTGAACGTTCATGTGCGTCCTCTGAGGAAATATTTCAGCCGGGAAAGCGTTGGTGTGGCAGCCGCCGGGCGGAAGCGCAGTGTCCTCTGAGGAGAGGCTCAACGCTGCCCGCGCGCGGGCTGTAACTTTTCACAGAAAATCCTTGACAACATCCGACTACGATAATAAATTCTGCGCTCGTTGATGAAAGCGAATACCTGGACGAGCTTAACTTCTCATAATTCTCACGTGAGTTAAACACCGCTTCCTTCCACGTCCCGACGATCTTAAACGCGGCTCTCACGTTCTCAAATCATTACCGCAGCGCCGGGCTCGCACGCGCGATGCCCGAACGCTATCGCCGCCGTAACCACACGGAACAACCGTCATCACTCTCTTACGTATTCTGACCTCGCAGGCGTGTCTTTATGCACGAAACGACCAAAAGTCGGTAGCAAATCGGTTGGCTGAGAATTGGTTTGGCCGGCCGCGTCGTGCGTTTATCTTGGCCGCGAATGACGAGCTACTTAACTCCATCGGGGCGAGAGTATAGCATGCTCTCAAATTCCCATCTTGAGGAAATTAATCAATATGCTAAGGCTTGAGGTCTGGGACGTCACGGGTAATAAACGTGTGATGGTGGAAGTGCCGGAGGACGTTCCGGTCGAACGCGTCCTCGTCGTGATCGTCGAAAAACTGTTGCTCCCCAAGTACAGCCCGCAGGGCGAGTTTATGAGCTACAAGTTTCATCACCGGCGTTTGGGCGTGCAACTCTTCGACGAGCAGACCTTGAGCCAGCAACAGGTAGCCGACGGTGACGTGTTGCGTATCCAACCCGAAATTACCGCAGGGAGTCATGCCGGATGAGTAGCTTGCCGCCTCCGGGGGCGACGGTCACCGTGCTCCCCGAAGACCGTTACGACCGCCAACGTTTGATCCCCTGGTGGGATCAGGAACGTTTGGCGCGCGCGCGCGTGTTGGTCGTCGGCGCGGGCGCGTTGGGAAACGAAATTCTCAAGTTGTTGTCGCTCACGGGGGTCGGCCACATCATGATCTACGACATGGATCGAATTGAACTGAGCAATCTGAGCCGGACGGTTCTGTTCAGGGAGACTGACGAGGGGGCTTTTAAGGCAGAGGTCGCCGCCGAGCGAGTCGGTGTGCTCAATCCGCATGTGCGAGCGGTCGGGCGCGCGCAGAATATCCTGAGTGAAATGGGACAGGGACTTTTTCTGTGGGCCGACATCGTCATCTGCGGTCTCGATAACCGGCTGGCGCGCGTGTTCGTCAATTCCTCCTGCGCGCGGGCGGGGCGCGTCTGGATTGACGGCGCCATAGAAGGACTCTCAGGTATCGTCCGCGTCTTCGACCCGGCACGCACGCCCTGCTACGAGTGCACGATGAACGAGACGGATCGCCGTTTGATTCGGGAGCGGCTGTCCTGCAACTTGCTGGCGCGCGATGCGGTGGCGCTCGGCCATGCGCCGACCACCGCGGTCGCCGCGTCGCTCATCGCCGCGCTCGAAGTGCAAGAGGCCATCAAGTATCTCCACGGGCAGCCCACGCTCTATGGCGAAGGCATCTACCTGAACGGAATGTGGGGCGATTATTTCAACCGCGAGCGCTACCAGCGACGCGACGGTTGTTTAGGCCACGAGCGGCTTGAACGAATCATCCCGCTCCGTCGCGGCGTGGGCGACATCACCTTGGGCGAACTGCTCAGCCTCGCCGAGACGAGCCTCGGCGACGGGGTGACGCTCGAACTAAGCCGGGATGTCGTCACCGGCCTGACTTGTCCCGCCTGTGAAGTTACGGAAAAGCGCGGAGTCGCACTCGGAACTTTGTCGGAAAAGGAAGCGAAGTGCGCTCGTTGCGGAACACACAGAATCGTCGAATTCACGGGTACGGTCGTGCGAGACGGAGACGTCGATCTCGCGCTCACACCGTCGGAGATCGGCGTCCCGCCGTTCGACATTATCGTGGCGCGGCGAGCACATGAAACTCAGGAAGCGTGGTTGTTCGACGGCGACGCGAGCCTTTCTCTCGGCCATCTCGCCGATACCTTCGACCCCGCACAATTGTCGGCTGTAACCTCCGCAGAGAGCGTAAGCACACATGGATTATAGAGCCCTATCTCAAATGGAACTGGCGACGCAACCGTTCCCTCCCGTCGAGCATGAATTTCGCATCTTCATCGAGGAGAAGGCGTTCGACCGCATTTGCAGTAGCGCCGATACGATGCGGGAAGTGGGCGGCATTCTCGTCGGCGATGTGTTGCGTGATGAGAACGGGCCTTACATCCGTGTGGACGCCATCATCGAAGCTCTCCACGCGGAGGAGAGCGGCACGGAGTTGACCATCACGCACGCCACTTGGAACCACATCCATCAGCAGATGGACACCATCCACACGGGCAAGCGAATCATTGGTTGGTATCACACTCATCCGAACTTCGGCATCTTCCTCTCCGAGCGCGACCACTTCATCCAGCAGAGCTTCTTCAATCTCGCTTTCCAGATCGCGCTCGTCTACGACCCCGTGCAACGCGAGCACGGCATCTTCACTTGGCGCGAAAATAAGCCTTGGAGAGTCCGGCAATACTGGATCGGAACTAATCAACACCTCTGGGACGACGTGCGCGACGCGCCCGACGTACCGAGTACCAAACGCCGAACGCCGCCCAAGACTCAGAGTGCGGCCACGGCCGCGCTCACCGCCTCGGCCGCCAACACTCCGGCCGAGGCGCAACCGTTCGGTGATCTGCTCGGCAGCACATGGCTGACGGGCGCAGTTCTGTTCGGGGCTTTGCTTGGTTTCCTGCTCGGCATGACTTGGAGCAGGCAGCGCACGGGGGGCGAGGAGTTGACCCGCGCGCAGAGCGCACAGAATGCCATCGCCGGACTGGACAGCGACCTCCTCGCGGTCATTCGCGGAAGTTTGAGCGACGAAGCATTCGCCAAAACGTTCGACGAAGGCATCGCCCGGCTCAACCGCGCGGTCGAATCGCTCAAACCTTTGGACAGCGCAGACCCGGCCGTGAAATCGGCCATGCAATCGGTCACGGAAGCGCAGCAGTCTCTCAGCCGCGCGCGTCAGGATCGGCTCGTCGCCCACCGGATGCTCCAACAAATCGAGCAGGTCATCCGGCGCAGTCGCACGCCCGACTCGGTCGCGCAGGAACTTCTGGATCAGCGCGCCGCACTGGCCGGAGTTTATGTCGAACTGGCGCGCGACGCCGCGCAAGATAAGGATAAAGCGCGAGTCGACGAAATGCTGAAGCGGGCGGCCTATGTAGACCCTGAGCGCAAATCCATATACGAGCAGCAACTCAAGAATTTTGAACAGCAGGTAACGGAATCGCAGCCGGCGACACAGGCCAAGGACGGCAAAGCTCAGGACGCCGCCCCGCCCGCGCCCGGCACGCCGCCGGGCACGAACCGCTGACCTGCAAACACCGAAGGCACACCCGATCAAGACTTCACGCTGGCCGCCCAAGCGTCCACCACGCACCCGGGAGCACACAAGGTCGTCGGAAAGCTGTAGATCACTTAAGCAATGAGTAAGCGCAGTTGATGAGTCGGGCTGAAGCAGAAAGAGTCGGGGTCGGATGGAGGAGGTCGGGAAGAAGGAGGTAGATAAGCGTGAGTCTGGATGAAGTGGTTCGTATCTCGCACGACGAGTTATACCGGGCGAACGTAGATTCGACCCTCGCGCACCAGAAGGCTCTGGTGCGTCAGTCGGAGCCGATCGTCGAGCAACCGGTTTCGGGTCTGCGGCGCGTGCTCCTCTCGAATCTTTTCTACACTCCGCTGGCCGGTTTGCTGGGCGGTTTAACCACGTCGCTGATTCTGGAGCCGCTGGTCACGGATACGCCGGAGGGCATGGACGGGCCGTGGTGGCTGATCTTCCCTCTGGCGTCTACGCTGACCGTCCTCTTCATCTTCATCAGCGACGGCATCGCCAGCCGCAGATTGCGCGGCAACGTCGCGCGTTGGCTCAGGGGCACGGGCTTCACACTGCTGTTCTCGTCGCTGGCGATCATCCCTGTGGCGATCATCTTTATTATTGGCCTCTCGATCCTGTCGGTGCTGACTGATGCGCCGAGCGGTGATGGGTTCGTCCCCGTCAAAGACGTGTCGGCTTCCTTCTTCATCGGGTACATCATCATCCGGAGTTTGGGGTGGGCGATTTACGGCGCGGCGCTCGGGTGGGGAATGAACCTGATGCGCAGCACGCCGGCGCAGCGACGCGCTTCCGTCATGGGCGGAATGGTCGGCGGCGTGCTCGGCGGGCTGTTGTTCGATCCCATCAATCGCTTCCTGTTCCCCTCGGTCGAGGAAGGCAGCATCATGCGGCTCGCCGGCTTATGCGCTATCGGCGGCTGCGTCGGCATCTTCGTGGCTCTCAGCGAACGTCTGGGGCGCGCGGGCTGGGTGCGCGTGCGGACGGGGCCGCTGCGTGGCAAAGCCTTCATCATTTATCACAACCCCACCATCATCGGCAGTTCACCGCAGGCGACCATCTATCTGTTCAAGGACGCTAAGATCGCGCCGAAGCACGCCGAGCTTCATCGCGTCGGCAGCGGCTACGAACTGGTTGAGGTAGGCAGCGACTCTCCCATCAGCATCAACGGTCGGCCGGCGCACCGGCAACGTCTGGCCTCCGGCGATCAGATCATCATCGGCGACACCATTCTCGACTTTGAAGAACGCGCCAAAACGCGTCCTCTTCCGAATGCCACGATCAAGGAGGCCGCGATATGACGGGGATGGTCAGGCGATTAAAGATCAACAAGCGGTATGCGACGGCCGCGTGCGCGTGGTGTGGCGATGCGCTCGCACTGGCTGAAGACGGGGTGGTGTGCGAAGCCTGCGAGACTCCGCACCACGCGCGCTGCTGGGACGAACGCAACGGGTGCGGCCAGACAAGTTGCATCAACGCTCCTCTACGCCAAGACCCGACGGCAAGCGTGTGGGAGGAACAGTCGCCTTTGCACGAGATGCCTTGTCCGCATTGCCGGAAATCGCTTCCTGTGGGAACCAGCCGGTGTCCCGATTGTCAAAGGTTCACCACTCCGAGCGGTCTCTACGAGGGCGAGCGAAAGACTTCCGGGGAAGCCCGTGATGCGTTCTTTCTAGGTCTCTTCGGAGTGTTCGTTCCGCCGATTCTCAATCTCGTCTTTATGAACTCCTCGTTCCAATCGGCGGGGGTCGCGAAATGGCTGCCCCTCTTTATTGGATTGCGTTGCGGCTGGAACGCCATCCAGAAAGCGGGGGTCGCCAAGATTCAGATCAGTAATGATCAAACTTTGAAAGGCGCGGGATTGGCAACCGCCGCAAAAGTTTTAGGCTGTATCGCCCTCGCTCTCCCTGTTTTGGGCATCGTTATTTTCATTCTTGTCCTCATGAACGGAGGGTAGACGCTCACCTTTCTTAACAACGTTTCCAGATGGCGGGAGGCACGCGGGTATGACGGCAACGGTGAGGCGATTAAAGATCAACAGACGGTACGCGTCGTCGGCGTGCGCGTGGTGCGGCGACGTGCTCGCGCTCGGTGAAGACGGGGCGGTGTGTGAAGCCTGCGAGACTCCTTACCACGCTCGCTGCTGGGATAAGGAGAACGGATGCAACGGCGACCCTCTGTGCGTCAATCGACCGTTGCAGCAAATCCCGGACGTGCTGCCACAACCTCTCCGAACTACTCAACGGACGTTGTTGCCCGGCGAGAGCGTGTGCCCGAGTTGTGGCGACCTCACCGACGGATTTTGTGTCCGTTGTAGTCAAATGGCGACGGGCTTGGAATATACGGGCGTCAAAACAACGTCGGAGGAAGCGAAAGAGGCGCTCAGGTACGCCATCGCCGGATTTCTGTGCTGCCCGATTTTCGCGGTCATGGCTTTCATCAAAGCCACCGAGGCCAAACGCGCCATTGCTCTCGATCCGAGGCTGGGCGGTGCAGGGCTGGCTACCACGGCGCAGGTGATCAGCGGCATCCAGATTCTGTGGGTCATACTCTGGATTTTTGGAGCTCTCGCATCCGCATGAACCTGCACTCTTAAGGCTGCACACACAGGGGACGGCCGACTTGGAAATGCGACTCGGCCGGAGGTGATTTAACGTGAAACGCTGCTCCATCTGCAAGACGCTGATTCCTGATTCCGACGTGACGTTCGTTTGCGTGGAATGCAACTCGCCCTATCATCAGATTTGCTGGGAGCAGTTGGGGGGCTGCGCCACGTATGGCTGCAAGGCTGCGGCGATACCGGAAAAGCCGTCTCTCACCACCTCGGTCAGCCGCGGTTGGGGCGACGATAAAGCCTGCCCGAATTGCCACGACCTGATCCCTTCGAGTCTCCTCATCTGTCGTTGCGGAGCGCGCTTCCCGTGGGCAGACCCGATGACGGCGGAGGAGTATCAAATCTGGTTGCTGGAGGATGAGCAGCGCACGCAGAAACGTAAGCAGTTGATCTATTTATTCCTCATCAGCCTGCTGGGTTTGCCCGCTCCGATTACAGGAACGATTGCCGGCATTCAAGCATACCGGTTTCGTAAAGTCTTAGTCGGCGAGGTCGGAACCTATCTCGCGCTCGGCTACGGGGCGGCCGTGATCGGCGTCGTCTACAGTCTGGTGTTCATTCTGTTGTATCTCGGTGCGTGAGATTGGGAGCTTTGAGATGAGTTCTTACCTGTGCCCCCGCTGCAATACGAAAGGGCCGGTCAAGCTACTGGCGAGTCAGGTCTGTAAGCGTTGCCAGTCGGCACACGCCTGGGAGCGCTTGGGCAGAAGCAATCAGGTGATAGTTATCAATCCCGAAGCCGAAGGCGCAAGCGCGCCCGCCGGGTTTCCGACCGTGCGCGTCGGCCTCGACCTCTGGGCGTTTTTCTTTCTGTCGCTCGTCTTGACGGCATCGGTTGTCGCAGTGCTCGTTTACTTCTACAAGGAGCCGCCGCCGGCGCTTTCGACGGAAAATCTGTTGAGCAGATTCAACCATCTCGCGACGTGTGCAATCGTGCTGGGCGGGCTGGCCGTGTCGATCAGCGTGGCGACTTTTTACTACGCGAAACACAAAAGATATGACCAGAGAGCTTTGGTACGCATCGCCGGAGTGGCGGCCATCGGCCTCGCCGCCGCTGTTTTTGTGGCCTCGTTTTTCTGCTGGACTAAAACCGAAAGAGTGACGGCACTGTCGCCCATCGAGCCCGCCGCCGACGATTCTTTGCCCCGCCGACTCCACTCGGCCACCACCGTCATCCGCGCGCTCGACACACGCGTAGACCGTTACCGCGCCGCGAAAGGTTCGGGCGTCATCGTCGGGACGAAAGCGGGTCGCACCTGGATTCTGACGGTTCCTTATCCCGACGAAGACTCTTGGCGCAACTTGCCGCGCGCCGAAGCCCTGTGGGTGAATTTCAGCGACGGTCGCTCTCTTCCAGCGCGGCTCCGCTGGGCGGCCGAGCCGCCTCTCAACTTGGCGATCATCGAAGTCAGTGCGGACGCCCCGACCGGCCAAGTCCAATTCCACCCGCTTGCGGAAGCCGTCATCCCGAGCGCGGAGGTCTTAGTCGTTCATAATCCTTTATCCGCCGGATGGAAACTCGAACGGGGAATTGTTTTGAAGCGGCACGGGCTAAGAACGAAAAGCGGATGGAATGGCCTCGTCGAAGTTGACCTCAATCCGCGACGCGATGATGTTGGGAGCGGCATCTACGATGAGCGTGGGCGCTTGTTAGGTCTCAACGCGGGCTTCGACCGGGTCAACGACACAACCAAATTCGTCATCATCAGCTCGGATGTCATACGCGGAATAACGGCTGCCGCGGAGTCGGATAACTTCGACGCTCTTGAAGCCATTTCGCTCGACGGGAGAATGCCATGAACTCCGTACGGCTCGTTCGTCTCCAAGAGGATTACAATTCCGTCAGACGGCTGGTGCGCCTGCACCCGAAAATCGAGACCGACGGCATCTTAGGAAACCCGCCCGAACTGTATCGTCTCTTCCTGTCGGTGCGCTCTTTGCAACAGCGCGGCGACCAGTTGTTATTCGTCAACCGACACCGGTTGGAGGTCAGGCTGCCGCGTGGATACCCGCGCGATGCGCCCGTTTGCCGGTTGCTCACTCCCGTCTTTCATCCTAATATCGCGCCGCACGCTGTTTGTATCGGAGACCATTGGACAGCGGCTGAGTCGCTCGATAATCTCATTATGAGAGTGTGTGAGATGCTTGCTTTCCAAAGCTACAACATCAAAAGCCCGCTTAACGGGGAGGCGGCGCAGTGGGTCGAGGAGCACAGAGACCAACTGCCGACGGACAGGGAAGAATTCTTCCTTGATTTAGACGATTCTTCTACTCCATCACTCGACGTTAAAGAGTCGCATTGTTGTAACTGTGGTTCAGACTCTCCTGCTTTAACTCAATGTCGAGCGGGTCACGTGCTGTGCGACGACTGTCTGGTCAGCGATGAGAATTCTCAGCCGTCGAAAGCCTGTTTGGTCTGCGGTGCGGCCGTGGGGAGGGAATCCGAACAACCTGTGAGTAAGGATAACAACAGTGCCGTTGGCTGATGCCGTAGGGATTTGTGTAGGCACTCATGCTCTCCGCGTTCAACTCCAGCCGCACATCGTCTCCTTCGATAAAATTCCACCGTTGGCGCGAATCTGTCCGGATTTCTGCGCTTTGTGCGCGAAACGTTTTTCACTCGATGCGCGAACCCACGCGTTTCGTGCTACCGTTTTTGCCTTCTTGCGTCGTCGAACGATGTGGCGGTTCGACGTTTGACTTTGAGATAAAGGAGAGCGGCGATGAAGCATTGGCTTCTGCTATTTTTGTTGGCGGCGGTGTGTTGTGTGAGTGCGGCGTGCGGCGGGGCGAAGACGGGGAACACGGGCGACGCAAAGGGAGGAGCGGCGAAGGGCGGGAGCGGCGCGGGCGGCAACAACGCGGCCGCGGCGAAGCCCTTGAAGGATGATGTGGTGTTTGCGCGAGAAGCGGTCGAAGGGTTGCTCGGGGGGGACGTGGGGGCGGCGGAGTCTTTCGATTGGGAGAACTTGAAAGTGCCGGGGGCGGATGCGGGCGCGGCCTACCGGCAGATGCCGGACGAGGAGAATCGCTCGGAGTTTCAGAAGGGCTTCATCGAAAAATTCTCGGAGTCGTTCAAACGCTCCGGGGCGCGCGCCGACGATTTGAAGAATTGGCGGGAGCAATCGCGCGCGAGCGACCGGACAATCGTTGCCGTCGACACGAAGACGGGCAAGACCATGCACGTTTTCGTCGTCAGGCGCGACGGGCGGCAACTCGTGTCGGAGATGGCGATTGACTGAGCGAGCGCGCGCCTCCGGGGGTGAAACATGATTAGACCTTTTCGCGGCAAGCATCCGCGGATTCACGAGAGCGCGTTCGTCGAAGCGAGCGCGCAGGTGATCGGCGACGTGTGGATCGGCGAGCAGTCGTCGGTGTGGTTCAATGCGGTCGTGCGCGGCGACGTGTTCTACATACGCATCGGCAACCGCACGAACATCCAGGACGGCACGGTCATCCACGTCACCAACGGCACGCACGCCACCATTCTGGAAGACGAAGTGACGGTCGGCCACAACGTCACGCTGCACGGCTGCCACATCGAACGCGGCTGTCTCATCGGGATGGGGTCAATCGTGATGGACGACGTGCGGATCGGCGCGGAATCAATCGTCGCGGCGGGCGCACTCGTCTCGCCGGGCACGCGCGTGCCGCCGCGCTCGCTCGTCATGGGTGTGCCGGCGAAGGTCAAGCGCGCGCTGACGCCGGAGGAAGTCGCGGGGCTCGCGCAATACTGGAAGAACTACATCGAATACACGGAACAATATAAAAGTGACGAGTGACAAGTGACGAGTGACAAGTTTTAAAAGCAGTGACGAGTGACGAGTGACAAGTTAAAACCAAAGACTTGTCTTTAACTTGTCACTCGTCACTCGTCCCTCTTAACTGTTTTCTTGTTGCTTTAACTCGTCACTTGCCACTCGTCACTTATCACTTGAATTATGAGTAAGACACAACCGGCGCGGGGGATGCGCGATTTTTTGCCTGCGGACGTGAGACGGCGCGAGTATGTGATGGGCGTCGTGCGCGGGGTGTATGAGCGTTACGGGTTCGAGCCGCTGGAGACTCCGGCGGTGGAGAACATCGAGACGTTGTTGGGGAAGTACGGCGAAGAGGGCAATCAACTCATCTTCAAAATCTTGAAGCGCGGCGAGCACGAACAGACGGGCGCGGCCGACCTCGCTTTGCGTTACGATTTGACCGTGCCGCTGGCGCGCGTTGTCGCCGAATACGGCGAGCGTTTGCCGAAGTTTTTCAAGCGTTACCAGATGCAGCCCGTGTGGCGCGCGGATCGCCCGGCGCGCGGGCGCTTCCGAGAGTTTTATCAATGCGACGTTGACGCCATCGGCTCACGCTCGATGATCGTGGAGGCCGAACTGTGCGCGGCGGCGACGGATGCCTTGACTCAACTCGGCTTTGCGAATTTCACGATTCGTCTGAATCACAGGCAGGTGCTCGCGGGCGTGCTGGAGCAGGCAGGCGTGGCGGCGGACAAGCAGGCGGACGCGCTCACGGCGCTCGACAAGTTGGACAAGATCGGCGCGGAGGGCGTGGCGCGTGAGTTTGTAGAGCGCGGCGTCGGGGGCGAGGCGGGCGTGAAGCTGTTGCGTTTTTTCGAGGGCGTCGCGGGAATTGAAAAGGCTGCGGATGCGATTGACGTGGGCGCTGCGGGGACGGAGCGCGAGGCTTACAACGCGGCGATGCTCGGCCGCCTCGTCGAGTTTCTCGGCGCACACGAAAGGGGCGCGCGGGGCGTGGACGAGTTGCGGCAGATTTTGCAGTTTGCCACGGCGTCGGGCGCGGGCGCGCGCATCAAGATCGATCCGAGTCTGGCGCGCGGGCTCTCTTATTACACGGGCGCGATCATGGAGATCAGCGTGCCCGACCTCGCGGGCAGTCTCGGCGGGGGCGGTCGTTACGATAATCTCGTGGGAATGTTTTCGGGGCGCGACATCCCGGCGTGCGGATTCTCGCTCGGCTTGGAGCGCATCATCGTCGTGATGACGGAGCGCGAGATGTTTCCCGTCAAGGTGTCGAGAACGTCGGCCGACGTGTTGGTGACTGTTTGGAACGAAGAATCCGTCGCGCGTTCTCTGGCACTCGCGCGCAAGTTGCGTGAGGAAGGCTCGGCGCTCGCGCGCAACTCGGGCGGCGAGCCGTTGCGTGTGGATGTCTATCCCGTACCCGGCGACAAATTGGGCAAGCAGTTAAAATATGCGTCCGCTTATGGCGTGCCTCTGGTCGTGGTCGAGGGAGAGGAAGAACAAAAACGCGACGAGATAACTTTCAAAGTGATGAGTTCGGGCGATCAATTTACGGTCACGTCCGAGGAGTTAGCCAAACAACTCTATCTCTCGGTTCGATTGGAACAGACGGCCGTGGAAGCCTCGGACGAGTAACGAATTAGTGAATGGCGTTGTAATCTTGCCGGGTATCGGTAATCTCGGCAGAAGGACAGATTAGTTGTGCTGGACAATTTAGGAAACTTGGAGCGGACGCATTCGTGCGGCGAGTTGCGCGCTGGAGACGAGGGGCGGACGGTGGTGTTGATGGGCTGGGTGGCGCGGCGACGCGATTTCGGGCCGTTGACGTTTTTCGACCTGCGCGACCGCGATGGGCTGACGCAAGTCGTCTTCGACGCCGAAGCCGCGCCCGCCGCGCACGCAAAGGCGAAGCAGCCGCGCGGCGAATACGTTATCGCCATTACGGGCAAGGTGGTGTTGCGCTCGGAATCGCAGCGCAATCCGAAGATCGCGACGGGCGAAGTGGAAGTGCAGGCGCACGAGCTTTTGATCTTGAACGATGCGCGCACCACGCCGTTTCAACTCGAAGTGGCGGCGGGCGAGACACTGGCAGCGGAAGATTTGCGTCTCAAATATCGCTATCTGGATTTGCGCCGGCCGCAGTTGCAGGCCAACTTGCGGATGCGTCATCGACTCGTCGCGGAGATACACCGCTACATGGACGAGCAGGGTTTTACCGAGATCGAGACGCCGATCATGATCAAGTCGACGCCCGAAGGCGCGCGCGATTACGTCGTGCCGTCGCGCACGTTTCCGGGGAAGTTTTACGCCTTGCCGCAGTCGCCGCAGTTGTTCAAGCAACTGTGCATGATCGCGGGACTGGATAAGTACTACCAGATCGCGCGCTGCTTTCGCGACGAGGACTTGCGCGCCGACCGCCAGCCGGAGTTTTCCCAGCTCGACGTGGAGATGAGTTTCCCGACGCTCGAACGCATCTACGCGCTCGTCGAAGGTTATTTCCAACGTGCTTTCCGTGCTTGTCTCGATGTTGAACTGACCGTGCCGTTTCCGCGCCTGTCTTACGCCGAAGCGATGCGCCGCTACGGCAGCGACAAGCCCGACCTGCGTTTCGGCATGGAACTCCAAGACCTCTCCGGCGCGCTCGCGGAGACAACCTTTGCGCCGTTCGCGGCGGCGCTCGCGGAGGGTGGCGAGGTGAAGGGCATCGTCGTCAAAGGCGGAGCGGCGCTGTCGCGCAAGGTGCTCGACGAGTTGCAGGAACACGTGAAGCGCTACGGCGCGGGGGCGCTCGCGTGGATCAAGTTGGGCGACGAACTCTCTTCGTCTCTGCTCAAGGCTCTCGGCGAAGAGACGATCAAACGGATGGCTGCGGCGGCCGGCGTGGAACGGGGCGATGCGGTGCTGGTCGTCGCGGGCAAGGCGAAGACGGTCGCGACGAGCCTCGGCGCGTTGCGCATCGAAGTGGCGAAGCGCGAAAAGTTGATCCCCGAAAATACTTACGCGCCGCTGTGGGTGACGGAGTTTCCGATGTTCGAGTTCGACGAGTCGGACGGGCGTTACTATGCGATGCATCATCCGTTCACCTCGGCGCTCGACGAAGACTTGCCACTCCTTGAACGCGCGGTCGAAGCGGGCGAGACGCACCTGCTCAAAGACTTGCGCGCGAAGGCTTACGACGCGGTGATCAACGGCGTGGAGGTGGCGGGCGGTTCGATTCGTATTCACCGGCGCGACGTGCAGCGGCTCATCTTCAAGGCGCTCGGCATGACGGAAGAGACGGCGCGCGAGCGTTTCGGCTTCTTCCTCGACGCGCTTGAGTTCGGCACGCCGCCGCACGGCGGCATCGCCTCCGGCATCGAACGCACGATGATGGTCTTAGCCAACACGGAGAACATCCGCGACGTGATGGCCTTCCCGAAGACGGCCTCAGCCGCGGACTTGATGATCGACGCGCCCGGCGAAGTTGACCCGCACATGCTCAAGGATTTGCACATCCGCATCGACGAGCCTTGAGCGCAACTTTAGACGCGAAGGAGAAGCAAACTCTCGAATGCACTTGAAACGGATCGTCACACGAACGCGCATGCCGTGCCGTCCGGCGCTCGCGCTGCTCGCGGCACTCGTGCTGCTTGCCGTCGCTGCGGCGCAGACGCCGCCGCCGCCGCAGACGCCGCCCGCGCCGAAGCGCATCGCCGTGCGCGCGGCGCGGATGCTCGACGTGCGGAGCGGTCAAATCGTCACGAACGCCGTCGTGCTCATCGAAAACGGGCGCTTCCAAACGGCCGGAAGCAACTTGCGCATCCCGGCGGGCGCGGAGGTGTTAGACCTCGGCGGCGCGATGCTTTTGCCCGGTCTGTCCGACAGCCACACGCACCTGTTGCAGAACTACGACAAGCGCATCGGCGGCGACGACCCGAACATGATTTTGACCGTGACGCAGCTCGGCACGACGCGGCGCGCGCTGCTCGGCGCGGGGCAGGCGCGCGAGATGCTGGAAGCGGGCTTCACGGCCGTGCGCGACCTCGGCAACTCAGGCTGGAACGGCGACGTGGCGCTGCGCGATGCGATCCGCGCAGGTTGGGTTACAGGGCCGCGCCTCTTTGCTTCGACGCGCGCGCTGTCGGCGGCGGGCGGGCAGTTCGGCAACGTCTCGGCGGAGACGCAGAAGATATTGGAGCAGGAGTATGCGGTCGTGAGCGGCGTGGAAGAGGCGCGGCGCGCGGTGCGGCAGGCGTTTTACGACGGCGCGGATTTGATCAAAGTGATCGTCAACACGGGGCCGCGCGTCTTGTCGCTCGAAGAGATGAAGGTGATCGTGGAAGAGGCGCATCGCGTCAACCGCAAAGTCGCGGCGCACGCCATCGGCGACGCAGCCACGCGTATCGCGGCCGAGGCGGGCGTCGATTCCATCGAACACGCCTATACCATTCCGGACGACGCGCTCGCCTTGATGGCCGCCAAGAAAATCTTCCTCGTCCCCACGGATTTCCCACCGGACTTTTATCTGCCGCCCGGCACGCTGACGCCCGAACAGCGCGAGGCCGCGCTCAGAAATATCAAAGGGTTCACGGCGGCGAGCCGCGCGCGTCTGGCGCGCGCCATCAAGATGGGCGTCCGCATCTCGGCCGGTTCGGATGCCTACTACGCCGAGCCGGGGCAGACGCGCGGCGAGACCAGCAAGCTCATGTTTCGCGCCTACGCCGAATCCGGCATGTCGCCGCTTGAGATCATACGCGCCGCGACGATCAACAATGCCGAGTTGTTCGCGGGCGAGCGCGCGCAGTTCGGCAGCATCGAGTCGGGCAAGTTCGCGGACTTGATCGCGGTCTCCGGCGATCCCTTGAAAGATGCGACGGAACTTGAGCGCGTGCGCTTCGTGATGAAAGGCGGCGTGGTCGTCAAAGACGAGTTGACGCGGGCGGGCGCGGCGGGCGCGCGCACGTCGAAGTAAAATTTTGCGAAGCAGCGGACAGGGAGAAGCGGAGCGCGGCGTCGTCTCGATTCGTCGCGCGCAAATCGAGGAGATGCTCGAACACGCGCGCGCGGCACGCCCGGCCGAATGTTGCGGGCTCGTCGGCGGCGACGCGGAAGGCATCGGGGCGAGCGTCTATCGCCTGCACAACGTCGCGCCCGATCCGCTCACGGCCTACGACGGCGACCCGCAAGGCTTGTGCGAGGCGCAACGCACGATGCGCGCGCGCGGCGAGCACCTGCTCGGCATCTACCACTCGCACCCGCGCGAGCACGCGCCCGTGCCTTCCGAGACCGACGTGCGCCTGGCCTATCATCCTTCGGCCGTTTACTTCATCATCGGACTCGAAGAGGGCACTGACGGCGCGGACGAAGCCACTGTGAACCTCCACGCGTTCCGTATTTTTAGGAGCGAAAAACTTTGGAAGAGGGTAGAATACGCCGTCGTCGAGAGTTGAATTTGCGTCGAACCCGTCGCCCGCGCGATTCGTAATAGAAGCTATGTCGGAGAAGCGAAGCAAGTACGATACAGACCCGCTCGATCCTGATTTCGTCCGCCAGACGGAGGAGATCAGTCGCGGCGGCGCGCGCGAAACAACGCGCACTTCCAACGAAGACGCGCGCCTGAATCCTGACGGCGAAGCGCCCACGCGACGCATCGACGGCCAGTTCACCGAGTCCTACCCGTCCATCTTCGTGCCCCCGACGCAGACGGCTCCGCCACCACCATCGCACACATATCAACAGCCACCGTATCAACAACCGGCTTACCGGCAGCCACCTTATCAGCAGCCGTTTTACCAGCAGCCTCCGCCCGCGAACTTAGGCCACCATACCGTGCCGCTGGCGGGCGCGCCCTATGCGCCGGGACACAGGCCGGGCGCGCCCACTTCGCGCACGGTCGCAGGCATCGGCCTGCCGGAAAACTTCGCGCTCGTCTTGCCCTACGTGCCTTTTTACATCGGCATCGTCGCCGCCGCGCTCGAACTGTTCATCGTGCCGCGCACGGAATCGCGCGTCCGCTTCCACGCCGCGCAGGGGCTGGCGCTGCACCTCGCCATCATCGTCATCTCTCTGCTATTGAGATTCCTCGGCGACCTCTCCGGCGTCGGCGTCGGCCGCTTCTTCTTCTCGCTCGCGGCCACCATCTTCCTCATCGTCTCCATCGTCCGCGTCTGGAAAGGCGAGACGCACCACATTACGCCCCTCGACGAAGCCACCACCTGGCTCTACGAACGCATCGAGCCGCGCAAGTAGACGGCACGGGTTGGTCTAGCCGAGCACGCTTTCGTGAATTGATTTCAACTCCCGGGCCGATAAGACAGTTAGCTTTGCGCGCTTCCCCTTGCTGGTGTCTGTGGCCTCTATAGGTTCAACTTGATATATCAAGATCGCCGGTTGAGTGCCGGGCGCGGCCGGCTGATCGATAAGGCTCAACATCGTCTTCCAGTCGATGTTCTCAACTTTGATATTTGCGGGTGTGCCGGGCTTACTCGGAGTTGTGGTTGCGCTGGTGGCCGGCGTCCCTGCGACGAAGATCATTTTGTTGACGACCTTCTCCTTAGTCTCCTTAGTCTTGAAAAGTTCCTCAAGCCCCTCGACATTCATAATCTGGAACGTCTCGGATTTGGTCGAATCCAGTAAAAGGACTTGAGATTCCGTCTTCTTTGAACCGAAGACCTGAGCCGCGCCTCTGATCAACCCGATACTGATCAGGCTGCCCGCCGCAATCGCGGCAATACCGAATCTCCGATATTCCTGCCATTTCCCTGACTCATTGAAGACTCGGTAGCCAAGCATCCCGCACGTCACCAGTAGCAAAAAGAAAAAAATCAGCAGCACGAAGCGCACCGACGGCGTTTTGCCCCACTTGCTTTCCGTGCGCAGCCCGAATTTTGTGAAGTGGTTTAGCTGTGTCTGGAATTTCCAGTTGACGATGGCTTCAATCTCGACGAGGCGTTCCGCAGTTTGATCGCCGTACTTATTTAAGGGGAGGTACGTGGCGAAATACCAGAAGAAGAGCGGGATACTTGCCAGCAGGATTGAAGTCTCCTTCACCGAAAAAATCTGCGAACCGAAAGTGAGGATGCCGCCGGCGACGATGGACATATATGAGAAGTTCGTCCAGATGGATTTGTAAATATCCAGATACCGTTCGACCGCTTTCTCATACTCCACTTTATAAAGCTCCAAAGCGGGATCAGTTGCGCTCATACAAGTTTCCTCCTTTGTTTCGAGAGATTATTTTGGTTGACGCCCCGACGAAGCAGCGAATCAGGCCGGAGAGGTTTCGGCCTATCTGCCGGGGCGGTTGTGGACTTAATTTTATCTTCATCGTTAGCTTAAAGGTAAGAGCAAGATTGAGGTGCTTTTCTTTTGCCTCTAGCGTGCGCCGGTTTTGTGATAATCTCGCGCGTGTCTCTCCACACGGACGCGAACTCCGATTTGTCTCTTCAATTCAACTCGCAGAGAGGTGCAGTCTCTTGGCTCTGTTTCCTAAACTCCGCGCGCGTCTGGCGCTCGTCGTCGCCGCCATCGCAGCACTCGTCATCTCTCAACTCGCGTTTCCGCCGGACGCGTGGGCGCAGCGAAATCGTCGCCCGCGCCGCCCGCCCGCTGCGGCGTCCACGGCGCAGCAGGATGCGCGCGTGGCGCAAATGGCGGCCGAGTACCTGCGCGGCTATTTCGCTTTCTATCCTTCGGAAGCGACGGCGCTCGGCATGCACGAGTTCGACGCGGCGCTTGAGGCGCGCGACGTGGACACCGTGGCGCGCGAGGTGAGGCGTCTGCGCGCCGCGCTCGCGACGCTCGCGCGCGTGCCGGAATGGAGGCTCTCCGCGGAAGCGCGTTACGATTATCTCGTGCTGCAATCGCACGCGCGCGCCGAGTTGCTCGAACTCGAAGACGTGCGGATGTGGCAGCGCAACCCGAACGTCTACAACCAACTGCTCGCCTCCGGCGTGGACAACATCTTGAAGCGCGACTACGCGCCGATCAGCGCGCGTCTCGACGCGCTCGTCTCGCGCGAACGACAGATCGCGCGCCTGCTGGCCGACGCCCGCGCCAATCTGCAAAACCCGCCGCGCATCTACACCGAGACGGCCATCGCGCAGGTCGGCGGCAGCATCGACTACTTCCGGACAATCGTGCCGCAGATGTTCGAGCGCGCGGGCGGCGGACGACTTCCCGCCGCCCGCCGCGCCGAGTTTGAGACGACGAACGAAGCGGTCGTCTCGGCGCTCACAACTTTTCGCGACTGGCTGCGCGCGGAACTGCTGCCGCGCTCGAACGGCGACTATGCCATCGGCGCGGAAAATTATCGCCGGAAACTTCTCTATGAAGAGATGGTCGAGACGCCGCTCGCGCAGTTGATTCGAGAGGGCGAGCGCGAGTTGCGTCGCACGCAAAACGAGATGCGCGCCGTGGCCGAAGAGATCGCGCCGGGGCGCGCGCTTGCGGACGTGATTCGTTCCTTGGGGCGCGAGCATCCGAGCGCCGAAGGCCTCGTCGGCGAGACGCGCGCCGAACTCAATCGCATCCGCGCCTTCGTCCGCACGCAAGGAATTCTGACGCCGCCCGCGAGCGAGAATTTGCAGGTGGCCGAGACGCCCGAATACGCGCGCTCGACCAGTTTCGCTTCGATGGACACGCCGGGCGCGTTCGAGCGCGTGGCGACCGAAGCCTACTATTACGTGACGCCGCCCGACCCGGCCTGGGACGCGCGGCGCAAAGAGGAGCATCTCAGTTTCTACAACCGCTACTCGCTGCCCATCGTCTCGATCCACGAAGTCTATCCCGGCCACTACTATCAACTGCTCGCCGCGCGGCGTTCGCCTTCACGCGTGCGCGCCGTCTTCGGTGCGGGGAGCTTCATCGAAGGTTGGGCACACTACGCGGAGCAGATGATGTTGGACGAAGGCTTCGGGGGCAACAACCCGAAGCTCAGGCTGGCGCAGTTGCAGGCGGCGCTCTCGCGCCTGTGTCGCTATCTCGTGGGCTTGAGGATGCACACCGCGGGGATGACTTACGAAGCGGGCGTCGAGTTCTTCATGCGTGAGGGCTACATGGAGCGCGCGAACGCCGAACGCGAGGCGCGGCGTGGCACGCTCGACCCGACTTATCTCATCTACACGCTCGGGAAGATGGAGATTTTGAAGTTGCGCGAAGAGTACCGGCGGCGCGCGGGCGCATCCTTCCGGCTCGGAGAGTTTCACGACCGCCTGCTCGCTTACGGCAGCCCGCCCGTGAAGATTCTGCGCATGGCGCTGCTCGCAGACCTTGAAGGCGCGCCGTCGAACGTCGATGCGCCCGCCGGTGTGGAGACTGAGGATCGCACGAACGTCGTCGAGTTTTCCGTCCTGGCGACGGGCGCGATGAGCGGGCATGAAGGCGGGCGGACGGTCGAGTTGATCACGAACGAAAACGAGTGGCGGCGCGCGTGGTCTGTGGTCGGCGGCGGACGGCCGCGTCCTGAGATCAACTTTGCGACGCGCGCGTGCATCGTCGTCTATCAGGGACAGCGGCCGACGGGCGGTTACAGTATCGAGGTCGAAGAGATCAGGCGTGATGGCACTGTGCTTGCAGTAAAGACGAGAGAGCGGCGTCCGGCGTTCGGAGACGTTACAACACAGGTCATCACTTCGCCGTTTGTCGCCGTCTCTGTAACGCGTCCGCCGCAGGGCGCGAGCGTTAGTTTGACGGACGACGGGCGGGGCGGGGCGGAGCCGGAAACGCAACAAAATCGCAAGATTATTCGCAGGCCGCGCGGGCGGCGGACGCGCAGGCGTTAGTGTTTGACGGATGCTTTCGAGAGGCCAACCCGGCCGACGGTCGGGTTCATCAAAGTGGTGTCGGAATCATACACGGCGCGCGACGAGCGAACCGAGTTTCCGGCGATTCAGGAATCAACGCTCTCCCGTTTAGAGACAAAAAGACGCCGCGCGTAGGGTTTCGGCGTCCGAGAAGTTTCAGTGGTTTCGCGGGGGAGATGCTTTCGGTTAAGCCGAAGCGGCGCACATCTCCTCGCTTTTTGTCGAGACGGAGAGATGCGCCGCTCTTTTAGTTTGCAGCTAGTTTGCCCCGGTCAATTTGTATCTGAAAAATTGAGACGCGAACGCCCGACCTTGAGTTTCGGTTCGCGTGCGATTCGGAGGAGAGAGCATGAAAAATTTTAACCAACGCAATCACACACACGCCCGCGCCTTTTTCGCGTGGCTGATGGTTTTCGCCGTCGCCTTGATGCCTTTGACGGCGCTCGCGCAAGGGACGCGCATCGTCGCGCCGAAGAACGGTTATAAGATTCAAGACGACGTGCAGGCCGGACAGCAGGCCGCGCGCGAAGCCGAACAACAGTTGCCGATTCTGAACGACTACGAAGTGCAAAACTACGTCGAGCGCGTCGGTCAACGTCTGGTCAGCGCGATCCCGTCCGAGTTCAACCATCCCGAATTTCGCTACAGCTTCAAGGTCGTCAACGCGCGCGACATCAACGCCTTCGCTTTGCCGGGCGGCCCGATGTACGTCAATCGCGGCATGATCGAAGCGGCGCGCAGCGAGGGCGAGATGGCGGGCGTGATGGCGCACGAGATCAGCCACGTCGCCCTGCGCCACGGTACGGCGCAAGCGACGAAGGCGCAGAAGTATTCCATCCTCGGCGGCATCGGCGCGATTGCGGGCGCGGTCATCGGCGGCGGCTTGGGGAGCGTCATCGGACAGGGTTCGCAGACGGCCGTCGGCGTCTACTTTTTGAAGTTCGGACGCGAGTACGAGACGCAGGCCGACATCCTCGGCGCGCAGATCATGGCGCGCGCCGGTTACGACCCGCGCGATCTGGCGCGCATGTTTCAGACCATCCAACAGCAGGGCGGGCGCGGCGGCCCGGAATTTTTGAGCAGCCACCCGAATCCCGAAAATCGTTACGCGCGCATCAATCAGGAAGCGCAACTGATCGGCGCGGTGCGTAACCCGGTTGGCAACACGCGCGATTTCCAACTCGTGCAGGCGCGCCTGCGCGGGCAGGGACGCGCGCCTTCGATGAGCGAGATCGCGCAAGGTCAGGCACAGGGCGGTGGGCAGAACTATCCGACCGGCGGCCGCGTCGCTTATCCTTCGACGCGTTATCGCACCGTCAGCAATCAACTGTTTCGCTTGAGCGTGCCCGACAACTGGCGCGATTACGCGGGGCAAAACTCCGTCACGCTCGCGCCCGAAGGCGCGGTCGGCCAGAACGTCGTGACGCACGGCGTCATCCTCGGCATCGACCGCGAGCAGACGACCAACCTGCGCAGCGCGACCGATCAGTACATCGGCGAAGTGTTGCAGGGTAATCCTTACTTGCGGCAGCAGGGCGGCTATCGTCAAGCTACCGTGTCAGGTCGCAGAGGGCTTGCCACGACGCTCGTGGGGCGTTCGCCGGTCACGGGACAGAACGAGATCGTCACGGTCGTCACGACCGCCTTGCGCAACGGCGACATCTTCTACATGAACGCCGTCGCGCCGCAGTCGGACTATCAAAGCTACCAGCGCGCGTTCGACCAAATCCTGCGCAGCATCCAACTGAACGACTAACAGGCGAGGCGCAAAGTCGTTCGTGTCTTAACAAACGGAAGGCCGGATCAATTCAAGCTGATCCGGCCTTCCGTTTGTTTGCGCGTGACGAAGGCGTCTTCGCTGCATGTGAGAAACGCGTCTCTCTGTTTCGTGCTTCAGAGCGTCTATCCGCCGAGCTTCACTGTCAATCTCTATCCGATGAGCGGCATCTTCGCGCCGCATTCGGGGCAGAACTTCGTGACGGCTTCCGGTTGGTGGCCGCAGCCCTGACAGGTCGGGCGCGGCGGCTTCGTCGGCGTGCCGCATTCGGGACAGAACTTGGCCTTGCCCACCTCAGCCCCGCAAGAGACGCAAGCGGGCGTCTGGTCAGCCGTTGCAGAGGCGACCGCGTTTCGCGCGGGCGCTTTCACGTGCGCGTCGGCGTTCATGTCGATCTTCGAGGCGTAGTCGGTTTGACGCGCGCGTTCGTGCAGTTGTTCGCGCGCGGCGTCGGCTTTGGCCTGCGCTTGCGATGAAGCGAGTTCCTCTTGAAAGTCTGGCGCGCAATCTTCACATTGCCCGGCGCTCGCGTTCCAGCAGACTTCCGGGCAGACCCACTTGCCGCAGCGCGAGCATTGATGAAAATGCTGCTTGCCTTCTTCGACCGCGCGTGCGAGCGCATCGTCGTGCGCCTTGCCGCCGATGGAACGCTGGATGTCGTAAGCTGAGTTTCCGGCCGAGCTAGCCCAACCGCCGAACAAATCGCCCGCCGCGCGCAGGAGCGACCCGGCCGTGCCGATGGTCGAGGTCTGAAACCGCGACAAGTAACCGTTCCCGCACTTGTCGCAGTGAAACTTGAATTGATAACCACGATCCGTCGAGAGGTCTTCGTAGTTACTCACGAATTGCACGAGCGCCATACCAACAAGCCTCCGTCTGTCTTTAAGCGAATTAAGAATTGCCGTCGATCTCTAACGCGAATTTGCCGCGCGCGCCGGATATTTTATTCGCTCGCAGTTTACTTGTCACTGCTTTTCGCTTCGAGCCAGAGCGCCTCCATCTCTTCGAGCGTGGCGGCGTCGAGCGATTGGGCGCGCGCTTCGAGGCCGCGTTCGATGTGGCGGAAGCGTCGCCGGAATTTACGGTTGGTCAACTTCAAAGCGGCTTCGGGTTCGACTTTCAAGTGGCGCGCGATGTTCGTCACGACGAAGAGCAGGTCGCCCACCTCTTCGCGCACGCGCGCCTGTCTCGTCTCGTCCGCCGCCGCGCCGGATGCGTCGCCGTCGTCCGCGCGGCTCTCTTCGATGGCGGCTTTGAGTTCGTCCACCTCTTCGTGAAGTTTCTCGAAAATCTGCTCGACGCTCTGCCAGTCGAAACCGACGCGCGCGGCTTTCGTCGTCAGTTGATGCGCTTCCATCAGCGCGGGCGCTTTGGCCGAGATGCCGTCGAGCAGCGAAGTCTCTTGCGCCGCCGCGTCGCTCTGTCCGGCCGCGCGCTTCTCTTCGGCCTTGATCGCTTCCCAGTTGCGCAAGACCTCGGCCGAGTCGGCCGCCGTCTCGCCCGCGAAGACGTGCGGGTGGCGGCGCACCATCTTCGTGTGAATCCCATCAACCACGTCTTCAATCGTAAACTCGCCGCGCTCCGCCGCGACCTGCGCGTAGAAGACGATCTGAAACAGCAGGTCGCCGAGTTCGCCGCGCAACTCTTGCGGGCGACCCTCGCGCGCGTCCTCGACCGCCTCGAAAGCCTCATAGGCTTCCTCCAGCAGCATCGGCGCGAGCGTGGCGTAAGTTTGTTCTCTGTCCCAGGGGCAGCCTTCGGGCGAGCGCAAGCGCGCCATCAGCGCGACCAGATCGTTGAATGTTGCGGGCATAGATTTATCCGGAGTTCAAAATTTGGCTTTCAAAATTTGCCGTCGAGCGGTTGAGACTCAAGTCTAAAACTTAAAGTTCCATGTTCCAAGCGGCCTCGCAGAAACTTCAGCGACTCCGCCTGCGACGCACCGCCGGGTGCTTTCTTGCGGGTGTGTCGCGCCGGGTGCTACCATCTTCTCGCCACGCAAAAGATCACAAATTCAAACGGAGCAGCGTGCGGCACGCGCCAGCAGAGCGCGCGTTCGCAGGCTCTCGATGCGAGCGAAGAGATGAGCGAAGAAAAACCACATTTCAAAGTAACCGACCGCCGCCTGTTCAATCCGGACGGCACGCCCCGCGACATCGAACGCGAGGCCGACACGACGAACGACACCGGCAGCAGCACGACGACCGCCGCGACCGGCGACGAAGCATCCGCTGCCTCCGCAGCATCCGGCGCGGCTTCGGCGGCAGCGCAGACCGCGCCGCCGCCGCCCGCGCCCGAAGCCGCGCGCCGCGAAGAAGCTTCGTCGCGCGTTGAAACCGCGAGCGCATCGCCTTCGTCGGCGACGCCGACCACAGCGCCCGACGCTTCAGACGCCGGAGCCGTGCCGGGCGCGCCGGAAGACCCGACGCCCTTCGCCAATCTCGTCATGTTCATCGCCTCGCCCGCGGCCGCCGCGATGGGCATGACGGAGCATCCCGGTCTCGCCCCCGGCGAACTCGACCTGCCGCTCGCCAAGCACTGCATCGACCTGCTCGGCACGCTTGAGCAAAAGACGCGCGGCCGTCTCGGCATCCAAGAAGGACAAATCCTCGAAGGACTGCTCGCCGAACTCCGCATGCAATACATCTCGCTCACCTCGACGCAGCGCCCGCCCGCGCGCCCGCGCGGCTTCACCGGCGGCGACATCACGGGGGGAAGATAAGCAGAAAGTAAATCGTGAATCGTAAATCGTGAATAGTAGAAATCAGGTCTTTCTATTTACGATTCACGATTCACGATTCACGATTTATGAAGTTTACGTTACTTGGCACAGGCACTTCGACGGGCGTGCCCTCTATCGGGTGCGAGTGCGAAACGTGCACTTCGGACGACCCGCGCGACCGGCGTTTGCGCGTCTCCGTCCTCGTCGAACACGACGGCCAGATGGTCTTGATCGACACCTCTTCGGATTTTCGCCAGCAGGCGCTCCGCCAAAAGTTGAAACGGCTCGACGCCGTCCTCATCACGCACTGCCACGCCGACCACATCTTCGGTCTCGACGACATCCGCCCGCTCAACTTTCGCCACGGCGCGCTCGGCGTCTATGCCAACGAGCGCGCGTGGCGCGACATCCGGCGCATCTTTCAATACATCTTCCAGCCGTCGCACTTCGGCGGTGGTTTGCCGCAAGTCGTCGCGCACACGGTCATTGACGGCGCGCCGTTCTGTCTCAGCCGGAATTTTCGCGTGACGCCGCTCGAAGTCATCCACGGCCGTCTGCCCGTCGTCGCCTATCGCTGCAACGACTTCGCCTACGTCACCGACTTGAGCGAGATTCCGCCCGCGACGCTCGACGGCTTGCGCGACCTGGACGTGCTCGTCCTCGATTGCCTGCGTCTGACCGCGCACCCGACGCATCTTTCGCTCGAACGCTCGCTCGCCTACATCGAAGAACTCAAACCACGCCGCGCCTACCTGACCCACATCGCGCACGACATCAAACACGCGCGCGATTCGCGTCTGCTCCCGCCCGGCATCGAGTTCGCTTACGACGGGCTGGAAATCAGTGACGAGCGTTAAAAGCAGTGACAAGTGACAAGTCTTAAAAGCAGTGACGAGTGACAAGTGACGAGTGACAAGTTAAAACAACAAACTTGTCCTTAACTCGTCACTCGTCCCCATCATTCGCTACTCTTAACTGTCTTCTCTTTGCTTTAACTCGTCACTTGTCACTCGTCACTTGTCACTGTCTTATGAAACTCTTTCACGGAACTGACAACGCGGAGATCGAGCGGCCGACGGTGCTGACGCTCGGCGTGTTCGACGGTTTGCATCTCGGCCACCAGTTGATCATGCGGACGGTGGTGGAGCGCGCGCGTGCGATCAATTGCGTGCCGACCGTGATCACCTTCGACCCGCACCCGCGCGCCGTGCTGCACCCGGAATCCGCGCCGCCGCTTCTCCAGACCTTCGACCAGAAGATCGAAGCCTTCGGCGTGCTCGGCATCGAGCAGGCAATCGTCATCCGTTTCGACGCCGGGTTCGCGCAGATTCGCGCCGAGGATTTTTTGCGCGATGTGGTGCGCGACCGCTTGCAGGCGAGAGAGGTGTATCTCGGACGCGGCTTCGCCTTCGGGCGCGGGCGCGAAGGGAACATCGAGTTGCTGCGCGCAGCGAGCGGGCGTCTCGGCTTTCACGCGGACGAGGTGGCGGAGGTGCGCTTGCGCGGGGCAAGAATCAGTTCGAGCCGGATTCGGGAGATGCTCGCGGCAGGGCGCGTGAATTTGGCGCGGCGCATGTTGGGGCGACCTTACGGCGTCGAGGGGCGCGTCGTGCGGGGCGACACGCGCGGGCGCACGCTCGGCTTCCCGACGGCCAACGTGCATCCGCAAAATCGAGTCATCCCGCGCGCGGGCGTCTACGTGACGGCCGCGCTCATCGACGGCGCTTGGCGGCGCAGCGTCACGAACGTCGGCACGCGCCCCACTTTCGACGCGCGCGAGGCGTCGTCTTCCGTCGAGACTTACGTGATGAATTGGAGCGGCGACCTCTACGGCGACGTGGTGCGCGTGCGCTTCCTCCACCGCCTGCGCGACGAGCGCAAGTTCGCTTCCGTCGCCGACCTCAAAGCGCAGATCGAACGCGATGTCCTGCGCGCCACACGCTATTTCACACATCCCTCCGTGCACCATTCGCTCGCCATTATCTGAACCCCTCACGGCAACAGCTAAAGTCGAGTTTCAACCTTTGTTTGTCTTTGCGCCTTTGCGTGAGTTGATTCTTTGGTCAGCATTAGTCTCACGCAAAGGCGCAAAGAGAACAGGTGCGCGGCGGGCGGAACAAATTTATGGCGCATCTAAGCTGAGTCGTTTGACGTACAAGGAATGGAATTGAGACTGTCACAGGATTGCGACAAGTGTGATTTATCATCAAACTGAAATGGCCACGACTGAGAAAAAAACGGATTCTTTAGTTCCGCTCAAAGGGCACGACGGACGCGACGGCGCGGCTGCGAACGGCAACGGGCGCGCGGCTTCTTCTTCTTCTTCAAGCCTCGTCACTTCAACGCGCGGCACGCGTGCGCCCAAGCCGACGCGGCAAGAGGCCGCAGCCAACGGCACGCGCGATGCGGCCGCGCATTTCGTCGAAGCTAAGCGGCGCGCTTCGGAAGCGGCGCGTGGCTGGCGCGGGTGGTGGCGGACGCTGCAAGTGGCGCGCGTGCTCGGCACGCTCGGCTTCTACCTGTTTTTGGAAAACTACGAGGCGCGCGCGAAGTTTAACCGGCGCATGAGCGCGCGGCGTCTCGAAGAGGCGCGTAGGCGCGGGCGCGGGGCGCTCCTGCGTGCACAGGCGCACGACCTGTTCAGTCGCGCGCTTGATCGTTCGATCCGTCTGGTGCGCCATGTCGTCTTTCGCGGCGCGGACGCATCGAGCAGCAAAGAAGCGCGCTTGCAACAGCAGGCCGTGTGGTTGAAGACGCGCCTTATCAAACTCGGCCCCACCTTCATCAAGATCGGCCAGTCGCTCGGCACGCGCGGCGACCTGCTCCCTCTGGCTTACGTCAAGGAACTATCGCTGCTGCAAGACCAAGTGCCGGCCTTTCCCACGACGGAAGCCTACACGCGCATCGAAGCGGAACTCGGCCGCACGCTCCAAGAGGCTTACGCCGAGATCGACGCCGCGCCCGTGGCCGCCGCCTCGCTCGGTCAGGTTTATCGCGCGCGCTTGCACACGGGCGAAGAGGTCGCCGTCAAAGTGCAGCGCCCGCACTTGGCCGAGACCGTCAGCCTCGACATCGCCGTCTTGCGTCGCATCGTCGCGCGCATGTCGCGCTATCCTTCGTTCAACGAGAACGCGGACTGGGCGGGGATGCTCGAAGAATTTGAAGAGACGATCTTCGAGGAGATGGACTACGCGCAGGAGGCGCGAAACGCCGAACGCTTTCGCGAGAATTTCAAGACGTGGCGCGCCATCCACGTCCCGCGTATACACTTCTCGCATTCAACCGCGCGCGTCTTGACGATGGAGTTCATCCGCGGCACGAAGGTCGTCGAACTCGAAGCCTTGCGCGCGCGCCGCATCTCGCCCGTCAAGGTCAACCGGCTCTTGATTCGCACCTACTTGAAACAACTGCTCGAAGACGGCTTCTTTCACGCCGACCCGCACCCCGGCAACCTGCTCGTGATGGACGACGGGCGGCTCGCCTTCTTCGACTTCGGCATGACCGGACGCATCACGCCGCGCCTGCAATCGCAGATGATCGACGCCTTCTTCCACGTCGTCGCGCGCGACGTGCACGGACTCGCGCAGGATTTGATCAACCTCAACTTTTTGAAGCCGGGCGTTGACCCCGAACTCGTGCGCCCGGTCGTCGAAGGGTTGTTTTCACACTACCTCAATCTGCGGCTCGGCGAAGTCAACTTCAAGGAGTTGACCTATGAACTGGCCGAAGTGATGTACGAATACCCGTTCCGCCTGCCGTCGAACTTCACCTACATCATGCGCGCGCTGATGACTTTGGAAGGCATCGGCCTCGTCACCGACCCCGGCTTCAGTTTCTTCGAGACGGCGAAGCCTTACGCCAAAGAGTTCATGCTCAGGCGCGAAGGCAAGCAGTTTCGGAAACTGTTGCTCGACAAGTTCATGGGGCGCGACACGGAGGACGGCCGCATCGAGTGGGGCAAGATGTGGAAGCTGGCGAAGATGGCCGCCAAGTCGTATCTGGAAAAATAGACGGGCGTGTAAGCGCGCCTCGCGGAAGTTAAGACGGAAACCACGAATTCACGCGAAACGACACGAACAAGAGTTGACTCCTGTTTCGTGTCGTTTCGCGTGAATTCGTGGTTTCTTGTTTTCTCGGCCGCTTGAGTCCGCGCCGGATCAGTTTGTCGCCTGTCGAATGGCGTTGAAGAGAAGCGGGTAGGTGGCGAGCGATTGCGCGCGGTATTGCGGGCGGAAGCCGAAGAGGTAGATGCGCCCGCGCCCCTGCGAGACTTCGACCAGCGCGGCCTTGCCACGGATGCGCTCCGCGCCGAGCAGCCAGCCGGAAAGGAGCGGGTTGCCGGTCGCGGGATAGCGCGCGACGACGCGCACGCGCGCGGACTCTTTCGCGTCCGTTAACTCGAAGACGGGCGAGTCTTCCGCCCACGCGATTGACTCGCGCGGCATGCCCTGTGCGACGGGGTGCGCCGTGTCGAGTTCGGTGCGCAAGATCGAGCCGGGCACGTAGAACTCGGTCTCTTTGAGTCCTTCGGTCACGTCGCGCACAGGGAGTTTGAGTTGCGCGATGGCGAAGTCGGAGGCGCGATTGAGACAGATGAGCGTGCCGCCCGCTTCGACAAATTCGCGCAGCGCCCGCACGCCTTCCGCGCCGAGGCCGCCCGTTAACTCTTCGGGCATCGTACCTGTTCGATGACCTTCGAGAAGCGCGCGCGGCGAATGGTCGGGCAAGAGGATCGCGTCGAACTTCGCGCGCAAGTTTCCGGCGCGCACCTGCGCGTCTTCGAGCGACGCGTAAGCGATGTTGTTCTGTTCGAGCGTCCAGCGCGTCCAGCCTTCGTCCATCGAAGGGACGTGCGAGCGGTAGAGCGCGAGACGCACATTGCTCGCCGGTCGTGTGGTCGAAGCGTCTTTGAAGATGCGCGCGCTCAAACGCGTGTATTTGAAAGGCGCGTTGACGGCGCGGGCTTCGACGCCCATTAAGAGCGAGAGCGTGTGCGCCGTCACGTCGTAGGGCGAGATGGGATGTCCCTGTTCGTCGCGCAGGTCTGGGTAGCGTTGCGTTTCGAGCAGGGCTTTGGCGAAAGCGCCGTAGGGCTGTTCCATCTTGATGACCGCCGTGCCGCTCGGATATTTGACTCCGCCCAGAGTGAACCCCGACGCGTAATCAACTTCGACGCCGCCGCGCTGCAAGATGCGGATCAAACGCTGGTCTCGCTCGGTCTGCGCGGCCAGTTGCGCGTGCGGAATGACGTAGGCGAAAAGCTCGCCCGTGCGGCGCGGGCGCACGGCTTCACGTCCCACTTCGTAAAAGCGCGCGAGCCAACGCTCGCGGTTCTCGGCGGCGTGGTCGAGCAGTGCGAACGCGCCCGCCATCATGTAATTCGTGATGTCCGAGAGACGCCACTGGCCGCCGCGCCAGACGGGCGCGAAGTTCGGAGACTCGCGCTGCGGGTCGTAGCCTTCGCGCGTACGCAGTTGATCGAACTTCACTTCGATGGGCGTGGCGATCTTGGCCGAGGCGGTTTCCGAAAGGATGCGGACGCCGCCGTGATAGTGCGAGTAAGCGCGCGCGGGAGTCCAAGCGTCGTAAGTGGAGTTGGTGGTGATGCCCTGAAAGCCTGCGGCGCGCAGGCGCGCGGCCATGAAGTTGCCAAGTTCGGTGTAGCCTTCGACGAGCTTCGGCGGCACGTTCGGTTCGACCGGCTGCATATAGGGCGGCAGGAACAGGCGCGAGCCGTATTCGCCCTGCTGGTGTATGTCGTGGACGATCTGCGGATGCCACGCGTTGTGGATGAGATCGACGGTGAGCCGGGTTTCGACTTGCGTGAAGGCGTACCAATCGCGGTTGTTATCGTGGCCGACGTATTTGTGATAGAGCGTGGGCGGGCTGGTTCCCTCGTAGGGCGTGCCGAGCGTGCGGTCGTACCAGTTTTTGACGATGTCCACGCCGTCCGGGTTCAGCGAAGGGACGAGCAAGACGATGGTGTTCTGCAAAATTTGACGCACTGACGCATCATCGGACGACGCGAGACGGTGGGCGATGAGCATGCTTGAGAGCGTCGAGCCGACCTCTGTGGAATGAATGCCGCAGGTGATGAGGACGATGGTTTTGCCGCGTGCGATCAATTCACGCGCGCGCCGGTCGGCGTTTGCGCCGCTAGGGTCGAGCGTGCGCGGGTCTGCGAGTTGGCGCTGTATCTCTTTGAACTCCGAGAGGCGCGCGAGATTTTCCGGCGCGCTGATGATTGCAAGGACGAAGGGCGCGCCGAGCGTGGTGCGTCCGAGTTCTTCAAACTTGACACGGTCGCTGGCCGCGTCGAGACGGCGAAAGTATTCGACGATGCTCGCCCAACTCGCAAGTTTTCGGTCGTCGCCGACGCGAAAGCCGATCACGTCTTCGGGCGCGGGCACGGAGACGGGAAACAGGCTCGGATCGGGTGCGAAAACATTCGGGCGCGGCAGGGATGATTCAGCTTGCTTGCGCCGCGCCGGCCGCTGCGCCTGAGTCGTAGATGAAAATAGGGGCGCGGCAAGGAGGGCGACGATGAGCGCGAGAGCGTAGAGGCGAGAGCGCATGTCTGTTTAGAACTCCGGCGGTTGAAGTGTGATGGCGAAAACTTCTGTCGGTATTGGTTGCGCCGCCGAGTTTAGCACAACGCGCCGTGCGGTTGACCGCGGCCGGACGGACAACGGGCGGGGGAGTTGCCGTCAACTAACAATTGGCGGGCAACCAGCAACTTGCTACGGCAAGCGTCGGGGAGTAAAGTAGCCGTTGAAATTAACCCCTGCACGCTCCCCGTTCAATCAAATCATCTGTCGGAGGTCATAGACCGCAAATGTCGAGTGGAACTATTGACGTTACGAGGCCGAGCATCGTTGATGAGGTCAGCGTGCCCGTCGCCGAAAGCCGCGCGGTGCACAAGCCTTTCGTGCCCGCCACGACCGTCCTGCCGGAGTTCACGGCGCGCGCCGTCATCGTCGGGGCGATCTTGGGCATTGTCTTCGGCGCGTCGAGCGTCTATCTGGCGCTGCGCGTCGGGTTGACGGTGTCGGCCTCGATCCCGATTGCCGTCATGTCGATCTCTATTTTCCGTGCGCTCGGCCGCACTTCGATCCTCGAAAACAACATCTCGCAGACGACCGGATCGGCGGGCGAATCAATCGCCGCCGGCATCGTCTTCACGATGCCCGCGCTCTTGATCCTCGGCTACGATCTGGAAATCCCGCGCATCACCTGGGTGGCGCTCTTAGGCGGCTGGCTCGGCGTGCTGTTGATGATCCCTCTCCGGCGCGCGCTCATCGTGCGCGAGCACGGGAAATTGATCTACCCGGAAGGGACGGCCTGCGCCGAAGTGCTCGTCGTCGGTGAAAAGGGCGGCACGGACGCCAAGACCGTCTTCACCGGATTCGGCGTCGCGGCGCTCTACAAGTTGTTGATGAGCGGCGCGCGTTTGTGGAACGAAGCGCCGTCTTACGTCATGCGCGGCTACCAGCGCGCGACCGTCGCGGCGGACATCTCGCCGGAACTCTTGGGCGTCGGCTTTATCATCGGGCCGCGCGTGGCGGCGATGATGCTCGGCGGCGGCTTTTTGTCGGCGCTCGTCTTGATCCCGATGGTCAAGTTCTTCGGCGCGGGTTACACCGAGCCTTTGTTCCCGGTGCTCGCGGGCGGGCCTTTGATCGCGGCCATGTCTTCCGGCCAAGTGCAAGACCTCTACATCCGTTACATCGCGGCGGGCGCGGTTGCGACGGGCGGCATCATCAGTCTCGCGCGTTCGATGCCGACCATCATCGGCGCATTCAGGTCTTCGATGGGCAGCTTCGGCGGCGGTAAATCGTCGGCGAAGGGTAACGAGGAAGTGCCGCGCACCGAGCGCGACATGCCGATCACGTTCGTCTTCGGCGGCATCGCCGTGTTGTTCCTCGCCATCATGGCGTGGCTCATCTTTCAGGGGTCGCCGGGCAGCAGTCTCGTGATGAACTTGCTGTCGGCGCTTCTGGTCATCGTCTTCGGCTTCTTCTTCGCCACCGTGTCGTCGCGCATCACGGGCGAGATCGGCTCTTCGTCCAACCCGATTTCGGGGATGACGATTGCCACCATCTTGATCACGTCTTTGATCTTCCTCCTGCTCGGCAAGGGCGGAGCGGATTCGCGCGTGCTCGCACTTTCCGTCGGCGCGATAGTCTGCATCGCGGCCTCGAACGCGGGCACGACTTCGCAGGATTTGAAGACGGGCTTTCTCGTCGGCGGCACGCCCTCGCGCATGCAGTGGGGCTTGATGGTCGGCGCAACCACTTCGGCGCTCCTCATCGCCTACACGCTCTCGGCGCTCAATTCTTCCTACACGAATCTGCTGCCGCGCAATTACGAAGGCTATCGCGCAACGGTCAACCCGTCCGACGACCAATGGACTAAAGGTGGACAACTGGCGGGCGGCCCCTTCTTCGTGCATCGTCTGGCCGAAGATCAGAAGCTGGCCGACGGGACGGTGATTCCTTCCGGGCAGTATTTGATCAACCAAGCGGGCGAGATTCACTATCGCATCAATCCCGGCGTCGGCGGCGCGCGCACGGCCATCTCGACCGAAGGCTTGCCGACCGCGCCGCTCACGGCGGGCGGCAACGTGACGATTGACGACAAGACGCGGCAGCGCGGGCTTGACGGCCAACTCTATCGCGTCGCCACCGTCAAGGAAGGCGAGACGACGAAGACTTATTACGTGGACGATGCGGGCCTGGCGAAGTATGCGGAGAAGGAGACCGGCCCCAGTTCCAAGTTCGACGCGCCGAAGGCGCAACTGATGGCCGTGCTCGTCGATGGCGTGCTGACGCAGAAGCTCCCGTGGTCTTTGATCTTGATCGGCGCTTTTATCTCGATCCTGCTTGAAATCATCGGCATCTCGGCGCTGCCTTTCGCCGTCGGCATGTATCTGCCGTTCGCCACGTCCGCGACGATCTTCGTGGGCGGCGCGGTGCGCGCGCTCGTCGAACGCGTCGCGCGCGGCCAGCGTTCTTTGGCTGAGGAAGAGAGCGGCCCTGGCGTGCTCTACAGTTCGGGTCTGATCGCGGGCGGCGCGATTGCGGGCTTGCTGCTCGCCATCCCGCAGGCTCTGGAGAGCAACGTCCTGAACATCGGTCGCTTCCTGCCCGAAGCCTTGCACGAGAGCATGATTATTGGCATCATCATGTTCGGCGTGCTCGTCGCCTCGCTCTACTACGTCGGCCGCCACGGCCTCTCGGGCAAGGCGAGCGAGAATCTGCCGTCGCCGCCTCCGCCGCCGACGCAATTGAGGTAGGAAGAGAGGCAGAGGCCGGTCAAGCGGCAGCCGGACAACACGAGTCTCCCCGTTCGCTTATCATCTGCGGCGCGTTAGAACCTTGACTGCCCCACAGTCAAAACTAACGCGCCGCACAAATCTCATCCGTCCGAAGGAAATACCAGACATGCAAGTCTCAGCCTCGCGCCGCACGCGCGCGCGTTTTTTGAAGTTGCTCGTGCACGCACTGTTACTCGTCGCCTTGAGTGCGGGCGCTGCTACCAGCGGGGCGGCGACAGCAAGCGTGCACGCGCAAACGGCAGCGCCGCAAGCGCGCACTCCGTTGCAGACGGTCGCGGAGTTTTACAAGGCGCTGCGCGAGAGACGTTTCCGCGAAGCCTTCGCGCTCTCGATCTACAAGCCCGCGCTCGAAGGCTTGACGGCCGAAGAGTTCGCGGAGTTGCAACCGGAGTTTGAGAAACTTGCCGGGGCCGTGCCGGACAAGATCGAGTACGGCGGCGAGCAGATCAGCGGCGACACGGCGACGGTCTTCGCGCGCGTCGGCGGCGAGAACGCGCAGTTGGAAGCCATCCCCTTGATGCGCGGGGCGGACGGCGCTTGGATTTTCGGCGACGCGGAGAATCTGGCTATCGTCAAACGCGACGGCAAAGAGTTTTTCCTCAAGGCGCGCATCGAGACGCATCACAAAGAGGTGGAGGCGCTGCTGTTGAAGCTCGCGAACGCGGAGGCGGGCTACAGCGCGCTAAACGGCGGGCGGTTCGCGGAGATGGCGGCGCTCGTCGCGGGCAAGCCCGCTTTGCGCGAAGACCTCGATAGCGCGCAGACGCTCGGCTACACTTTCCAGATCACGGTCGGCAAAGACGCCCGGAGCTACAGCGTCCGCGCCGAACCCACCCGCTACGGGCGCACGGGGCTGCTCTCCTTCTACATGGATCAGAACGGCCTCCAGAAAAAGGACACGGGCGGCAAGCCACTCAGCCCACAAACCAAGAAGTGAGGGAAAGGGGGCAAGGGTAAAGGGTAAAGGTAAAGAACAATCCGTTCCGCGGTTCAACCCTTCCTACCTTTCCCCCTTCCCCCTTCCCCCTTCCCCTTTTCCCCATCTTGAGTCTTATGCCGGAACTGATGCGTTCTCTGGTCGCGCGTATGCGCGTCGTGGTCGGCAATCGCCGCCACGCGCGGCGTTACCGCGAGAGCGTCCACTTCAACGTCTCGATCTACGATGCGAAACTCAGCCGCGAGCAACTCGAACATGCTCCCTATCTCGAAGGCGACACCTCCGATCTGAGCGCGAGCGGCCTCGGCCTCGTCGTCCCCGCCATCCGCATCAAAGACCGTTACCTGACCGCCCCCGACCAAACGCTCCATCTCCTGCTCGAACTTCCCGCTGCCCGCGTCGAAATACGCGTCGCCCCCGTGCGCTACGAACGGCTCGAACGCGAAGGCGCACCCAACACTTACCTCATCGGCGTCCGCATCCTCGAAATGAGCGACGCAGACCGCGCGCTCTTTGAAACTTACTTGCGAAGTTTGGCTTAGAGATGCTCCAGAGAAAACTTGGCGCGGAATTTTGGAGAGGGCTTTTGCGAGTTGTTCTCTGCTGAGTGAATCAGTCCGTGAAGTGGAGCCAGCCGAATTTCTCCGGCACGTGAAAGTTAGGTTCGGCCTCGCGCGTCGGCTGCCACGCGACATAGCCGCGCGCTGCGCCCGCGCCCACGCAGCGAAACAGATTCACGCGCCAGCGCGCGCCCGCTTGCGGCGCGGCCGGTACGCCGAACGCATCCCACGGCACGCGCATCGCCACCGTGACGAAATCCTCCGAGATGCGCGCGGCCGCCGTCATCCCCGAATAATAGCCCCAGTCGGTTTCGCGCCCGAAGATGCCGACGCGCAAGGCCAAGTCGAGCCATTCGCCCGTCGGCGCGACTTCAAATTCAAAGTAACGCGAAGGGTCGTCCGCGCGCGGCGCGACGAACATCTCGCACACGTCGCGTTCCCACAGCCCCACGGTCTTCCATTCGCGCTGCGGTTGGTCGCTCACGACCAGAGGCTCGCGCTGCTCGCAGACGAAGCGCGCGAGCAAGCCTTCCGCGTCCCATAGGAGTCGTGCTTCCGCTTGACGCGCGGGCGGCGCGGCCTCGCCCGACCAGTAACGCGCGAGACGCACCGGGCGCGCGCGCTCCCACTCGGCGTGGTCGAGTTCCGCGACATTAACCTCGGCGCGTGCGCGCGGCGCTTCGACCGTGTTCGCTTCGTTCGTCATCTCGCCCCGTGTCCCTTCTGTCTAAAACAGCCCGCGCACATAGCCGCCGTCAACCTGCAAGGTCACGCCCGTGATGTACGACGCGCGCTCCGAGGCGAGAAAGGCCACGGCCGCCGCGATCTCTTCGGCCGACGCCAATCTTCGCATCGGCACTTGCGCCGCCCACATCCCGATCAACTCTTCCTTCCGTTTGCCGCTCGAACCCGCACGCGCGGCGGCGAGTTCGTCCTGTCGCTCGGTCAAGGTGTAACCGGGAGCGACGTTGTTGACCGTTACATTGTCCACGGCGACTTCCGCCGAGACGGTCTTCGCCCATCCCGTCAAACCTGCGCGCACGGTGTTCGACAACAGCAGACCTTCGATGGGCTGCTTGACCGAGATCGAGGTGACGTTGACGATGCGACCCCAACGCGCCGCGCGCATCGCGGGCACGACCAACTGCGCGAGCCGCACGGCCGAGAGCGCGTTGAGTTCAAAGGCGCGCCGGTACATCTCCAAGTCCGCGCTCTCGAACGTCGCCGAAGGCGGGCCGCCCGCGTTCGTCACGAGAATATCGACGCGCCCCGCCTGCTCTTGCGTGAGACGGACGAACGCCCGCGCGTCCTCTTCGTTCGTCACGTCCGCGCGCACGCCCGTGCACTCCGCTCCGGTCTCTTCCGCGATCTTTCGCGCGGCCTCGCGTGCGCGCTCCTCGTCGCGCGAACACAAAAAGACGCGTGCGCCCTCGCGCGCTAGCTCCAGCGCCGACGCGTAGCCGATCCCCTTGCTTGCGGCCGCGACCAGCGCGACGCGTCCTTTCAATCCGAAGTCCATACGTGAAAAAAGCCTCCTCTGCCGCGTCGATGATAGCCCGCGCGGGCGCGGCTTGTTAATCGCTTGAGAGGTGAATCTTGGTGGCGGCATCGCGCAGCGCCGTCTCGTTTGTGACCGGAGGTTCGTCGGCGACGACCACGGGCGCGTCCGCTCGCCCTGTGCCTTCACGATTCCACCAGCGCGCGGTGGCGAACCAGAGCAGGCCGGGCATGAGGAAGAGTATGCCCATGCCGATGGTGACGGCGCGCGGCGGATAGTTGAAGCGGTCGAGCAGTTCGCCCGTCAAGTAGTTCGAGGCGGCCATCGTCAGCGTGAGCAGCGCGAGTTCGGCGGCGAAGACGCGCCCGCGAAAGTTGTCTTCGACCGTCTGTTGCAACAGCACCGTGGAGAAGACCCAGAGGATGCTGCCGCCCATGTGCGCCACGGCCAGCACGACTAGCGCGACGGCGTAGTTGGTCGCGCCGCCGAAGGCCGCGTAGAAGACGCCGCCGACGAGAAACGACAGCCCGATGCTCGTCTGCATACGCGCGCGCGATTCGCCTGAGAGGCGACGCGCGAAGACGGGGCCGATGGCTGTGCCGATGCCGCGCGCGGCGTAGAGCACGCCGATGCCGGTCGCCGCGTTTCGCCCGACGGGGAAAACTTTCTCGCCGAACACGGCGAGCAGCGCGAGGATGCCGCCGCCCAAACCCCACGCGGGCTTCACGGCCAGAAGCGCCAGCACGCGCGGCCGCCTGCGGACGTAGCGAATGCCTTCGAGCGTGTCCGTGATGCCGAGCGCCTTACCCAGTGTGAGCCGCGTCTTCGCGCGCGGCGGGCGGCGCGGAAAGCGCACGCTCCAGACGAGCGCGGCCGAGACGAGATAGGTGGCCGAGTCGACGACGAAGGCGGCGTCAGTGCCGAACCAACCCGTGACGAAGCCGCCCGCCACCGCGCCGAGCGTGAGCATGGCCGACCAAGTGACCGACGAGATGGCGTTGGCCGCGACGAGTTCGCGCTTCGCGACGATGGAAGGAATGGCGGCGGACTTCGCCGGTTCGAAGAAGGTCGAGAAGGTGAGTTGCAGAACGGTCAGCGCGTAGATGATCCAGATTTGCTCCGCGCGGCGCACTAGGAGAAAACCGAGCACGACCACGGCGCGCAACACGTCCGAAGCGATCATGATCGTGCGCCGGTCGAAGCGATCCGCGACGACGCCGGAGAGCGGCCCGACGACGACGCTCGGCAGAAAACGCGCCACCATGATGAGCCCCACGTCGCGCCCCGAACCCGTCAAGTTCAGCACGAGCGTCATCACGGCGATGGTGTCGAACCAATCGCCGAGTTGGCTCACCACCTGACCGAGCCACAGTTGCCGGAAGCCGCGATTTCCGCGCAGCAATTCGAGATAACCGACGGACATAAGATTCAGTGACCAGTGACGAGTGACGAGTTGAAAACCGGAAAGTTGTTCCGGCTCGTCCGCGCATCACTTGTCACTCGTCATTGTTTTTCGAGAGTGCGCTAGCGAAGCGAGCATTGTCAACGCGCGGGCGGCGCGTGGGTGTGGGAAAAAACTGGAAGTGAGTGGAACTGCCGGCGGGTGCGTTTCGAGTTTGGTGTGGTTTTGGTCTCGCTTGAGGCGCGTGTTCGGTCAGGGCGCGCGGGCGGAGTCAGCATGACGCGTCAGGTTGACGAGGGCGGGGCGCGGGGCGCGGCCGGCTGTTGTTTGTTGAGTTGTTGAAGGGCGCGCTTTGGCGTGGTTTGTGGGTTGCGCGTGGCGCGGGCGTGTGCGGCACGCGGCTTGTTTAGCAGGTGTGTGCGGCTGGAAGCGCTCCACGTGCTTCACGGACTCACCGCACGGAGTCCGAAACGGCCGCACCAATTTTGATAACCGGACGCGGCGGCACGCGCGGCTTTTCGTCGAAGCAGTTTCGACGGGAGTTGTTAGTCGAAGAAGTTTCGAGGAGCATGCGCGCCGCCGCGACGAGAGAAGAACGAACCTTCTCGCCCCTGCCACGGCGAGTGAGTGCCACGCACTCGCCGCTTGCCCGCGCCGCCACTCGGAGACGACGGACGATTTGCTCCCGCGAGTCGTCTCCGGCGGCGGGCTTTTACATGCGGCGTGAGAATAGCGCGGCGCGGGCGCGGCGCGCTCGGCGAACGGCGAGAAGCGTTGCGAGCCGCAAGCAAGGCGACGCGAGACGAGAAGCGGTCGCTCAGATTCTACGAGCAGTTTTTAACGACACTTAACGCGAGCGGGCTTTAACAAAAACTTGCGCGAGCAACGCTGGCCGAAACTTCAAGCGCGAGCGTTCGGCTGAAACTTCGCGGGCGGAGGACGAGTTGAAAATGATCGACATGGCGGGTTACAACCGCGCGGCTAAAATCTATTGGGTCGCGCTCGTCTCGGCCGGGACGCTCATCGTCGCGTGGGGCTTGTCGCAGTGTCTATCGTTCACCCCGGCGCAAGGGTTGCAGTTTCTCGCGCTCGCCAGTTTCGTCGTCATCTCAAGCTCTCTCCCCATCCGCATCCCCAACACGTCGGCCAACATCACGGCCAGCGACGCTTTCATCTTCCTCGGCGCGATCTTGCTCGACGTGCCGGCCGCGCTCGTGCTCGGCGCGACCGGCGCGCTCATCAGCTCGCTACGCACTTCGCGCCGCGCGACGAGTTGGACGGCCGCGCCCGCCACGATGGCTCTAACCGTGCTCGTCTCGGCCACGGCCTTTTACTTCCTGCTCGGTTCTTACGCAGGCGTAGCGCGCCAGCCCGTCGGCATGTCGCGCCTGACCTTCGAGCAATTGCTCGTGCCGCTCGTCGTGATGGCGCTCCTGCAATACTTCTTCAACGGCATGCTCATCGCCACGCTCCACGCTTTGAAAGGGCACAGCTCGATCTGGAAGTTCTGGCGCGACGGCTACCTCTGGACTTCCTGCACGTTCTTCGCCTCGGCCATCGTCACGGCGCTGCTCTATCTAGCGATGCAGAACTTCGGACTGCTCTACGTGCTCCTGAGCGTGCCCGTCATCGGCGCGACCTATGCGACCTATAAACTCTACTTCGAGCGCATGAACGAGAACGCGCGCGAGACGGCCGAACTCGCGCGCCTCCACCTCGCCACGGTCGAAGCACTCGCCACGGCCATCGACGCCAAAGACCAGACGACGCATTGCCACGTCCGCCGCGTGCAGCACTATTCCGCGCGGCTCGGCCAGATACTCAACCTCACGCAGAGCGAGATCGAGGCGTTGCGCGCGGGCGCGATCCTGCACGACATCGGCAAGCTCGCCGTGCCCGATCACATCCTCAACAAGCCGGGCAAACTGACGACCGCCGAGTTTGAGCGGATGAAGGTTCACACCGTCGTCGGCGCGAGCATCCTCGAACGCATCGATTACCCGTACCCGATCATCCCCATCGTGCGCTCGCATCACGAACGTTGGGACGGACTCGGCTATCCGGACGGCTTGCGCGGCGAAGAGATACCGTGGACGGCGCGCATCTTCGCCGTGGTCGATTGCTTCGACTCGGTGCGCGAAGACCGCCCCTACCGTCGCGGCATGACGTGCGAAGAAGCGAGCGCGATGCTGTTGCGCGGCGCGGGCACGCACTTCGATCCGAAAGTGGTCGAACTGTTTCTCAAACACCTGCCGGAGTTCGAGCGCGAGATCGCCGAACTCGGTTTAGACCAGCACGGTTTCACCAGCCGCGAAGCAGAGCCGCGCGCCCTCGTCGAAGCGAGCGGCGTGAGTCCGGCCGCGATCACTTCCCCGACGGCCGCGGTCGCGCAGCCAGCCTTCAACCGGAAGCGCTTCGTCGTGCCCGCCTATCTCGAACAGATCAAGAGCGCGCACCGCGAGGTGTATGCGCTCTACGAAATCGCGAGCACCTTCGGCGCGTCGCTTGAGATCGAAGACCGCAGCCAGATTCTCGTCAACAAAGTCGGCCACATGGTTCCGTTCGACACTTGCGCCGTCTATCTCTTCGACGAGTTGAAAAACTACGCGACCGTGGCGCACGTCAGCGGCCTGAACGCGGAGCTGTTGCGCGGCCACTGCGTCGCTCCGGGCGAGGGCGTGGTCGGGTTCGTCATCGCCAACCGACGCGCGGCCATGGGCTTCGACCCGATGCTCGATTTCACCGCGCTGGCCTTACCCGAAGGCGAACGTTATCGCTCCATGATCGCGTTGCCGCTCGTCAAAGACGAACGCCTGATCGGCGTGCTCGCGGTCTATTCGCTGAAGGCCGACCACTACACGGACGACCACCTGCACCTGCTCGACACCGTCGCGCGCCTCGCCTCCGATGCTTTCTCCAATTCGCTCCAACACGCCGAGGCCGAATCGAACGCCTTGACCGACCCGCTCACGAATCTGCCGAACGCGCGTGCCCTCCAACTGCGCTTCGGCGAAGAGGAATCTCGCGCGCGGCGCAACGGCACGTCCTTTCAAGTCGTCATGCTCGACCTCGACGAGTTCAAATCGGTCAACGACACCTACGGCCACAACATCGGCGACCAAATGCTGCGCGAGGTGGCGCGCGTGCTCAGCGCGCAACTGCGCGAATACGATTTTCTCGCGCGCTACGCGGGCGACGAATTCGTCGCGCTCGTGCAAGATTTGCCGCGCGCGCAAGTGGACGACCTGCGCGGACGCATCGAACGCGCCATCGAAGGGCTTTCCCTACGCGTCCCGCCCGACAAACGGGCGCGCGTCGGCATCAGCGTCGGAGCGGCGCGTTTCGGCGTGGACGGCGAGACGCTCAATCAACTGCTCATCGCCGCCGATCAGGCCATGTACTCCGCCAAATCAGACCACAAACAACGCCGCGCTCATCGCAGCGCCGCCACACATCTCTCCGTCATCGACCCGACGGCCGACGAACTCGCCACCACGGCGATTAATTAGCTGTTAGCGATTAGCTGTTAGCGATTAGCTGTTAGCTGTTAGCTTAAGACCAAAACTAAGAGCAAGGCATGGCCGTTCGGGCGCGAGGCAATTACGCTTCGCGCCTGCCCGCTTATGATTGCTCGCCCACGGCCGATAGTTATGCTCCGGTCTTGCTTTTAGCTGATAGCTAACAGCTAATCGCTGACAGCTATCTTGACATTCCCGCCTCGTATCGCTTTCAATCGTTGGGGAGGCCAGAGAATGGGCGTCCCGTGGGGTCGCCGGTTCGATCTGTTTCGTCGTGGGTCTTTAGTTCCCGTGCACGCCTCCCCGCGGGCGGGACTGCTTTATACGATCCATCAATCGTTCGCCGGGAGACAGTCGAGAGGCCACGGCGCATCTCTAACGAAAGCATGCCGGTTTCTTCCATCCAAGCTGCGAAAAATTTCACCCTGCTCATCGTTGACGACGACGAACGGGCGCGCGCTTCTCTGCAACACACCTTCGAGAGCGCGCAGCACGTAGTCAAAGTCGCGGCGGACGCGCCGACCGCCCTACGCATGCTCCATCGCGAGCCGTGCGATCTGATCCTGCTCGACATCGAACTGCCCGGCGTCGATGGTCTGGCACTGTGTCGCCTGCTGCGCGCGCAAGAGGCGACGCGGCGTCTGCCCATCATCGTCATCTCGGCGCACGACGACGAGGAACGCAAGGTTGCCGCCTTCGCCGCCGGGGCGGACGACTTCATCGTCAAACCGGCGACGCGCCGCGAACTGTTGTCGCGCGTCGGCACGCAGATCGAGGCGGCGCAACGCGAGCGTGCCCTCGTCGGCAGCAACCGCGAACTCGCTTTTTTGGCCGACCTCGGGCGCGGCCTGCTCGTCGCGCTCGAACCCTTGCAAGTCGTCCGGCGCGTGGCCGGAGCAACTTACGAAGCCGCTAACGCCGCGCTCTGCGCCGCGCTCTTAGAACCTTGGAAGCCCGGCAGCGACAACGACGCCGCGCTTGATGCAAGCGTCGAGCAGACGGAGGCGGAGGCTTCGGCCGTCTGCGTGTTCGACCGCGAGGGCAGCGCGGAGGGCGGCCAGTTGATCGACCGGGCGAAACTCAAGCGCTGGCTCGCCACCGATCCGGCAACCTCTATCAGGGTCGAAGACCGCGCCGCGTTTTTCCTGCGCGACGACGGTCACCGCGTCGAATACGTCGCGCCTTTGCGTTTCGAGGGGCGTGCGCTCGGCGCGCTCGTCGCGGCCTTCGACCGCCCCGGCGACTGCGGCGAAACCGAAAGTCGCCTGATCGACGCGGCCGCGCAACAGGCCGCGCTCGCCGCGCGCATCTCTTCGCTGTATGAAGCGGCGCGCGCTTCTTCGGCCAGCCTCGCCAAAGAGGTCGAACGCCGCACGGCCGAAGCGGAGGCGCAGAGACGTTTCACCGAAGCCATCATCGACACGCTGCCCGTCTCGCTCTACGCCGTGGATCGCAATCATCGCATCGTCGCCTGGAATCGCAACCGCGAACTCGGCGGGCAGGGCATCCCGCGCGGCGAGGCTCTGGGGCGCAACATCTTCGACGTGTTGACGCGCCAGCGACGCGAAATCTTGGAGCGCGAATTTCGGCGCGCCTTCGAGACAGGCCGCATCGAACGCATCGAGCAGGAATCGGTCGCGGCGGACGGGACGGCGAAGCACTGGCTCGTCAGCAAAGTGCCGATGCGCGTCGAAGGCGACGAAGTCTCGCACGTCATCACGGTCGGCGAAGACATCACGGCACGCGTGGAAGCCAACCGCGCCGTGGCGCGCACGGAAAAGCTCGCGGCCGTCGGTCGTCTGGCCGCGGGCGTCGTCCACGAGATCAACAACCCGCTCGCCACCATCGCCGCCTGCGCCGAGGCTCTGGAGACGCGCGTGGCCGAAGGCGCGTTCGGACAGTCAACCGAGGTCGAAGACCTGCGCGAATATTTGTCGCTCATTCGCAGCGAGGCTTTTCGTTGTAAGACGATCACGAACGGCCTCTTGGATTTCAGTCGCAACCGCGCGGGGCAGCACGCGCCGGTCGCGCTCGGCGAAGTGCTCGAAGCGGCGGCGCGTCTGCTGCGTCATCAAAAGCGCAGCCGCAACGTCGAGATCGAAGTCGATGCGCCCGAAAGTGTGGCGGCCGTCGCGGGCGACGCGGGACAGTTACAGCAAGCCGTCATCATCCTTGCGGAGAACGCGATTGACGCGATGCCGCAGGGCGGGACGCTTCTGTTGCGCGCGCGAAACGAGGGCGCGGGCGTGCGCGTCGAGGTCTGCGATACGGGCGTCGGGATTCCGCAAGAGAATCTGGCGCGCATCTTCGATCCCTTCTTCACGACGAAAGAAGTGGGACGCGGAACGGGTCTTGGGCTGGCTGTCTGTTATGGTATTGTGACGGAGCACGGGGGGCGCGTCGCGGTGGATTCGGTGGTCGGGCGCGGAACGACTTTCACGCTCCTCTTGCCCTCGCTGAGCGAGGAGCGTTTGGACGGAGGCCGAGTGAGTTGAGTAACGAGCAGCCGAGCAGAATTCTGGTGGCCGAGGACGAAGCGAACCTCCGGCTGGTGTTGCAAAAGGAGCTTCAAAGGCAGGGGCACGAAGTGCGCGTCGCGCCCGACGGCGAGGCCGCCTTGCGTCTCTTGGAAGAGAGCAACGTCGATGTGCTCTTGTGCGACATCAACATGCCGCGCATGGACGGTCTCGAACTTTTGCGCCGCGTCCACCAGCGGCCGAACCCGCCCGAAGTGATCATGCTGACCGGCCACGCCACCGTCGAGACGGCCATCGAAGCGATGAAGCTCGGCGCTTACGACTACCTCTCCAAGCCCTACCACATCAACGAACTCGACACGCTCGTCAAACGCGCGGCCGAGAAGCGACGGCTCCGCGTGGACAACCAACGCCTGCGCGCGCAACTGGCGCGACAGACCGGCATGCCCGAGATCGTCCACGTCTCCGACGCGATGCGCGAGGCGTTGCGTCTGGTCGAGCGCGTCGCGCCGTCGGACGCGTCAGTTTTGATCACAGGCGAATCGGGCACGGGCAAGGAATTGATCGCGCACGCCATTCATCGTCTCTCGCAGCGCAAGGACGCCTCGTTCATCGATCTCAACTGCGCCGCGTTTCAAGAGTCGCTGCTTGAATCGGAACTCTTCGGGTATGAAGCGGGCGCGTTCTCCGGCGCGAAGGGGCGCAAGCTCGGTCTGTTTGAACTGGCCGACAACGGCACGCTCTTTCTGGACGAAGTGACGGAACTGCCCGCGCCTTTGCAGTCGAAACTGTTGCGCGCCATCGAGACGCAGACTTTCTATCGCGTGGGCGCGGTGCGCAAAGTTCAAGTCAACGTGCGCATCATCGCGGCGACCAACCGCGACATGACGCAGGCCGTCTCCGACGGCACGTTTCGCGCCGACCTGCTCTATCGCATCAACGGCTTCCAGATCAATCTCGCACCCTTGCGCGAACGCGCCGAAGACATCGAGCCGCTCGCGCGCCATCTCATACGCCAACTCGGCGGACTGAACCCGCCGGAGATCACGCCGGAAGCCATGTCGGCGCTCTCGGCTTATCCGTGGCCGGGGAACGTCCGCCAGTTGCGCAACTGTCTGGAGCGCGCCGTCCTGCTCGCCAACGACGGGCGCATCACGACGAACGAGTTGCCGCCCGAAATCGTCAACCCGGCGACGAACGCGTTCGCGCCCGTCTACGCGGGCGCGGCAGCAGCGGCGACGAACACGAATGCCCCGGAAGGCGCGGGCGCAACCGTCGTGCAACCGCCGCTCAGAGAAGTCGAGCGGCAACAGATCGTCTCCGCTTTGGAGCAGACCAACTGGCATCGCGGCAAGACGGCCGAAATCCTCGGCATCTCTCCATCCACCCTTTATCGTCGCCTGCGCGATTACAATTTGACGCGCCGCAGTTGAAACGCGCCCGTTAAAAGAACGCACGCTGAAGCCAGCGAAGCGGCGGTCAATAGCCCTTAACTTTCAAGTCAAGGCTATTGACCGCCGCTTCGCTGTTTTTAACTTGCTGCTTGCTTCGCGTTTCGTTAACTGATGGCCGAACTCTTCTCGGTCGTCAGTTCGAGCGCGCGCTGGGCGGCTTCGGCCTTGTCGCGTTGGCCTGTGCGGACGTAGAGCGTGATCAGTTGGCGGAGCACGTCGGTCGCGGCCGGGTTGAGTTTGCGCGCGGCCTCGTAGTGCTTGATGGCGTCGCGGTCGCGCTTGGCCGTGGCGAGCAGGGCGGCCGTGCTGGTGTGGCCGTAGAACTCGCCGCCCGCGCGCGTGAATTGTTTGAAGGCGTCCTCGTATTTGCCGAGACGGCCGTAGACGAGTGCGAGATTGTTGGCGACGCGCGTGTCGGCGGGCGCGAGCCGCGCGGCGTCTTTGAGACGTGCGAGCGAGTCTTTGTAACGGTCGTCCAAGTAGAGCGAGTGGCCGAGGTTGTTCAAGACTTGCGCGTTGCGCGGCGCGACGGAGAGCGCGCGTTCGTAATAATCCTGCGCCTGTTTGTGCTGGCCGCGCCGGTCATAGGCGAGGCCGAGCAGGTTGTTCGCTTCGACCAGATCGGGGCCGGTGACGGCGGCGATGGACAACTGCGCGACGGCTTCGTTCGTGTAGCCGTTCGCAAGGAGCGCGCGCCCCTGTGAGAGCGGATCGCCCGCGACGCCTTCGATGTAAGGGGTGAAGGGGCGCGGCTCGTAGTCGTAAATTTCGGCCTTGTCGGCCAAGGGCGGCTCAGGCACAACGGGCGGCGGCGTGGTGGCCGTCGGCGTCTTGGCCGCGAAGGTCGGCGGCACGCTCAAGGCGCGCTCGCCCGCTTGCACCGTGCGCGCGGCCGACTCGGCCATCACTTCGGGCTGTGACGTTGCCGCCGTAGGCTGCGGCATGGCTACTGTGGGCCGCGACGTTGCCGCTGCTGTGGTGGTCGCGGCGGGAACTTGCGTCGTTTCGTTGCGCGTCGCTTCCGGGCGCGCGGGAGCAACGGCAACGGTCGCGGGCGAAGGCTGATTCGCGGCTGTGGATTGAGTCGCGGGCGCGGGTTGAATGGCGGCCGTGGTTTGTGCGGTCTCTTTCTTTTGCGTCCCTTTCGCGCGCGCCGTCTTGTCGTTCCTGTCGCCGCCGCCGAACAGTTTGGCGAGACCGCGAAACGGGGCGGTGATGATGCGGACGAAAAGGTTCGGGCGTTTCTTCGTCGTCTGCGCAGTTGTCTGCGTCGCCGTTTCGCTTTCGATTTCCGGCGCGAAGCCGGCACGCGCTTCCGCTCGTTCGTCGGAGAGAGGCAGGCGCACGAAGGCGGCGCGCGCCGTGTCATCAAAGTTCGACGCTCTCACCGGGGCGAGTGACGAGAACACGAGCGCGCAGGCACAGGCGAGACGTGTGGCTTGAGAAAAACGCACGGCGTTTATGAATCCTTTCAAGATAACAACCCGCCTCAATTAGCGGGCGCGGGCTGTGACGTGTACGACGGATGCGCAAAGACAATTTCGCGCGTCTGAATCTTAGGGCAGACGGCGGGGAAGGTCAAAAGCCCGCAGTCGAAAGCGTTCTCGGAGGCTGGAGAGTAAATCAATTTTCAGAGACGGCCGGAAGCGACGGTTCGGAGAAACGAGAGATGAGTAAAAGGTCGCGGCGCGAATCGGTGGATGCCGATTC